>CBDDQX010000004.1:0-322525 GCA_965232885.1 Dehalococcoidia bacterium | reverse complement strand
TATACCTCTCTCAGGAGGGTACGGACGCAGGACAGCCCCATTCCGAGGAGGACGCTCCTGCGATCTTATCAAAGACTATAATCCAACTATACCAGCAATCGGAGGAAAAAGGCAGTCAAATGAGACGCGGTTATTGTCAACAAGCATATGGGGGCGCGCCAAGGCAATCGCGGTTAGACAAAAATTCCCTCCCCTTGAGGGGGAGGGTTAGGGCGAAGGTGAAATCCTTCGCATCGACAGCCAGTTGACCAGCCTACGCTCTCGGATGGCTCCTTTCGTATTCCTCTCGCACGTAGGGACTGGTTAGGTGGGTATAGACCTGGGTTGTGGAGATGCTGGAGTGGCCCAGCAATTCCTGAACGTGGCGCAGCGATGCGCCGTTTTGCAGCAGGTGGGTGGCGAAGCTGTGCCGCAGCGTGTGGGGCGTGATGCTGGACTTGATACCAGCGGCTTGGGCATAGTTCTTCAGAATTGACCATACCCATTGGCGGGTGAGTCGTTCGCCCCGGTGATTGACGAACAAGGCAGGCTCCTGCTTGCGGTTTCCCAGCATAGCCAGCCGGGCATTCTTCATGTACTTTGCCAATTCCCGCAACGCCTTGGGGTAAAGGTGGACTATGCGCTCCTTCGACCCTTTGCCCAGGCACCGGATATAGGACTCCTCAATGTTGACGTCGTTCACGTTTAGCGATACCAGTTCCCCGACCCGCAGCCCGGTGGCGTAGAGCAACTCCATAATGACCGCATCTCGCTGCCCTTCGTTGGTGCCGGGCTTGTAGCTTACTTCCAGCAGCTTGCTGATTTCCTCCTCGGTGAGATACTTGGGGAGGGAGCGCCCCACCTTGGGAGTTCCCAGCGACTCCGTCGGGTCTTCGGTGACGATCCCGTTTTCCGCCATGAAACCGAAGAAGGATTTCACCGAGGCCACTTTCCGGGCGGTGGTGGCGTTGCGGTATCCCTTTCGGTTTTTGAGGTCGTTGATGTACAGGTTCAGAATATCTATGTCCACCCGGGTCCAGTCATAGGCGTTGTTGCTGGTGCCGGGGCCGCTTCCGTTCCTGTCCAGAAACTCCGAGAATTGGGAGAGATCGTTGCGGTAAGCATCGCAAGTGTTCTGGGAGAAGCCCTTTTCCACTAGGAGATGCTGTAGAAAAGAGGAAATCGTGCGGTCCATAAGCTCGTATCCTTTCGCCGAAGCGTAAAACAGATGAACAAGTCATCGCTGGGAGACGCTTGTCCAGTACTCGAAGGATACTAGCACAATTGGCGAGGCCTTCTGCGACTAGAGTTGGTACGAAATTTCAGGAATTTAGCCCAGATTGAACTTAGTCAAATAGTACGGAGGGGTAATACGCCCCTGCCAAGGCAAGCCCCAGGACGATTGCAAAGGTAATATCAGCGTATGTTGGGAATACCGTGCGCCAAGTTACTTGTCTACGACGAGGAACTGTCCCGTTTCGTCAATCCTGCCCATGTCGAAATGGAGCGCGGCCCGCCATTCCGTCAAAAGCCGGAATCCAGAGTCTCTTTGCTAATGCCATCCTGACAAAAACAAAGCCCACTGGATTCCCGCGAACACCGGAAATGATGGAGAGAATGCGGTTGCTCTGCGCCCCGGCATAAGCAGCCTTGCCCGGCGACTCAGAGACGGTCTGCGTCCACCGGTGTCAGCCGTTGTCCCACCGGGTCGACGGCCAAGAGAGCCTCCTCCTAAGGATACGACCGCAGAAGGCTGGGTTCGTTCTCTTCGGCAAAGGTGACTCGTGTCGGGAACACCTGATCCTCGATCCGAATCATGGTCCAGCCGATGTCCACTGGGACGGTACTCCCGTCGGCCAGCCTGGAGCGGGCCTGGCGGGGCCACCGGCACCCCCAGTCGCTCCAGCAGCGTTCTAGGCACGGCGGTGAAAGTGGATCCTGTGTCCACAGTGACCTCCACATCGTGGAAGTGCGATCCCTGCTGGCCGGCCACGCCTATGGTCACCGTCAGTTTGCCCATGCCGTTGTCTCCCGCCGGTATGCGGTTGGGGCCGGAGTATAGCGCATACGGCGCTGGCACAGACTATGTAGCCAGCAGCACGGTGCCGGTGGAGGACAGGGATCCGCCTGTGCCGTTGACGATGGCCGTCTTGGCCGCTTCCCCCGGCGAGCGTTTGCTCATTACCTGCCGCTCTCCGCACTCTCCCCGAAGCTGTCGCACCGCCTCCACCAGCAGGAAAATTCCGTACATCCCCGGGTGTGTGTAGGACAGCCCGCCGCCGCTGGTATTCAGGGGGAAGTCGCCGCCCGGAGCGGTGCGCTGGTTCGCCACGAAGTCCGCCGCCTCGCCGCGCCCGCAGAAACCCAGCGACTCCAGCGTTACCATAACGGTGTAGGTGAAGGAGTCATAGATCATCGCCAGGTCCAGGTCGCCGTGGGTCAGGCCGGCTCGCGCCATCGCCCTCGGCCCCGATTCCCTGGCCGGGGTGATGGTGTAAGACGGCATCTGGCTGATGATATTATGGTCATGGGACTCGCCGCCGCCCAGCACCCACACCGGCTCCTTGCGGCAGCTCGCCGCCCGCTCCGCCGTGGTGACAATCACTGCCGCGCCGCTGTCGGTGACCAGGCAGCAGTCCAGCAGATGGAAGGGCCAGGAAACCCAGCGGGAGTTGTGATAGTCGTCGAAGCTCATTGGCGTATCGTGCATCTGCGCCACCGGGTTGAGGTTGGCCCACTTGCGGGTAGCCACGGCGATCTCCGCCATGCCCTGCCGAGTCTTGTCCTCGCCGTAATCGTGCATATAGCGGGTGCAGGCCATCGAGTAGTTGATGGGAGCGCCGATGATGCCGTAGGGGGCCTCGTACTGCGCTGCGGGTAGATTGCCGTCGGCTGGCACTCGCACCCTGGTGGAACGCCCGGCCTGCCCGTGGGTGATGAGCGCGGTCTCGCAGTACCCGGCCCGGATGGCAGCTATCGCGTGGGCCACGTGGATGACGAAAGAAGAGCCGCCGACATACGTGCTGTCGGTGAATACCGGCTCAATGCCGAAATACTCCGCCGTAGCCAGCGTGGAGAATCCGGCGGTCAGCACACCGTCAATATCGCTCATCTTCAGACCGGCGTCGTCCAGGGCGTTGTAGGCCGCCTCGGCGTGGTGCTGCAACGACGACTTGCCGGGCACGTTGCCCATTACGTCGGACTCGGCAACCCCCACAATGGCGATGTCCCGCGGAGCAGAAGAAGTCACAGCCATTCCCCCAAATGCAAATAAATGTTGCGCCAGATAGTACAACACCGCCGCCTCAGCCACAAGCCACGGCATCCCGAACTCAGCGTCTTTCAATAGTTCCCTTCCCATTGAGCGGAAGGGTTAGGGTGGGATTTCGCATCCGGGCAAGCTGGCAGATAGACACAATTTCGTGACCAACTGCATAACTCCTGTCCTGTCCATCCTGTCCATCCTGTTCATCCATGTAAAACCCTGATCCAGACAAAGAATCAAAACCTTTAGCGTGCTAGAATGTAGTTTTACAGATATTTCAATTCCCAGAGGGGCTATGGCGAGCAACTTCTGGATGATTGCAAACAATGAGCGGAATTTCAGGATTACCCAGGACATGGGGTTCTCCATGATGGGCCTGAAATCCCAGCACCGCAGGAAGGTTCAGCGAATCTCGGAAGGCGACCGCATCCTGATGTACCTTACTCACCTGCGCCGCTTCGTTGCCACTGCCACCGCAACGTCAGACTACTTCGAGTCCGATGACGCGATTTGGGAGAGGGAAGGCAGGGCTGGGTTTCCATACCGGGTCAAAATTCGCCCGGAGATAGTCTTGAAGGACGAGCAGTTCATGGATGCCAATCTCATCGCGCCGAGACTGGAGTACGTGAAACGTTGGGCGCCTGAGGACTGGTACATGGCTTTCCAGGGAAACCTGCACCTGCTGCCCAAGAACGACTTCCTGCTCATCGAAGAGGAAATGAAGAAGCTACACCTCGGCAAAGACTATCAGCCTGCCCCGGTAGCGCCAACCCGCACCCAGCAGCGCCGCCGCCGCTCTGGAGGCCGCAGACCTGCCGCGGCGCAGCCTCCACAACAGCCTGCCCCCCGACGTTAGCCAACGAAAGTCTCGCGCGGTTATTCCCTCTCCCTACGGGGGAAGGTTAGGGTGGGGCGTCTCCCCGGTATTAGCAGGCACAAATCCTGCCCCTTTGTCTGCTTATTGCCGGTATTTGCCATTAGTCGCACGTCCCATTGGCGCAGGCTCGATTCAGTCAGCCCTCGATTCAGTCAGCCGGGGAAGGTGCTGGGATCCTTCCGTCCAATGGAATGGAGGTTGGCTTCTTGGCCATCAGGAACAGCACGCCGCTCATCATTCCCAAACCTCCGATGATCAGGAACGCGAGGGTGTAGCTTCCGGTCGAGTCGAACAGGAACGCCGCGAAGAGCGGAGCGGCCAACATGAAAGCATACATGGGTGCGCTGGAGATGCCGGTGATGGTGGCAAAGGCGGTTTTGCCGAAATACTCGCCGCGTATCGCGGTGGTAAGAGGGTTTCGTCCACCGAATCCTGCGCCGAATGTCACGGCAAAGAGCATGGCCATCGGGAAGCTATTTACCAAAACTGCCATGAGGAAGCCGCCCGCCTGGATAAAGCCGAAGATGGCTATGGCGATGTTCACCGGGATCCTGTCCCCGACATAGCCCCCAATCAACTGAAAGATGGCGGCCGACCCCATTACTATCGAAAACACGTATGCCGCCGACTGCAATGACAAGCCTTGGTCCGTCAACATGGGCACGAGGTGTACAGTCAAGGTGGCGAAAAGTATGGTAGAGCAGGCATGGCCGAAAGTGATCAGCCAGAATGCGCGAGTCCGTATCGCCTGCCGCGCGGTGAAATTAAGCTGGTCCGGCGATGCCGCTCTCCCAATCGGTCTGGCCGCGTCATGCGCCCCTTGATCCGGGGGGATCTCCATCTGGAAGAAGTCCATGATCTTCCGGACGCTCCCGGATCAACCAGGACATCGGCCACGCCAGGCACAGGAACACCACCCCGATCCATTGGGCCGTGACGCTCCAGCCGTGATTTCCGGGGGTTACCGCCCACGCCAGTATCGGCACCAGCACCAGACCGCCCAGCGGCGAGCCCTCGGCGGCGATGGCCATGGCCATGCCCCGCCTTCGCACGAACCAGCGGTTGACCACGCTCATATATGGCAGCCAGGTGCCCGCCGCCGTACCGAGCATGATCAACCCGTAGGAGAGGTAAAAGATGTAAATGTTCGTGGTGCGGCTGAAGAGGAGAAAACCCAGGCCGGTAATCACCATCCCGATGAGGACCATCCGGCGCGAACCCAGCTTGTCGATCAGGTAGCCCATCAAGGGGCCGATGATGCTGCCCTCGAGCTGGGCCATGGAAAACGCCCCAGTCAATTGTGCCCGGCTCCAACCGAAGTGTAGCTCCAGGGCCTTGATCCACACGCCGACGCCGCTCCAGACAGGTCCGCTTGACAGGCCGTTCACCAGCAGGGCCGCGCTGACCATTATCCAGCCATAGAACAAAGGTCTCACCGACTCCGTTTATTTCTGGAGCGCAAGGCTATGATAATCAATTCCTCCAAACTCTCTATCGTGTTCCCTAACTCGAACAGGTACTGAACCTGTGGATTCCCGCGCAGCCGGCAAGATAGCGTTTCCATTCAGGTGGTACGACCGCCACAACCCGTCATTCCCGCGAACCTTGTCCCTGTGGAAACGGGGAGCGGGAATCCAAACCCCCGTCGTCAATCCATTGGAACACCTGAAACGGAACGCTGGCAGGCGACAACGGCAGATTGGTACTCTACGCTGTTATGAGGAAGTTTCCAAGTGCCGACTCGATTTCCTCAAGCACGTCGGGTTCTAATTCCGTGGCCGCAGCTTCCGACAGCAAGGCCGCCGCCTCCGGCCCGCCGATGCGCCCCAGCGCCCAGGCTGCGTGGCTTCGCACCATTGGTTCACCCTGCCGCAGGACGCGCCCCAGCGCAGGCACAGCCATAGAATCTCCCAAATTGCCCAGCGCAACGCAGGCGTTGCGTTGCATCCCGGTGCGCTTGGCCCGCATTATCGGGGTTCCGGCAAAGCGGGAGCGGAAATCGTCCTCGGACATTTCCAGCAGTTCCACCAAGTCCAGAAAACCATTAGCCACAGAAGACGTGGAGAGCACCGGAGAAATCCCTTCTCCCTCCGGGGGAGAGTTAGGGTGGGGGCGTTCCCCGTGCTCTGCGTTGAAAACTCCCGGTTGCGCCTTGCGGTTGACCGGGCAAACATCCTGGCAGATGTCGCAGCCGAAGACCCAGTCCTGCATCAGCGGGCGAAGCTCGGGGGGAATCGGCCCCCGGTTCTCAATGGTCAGGTAGGAGATGCACCGGGCATTGTCCACCACATACGGCGCAACGATGGCCCCGGTGGGACAGTCCTCGATACAGCGGACGCAGGAACCGCAGGACTTCTTCAAGGGAGCGTCCGGCTCCAGTTCCAGGTCGGTAATAACCTGCCCCAGAAACACCCACGACCCGAACTGCGGCGTCAGGATGTTGGTGTTCTTCCCGAACCATCCGATGCCCGCGCGGTTGGCCGCCGCCCGGTCCAGCATCGGCCCGTCGTCCACATACCAGCGGGCTGCGATCTCCGCCCCAAGCTCCCGCTCCAGCCCGCGCACGAACTCCCGCATCCTCCGCTTCATCACCCGGTGATAGTCGCGCACCCACGCATACCGCGCCACCCGGCCGGATGACGGGTGAGCCTCACCCTCCGGCCAGTCATCCCCCAGATAGCTCAATCCCAGGCAGATGATAGACCGCGCCCCCGGCAACAGTTCCGACGGACTGGTCCCCCGCATAACCCGCGACTCCGTGTACCACGGCAGGCCGTCCATCCGCCCCTCGCGGATGCGTTCCAAAGCAGCGCCACGGTCGGCGGCGAAATCGTCGGCGGACGTGATGCCCGCCAAGTCGAACCCGCAAGCGTGTGCGTGAGCGGTAACGATGGCTTTGAAGTCTGTCATGGTGTAATGATGATAGCGCGAAAGGTATAATCCGGCCAATCACAAGCGCGAGGGCCGTCCATGCCGCTGTACCGCTGGAACGCCGACAACCTGGAACCCGTACCACCCACCACCTTCAAGGAGGAGGATCTGCAGGAACGGGCCGACCTGCAACGGATGCTGCGCGACCAGCCCGAAGCTCTAGAAGAAGGGCTGTTCATCGTCGCTGAAGAGTTTGGGGATTGGGAAGAATCCAACCGGCGCATTGACCTATTGGCCCTAGACGGTAAGAACAGACTTGTAGTGATTGAACTGAAGCGCAGTGATTATGATAGTTTGATGGACTTGCAGGCCATTCGCTACGCCGCAATGGTTTCCAATATGACTAGGGTGCAAATGATTGATGCTCATAAGCAGTATATTCATTCTCGGGGCAATAATGATGATGCTGAAAGGCTGATAAACGAACATTTGAGCGATAACGATGGCGAAATCCACACACAATACCCGCGTATTATCTTAGCGTCGTCAGAATTTTCCAAAGAACTGACCACTAGCGTTTTATGGCTGAACCAGAGTGGTTTGGATATAACTTGCGTTAAGTTGCAGCCTTACCGAATGGGGAATGCCTTGTTGTTGGAAAAATCCCAAGTTATACCTATGCCTGAATCTACAGAATATATGATCCGGTTGCGGGATAGAGAGAAAGAGGCTGAGCATCATCAAGTAGCAATATCGTCGAGCGCAGAGGTTTTTCTTCGTAGTATTGAGACAGCGGAAGAGAGTCAAAAAGAAAGACTGATGAATTTGCACCAATTAGCGGTTTCTTTGGAAGAAATGGGATTGGTATCTCTTGAAACCAGTTCTGGTTCTTATAATACGGTGTTACGGATCAGGTTTCCTGACAGCTACAGTGGCGGACTGGTAAACGTGTTCAAAAATCAGTCTGGATGGGGATACCTGATGTTTAACGGTCCCACTTTCGACCGCAGGGCTCCGAAAACTAAACGGCGGATAGAGGAAATCATCGGGTACAAAATAGGTAGAAACACTTCCCTTTGGGAATTGCCCAATGGGTTTTTGGAAGCCCTCACCGACGCCTATCGCGAGGCCAACGGCCTCCCGCCTACAACCCCTCGCCCTGGTACCGGCCCAGGTAGCCCTGCTCCGGCGGTGTAGCCAGGCGGTAGAACACCAGTTGCGCTACCCGTGCGTTGCGTTGCAGGCGGAAGCCGTCGGGGTGTTGCACCGTCAGCAGCGACTGCGAGCGTCCGCGATAGCCCGCGTCCCACACCGCCGTATGCAGGGCGACCCCGCTGCGCAGCAGGCTGGACCGGGGGCGGCCCAGAGCCATCAGGTCCGGCGGCAGGTTCACCACCTCGTTGAAGGTAACCAGGTACGCCCCCGGTTCCAGAGACAGCCACCCCTCGGCGTCGAACGGCACCGGCTCAGTATCGGACAGTACGCGGTCTGCGTCAGAGCCGCCAATTTGCCCCGGCGTGGCGAATCGAGCCACCTGTCCCACGCTTAGGTCGAAGCCGTTGGGCTGTAGCTGGGCTTCCAGGGCGGTGTAGTTCTCAATGAGTGGGGAATCGCCTGTAATCAGCAGAGCGATTTCTTCCCGATTCAAAGGGTTTCCGTACATTGGCAAAATCATAGGGGCGCACTGCTGTGCGCCCCTACTCCGTCTCCATATTGGTTGATCGAGGGCCTGTTAGTCGTGCATGAAGTCCTGCATATCGGCGGGCAGGGGCTTCTCCTCGGGGATCTCGGTGATGATGGTCTCGGTGGTCAGCATCATGCCCGCGATGCTGCCCGCGTTCTCCAGGGCCGAGCGGGTCACCTTCACCGGGTCAATGATGCCAGCCTGAATCAGGTGGGTGTACTCTCCGATCTCGGCGTTGAATCCCCAGTCGCCCTCGCCGGACCGCACCTCTTCGACCACCACCGGCGCTTCGTAGCCGGAGTTCTCGGAGATCAGGTACAGCGGCGCGCTCAGAGAGTCGCGCACCAGCCGGGCACCCAGAGCCTCGTCGCCCGACAGCGAGCCGATGACATCGTCCAGCACATGTCCGGCGCGAATCAGGGCAACGCCACCGCCGGGGACGATTCCCTCTTCAATGGCGGCGCGGGTGGCGGAAAGAGCGTCTTCGGCGCGCGACTTGCGCTCGCTGACCTCCGGCTCGGTGGCGCCGCCGACCTTGACCACGGCCACGCCACCCACCAGTGCAGCCATGCGTTCCTGTAGCTTCTCCCGGTCGTAGTCCGAGCTGGTTTCCTCTATCTGCACCCGCAGTTGGTCCAGCCGGTCCTTGACGCCCTGCTCTGGGCCGTGCCCCTCGATGATGGTGGACTCGTCCTTGTTGGCAACCAGGCGGCGAGCCGAACCCAAGTGCTCGATTTCAGCGGCGTCCAGCTTCAGGCCGCGGTCGGCGCTGATGACCGTGCCGCCAGTGACGATGGCCATGTCTTCCAGCAGGGCCTTGCGCCGCTCTCCGAAGCCCGGAGCCTTGATCGCCACGCAGTCGAGTATGCCACGCATCTTGTTGACCACCAGGGTGGACAGGGCCTCGCCGTCAACGTCCTCCGCAATCAGCACCAGCGACCGCCTTCCGGCTCCCACCATCTTTTCCAGGATGCCAATGAGGTCGTTGGGGGTGCTGACCTTCTGGTCGGTGAGCAGAAAGTAGGGGCTGTCAATGGACACTTCCATGCGCTGGGTATCGGTAACGAAGTGAGGCGAAAGATACCCGCGGTCAATGCGGACGCCTTCCACGAAGTCCAGTTCGTCGGTGAGGGACTTGGACTCTTCGATGGTAACTACGCCGTCGCGGCCCACCTTCTCAAGCGCGTCAGCCAGTTGCTCGGCGATGGCTTCCTCGTGAGCAGACAGCGCGGCCACGCGGGCCACCTGCTCGCGGCCTTCCACCGGAATGGCCATACCGCGCAACTCGGCCACCACGGCGTCCACGGCGGTCTCGATGCCGATGCGAAGGCCCATGCCGTTGGCGCCGGCGGCCACGTTCTTGAATCCGTTGCGAACGATGGCGTCGGCCAACACTACCGAGGTAGTGGTGCCGTCGCCCACGGCATCGTTGGTCTTGGAGGCTGCCTCTTTAACCAACTGTGCGCCCAGGTTTTCATAAGGGTCGGGCAGTTCGACTTCCTTGGCTATGGTAACGCCGTCGCTGCAAACCACCGGGTTGCCGAACATCCGGCTGAGCATCACGTTGCGCCCACTTGGGCCGAGGGTCAGGCCGACCACACGCCGCAACTGCTCCACGCCGCTCAACAGACTTACACGGGCTCCGTCATCAAAAGATAGCTGTTTGTCCGCCATTGTAGGCTCCTTGTATATCTATGCTGTTTCGTATTGCGCTAAAAGTGCCCTCTCTTGCTGGGAGAAGGTCAAGTTCATGGGGCCAGCCGGAGAAAATAAACAAACATATAAAAATATGCGCCAAGCAGGTACGATTGTCAACTGCGAATTAGCACTCTGAGTCTTGGAGTGCCAATTTCATTTCGCCCATCGCCCTTACACCATCTCTTCCTTCCGAGGCGCGCGCCAGCTCGCCGATGCCGCGACCCAGCATCGGGTGGACCGCCGACGGGGCCAGTTCCGCCAGAGGCGCCAGCGCGAAAGCCCGCAGGTGCAACCTGGGGTGCGGAATTTCCAGCTCAGGCAACTCTACTACCTGCGCCCCATAGAGCAGTATGTCCACATCAATCAATCGCGGCCCCCAGCGCGGCCCCGGTACTCGCCCGAGTGTCTCCTCGACCTCCTTGCACCGCGCCAGCAGCGGTTCCGGCTCCAGCGATGACTCGACTTCGGCGACGCAGTTCAGGAATCGTGGCTGCTCGGTCACCCCCCACGGCTCAGTCTCGTAGACTTGAGAGCAGCGCGCCAGACGCAACCCCGGCCCCGCCGCCAGCAGCCGCAGCGCGTCCCGCAGGTTGGCCCAGCGGTCGCCCAGGTTCGTACCCAAGCCGAGATAGGCCGTTACTTCGTTCATGGATTCGCCTCCCATCCGCTGGGCCGCCAGTCCCTAACGATTGCGTCGCTCACCCGGCACACCCGCGTCATTTCCCGCACGTCATGGACTCGCACGATGTCGGCTCCCCCGGCTATGGCCAGCGCGACGGTGGCTGCGGTGCCCTCCAGCCGTTCCTCCGGCGGCAGTCCTCCCAGCAGCCGCCCGATGGTGGACTTGCGCGACGTCCCCACCAGCAGCGGCAGCCCCAACTCCCTGAGACGCCCCAACTCCCGCAGCGCTTCGATGTTTTGGTCCGCCGTCTTGCCGAACCCGATTCCGGGGTCAACTATCAGGTTGGCGCGAGGCACGCCCGCCGCCAACGCAGAATCTACGCTGCGTTGCAGCCCGCTGGCAATGTCGGCCAGCAGGTTGTCATAGACGTGCCCATGCTGATTGTGCATCAATACCAACCCGGCCCCATGCTCCGCCGCCACCGCCGCAATCTCCGGGTCGGCTCTCAGTCCCCACACGTCGTTGACGATGCAGGCCCCGGCGTCCAGCGCCGCCCGTGCCACTCCCGACTTCGATGTGTCTACGCTCACAGGAATGGAAACCCGCGCCGCCACCGCCTCCAGCGTAGGCAGCAGCCGCTCCAACTCCTCCTCTTCCGACACCGGCTGATGCCCCGGCCGCGTTGACTCCGCGCCAATGTCCAGGAAATCCGCCCCCTCGCCCTCGAAGCTGAGCGCCTGCTCCACGGATGCCCCCACGTCGCCGCCCAGCCCGTCGCCGGAAAATGAATCGGGCGTCACATTTATCACGCCCATGACATAGGTGCGCTTACCCCACGACAGGCTCTCGCCGTTGGCAACGATTAGCTCGGTCAGGCTTGAAAATTCAGCAGGCATGAACACATTGAGAAACGGAAGGTAGTCAGGATAGTGAAATTCTATCACTGAACATAGCGCGGGGATGAGATGCGCGATAGAATGCGGATTGCGAGATCCGGGAAGGATGCCACGACAAAAGCGCGACTGGCTCCTCCCAACTCAGGGAGGCCCACGTGACCGCGGAGCAACGGCAGATTGACCAGCAGTTGGAAGAACTGGAATCCATGCGCCGCCAGTCGCGGCTGGGCGGCGGACAGAACCGCATTGACCAGCAGCACCGGCGGGGCAAGCTCACCGCCCGCGAGCGGTTGGAACGGCTCATGGACGAAGGCACCTTCCACGAGCTTGACCCCTTTGTCACCCACCGCATCACCGATTTTGGCCTAGGCGACCGCCGTCCGCTGGGCGATGCTGTTGTCACCGGCTACGGCAAGGTGGAAGACCGGCAGGTGTTCGCCTTCGCTCAAGACTTCACCGTGATGGGCGGCTCCCTTTCCGAGGCGGTCAGCCAGAAGATATGCAAGGTGATGGACTTGGCAGCCAAGGCCGGCTGTCCGCTCGTGGGCCTTAACGACTCCGGCGGCGCCCGCATCCAGGAGGGCGCGCTCAGCCTGGCCGCCTACGGTGACATCTTCCTGCGCAACACGCTTTACTCTGGCGTGGTGCCGCAGATTACTGTCATCGTCGGGCCGGCCGCTGGCGGCGCGGTCTACTCCCCGGCTATCACCGACTTCATCTTCATGGTGAAGGACATCGGGCAGATGTACATCACTGGTCCCGATGTCATCAAGGCGGTGACCGGCGAAGAGGTGGGGCACGAGGAGCTGGGCGGAGCGGCAACCCACGCCACCCGCAGCGGCGTGGCCCACTTCGTCTGCGAAACCGAAGAGGAGTGCATCAACGAGGTGCGCCACCTGCTGAGCTACCTGCCGGGCAACAACATGGACGACCCGCCCCAGGACTCGGCGGATGACCCCGCCGACCGCCTGGAACCCGACCTGCGCTACCTTGTGCCTGAAGACCCCGGTCGTCCTTACGATATGCGCGACGTCGTGTATAAGGTCGTGGACCACGAAGAGTTCATGGAAGTCCACCAGAATTACGCGCCCAACATCATCGTGGGCTTCGCCAGGATGAACGGCAAGCCTGTTGGCATCGTGGGCAACCAGCCCGCCTACCTTGCCGGGGTGCTGGACATAGACGCCTCGGTCAAGGCGGCCCGCTTCGTCCGCTTCTGCGACTGTTTCAACATCCCGCTGGTGACCTTCGTGGACGTTCCGGGCTTTTTGCCGGGCGTGACCCAGGAGTACGGCGGAATCATCCGGCACGGGGCCAAGCTGATTTTCGCCTATGCCGAAGCCACCGTTCCCAAGATTTCAGTGATAACCCGCAAGGCCTACGGCGGAGCCTATATTGTGATGAGCAGCAAGCACCTCCGCTCCGACGTCAACCTGGCCTGGCCCGCCGCGGAAATTGCGGTGATGGGCGCTGATGGCGCAGTAAACATTATTTATCGTGAAGAAATAACAGGTTCGGAAAACCCTGATCAGACCCGTCAAGAACTCATCAACGACTACAAAGAAAGATTCACCACCCCTTACATCGCCGCTGGCCGGGGCTTCCTGGACGACGTGATAGACCCCGCCGAAACGCGCACCCAGATCATCCGGGCCCTCGAAATGCTGCAAACCAAGAGCGACAACCTCCCCCCCAAGAAGCACGGCAACATCCCGCTTTAGGCCAGGCTGCGACGCCGGCTGACATAACCAACGGGACTGAGGGGCTAACATGGATAATTCTGTTATAGACGTGTTTCTCCAATGTGAACAGGCGATTCGTCGAGGCCAGCTTATCCACCGCACCAGCCGGGCAGACAAGGAGTTCCACTTCCAGGACTGGTTTCAGACCAGGCTGGACGAAATATGCTTGGCGTACGATGCTCCTGCCCGCAACTCTTATCCCGATTTCCGTATGGTACATAGCCCCGTGGGATATGAAGTAAAGGCATTGGCTTACCCTGGGCGTGAAGCTACCTATGATGCTAACAGCCAAATGCCTACGGGCTTACACAATGGCAGAACCGTGTATTATGTGTTTGGCCGATATCCGAAAGATCCCGACGGTGACGACTATCCGGTCATAGATTTGGTGTTATTTCACGGCGACTTTCTAAACGCCAATCATGAATACATCCACGAGAACAAGCATGTCACAGGCTTTGGAAGCTACGGTGACGTTATGATCAGAGACCGGAAAATGTACGTGGCTCCCACGCCTTTCGCCTTGACGGATGGTACTGCGGGCCAATACACCCTCATTTTGCCCAGCGTGGCCGAAGCGGATGAGAGGTTAGAGCGGTGCGGAGAAATGGTGAGAATAGAGACTGGCCGCCTGTTGGTCGGATACAACGCGGACTTGTGGGCAAACACCATTGCTCCTCAGTATGTTGATAATCCATCGGCAGGTCTGGAGCATCGCTTTGTTGCCTACCGGGCTGCCGGAACAAACGGGCCCACGGTAACAATGAAACCGGCGGTTTGATTGATGCAGCTACAAATGGGTCAATTCCCAATCACGGAGAATCTACCCCAACCGGGACCGGAGACGCCCCGCGCCATCGAAGACGACCATTTCCCTTTTGAGGGCCTTAGCCGAATAGCAGAACGCGAAAGCTGGCGGAAGGAAATCTACCGTCCTATCTATCACGTTCACAAGTGGTGGGCTCAGCGATTGGGGTCCGTCTTTCGCGGGATTCTCTTGGGCGCTTTAACGCCGAAAGGCACGGACGTCATAGACCTCTTTTACTCCCCCGTCCGGTTCAAGGACGCCGTGGTGTACGACCCGTTTATGGGGAGCGGCACAACCATCGGGGAAACGTTAAAGCTGGGAAGTGATGCCATTGGCCGTGACATAAATCCAGTATCATACCTGCAAGTCCGCACTGCCCTTACCCTGCCAGACACGTCGGAACTTGAAAAGACTTATCGAGAAATAGAGGCGGATGTCGCCGATACGATTTCCGGCTACTATACTGCGTATCTGCCGGATGGGATTTTGTGCCAAGCTCTCTACTACTTCTGGGTGATGCAAGTGCCATGCCCTGTATGCCGCTTCTCTGTTGACCTGTTTTCCAACTACATCTTCGCCAAACACGCCTACTCTGCACGCAATCCCAGGGTACAGGTCGTATGCCCCAAATGCGGAGCGATTTCCCCGGAAGACTACCGGGTCTGTATGATGGACTGTTCAAGCTGCGGATACCGTTTCAACGCAACCGCGGGGCCTGTAAGAGGCAAATCGGCCAAATGTCCAGGTTGCCTATGCGAGTTTGTCATAGGCCGCGCCATAAGGGAGACCGGCTCCCCGCCCATCTATCGCATGTACGCAAGACTTGTCCTGACCCACGATGGAAGGAAGGAATATCACCAAATAACCGGCTACGATGAAGAGCTATATCGTAAGGCGGCGGCCGATTTGGAGAAGTCTGCATACAGTATTCCTCAGGAGGAAATAGAACCCGGATACAATACTGACCAGGCGCTTAACTACGGTTTCCGCGCTTGGAACCAAATGTTCAACGCTCGCCAGCTTCTCTGCACATCCATATTGGCGGACCGTATCAAGAAAATTGATGACGCCCAGCTCCGGGACCCCTTCCTTTGCTTGTTCTCAGGAATGCTTGAATTCAACAATATGTTTGCTTCATACAAGGGCGAGGGAACTGGCGCAGTCAGACATATGTTCAATCACCATATCCTGAAACCCGAGCGTACCCCTCTTGAAGCAAATATCTGGGGGACGCCCAAGAGCTCGGGTGCCTTCTCGACGCTGTTCCGCAGCAGGCTGATGCGGGCGGCACAATACGCTCAGCAACCCTTTGAGCTAGCGTTGTCGCCCAATGAGACCGGTAAACAGTCCATAAAGACTTACAACATCAATGAACCGCTGACCGGAATCTCCAACAGCGAGTCGTATGACCAGTTTTGCAGGAATCCCAAACTCTACGTGTCTTGCGGTGATTCGGCGGCTACCGACTTGCCGGACGGATGCGTTGACTTGGTAGTCACAGACCCGCCCTTCTTCGACAACGTGCATTATTCGCAGCTAGCGGACTTCTTTTACGCTTGGCAGAGAGTAATTCTTGATGATTCTCCCAGCCATCAAGCGCATACCACACGATCTAAGTCGGAAGTCCAGAATTCGGATGTTGAGGCTTTCACTGACCGCTTGACGCGAGTTTTTCGGGAATCTCGCCGGGTGCTTAAGGATGACGGACTGCTAGTATTCACTTATCACCATTCCAAGTGGGAGGGCTGGCGGAGCGTCCTGAGCGCGATAACGGGTGCGGGTTTCCAAATCACGGCCTGCCACCCGGTAAAGGCCGAGATGTCCGTAGCTGCTCCCAAACGCCAAGCAAAATCCCCCATCGACTTCGATGTTATCATGGTGTGCCGCAAGAGCCGATGCGAAACAACCGGAGCGGGCAACAGGGATGGTTTGGTGTTGACTCATGCCTTTGACCGCGCCGAGGCGCAGGTGGCCAGGCTAAGAGCGAGTGGTTGGAAATTGAGCCGGAATGACATCGGCGTGGTGGTCATGGCGCAGGTGGTGGCTGAAATATCCAAGCAAACGGGAAAGCAATCCAAGGAACAGACGTTTGACTGGATAAAAAATCCCATTGAGCAAGCTATCGAGCGGATGCAGGATTGTGGGCAAATTGAAGCTGGGAGGTCTATCTAAGACGACCTCAGCGGCAACAACTCCCCGGTGAGCCGCCGCCAGCGCAACCTCCGTTCCCTGCTATCCAGGACGACAGGGCGAGATGGCAAAGTACGCAGAGCATCCAGTTCCCGTAACATTGTTTTGACGTTACCGAGTCTTGCTGCGATGCCGTCTGCCGCCAGTGAGTCTTCGTAAAAATTGATGTGCAGTCTTTCCGCAGTGTCGAAGAGAAGCCGCATATCCGGGCGCTCCCACTCTTCAGACAGTTGCAGAACGATGTCATCAAGCAAGCGGTGTCCCTGGTGATTCCACCCCCGCTGCTCTGCAATGGATTTTACGGCTTCCGCTACCGCGCCCCAGCCTTTCTCTGAAGCCTGCACCCTGTCGCCCGCGAGCAGATACCCGTCGGCGCGTTCGATATACTGGCGGCTCAGTTCAGCGTACCTTTCAGATTCCGAATTTGACGGTTCCATTACCCTCGCAATTCTTTGGACAGTATTCTCCGTCAATTATAGTACCAGTTCATCCCGTCGCAGGGTGGCAACGTGGTGTAGAATCAGGTCAGACAACGACGTTTGAGGGGCTATCCATGAAGTTCGGCGTTTTTTACCAGTTGCCTTGCGCGGAAGACCAGTCCCCGGCGCAGCGTTACCAGGACACCATCGCTCAGGTACAATTGGCCGACCGGCTGGGATTCGACGCGGCCTGGCTGGCCGAACTGCATTTCAATTCGCGCTTTTCCGTCATGCCCGCGCCAATGGTCATCGGGGCGGCAATGGCCCAGACCACCAGCCGCATACGCATCGGCACCGCGGTGCACCTGGTGCCTCTGCACCAGCCCATACGCTTGGCCGAGGAAGCTGCTGCGCTGGATGTGCTATCCGGCGGACGCTCCATCTTCGGCATCGGACGCGGCGCAATTCCCGCCCACTTCCAGGGTTACGCCGTCGACCAGGAAGAGGCCCGCGAGCGATTCACCGAAGGGCTGGAAATGGTGCTGGGGATGTGGACCCAGGAGGACTACAGCTACCAAGGCAAATACCACCAGGTTGAGGGAATCAACCTGGCTCCCAAGCCAGTACAGGCCCCTCATCCGCCGGTGTACATCGCCTCCAACAGCGCCGACACCTTCAACCTGGTGGGGCAACTCGGGCACAACATCCTCGTGGCGCCGACCATCGTCACCTCACAGGGCGCGCTCTCCGGGCTGGAGACCTACCGGGCGGAGCTGGAAAGTAACGGCCACGACCCGGCGGGCCGCGATGTGAATGTCACCGTTCACGTCAACGTCGCTGAAGACGAAGCGAAGGCCCGCAACGGTTTTGAAAGGACCATTAACAACTACCTCGGCACCCTCGGACGCGGCTCCGGGCGCGGCGCCTCCCGCGCCGCATCGTTGGACTACGAGACCGTCCTCGACGAATACGCTGCCGTTGGCACCCCCAATCAGGTCGCCGAAAAGCTGGACAAATTCCAGGGAATGTACGGCCCTGACGGCTTCATCTGCTGGTTCAACACTGGCGGCATGATTCCCCACGAGGACGTCGCCAACTCCATGAGCCTCTTCGCCCAAGAGGTAATGCCGCAGTTCAGTTGAGAATCCCTTCTCCCGCTTGGAGAGGATTGGGCCTGTCCTGAGCTTGCCGAAGGGCGAGGGCGCACTTCGCATCTTAACGATGACAAACCGAAAGCAGATCACCGGCGAATCCCTTTTCGACCGACAGCGACGCATAGACGCTGAGCGCAACGCACCTCTGGCCGAGCGGATGCGCCCCAGGACGTTTGATGAGTTCGTCGGTCAGCAGCAGGTGGTCGGGAGCGACCGTGTGCTCTTCCGCGCCATCGCAGCCGGACGCCTGCCCTCCTTCATCCTCTGGGGCCCGCCCGGTACGGGAAAGACCACCCTCGCCCGCCTGGTCGCCACGGCAACCCAGGCCGTCTTCGAGCCGGTGAGCGCCGTCACCTCCGGCGTTGCCGACCTCCGCCGCATTGTCGCCGAGGCCCGCGACCGGCGCGGAATGCACAACCAGGCCACCATCCTGTTCGTGGACGAAATCCACCGCTTCAACAAGGCGCAGCAGGACGTAATCCTCCCCCACGTCGAGGACGGCACCGTTACCCTGATAGGCGCGACCACCGAAAACCCGTCCTTCGAGGTCATCGCCCCTCTGCTCTCCCGCAGCCGGGTCTTCGCCTTGCAGAGCCTGGCGCCTGAGGAAGTCGAAGCCATCATAAACCGCGCCGCCGCCGACCCGGAGCGCGGCCTCGGCGATATGAGCGTCAGTATTGTCCC
Source organism: Dehalococcoidia bacterium (assembly GCA_965232885.1). GTDB lineage: Bacteria > Chloroflexota > Dehalococcoidia > Lucifugimonadales > UBA3495 > VXOI01. The sequence goes on along the minus strand of CBDDQX010000004.1, from coordinate 303,636 downwards.
CGACGCCAGGTCCCACCTCGTCAACATCGCCAATGGTGACGCCCGCATAGCCCTCAACGCCCTCGAAACCGCCGCCTACGCCACAGCGCCCAACGACGATGGCGCCCGCCTGATAGACCTCGACACCATCGCCGACGCCCTCCAGCGCCGAACTCCGATGTATGACAAGGCGGGCGATAGCCACTACGACACTATTTCCGCCTTCATCAAGTCGGTGCGCGGCTCATCCCCCGACGGAGCTCTCTATTGGCTGGCCCGAATGATCGAGTCCGGTGAAGCCCCGCTGTTTATTGCCCGCCGCCTCGTCATCCTAGCCGCCGAGGACATCGGCCTCGCCGACCCGCAGGCTCTCACCGTGGCGGTGGCTGCGCAGCAAGCCGTTCACTTTATCGGTATGCCCGAGGGCCGCATCCCTCTGGCCGAGGCCACCGTCTACCTTGCTACCGCTCCCAAGAGCAACACGGCCTACGCCGCCCTAAACGAGGCCATGGCCGATGTCCGCCGCCTCCCCAACGACCCGGTCCCCCTGCACCTGCGCAACGCCGTAACCGGCCTGATGCACCAGATGGGCTACGGCAAGGACTACAAGTATTCCCACGACTACAAAGGCCATTTCGACCCCCAGGAATACCTCCCGCCGGAACTGCAAAACCGCCGCTACTACCACCCGGGCACGGAGGGCGCGGAAAAGGAAATCGGGGAGCGGCTGCGAAAGTGGTGGGCCGAAGGTCAGAAATAAGCCAGAAAGCGTTGATGCGGCAAAGGAGTGGGAAAGCGAGTATGGTCAAAGCATCAGAAATACCGATAAGGTGGAGAACGAAGAGAGCGACGGCTAACCGTCTATTGGGCGACGCCGGACGTCTTATGCTGGATCAGTGGTTGGAACACACTAGGCAAGTCGCGTCAGAGCGCAAGTGGCCGCTGAAAAGAATCAAGGTCGAGCATTACCAAGATGAGGAATACATTGATTGGGAGTATATCCTGCTGGTAATGGACTTCGACTGTCCCAGAAAAGAGGCGGGAAAAATCTTTTGGCAAGACTACATAAAGGGTATGGTCGAGACAAGGCAAGAAGAATTGACAGGGTCAGAGAAAGAGATCTTTTCGACGATGATACACTATGATCTCGAGAGCGACCCGTAGATTTCACGCTGTCACATCGGCGGATTATCTTGAATTGGCTGTGTCTATGGCCTCGTCTGTGGACGAGGCATCACGTCGTTCCGCAGTGGACCGGGCCTATTACGCGGCGTTCTTGGCCGCCCGGGATGAGCTGATTATCAAGGGTTACATGAATGTATCGCGGAACTCCAATGCCCATGTTCAAGTAGTCAACACATTGAGAGGGATTGATAAGGGCGCCAGCGAGATGCTGTTCATTCTGCGTCGGGCGCGTAACCAGCTCACTTATCAAACGGCCTATGTTAACCTACCGCGAGGGCAATCCATCCCTGAATTGCTGGATTCGGCCCGCGCTGTAATCGAAGCGGTGCAAGGGTTGCCATAGAACCCTGACTAACCCTCCTGCATCGCCCCGCTCAAGTCAAACACCTCCCCACCGCAGGCCGCCACCAGATCTCCCGGCGCAATCATTATCTCCTGCCCCCACACTCCCGCGCCGACGCCCAGCTCATCCTCGCTCATCAGGCACTCGTCCACAATCGACCGGAACCCCTCCGGTTGCCAGTGGAACGGCGGGATTGACCCGATCTCGTACCCCGTCACCGCCTTCACCGTCTCCGGGTTTGCCAGCCGGATGTTCCGCGACCCCAGCGCCCGCTTCAGCCGCCCGGAGATGGCGTTCTTGTCGCCGCCCAGCATCACCAGCGCCCTCTCCCCGGCAGCCGTCTCGAAGATCAGCGTCTTCACCGCTTGGGCCTCAGCGAATCCCAGCGCTTGCGCTACGTTGGCCGCCCCCTTCTCTGTCGTCGCCGGGAATTCCAGCCGACGGTGAGGGATGCCACGCTCTTCCAGGAACCTGTGAGCCGGTAAGTCCATAGAGATCGCTCTTGGCGGCCCTCTGCCGCTTCACTGCAATATGGGAGAAGCGTGGAACACGTGGTCGCGGAGGATGGCGTAGATTACATGCCCGATGGCAATGGCAAGCGCCGCGAAGGCGATGTAGCGAGTACGTATGCGCCACCGCCCCGATCGCTTATAAGTTCCCTCCCTCTCTGGGGGAGGTTTAGGGAGGGAGCTTTCGTTGTCCATCAGCCCGTCAGCGCCGCTATGATGTCCGCCGACTGCACCACCTCGGCCTGTCGGGGGAAGATGCGCCCCGTCAGGAATTCGTGAACTTCAGCGTCGGAGTCCGAGCAGCAGTCTTCCACCACGAACAGGTTGTAGTCCAGGTCAGAGGCGTACCGGACAGTGGAAAGCACAACGCCGCTGGTGGCATAACCCAGAATGATGAGGTTGTGTATGTCCTTGGCCCGCAGCGCGACGTCCAGCCCGGTGCCGTAGAGCGCGTTGACCCGGTGCTTGCCCACCGTCACTTCGCCTTCGACAGGGGCCACAGCAGGGTGAATCACCGCCAGCGGATCGAACACCGCCGGCTGTCCAGACGCCTTGCGCTGCCCGAAAGTCTTGTTGCGGGGCCCGATCTCCGGGTAGCCCGGACGGAAGACGGTGGCGCAGTAGCAGACCATGATGCCCGCATCCCGGGCCGCCTGCTGCAAAGCGACCGTCTTCCCCACCACGTCGCGTTCCACAGCGTGGGGGATGGTGGTCATCATCGCCTCATAGAAGTCGGCGATGAGCAGGGCCGTATGGTCTTTGTCCAGTACGAGTTCGGTCATGGCACACCTTCGGCTACTTTGCCGCCTGCAACTCCCTGGCCGCTGCGGACGTGCGCAACAGTGCTTCCTCGATGTCCTCCGGCGAAATGTGGCGATGCGTCACCATGCGGATGGACTGTTTGCCGGGATAGGACACCAGCACACCGTGGTTCTTCAGCGCGGCGATCATTTCGGCGGCGGTTCCCAGGTTTTCGTCCACCTCGAAGAATACAATGTTGGTCTGGATGCTCTCCGGATCTACGTTCAGGCCGTCAATGTTCGCCAGACCCTGCGCCAGACGGCGCGCGTTCTGATGGTCTTCGGCCAGCCGGTCAATCATGGTGTCCAGCGCCACCAGGCCCGCCGCCGCCAGCACTCCGGCCTGCCGCATTCCGCCACCCAGCATCTTGCGCCATCGTTTCGCCTGCTCGATGAAATCCTGCGAACCCACCAGCACAGACCCAACCGGACAGCTCAACGACTTGGACAGGCAGAAGCTCAGGTCGTCAACGTCCTTGGTCAGTTCGGAGGCCGGCACTTCCAGCGCGACGGCGGCGTTGAATATGCGAGCACCGTCGAGGTGGACGGGAACTCCGGCGGCGTGGGCCACGTCGCAAACGATCTTGGTGTCCTCCGGCGTCAGCGCGCCGCCGCCGCAGCGATTGTGGGTATTCTCCAGGCAGATCATGCTGGTGCGGGGAAAGTGCAGGTTGCCCGGCGGACGTATGGCCCCCGCAACGTCGTCGGGGTTGATGCGCCCCTGCGAGTCGTTGGGCACCAGTCGCGTCTGAACGCCGCCCAGCGCGGCTTGTCCGGCGCCTTCGTTCCAGAACATGTGGGCCTGGTCGCCCATGATAATTTCGTCGCCGTGGCTGCTCCAGGCCAGTGTGGCAATCAGGTTGCTCATGGTGCCGCTGGATGTCAGCAGCCCCGCCTCCTTGCCCAGCAGAGCGGCGGAGCGTTCCTGCAACTCGTTGATGGACGGATCTTCGCCGAAAACGTCGTCGCCAACCTCGGCGGCAGCCATGGCGCGACGCATCTCGTCGGTCGGATGGGTAACGGTGTCGCTGCGCAGGTCAATCGCTGTCATCAGGCCCTCTACACTCTCGATCGGATTCCTCGTGCAAGCAGGCTTATTCTAGCAGTATTGCCGCCGGATGGGGAATGCAGAACGTAGAGGCTCGTCTGCTGCGCCTTGCCAAACCGGGCCTGCCCGCCTAATATGAGACATGTATGACAGCAACATCACAGGGGTGAGCGTCTTGCGACAGAGCGCCGTTTCCTTCCAGACTGCCGGTCTCAGCTTCGAGGGCGTAATCGCTCAACCCGACGCCACCGGCGGGCCGTGGCCCGGCGTGGTGATCTGCCACCCGCACCCGTTGCACGGCGGCTCGATGCACAACAATGTCGTGATGGCTTTGGCCTTGGGCTTGGCCGAAGAGGGTTTCGTTACCCTTCGCTTCAACTTCCGCGGCGTGGGCGACAGCGAGGGCGAGCACGGAGAGGGCGAGACCGAATACCAGGAAGCTCTGGGCGCCTTGGACATGGTCAAGGCCTGGCCCGACACTCGCGGCAAGACTGGGTTGGTAGGCTACTCCTTCGGTTCCGGCGTCATACTGCGGCATGAGGAACTGCACAAGGAGGCGGACGCGGTGGCCCTAGTGTCTCCCGCGCTGCGCTACATCGGCAGCAGCCCGCTTAAGAACCGCAAGACGCCTGCCCTGATAGTAGCGGGAGACCGAGATCGTATCGTGGATGCCGAGGGGCTGAATTCCGAGCTGGAAACCTTCGACCGGAAGCCCGAAAGCCACATCTTCGAGGGCGTGGACCACTTCTGGTATGGACACGAAGCACGGCTGGTCCCGGAAGTAGCCCGGTTCTTCATTGAGCAACTGAAATAGCGGCGGGCGCGATCTTGCTTCTCGGCCAAGCCGGTTTGCCTTGAGGATTACCTCCATGACAGTTCGCCTGCGCCTATGATCACCACTCCCCGCGACTCCCGGCGCCAGGGCAACAGCTCTCCTGACTCCCGCCTGCCTATCTACCGGGACTTCATACTGATTCAGCTTGCTGTCCTGGTTTTCTTTCTGGACCAGTTCTCGAAGTACTTGGTCAGAGAGTTTCTGCTGCTGTTTCAATCGTATCCCGCCGAGGGATTCTTTCGCATCACCCACACCTACAACACTGGCAGCATATTTGGTATTTTCCAAGGGCAGAACACCGCCTTTATTCTGGTATCCTTTGTCGGCGTGGCCGTGCTGCTGCTTCTCTACCGGAGCCAGAGATTCCCCACTACCCTGTTGCGCCTGAGCCTCGGATTGCAGTTGGGCGGGGCCTTTGGAAACCTGCTGGACCGGGTGCGGCTGGGACACGTGACTGACTGGGCGGATATTGGCCCCTGGCCAGTTTTCAACGTGGCCGACGCCTGCATCGTGACCGGCCTGGTGCTGCTGGCCTGGATGTTCATAATGTCGGAGCGGACTCAATCCCGGGAGTCGGTCCTGAGCTTATCGAAAGATGCCTACGACTTCTGTCCTGTCTGCGACGGCGAGATGCGGCCCTTGCCTTCCAATGGAGGACAGGGCGGCTGGCGCTGCTCCACCTGCGGTGTCCGCGAGCGTATGTTGCCCCCAGGCTTTTGATTATTAACGCAAAGACGCAATGGCGCAAAGACGCAATGGTATTGCTGGGTAAGATTTAGCTGTGTTGGAAAAACCTAGCGCGACAATTCATGCTGTTGAAGTGGAAAGGGGAGATACTCGGCTGGACCAGTTCCTGGCTGGGCAGGACATCGGCCTCACTCGCAGCCGCCTGCGCCAACTCATAGACAGCGGCGATGTCCTGGTCAACGGCGCGGCGGTCAAGCCGGCCCATCGAGTCCGTCCCGGTGACCGGGTGTGGGTATCGGTGCCGCCGCCGCGCCCGTCCGTGGCCGTCGCGCAGGACATTCCCCTGACCGTGGTCTACCAGGACAGCGAGTTGGTGGTGATAGACAAACCCGCCGGACTTGCAACCCATCCCGGCCCCGGCCACCCCGACCAGACATTGGTCAACGGCCTGCTCTCCCTCTGCCCCGACATCCAGGGCATCGGCGGAGAAATCCGCCCCGGCATCGTTCACCGCCTCGACAAGGACACTTCCGGCCTGATGATTGCCGCCAAGACCGAAGCGGCGCACCATAGCCTCTCCCAGCAAATCAAGGACAGGCAAGTGCAAAAGGGCTACCTGGCCCTGGTTGAGGGCACGCCCTCGCCGGAGACTGGCCTCATAGACGCCCCCATCGGACGCGACCCGCGCCGTCGCACCCGGATGGCGGTGACCGCCGGGGGCCGCGAGAGCCGCACCGGCTACCATCTGTTGGAGCGCGCCGGACGGTACAGCCTGCTGGAGCTGCAACTGCACACCGGCCGGACCCACCAGGCCCGGGTGCACCTGGCCTGGCTGGGCCATCCCCTGCTGGGCGATGCAGTGTATGGCAGGCGCAGTCCGCTGCTCGCCCGCCACTTCCTCCACGCCCACCGCCTGGCCTTCGCCCACCCCGCCACCGGCGAACCGCTGGAGTTCCGCTCCCCGCTGCCGCCGGACCTGGAGGCTGCGCTGGAAGCAGCGCGGCAGTAGTCCTTTCCGCGACGTCGCACCCCGCCAATTGAGAAGTTATTGCATTTGCAATATCAGATAATGCAATAAAGATTCAATTTCTGAGTCTCGCCTAATAAAATTGGCTGTCATTTATCTTGTAATCATACCTCGCATAATTGAAGATTGTGTCATTATTCCATATCTTACATAATCCAATTTGCTTGTATTATACTTCATAATCACCATCTTTGATAACAGTTAATAATGATATTTTTCACAAAGAAATCTGGCATTGACAAAAGGAGTAGTAGACTACTAATCTGAGATTAACTCAAAGAAATCACATTGAGTTACAACAAGATTAGGAGGTGGCAGAGATGGAAATCATCCGAAACAGCCGGTTCCTCTTGGTGGTTGGATTAGCGCTATTTGTGCTGGCGCTCTGGAGCATCTGGGGTTTGTGGCAAGACGCAAACGCGCATTCCATTGGGTGGAAGTGGGATACTAGCTCCAGCCCCCTAGTCACCAACTACGATACACCCCACACTACCGAAATCAAGAGCGCAAGAGCGGACTATAATTCCAATACCGATCTCACGGTAAACTGGTGCCACCATCCATGCAGTGAGAACATTCTGCATATTTACCAATATGTAGGAAATGTTGACTGGGCTGGGGGAGCTGATTCCTATAGCAATGGACAACAGTGTCAAGTTGACATCACTTGCAACGAAACTACGAAAAAGGTTACTTCAGGCGTAGTAGTATGGAATTCCGCCCATGGCCCATACACGGACAGCTACGCAAATTATCTAGCCCGCCACGAGATGGGGCATATATTTGGGCTAAAACACGCTCCCTGCATGAGTGGAGGAGATTATGGCGGCGGCAACGGCTACTTGAGCGTGATGACCGTCAGTTGCACCTACGATGCTCCCGATACTTTGCAACCCCACGACAAATCCGACATCAACAGCAAGTATTAGCCCCGTGCGCCGGCAACTTACCCGGTTGCAAACTGGTAAAGCAGTCCAAAACTAAACAAAAAGAGGTGAATGTAATGAAGAACAAGACCTCAACATCAAGAATCATGCTCATCGTCGCCGCTTTCGTTCTCTTGGTAGTACTAATGGCCGGTTGCCGGGGAACTCCAGGAGTGACGCCAGAAGCGGTACAGGAACAACCGCCTACTTTCGGCAGGACGCTTTCCAGCAACACTGGCGCGCCGTTGTCCGGTTACTTGGTCTCCCCCCAGAGCGTGCAGGATTTGGTTAATCGCTACGATGTAGCATTCACTGGCACCATCAGAGCAGTAGGTCAGCCAGTCAAAGAAAAGCCCTATGATTGGGACCCTGAGCTGGATGCTCATCTCCAGAGTCGTGGTCTTCCTCCTTTCCGGATACGGGTAACTTACTACGACATCACGCTTGAGAACATATACTTGGATGACGGCAACCTGAGCCAGTACCCTCGCCTGCGGCTGTTTGGTGACCACAGCTCCATACGCCCCCAAGTGGGCGAGAGGTTCCTGTTTGTCCTCGGAGCGAATCCCGACGGCAAGAGCTATGGGCTTACCGCCGACTGGAACCTCATCCACCTGGACGGCGGCCCCATCCGCAACTTCGATGGCAAGTCTACGGGTTACGTGGGAGTGGTTGACGAAGGATCGCTGAAGGGCGCCGTCCGGGCAGCAGTGCCGAAGAGGGTTCATCTGCCGATGGACCAATGGCCCGTCCAGCAGAAGTGGCTGGCCGACGAGAACACGCCCTCCGGCACTCCGCCGTCGCCCGGCGGCGATGGCGCTACCGGCCCGGTGGGGGTAGCCAGCGAGTAGGGAGCAGCTTTCTCTGAAGCGGCACGATAGGGAAGCGGCGCGAAGGGGCGGAGGCAAGTCCGCCCCTGTCTTTGTATCTCCGTCCGCCGGTAATGGGCAGCCTCTACTTGCCCTCCTTGATCCAGTCCGAGACCTTCTCGGCAATCATTATCGTCGTGCCGTTGGTGTTGGCGCGGATGACGTCGGGCATCACCGAGGCGTCTATCACCCGCAGGTTCTCCAGCCCGCGCACCTTGCAGTACTGGTCCACCACCGCCATCGGGTCGCTGTCCGGCCCCATCTTGCAGGTGCCGCTGATGTGATGCTGGGTATAGGCGTTGCGCAGAATCCAGTTGTCCAGCGACTCGTCCGACTCCAGATCCGCCGCCGTCGGGTTCAGTACCTCGGCGATGTGCTCCGCCATCGTCGGGTGTTCGGCTATGCGGACGGCCGTGCGAATGGCCTCCCGCATCCGCTCCCGGTCATACTCGGCGGAGAACAGTTGATAGTCCAGCCTCGGCTGCACGTGAGGGTCGGCGGTGGTCAGCGTAATCTCGCCCGCCGAGGTGGCGTTCTGCAGCCCCACGCTCAGGCCCCAGTGAAACTCGTCGCCCTCGTATTCGACGCTGGCCGGGCGGTGCTCGCTGGTCATCAGCGTCGGCGTAATCTGGAAGTCGGCCCGCGTCGGCGACCCCGGCGTACTGAACCGCAGGCCCACCTGGATGGTCGGCGTCTCCACGTCGGCCGGGTCGCCGTAACCCCGGAACACCATGTACGCTGCCGGATGATCGCAGAAGTTCTTGCCCACTCCCGGCAGGTCATGCACCGGCTCGATACCCAGCATCGCCAGCTCGTCCTTTGGCCCGACGCCGGACAGCAGCAATGCCTGGCAGGAGCCGATGGTGCCGCTGCTGAGGATGATCTGCCCACCCTCCACCGTGAAGACCTCGCCGCCGCTCTCGGCCTGCACTCCCACGGCCTTCGGCTTTTGACCCGGCTCTGCCGGAGAGGCGAACAGCACGCGGTGAACGGTGACGTTGCCCCGCACGGTCAGGTTCAGCCGGTGGCGGCCCTGCGACAGGTAGGTCAGCGCGGTGCTCATGCGCACGCCGTCAATGTTGTTCAGCGGGCGCACGCCGATGCCGTTGGAGTCGGGGGAATTCTGGTCCGGGTCTTCGGGGAATCCGACGCCGACGCAGGCATCGTAGAATGCAGTGGAAACGGGAATCCACTCTTCCTTCTTGAAGCGGCGGATGGGCAACGGCCCTTCATTGCCGTGGAAGTCGTCTCCGGGGTGGTCCCAGTCGTTTTCCATCTTGCGGAAGTAGGGCAGGCAGTTGGTGAATCTCCACTCGTCGTTACCCCACGAGGCCCAGTTGTCGTAGTCCTCCGGCACGCCCCGGAAGATTACCTGGCCGTTGATGGCGCTGGAGCCGCCCGTGGCCTTGCCTCGCGGAATGATCATCGGCTCGGCCTGGGTGTCGTTGGCGATGCCCCGCAGGTCCCAGCTATGCGGCCCATAGGCCGAGCGCCAGACGTTGTAGCCCCGCTTCAGGTCGTCGGGAAGATGCTCGAATTCGGGATAGTCCGGCCCGGCCTCCAGCAGCAACACCGACTTGTCCGGGTCTTCGGACAGGCGGGTGGCCACCACGCAGCCAGCCGATCCGCCGCCCACCACGATGTAGTCATATTTCATGGATAATACCTCCGCGCATTACATAATCATGGGCCACCATCCAAAACGGCGGCAATCGGCGTTTATTATAATGCCAGCGCGTAGATTGGCGGCAATCGCCCTTTGTTGACAAACCGGGTGCATACCCCTAACTTAGGGCAACCAATCCAAAACCTGCCCGGCTCAGCGACCCATCAGCCGGTTCCCAAGTCGGCCAACGCCGGAGGCTAGAATATGGCGACCATTGCAGACTGGACCGATATAGACGTAATGGGCGAGACTTGGCCGGAACCTGATGGCAACGGGGGCCAGTCCACCCTTATCAAGGTTGATTCCGTCTGGAAGGTCTTCGGCAAGAACCCGGAAAGGGCGTTGCAGCCGGAGAACCTGGAAAAGAGCAAGGGCGAGATCCAGTCGGAATTGGGCGCGGTAATCGGCTTGCATGACGTGTCCTTCGAGGTTCAGAAGGGGCAAACCTTCGTCATCATGGGACTGTCGGGCAGCGGCAAGTCAACCATGGTCCGCTGTCTCATCCGCCTCATCGAACCCACCGCCGGCACCATCGTCATAGACGGAGAGAACATAACCGCGATGACCGACAAGGAACTGATGGAGTTCCGCCGCAGCAAGATTGCCATGGTGTTCCAGCACTACGGCCTCATGCCCCATCGCAACGTGCTGGAAAACGCTGCCTGGGGTCTGGAAGTGCAGGGAGTCCCCGAGGCGGAACGCCATGCCCGCACCCTCGAGGTACTGGATATGGTGGGGCTGGGCGGTTGGGAAGCGTCCTACCCCCGGCAGCTCTCCGGCGGTATGCAGCAGCGCGTCGGCTTGGCTCGCGCCCTGGTGGTGGACACCGACATTCTGCTGATGGACGAGCCGTTCAGCGGCCTTGACCCCCTGATCCGCCGCCAGATGCAGGATGAGCTCCTCCGCCTCCAGGACGAGCTGCACAAGACCATCGTCTTCATTACCCACGACCTGAACGAGGCCCTCAAGCTGGGCGACCGCATCGCCATCATGCACGACGGGCGCGTGGCCCAGATCGGCTCGCCGGAAGACATCGTGCTGCGCCCCGAGGACGAGTACGTCGGCGACTTCACCCAGGACGTGCGGCTGGAGAGCGTCCTCACCGCCAGCAAGGTTATGGTGCCGCCCAAGGCGGTTGTGCTGGGACATCAAGGCCCCCGCGCCGCGCTGCATACCATCGGCGCCAGCGACGGCGATGCCGCCTGGATTGTAGACCGCAGCCAGCATTACATCGGCCTGCTCACCATCACCAGGGCGAATGACGCGCTCAGGGCCGGTATCAACCGGCTCGACCTGGGGCTGGGCTACGTCAACCAGGGCTACGAGACGGTGAGTCCCGACACGACCTTCGACGTGCTCATCCCCCTCGCCATGGCCAGCGATTATCCCATCCCGGTAACCGACGGCGACAACAAGCTGGTTGGCGAGATACACCGCAGCGCCCTGGCCGAAGCGCTGGCTGAAACCTCCACCGCCGACCCGGACTACGAAGCCAACGCCGCCGCCAACGCGGCCCTGGCCGTCGAGGCCGAAGCGAATGGGCAGAACGACGGTTAGCGAGTATCCGCAGACCTCCGGGAGAGGGTTAGGGTGAGGGCGGATTCCGGGAACCACAGGAAGAATTGGAGGCTCCCTTATGGCAGCCATAACCGGCAACGAAAGGGAAACTCAAAACTTGGATGTAAATCCGCCGCCCAGTGACGGGGAAGCTCCGCTGCGTAGAACCATGCTGGATATGCCCCGGCCTGCTCTCCGGTGGCTGGTTGGGTTTGGGGCCGTTGCCCTTGTTCTCATCGTCTGTCTGGTGGCTTGGGGGCCTGAAATGGAATACCCCACCACTCTGTCATCTTCCCAGATTGAGGGCACAAACGTCGAGGTAAACAAGACGGTGCGGGACGTCGCTGGCTCCGGCATAGATGATGCCGTGCGCTGGCTGCAAAGGGAAGGGGCCTGGCTATTCGGAGGACTGAACTCAGCGGTAGTTTTTGTGCTAATCAGGCTGGAACAGGGTTTGGGGTGGATACCTTGGCCGGTTATCGTTCTGGGTGTGGGTATCCTTGCCTTTGCGGTAGGCCGCTGGCCGCTGATGATATTTACGGTTGCGGCGTTCCTGTTTATGGGTTTCATGGACTTGTGGGAGAATGCCATCAAGACCGTGGCCCTCATGGCGGTGGCGGTGGCCGTTTCTGTGGGCATAGGGTTTCCCTTGGGCGTTCTGGGAGCCAGAAACCGGATGGCAGACAACCTCATGCGCCCGATTCTGGACGGTATGCAGACGATGCCCAGCTTCGTATACTTGCTGCCGGCCGTTGCCTTTTTCGGCTTGGGAAAATCCGCAGGCATCTTCGCCACCGTTATTTACGCCGTGCCGCCGGTAATCCGTCTTACGAATCTGGGCATCCGGCAGGTTAACCCGGCTACGGTGGAGGCGGCCCGTTCCTTCGGCGCTTCTCCTTTGCAAATCCTGACCAAGGTCCAGATGCCGATGGCCATGCCCACCATTATGGCTGGCATCAACCAGACCACCATGATGGCCTTGGCCATGGTGACCATTGCCAGCCTGGTGGCCGCCGGCGGCTTGGGCGACAACGTGCTCCGGGCCTTGCAGAAGAACGAGTACGGCAACGGGATCATCGCCGGTCTCGCCATCGTGTTCCTCGCCATTATCTTCGACCGGCTGACCCAGGCGGCGGCCCGCAGCCGACAGGAAGCCCTGAGCGACGGCCATTAGAAGTACCAGGTCAAAGGTTTGACAGGGCCTGTTGACGCTGATATAAGTTGTGGGCTTAGTTTCGAGCCTGCACCGGAGTAGTGAACCAGTTCCAGCAGGTATCCATATTTATTCAAGCCCCAGAAATGGGCGGAGGTAATTGTCTTGCTAACTCGGAAGATGTACATGCCACTGGCGGTTGTGTTGGCGATCATGGCAATGATTGCCGTGGTTGCTTGCGGCTCAACCGAGACCATCGAGGTTACTAGAGTAGTTACTGAGGAAGTCACAGTAGTCGAAGAGAGGGAAGTTGAGGTCACCAAAATCGTCGAGGTTATGGTAGAGGCCCCCGAAGGGCCTAAAGAGACCATCATTTTCGGCGACCTCAACTGGCCCAGCGCTCTGTTGCAGAATCGTATCGCCCAGTACATTGTTGAACACGGCTACGGCTACCCGACAGACGTGAAATTCGGCGCCACTCTGCCCCTGTTCGAGGGCCTGCAGCGCGGCGACACCGACGTCACAATGGAAATCTGGCTGCCCAACCAGGACGAGGCCTGGAACAAAGCCCGAGAGGATGGCGCCGTGCTCTCCGTGGGCAAGAGCTTGGGCTCTGACTGGCAGTCGGCCTTCGTGATTCCGGCCTATCTGCAGGAACAGTATCCCGACTTGGACAGTGTTGATGACCTGAAAGATCAGCAGTACAAGGACCTGTTCAAGAGTGCGGAGACCGGCGACAAGGCTCGCCTGGTTTCCTGCGTCATAGGCTGGGCCTGCGAGGGCGTCAACGCCGCGCAGGTGGAAGGCTACGGCTTGCTCGACCATGTGGAAGTTATCAACCCCGGCGACGGCGCTGCGCTGAACGCCGATCTCTATGGCGCCTATGAAAGGGAAGAGCCGTGGCTCGGCTACCAGTGGGGAACCAATGACCCGGCCCTAAAGCTGGACTTGGTGCGGCTGGAAGAGCCGGCCTACTCAGACCAGTGCTGGTTCACCACCAAGGCCTGCGCCTATGAAGACGCCACCATCCTGATAGCAGTAAACCCGGACCTGCCCGGAGAGGCCCCCGACGTTATTGAAATGCTGCGCAATTGGGATTTCAACATCGAGATCTACAAGGCGGTAGTTCAGTGGCAGGATGCCAACCCGGATGCAGACAATAAGTCCACGGCTCTTTGGTGGTTGAACACCAACCAGGACATCTGGTCCGGTTGGGTGACCGACGATGCTGAAGCTGCCATCCTGTCTGCTCTGGCCGCCGGTGAGGAAGCGGAAGGCTGGCCCAACGAGTAACCACCCCCCAACCAGCGGCACAATTCGCAACCCAAGGCGGCCCGGCAACAGCCGGGCCGCCTTTTTCGCTGCCTGCCTCCCTGCGCGTTTCTCGTCCCATGCGATAGAATGTAACGGGGAATATCTATGTATCAGCTCACCCAACAGCAAGAGGCGCGGCTCACGCGCTACCACGGCCAGAGCGTCCGGCTGCTGCGCGACGCTATGCAGGAGGCGCGGCAAAGCCGGTGGCTGCGTTGCGAGGAGCTTCTGTGGGGCAGCGTCACCCTGGCCGTTAGGGGCGTGGCCCTCAGCCGCGGCGACGAGGTGGACGACCGGCAGGCCGTTGAGCAGTACGCCAACCGTTTGGGCCAGGAACACAACGACCGCCGCATCCGCGACGCCTTCAGCCGCCTCAACTCCTTCGCCGACGCCGCCGACCGGGCTCGCGAGTCCCGCTCCGGGGCGCAACACCTGATTGCGATACTGGAAGACGTAACATCAGCGGTGGATCGTCTGTGGGAAATGCTCCCCTTGCGAGATGCGCCGCATTTACCGGATTCACCTGATGTCCCTGATTCAGATGATGAACCACCCCCGCCGCCGGTGCGTCGCAATGCCCGCCCCCGGCGCCCGAGGCAACGGCGGACAAGTGCAGACGATGACGAATAAGGAATCTCCGCAACGCACCGTCGCCATACACACGCACGGCTGCAAGCTGAACCAGGCCGACAGCCAAGCGTTGGCCCGCCGCTTCCGGGAGGCTGGCTACCGGGTGGTGGGCCCTTCAGCCGCGGCCGATGTAGTTGTGCTGAACAGTTGCACCGTAACCGCCGCCGCTGATGCCAAGGCCCGGCAGTACCTCCGCACCGCCCGCCGCCGCAACCCCGGCGCCGTCGTGGTCGCCACCGGCTGCTACGCCCAGCGCGCTCCCGCAGACCTCGATGCGTTGCCCGAAGTGTCGCTGGTCATCGGCAACACCGGCAAGACCGCGCTGGTGGAGTCCGTTCAGAACGCCCTGGAAGCTCAGCCCTTGATATTGGACGCCCCAACCCGGGACACTCCAACCTCGTCAATCCCTCTCCCTCAACGTCATTCCCCCGAAAGCGGGAATCCAAACGGTCTTGCCGGGGAGAGCCTTCAACACACCCATCCTAACTCTCTCCCAGAGGGAGAGGGGACTCTTTCACCGCCTGTACTGAGCTTATCGAAGGGCGAAGGCCGCACCCGCGCCATGGTGAAGATTCAGGAAGGCTGCGATCAGGTCTGTGCTTACTGCATCGTCCCGAAGGTGAGGGGACGCGAGCGCAGCCTGCCGCCGGAAGAGATAATCGCCGAGATTGACCGCCACTGCGGCGAGGGATACCGGGAAGTTGCGCTGACTGGCACACAGTTGGGCACCTACGGTTTCGACCTCAGCGGCGTGGACCTGAAGCGGCTATTGGAGCGCATATTGGCGGAGAGTTCCGTGGAGCGTCTGCGGGTGTCGTCGTTGCAGGCCCACGAAATCACCGCGCCGCTGTTGGCGCTGTGGAGCGATGCCAGGCTGATGCCTCACTTCCACATCCCGTTACAGAGCGGCTGCGACACGACGTTGCGGGCGATGCGCCGCCGGTACAGCACGTCGCAATTCGCCGCCTCAGTGGAACTCGTCAGGCGTATGTATCCTGATGCGGGCATCACGACCGACATCATCGTGGGCTTCCCGGGCGAAAGCGAAGAGGACTTTGCCGCGAGCCTGGAATTCGCGTCGGCGATGCAGTTCTCCGGCATCCATGCCTTCCCTTACTCCCCCAGGCCGGGTACCTCGGCGGCCCACTACAGCGAAAAGGTATCGGAGCCACAAAAGCGGGCGCGGATGGGAGAGATGTTGAGACTGGCGGCGGAATCCCGCGAGGATTTTCGCGCCAGCCAGTTGGGACGAGTGAGGCAGGCGCTCTGGGAAAGGGCTTCCGGGAGCAAGGGCGTCTGGACGGGCCTCACCGACAACTATCTGCGGGTCAGAACCGTCAGCGATTCTCCTCTAGCCAACCAAATCGCCAACGCTCGCCTGACAGGGCTGGAAGACGACTGGATTCTGGCCGAGTTGGTTGGGGCAAAGAAACGAAAGTCCCTGTCAACAGCGTAGGGGCGGGTTTCAAACCCGCCCCTACGGTTTGTTCCGGCGGGCATAATACCCGCGGCGCTAAATGTCCACGGCACGGAGGAACCCCATGCCGCCGCGCCGCTCCAGGTAACCGGCGCGCACGTCGTGGCCGTGGGAGAACACCAGCAGCCAGCCCTCGCGCTCAGCCCGGAACAAGAGATCCTTCTTTTGCTCCAGGGTCACTTCCGGCGAGTTGTCGAAGGCGGAGATGGCCACCAGGTTCAGGTGATGCGGGGTCGGCACGATGTCCCCCAGGTATACCACCCGCTCCCCGCCATGATTGAACATCACCATCTGATGCCCGGATGCGTGACCGTCGGTCACTACCACATTCAGTCCGGGGAGGATCTCTTTATCCCCGTCCAGCAACTCCAACTGGCCCCTCTCTTCAATGGGCAGAAAGTTGTCTGCCCGGTGCGAGTGATTGGCCCGCTCATTGGGATGGCAGGCTTCGTGCCAGCATCTATGTTGCACGTAGTACCGGGCCTTGGTGAAGGTGGGCACCAGATTGCCGGCCCGGTCCAGCCGCGTGCAGCCGCCGGAATGGTCGAAGTGCAAATGGGTCAGGATTACCGCATGGATGTCCTTGGGGGTAAGCCCAACGCCCTTGAGTCCCCGTAGCAGCCTGCTGGGAACCAGCCCCAGCTTCTCGCGGTCCATGTCCACCATGTCTTTGGAGCCGATGCCAGTGTCCACCAGGACATTTTGCCCGCCTGCCTGGAGCAGCAGGCAGTTCAGCCCCAGGGTCATCCGGTTCTTGCGGTCGGTGGCGACGCTGTTCTCCCAGGTCTCCTTGGGCACCGGGCCGAACATGGAGCCGCCATCAATTTTCATTACTCCGTCACTGATAATTTTTACGCTTGTTGACATCATCTACCACCATGGCCCTTTATCTGCTTTCTGGTTTGCCAAGCCTGTCTGCAGACCCCGCGGAGGCCGCGGATAAGGGTTGTCGGACGGCTTGCGGATGCTGAAGAAGAGAGAAATACTGCGGTAAAACAAGAAGAAAGATAGCATCCGTGAATCCGGCGGCGCCTTGCAGCAGCAACCTGGACACCGGGCCTGGCCCGGCAGGGTTTCCTGGCTATAACCACCTCCTTCTTTTCAGAATTCATTGAGAACCGGGGATGCCGGAGCCTGAAATCGCGGGGTTTTCCTCTCGTCCTTTCAGGCAATCACCAACCATAATATGTCTAGCAGTTAAATCATTCAGAGCATATATTGTCAAGTCTAAATTTCATAATAGTATAAATTAAAATCTAAGATTCGTATAAAAATCAGGTTTGCCTTCGACAGGAGAATGCAGTAAACCGCGATAGTCCGTTCAGTGCTATACTACCGTCAGACTCAAAGACGGGCAGCCCTAAAGACAGGAAGTATGGATTCTGAAAAAAATGAAAGGCTACGCCCGTCGCAGGTGTGGAGGAACAGCTAATGGTGCAAACGAGCACAACCCGGAAAGAACACAGAGAGGGTGAGCTGTCCCTCATGGCCCACCTGTACCGCCGTGCTGGATTTGGCGCAAGCTACGAAGAATTGGAAGAAAGCGTCTCAGCAGGCTACGAGGCTACGGTGGAGCGGTTGCTGTATCCCGAGAACGCTGCGGAGTGGGACGATGCCCTGTTTCGCCGTTACCATGTGGACCAGAACAGCCTGATGCTCATCGAAAGCTCCCAGTCATACTGGCTCTACCGGATGATCAATTCCCCCCGGCCCCTGGAAGAAAAGATCGCCCTCTTCTGGCATGGTCTTTTCGCCACGGCCTATGGGAAGCTGAACCACGCCAAGTCCGTAGTCAATCAGACCAACACCTTCCGCCGCCACGGCCTCGGCTCTTTCCGAAACCTGTTGTCGGAGCTGTCCCGCGACCCGGCGATGATTTTCTGGCTCGACAACAAGGACAACCACAAGGATGCCCCCAACGAAAACTACGGGCGCGAGCTCCTGGAACTGTTCTCCATGGGCATTGGCACCTATACCGAAGCCGACGTTAAGGCGGCGGCCCGAGCCTTCACCGGCTGGACCATAGCCAACCAGGACTACATGAGCGTTCGCGCTTCCCGAGATTCCATCTGGCCTCACGGCCGCCTCGACTGGCAGTTCGAGTACCGCCCGGAAGACCACGACGACAGTGAAAAGACCTTCCTCAATCAGACCGGGCGGTTCAATGGCGAAGACGTGCTGGACATCATCTGCGGCCATCCGGCCAGCAGTTGGTTCTTGGCTGGGAAGCTCTACGGCTTCTTCGTGTCCGACCAGCCCGATGAAGCCGCCACTCAGGTCATAGCCGAAGACCTGCGCCGCACCGGAGGCGACGTGCGCTCGGCCCTGCGGACTATCTTCCTGTCCGGCTTCTTCCGTTCCGAGGAAGTCCGCTACTCCAAGGTCAAGAGCCCGGCTGAGGTCGTGGCCGGGGTGGCCCGGATGGCCGGAGCCTTCGGCGCGCCCCACTGGAGCATCGTCAGCCTGGCTTTGGACGCCAACTTCATGGGCCAGGAAATCCTGAACCCGCCCACCGTGGAAGGCTGGCATACCGGCACCGAATGGGTGGACACCGGCACCCTCATGGAGCGGGTCAACTCGGCGACTCTGCTGGTGGGAGACCCCTCGCAGACCGGCGTCAGGAATATCATCCGCCGCCTGCGGGAAGCTCAGGCTGTCTACGCACCGGAAGAACTGCTTGATGCCTGCCTCACCTACTCCGGCGCGCTGGATGTGTCGGACGCCACCCGCCGGGAACTGACTGCCTTCGCCGCTTCGCAGGGGGAGCTGAGTTTTGGAGAGCAGTTCAATGCCGGATGCGCCGAACAGCGTGTCGCCGACTTGCTCCAGCTCATCGTCTCCACCCGCGAGTACCAGATGTCCTAGGTCAATGGGAGAATCCCGATGTATGTCACTAAGGACGTCAAGAAAGAAATCCTGAAGTTCGTCGAAAAGAAAATCGAGACCGACGAAATGTGGGCCGAAGCCTTCAGCAAGCTCATCACCCTCGACGAGCCGGACCAGAACGGCGCCGTCTGGGACATGCTGGAGGCCATCAACGACTCCATGCGCTGGGACAAGCTGTTTGAGGAACACCCCGAAGTCCTTGACCGGATTGTGAAAGAAGGCCGGAGGTCGGCGAAGGGGGAAGGGACGATTTCGCTGGAAGAGTTTCTCGCTCTAACTGAAGAAGATGACTTCGAACCTGCTAGCGGTCAATAGGTCATGGACTCGCGTATAACCCGTAGTTTTCGGTAGGCTCTCAGGAAACTTGACCCTGTGATACAACGCAAAGTCCAACGAACCTACGAATTGTTTTTGAATAACCCGCAGCACGGCAGTGTGGACTTCAAGAGAGTTAGAGGCAGAAGAAACATTTATTCCGCAAGAGTGGATGACAATTTTCGCGTTCTGGGGGAGTTGGAAGGAGACACCGTCACTTGGTATTGGGTCGGCCCGCACGAGGAATACGAGAGGATGATTCCCTGAAATGACTACCACAACAGCAGCCATCCGTTACAGCCACACCGTCGGCTCGTTGTCCAACCAGGGACGCGGGTTTCAGAATCCGGTGGATGTGGCGCTGGACTCGCGGGGCGTGATGTACGTGTTGAATCGCGCAGGCCCTGAACTGCCCATCCGCCTGCCTTATAAGCGGGTTTCCATGTGCACCGTGGACGAAGAATTTCTGGGCGAGTTCGGCACCGGAGGCACGGCCATCGGTGAGTTCTGGTGGCCCAGCTCCCTAGCCTTCGACAGCCGCGACCGTCTATATGTTACCGACGAAGCCCTGAACCGCATCACAATCTTCTCCACCACTGGCGAGGTTCTGGACACTTGGGGAGAGGAAGGATCAGCTCCCGGACAAATCAGCCACCCGTCATACATCGCCTGCGACGCCGACGATAATCTCCTGATTTCCGATAGCGGGAACCACCGGATTCAGAAGTTTTCCACTGACGGCAGCTTCATCGAAAGCTGGGGGGCCTTTGGAGATGGCGGAGGCCATTTCAACACCCCTTGGGGCTTGGCCCTGGATTCCGAGGGCAACGTCTACGTTTCCGATTGGGGCAACGACAGGATTCAGAAGTTCGACGCCAGTGGACGGTTCCTGTCCCGGTTTCCCGGCCATGAAGTTTCCATATCCGAAGATGAGCGTATCCGTAAGCCCGCCGGCCTGTGTGTTGACGCAGATGGGACAATCTTCGTAGCCGACTGGGGGAATGAGCGTGTGCGTGTGCTGTCTCCCGATGGCACACTGCTTGCCACCTTGAGAGGCGAGTCGAAGACCCCCACTTGGGCCAACGAATACTTCGAGGCCAACCCCGAGGAAGGAGCGTTGCGCCTGGAATCCTCCCTTGCTCCCTCGGTTGACCTGCCGGGCGGCTTTGGGACGACCAGCGACAGGGAAGAGTCGGCCAACGTGGAAAAGTTGTTCTGGGGACCGACGGCTGTAAAACTCGATGGGCAGGGCAACCTGCTGGTCGTAGACAGTTGCCGCCACCGCATCCAAGTCTACCGCTGGGACGGCCAGACGGAGTAGGAATGGCACAGGATAATCAGCCAGCCGCAGCCCAGCAACGGCGACAAGGCGTTTACTATGGTTGGTACATGGTGGCGACTGCCATGTTCATCGCCGCCGTCACCACTGGAGCGCGCAATGGCTTCGGCGTTTTCGTCCTCCCGATGAGTGAAGCCTTCGATTGGAACCGCACCACCATTTCCATTGCTGCCGGTATGGGATGGCTGGTTAACGGGGTTACGCAACCCTTCCTGGGCCACCTGTTCGACAAATTCAATTCCCGTAAGGTCGTTCTCATAAGCCTGCTGGTGGTTGGGCTGGCTACTGCCGGGCTGAGTCTCACCTTCCATTATCTGTTCCTGATTTTCATATTCAGCCTCGTGCTTTCCACCGCCATGAGCGGCGCATCCATCGGCACTCTGATGCCGCTGCTGGCCCGCTGGTTCCAAAAACGGCGGACTACGGTGCTGGGGCTGGTGGCGGCTGGCACGTCTATAGGCGGTCTGATACTCATTCCCTTCAGCGGCTATCTGGTGGAGCTGTTCAACTGGAGAGTGTCCTGGATTGCTCTGGGCGCTATCGTTACCTTCCTCGCCCTGCCGCTGGGATTCGTATTCCTACGCAACAGTCCGGCGGAGATGGGCCTGTTGCCTGATGGAGACCTCGATTCGACGACAGACTCGGCGAACCCTGCTCAGGTGCGGCGGCGAGGCGTGTTTGAGGTGGAGAAGTGGCACGAATCCCTCCGCACTCCGCCTATCTGGAACCTTTCCATTGCCTACACCGTTTGCGGCATAACCGTCGGTATCATATCCATCCATTTTGTGCCCTACGCCCAAGAGCACATAGGAATTTCAGCTACCCTGGCCGCAACGATTTTCGGCGTTCTGACGGGCTTGAATGTGATTGGGGCTATCGGCGGCGGCTGGCTGGCTGACCGGTTTGGACGTAAAAACGTGCTGGGAACAGTCTACTCAGTGCGGGGTATCGCCTATATGGTTCTGGTGGGCGGTCTGATTGCGGTGGACCGGGGCATCACCATCCCTATCCTGGGATCGCCGGGGTTGGCCAGCCTGTGGTTCTTCGCTGTCCTGGCGGGCTTTTCCTGGATTGCCAGCGTGCCCGTCACTGCTTCGCTGACTGCAGACGTTTATGGCCTGCGGGCGCTGGCTACCATTTCGGGCATTTCTTTCCTGTGTCATCAGGTCGGCGCCTTCGTCAGCATTATCTTGGCCGGAGTACTGTACGACTTGACAGGCTCGTACCTGCTGCCCTTCACGCTGGCCGGGTTGATGCTGATACCTGCCGCTATCGCCTCCTATACCATCAACGAGAAGAAATACTCGGTGCGCTATCAGGCTGCGGCACCGGCGGCAGGCGCGGCGGCGGGCGATTAGCCGCCACGCCGCTTGGCCCGCCACGCTGCCTGGCCCAAGGTGTCGGGTAGAGGCGCTGTGAGATTGAAGGCAGGCAGGCCGTCGGCGTAACCATAGCCCAGCCAGAGTAGTCCCGGCGTAAGAATTGAAGACGATCTCAGGCCCTGGAATCGGCTGGGCTCAGTTCGACTTTTACCAGACAGGGCAGACGCAGGCAATTGGGCATGAATGAAGCGCAAGGGCCTCAGAATGGCATTTACTACGGTTGGTACGTAACTGCCACTGCCATGTTCATCGCCGCTGTAACCCTCGGCGCCCGCAGTTCCTTCGGGGTCTTCGTAATTCCAATGAGCGAGGCTTTCGACTGGAACCGCACCACCATATCGGTGGCGGCGGGCATTGGCGTGTTGGTCAACGGCTTAACGCAACCTGTGTTGGGACACCTTTTCGACAGGTTCGACTCCCGCAAAGTTATTCTCATCAGCCTCTTAATAGTGGGATTGGGGACGGCGGGATTGAGCCTCACATTCCACTATCTGTTTCTCGTGTTTCTGTTCAGCTTCGTCCTGTCCACTGCCATGAGCGGTACGTCCGAGGGTACCCTGGGGCCGCTATTGGCTCGCTGGTTTCTCCGGCGGCGCTCCACGGTCCTGGGACTGATGGTAGCCGGCGGGGCCTTGGGTGGGCTTACGCTGATTCCCTTCAGCGCCTATCTGGTGGAATTATTCAGTTGGAGGGTTTCCTGGATTGCCTTGGGGGCGATCATTACTGTGCTGGCGCTGCCGCTGGGCTTCATGTTCTTGCGGAATAGTCCGGCTCAGATGGGATTGCAGCCCGACGGCGACCCGACGCCGCCCCCGGACGATTCTTCCCCTACTCAGAAGCGAGGCCTGTTCGAGGTCGAGCAGTGGTGGCAGTCCTTTCGCTCTCCGCCCATCTGGAACCTGTCGGCCTCTTTCACTATTTGCGGCGTTTCCGTAGGGGCCATCGCCATACACTTTGCCCCCTACGCCGAGGAGCAGATAAGCATTTCGCCCACATTGGCCGGGGTGATATT
Source organism: Dehalococcoidia bacterium (assembly GCA_965232885.1). GTDB lineage: Bacteria > Chloroflexota > Dehalococcoidia > Lucifugimonadales > UBA3495 > VXOI01. Next base: position 280,697 of record CBDDQX010000004.1, on the reverse strand, counting down.
CGGCTTTATGATGGGGTTGAGTGTGCTGGGCGGCATCGGCGGAAGCTGGCTCGCTGACCGCTTCGATCGCAAGAACGTGCTGGCCTGCGTTTACCTCATTCGCGGACTGGCCTACGTGGCGCTGCTCGGAGGACTGTTTGCGGTGGAGCGCGGCATCACCCTGCCTCTAATCGGCTCTCCGGGCCTGGCGAGCCTGTGGGTGTTCGCCACGCTGGCAGGCTTGTCCTGGATCGCCAGCGTGCCAGTCACCACCTCCCTGACCGCCGACGTTTACGGCTTGCGAACATTGGCTACGATTTCGGGTATATCTCTCATGTGTCACCAGGTGGGATCCTTTGTCAGCATTCTGCTGGCCGGAATTCTCTACGACGCCACCGGCTCATACTTCCTGCCCTTCGCCCTCGCCGGGGCGCTGCTATTCCCGGCAGCCCTAGCGGCCTTTGTGATTGACGAAAGGAAATACTCGGTGCGCTACCAGTCCGCCCAGCCAGGTGCCGCTGCCGGGGATTAGCCGAGGCATGACGGATTTCCCAAACGCAAACGGCAGTGTTAGGATGGATTCATGGCACACACAAATGTAGACATAGACGAAAAAGCCTGCGCCGAGATTATGCGCCGCTACCAACTCGCCAGCAAAGAAGAGGCAATCAACCTCGCCCTGCGCAAGGTCGCCGCCGAACCTTCGCCGTTCATACCGCCGACCGCCAAGCGCATGACACGGGAAGAAATCGACGCCCTGCGGGGTATTGGGTGGGATGGTGATCTTGACGCAATCAGACCGGCCGGCCCCTCTGACTTTAGCTGACTCGTCTGCTTGGATCGAGTTTTTTCGGAACACCGGCTCTCTCGTCTGTCTTCGTTTGCCTGAACTGCTGAGGGCGGAAAATGTTGCCATCTGCGACGCAGTACGCATGGAAATTCTCGCTGGCGCAAGAGACGATTCGCAGTTGGCAACCATCACCCGGGCGCTGGATCAAGCTATGGCAATACCGACGCAGTCATCCGACTACGATGACTCAGCAATTCTGTACCGCCGCTGCCGACAGCGCGGCGAGACGGTCCGCAAGCTGTTGGACTGCCTCATCGCCGCCGTCGCCATTCGCGCGGAATCCCTGTCCTGCACAACGACAGGGATTTCGACGTACTGGCCCGGCTCACTGAATTGCAAGTTGACAGCCCTGAAAGTTGACGCAGGAAAAGTCGTGGTCTACCCCCGTCGCCGCGCCCAAGAGTCTCGCAGCGCCACCGTCCGGTTGAACACCGGCGCCCCCGGCCGCGAATCCAGGTCAACGCAGAAGTAACCCTGCCGCAGGAACTGGTAGCGGTCGCCCGGCTGCGCTTCCGCCAGCGACGGCTCCACCTTCGCGGTGATGGTACGCAGCGACTCAGGGTTCAGGTTGTCGGTGAACTCCCCCCCTTCCGGCAGGTCGCTGGGGTCTTCCTTCAGGAACAGGTGGTCGTAAATTCGCACCTCGGCATCCAGGCAATGCTCTGCCGAAACCCAGTGCGACGTGCCGCGAACCCGACGCCCGTCGGCTGAGGTGCCGCCGCGAGTCTCCGGGTCGTAGGTGCAGCGAATCTCCACAATCTCCCCGGTCTCCTCGTCCTTTACCACGCCGGTGCAGGTGACATAGTAGGCGTCCTTCAGGCGTACCTCGCGGCCGGGCGACAGACGGTAGAACCCGCGCGGCGGGTCTTCGGAAAAGTCGTCCCGCTCGATGTACACCGTGCGCGAGAAGGGCAGCGAGCGGTGACCTGCGCTGGCGTCCTCCGGGTTGTTCTCCGACACCACGTATTCGACCTGCCCCTCCGGATAGTTCTCTATGACCAGCTTCACCGGATCCAGCACTGCCATCACTCGGGGCGCGCTGCGGTTCAGGTCCTCGCGAACGCAGTTCTCCAGCAGGGCGATGTCCGTCCATGTGTCCCGCTTGGCCACGCCGATGCGCTCGCAGAAGTCGCGGATGGCCTCCGGCGTGTAGCCCCGCCGACGCAGGCCTGACAGCGTGGGCATACGCGGGTCGTCCCACCCGTTGACGTAGCCGCCTTCCACCAACTGAATCAGCCGCCGCTTGCTCAACACGGTGTAAGTCAGGTTCAGCCTGGCGAACTCGATTTGCTGCGGGTGGTAGATTTCCAGCGCGTCCAGGCACCAGTCGTACAGGGCGCGATGTACCTCAAACTCCAGCGTGCATATTGAGTGCGTCACACCCTCGATGGAGTCCGACTGCCCGTGGGCGAAGTCATACATCGGGTAAATGACCCAATCGTCGCCGGTGCGGTGGTGCGACGCCTTCAGAATGCGATACAGCACCGGGTCGCGTAGCTGCAAGTTGGGCGACGCCATGTCTATCTTCGCCCGCAGCACCCGGCTGCCCTCGTCGAACTCGCCCGCTCGCATCCGACGGAACAGGTCCAGGTTCTCGCCAACGGAGCGCTCGCGGTAAGGGCTTTCCCGCCCCGGCTCGGTCAGCGTGCCCCGGTACTCTTGGATTTCGTCGAAAGTGAGGTCATCCACGTAGGCTTTGCCCTTGCGAATGAGGTCAACGGCCATCTGGTAGAGTTCCTCGAAGTAGTCCGAGGCGTAGAACAGGTTGTCGCCCCAGTCCCATCCCAGCCAGCGCACGTCCGCAAGTATGGAATTGACGTATTCCACTTCCTCCCGCGTGGGATTGGTGTCGTCAAACCGCATATTGCAGTGGCCGCCGTTCTCCGCCGCCAGCCCGAAGTTGAGGCAGGCCGACTTGGCGTGGCCGATGTGCAGGTAGCCGTTGGGTTCCGGCGGAAAACGGGTGATGACGTTGCCGCCGAATTTGCCGCTCCGGTTGTCGTCGGCAACGATGGCGCGGATGAAGTCAGACCCGGTCGAGGCTTCAGTGTTTGCCGTTTGCGTCATTCTCTGTCTTCCGAATGAAAAGTTCCCTCTCCCTTGAAGGAGAGGGGCAGGGTGGGGATGAAAATCTCCAGATGCGTAAGTCCTGTCAGTATTGTCCGAATCAGGATTAAAGGATGCTCAGGATAAGCCAAATCACGGAAATCCTCTCAGACAACCGCCCCCAGCTTCTCCGCTGCCAGCCGCAATCGGGCCAGCACCCGCTCCCGGCCCATGACTTCCATCGTCTCGAACAGCGGCGGCGAAACGTTCCGTCCGGTGGCTGCGGTGCGCAGCAGCCCGAAGAACTGCCGACGTGAAAGCTCCAGCCGTTGCCCGGTTTCCCCCAGCATTGTTTCCAGCCTCTCGTGTCCGAAGGCGTCTCCCGTCGTGCCGCTGTCCAGGTCGCCCAGCGCGGCTTGCAGCGCGGCCAGTGTGCCTTCGGCGTCCATTCCCTTCTGCACCAGCGTCGCCGTGTCATAGTCCGATGGCAAATCGCCAAAGAAGTAGGCGGTAATGTCGTCCGACTCATCCAGCCGCTTCAGCCGTTCCTGCACCAGCGGAGCGATGTCGCGGAGATAGTCCTGCTCGCTGCTATCCAACCGCCGGGGAATGAACTCCGCCATCCGCCGCGCCAGTTCGTTGGCGGGCAGGTCGCGGATGTAGACGCCGTTCATCCACATCAGCTTTTCCTGGTCGAAAATGGCTGCCGACTTCGTGATGCGGTCCAGGGTGAAGTTGTCAATTATTTGCTGGAGGCTGACCACTTCCGTGCTGCCGTCCAGCGACCAGCCCAGCAGCACCATGAAGTTGAGCAGCGCCTCGGGCAGATAGCCTTGCTCCTCATACTCGCTGATGGCCGTGGCGCCGTGGCGCTTCGACAGCTTGGCCCGGTCCGGCCCGGTAATCATGGGCAGATGGGCAAATTCCGGCGGCTCGAAACCGAAGGCGCTGTAAAGCTGCAAGTGGCGCGGTGTGCTGGGCAGCCACTCCTCCGCCCGCATCACGTGGCTGATTTCCATCAGGTGGTCGTCGGCTACTACCGCCAGGTGGTAGGTAGGGAAGCCGTCGGATTTCAGGATGACAAAATCTTCCTGCAACTCGTTGCGCCATTCCACGTCGCCGCGTATCAGGTCGTGAACGCGCGTCACGCCCGACTCCGGCATGGCGAATCGGACAACGCGATCATCGTCGCCCACCGGCTCGCCAGCCGCCCCGTCACGGCCTTGGCGGCGGCAGTTGCAGCCATTGCCCTCCCCGGAACCTCGATTGGCCCGGCGCAGCCTTTCCAGTTCCTCGCGGCTGCAATAGCAATAGTAAGCGTTGTTCTGGTCGAGAAGCTGTTCGGTGAGCCGCTGGTAGATTTCCAGCCGGTTAGACTGCTCATAGGGGGCGTGCGGCCCCTGGACCTCTGGCCCTTCGTCCCAGTCTATGTTCAGCCAGCGCAGGCCGTCCAGAATCGCCTCGATAGCCCCTTCCACCAGCCGGTTCTGGTCGGTGTCCTCAATCCTGACTATAAACTTCCCGCCGTGGTGACGGGCGAAGAGCCAGTTGAACAGAGCGGTTCGGATGTTGCCTATGTGGGGCTGTCCCGTAGGGCTTGGGGCGTACCTGACACGAACCTCGGCAGTCAAGAGAGGACTCCCTGAAATATGCTGACAAGCCAGTAACTGAGCTGTCAGGCTGTCTATGAAGATTGCTCAAATCCGAATTATTGTAACATGATTGCCTACTGCTCAGCGCCAGACAAAGCGGCCCAACGAAAAGGGGCGGGGATTCCCCGCCCCTCGCCTGCTGACTCCCGGAGGGTTGCTCATTCGCTGGCCACTCCCACCGGGCCGGTGTCTCCGCTATCCCCGTCGCCGGGAGTGGGGGGATCGTCGCCCGACACCGAGTCTTCGTTGGAGAGCCAATGCTGATGTACCGGCCATTGTGAAATGGGCAGATGCTCCCACTTGGCGGCGGCATCTTTCACAGAGGAGAGCAGGGCAGCCTCGTCGGTTACGCCGACATATCCTGTGGCCGACCCGTCATAGTTGCGGATATTTCCGCCATCCAGTGGTATGAGGCTCCAGTTGTCTGTTATGCCGTAGCTTTTCCCGTCAGGGTTTGCTCCCAAAACGAACAGATACCGCTCACCCACCTTGGGACGTACCTCGTTGTCGTAGCCGAATAGGCGCATGAGGGGGTATGAGAGTAGATTTCCGTCGTCTAGGAAGACTCGTTCTGGTTGAATCGTGTAATACGTTACCCTTACACGGAAGGGGGGCATTCCCAAGCTCTGGGAGTATGAGTCGTCTTCTGGCTTCCAGTCATAGGGTTTTTCAGCCACGGTGTCACCGATATTAGAAACGGTGCCTGTGAAAACCACGTCATGACGGTTCACCAAGTCCTGTACGCTGAGCGGCGCGATAAACTTGGTAGATAGTGAAAGGCCTGTTTCAATGTGAAGCGTTCTTCTGCCGGAGTATTTCCTGACTTCTGTGCTCTCGGGGGTGTCCTGTGGCGCCGCAGTGCCTGTGCTGGCCGTGGGAGTTTCTGCCGGATTATCTGGTTGACAGGCGGCGAGCATAAAGACCAGAAGAACGGCAACTGCGATGGCGAACAGGTGTCTTGTGATTGTAGGTGTGTTGCGCATTTTGATTACCCCTTCTGCTGATGAAATTGTGCATGTTCGGGAAACCGTTTCAACTGGCTGTTGCCTTTGGTTAGTACTTGTTGTCTATGTCCGTGATGTCGTGGGGTTGTAGTGTCTCCGGGCCGTCATACAAGTAGAGCACGGCCATCACGCTCATATAGCCATTGCCAGTACCCCAGTCGCCAGCCGCCTGGCAAGGAGCGTGCGCTAACCCCAAAACATGCCCCATTTCGTGGCGGGCTACGTAATTGGCATAGCTGTTTGAATGTGGGCCGCTCGCAGTGTTCCAGACGACCATGGCCGAGTTAACTCGATTCGTGGTCTCGTTGCAATCGATTTGGCTGGTGTTGCACTGCTTTCCGTTGCTGAACGAATCTGCCCCTGCCACTATACCCACGCCTAGGTATTTTTGTTTATGGACGAGATTTTCGTTGCAGGGAGAGACGCACCAGCGAACTTCTAAATTCGTGTTGTCGTCGTAGTCGTTTGACGCGCTCTCAATTTGGGAGCCGTATGGTGTTCCGGAGTTCGTCACTCTGGGTGTAAAAGTAGTGTTCCACTTCCACCCGATGTTGTGCGCCCCGGCTTCTTGCCAGGCGCCCCAGGCTGCCCAGAGGCCGAGAATTGTCAGGAACGCGCCTATCGCCAGCATGAACCGGCCTTTTTCGGGTGCTTGCCATCACGTTCACCTCCTGCTGTTTGAGATGCCCGACCACCTCCTTGAATCAAGATGCAACTATATATGATAATAAATATCGTGAATAACGGAATGCCGTTTGTCAAGATAATTTGCATTGCAAAAAATAATATAAAACTCTCCGCCGTTTGGTATAAAATACGGCCCGGCCTAGTGCCTCAATTCTCGCAGAAGAGGAAGTACCGCCATGACCGCCAGCCCCAACGTCAGAATTGAGCGCGACTCCATGGGTGAGATGGAAGTGCCCGCCGACGCTCTGTACGGCGCATCCACCATGCGCGCCGTGCTCAACTTCCCCATCAGCAGCCTGCGGTTTCCCCGCACCTTCATCCGCGCCCTGGGTCTCATCAAGCAGTCCGCCGCCCGCAGCAACATGGCCCTGGGTCTGCTGGACGAGCGCACCGGCAACGCCATCGTCGCCGCGGCTCAGGAAGTCATAGACGGCCAGCTCGACCGTCACTTCGTGCTGGACATCTTCCAGACCGGCTCCGGCACCTCCACCAACACCAACGCCAACGAAGTCATCGCCAACCGCGCCAGCCAACTCCTGGGCGGCGACCTCGGCTCTCGTCTCGTTCACCCCAACGACCACGTCAACATGGGGCAGTCGTCCAACGACGTCATCCCCACCTCCATCCACTTGGCGGCCCTGCTGGCGATCAGGGAGGACTTGATCCCCGGACTGGAAAACCTGGCAACGGAACTGGAGAAAAAGTCCGAGGAATTCTGGCCCATCATCAAGACCGGACGCACCCACTTGCAGGACGCCACCCCCGTGCGGCTGGGCCAAGAGTTTCTGGGATACGCCGGGCAGGCCCGCTACAGCGTCCAGCGGATGCAGCGGGCGCAGGAGGCGCTTGCCGAAGTAGCGCTTGGCGGCACCGCCGTGGGCACCGGCGTCAACACCCACCCGGAATTCTCGGCCCGCACCTGCGCTTTCGTGTCCGAGGCCGCGGGGGTTGAAATCCGCGAGACCGCCAACCACTTCCAGGCCCAATCGTCGCTGGACGCCCTCGTTGAGGCCAGCGGCGAACTGAAGACCGTAGCCGTCAGCCTTCACAAGATAGCCAACGACATCCGTTTCATCGCCTCCGGCCCTCGCGCCGGTCTCGGCGAGATCAGCCTGCCGGAGGTACAACCCGGCAGCTCGATAATGCCGGGCAAAATCAACCCGGTGATTGCTGAGTCTGTGGTGCAGGTGGTGGCCCAGGTTGTGGGCAACGATGCCGCTGTCACCCTCGCCGGGCAGGGAGGTTACTTCGAGCTGAACACCATGATGCCCGTGGCGGCCCATAACATCCTGGAGTCCATTTCTCTGTTGGCGGCCTCGGCCAACAACTTTGCCGACCAGTGCGTCGAGGGTATCGAGGCGACCACCGTCGGCCCCGACATGGTCGAGAAAGGCTTGATGCTGGGAACCGCTCTCGCCCCGGCCATCGGCTACGACGCCGCAGCAAGTATCGCCAAGGAAGCAGCAGCCACCGGCGCCACCATCCGCGAGATGGCGAAGGAAAAGACCGACCTCTCCGACGCTGACCTCGACACGCTGCTGAACCCTGAAGGCATGACCGAACCCGGCGTCAACGTAGGCGGTGGTGGTGGGTAGCCAACCCCGGCCAGCCGGACCAGTACAAACCCTGACGGGGCTACCACTAAGGCAGCCCCGTCCATGATAGCGTTCCAATTCAGGTGGTCTTGCGGATTTCGTTCCGCCGCACTCGCCGCGCCCGTCATTCCCGTGAAAGCGGGAATCCAAACCCCCCCGCCGTCAACTGATTAGACCGCCTAAACCGGAACCCTGCCCCGTCTGTTCTGAGTCTTGACGTTCAGGGACTTCCGTTATCGGCTAGTCATCCCACAGCGGCAGGTTCTGTTCGATAGCTGCGTTGAGGCAGTTCGGGCAACGCTGGTCTGGGGTATGACCATCGGCGGTGTAGAGGTTCTCGCCCCTCAGACCGCAGAGGAAGTCGGGCATTATCTCCTCGATGCCCACTTGCAGCAGGTAGTGCACCTTGCCGGTCTTCCACCGGAAGGCCCACCACCAGGGCGACTGATTCGCCGACATATCATTGAGGGCGGACTTGAAATCGTCCTCCCATCCGTCCTCCGGCATCTCCACCAGCCAGCGGCCCGTCGTTGAGTCAGGGTCGCGCTCGGCTTTCAGCCTGCCGTTGCGGATGTATTCCCTGATGTCCCGCTGCGATACATTCAAACGGCGGGATGCTTCCTGAACCGTAACCTTCTCCATAACAGTCTCCGAATTGCTGCAACCACGGAGCGCACAGGGTTATATGACAAACAAAATAAATTTCTGTGGACTCTGTGCGCTCTGTGTTGAATTATAATCTCTTATCCGCCCGTGATGGCCGGGTCTTCCAGGGTGTCGGCCAGTGAGCCGCCGGGCGGCACCATCGGGTAGACATTGGTCGCCTGGTCCACCACGAACTCAATGAGGAAGGGCCCATCATGGGCCTTGGCCTGGCGCAGGGCCGGCAGCACTTCTTCCCGGTCCGACACGCGCACTGCGCCAACTCCGTAGGCTTCGGCCAGTTTAACGTAATCCGGCCCAGGGACAGGCACGGCCTTCAAGTGATTGTCGAAGTACATCTCCTGCCACTGGCGCACCATCCCCAGGTGCCCGTTGTTGATTAGCGCGTACTTGACCGGCAGCTTCTCCTCGGCGGCGGTGATAAGCTCCTGGAGGGTCATCTGGAACCCGCCGTCGCCCGCGATGCTCCACACTGTGGCATCCGGCCTTGCCGCCTGCATCCCCAAGGCGGCCGGCACCTCGAACCCCATGGCGCCCTGCCCGCCCGACGATACGAAGGTGTTGGCCTTGTTGAAGGCAAGGAACTGCGCCGCCCACATCTGGTGCTGGCCGACTCCGGTGACCACCATGGCCCCAGGGTCTTCCTGAAGCATGTCGTTGAGACTGGACATAACGTGCTGGGTCTGCAGTTTGTCCGATGGTGCGATGGCGAGAGACGGGTGGTCCCGGCGCACCTGATTGATGTGTTCCATCCATTCCGGTCGAGGGGTGTACGACACCAGCGGCGTCAACGCCTGCATAACCGCCTTCGCGTCGCCCGGAAGCGCCACTTCCACAGGGACGTTGCGCCCGATCTGCGTCGGCTCGATGTCCACGTGGATGATGCGGGCATGGGGAGCGAAAGTGGAGGCGCGGCCGGTTACCCGGTCGTCGAACCTCATGCCGACGCCCAGGATCAGGTCAGCCTCGTCCACTGCGATGTTGGCCCAATACATCCCGTGCATTCCCAGCATCCCCAGGTTCAGGGGGTGGGCGCTGGGGAAGCTGCTCAGGCCCAGCAGGGTCGTGATTACCGGAATGCCGGTGGCCTCGGCCAGCTCCTGCAACTCCTTCGACGCGCCGGACGCCAGCACGCCGTGGCCCGTGATTATCAGCGGGCGTTCGGCCTCGTTCAGCAGCCTTGCGGCATCGTGCAGTCCGTTGCGGGTTTCTTCCGCCAGTTCCGGCATCTGCGGGGAAGTCAACTCCGGGAATACCGCGTCAGCCAGTTCAAGCTGCACGTCTCTGGGAATATCTATCAGCACCGGGCCCGGCCTGCCTTCCTGGGCGATGACGAAGGCCTCGCGGATGGTGGGCGCCAGGTCCTCGGCAGACATCACCATGAAGCTCTTCTTGGTGCAGGTGTAAGTGATGGAGCAGATGTCGCATTCCTGGAACGCCTCTGATCCCAGGGCAGTGCGCGCCACTTGGCCGGTGATGGCGATCAGCGGCACTGAGTCGGCCTTGGCCCCCATAATCCCGGTGACCAGGTTGGTTGCGCCGGGGCCGGAGGTGGCGACGCAAACGCCGACCTTGCCGCTGACCCGCGAGTAGGCGTCGGCGGCGTGAGCCGCAGCCTGCTCGTGGCGCACCAAGATGTGCCGCAACTGCGGATAGGCCCACAGCGCGTCGTAAAAGGGAAGTATGGCCCCGCCGGGATGGCCGAATAGGACTTCTACACCCTCCCTGAGCAGGCTTTCGCAGATGATTTCCGCGCCTTTCATTTTCTTGGCTTCCAAAGCAGCGCCTCCGGTTGACTTATGCGCCCAAGCCGACTGACCTTCCGGGCCGGGTATTTCCATAGTCATTCCTGCGAAGGCGGGAAGCCGCCGACTGGCAATAAAAAAGGCCCGCCCCACATAGGGACGGGACTTTGCTATTCCCGCGGTACCACCCTATTTGCCCCAACGCATCCCATCCTGAGCTTGTCGGAGGGGCCTCTCTTGCAGGACACTATCATGCCCCGTCGTTGCTAACGGACGACGAACCCCGTCCTGACCTACTTGCCATGCTTTCGGCCGGCGGCTCCGGAGGGATTTTCAGCTAGGTTCGATACGCCTGCTTCCACCATACCAAGCTCGCTAAGGTCGAACTCCCGGCCTACTCGTCTCCATCACAGCCTTTCTCGAACAAGCTATCATAGGGATGCCAAACTGTCAACCGCCGGATTCCAGGCGCTTGTGAAGAATCGCCGTGGACGCAGTTCCTCTGTGTGCTAGTATGGAAGTCATAAGCATCAACCCTGCGGACAATATGAACGAAAGCGAAGAAACAACCCAAGAAGAGATAGTCGCGGAAACTGAAAGCAGGACTGCGGATACTCCTGCCCCCTTGCAGCCCTCCCTCTCAGTCCGCATGGGCAACCCCACGCTGACTCCGCCGCCGCCGTCAGCTCCCGGCGAATTCCTGAAGGCCCAGAGCCCTCTTGTAGACAATGAAATGCCGGAACGGCCCGTCTCCTCGGACGTTACGCCTCCCCCTGCGTCGGCGCCTTCCGAATTTCTGGACGTTCAACAGTGGCAACAGACGCCCCGCAACGGCCCCGCCGAACTGATGGACGATTTCCTGCAAGCCGCTTCATCCTCTGCTCCACGGGAGTTTGAGCCAGGAATATGGCCTTCCAGGTGGTGGGAGGAGGAGACGGCTGAACCTGAGGAGGAATCAACGGCGGTTGAAGCAGAAGAGCCTGCCCGCATCCGGGGCGTGGCCTTGGACCGGGGAGAGGAAATCATCCGGGTGCTGCTGCCTGACGAAGGCTTGTCCGAGGCCCTCCCGTCCTCCGGTCAGGCGCTTATCCTGACGAATCGCCGCCTGATCGCTTTCCGGGGAATTGAGGGCTTCCGCGATACCCACTTGGCCAAGCTCTCTGAAATCAGCCAATCCTCCGTTCGCACAGGCCAACGCAACTGGACGGCCATCCTGCAAGGCATGCTGATGATGGTCAGCGGAGGATTCCTCTACCTGGTGGTGGGGTACTGGCTGGCCGGTCAGATCAGCGGCCCGAATGTCCCAGTGCTGAACATAGACGTTGCTCCCTTGATTGCCCTGCTGATCATTCTTGCGGGCCTGCTGGTCCTGTTGCAAAACTACTTCACCCGGCCTGCGGGAGCGGTGATTTTCCGGGGAGCCGGGGTTGAGATTGCCTTTCCTTTCCGCAGTGCGCTGGAGCTCGGGCAAATCTACGACTTCGTTGAGATGGTCCGGTTGGCGCAACAATCGCCGGAGCCGGAAGCGCCCGCAGAGTTGCGCTCCTGAAGACCATCGAGGCCTGGAGATGGCGCAACCTCTGCCGGTTCAACCCAGCGGCAGGCCGGGGTCAACATCAAGGTCCAACGCCCATTGCTCCCCCCTGAGGTGCTGGTAATAGGCGCAGGCCGCGACCATGGCGCCATTGTCGGTGCACAGGATTGGCGGCGGGATGATAACCGGCAGGGGCGAGCGGCGCATGATTTCTTCCCGCAGCCGCGCGTTGGCTATGACGCCTCCTCCCAGCACCAGCCCCTTCACGCCGTATTTTCGGGCCATGTCTACCAGCTTGGCCGAAATGACATCCACCACAGATTCTTGAAAGGCCGCCGCCAGTTCACGGACGACCTTTGCGGTGGCCTCGTCCAACGGAGTTTCAGCTGAGTCCGCCAGGTATACACCCCTGTCCTGGGCTTGGTGTAAGAGGGCCGTCTTCAAGCCGCTGAAGCTGAAGTCGTGGGTGTCGCGCATCCAGGCGCGGGGCAGGGAATACTCGCCGGACGCCCCGTTAGCCACCCGCTGTATTTCCGGCCCGCCGGGGAAGCCCAGCCCCAATATGCGGGCCGCCTTGTCGAAGGCTTCTCCGGCTGCGTCGTCGCGGGTGCGTCCCACCAGCCGGTAGTCGCCGTGCCCTTCCATCAGCAGCAGGTCGGTATGCCCTCCCGACGCTACCAGGCAAGCCAGGGGAAAACCGGGGTCTTCCGCCGGGTTGGCCGGTGTGAGCCACGACGCATAGATGTGGGCCTCCAGGTGGTTGACGCCGATGAGCGGTTTGCCCAAGGCGTAGGAGATGGCCTTGGCGGCGTTCACCCCCGTTATCAGCGAACCGGCCAGACCGGGGCCATAGGTGACCGCCACTGCGTCCACATCCTCCAGCCCCAGCCCGCAGGATTCCACCGCCTGCTCCAGCACCGGGGTCAGGTCCCGCACGTGCTGCCGGGAAGCAACCTCCGGCACCACACCCCCGTACCGGGAGTGCAGTTCTGCCTGCGACGAGATGATGTTGGAGCGCAAAAGTCTGCCGTCTTCCACCACCCCCGCAGCCGTTTCATCGCAAGATGTTTCGATGCCCAAGATTGTCAAAGCCATGCCCAAGTCCGCCTGTCTGGAAGATGATTTGAGGGAAAACAGTTCAAACATATCATCGCGCCAGTGGTAATTTCAACGAAAGCAGGGCTATCGCATATGAACGGTTTTATTACCGTCATACCGGCGAAAGCCGGTATCCAGTGACCGAAAGAACAATATCGTTGTGATAATCGAGTAGATTGTACGCTCTGGACTCCGGCTTTCACTGGAGTGACGGAGTTGTAATTTCATGTGCGATAGCCCTGTCAACGAAAGACACTCAACTTTACACCCTTACGGGCCAATGCTATGATTTCAGTAAGAGCCGTATACGTGAAAGCCGTAAATTTTGGGTGAGGCTCAGGAGATAGCGTAAAAAAATGGATGCCGGAGACTCATGGAGATGGGGCCTGCTTGCACTGTGTCTGATTCTTTCCGCATTCTTCTCGGCATCTGAAACTGCTTACAGCGCCCTTCCCCGGGCGCGATTGCTTCACTTGCAGAGAACGAGGCGGCCCGGCGCTAACAGAGTTTCCAGTCTGATTCAACGGCCCGAACGATTTCTGGCCACCGTCCTCCTGAGCAATAACCTTCTTAATACCGCCGCCGCCGCTCTTGCGACCGTGCTGGCAGTGGAACTGATAGGAGATCCTTCGATTTCGGTACTGGTATCCACGATTGGCGTCACTTTCATTCTCCTGATTTTCTGCGAATCCCTGCCCAAGACTATCGCGTGGCATCGTTCTGAAATGGTCGCCTTTGCCATGTCCCGGCCCCTCACCTTTGTGAGCATAGCCCTTACTCCCGTAGTTGCGTTGATTCAGGCGTTTACCACCCTGATCCGCCGCGCACTGGGGATTACCGACTCTTCCCAGCACGTTGGCGAAGAGGAGATAAGGACACTGATTGCCGCCGGGGCGCAGACCGGGACCGTGGAGGCCGAAGAGGCCGAGTTGCTGGAAAAAGTGTTCCGTTTCGGCGACCGCCAGATGCGCGAGGTGATGACTCCGCGCCCGGAAATCGTCTGGCTGGAAAAAGGGGCCACCCTCTCCGAGTTTCTTGAAATCTACCGGACGAGCAGCCACACCCGATTTCCGGTTTTCGAAGGGTCCAAGGAGAACGTAGTCGGTATTCTGTCTGTGAAAGATGTGCTGTCCGGCTTGAGCTCGGACCAGGTTTCGGCGGACAGCGACGTCACTTCGCTGTTGCGGGAGGCTTACATAGTCCCGGAGACGAAGAGCGTCAGCGAAACTTTCGCCGAAATGCGCCAAGCGCGCCACACCGTCGCCCTGACCTTCGACGAGTTCGGCGGCATCGCTGGGCTTGCTACTACCAAGCAGTTACTTGAGGTCATCGTCGGACAGGTTGGCGACGAAGGGCCTGCGCCGGAAGAAACCGTGACTCACTTGGGCGGCGACAGCTACCTGGTAGACGCTGCAGTGGGCATATCTGAGATTAACGACGAACTGGGATTGGACATCCCGGAGGGCGATTACCAGACTCTGGCAGGCTTTATCCTCGCCCAACTGGGACGTATACCGGAAAACGACGATGTTGTCGAATACCGCGACATGAGCATAACCGTCAAGGCCATGGACGGCGTGCGCATTGATGAAGTCGAGCTTATTCGTGTTCCTGCCGCAACGGTCGCTGAGGATGTGCAGTGAGGTTCTATCTGCTCCGGCACGGTGAAACCGAATGGAACAAGCTGGGCAAGTTCCAGGGGCTGACCGACGTCTCTCTCAATGAACGCGGTCTGTCCCAGGCCCGCGATTCGGCCCGCGCCGCCTTGAGTTGGGAGCCGTCCGCCATTTATGCCAGCTCGCTTACCCGCACCGTTCAGGTGGCCGAGGAAATCCGTAAGATGACAGGCGTTTCCTTGGTTTCAGACCCTGGCCTCCGCGAGTTGAGCTTGGGAGACCTCGAGGGCGTGACCGGAGCCGAGATGCGGGCGGGCTGGCCGGAAGTCTACGAAGCCTGGCGCAACAATCCGGCGGACGTGGTCATGCCCAATGGGGAGTCGCTGACCCATTTGCAGGAGAGGGCCTGGAAGGTCATCCTGGAAATCGAGCGCGTCCACGCTGAAGACTCGGGTGTGGTAGTGGTGTCCCACAACTTCACCATTCGCACCATCATCTGCGCTATCCTCGACATCCCGCTGTACAACTTCCACCGGATGTCCCTGGGTCTGGGCTCTCTCTGCACCTTCGACAGCGACGGGAATGGACGCCGCCTGGTCACCTACAACTGCAATATCCACCTGTCGCCCGAAAACCGCTAGCTGACTCAAAAATTCCCTCTCCCCCAAAGGAGAGGGCTAGTGGTTCAACTGATTTGAAATGATGGCTTGTGGCGCTGTCATTCTGAAGAGCGCAGCGATGAAGAATCCCAACGGTTGGGGGTGCAAGCCATTCCTGCGCCGGAACACGGTTGAAGGCAGGAACTGGGATTCTTCGCTGGGTTCCGTTTGCTTTTAGGGTGTAGTGAACTATGCTGCGAATTCGTGAAGCTGAAATTGGGGTTGAGAAGTCGCCATACCCTAAAGGCAAACGGAACCGCACTCTCGACCATGCAAAGGAGGCGATGACATGAAAAAGCCACTTACCAGATACGTAGTGGGCATCTTAGCCGTGTCTCTATGGGCACCTCTGTGGTGGGCAATCCTGCTCCCGCGTTACTGGCAGGAAGGGAAATTATTTACGAACTTCTATTACGCTCAGCACCACATGATTTATCCAATGCTAGTCGTTTGGCTTGGTGTGATACCGCTTTCGATAAGTGGCTGTCTGTTGGCATTTAAATTCAAAAGAGAGTGGGCGACGTTTACTGTCGGGTGCCCGCTGGTCATTAATGGAATTGTAATCGCGTTAATCAGTTGGAGCGGAACACCTTGTGCAGCTACAAATAGCATGTCGCCTTTTTGCGGAGGAGGATTGTCGTGGTCAATTGGCAACGGAATTGTATTGATCGTTATACTTAGCACCATATCGTTACCTGCTTTGTTTCATCTGTATATAGCCTCATCTAAAGTTGATTTTAGTAATAAAGAGAAGATCTAGGAAACTCTGTATTCACATTAATTAGTGGCCATGAACTGCTGTTCATGGCTCCTAATGTAATCTGCGATTCGAACGACTTCCATTGACGGTTCCGTTTGCCTTTAGGGTATGGCGACTTCTCAACCCCAATTTCAGCTTCACGAATTCGCAGTATAGTTCACTACACCCTAAAAGCAAACGGAACCACGGATAAATGTCAACAGAGCCTACTAAAGGTGAGGGTGAAATCTTGGTATGACCACGCCACACGCTCTGGAACGGCAGGTTGCCGCTTCCCTGCGCCGCTCCGGCTTCCTTCGGCAAGCTCATGGCGATGAACGCGGCGCGACGCTGGTGGTAGCCGCATCCGGCGGGCCGGACTCCACCGCCCTGCTCCGCAGTCTCTACCGTCTCCGGGAAGAGTTCAGGTTGACGCTCCACGTAGCGCACCTGAACCATGACTTCCGGGGCGCAGAGGCCGACCACGACGCTGCCTTCGCGCAACGGCTGGCTGATGGGCTGGGCCTGCCTTGCAGCATAGACAAGCAGGATCCCATAGCCTACCAGCGGGAGCGCGGCGTATCGTCCTTTGAGCAGGCCGCTAGGGAGATGCGGTACTCGTTTCTTGCTGCCGTCGCCGTGTCAAGCGGCGCATCTGCCGTGGCGCTAGGACACACCGCCGACGATCAGGCCGAGACGGTGCTGCTCCACCTGCTGCGCGGCTCCGGCCTCCATGGCTTGCGCGGAATGGCGGAAGTCGCAGAGTGGCCTTGGCCTGAACCGCGCCCCGGCCCTCTGCTCTTCCGTCCCTTGCTGGGCGTGGCCAAAGCCGACACCGCCGCCTACTGCCGTTCCCTGGGCCAGCCATACCGCCAGGACTCCGGCAACTATATGTGGCGGTTTACCCGGAATAAAGTACGCCTCGACCTCATGCCTCGCCTGGCCCGCGACTACAACCCCCGTGTGCGCGATGCCCTGGCCCGTCTGTCCCGGGCCGCCACGGAAGAGGTGGACTACATCGAAGGTGAACTTGCCCGCCACTGGCCTCGCATAGCCCACGGACATGGTGGCACTGTCGCCTTGAGTGTGCCGGAGCTGCTGGTCCTTCATCCGGCGCTTCAACGCCACGCCCTGCGCCGAGCGTATACGGAAATTGCTGGCGACGCCCGGAGGTTGGGCGAGAGCCATTTGGAGGCGATGCTCCTGCTACTTGGGAGCAGACACGGTGGACGTGTTCTGAACCTGCCGCGGGGCGTTCGAGCGCGGTTGGACGGCGATACGCTGAGAGTGGGGAGACACATGGAGTTGCCGGGTCTTTTGCCCGAACTTCTCGGCGAACACAATGTCCGTATTCCCATGGAGCCTGGAGAAAATCTGGACATTGAAGTGGGCGGATGGCGGCTGAGTATGCAAGTCGTAGAAGCCGGTTCGGTAGGCTTAGACGAAAGCTTTGGCTCCTGGAAATTCTCCGCCAGGCTCAACAGAGACGCGCTGGGCGAGGTCGCCATGCTGCGCACTCGCCGCCCCGGCGACCGCTTCGAGCCGTCGGGCATGAATGGAACCAAGAAGCTGCAAGACTTTTACACCGACGCCAAGATCCCTCGCGAGCAGCGCGACCACGTCCCGCTGCTGGTCTGCGACAACGGCATCGCGTGGGTGGCAGGGCACCGCGTCGCGAGATGGGCCACAGTCGATGATGGCGCATCGGCGTTGTCCATAACCATCACGCCGTGTGACGGGGCGTTAGATTAGATCACTAACCGACAAGTCTAGGTGTTAGGCGGTTGAGAGGTACGCCCTAAAGTCAATATGTCCGTAGGCTACAGCCCCAGCAGCCGCGACGGGTTGTCCTTCACCAGCATACCTGCTTCAACTTCCTCTAGGCCCGACCGCAGCATCGTGGCTATACCCATGCGCATACCCTCGGCGGGCATGGGGTGAAAGTCCTGTCCGAAGCCCGTGCTGAGGATACACTTCTCCGCTCCGATGGTGGTTATGGCTTGGGCCAGTTCGCGGGGATCCATTCGGTAGGTTGTCGGCATCATCACGTGGATGCAGTGTTCTATGAACGACCCCATCCCTGCCAGGTCCCTCATATCCTCCACTGTCATCCCAGTCCGGTACGACATGGTAGTGCCGCGGGTTACTACTATGCGTCCGATGTTCATGTCGCGGGCCTGCCGCACCAGTTCCATACTTTCGGCGGTGGACAGATGTCCAGTTGCCAATACCATGTCGTGAGATCGTATGACCTCCAGGATGGAGTAGACTTCCGCAAGCAGTCGGCCCTCGCCGTCCAGCAGGTATATTCCCCCGTTGAGCCCCTTGCTTTCCCGGTCGGCGCGAGCAGAATAGGTGGGCATCCAGACCACTCGACCGCCCATTTGCGCCGTTGCCTCCACCGCCATGGGATTCAGTCCGCCCACCTCCACATTCAGCGCAATTCCGCCCACCATCGTTATCCCCGGCACTGCCTGGGCTGCTGTGAAGGCCACCGGATGCGTCGGGTATTGGTGGCTCTTCAGCACCAACCCCTGCATCCCTACTTCCTTGGCCTGTTGCGCCACTTCGATGGCGCCGGCGCGTCGCTCCACTTTCGGGTCCGGCCCGAAGCTAACGTGGATGTCAACTGCGCCTTCCAGAATCCGGTCAACGTTGCTCACGGCGCCCCCTACTTGTCCCGATCCCTGCGACGGCCCTGAGCCCGCCGAAGGGCCGCGAAATTTGCGCCATATTAGGGCGGCCCTCATGCAGTGTCAACAAAGACTGAGCCGGGTTGCGACCGGCGCGGGTCGTTGGTAGCATAGCGGCAGTCAGGCAGCGGGAGGGCGCATTATGGATCTGGGATTGACCGGCAGAGTAGCCGTCATCGGCGGCGGCAGTAAGGGTCTGGGCCGCGCCTGCGCCGATTCGCTGGCTCAGGAAGGCGCGAATCTGGTAATTTGCAGCCGCAACGCTGAAGAATTGGAGCAGGCCGCTGCGGAGATTCGTGCGGCGACGGGGACAGAGGTCCTGGCCGTACCCGCTGACTTGTCCCGGCTCGAAGACATACAGCGTCTGATTCAGTCTGCCGTAGATCACTACGGGCGGTTGGACATAGCCGTCGCCAACTCCGGCGGGCCTCCGTCTGGCCGGGCTACGGATACCGATGAGGAAACATGGAGCCGTTCCATGGATATGGCCTTGTCCTTCTTCATCCGCATGGGCCGGGAGGCTTCCCCGCACATGAGGCAGCAGAAGTGGGGTCGCATCGTCAACATCCTGGCCTCCACGGTCTACCAGCCCATAGACAACTTGGTGACATCCGGCGTCACCCGCATGGGCGCGGTGGCCTACGCCAAGAGCTTGGCCGACGAGGTGGGCCGCGACAATGTGCTGGTCAACAACATCGCTCCCGGCTTCCTGATGACCGAGCGGATGCGCCACGTGTTCGAGACCCGCTCCGAGGAGACCGGGCAGGACTTGGAATCGGTCCTAGAAGCGGGAGCCTCTCGCATTCCGGTGGGCAGATTCGGCCAGCCTGAAGAGTTGGGCAACTTTGTAGCCTACCTTTGCTCCGACAAGAACACTTACGTTACGGGCGCTACCATCCTGGTTGACGGAGGAGTGGTGCGTTCGGTGATGTAGCCGGGTGTGAATATAGTAAGACTACGCAGTTGAGAGGTTTGCCCTCACCCTACCTTCTCCCAGAGGGGGTAGGGTGAGCCAACTGCGTAACTCCTACATAGGTTAAGGATTGCAGAACAGCCCGCTTCTATTTCCGGTCAAACTGGCCTGCGATGATGTCCGGCGGAATCTCTATACCGCGCACCTGCATTTCTTGCACGATACGCTCCCTCTCCTCCGCTTGGGCTTCCTGACGAACTTCTTGACGAACTTCCTGACGAACTTCTTGACGAACTTCCTGTCGGATTTGTTCCCTTATCTTTTCCCTGTCCTTCTTCCGCTGCGCTAATGCCCAGAATATCATCCTAACGCTCCACTCAACGACAAACACTAGAGTGCCGTAGGCGAAAGCCCCCAAGGGGGCGAGATTTCCTGCAAAGTCGAGGTCTGTGCGGTTATTCCATTGCCAAGCCCCGGAGGGCAGAGTTAACAACCAAGTTACCACTAGAGCGCCGACAGGAAAAATAGCTACGTGTAGTCGCGCCCATCTTTCAGACCATCTATCCACTTGCACATTATAACAATGACAGGGGCTAAGTTGAGTAGAGGTGATTCCTGTTTACAACTTTGCCCCTGTGGTGTGTCCGCCCGTCGGATTGCAGGTGTTACTTCAGGTTCGTATCGAACCAGGCCATCGCTTTGCCCCAAGCGTCCTGCGCCGCATCGGGGCGGTAGCCCGCCGGGCGCCCATCGCAGTGGAAGCCGTGGCCCGCTCCGGCGTACTGGTGGAACTCATGGGCCTTGCCGAGCCGGGTCATTTCGGCGTCTATCTCGTTGACGAAATCCGGAGTCGGGTTGGCGTCCTCTTCGCCGAACAGTCCCAGCACCGGGCAGTTGATATTGCCCGTCTGCTCCAGCGGAGTCTGCCCGTCGCCCAAGGCCACCCCGATGTTGCCGCCGTAGAACACCACCGAGGCCGACAGGTCGGAGATGGTGCAGGCTGCCAGGTAGGCAACGCGTCCGCCGAAGCAGAACCCGACGATGCCTATCTTGCCGTTGACGAAGGACTGGCTCTTCAAATAGTCCACTGCCGCATTGACATCGGCAACGATGCCCGCGTCAGTGCATTGCTGCATTCGCTCGATGGCTAGGGGGAATTCCGTATGCAGCCCGGTAATCATCCGTCCCGATCGGTGGAACATGGCCGGAGCCATCCCCACGTACCCGAGCTCCGGCAGACGGTCGGCTACCGACTGGATGTGTGAGTTTACGCCCCAAATTTCCTGGATCACGACAACGGCGGGGTGGCTGCCGTCTCCCTCGGGTTGGGTCAGATACCCTTCCATGGTGCTGCCGTCAGAAACGTTGATGTCAACCCAGCTTGCCGGCATTTCTGCTCTCCTGCTTTGGTGTGGCGGCGGATGATTAACCCGTCCGCATTATGTCCGAATTTTAACACGGGATGAATTAGGTATTCCCCTGTCTCCGGAATTCCCGCGAAAGCGGGAATCCACAGCGCCGGGTAAGATGCCCTCACCCTTTCCCTCTCCAGAGGGAAAGGGTGTCTTTGTTAACCCTCCAGCACGGGCGGGCGGCGGCCCTGGGTTGGCGACACTGCCTCATAGGCTGCCGCAGCCTGGAAGAGGAGGTCTTCGCGGAACCCGGCGGCGATGAACTGCAGCCCGATGGGCAGTCCGTTGTGGTTCAGGCCGCAGGGCAGCGTTATGGCCGGGTGTCCCGTGGCATTCAGCGGGCTGGTGTTGCGGGATACCAGCCCGGAGCCGGGCCCGCGGACCCGGTGCGTCTCCCCGCAGTGCTCCATGTAGGCGGCGTCAATCCGGGGAGCGCACAAGGGTGTAGTTGGCGTTACGATGAGGTCCACGCCCTGGAGAACGCGAGCGTATTCTTCCTGGATCAGCCTTTGAGCCTTCATCGCCTTGGAGTAGTGGTGCCCAAGGACGAACTGCCCTCCCAGGGTGCGGTACAGCGTGTCCGGTCCGTAGTCATCTCGGCTGGCTCTCAGGAAAGGTTCGTGGGTGACGATGGAGTCTGACATGGCCGCCATCCGAACCGCCCCGATGTACTTCATCATCGGCAGTTCAACCGGAACCGTCACCGCGCCCAGCTCTCCCAACGCCGCGATAGCCCGGTTCACCGCATCCTCCACGTCCGGTTCCAGGTCCTCGAAGTAGTAGTTGGACGGCACCCCCAATCGCAAACCCTCGACGCCCCGGCCTATGGATGCGTAGTAGTCCGGGACGGGAACCGGCACTGTGCTGGGGTCCAGCGGGTCGTGTCCCGCCATTGCCTGGAGCATGATGGCGCTGTCGGCCACTGAGCGGGTCATCGGGCCGATGTGGTCTCCGTTGAAGCTGGTCACCAGCAGTCCCCGCTGGCTGACCCGGCCGAAAGTCTGCTTCAAGCCCACCACGCCGCAGAATGCGCCGGGCAGCCGCACCGAGCCGCCCAGGTCGGTTCCCAGAGAGGCAAAGGTTACTTCCGCTGCCACATTGGCGCCGCCGCCGCCGCTGGAGCCGCCTGGAACGTGGGCAGTGCCCCACGGGTTGTGCACTGCGCCGAAGTGAGGGTTGTTCGATGTGGCTCCCGCGGCAAATTCCTCCAGGTTCTCTTTTCCCAGGATCACCGCCCCGGCAGCCCGGCAGCGGCGCACCACCTCGGCGTCTTCTTCCGGTACATTGTCAGACAGCACCTTGGTTCCCAGCGTGGTGCGGATGCCGGCGGTGGCCAGATTATCCTTTATGCCGATGGGGATGCCTTGTAGCGGCCCCTTGTGCTCTCCCCTGGCGATGGCCGCTTCTTCCTCCCTCGCTTGGGACATAGCCTGGTCTTCCAGCAAGGTGATGAAGGAGTTAAGCGTTGGCTGCATCGCTCGGGCCTGAGACAGCGCAGCCTCAGTCACATCCACGGGCGACACTTCCCCGGAGCGAATCCGCGGGGCGAGTTGGGATATAGTGGATGACAGCAGTTCATTGCGTGCCATGGTTATTCACCTCCTTCGGCTTCGCTCAGGGCAGGCTCTTGCTGACGCGCCGAAGATTCATCTCCGGACGGCATTCGCAGCAACCGCCCCGACATGGCGTCGGAAAGATCCAGGTCGTCCAGTATCGCCAGTTGCTCCATGTAATAGTCAATCTCCGGGCGCACCAATTCCAGCTCCTCGGCTGAAAGCTCGAACCCGTTGTATTCGCGGATTATTGCCTGCAACGTCTCGTTGGAAACACTCATGCGCGCCTCCCTGCTTTCTATTTGTACCTTAAGGTGCCCGCCGGCTGCGGTCGAGGCCGCTTCCTCGCGTTGGCGCGAGTGTAGGCGAATAAAGAACTTAACGCAATCGAAAAGCCCAGTAGCCATCTTCCCGGATAATGGCTTCAGGGCAATCGCGTCTGAGAGTGCGGGGCAAGGCGCAACCGTTCATTCTGAACTGGCCGAAAGACGAACGGGTTACGCAGAAGATTCCCGCATCCGTTCCCGCATCTGCTCCAATGAGAGGATGATGTCTGCCGGGAGTATTACAATCCTTACCAAACCCTAGTATCATAAGGGTGTCAGGAGCCAAACGTACTGGTAATCTGTTTGCATACAGCATTCCGCCGGAGGGGATATTGCGGAATCTGGCGAACTTCCTGGTCCACCTGTTCGGGCGCGCCGAAGGCGAGGAAAGCACTCGCCTGCCAGTGACGCATGACCGGTGCCTCTACTGCGACGAACTCATTCGTGACTCCCACTCCTACCTGACTTCGCGCGTCTGCCCCTTCTGCCGCTTTCATTACACCATCACCGCCCGTGAGCGCATCGAGCTGCTGGCCGACCGCGGGTCATTCAAAGAGTCCCACAAGTACTTGAGTTCCGTTGCCCCCTTGTCCTTTGCCCGACGCGGCCGTTTCGGAGAATTGCTGGCCCAGGACCAGAATCGGACCGGCCTGACCGAGGCCGCCGTTACCGGACGCTGCAAAATTGACGGCACGGACGTTATTCTCATCGTCCTGGATTTTTCCTTCATGGGCGGAACTATGGGCAGCGTGGTGGGGGAGAAGGTGGCGACGGCGCTGGAAACTGCGGCCAAAGGGGGCACTCCCGTGGTCGCCGTGGTTTCCGGCGGCGGCGTGCGAGTGCAGGAAGGCGTGCTGTCGCTGATGCAGATGGCGAAGACGGTTACCGCCGCCAACAAGCTGCGCGACGAAGGAGCGCCCTTCATAGTGTTGCTGGCCAACCCTTCCACGGGACAGGCTTACGCCAGCTTCGCCAATCTGGCCGACGTGATTCTTGCCGAGCCTAAATCTCTCATCGGCCTTTCGCCACTGCGGACGCTGCGGGAGAGTTCCAATATACCGCTGCCATTGGACGCCCACACCGCCGAGGCCCACGCCACCCACGGCTTGCTGGACAATGTGGTTGACCGCGAGGCGCTGCGAGGACGATTGTCTACCCTGTTGCAGATTTTGCAGTGCGAGAAGAAGGAGAAGAGCAGGCAGGAAAAGACTCAGCACTCTGACTTGTTTAAAGCGGCAGACGAAGGATGCAGCCCGGTGGAGCCGTGGACTGCTCTCGCCGCCGTGCGTCACACAGAACGCCCGGCCGCCGCCACCTACTTCCGGCAGATGCTCGACCCCTTCATAGAACTTCGCGGCGACCGGCTCAACAGCGATGACCGCTCGGTAGTGGCTGGCGTCGGTTACCTGTGCGGACACCCGGTGGCGGTCATTGGGCAGCAGCGCCGCCCCTTGATGGAAGGCGAACGGTATCACGTTTACCCCGACGGCCTCCGCAAGGCGCAACGGGTCATCGGGTTGGCCTCCCGTTTCAAGCTGCCGCTGATTACCTTGGTGGACACCCAGGGCGCAGACCCGGGGCTGGAGGCCGAAGAGCAGGGAATCGGCAACGCCATTGCCCGCACCCTCTCGGCCATGCTGGACGTTCCAACTCCCATCGTATCGGTTGTCATCGGGGAAGGTGGCAGTGAGGGCGCGCTGGCATTAGGGTTGGCCGACCAAATCCTCATGCAGCAGTACGCGGTTTATTCCCCCATTTCCATGAACCACAATCTGGCTGGTGCTTTCCACGAGCCTCTGCTGGACCGGGAGGCCGCCGACGCCCTGATGCTCACCGCCCGCGACTGCGTGGATCTGGGCATCGCGGACCAGGTGATACCGGAACCCGAAGGCGGCTCTCACCTCGACCCTCGTGCTGCCGGCACGGCCTTGCAGGGCGCAATCCTGAGAGAGCTGAACAAGCTGGTCAAGATCTCGCAGGGCAAGCTGATGAAGCGCCGCTACGGAAAATTCCGGCGAATGGGGGAGAGCAGCGAATACTCGCAGGAAGCAATGACGCGGGAAGTCGAGCTGCTGATGAGCATTACCGCTGGCGAACGCCTGCCCACAAGAAGAAGGACCACAGACCCGGAACCCCACGAAGCCTACGTGCCCAACGACGACGGCTAGGATTGTCCGCTTGTCTCTAACCTGGAAATAGGCAAAGTTTTAGGGGCGGACTGAGAGACCCGCCCCTGCTTCTCATTCCCGGGGATTCCAGGCTCCCGCAGCGTCAAGCCGCTTCTCGCCCGAACTCACGGAGGCTGCGGCGCAACTCTGCGGCTATGTCCGAGTACTCTTCCCGCACATCCTCGTCGGCCAGCACGGTGGGCATGGTGTTGTTGCGGTAAGAGGAACGCAGGGCCATGTTGCCCAGGTAAGGGGCATCCACTTCCTCGGCCAGGTCGCGGCCCCCGCCTTGCCCGAAGATGTCGCCGGTGTAGTTCTCCACCACTCCCACCACGTTCAGGTTCAGCTTGCGTATCATATTGATGCAACGCTTGGCGTCCAGCACCGCCAGGTCCTGGGGGGTGCTGACCACCACGAAGCCGTCCATAGGCAGGGTTTGCATCACCGTCAGCGGCGAGTCCGACGTTCCGGGCGGCAAGTCAACCACGAGATAGTCCAGCTCGTCCCACTCGGTGTTCTGGAGGAACTGGTTGATGGCGTTGTGAATCATCGGGCCGCGCCAGATGATGGCTTCTTCCTGGTTCTCTTGGAAGAAGGCCATGGATACGACCTTGACACCCCACTGCTCGGCCGGAATTATCTCGCCGTCCACGTAGTCGGGCTTGGCGGTGGCGGCCAGGACGTTGGTGACGTTGGGGCAGTCAATGTCAACGTCCAGAATGCCGACGCGGGCCCCTTCCTTGGCCAGGGTGACCGCCAGGTTTACGGCCACGGTGGTCTTGCCTACGCCGCCCTTGCCGCTGTAGACGCCAATCTTGGTCTTGATTTTGCCCAACCGCTCGCCTATCTGGCGTTTCTGTTGCCAACTGCGCTTGATCTGTTCCAGGCGCGCGTTTTGCGCGTTCTGCTGGGGAGTGGTCATAAGCTCTCTCGCCTTCGACAGGCTCAGGATGAACTGATTGGTGAGTGGCGTCCGCCACGAAACGGTCCCCCTGTTACGGAGAGGGAAGAAAGGGTCTAGATGCCCAACTGGTTCCGGGCTTCCTCACTGATCAGGTCGGGAGACCACGGCGGGTCAAAGACCATCTCAATCTGCACTTCTTCCACGCCGTCCAGTTCCTGGATGGCCCATTCCGCCTGCTGGCCGATGTACGGCCCCATGCCGCAGCCGGGGAAAGTCAGGGTCATCTGCACGTACACGTCCGAGTCGCTGACCTGCACGTCATAAATCAGACCCAGATCCACCACGTTCACCGGAATTTCGGGATCGTACACTGTCCGAAGCGCGTCCAGAACCTCGTCCTTGCTCACTACTTCAGCCACGATAGCCTCCTTTACGCCGCATTGCTTGCCACGATTATAACAAGAATTCTGCCGGAGGGTTGGCCCTGGTGTTCCCAGTCATCAGGGCAAAAGCAAGAACAACTGCCAGTAAACTGTCCCTGCCACAGCCTCCCTTGCCCTTCAGCAACTTCGCGGGAATACCCGGATGGGAAAATGCACTGGCGGAAGGAGCAGCTCTCCCGAAATAATGGGGGCCTGAAATAACGGGGGCGCAACCCGTGCGCCCCGCGCCGGGCCTTGTCGCTACGGAATCAGCAGCAGCTTGCCGGTGGTTGCCCGGCTCTCCAGAAGGCGGTGCGCTTCCGGCGCTTCCGACAGCGGCAGCTCGTGGCCGATATGCAGCTTGAGCTGGCCCGAAGCGACCCAGCCCAGCACGTCGCCGGCCCGCTGTTCCAGTTCGGCGCGGTCAACGGTGTAGTCGCCGAGACCGGGACGGGTCAGGTAGAGTGAACCTGCGGCGAACATTCGGGGATCCACCGGGTCCGGGTTGCCACTGGCCGCGCCATAGAGGGCCATCACGCCCCGGCGGCCCAGGCACGAGACGCTCTGGTGGAAGGTCGTTTTGCCCACACCGTCGTAAACCACCCGCACCCCCTCGCCTCCGGTGGCTTCCTTGACCACTTCCGCGAAGTCTTCCTGGGTGTAGATGATGGCGTGGTCTGCGCCCGCCTGCCGCGACATCTCCGCCTTTTCCTCGGTGGAAACGGTGGTGAACACGTAGCCGCCCAGCATCTTTATCATCTGCGTCAGGATCAGGCCCATGCCGCCCGCCCCGGCGTGAACGATAACCCGGTCGCCCGGCTGCACCGCATAGGTCGAGTGGCAGAGGTAATGGGCTGTCATTCCTTGGAGCATTGCTGCGGCTCCCGCCTTGGCGTCCAGCCCTGCGGGCCGCTTGATCAGCCGCCAGGCCGGGACCAGGGCCTGCTCGGCATAGGAGCCGTTGACGCTGCAATAGACTATTTCGTCTCCTGCCGCAACTTCGCTGACGCCGCTGCCCACGGCAGCGACCACGCCTGCGCCTTCCACACCGATGGTGCGGGGCAGCGGCGGACCGGGGTTGATGCCAGCCCGGCTGTAAACGTCGGTGTAATTGACTCCCGCTGCCTGGATTCGCACCACCGCTTCGCCCTCGCCGGGCGTTGGGTCGGCGACATCCTGGTACTTCATCGCCTCTGGGCCGCCGAACTCGTTGATTTGGACCGCCTTCATTTCCCTTCCTCCTGCTGTGCTCCTGGTCGCCCGGCTCACAGGGGCCGAACGCGCCAAGTATACACCCGCAGCAGTCCTCCGGCCTTTACCCCCAGCGTGTTCAGAACGCCGCCCCAAATTGCCAACGGTTTCCGAAACTGATACTATGACTAGGCACTTTTCCGAAGGCGCTATTTTTACTCAGAAACAAACGTCGGCGGTCTTATCCGAGCCGTGATCTGTGGCGAATAAGGCGCGCGACGCGCTTGTAAAACGCAGCGAGGAACCGATGGCACAGAGTTTCCTGGATTTCGTAAAGAGCCTTCCTGAACAGGGAAATGTCCGCAGCGTGAGCATTGAAGAGCTTGACGAGGAAGCCTTCAAGCACGGACGAACCACCAACACAGGGGGGCGCAGTTTCTACTCCAATGTCCGCAACCGCAGCGCCGGTATCGCCGTAGTTTTCGGCAGCGACCGGGTAGCTACCAAGAGCTTCAACCCGGCCCAGCAGAGGATCCGCGACAACAGGGAGAAGACTCTGGAGGAAGTCCGCAAGTACCTTCTGAGGACTCCCCTCATCCGGGTTCAGCGCACCATCGGCGACAATGCTGAATTCAACCCCAAGTGCAACCTTTTTCTCTCGGTGCAACGCCCCGACAATTCACGCCAAGCCTGCCTCTGGAGCCACACCCTCCGCGATTACGACCCCTCTTCCCCTGGCCCCGAGCTGTATGAAGTTTGTATCCCTGAGTGGCCCGAGAACGACAGCCAGGTGCTGGTATTCCCAGAAGAGAATCTCACCGTCATCCTGGGGATAGACTACGTTGGCGAAGTGAAGATGGGCTTCCTGCGGATGGCTATGTGGGACGCCAAGGAAGAGGGGATGCTCAGCCTTCACGCCGGTTCCAAGGTGGTCACCGCCCAGCAGCCGGACGGTGACTCCAAGCGCTACGGGATGCTTTTCTTCGGACTCTCCGGCACCGGCAAGACCACCCACGCCTGCCACGGCCACGGAATGGATGCGTCGGGCGAGGTGATGGACATACTGCAAGACGACATCGTTGCCTTGTCGAGGGATGGCCGCGCCCTGGGCACCGAGCGCGGTTTTTACCTGAAGACCGAGGGAATGAATGCCGAAACGCAGGCCCTGATATACAATGCCCTGCGCTCTCCTGAGGCTCTTTTCGAGAACGTGATGCTCACCCACGACGGCGAAATTGACTACGCCGATCTGTCTTTGGGCGGCAACGGACGGGCCGTCATTCCCCGCACCAGCTTCGGCGAGTACGTCGGCGGGGACATCAACCTGCCTTCGCTGGACCAGCTCGACGGCATGGTGGTGGCCTTCATCACCCGCCGCATGACCGTACTGCCGCTGATGTCCCGCCTGAACCCGGAGCAGGCGGCCGCCGCCTTCATGCTGGGGGAGAGCGTGGAAACCTCTGCGGGCGACCCTCGACGCGCTGGCGAGTCGGTGCGTGTTGTCGGCACCAACCCGTTCCTCATCGGTTCCGAGGCAGACGAAGGCAACTGGTTCTACGACTTCGTGAAGAACAACGAAGATAAGGTCCAGTGCTACCTGCTCAACACCGGCGGGGTGGGCGAGATTCTGGAGCGCGACGAACAGGGCCGCGCTACGGTGAAGCAGCCGGTCGCGCGAGTGCCCATTCCGGAAATGTCAGCCATGATTCGCGGCATCTTGCGGAACACCGTTGAGTGGGGTGAAGACCCGCTGTTCGACACGCAAGTGCCCGTTTCGGTGGACGGGCTCGATATTGGCAAATATGACCTGGGCAATTTCTACACCAACGAGCAAATAAAGGAATATGCCGACCGCCTGAAGGAGGAACGCCGGTCTCATCTGGCCAACTTCCCGGGCTTGAATTCCAAGATCCTGGAAGCTTGCAACTAGCCCGGCGTGTCCCCACATACATCAGGCGGAGGTAAACCCGTGCCGACCGATTCTACCCCGAGAGTTTCCGAGGCCCTCTCTCACTTCGAGGCCAGTAAGAAAGCGAAAAAGACCACTAAGGACGGTTACCAGGAACTGCGGAAATTCGTTCGTTGGAGCGGCGACCGGGAAGTCGGAAGGTTCACCCCCCACGACATGGAACAGTACGCCCGCGAAGTTGGTCAGAGTGGCGCTGACTCTGCCCAACAGCGGCTCCAGCCGGTCAAAGCTTTCGTGGATTACTGGAGGGACCAGGGCTGGATCACTATCCGTCTCGCCACTCACCTCCGCCCTCCTCGCAGCAAGGCCAGCGGGGCTGGCCGCGCTACTGCCGGACGGGCGGCCAGGGCGCTGGATGAAGGGCGCACCTACCTGTCGCAGGAGGGCTACGACCGGTTGGTGCAGCAGGTCGAAGACCTCAAGTCCGAGCGCGTCGGCGTCACCGAGGAAATAAGGCGGGCTATGGCTGACAAGGACTTCCGGGAGAATGCCCCCCTAGACGCCGCCAAGGACCGGCAAGGCCGCATCGAAACTCAGATAAGGGAACTGGAAGCCAGCATCGCCAGCGCTCATATACTCCCCGAAGGCGGCGACGGGGTCATCACTCGCTCGACCGTCGGGGCTAGAATGAAGGTCAAGAACAAGGACTCCGGAGACGTGGTCGAGTACACGCTGGTTGATGCGCGAGAGGCAGACGTGGCGTCTCGCCGCATCTCCATCCAGTCTCCCGTCGGACAGGCCCTCCTTGACCACGCTATAGGGGAAGAAGTAGTCATTCCCACGCCCAAGGGCACTCTGACCTACATAGTGCAGGACATCGCCGCTTCATAGCCAATCGTTTTCGCAGCAAGGCAAAAAAGGGGGCGCATTCTGTGCGCCCCCTTTTCAAATTGTCCGGCGTGGCAGGAACAAGTTCACCATCGCCATTGGCTAGGCGTTGAGCTTGGCGACCTCGGCAATGATGTCGTTGGGGTCGGGCAGTTGTCCCGGCACGTAAGTCTCGCGGAACCGGATTACTCCATTCTTGTCCACGATGATGATGGCCCGGTTGCCTGCTCCGCGCTCATCGTTCCAAAGGCCGTAAGCCTGGGTGGTCTGGCCTTTGGGGTGGAAGTCGGAAAGCTCCGGGTAAGGCAGCCCGCCCATGGCGGTGCTCCACGCCTTATGAGAGTGTACGGTATCGCAACTGATGCCCAGAACCTGGGCATTGTTCTCCTCGAACCGGCCGTGGGCCTGCCGGAAGAGGGTGGCCTGACTGGTTCAACCAGAGGTGAAATCGAAGACGTGGAAGGAAAGCACCACCGTCTTGTCGCCGTGATACTGGCTCAGGGTTATTTCTCCATGCTCTGGAGATGGCAGTTTGAAATCTGGGGCTGCGTCGCCAACTTCTGCAGGCATAACCACACTCCTTAGGATTACGGCAGAGTTCGACCACTCTTCCGCGGCAACGATTATACCCCACAACCCGCCCTGCTGTTATCATTTTCCCTTCTCCATAGCAGTGTATACTGACCGCGTGACAAGATTGACACCAGACAATGACAACGGCCCGCTGGGAGCATAACGTGGAGGTGGTGTTCGACCGCGGCGTGTATGTCCCCGCACTCGACCTTTGGCTGGATTCGCGCCGCAAGCGGGAGACCAGCGTCATATCTCACGCTCACTCCGACCACACCGGCCGACACCACCGCCCCGTGGTCACTCCCAACACCTTTCTGTTGCTGCGGGAATACCTGAAGAAATCCGACCCGGTTATTCTGCCTTATGGCGAAACACTGGACACCCCCACTCATAGCATCACTCTATACCCGGCAGGGCACTGCCTGGGATCGGCGCAGACACTGGTGGTCTCGAAGGCCACCGGGGAGCGGCTGCTCTACACCGGAGACATCAAGACACGCCCAAGCCCCACCAACGAGCCGCTCCAACCCGTTGAGTGCGACACGCTGGTCATCGAATCCACTTACGGCCATCCTGAATACGAGTTCCCTTCTCAGGAACAGACCCTCGCCACCGCCACCCGCACGCTTCGAGTCTGGCTGTCCCGCGGCGAGCGTCCCGTGGTGCTGGGATGGCGGCTGGGAAAGGCGCAGGAACTGCTGCATCACCTGCTGGGCGACGGATTCGACGTTGTGGCGGAAGAAGGCATATACGAGGCGGTGGAGACCTACCGTGAGGGCGGCGTCAACTTCCCAAGGGGAGTTGTCCCATTCGATGGCCACTGGCCCGATGGGACCGTGGCGCTTTTTCCGCCAGGCCGCTCATCTCGCGACCTGAAGGGTTACCGCTATCAGCGCACGATGGAACTGACCGGCTGGGCCGCCTCAGACAACCGCCACCACTGGCGCAGGCCCGCCGACTCCAGCCTGCCCTTCAGCGACCACGCCGACTACAACGACCTGCTGGCCTACGTGGAGACGGTTAAACCCAAGCAGGTCTACACGGTCTACGGCTTTCCCGACCTCGCCGCCAAGCTACGCATGATGGGCTACCCGGCGGTCCACCTGGACGGCAAGAGCCCAAGCGCTCAGGGCTTCCAGATGGGCTTGTTGTAGTAGGCGGGAGTGATTGCATAGGCTATGCCCGCTCTTCGATAAGAACCTCACCGCCGTCCCATGCTTGGATGGTTAGCGTGCTATTTTCGAGTAGCGCCATACCGATGACCGATTCTCGTTGAGTTGCCAGCACTTCTGCAGAGGTCATCTGCCCATGCCAGGATACTATTCCTGAGTAGACCGGCAGGTGGACTGTATCACCATTAGCAAGGACTGTAGGGTAGGACCCCATCGCAACTAATCCCAGTCTCCCAATCACAGCCGACGGCAACGTGAGGTCTCCATCGAATCCGGTGTCCAAGATGCACTGGATACGGTGGAGATGCCTGATGCGTCTCGAACCTCAACATGAACCGTTGCTTCGAGAAACCAGTTAACCCTCCCTGTTATCATTGTTTGGAACCCAGTTCCTCCCCCCATACGGTATGCTGCCAAAAAGCCGACTCTTACTCCATAGGTGATTGCTTCCGGCCTACGTTCTCGCAGTATCTTGGAGGCCTCTTTCATGCGTTCGCCAATCTCGTAATCGCCCGTCTCGACGTCGATTACGACGAACTTGCCGTAGTGTAGCGGGTCTACCAGAGGCTTGATTTTCTCTTGGTACAAAGCCTTTCCTTTCAGTGCAACCTCTTCAGCCCATTGGAAACTGCTGCTCATGGTGGCATATTTCCCCAAGATTGAATGTGTGAACATCTGCGGGGATACCGAGGATACAGGGCCGTCCGATACCTCCGGGAAAACTGAGGGCGCACAACCGTGCGCCCCTTTTTGATCAGGCGGATGCTCTGCGCCCTAGTCTGGCGTTGACCCCAGGGCCGGGACGTTGGCGGACTCGTCGGAGGCGAGCTGACGGTTGACGGCGCTGAGGTATGCCTTGGCGCTGGCCACCACGATGTCGGTGTCGGCGCCGCGACCGGTGTAGGTCTTGCCGTCCTTCTCGATGCGGATGGTGACCGTGCCCAGGGAGTCGCGCCCCTCGGTGGCTGCCTGCACGTTGAAGTCCACCAGGCGGTTGACGACACCGATGGCGCGGTCAATGGCGTTGCAGATGGCGTTGACCGGGCCGTTGCCCGTGGCGGCGTCGGTGGTGGGGATGCCCTCCGGGTCAATCAGACGCACAGTCGCCGTGGCGATGCCGTGGTCGCCGCCGCTGAACTGCACCTGGTCCAGCGTGTAGCTGATGGGCTCGGTGGCTTCCCGCGATTCCTCATCCATCAGGATTTCGAGGTCGCGGTCGGTGACTTCCCGCTTGCGGTCGGCCAGAACCTTGAAAGACTCGAACACCCTCGACACTTCCTCACGGGACAGGCTGTATCCCAGGGCCTCGAGGCGGGCCTGCAGGCCGGCGCGTCCGCTGAGCTTGCCCAGCACCAGGCTATTGCCCGGCACGCCGACGCGCTCCGGCTGCATCACCTCGTAGGTGGAGCGGTCCTTCAGCACGCCGTCCTGGTGGATGCCGGAGGCATGGCGGAAGGCGTTCTCGCCCACCACGGCCTTGTTGGCCTGCACGGCCATACCGGAGATGCGGCTGACCATGCGGCTGGACGGGTAGATCTGGGTGGTGTCTATGCCGATGTCCACGCCGAAGTGGTCCTTGCGGGTATCCAGGGCCATGATTATCTCTTCCAGCGAGGCATTGCCGGCGCGCTCGCCGATGCCGTTGATGCAGCCCTCCAACTGCCGCGCCCCGGTCTCGACGGCGGTCAGGCTGTTGGCGACGGCAAGGCCCAGGTCGTTATGGCAATGGACGCTGAGAACGACGTTCTCAATGCCTGGCACATTAGCCTGGATGTCCTTCAGCAGTTGCGCGAAGCCGCTGGCCGAGGGGATGGCGTAGCCCACGGTATCGGCGATGTTGATAGTGGTCGCCCCGGCCCGTATGACCTCAGCCAGCATCTGGTACAGATACTCCGGGTTGGTGCGGGTGGCGTCCATGGGCGAGAACTCGACGTCGGGGCAGTAGCCCTTGGCCCGCTCCACCATGGTCACGGCCATCTCCATGACCTCTTCCCGGTTCTTGCGGAGCTGGTGCATCTGGTGAATCTCCGAAGAGGAGAGGAACACATGGATGCGTGGCCGCTCGGAGTGCTCCACGGCGCGCCAGGCTTGGTCAACGTCGTTGGGATGAGCGCGGGCCAGCGAGGCGATGATGGGCCCCTTGACTTCCTTGGCGATGGCGGACACCGCCTCGAAGTCGCCTGGGGAACTGGCGGCGAAACCGGCTTCGATGATGTCCACGTTCATCCGCTGGAGCTGCCTGGCGATTTCCATCTTCTCAGCGCCGGTCATGCCGATGCCCGCTGACTGCTCGCCGTCTCGGAGGGTGGTGTCCAGGAGCATTACTTTGTCGTTAGCCATCTCTTCTTTTTCCTCAATTTCCTTTCTGAATCTGTGCTGGGGAATGCCAATACCGCCAACTGCGGCGTTCAGAAAGGGTTGGCAGGGTCACGCAGTCCACCACACCCAGCCCGGCCAGGACCAGCGTGCGATGGTGAACTACTCTCAACATCTCCTGCTGCATAGATTTTCCTCACCTTTGCCCTCTCCTTGTGGGAGCAGGGGATTTGGAAGTGTTACTTCGGATCCATCCAGGGCATCATGGCGCGGAGTTGCTTGCCGATGCCTTCGATGGGGGCGTTCTGGGCTGCCTCGCGCATGGGTACGAAGCGGGGTCGTCCCTCGTCGTTCTCGGCGATCCACTCGCGGGCGAAGGTGCCGTCCTGGATCTCCTTCAGCACTTCGCGCATATTCTCGCGTACGTGCTCGTCAATGATGCGGTTGCGGCGGCTGAGGGAGCCGTACTCGGCGGTGTCGCTGACGGAGAAGTGCATATAGTTGTGGCCGCCCTGGTACATCAGGTCTACGATCATCTTCAGTTCGTGCAGGCACTCGAAGTAGGCGATCTCCTGGGGGTATCCCGCCTCCACCAGCGTCTCGAAGGCGGCGTTGACCAGCGCGGTTACGCCGCCGCAGAGAATGCTCTGCTCGCCGAACAGGTCGCTCTCGGTCTCGTCCTTGATGGTGGTCTCCAGCACGCCGGCGCCGGTGCAGCCGATGCCCTTGGCGTAGGCCAAGCCGATCTGCCTGGCGTTGCCGGTGGCGTCCTGGTGCACTGCCAGCAGGCTGGGGACGCCCACGCCCTCCACGAACAGCTCGCGCATACGGTGGCCGGGAGCCTTGGGCGCGACCATCATCACGTCCATGTTGTCCGGCAGCACGATCTCCCGGTAGTGGATGCTGAAGCCGTGGGCCACCATGAATGCGCTGCCCGGCTTGAGGTTGGGGGCGATCTGCTCCCGGTAGATGCGGCCCTGGACATGGTCGGGAATGACCATCATCACAACATCGGCCTCTTTCGCCACCTCGGGCACATCGGCGACACGCAGACCGGCGGCTTCGGCGACTGCGATGCTGGAACTGCCTGGGTACAGGCCCACCACCACGTTCTGGCCGTTGTCTTTCAGGTTCAGGGCGTGAGCGTGGCCCTGGCTGCCGTATCCGATGATGCCGATAGTCTTGTCCTGGAGGGTTCCCAGGTCGGCGTCCTGGTCGTAGTAGACGTTTACCATCGTTGCCTATTCCGTCCTTACTATAATTTGAGGCTACCAGTCCGGTTTGCGGGTCTAAATACCGCTGTCCATTTGCATTGTGCCGTTGCCGCTGATGGGGACGCCGAGGTTTTCGGCCCCCATGCCGCTTTCCTGGCCCCGCACCATGGCCACGAGACCGGTGCGCACCATCTCGGTGATTCCGAAGGGGCGCAGCAGGTCTTCCAGGGAGTTGACCTTCTGTTCGCCGCCAGTGATTTCGATGACGATTGACGTTGAGCTGACGTCCACGATGCTGGCGCTGAACAGCTCGGCGAATTGCATAATCTCGCCCCGGGTGGCAGGGGTGGTGGTGACCTTCATCAGCGCCAGCTCGCGGGCGACGACCTGGTGCGTTGAGATGTATGACACTTCGATGACGTCAATCAGCTTGTCCAGTTGCCGGGTCACCTGCTGCACCGTCGGAAGGTCGCCGTTGACCACGAAGGTCATGCGGGAAAGCCCCGGCTTCTCGCTCCGGCCCACTGCGAGACTGGCGATGTTGAAAGCGC
This sequence comes from Dehalococcoidia bacterium, assembly GCA_965232885.1. GTDB lineage: Bacteria > Chloroflexota > Dehalococcoidia > Lucifugimonadales > UBA3495 > VXOI01. The sequence goes on along the minus strand of CBDDQX010000004.1, from coordinate 244,625 downwards.
GCCGCCGGAACATACTGGAGATGCGGGTCAACACCCCCGGCTTGTCTTCCACCAAGGCGATGATGGTGTGCTGTTCCTGCCCGGCGCTCATATTATTGTTGGGCTGGACCATGCTAGTAAGGGCCTCCCCTGGCCGGCTGTTCCTCAATCATCTCGTGCACCGATTCCCCGGCGGGAATCCAGGGGTAGACCTGCTCGTCTTCCTTGACCACGAAGTCAATTATTACCGGGCCTGAGACCTCCATGGCGTGGCGCACGGCGTCGTCCACTTCTTCCTTGCGGGTTACGCGCATTCCGTCTATGCCGTAGGCTGCGGCTAGCTTCACGAAGTCCGGGTTGCCGGAATACTCCACGGCGTAGTACTCACGGTCGTAGAACACGTCCTGCATCTGCTTCACCATGCCCAGGCTCTGGTTGTTGAGGATGGCGAACTTGATGTCCACGTTGTTTTCGACGGCGGTGGCCAGGTCGCACATGGTCATCTGGAAGCCGCCGTCGCCGGCCACCGACCACACCGTCTTGTCGGGCCGTCCCATGCGCGCTCCCAAGGCCGCCGGGACTTCATACCCCATGGAACCCAGGCCGCCGGAGGTGATGAGCGTGTTGGGTTCCGTGAACTTGCAGTGCTGCGCGGCCCACATCTGGTGCTGGCCCACGCCGGTCACTACGATACAGTCGCCGCGGGCCACCTCGGAGAGGCGGTTCAACACGTACTGGGGCAGCAATTCCTCGGACTCGCGGATGTGCAGCGAGGGGTGTTCCGCCTTGAGTTCGTCCAACCGCCGGTGCCAGTCGAGATGCACGTTGGGCTGCACCAAGGGAATCAACTGGTTCAGCACCTTCTTCAGGTCGCCCACCACTGGCACCGTGGCCTTGACGTTCTTGTCCAGCTCCGAGGCGTCCACGTCTACGTGGATCACCTGGGCGTTGGGGGCGAAGTCGCGCAGCCGCCCGGTGACCCGGTCGTCGAAGCGCATACCCAAGCCGATGAGCAGGTCGGCCTGGTCAATGGCGAGGTTGTTGTAGGCCATGCCGTGCATCCCCGGCATACCCATGTTGAGAATATGGCCGGTGGGGATGGAGCTAATGCCCAGCAGCGTGGTGATGACCGGGATCTGCGCCTTTTCGGCCAACTCGATCAGCTCTTTGTAAGCCTGGGATATGAGCACTCCGTGTCCGGCCATTATTACCGGCCGCTTGGCTTGGTTAATGAGCTGGGCGGCGCTGGCAACCTGATTCATGGGGGCTTCTCCGGGTGGATGATAACCCGGAAGATTGGGCTTTTCCGGCCAGACGAACTCCGTCCGCAGGTCCTGGAGCACATCCTTGGGGATGTCCACCAGCACCGGGCCGGGGCGGCCGGTACGGGCGATGTGGAACGCCTCCTTGATGGCCGGGGCGACATCCTCGACTTCCATCACCAGGAAGTTGTGCTTGGTGATGGGCAGCGTGATGCCGGTTACGTCGGTTTCCTGAAAGGCGTCGCGCCCGATGGCGCCGCGCGGCACCTGTCCGGTGATGGCCACCATGGGCACCGAGTCCATCTGGGCGGTGGCGATGCCGGTGACCAGGTTCGTGGCGCCGGGGCCGCTGGTGGCAGAGCAGACGCCCACTCGTCCGGTGGCGCGGGCGTAGCCGTCGGCGGCCATGGCGGCGGCCTGCTCGTGGCGCACCAGCACATGCCGCAGGGCCGGGTATTTGGCCATCGCTCCGTACAGTGGCAGGACCGCGCCACCGGGCAACCCGAAGACGATTTCCACCCCCTCCTGGAGGAGGCTTTCGCAGACTATCTCGGCGCCGCTAAGTTTCATATATCCTGCCTGAGGGCGATTCGGGAGCCACAAGAATCTGAATCCATACGGGGCGGAAGAATGAACATAAAAAAACACCCATCCCCAACTGAAGGGACGGGTGTGGGCCCGCGGTACCACCCTTCTTTCCCGATGATAAACGGCCTGCGGGTATATCCATCCGCGGCCGCTCGGTTCGGGACTCTTTGACGGACTCTGTAACGGTGTCACCCGCCACGCCCTGCTTTCCCGGCGCTCCGGGATCATCAGGCGGGCCGCTCCCGGGCGAGTTCACGGCTCTTCTGCCACCGGCTCGCACCCACCGCCGGCTCTCTGGCGCAGGACACCGCTAATACTCCCGCTCAACGCGGATTTCGTGACGGGAATCTTACCAGCCCCCACGGGCCATGTCAACGGCTTTGCTGATATTCGGAGCGTAGTTTCAGCCCCGTGGCCCGGTCATCAAATCAGCATTTCAACGCGGGTCAGTTCACCCGCCACGGGATTCACGTTGAACCCCAGCGACTCGAGGGCTGTGACGCCCATTACCGCAGGGTCGCTGTCTTCTCCGAAAACTGTCGTTACCCCGGCAACTTCGCCGTCGTAGGTTATATTGACTGTTCCTGTGTCCCGGGTGATGACACCCCCGAAGCCGCGAAGCCTCCGCTGACCGGTGCGCGGGATTCCCAGGCCGTCCAGCAAGCGGGACGGCAGGACGCTGAGGGTGGCGCCGGTATCCACCAAGACGCGAACTTCCTCAGAGGCGTCCGGTTCCGACGGGTTCGATAAACCAACGCTGACGTGAACAAAACCCATAGCGCGCGGCTCCCAGGGTCCTATGGAATTTGCTGCAATTTTACCATTCGCAGACTTCGGCAGCGGCCCTGGGTATTATTTTCTGGCAGGGCCTTTTCGGGCGGTTCATTGACATGGATGGACAGGATTTTGGGTATGTACGGATGTCCGTGTTCCGTCTTTCGCAGGAATCAATGCGCCGTGCTGCTGGCGGATTGCCGCTGTCCGGTCGCCGGGGGTGCCTAGCGCTCGGCTTTGATGGCTCTAGTAGGGCTAGAGGTAAAGATTATGCCGTTGGAAATCTTGGATATTGTTCCGCCAAAGTTCCTTTCCCGCCACAGCAATTCGTCGGAAATAGCATCAATAGCGTATAACCCCTCATTCGTTCGGAGATAGACAACGCCATCTGACACCCCAAACGAAGGCTCAATTTGGGCAGTAGGTTTATAGGTCCAGAGCACTGCTCCAGTCAAAGGGTCAAGCATACGTATACCGTCTTGCTCAGATAGCCAATAGAATTTACCGTCACTGTCAATGTGGGCTGGAATTGGGAAGCGTGATCTGTTTTCTTTGCTAGTGGCTTTCCATAGCACTTCACCTGTCAAGAGATTCACTGCATTGATATCTTCTCCATCACGTGAGTATCGGGAGTTATAGACGAGAATGTATAACTTATAGCGATCGAATATAGCCGAGCTGTAGATACCTACGGCCTCAGGTGCTGAGAACGACCATCTAACTTTTCCAGTTGTAGGATCAAGCGCATAATACCTCATCCCATTTCTATAGCTGGGATCAGCACCTTCTTTTACGAGTACGATGCCATCACAAGAAGGGTTTGAAATCACCTCAAAAGTATGATCTCGTGGATCTAGGGGAGATGGAAGCGAAGATTCCCAAACAGCTTTCCCTGTCGAAGCGTTCAGACCGACTATTCTCCCTGTATTTCCAACATAAATTACTACATTGTCGCTATGAGCTATGTTGGTGTAATTTTTTATTCCTTCTTCTATAAAGGCACTTTTCCACAAAAACTGACCTGTATCACTATCTATGGCATGTATTCGATCCCAGTCTTCTCTCACTGCTACAAAAACTCTTTTGCTTGATACTGCTATCTTTGAAGGAGGAAGTTCCCCCGGATCATAAGTCCATATCTGTTCGCCAGTATGTTCATTTAGCGCCCAAAGACTTTGTCCGTTATCAGCTTTTCCATATATCATGCTATTATGTCGTATAGTATCTACATCTTGGAATGACCTCTTCCAGATTACTTCTCCGGTTGTAGGATTTAAGGTACCCGCATAGCTGTGAGTGAAAGCAACGTCACCAGTAATTTCCTTTACTCCTTGGACGTCGCTAGCTTCCCACAGCACATCCCCCGGTTCCGCGCTGTCATAGCCGGGTGGGCGCTGGAAGTTGGGTTCTGGCTCTTCAACGCAAGTTATGGGCGACGGCGTGGGCGTCGGTGTTGGCGTAGGGGTTGGAGTTAGCGTTGGCGTCGGGATGGGGGTAGGCCAGGGAGTGCGCGTCGGCCATGGAGTAGACGTCGGGCGCGGCGTTGGGGTTGGCCGGGGCGTCGCCGTAGGTTCGGGCGTGGGCGTGGGTGTGGGCGGCGACCCGAGGGTTGGCGTCGGCGTAGGCGGCAAGGGCGGTGTCGGCGTGGGGGTGGCGACTGGCGCGGCGGGAGCGCCCATGAGTTGGGGAATCTGCGTTTCCGCCGTGGCCTGCGATATGGCGAAGCCCAAGCCCTCGCCGTCGGTGATGCGGTAGGTGATTATGCCCAGGATTTCACCTGAAGACGACAGCAGCGGCCCTCCGCTATTGCCGGGGTTGATGGCGGCGTCGGTCTGAATCACCTCGCTCTCGAATCTGGGGTTTTCCCGGATGGCGGAGACGATGCCCCGGGTGACGGTGGCCGAGCCTTGCAGGCCCTTGGCGTAGCCAATGACCACCACGTCTTCCCCCAGGTCCAAGGCCGAGGCGTTGCCGAAGGGCAGGGTGCTGAAGTTGCCGCAACAGATAGCCACCACCGCCAGGTCTCGCACCTCGTCCGTGCCGCATATCGTGGCGGTGTAGGTGTCTGAGTCCTTCACCGTCACGGCCACTTGCCTTGAGCCATCCACCACGTGATGGTTGGTGACGATGTAGGCGGTCTGGTCGTGGGTCTGGAAGATGGCCCCGGAGCCGACTCCGGAGGGGGTGCCAATGCGCACCACCGAGGGGCGGGTTCTCTTCACCATCTCGCTTAGTTCCGAAGTCAGCGACACGCCGGGCTGGGCGTCCGGCGATGCGTTGGCGGACGTGGGCGTGGACGGGGCCTGGGCGGCACAGCCGATGGGCAAACTTTGTGTAGACCCCGTGCCCGCCTGCGCCCCCGTTTGCGGGCCCGGATGTGGTGTCCAGGTGGGCACGGGCGTCCAGGTGGGAACCGGGGTCCAGGTCGGCGCGTAGGTGACGCCCGGGGCAGGCGCGGATGTGGCCTCGCCGCCGCCCGGGCCGGGTGTGGCCGTCTCCACGGCGCAGGCCAGGGACAGCGCAGAAGGGCCAGCGTTATGGCTGTCAGGAAAGCGACCTTCATCATTCGCATCGGGCCTATTCTAGCATGACCGGCCGTCAGTGCTACGCTTGGAGATAGCCGGCCATGTTCCCGCTGCTCTTGGGGCTGGCCTATATGGAGAAGCTGCGTCGGCTATTCTGACGACTCCCGCCACATGGCGCAGCCCGTGGCGCCCACCAACAAGGGGAAGAGGGTGTTCACAACCACCCAAACTATCCCCACGGTCGAGGAAGAATCATCCGCCGTGGCGGTAAGCTCCCAGAACCAGTTGCGGAAGAACAGGATTGCTATCCCGGCGGTCAGGTACAGGCCAGCGTTGACTTCCAGATACCGTCGGCTGACCCCATCGCCGGAGTCGTCCTCATCTTCCGCGAACTTACGGTAGAAGTGAAACACCAAGGCCAGAAGGAGGCCGGCGGCCATCAGGTAGTTGGCCACATCCCAAACCCCGCCAGCGTCAAAGAACGAACTGATGATGAACCAGACCGCCACGAAAATCGCCACACCCACCAAGTAAACGCTCGACAGTTTCTTGAAGGCAGCCATAAAGCCTCCTTGTATTGATGACCTGCACGGACTACCTTGCTGTCCAGCAGGAGATTCAGCGCCCGAGAAAGGGGAATCCACAGCCTGGTCTAGGGATTTTTCAAAGTCCTCCAACTAAACCATTGTCTGAATCAGGATTTACCGGATTCGAGGATTTTCAGGATGAGCATTCTAAATCCTGTTCATCCTTCCATCCTGATAATCCTGATTCAGACAATACTTTGAAAAGGGAATCCGCGGCCCGTCCTGCCGCGCATCGCGCCATTGGCGTATGCTAGAATACCATTCGACACCCAGGCCAACACCCGGCATTTGTGAAATCCCATTCTCGTGCCTTCGGGCGGTATGGATTTGCCCCGTGACTGAGCGCATTCTTGTCGCCGTAGCCTGGCCCTATGCCAATGGCCCCCTGCACTTGGGCCACGTGGCTGGCTGCTACCTTTCCGCCGACATATTCGCCCGCTACCACCGGCTCAAGGGCAACCGTGTGCTGATGGTGTCGGGAAGCGACACCCACGGCACCCCGATAACCATCCGGGCCGACCAGGAGGGTATCACCCCCGCCGAGGTGGTGGACCGCTACCACGCCCTGTTCCTGGAATCATGGGAAAAGCTGGGCATATCCTTCGACCTGTTTACTCACACCAATACCGGCAACCACGAGGCCGTGACCCACGACATCTTCAAGACCTTGCTGGAAAAAGACTACATCTACACAGACAACCAGTTGCTGGCCTACTGCGGCCAGTGCTTGCGCTTCCTGCCTGACCGCTACGTGGAGGGTGTTTGCCCCCACTGCGCCAACACCCGGGCCCGGGGCGACCAGTGCGACGCCTGCGGCCGCACCCTGGACCCCCGCGACCTGCTGGAGCCGCGCTGCGCCCTCAGCGGAGACACGCCGGAGTTCAGGGAGTCCGAGCATTTCTTCCTTCGACTGTCGGCCTTCCAGGAGCCGCTTTTGGAGTGGGTCAACAAGCAGTCCCACTGGCGAGCCAACGTGCTCAATTTCACCCGCCGCTTCCTCGAAGACGGCCTGCACGACCGCGCTATCTCCCGGGACCTCGACTGGGGCGTTTCCATTCCGCTGGAGGGCTACGAGGACAAGAAGATTTACGTCTGGTTCGAGGCCGTTATCGGATACCTGTCCGCGGCGGTGGAGTGGGCGCAGATTCAAGGGGAGCCGGACAGTTGGCAGGATTTCTGGAAGGATCCCGACAGCCGCGCATATTACTTCATCGGAAAGGACAACATCCCCTTCCACAGCATCATCTGGCCCGCCATGCTGATGGGCTACGGCAACGGCCTGAACCTGCCCTATGACGTGCCGGCCAACGAGTTCCTGAGCTTGGAGAATCAGAAGTTTTCCACCAGCCAGAATTGGGCCGTATGGGTTCCCGATTACCTGGAACGCTACGATCCCGACCCGTTGCGCTACTTGCTGTCGGTCAATATGCCGGAATCCGCCGACTCCGATTTTTCCTGGGGCGAGTTCGTCCGAAGGAACAACGAGGAACTGGTCGCCACCTACGGCAACCTGGTCAACCGGGTGCTCACCTTCGCTTACCGCAACTTCGATGGCCGCATTCCCTCCCCCGGCGAACTGGACGAAGCGGACCGCGCCATTCTCGACTCGGCGCGGGCCGCGATGGACGAAGTGAGCGCCAGCCTGGCTGCCTGCCGATTCAAGGCGGCGATTTCCCGCGTGTTTGCTCTGGCGCAAGAATCGAACCGCTACCTGGACGCCAAGGCCCCTTGGCGCGCAATCAAGGAAGACCGGGAATCCGCTGCCACCAGCCTGTGGGTTACCATAGCCGTCATCAGTTGCCTGAAGACCCTGCTCCACCCGTTCATGCCCTTCAGCTCCCAGCGGCTCCATGAATTCCTCGGTCAGGACGGGCAGGTAGAGGATTGCGGCTGGGATTACGATGCAGCCATAGCGTCCGTGGCGGGCGGCAAGGAACTGCGCCGTCCCGCGCCGCTCTACGCTAAGCTGGAGCCGGAAGTGATAGACGAGGAAGTTGCCCGTCTGGGTGTCGGAACCGGCTGACAGGGCCTGTCCTGGACTTGCCGAAGGAACGCCGATGCTTTACGGACAGGATGAACGCACCGCGGCCATCTACGCCCCGGTGCAGAAGGAACTGGAACGGGTAGAGGCCAAGCTGAAGGGTCTGGCGAGCGAGGCCACCACCGCCACCGAAGACCTGCGCCCCCTTCTCGACTATGTCGCGGATACCGGTGGCAAGCGCATCCGCCCGGCCGTAACGCTGCTGGCCTCCCACTCCTACCCGCACGACCCGGACAAGCTGGTGCTGATGGCCAGCGCGGTGGAGTTGCTGCACCTCGCCACCCTCATCCACGACGACACCGTTGACGATTCCTCAACACGGCGGGGCCGGGCCACAGTCGGCAACGTGTGGGGCCACCATGTCTCGGTGCTGTTCGGCGACTATGTGTTCGCCACTTCCGCCACCTTCGTCTGCGACACCGAGAGCCTTCGCATTATGCGCCGTTTCTCGGAGACCATCATGGAGCTGGCCAGCGGGGAACTGATCGAGTATTTCGGGGCCTATAACCCCAACCAGGCCCGAGAGTTATACGACGACCGCATCTACCGCAAGACCGCCTCTCTCTTCTGCACGGCAGGGGAGTCGGGTGCAGTCCTGGCAGGCGCCCCGGAGGGTGAGGTGCAGGCCATGAAGCGTTACGCCTATAACATAGGCATGGCCTTCCAGATAGGCGATGACCTGCTGGACTTCCAGGGCGACGAGTCCAACATGGGCAAGCCGGTGGGCTCCGACCTGCGCAACGGTGTGCTGACCCTCCCGACCATCCTTCTGATGGAGCGCTACCCCAAGGAGAACCCGGTAGCTGCCTTCTTCCAGGACAAGGACAACCCGGACAAGCTGCAGCGCGTACTGGACATAATCAACGACTCCAACATAATGAAAGAGAGCCGGGAAGTGGTGCGCAGCTACTGCGACCGCGCCTGCGCCGAGCTGGAAATCCTCCCGCAAGGCGAGGCCCGCGACTCCCTAGCCGCCCTGGCCGAGTACGTCCCCGACCGGCAGCGTTAGCGGCGTTGCTGTTGAATCGCCAGTTTGATGCTTTCAAGTTCATCGAGTGATTAGGTAGTGCAATCATGGAAAGCGTAACCGTCAAGAACTTCCGATGTTTTCGGGAAGAGCAAACGGCCCGCATGGCGCCGCTGACGCTCCTTGTTGGCGAGAACAGCACGGGGAAGACGTCGTTCTTGGCTCTGCTGCGCGCGCTTTGGGATGTGGCTTTCCGCGAAGTTGTGCCAGATTTCCGGGAACCGCCCTACGATCTTGGTAGCTTCGCAGATATAGTTCATAATCGTGCTCAGGACGAGGATAGAGGCGCGAGCAGTTTCGAGGCTGGATTTGAGTACTTGAAGGCTATGGCCCATGAGAAGGAAACCTATTATGTTCCTCTTTCTTTTCAGACGGCCTTTAGTGAGCGACAGGGTGTCCCATTTCCGGTATCGCGGAGTATTACCGGTAAAGACGCTTGGGCTAAGGTATTCGAGACGGAAGACGGCGGTGCTGCTGTTCATTTCGGGACTTCCGCAAATGAGTGGGAGCGTACTCTCGACCCTGCTTTTTCTTTCACTAGAGGTGATGCACTAACCGGAATTCTGGACACCGTCCTTTTCTCGTCGTTTTCATTTTCGGAAGGGCGACCAGTACCGGACGAATCTGTATCCAGGGATGAGTTGCAGCCGATATTTGATTTTCTGTTTCCGGTTAGCCCTTTTGAATACCCCTATGCTGGAGCACCCGTCCGCTCTTATCCGAAGCGAACCTACGATCCTATCCGACCATCCCGAGACCCGGAAGGAGAGTACATACCCACTTATCTAGCGAATTTGTCCCGCCGAAATCCTGAAGAATGGACGGCCCTTAAGTCCAACCTCGAAAAATTCGGAGAGCAGTCCGGGCTGTTTGACGAAATTAAAATCAATTCTTTTGGTGACACCACCGGCGGACCTTTCCAGTTGCACATCGGGAAGCGGGGTAAGAAATCCGGTAGCAGCGCCCGAAATCTCATTGACGTGGGCTACGGGGTCAGTCAGGCGCTGCCGCTTATCACCGAGTTGTTTAACCCTGAACCATCCCCACTTTTCCTGTTGCAGCAGCCGGAGGTTCACCTGCACCCCAGCGCTCAGGCCGCGCTCGGTACGCTGTTCTGCTCGATAGCCAGCCGGGAGCGGCAGGTGGTTGTGGAGACGCACAGCGACTTTATCATCGATCGCATCCTCTTGGATGTTCGAGACAAAAAGACGAACCTGAGGCCGGATGATGTCTCGATTCTGTACTTTGAGCCAAACGATTTGGATGTGACCATCCACTCTCTAAGGATGGACGACCGCGGCACCATAATAGACCCGCCGGACAGCTACCGCCGGTTCTTCATGGATGAACTTCGCCGTTCCGTTGGCTTATAAATGTGCGCCATAGTTGACGCCAATATCAGAGATCAAGTATTTGGCAATGCTCAATCTGAGGCCGGAAAATTCTTCTTAGATTGGTTGCTCAAACCAAACGGTGGCACATTAGCCTTGGGTGGTAGACTCAGGAGCGAACTGTCCGACTTCGGAAGAAATCAGAGCTTTTTGCGAGTGTTTAACCAGTTAAGGCTTAATGGCCGCGTTAGAAACATTGCGGACAGCGTAGTTGATGCTGAAACTGAGACTCTCGCGGCAAGCCGAGTTTGCCGCTCCAACGACGCCCACGTACTTGCGCTGGCACGGGTAAGCGGAGCGCGACTGTTATTTACCAATGACCAAGCTCTTCAAGAAGATTTCGGAACTCCACAGATTGTCGCTAACCCAAGAGGCCGAGTCTATACTACGCGCCAACGTAGTGATGTGAGACCAACCCACCGGGAGTTGCTGGAGCGTGCTGACCTCTGCGCCCGCTGACGCCCCGCCCTTGACGCAATCCGCCGCGCTTGGCTACACTGCCAGCTATTCAGGCACTAGGAAGCGGGGCTTATATGTGCGGCGTTAGCGGCATCCTCCATAAGAACCCGGCAGCGGGAGACAGCCTCCCCGCAGTGGGAGACCAGCTCATCCGTATGCTGGAGCCTTTGACCCACCGGGGACGGGACTCCAGCGGCGTGACCATTGTCGGCGAGCAGCCCGAGGGAGACTTCATTGTGCGCATCTGGACCGAGAGCGCCCGCGAAGCCGGGGATGTGCTGGCCCGCGCCGAAGACACCGTGCGCCGCGCCGGCGGGGTTGTCTGCTCCAGCCGTCATACCGGGCAGTTCCTCCGGCTGGCGGTCAACTACGAAGGCGAGCCGTCAGAGCTGGCCGCTGACCTGCTGGAAACGCCTGGCGTCGCCCTCCACAGCATCGGGCGCACTTCCGAGGTCATCAAGGACGTTGGCACGCCCGCCGCAATGGACCAGCGCCACGACATCGGGGACATCCGCGGCACCCACGGCATCGGCCACGTGCGCATGGCCACCGAGAGCCGGGTTGACGTAAATCACGCGCACCCCTTCTGGGCCTACCCCTTCCCCGACGTGTCGGTAGTGCACAACGGCCAGTTGACCAACTACCACAAGCTGCGCCGGATGTACGAAGACCAGGGCCACCACTTCCAGACCGGCAACGACTCCGAGCTTATCGCCGTCTACCTCGCCGACAAGCTGGCGAAGGGAGCAGAGCTGGACGACGCCCTTCACGCCTCGCTGGACGATCTGGACGGCACGTTCACCTACCTGGTTGCTACCCGCGGCGGTCTCGGCTACGCCAAGGACCAGTGGTCGGCCAAGCCGCTGGTGACCATGGAAACCGACGACGTTATTGCCATCGCCTCCGAGGAAATCGCTCTGCGCGGTGTTTTCGAGCAGGAGATAGACCGGGTGGAGCCGCAGAAAAGCGAGGTTATGACCTGGTTACTATAGACGCCGCCAACCTCGATACCCGGGCCCTGAACACCCAACTGAAGCAGTTGGCAGCGCCCGGCGCCGAAATTACCATTCTCAACCCCAACGCCCGGCACAATCTGGCCGTTGGTGTCTTCGAGGACTGCACCATTCGCTTCGAGGGCAGCGTCGGCTACTATGCCGCCAGCCTGCTGGACGGGCCGGAGATTGTCATCGAAGGCAACGCCGGGTGGGCCGTCGGCGACAACCTGATGAGCGGCAAGATTACGGTCAAGAAAGACGCCGGGGCCTCCGCCGGCTCCACCATGCGTGGCGGCGAGCTGGTCATCGGCGGCGACGCCGGGGCCAGGGCCGGCATCTCCATGAAGGGCGGCACCATGGTCATCGGCGGTAACGCCGGATTCCTCACCGGCTTCATGATGCAGAAGGGCCGCATCATCATCTGCGGCGATGCCGGAGAGGCCGTGGGCGACTCCATGTACGAAGGCGCCATCTACGTCGCGGGTGACATCGCTTCCCTGGGAGCGGACGCCACCACCGAGGAAATCAGCGAGGACGAACTGATAGACATCCTCACCGTTCTGGAAGCCCAGGGAATCACCGACAAGCGCAGCTTCACCAAGGTGGTGTCCGCCAAGCGCTTCTACCACTACGACTCGCTGGAGCGTCTCGAAAAGTCCGCGCTGTGACATTCGCGCCCACTGTTAATGGCGCGAAATTTTTGTAATGATAAGTGGTGGTTTCGTGCGATGTGGGCGTCCACAAGGGACGCCCCTACAGAACGGACTTGGCAGGTAGGGGCAACCCTTGTGGTTGCCCCTACCTGCCATCACTTCAATACTGTTGAACTACTAGAGCGTGTTTCCAACCCCAAACCGTTCTCCTGATCTCGCCGAAGGGCGGGTGGTTTGGTAGGCGACAGGCGCCTGAAACCCCCTTCATCCTCGACAAGCTCAGGACCAACGGGTTTCGATAAGCGCTTTGGAAACACCCTGTTAGAGCGCGGAGATGGCAATGACGCCGGAACAGTTTGTCTCCAAGTGGCGGGATACCTTATTCCGCGAACGGCAGGGCTCCCAGCCCTTCTTTGAAGACCTCTGCGCCGTTGCGGGACACCCCTCCCCCTCCGAATACGGCGACCCTGATACGTTCACCTTCGAGATGCCCGTGTCCGGCGGACGCCGGGCCGACGCTTACTTTGCCGGGCATTTCGTCTGGGAGTTCAAGAGCGTAGACCGTCAGCTTGACGAAGGTATGCGTCAAGCCATCACCTACGCCGCCGACCTCAGAAATCCGCCCCTGCTGATAGCGTCGTCCTTTAACACCATCCGAATCCGCACCAACTTCCGCGACAAGGAACTGGTGGTTTACGAAATACCCATTCGCGATTTGGGGGAGCAGGAAAACCTGGACCTGCTGAAGCTGGTCTTTTTCAACCCGGACCAACTCGAACCCCAGCGCACCGTTCACGAAGTAACCAGCGATACTTCCAGGCTGTTCTATAAAATTGTCGCCGACATGGAGCAGCGCAATGTAGATCTGGAGAGACTGGCCCGATACCTCAATCAAATCGTATTCTGCCTCTTTGCCGAAGATACTGGGCTGCTGCGCGACGAGTTGTTTACTAATGCGGTGATGCGACTGCATAACCATCCGCGGGATTTTGACGAAGCGGTGCGCGAGTTGTTCGACCGTATGTCTTCCGGCGGGCGGTACGCTTACTTTTTCGTAGACCATTTCAACGGCGACCTGTTCGATGGCGCCGATACTGTGGAACTCAGCAAAGACGCCCTGCTGTATCTCGTTGAGGCCGCCAAGCAGAGTTGGGCCAGTATTGAGCCGTCCATCTTTGGCACCCTGTTCGAGCGGGCCCTGGACGCCTCCAAACGCTCCCAGCTAGGCGCTCACTACACCAATCCGTCCGACATCGAATTGGTGGTGGAGCCGGTGGTAATAGCCCCGCTGCGCCGTGAGTGGGAAGCCGCCGAAAGCGAAGTCAATGCCCTGTTAGCCGCTGGCAAAGAGGATGCCGCCCGCCGTCGGCTGGAGGCGTTCCAGGAGCGCCTGGCATCGGTAACCGTGCTCGACCCGGCCTGCGGCAGCGGCAACTTCCTCTACATCGCCCTCCGCTCCCTGCTGGACCTGGAAAAGCGCGCCATAGACCTGGGCGCGGCCCAAGGCTGGTATGACCTGTATCCCACGGTCAGGCCCAACCAGATGCTGGGGCTGGAGATAAACCCCTACGCTGCCGAGCTGGCCCGCACCGCCCTGTGGATCGGCTACATCCAGTGGCACGACGCCAACGGAATTCGCTACCGCCAGAACCCCATCCTCACGTCCATGGACACCATCCGCCAGGCCGACGCCATCCTCGCCGACAGCGACACCGAAAACCCCCGCGAAACCGAATGGCCCGCCGCCGAGTTCATCATCGGCAACCCGCCGTTCCTGGGCCATTTCCCCTTCCGCGAGCAGTTGGGCGACGAGTACGTTAACGCTGTCTATACTCTCTACGGTGGACGCATCCCCAACTCCAGCGACTACTGCTGTTACTGGTTCGAGAAAGCCCGCGCCCATATTGCCGAGGGCAAATCCCGCCGCGCCGGGCTGCTGGCAACGCAGGCCATCCGCTTCCAGTCCAACCGGCCTGTGCTGACCCGCATCAAGGAAACCGGCGACATCTTCGCTGCTATATCCGACCAGAATTGGATGCTGGACGGTGCGGCGGTACATACATCCATAGTCTGCTTTGACGACGGCAGCGAGACCGTCCGCACCCTCGACCACACCCCCACCGGCAACATCAACGCCGACCTGACCTCGGGCGCGGACGTAACACAGGCCAAGCGGCTAACTGAAAACGCCAACATTAGCTTTATGGGCATTACTCAAATCGGCCCCTTCGATATAACTCGTGAGTTGGCTCAACAAATGTTGACTCAGCCTAACCCTCACGGGAAACCCAACAGCGACGTTGTGAAACGCTGGATTATTGGCAGGGACATTAACCAGCGTTTCCGCGATATGTGGATAATAGATTTCGGCTTGGATATGTCCGAAGCCGATGCAGCTTTGTACGAAGCGCCCTTTGAATATCTGCGGGTCAATGTCAAGCCGCGAAGAGACAATCACAGAGACCCTAGAATCAAGAGTAACTGGTGGCGTCTCGGTGTTCCTCGCGGGGCGATGCGTCGAGCATTAAATGGATTGCCCCGCTACATCGGAACCAGCATGGTATCCCGGCACAGGGTGTTTTCCTACATTGACGGCGGCGTGCTTTCCGAGAACACTATTATAGTGTTTGCTCGCGATGATGATTACTTCTTCGGCGTTCTGCACAGCCGGATACACGAAGTTTGGGCGCGGGCCATGGGAACGCAGCTACGGGAAGCGGAGTCGGGCATCCGCTACACTCCCACCACCTGCTTCGAGACCTTCCCCTTCCCTGAGCCGGACGACGCTCAGCGGGAGGCCGTAGCTGAGGCTGCCAAGAAGCTGAACGAGCGGCGAGATAATGTTCTGAAAGGCGATGCCAAGGAGACGCTGACCAACCTGTATAACAAGCGCCCGGCCTGGCTGGCCAACGCTCACGCGGACATCGACGCCGCCGTAGCCGCCGCCTACGGCTGGCCCGCCAACCTGCCCGACGCGGAGATACTGGAGCGCGTGCTGGCCCTGAACCTGCAACGCAGCGGACAACCCCAGGAGGGATAGACAATGCAACCAAAGGCAGCGAAAACGGAAGAGCTGGAAGCCACGTTCAACGCGCTGGTGAAGCAACTGAACCGGGAGACAGGCTTTGACTCCGTTGGCAAGAGAACCGTGGAGCATACGGCATATCAGCAAATCATTGGCATGGGTGAGAATGCCCTGCCGTTGATATTCCGGCACATGGAAGGCGACGGCATAGGCCCTCACTGGTTCGAGGCCCTGAAAGCCATCACCGGAGCAAACCCTGTCCCCAGGGAGCTATGGGGCAAAATCAGGGCAATGGAGCAAGTCTGGCTAGAGTGGGCCTGTCAGCATGGGTATCGCTGGTAAATCAGGCCTTTTCCAAAGTAATTGTCTGAATCAGGATTATCAGGATAAGAAGATGCTCAGGATTGGGACGGTTATCCTGAGAAATCCTAAAATTCTGGAAATCCTGATTCAGACAATCACTCCCCGGCGATGCCTTCGGCAACATCCACTGCATCATGCGCCGCCCGCATCCCTGAACCTGCAACGCAGCGGACAATCCCGGGAGGGATAGACAATGCAACCGAAGCAAGTGAAATTGGAAGAATGGGAATCAAGTTTCAATATCTTGGCCGATAAATGGGAAGAGGATACCGCCCTGTTTTCTCTAATGGACCAAATCGCCCAACATCCCGCGTATCAGCTAATTCTTGGTATGGGAGAGAAAGGCATTCCACTGATTATGCGCCGGATAGAACAGCAGGGAGGTCTCTGGTATCACGCCCTGGAAACAATCACTGGTATACCGTCCCCGGCGGGTACAACCCAAAAGAATGCAGACGGGTGGTATGCAGTCGACGTAAAGAAAGTGAACGCCTCCTGGCTGAAATGGGGCCGGGAACAAGGCTACGAGTGGTAACAGATGCCCCAGCATCTTGACGAGCATTTTCCCAATTTGGCTGATTCGGGCTACGAAATCACCGCTGGGCCGTCTTCAGAATTCAACTGCACTGCTTGGCCCTTGGAATTACCTCTCAACGATGGGATTGCAGAGGGGCCGGTAGTTACTGGCCGCCGTCGCTGCCTAGGGATAACAGGGTGGAGACTTTGATGCGTCTGTTCGCCCGTGAGGGATTCTCGCTTTGCGAAGATGACAGTTTGGAACCGGGCTATGAAAAGATCGCCATTTATGCGTTTGTCGGCCAATTCACTCACGTAGCAAGACAACTGGAAAATGGACAGTGGACCAGCAAGCTGGGGAACTTGGAGGTCATAACCCACCCGTCGCCGGCCAGCCTGGCCAGGGGCATATATGGCAACATCCACTGCATAATGCGCCGCCCGTATCCCTGAACCTGCAACTCAGCGGACAATCCCGGGAGGGATAGACAATGCAACCGAAGACAACGATAACGGAAGAACTGGAAGCCACGTTCAATGAGTTGGCGAAACAGTGGCTCAAAGACACTGCCTATCACTCCAGCAGTGCATCAATAGTCAAGCATCCGGCGTATCAGCGGATTGTGGAGTTAGGCGATGCCGCCCTGCCTCTGATTTTCAGGGAACTGGAAAAGGGGCAAATGGCGGTGCACTGGCCTCTTGTCCTGAGCGCCATCACTGGAGCAGACCCTACGCCGCCGCCCAAGAAGTTGCCTGCTCCAGGGTGGGTTGCGCTGGATATTGAAGCAATACATAAAGCCTGGCTGGACTGGGGCCGGGAACAGGGGTATCAATGGTAAAGCTATGCTGGAAGATTTAGAGGACATTTTCCCCAGCCTGTCCGGCTCCGGTTATCAAATCACCAGCCCGCCATCGCTGCAATACAACTGTGTGGCCTGGGCTTTGGGAATTACCACCCAATGGTGGAGCCACGATAGAACCTGGCTTGATTCTGTTTCTCGCTCCCTTGAACCCGGGGCTTTGACGCAACTGTTCGAGGCTTTCGGTTACGTCCTTTGCGACAGTCCTGACAGAGAACCAGGCTACGAAAAAGTCGCGCTCTATGCCTTGGATGGCGAATGGCAGCACGCTGCCCGGCAGCTCGACGATGGCCGCTGGACCAGCAAGCTAGGCCCCTTCGAGGACATAACCCACCCGTCGCCGGGAGATGTGACCGGCGATGCCTTCGGCAACATCCACTGCATAATGCGCCGCCCGTATCCCTGAGATGCAACGCACCCTTCGGCAAGCCCAGGAGGGATAGAATGGCAGACAAAGCCTGCGGAGCCGGAAAGCCCTTTCGCCAATCTGACAAATTAGAGATATAATCCCCGCAAACATTCGGGGAGGCTTCGGCGCAATGGTAATGAACAGCAGTCAGATATGGTCTCCCTGGATCATGGACGACATCCACGCCAAGGCCGAACTGGGCCGCTACCGCATTCGCGGCTTCTCCTCCTTCCAGAAAGTCACGCACTTCGATGACCTCACCTTCCTTTCCACCGGGCTGACCCGGTTCCCCCTCGAGGGCTACAAGGAACGCTGCGAAACTCGCACCGTCATCGGCGCCCGCCACGCCGAGAACCCGCTGATCCTCGAAACGCCCATCTACATCAGCGGCATGAGCTACGGCGCCCTCTCGGCCAACGCCAAGGTCGCGCTGGGCAAAGGCGCTGCCATGGTCGGCTCGGCCAGCAGCACCGGAGACGGTGGAATGCTGCCCGGCGAGCGGGCGGTCGCAGACAAGCTGATATACCAGGTCTTGCCCAGCCGCTACGGGTTCAACCCCCATCATCTGGCCGAGGCCCAGGCCATAGAGATCGTGGTGGGCCAAGGCGCCAAGCCCGGCACCGGTGGGATGCTCATGGGAGTGAAGGTTCAGGACGACGTGGCCGAGATGCGCGACCTTCCCTTGGGCATAGACCAGCGCAGTCCTGCCCGTCACCCCGACTGGCTCGGCCCCGACGACCTTGCGGTCAAGATCGAGCAACTGCGGGAAGCCACCGACTGGCGCGTGCCGGTGCATGTGAAGCTGGGCGCTTGCCGGGTGGACGATGACGTGAAGCTGGCGGCCAAGGCCGGCGCCGATGCCATCGTCATAGACAGTATGCTGGCCGGCACCGGTGCGTCTGCCGAGGTGCTGCTGGAGCATAGCGGTATCCCCACGGTGCCAGCCATCGTCATGGCCCGCGAGGCCCTGCGGGAACTGGGATTGTACGGCAAGGTCAGCCTCATCGCCTCCGGCGGCATACGCAGCGGCGCAGACGCGGCCAAGGCTCTGGCTCTTGGCGCGGACGCTGTGGCCATCGGCATCGGCGCTCTCATAGCTCTCAACTGCAACAAGGAAATACCGGAGAGCAACTTCGAGGAAGAGGTGGGAGTTCCCGCCGGATACTGCCGCTTCTGTCATACCGGCAAGTGCCCCGTCGGCATTGCGACGCAGGACCCGGCGTTGATGCAGCGTCTCGACCCCGAGGAAGGCGCGGAACGGGTCGCCAATTTCATCAACTCCATGACCATGGAGATGACGCTGCTCACCCGTTCCCTGGGCAAGGGTGATGTTCACAGCCTGGAACCGGAAGACCTGGCCGCCCTCACCCTGGAAGCCTCGGCCATGGCCCGCGTCCCGCTGGTGGGGACGAGCAAGGTGTTTGGCTGGTAGCGAAAAGGTAAGCTGTGAAACGGGTTCTGGACGTTCAATCCCTGTCTCTTGAAGCTGGTCGGTTCACAGATATGGAATCATCCCGACCGGAACCGGCTCTTTTCGGCACAACGGACGGCAAGGCTATCGGAACCTATGTTGAGCACAGGTTCCGTGACTATTTGGATGAGAGATACGTTTACGAGAAAGGAAGTTCAGCCAGCGGTATTGATTTCCCGGTTCTCAACGTAGACATGAAGGTAACTCGCGTAACACAGCCGCAGTCTTCTTGCCCCTTCAAGTCAGCGCGTCAGAAGATATACGGTTTGGGGTATTCTCTTCTGGTGTTTGTGTATGAAAAAACTGACGACACGGTGACGCAAACAGGAAAGCTCGACTTCCTGCATACTGTCTTTTTAGATGAAAGCAGGACAGCCGATTACCAGACAACTACCGGCATACTCAGTATCATTGAAAATGACGGCAATACCGATGACCTGATGTCGTTTATGCAGGACCGCTCCCTCCCGATGGATGATATTCAAGCATTGCAGTTGGCGCAGGAGCTATTGGTGAATCCTCCGAGAGTAGGATATTTGACCATTTCCAACGCTCTGCAATGGAGGCTTCAATATCAAAGAATTCTGAACCAGGCCGGACAAGTAGCAGGAATTCAACGAGTACGATAGAGAGATGGCAGCTAAAAGCAGGCGAACACGGGAATACGGCGATTTCCAGACGCCTCCGCAATTGGCCAACGAGGTGTGCTCGTTGCTTCTCAGGAAGGGGCTGGCCCCTGGTTCTGTGCTAGAGCCGACTTGCGGTAAGGGAAACTTCATGGTGGCGGCGCTTCGGGTTTTTCAGGGAATCAAAAAAGTCGTGGGAATAGACATAAATTCTGAGTATACTGCCCAGGCACGGGCAGCGGTGCAAGCAGTATCCGGCGGGTGTGTGGCAGAAATTCGGCAAGAGGATTTTTTTAACGCTGACTGGAGTCGCATTGTAGATTCTATGCCTCAACCATTGCTGGTAATAGGTAATCCTCCATGGGTCACCAACTCTACCCTTGGGTATATTGACGGTTCAAATTCTCCTGAGAAGGTTAACTTTCAAAGTCGCCGCGGAATTGAGGCAATCACTGGGAAAAGCAACTTTGACATATCAGAATGGATGCTGCTCAAAACCCTTGACTGGATTGCCGGTAAACAGGCTGTCATAGCAATGCTGTGCAAGACATCCGTGGCAAGGAAGGTTTTGCATCACGCCTGGAAAACAGGGAAGCGTATAGCCCAAGCCGAGATTTACCATATTGACGCGGAGACTTACTTTGGTGTCTCCGTGGATGCTTGTCTATTGGTGGTGACAGCTTCTTCAACAAAAGAGAGCGTGAATTGTCGAGTGTATGACGACCTTTCCGAACAATCTGATCTGACTCTTATGAAGTACGACAATGGACGGTTGCTGGCCAACGCGGCAGCATATCAATCTTGGAGACACCTTGAAGGAAATAGCAAGCAGACTTGGCGGTCGGGAATCAAGCACGATTGCTCTAAGGTCATGGAACTGCGGGAATTGAATGGCGAATACCAGAACGGCTTGGGAGAAAGCGTAAGCTTGGAAGGCGACTATCTCTATCCGATGCTCAAAAGCTCCGACATTGCCAAAGATTCTGAACCGCGTTCGTCCCGCCTTATGCTGGTGCCTCAGCACTATGTGGGGGAAGATACCAGTCAAATTAAACAAAAGGCCCCGAAAACCTGGGAGTATCTCGAAAATCACTCCGAACTGCTTCTGCGCCGAGCTAGTTCTATCTACCGCAATCGCCCAAGGTTCTCCATATTTGGAGTTGGCGAATATTCATTTTCGCCTTGGAAAGTTACCATTTCAGGTTTATACAAGGCTATGAATTTCAAGGCAATCGGGCCATCGTCCAGCAAACCAGTCGTGCTTGATGATACGTGTTATTTTATGCCCTGTCAGACACAGGAAGATGCCATACTCATAGCTGGAATGCTGAACTCAAAAATTGCGCGAGAATTCTTTTCCGCCTTTGTGTTTTGGGACTCCAAACGGCCAGTGACGGCGGAATTATTACAGCGGCTCGATCTATTGGCACTAGCCCAGGAATTGAAGGTGGAAGCGCCCATGATGGCCTATCAACCGGCGATGCAGATTACGCGCGGTATACCTCTGGACTCATGGCGGGTTGGCGTATAATTACCCTAACCATCCGAACAAGGAGTGGCGGCGCATGACTACCCGCGAAGAAATAACCCAGCGTATGAGCGACGACGGCATTCGCTTTCTGCTGGCGCAGTTCGTTGACCTCAATGGCTCGCCCAAGGTCAAGATGGTGCCGGTGGAGCACTTCGAGGACGTTCTGGACGAAGGGGCCGGGTTCGCTGGCGCGGCTCTGCCCGGCATGGGGCAGGGCCCGCATTCCCACGATATGCTGGCGCGCATTGACCTTGATTCCTACACCTGCGTCCCTTGGGACGAAGGTCTGGCCCGCTTTGCCAGCGACCTGTTCGTGGATGGCGAGCCTCATCCCTACTGCCCCCGGCAGCATTTCAAGTCGGTGCTGAACAACGCCCGGGCCGAGGGCTACGTCTTCAATGTCGGCATCGAGCCGGAGCACTTCCTGGTCACCCGGAACCCTGATGGCTCCATACAGGTCTGGGACCCCAACAACATAGACAGTCTCCGCAAGCCCTGCTACGACTTCAAGGGCATCGCCAACGTCATGGGCTACCTGCGCGATATGATGGGCGCCATGCGCCGCATCGGGTGGGATGCTTACCAGTCCGACCACGAGGACGCCAACGGCCAGTACGAAATCAACTTCCACTACTCCGACGCGCTGACCACCGCCGACCGCTACACCTTCTTCAAGATGATGACCAGCCAGTACGCCCAGAAGTACGGGGCCATCGCCACCCACATGGCCAAGCCCTTCACGGACCGTACCGGCAGCGGCGGTCACATCCACTATCACCTGGCCGACTCCGAGACCGGCGAGAACCTTTTCCTCGACGAAAACGACCGCCGCGGCCTGGGCCTGTCGCAGATGGCATACCACTTCATCGGCGGCGTCTTCGCCCACGCACCCGCCCTCTGCTCCGTGATGTCGCCGACGGTCAACTGCTACAAGCGGCTCCAGGTCGGCCCGGCGCTGATGGGTTCCTCGTCCGGCTTCCTGTGGACGCCCGCCTTTGTATCCTACGGCGACAACAACCGAACGCAGATGATACGCACCGCCGGCCCCGGTCACCTGGAAGACCGCACCATGTCCGCCGCCTGCAATCCCTACCTGGCCTTCGGCGCCTACCTGTCCGCCGGACTTGACGGCATACGCCGCCAACTGGACCCCGGCGAACCCAACTTAGGCAACCTTTACGACCTCGGCCTGGACGAAATCCGCCGCCGCGGAGTACGGATGCTGCCCCAGTCTCTAGCCGAGTCCCTCGCAGAACTCAAGGCCGACTCCGTAGTGCGCGACTCCCTCGGCGTAATCTACGATGAGTTCGTGGAGCAAAAGGAATCCGAGTGGCGCGAATACCACCGCCAGGTAACCCCGTGGGAAATCGACCGCTACCTGACGATGTTTTAGGCAGGGCTAGGCCGGAAGCAGGAAAGATATGGAGTCTACTATGAAAGTCCCTAGAGAGTATGAACTATGCGCCCCGACGGTACGGGCTCTGGGTTCGCTGGGTGGAGCCGGTTCAATACAGGACATTGCTCAAGCGGTTATCAATCAAATGCGATTGCCGGAGGAATTGGTCTGGCAGACTCGTGGCAACACTTGTCAAACAGAGCTTGAATACAGGCTTGCCTGGGCTAGGACTGTCCTTAAGACTTGCGGTTTTGTCGACAATCCCGAGCGCGGTATTTGGAGATTGACCGAAAAAGGACACAAGAATCCTTCGATCGACTCGGACGGCATAAGGCGAGATTACTTGAAGCAGCGTTCGTTGTCGCTGTCCGAAGTTTCTGAATCTTCAATCTACTATGAGTATGAAGAAGACTCCATTGAAGACGAGATGTGGAATAGTATGGTGATGGAGCAGTTTCTTGCCGGATACTCAGAAGAAGACATGAGGTACGACGAAGTCTGAATGTTGGAACGTTACCAGCCAGGCGAAATAGTATTTTTGACGTTTCCACATACAGACGGCAAAAATGTTACGCGCCGACCGGCCGTCGTTTTAGTAGATGTTGGGGATGATGATATCGTAATCGCTCGTATAACCAGGCAAGGTATGAGAGATGGGTTCGACGTCGAAGTTCGAGATTGGCGCGATGCCGGATTACTTTATCCTTCTATGATTAGACCTCACAAATTGGCAACGTATCTAAAGCGTCGAGTAGAACGAAGATTGGGAAGTCTGTCTCAATCAGACTGGAACCGATTAAGCCAGTCCGTACGACGGCTTTGGTCAGTAGTTTAGGGTCGGAGGAGCCAACACACCGTATGTCCTTCCTCTTGAGCTGCCCCAATTGCGGGGAGCGTGGCGTCAGCGAGTTCCGCTTTGGCGGAGAGGTCGTCTCGCGTCCTGCTCCCGGCGCTGCCGAAGGAGAGTGGAGCAGCTACTTTTACTTCCGGCCCAACGCTGCCGGAGTGCAGCAGGAATGGTGGAATCACCGCTACGGTTGCCGCCGCTGGTTCTACGCCCTTCGCAACACCACCAGCAACACCGTTCAGGCAACCTTCTGGCCCGGCCAGCAGCCACCTGCCGAACATACCATGGACTCCTAGTCTTAGCTTTAGAAAGGGCAGACCTATGCCCAACAGCAATCACTCTCGCCTGGAACCTCAAGCCGGTGAAGCAATTGACCGCTCCGTCCCGGTGGAGTTCGAGTTCGATGGCCGCAGCGTCCGGGGCTTTCAGGGCGACACTGTAGCATCGGCCCTCTACGCCCAGGGCACTCGTCTCTTCAGCCGCAGCTTCAAGTACCATCGCCCTCGCGGCCTGCTCTGCTGCGCTGGAAACTGCCCCAACTGCCTGGTGACCGTCGGTGATGAGCCCAATGTGCGCGCCTGTGCCCGCGCCGTGGAGCCGGGACTGCAAGTTCGCAGCCAGAACGCATGGCCGTCGCTGGGATTCGACCTGCTGTCCATGCTCGACAAGCTGCACTGGCTGATGCCCGTCGGCTTCTACTACAAGGCCCTCCACCGTCCCAAGGCGCTATGGCTGCTGGCCAGGCAGCTCATCCGGCGCGTTGGCGGGCTTGGCAGCATAGACATCAACGCCACCCATGATACGGAGTACAGCAGCCGCAATCTCCATGCCGACGTTGCCGTAATCGGCGGTGGCCCTGCCGGAATGTCAGCAGCCCTTTCGGCTGCGGAAAACGGGGCCAACGTAATCCTGATTGACGACCAACCCTCTCTCGGCGGCCACCTGCGTTACAGCCGTCAGCCCGGAGCGGAAACAGCTCGCGATCTAGCTGAACAGGCCAACCAGGCACCCAACATTCATGCGCTTACCGACGCTACGGTCTTCGGCTTGTATCAAGACAACCTGCTGGCCATTCTTACCAGCGAAGGACTTGTGCGCATTCGCGCGAAACGTGTCGTCCTCGCCACCGGGGCGCAGGAATCTCCGCTGCTCTTCGAGAACAACGACCGCCCGGGAATAATGCTTGCATCCGCTGCCCGGCGGCTCGTGGCCCTGTACGGCGTCCGCCCCGGACGCGAAGCGGTGGTGGCGACCGAAACACCGGAGGGTTATGAAACCGCGCTGGAACTACTGGATGCCGGAGTGCGTGTCGCAGCAGTGGTTGATGCCTCCCCAAGCGCAATGAACCCCCCAACTGCAATGAACGATGCAGCCGAGGCGCTCCGGCAGCGCGGCGTAACGGTTCTCACCGGGCATCGCGTGGTCAAGGCTGTTGGGCGCGGCCGGGTGAAGGCAGCCGTAGTTGCGCCTGTCGGCGCCTCAAATTCCTCCTCCCGGCGCATACGCTGCGATCTCCTCTGTATGTCAGGGCAATTCCAGCCTGTGGACGCACTGCTTCACCAGATGGGCGCATCACAGCCCGGCGTAACCCTCGCGGGCGGCGTCAACGGTGTGCAGGAAATGGACGACATCATCCGGCAAGGCCGGGAAGCTGGAACAGTAGCTGCCACCCAAGGCACAGTTTCAGGCAATACATCGGCAGAACCTGGGCTATATCCACTACAACATCCGGCAACGCCCCCGGGAAAGAATTCGCGCACCTATGTGTGCTTTTGCGAGGACGTTTCCGCCCACGATATAGAGCAGGCCATCGAAGAGGGCTTCGCGGATATTCAGACGCTCAAGAGATACAGCACGGTCACAATGGGGCCCTGCCAGGGCAAGATGTGCGGGCGCGCCCTCGCCGGCATCTGCGCTGCCTACGCCGGTCCCCAACGGGCCGGCGTGGTGACCGACACCTACACGACCTCGCGACCTCCGTTCCAGCCAGTGTCGTTGGCTGCGCTGGCCGGGCGCGAACGGATGCCCATGAAGCGGTCGCCGATGGATCGAATACACCGTGAGCTGGGCGCAGCAATGGTCGAGTCCGGCCCGTGGTGGCGGCCCCACAACTACGGCTCGCCCGTCGACGAATGCGTCGCGGTGCGCGAGCGCGCCGGTGTTATAGACGTCGGCACCTTGGGCAAGCTGGAAGTCGTTGGCGCCGACGCTGGACAATTGCTGGACCGCCTGTACACTCATCGCTTCTCCGACCTGCCCGTGGGCCGTATCCGCTACGGCCTGATGACTTCAGACAACGGTGTCATCCTCGACGACGGCACTGTTACCCGTTTGGCCGAAGACCGCTACTTTGTCACCACCACGTCGGGCAACGCGGACGTGATCGAAGAGTGGTTCAACTGGTGGAACGCCGGCGCTGCCAACTGCGCCCACGTAGTCAACGTAACCGCCGCTTACGGCGCGGTGAACGTGGCTGGCCCGAGGGCTCGTGAAACGCTGGCCAAGCTCACCGGCATTGACCTTTCGGCCGGAAACTTCCGCTACATGAGGTCGGACCAAGGCGACGTTGCCGGAGTCCCTTGCCTTCTGCTGCGAATTGGCTTCGTAGGAGAGACAGGTTGGGAACTGCATTTCCCAGCCGAATACGGCGAATATATGTGGAACGCCATCATGGAGGCGGGCCGCGAGTTCGGCATATCTCCCTTTGGCCTCGAAGCCCAGCGCATTCTAAGGCTGGAGAAAGGCCACGTCATCGTGGGCCAGGACACGGATGCCATTTCCACGCCCATGGACGTTGGTTCCGACTGGGCCGTCCGTTTCGATAAGGCGGACTTCATTGGAAGAGGCGGGCTCGCCGTAGCCTCGGACCGTGGACTGCAACAGCGTCTGGTCGGCTTCGTCATGCCCGTCGCAGCGGCGCCTGAGGACGGAACTCCGGTGGTCAGTGGCGGACGCCCCATAGGTCGCGTTACCAGCGCCCGGATCAGCCCTACTCTGGGTACCGGGTTCGGCTTGGCCTATGTGCCGCCGAGCCTGGCTGTGGAAGGAGCATCCATCGAGGTACTGATAGGTGGCCGTCCTGTCACTGCAAAGGTAACTCTCCAGCCGGTCTATGACCCTGAGGGGAGCAGGTTGCGGAGTTGAAAAATGACTGTCGCTACTCCGGAAAGACGCACCGCCATGTATCACGTCCAGTTGGAGATAGGCGCCGTAATGGCTGATGCCGATGGCTGGCAGCTACCCATGCACTACGGCGACGTTTCCCGGGAATCTGCCTGGCTCCGCGAAACGGTGGGAGTCTCCGACGTAAGCCCCATGGGCAAGGTGCGGGTAGTTGGGGAGGACGCGGCGCAGGCGGTTACGACACTTTTGCCGGAAGCCGGAGGATTGCCCGTTGGCTCGGTCAGCGAAGCCGGCTCTCCACTGGAACGCGGTGGCAAACTGTTGTCCGCCAGGTTGGCCCCCGACGAGTTTGTGGCGCTGACCCCAGCCGGCGTAGCGCCCCTTGCGGTGAACGCAATGCAGTTCGGGCATCCGAATTGTGCTCACGCCATTGACGTGACATCAGGGATGTGCGGGGTTGCCATAGTCGGCCCGGCCGCTCAGGCGATGATGAGCCGCATCACCGAAATAAACACATCTCCCGGCGCGCTGCCAGACCAGACCTGCGTACAGTCGCGTTTCGCGGGTGTCCAGGCACTGCTGCTGCGCCGCGACGTCAACGGCATCGTGATGTACCAGCTCTATGCAGGCCGCGAATTCGGCGAATACCTCTGGGAAGTCCTCATCGAAACCGCCCGCGAAGTTGGCGGCGGCCCCGTGGGAACCGAGGCCCTGCTGGGGTTGCGGGGTACGGGTTAAACGGAGAGGCGCAGAGGTAACGCAGAGTTCGCAGAGTGAAATCAGAAATGAGTCAGCGAGAAGAATTAGACGCGATAACCAAGCAAATTGTCGGCGCATCAATTGATGTTCACCGAGCCTTGGGGCCAGGCTTGCTTGAATCTGTTTACGAATCTTGCTTGGAGTTTGACTTGATTGAACAAGGGCTTGATGTGCAGCGGCAAATCGCCCTGCCGGTCAACTACAAACAAGTGAAATTGGAAGCGGGATATAGAATAGACTTGCTTATTGAAAAGCGAGTGATTGTTGAGGTAAAGGCGGTCGAACAGATTACTCCCGTCCACAAAGCGCAACTGCTAACCTACCTAAAGCTATCCAACCTGAAAGTCGGACTGCTAATCAATTTCAACGTAGATGTATTGAAGAAAGGTATCAACAGAGTGGTTCACAGATATTAAATCTCTGCGCCCTCTGCGTTACCTCTGCGTCTCTGCGTTGAATCAACCCCCGGAGGCCCTCAGTGTTTCAGCTTTTTCGCAAGAACCGAATGTGGCAGGCGCGCCCCCTGAAAGACCGCTACCGCGTGGTCATCATCGGTGGTGGCGTGCATGGGCTGTCCACTGCCTACTACCTGACCAAGCTGGGCGTGAAGGATATCGCCGTTCTTGATAAGGGCTACTTGGGCGGCGGGGCCAGCGCCCGCACCACCGCCATCATCCGCTCCAATTACCTGACCGTCGAGGGTATTCCCTTCTTCGATGAAAGCGTCAAGCTCTATGAGGGCCTGGCCAAGGATCTGAACTTCAACCTGCTCTTCAACCAAATGGGACGCCTCGACCTCGGCCACACCGACGCTGCCTTGTACGCCCTGCGGATGCGCACCGAGTTCAACCGCATCCTGGGCGTGGACAGCCGGATGGTCGGCCCTGCCGAGATCAAGCAGCTTGTCCCGGCCATGAGCCTGCGGGAGGGGCTGCCATACCCCATAATCGGCGCGCTCTACCATCCGCCCTGCGGTGTCATACGGCACGACGCCGTAGTATGGGGTTTCGCTCGCGGGGCCGACCGCGGCGGCGCGGAGCTGCACCCCTTCACCGAGGTCACTGCCATAGACTCCGCCAATGGCCGCGTCACCGGCGTCGAAGTGAAAGTTCCCTCTCCCTCCGGGGGAGAGCCAGGGCGGGGGCGTACCATCCAGGCCGAGGTGGTGCTGAACGCCACCGCCGGATGGAGCAGCGACGTGGCCCGCCTCGCCGGGTTGTCCCTTCCCATTACCACCCACCCGCTGCAGGCGATGGTCACCGAGCCGCTCAAGCCGTTCCTCGACAAGACCATCTCCTCGGCCAACCTGCACGCCTACGTTTACCAGACGGACCGGGGCGAGGTGGTGATCGGCGGCGGGGTTGATCCCTACCCGTCCTACAGCATGAAGTCTGCTTTGCTGCCCATGGAGCAACTGGCCGGGCATACGCTGGAGATGTTTCCTTGCCTGTCCAACGTAAAAGTGCTGCGCCAGTGGGCCGGATTGTGCGATATGTCCCCGGACTACGCTCCCATAATGGGACCCGTGGATGGATTAGACGGCTTCATCCTGTCCTGCGGCTGGGGTAGTTGGGGATTCAAGGCCGCCCCCGCCGCCGGCAAGAACGTCGCCAGCCTGATAGCAACCGGCCAAGTACCCGACCTCATCAAGCCCTTCGCCCTGTCCCGCTTCCACGACGGGAAGCTGATTAACGAGCGCGCCGCCGCCCCCGCCGCCGCCATTCACTGATTCTCAAAACAGAGGACACAGAGAACAAACGCAGAGAACTCGGATTGACCGCAGACCTCTCTGCGTACTCGGCGAATCCTCTGCGCCCTCTGCGTTGAAAAACACTAACAAAAGCCGGAGGCACCACCATGAGCGAGGAAATCTTCTATGCCGACGCCGCAATGCTGGCCCGCAGCATCCGCGACCGGTCGCTGTCTCCGGTGGAGGTGGCGCAGGCGCACCTTGACCGCATCGAGGGGGTCAACCCCAAGTTGAACGCCCTTATCGCCTTTCCCGACGGCGTGATGGAACGGGCAAGGGAAGCCGAAACCGCCGCCATGAGAGGCGAATTCTGGGGGCCGCTGCATGGCGTTCCTTTCACCGTCAAGGACTGCGTGGACACCGCAGGGGTGGTCACAACCCGCGGCTCGCGGCTGTTCGAGGAGCACGTCCCCGAGGCCGACGCCACGGCTGTGACGCGCCTCAAGGATGCTGGCGGCATCTTCATTGCCAAATCCAATATGCCCGAATTTGCCCTGTGGTGGGAGACGGACAACCTGGTGTACGGGCGTACCGAAAACCCCTGGATGATCGGTCGCACCCCCGGTGGCTCCAGCGGTGGAGAGGCCGCCGCCGTCGCCTCCGGTATGTCGCCGTTGGGTATCGGCAGCGATGTGGGCGGTTCTATTCGCGAGCCTGCCAACTATTGCGGTATCGTCGGCCTCAAGGCCACCCATGGGCGTATCCCCCTCACAGGGCACTGGCCCGAAACCCTTCTGCGCTTCATGCACGTTGGCCCTATCGTCCGCAGCGTCGGCGATGCTGCCCTGGCTCTGAGCATCATGGCGGGGCCCGACGGCATAGACCACTACGCCCTGCCAGTGCCGTTGCCAGACGTTTCCGGGCTTGCCCTGCCCGCCGGGTTACGAGTTGCATGGTGCCCCGAAGGCCCCTTCGCTCCGGTGGAACGGCAGGTACAAGACACCGTGGCGTCCGCCGCCGCCGCTCTGGGAGAGTTGGGCTGCTCCGTTGAACCCGTGGGCCTGGACGACTGGGAGAGCTGGCCGGGCCAGCAAATCTCGGCTCGCATCTTCGCTGCCGAAGGGAATATGTACCTGGCCCCCATTATCGAGGGACGCCAGGATATGCTGGCGCTTTCGATGCAACGCCGTCTTAACATTCCGGGCCCCAGCTACGAGGAATATCTGGAAGCTATGGATCATGTTGAACAACTGAGGGCCGCGTGCATCAAGCTGTTCCGCGATTTCGACGTGCTCCTCCTCCCCACCGGGCCCGTGGCAGCGCATCCCCACGACACTCGCCGCCACGAAATCACTCGGGCGTCTGGCGCTGCCGAAACCGCCCCTGCTCGCCATGCCCTGACATGCACTGTTCCCTTCGACCTCACCGGCTCCCCTGCCCTTTCTGTGCCCTTTGGAGTGAGCGATAGCGGGCTTCCCATTGGCGTACAGATAGTGGGCCGTCACTTCGAGGAGGCCACTATATTGCGAGTTGGCGCGGCTCTTGAGGAACTGCACAGGCCCCGGCGTGGCCGGCCGCCGCTGTAGCGTTGCGTCATCCATTAGGTAAAAGTTGACGAAATTCGTACTTTTCTGCAGTAGGAATGAGTTCTGTGCTAAACTTCCCGCAGCATTCGACCCATACTGCGAAAGCCATTGGAGGCAAAGCTATGCCAGAATACGACCTCGTAATTCGTGGCGGCACTGTGATTGACGGCACCGGCATCCCCCGTATCCGCGCCGATTTGGCCATCAAAGACGGCCGGGTGGCGATGATCAGCGGGCGCATCAACGCCGGCGGCGCCAAGGAACTGGACGCCAGCGGCTGCATCGTGGCCCCCGGAGCCGTTGACCTGCATACCCACTATGACGCGCAGCTCAACTGGGACCCCTATGCTTCCCTGTCGGGGCAGTTCGGCGTGACCTCGCTGACAGTAGGGCAGTGCGGCTTCGGCTTCGCCCCGACGCGTCCGGAAGACCGCGACCTCAATATGCGGATGATGAACCGCATTGAGGCCATTCCCTTGGAGTCTATGCGCCAGGGTATGCGCTGGGACTGGGAGACATTCCCCGAATACATGGACAGCCTGGACAAGCAGGGACTTGGCGTCAACGTCGGCTGTCTCGTGCCCTTCTCGCCCCTCCGCGGCTACGTTCTGGGCATGATCCCGGCCCGCGAGCGCACCTCGGTCACCGAGGGCGAGCTTAACCAGATGAAGCAGATTCTCCACGACGCCATGCAGGCCGGCGCCTTCGGCATATCCGCCGACAAGAACCTGGAAGACCGCCCCGAGGACGGAAGCTGGCTGCCCAGCCATGTGGCTTCCCGCGAGGAGTTCTTGGCCCTGTCGCAGGTCCTGGCGCAGTTCGGCGTGGGACACATCGGCTGGACAATCGGCATATCCGACGACCGCCCGGCGCAGCGCGATATGCTGGCCGAGATGGTGCGAATGAGTGGACGCCCGTTGCACGTCATCCTCGGCGACGAGGAAGGCTACCAGTGGCTCAAGGAAGTCCGTGAAGAAGGGCTGCCCGTCATAGCCCAAGAAACGGCGGTTCCCGTCATCTCCGAGTTCAAGCTGTCGGAGTACAACCTGTTCGACTACCTGCCCCACTGGGTGCAGCCGTTGGTCGGCTCCAAGGAAGAGCGCATCGCCAAGCTGTCGGAGGACGGCGTGCGCGTCGGCATGAAGCAGGATGTCATAGAGCGGCCACACCCCCGCACCGACTGGGCACAGGTGCAGGTCGTCGAGGTGGCCCACGAGCGGAACCTGAAGTACGAGGGCCTGAGCATCGCCGACATCGCCGCTGCTGAAGGCAAGGAGCCACTGGACGCTTTCCTTGACATAGCGCTGGACGAGGACCTGGAGACTGAATTCGCTCACCCGGCCGGCGGGCGGGGAGACAACGATCACGAATACATCTCCAGCCCCTTCTCGCACATCTCGGTGTCCGATGGCGGCGCGCACACCCGGTTCTTGGTCAACAGCATCTGGCCGGTCTATTTCCTGGGCCATTGGATCCGTGAGAAGAACCTGATGAGCCTGGAACAGGCGCACCAGAAGATGAGCGCCCTCCCCGCTTGGTTCTCCGATATGAAGAACCGCGGCACCCTGCGCATTGGCGACTTCGCCGACATCATGATCTACAACATGGACGAGCTGGGCCTGCTCTACGACAAGCCCCAGTTCGCCACCGACTTCCCCGGCGGCGAGAAGCGCCTGATCCAGATGCCCACCGGCATACGCTACATCCTGGTCAACGGCAACGTGACCTTCCAAGAGAACGAATGCACCGGCGCCCTGCCCGGCAAGCTGCTCCGCAGCTACGACCAGGTCGGATAGTCCCAGGAGTTTCAAGGGCCATCAGGACGCACCGGGCGCAGAGATACGAAAATCTCTGCGCCCTCGGTGTTCTCTGTGGTAAACTCGCTTCCGTGTACGGCAGACATTACGAAAAGCAATGGAGGTAACGGTATGCCGGAGTTTGACCTAGTAATTCGCGGCGGCACAGTCATTGATGGTACCGGCATTCCCCGCATCCGCGCCGACTTGGCTATCAAGGACGGCCGGGTGGCGATGATTAGCGGGCGCATCAGCAGTGGAGGCGCCAAGGAACTGGACGCCAGCGGCTGCATCGTGGCGCCGGGGGCCATAGACCTGCATACTCACTACGACGCGCAACTCAATTGGGACCCCTATGCCTCGCTCTCCGGCTGGTTCGGCGTTACTTCGCTCACCGTCGGCCAGTGCGGCTTCGGTTTCGCGCCCACTCGCCCCGATGACCGCGACCTGAATATGCGGATGATGAACCGTATCGAGGCCATCCCCCTGGAGTCCATGCGTCAGGGTATGCGTTGGGACTGGGAGACCTTCCCGCAATATATGGACAGCCTCGACAAGCAGGGCCTCGGCGTCAACGTCGGCTGTCTCGTCCCCTTCTCGCCCCTGCGCGGCTACGTGCTGGGCATGATCCCGGCCCGCGAGCGCACCTCGGTCACCGAGGGCGAGTTGAACCAGATGAAGCAGATTCTCCACGACGCCATGCAGGCCGGTGCTTTCGGCATATCCGCCGACAAGAATCTGGAAGACCGTCCCGAAGACGGAAGCTGGCTGCCCAGCCACGTTGCCTCCAGGGAGGAATTCCTTGCGCTGTCGCAGGTCTTGTCTCAGTTCGGCGTGGGGCACCTGGGCTGGACCATCGGCATATCCGACGACCGTGCGGGACAGCGGGATATGCTGGCCGAGATGGTGCGGATGAGCGGCCGCCCCCTCCACGTCGTCCTCGGCGATGACGAGGGGTATGACTGGCTGGACCAAGTGCAGGCCGAAGGACTGCCGGTGCTGGCTCAGCTCGGCCCCGTGCCTACCATCTCCGAGTTCAAGCTCTCCGAGTACAACCTGTTCGACTACATGCCCCACTGGGTGCAGCCGTTGGTCGGCACCCAAGAGGAGCGCATCGCCAAGCTATCTGAGGACGGCGTGCGTATCGGCATGAAGCAGGACGTGATTGACCGTCCTCACCCCCGCACCGACTGGACGAGGCTACAGGTTGTCGAGGTCGCCCACGACCGCAACCTGAAGTACGAAGGCCTCAGTATCGCCGACATTGCAGAGGCCGAAGGGAAGCACCCGCTGGATGCCTTCCTGGACATAGCCCTCGACGAAGACCTGGAAACCGAATTCGCCCACCCCTCCAACAACCGGGGCGATGACGTCACTGCGGAAAGGTTGAAGAGCCCCTACGTCCACATCTCGGTGTCGGACGGCGGCGCCCACACCCGGTTCCTGGTCAACAGCGTCTGGCCGGTCTACTTCTTGGGGCACTGGGTCCGCGATCGGGAGTTGATGTCCCTCGAGCAAGCTCACAACAAGATGAGCGCCTTGCCCGCATGGTTCTCCGACATGAAGAACCGCGGCACCCTGCGTGTCGGAGACTTCGCAGACATTATGATCTACAACATGGATGAGTTGGGCTTGCTCTACGACAAGCCGCAGTTCGCCACCGACTTCCCGGGCGGTGAGAGGCGGCTGATCCAGAAGCCCACCGGAATGCGCTATATCCTGGTCAATGGCGCTGTCACCTTCCAGGACAACGAATGCACCGGCGCCCTGCCCGGCAAGTTGCTGCGCAGCTACGATCAGGTCGGCTAAACATCAGCGCGCTCTTCGGACAATGTATAGGGGCGGCCAGTTGGCCGCCCCTTCTCGTTAGGCGCTGGTACGATTCATTATTTGGCCCGTGCCTTCATCGCTTCATAAAGATACGGGAACAAGACTTCCGAAGCGTGTGATAGCACCACAAACGCCACGTCTCCTTCTTCGGTGGTGTGAGCAGTCAGATTCTCAGCCACATCTTCGCCGTAACAGGCTGGGCGCCCATTCCCTATGTCGAGAGTGTCTGTCTCAGGATCATAGAAAATGTCCAGCTTTTCCAGAGCTATTACTTTGGTTTTGTCGGCGCTCATGGAATCCCCCAGAGGTTCATCTTGTTGCGGTCAGGGAAGGCGTTGAATAGCCGCCCATCTTCGACAATGACACGAAGCCATCGGCCGGTCTCTCCCCATTCCGGTATGTAGCCCCAGTACCTGATTCTGCCGTTGGGCTCCATTTCGACGTGGTGCGGGTCACTCAGCACACGCTCAATCCATTCGAGATTTATCCCGATGTGCTTGTGTTGGGCCCTTCTCGTATAGTATCCGTGAGCATCATCTATGATTCGACGGGCAGCCTCGCGTCTTTGCTCTCGGGTCGACTCCTCCACGCCCTACTCGTCCGGCACCAGCGCAATCAGGCGCCCCTCCTGCTGCGTTACCAGGAACACTTTCATCCGCAGGCCGGGATTGTTGACGCAACGCCCATCGTTCTTCTCGTACTCGTAGCCGTGAGTGTCGCAAACGAACACGTCTTCGCCTACGTCCTCAACTTCGCCTCCCTGATGCGGGCACAGAGTGGACAGCATTCGATATCCTTCTTCGCCCTTGACCAGGAAGTAGTTGGCGGTGCCTACCTTGACCAGCCTGGGAAGGTCAGTAAACGACGATTCCTCGCCCAGGTCCACCCGTACCTTCTTGGAGCGGGCTGAACCGCTGATTTGCCGCATCGTAATCCTGTTGACCTGTCGCTCGGTTGTCATTGGTGAATACCCCCAACAGGTTTAATTCCGGCAAGTATAGCAAATGCCGCTTTGCTGGGCTATCAAGGCCGACGATTGCAAAGCACTTCCCAACCCAATCATGGCGAGCCTGTCGAACCATCGGCAGCTTGGATGGGTATCCTTCGACAAACTCAGGATGAGAATTTACCAGCAGCAGGATGAGAAGACATCAGCAGTTGGAGTTTCTTTGCAGTCGTCCCGCACCGGCGGGCCGGGTAACCGGCAAGATATTGTACTATTTCAAAATCAGATTATTGAATTTGAGATGAGATATGACGTACTAATTGACATAAGCGAAATGGCCGCTAAAATCCTACCTCAGATGCACAAATTCAGAGAGTGAAAATATGGCTTCAGGCTAACCGTGTTTGAGCATGGGATGAGGTGTGGTTGTGGCCGGGGTGAGCCGCGGTTTGTCTGGCCTGCTTATTCCACCGCAATGGACCGCCACCCGAAAAGAAACTGTTGCGAATGCCATCTCTTCAGTGTATTCGGCTTGCTTATCGTTTCATTGGTTATCGCTGGTGCTGGCATGGCGTGCAGGGTTGAGCCCTCGTCGCTCGTCGAAGATCCCGTTGAGACCGAGCAGCTTCCGGTGGCGCACGATTCTGCATCTTTTGTAATCCCGGATGTTTCTCCATCATTGGACCGGGTGAGTTCTCCAGACGGCTCTGTAGTCATGTCTTTGCCAAAGAACCTGGATCATGACGTGCCTCTGCTGATATATCGAGATTTCCCTGCCTCCCCAGAGGAAGAGTTGTCCCTTGATAAATTGCCGCCAAACCGGCCCTTCTACGTCGCGCTCCGCACTCCTGAAGGCGCACCCTGGCAACTACGGGAGCCGGAACATGCAACCCTGACGGTGTTGCTGACGCATGAAGACTACGATCTGGCTGGCGGCAATCCGTACCGTTTATCTGTTCATCGGTTCGACCAAGCGTCCGGGGCGTGGGAAGAGGCCGAAACGGTAGTAGATATGCCTTGGCTTAGAGTGCACGTCACCACCGACGCCCTGGGTCTGTTCGCTACTATGGCCGTCGGCGAGGAGGGAGACTCCAGGACGCCGGCGGTCGCTACGGTAGCGTATCCACCTACTCCAGCGCCAGTTCTCGCTGCTGATGGGAGAGCCGTCAGCATATCGTCGGTCAGCACTCCGGCAGGGGCCACATCCACTCCTCCTGCATCGAGCCCTATATCAGCGATCCCTATATCAGAAGGACCGGCGCCTACCGTTAACCTAACTTCCACACCTACACTTACACCTACAACGCGCATACTAAGCCCATCTGCCTCGTCAGCGTCAATGCCGACTCCGACGCCAACGCCAATTCAAACGCCTGCCCCTGAGCCTCGGCTGACTCCGACGCCAACGCCTGCCGTTATCCCAACTTCCACACCTACACCTACAACGCGCATACCAGCCCCAACCTCTTCGCCAACGTCAGCTCCGGAGCTTCGCTTAACACCTACACTAACGCCTACTGTTACCCCGACTCCTACACCTACTGCCATACCTGCGAATACGTCTGTGCCTGTCCCAAGTCATTCACTGTTTATCAATGGCCGAAAAGTCCTCTCCAAGGACGCCGAATTCTATGTACCGCTGGGTATTTTGACCATCAGCAATCCGCCTGATTCTGAGGGCGGATACCCTGCCGGAACAGTTGTCAGTTTCGATGTGCAACTGAATTTGCCGGAATCCGATTTGCAGATCACCGGAGCCGATAGAGTGGAAGGTCTCTATGGCGAAGTATTGATGGACAGCCACCGGTCCGTCTTGGTTTATATCTCGGCGCTGCCTACGCCTGAACTTACCCAAGAGCCTGTGTCAGCCGCCACGCTAACGCCGACGCCAACACCTACTCACACGCCTACTTCTACTCCGACGCCAACCCAAACGCCCACGCCTACTCCGACGCGCACGCCGACTCATACGCCGACGCCGACTCATACACTGACCCCAACCCATGCGCCTACTCCAACTCTCACATCCACGCCGATGCCCACGCGGACCCCAACTCATACGCCCACGCCGACTCATACACCAACACCGGCCCCAACCCTGACGCCGACGCCTACACCAACACCGGCGCCAACCCTGACGCCGACGCCTACCCCAACACCGACGCCGATGCCATTACCGCAGGGATACCCTACGGAGGGGCGGATTGCTTACCAGACCGGTCGCGACAGCAATGATGAAATCTACGTCATTGACTGCGACGGCTCAGAACCGCGCAACTTGACCAATCATCCTGCTGATGACCGGGAGCCGTCATGGGCCAGAGGGGGCCTGCTGGCCTTCAGCTCGAACCGTGATTCCACGGAGAGCGATAAGGACAAATTCGACATTTATCTGCTATACACGGAGTCGCAGCAGGTTTTCCGGGTAACCGACCACGCGGCTTCCGATGAATCTCCGGCCGTGTCGCCTGATGGAGGCAATGTAGCTTTCGCGTCCTACCGCGACGGCAACGCCGAGATTTATGTGCTGGACATCACTGGCCAAACCCTTACCAATGTCACCAACAATGCGGCGGATGACCTTGACCCGGCTTGGTCGCCCGATGGAGGGAGCCTCATTTTCGCCAGCGACCGCGAGGGTGATTTCGACATTTATGTGGAGGATTTCAGTGGTGGCGGCGCGCGAAAGATGGAAGGGCTGAACGTCTCCGGGTACGATGAGCGATGGCCCGATTTCGTGAATTACAACAGTGCCGGGGTGATAGCCTTCGCCTCCAATCGTGAGAATAATTGGGAAGTATACGCATATAGCGATGAGGGAGGGCTGATAAGGCTAACTAACAACACAACACCCGACAACGTAGCGATTGATGCTGCCCCTAGTTGGGCACCGTCAGGAGAGGAAATCGCCTTCCACTCCGACCGCGATCTGGTATCCGGCGATTTCAAGCTGTTTATGATGATGAACGACGGTTCATCGCAGGTAAAAATCAACGGCAGCGAAGGCATACAAGGCTCTCTTCCAGACTGGCAGCCGGTGGAGCCAGCCGAGACCTGCCGTAAGTTAGTGCCAATCCCCGTACCGACCCCTACCCCCAGGCCCGTGCCCAGACCTGTGGCTACTCCGGTTCCAACACCAACGCCGATGGCGACACCGACTGCGACACCCACGCCCGCGCCCACACCGACGCCCACGGTGACTGCGACACCGACGCCCACGCCCGCGCCCACACCCACACCCACGCCAACGCCTACACCCACGGCGACGGCGACACCGACGCCAACGCCTACACCCACGGCGACACCCACACCGACTGCGACGCCCACGCCCACACCCACGCCTACACCCACGGCGACGGCGACACCCACGCCCACGCCCACATCCACGCCAACGCCTACACCCACGGCGACGGCGACACCGACGCCCACACCCACGCCGACATCGACGCCCACGCCAGTAGCGCCAACTCTGCCCACCTACCCCGATGGAGGGCGGGTTGCCTTCGAGACCGACCGCGACGGAAACAGCGAAATCTACGTCATGGGTTGCGACGGCAGTGACCAGACCAACTTGACCAACAACTCTTCTGAGGACAAGCAGCCGTCCTGGGCCAGCGGTGGAATGCTGGCGTTCAGTTCCAACCGTAATGCGGAAGGAGGGTACGATATATACCTGCTCACGCTGTCCCCGTGGAGCATTGTCCGCCTGACCACTAACGCGGCCAACGACGAATCGCCGGCCCTGTCGCCCGACGGCAGCAAGGTGGCGTTTGTGTCCTACCGCGACAGTGACGCCGATGCAGAGATATATGTGCTGACAATCTCCGATAGCAGCGTAGTTCAAGTCACGGACAATACCGCTGCCGACAGGGACCCGGCCTGGTCGCCCGACGGGACTCGCATCGTCTTTGCCAGCGACCGCGACGGCGATTTCGATATATACACCGCCAACCCTGATGGCACCGGCATTGAGAAGATAACTACCGTATCTGATAATGGAGGCAACGACCGCTGGCCGGACTCAGTGGACTATTATGGGGATGAGAATATAGTATTTGCTTCGGACCGTGATGGAGATTGGGAGGTATATTACTATGACGGGTATGAGCTAACGCTGTCTCCGCTCACTAGGAACACTGACGATCTAGTTGACGCCCGGCCTAGCTGGAGTAAATCAGGCGAGCAAATGGTTTACCACACCAATCGTGACGGAGATTCTAATTTCGATATATTCAAATCCTACTATGACGGTTCTGAGGCAAGAAATCTCACACACGACTTCACAACAAGCAGCCATTCCTCGCCCGATTGGGAAGCGCAGGATGACGCAGATTTCTGTGCAGGAGATGAATAACCTGTATTGTTGTTTCTCACTGGTATCTTGACATGAACGTAAAACCAGTTGGACACAAGCTCCAGCTCGACGGCACCGTTATCGAATACACTCTGAGCCGCAGCAAGCGCCGCAAGAAGACAGTGCAGATAAGCGTGTCCGGCGGCAAGGTCGTAATCGTTGCGCCGCTGCGCACATCCAACCGCGAAATCCAGGACATTGTCCGAAAGCGCAGCGGCTGGATCCTCAAGAGGCTGGAAGCCCACTCCCAAGAACCGCCCCATCTCATGCTGGTGACCGGAGACAAGCTGCCCTACTTGGGGAGCGACTTGACTCTGACGGTCGCGGAGGCGGATGTCCGCAGACCGTCGGCGCGGCCGGACTCATCGGGCTTACTGGCTGTCGTACCCCCCGGTCTGCCTGAGGATGAACGGCGGGAGGCAGTGCGGACGGCGCTGGTAGCTTGGTATCGCGCGCAGGCAACCCAACTTTTAACCGAAAGTGTTTCTCGCTGGCTGTCTGCAATTGACCTTACCGAAATGCCCCGCGTGCTGGTGCGTGAGCAGAAGACACGCTGGGGCAGTTGCAGCGCCGACGGCACTCTGCGCTTCAGTTGGCGGCTGGCAATGGTGGACCAGGAACTTATTGATTCCGTGGCAGTCCACGAACTCGCTCACCTGGAAGTGATGAATCACTCCCCGGCGTTCTGGGATGTTGTGTTGCGGGCCATGCCCGACGCCAAAGAACGGCGCAAGCGTTTGGCAGAAGCCGGGCGCAACCTGCCGCTGTAACCGAAGACCTTGAGAATGCCTTTGAGTTGCGATGGTCTGCTGACCGCATTCCAATTCAGCCGCCGCGCGTGTTAACATTGGGGCATATGAATCCGTCACACATCAGAAACTTCTGCATAATCGCCCACATTGACCATGGTAAGTCCACGCTTGCCGACAGGTTCCTGGAAATCACCGGCGCCGTGAGGCCCCAGGAAATGAAGGCTCAGTTCCTGGACTCCATGGACTTGGAACGTGAACGCGGCATCACCATCAAGGGCAAAGCGGTGACCATGTATCACCAGACCCCGGATGGTGAGACCTACCAGTTGAACCTCATTGACACCCCCGGTCATGTGGATTTCAGCTACGAGGTGTCGCGGGCGCTGGCTGCCTGTGAGGGCGCGCTGCTGGTGGTGGACGCCAGCCAGGGCATTGAGGCCCAGACCATCGCCAATACCCTGCTGGCGATGGATTATGATCTAGACCTGATTCCGGTGCTGAACAAGGTGGATCTGCCCCAGGCCGAACCTGAGCGGGTCGTGGGCGAGATTGAGCAGGTCTTCGGCTTCCGTCGTGATGAAGTATTGTTTGTGTCGGCGAAGGAAGGCACCGGAGCCAAGGAGATTCTGGACGCCGTCGTAGACCGCATCCCGCCCCCCGGCGGCAAACCGCAGGAACCGACCCGGGCGCTGGTCTTCGACTCAGTTTACAACCAGTACAAGGGCATTATTGCCCACATTCGGATGGGAGACGGTGAAATTTCGCGCCTTGACCGTATCCGGGTGATGTCCTCGGGCAAGACCGCCGAGATTGTGGAGGTTGGCGTTTTCTCTCCGGCGCCCACGCCCACCGACCGTCTGGAAACAGGACAAGTCGGGTACGTCGCCACGGGCTTCAAGGATGTTCGGGAGTGCACCGTGGGCGACACTCTAACCATTGACCGGACGCCCGCCGCCGAGCCGCTCCCGGGATATGTGCCGCTGAAGTCCATGGTCTTTGCCGGGTTGTATCCCTCCGACGGCGAGCAGTACGGCAACCTTCGCGCCGCCCTCGAGAAGCTGCAACTCAATGACGCTTCCCTGACCATCGAGCCGGAAAACAGCGCTGCCTTGGGATTCGGTTTCCGCTGTGGCTTCCTCGGCCTGATGCACCTGGAAATCGTGCAGGAAAGGCTGGAACGCGAATACGACCTGGACCTCATAGTGACCGCGCCCAGCGTGGCCTACCAGGTTACCCTGAACAGCGGCGAGGTTGTCAAGGTTGACAGCCCGGCCAAGCTGCCTTCGCCCAACGAGTACACTGACATCGAAGAGCCGGTGCTTGATCTGACCATCGTGGCTCCCAGCCGCTTCGTGGGCGCGCTGATGGAGCTGATGCACTCGCGCCGCTCCGAGTTCAAGCGGATGGAGTATATCCAGAGCGAAGGTGTCGCCGGACTTTCATCGGATTCCGTGGGCAATGCCCGCGTGATGATGGAATACACCATGCCGCTGGTTGAGATGCTGGCCGACTTCTACAACCAGTTGAAGTCGCGAACCCAAGGCTATGCTTCGTTGGATTACAGCTTCATCGGGTATCGCAAAGAGCCGTTGGTCAAGGTGGACGTGCTGGTCAACCACATGCCTGTTGAAGCCCTGTCCATGATTTTGCACCGCGACCAGGCCATGTCCCAAGGCCGCCGGGTGGTGGAGAAGTTGCGCACCACCATTCCCCGCCAGCTATTCGAGGTGCCGATTCAAGCCGCCATAGGCAGCCGCATCATCGCCCGCGAGACTGTCCGGGCCATGCGCAAGGACGTGCTGGCCAAATGCTACGGCGGCGACATCACCCGCAAGCGCAAACTGCTGGAACGCCAGAAGGAAGGCAAGAAACGCCTCAAGATGGTCGGGCAAGTGGAAATTCCGCAAGAGGCCTTCCTGACGCTGCTGGAAGTGGGCGGTGAGAGCTAGGCGCGAAGGCCGGCTAGGTGAATATCGAGGACATCAGGGAGGCTTTGCTGTATAGCCGCTTTCGCACTTCCGACCATGCTGGCGAGGAGATTGAATACGACGAAATTACCGAGGAAGAGCTAGCGGCAAGTGTCTTGGACGGCGAAATTATTGAGGAATACCCTGACGACAAGCCATATCCGAGTTGTCTGGTTTATGGCAGAACCTCTAGCAAAGCCCCAATACATAGCGTTTGGGGTTATAACGAAGAAGCTTGATTTGCAGTGCTAATCACGACGTACCGCCCTGAACTGGAAAGGTGGGTTGAGTTTCGTATCAGGAGGCCAAGGCACGATGGCGCTGGATAAATGCCCACGTTGCGGCTTTGATGATGTTATCGAGAAGAATGTTGATAAGGTCATCCTAGGGAGCGAGGACGTTGCTGTGA
This sequence comes from Dehalococcoidia bacterium, assembly GCA_965232885.1. GTDB lineage: Bacteria > Chloroflexota > Dehalococcoidia > Lucifugimonadales > UBA3495 > VXOI01. The sequence continues at coordinate 202,088 of CBDDQX010000004.1, read as the reverse complement.
TTACTGTTCCTGCTGAAGTCTGTCTGCATTGCGGGGAGCGATTGTACAACGCCGACACTGTCCTGCGCTTCGACTTAGTGCGAAAAAAACTCGCCAGCAGAGAGGTGGAAGGCTTCCAACCAGTGGGCCGGTATTTCCGAGTTCCTGCTAGCTTTTTGGACACGGAGCCAGTGGACATGGCGCAGTTCCTTGCCGAACTATCCGATTCGCATCCGGCCCAGGCCGATTGATGTCTCTGCGCTAAAACCCCAGCGCCGACCGAAGCTCCCCCAGTTGCTCGAGGTGCCCCCGCCAGTGGCGGTCGAACCCGGTCAACACCGCCTCCAGTGTCCGATCTTCGTCCTGACCTCGTGTGCGCTGGTGCATCAGGACCCGACGTCCCTGTAAGTCCGCATCGTCGGCGGCGTCCAGCGCGTCGTTGAACTGGCTGAAGAACGCGCTTATGTCCCCCTCAACCTCGTCCATATCCAGCGTTGCTCGCGCTTCCGTGATGTTGGTGCGGTCAGACCAGATTTCGTATTCGCGGACTTCGCCTGAAACGATACCCTTGACCACCGGCGGCACACCTCCCGGGGGTGTGTCCAGCAGATGATAGACAATCTCCCGGGCTGACCAGTCCGATTCGTCCGGCTTCCAGTCTAGGCAATAATTCATTCCGTCCAGCAGTTCCAGGAGGGATGACCGGAGGGAATCCACGTTTTCCCGTTGGCTCTGTATGGTAGTCAAAGCTGTTCGTCCGTTCGCTCTTATTCGCCGGTGTTGATGCCGCGCAGTAACTCAAGGGCGGCGGCACGGGTGTCGTCGCGGCGCAGGGCGTACTCCAGCGAGGCGCGAAGCAGGCCCAGCGGCTGCCCGCCGTCGTAGCGGATCCCCTGGAACTCGTAGGCGTATAGCTCGTTTCTCTCCAGAAGCAGCAGCATACCATCGGTTAGCTGGATCTCACCCTTCGCGCCGGGACGGGTGCGATCGAGGCAGTCGAAGATTTCCGGCGGCAGGATGTAGCGCCCGACGATGGACAGGTTCGACGGCGCTTCTTCCCTCGGCGGTTTTTCCACCAGTCCTCGAACCTGGTGCAGTCCGCTTCTTTCGACAAGCTCAGGGTGGGAAACAGGCACGGCGTCAACCACGCCATAGTTGTGAACCGTCTCCCACGGCATCGGCTCCACGGCCACCACGCCGGCTTGTGTCTGGTCGAAGATGGCTGCCATCTGAGCCACCACACCGGGCCCGGTTTGTCCTGAGCTTGTCGAAGGATACACGATATCGTCGGGCAGGATGACCACAAACGGCTCGTCGCCAACGGCCTCCCGGGCCGTTAGAACCGCGTGTCCCAAGCCCAGAGCTTCTTCCTGTATCACGAACGAGACCCTGGCAAGCCGGGACGCCTGCAGCACCTTGTCCAACAGACTCTGCTCGCCGTTCTCGGACAGCCGCCGCTCCAGCGCCGGGGAAGGTTGGAAGTAGGAAGCGATGCCCTCTTTGCCGGGAGCGGTGACTATGATTACTTCCTCGACTCCGCCCTCCGCCGCTTCTTCCACCACGTATTGGAGCATCGGGCGGTCCAGAATGGGGAGAAGTTCCTTGGGGACCGACTTGGTCACCGGGAGAAACCTGGTGCCCAAGCCGGCAGCGGGGATAACTGCTTTCTTGACAGGCATAGTCAACCACCAGCATTTTCGCCGCCCATAGTCTAGCACCGCTGGCCCAGCTCAACAACGCCGGATACCTGCCCGGCAGAGTTCCGAATCAGGTGGTCAACTTCGGGAGAATCACCCGTCCGTATCGTAGAGGCAGGTTTCAAACCTGCCCCTACACAGCGCAAACCGCTTGAAACGGAACGCTACCCACCCTGCCACAAGTTCATTCAACAGAACGATTGCAAAGTCGCCGCTGCTGCCTGTCATTCTGAGCGGAGCGAAGAATCCTATCTTCAGAGCAGAGGCTCTTCGCTTCGCTCAGGGCGACAATTTATCCTACTTTGCAATCGCCCTGTTCATTCAAGCAGGGCTGTTCCAAAGTCTCACGGGTGCGGTTGTCTGAATCAGAATTTCCGGGATTTCAGGATTTTCAGGATAACCGTCCCAATCCTGAGCATCTTCTAATCCTGATTCAGACAATGGCTTTGGAAAGGCCCTGTTCATTCAAGGCTCTCAATTGACACCGGGGCCTGCTGAACCTACTATGAAGTGGAGGCCGCACTAGATGGGGAGCTAGCGGTGCCCTGCACCCGCAATCCGCTACAGCGGGATCGAATTCCTCCCAGAGGCCTGCCCCGTGGGCCTATATCGTGGACGGAGGTCGTTGAGGGCCGGGTCCCACGCGACGCAGTCCTGTGAACCCCGCCAGGTCCGAAAGGAAGCAACGGTAAGCAGTGTCCTGTGTGCGCCGTGGGAGCGCCTAGCCTGAGTCGTCCGCCGCGACACGCTCATTTGTCAGTGTCGACCGGAGGTGCGCGGTCTCTTATCATGCCTTTCTCAAGTTCAGCCAACCAGGCAGGCCGTCTTCCGTGACCTTGTCCGCCCGCAGGTCCGGGCCGCGCAAGTCTTTGGGTCAGCATTTCCTCTGCGACACTCGCGTGGTTGGCCGCATCGTTGACGCAGCCGGGTTGTTGCCTGACGATCATGTGCTGGAGATTGGACCCGGACGCGGCATTTTGACCCGCCGTCTCGTGCAGGAGGCGGGGAGTGTGGCGGCCTTGGAACTGGATGCCCGCCTGTGTGAAGAGTTGCCGGCCCGGCTCGGATTTCCCGATAACCTTCGCTGCATCCTGGGCGACGCCCGGGATGCCGACTTTCCAGCCTTGTCGGTCCCGCAGGCTGAGGCTTCGAGGGCCGGCTACAAGGTCATCGGCAACCTTCCTTATTACGCTGCCAATCCCATCATCCGGCGCACCCTTGAATCGCAGCCGCCACCATCTCTAGCCTTATTCATGGTGCAGAAGGAAGTTGCTGACAGCATGACGGCGTCCCCGGGCGCCATGAGCTTGTTGTCGGTAGCCACGCAATTCTACGCCGAGGCCCGCGTGGTGTGCTCCGTCCCTCCCGCCGCCTTTCGCCCGCCCCCCAAGGTGCGCTCGGCGGTGGTGCGGCTGGACCTGCGGGAGCGGCCAGAGGTGGACACACACGCCCCCCAAGCGTTCTTCGACGTTGTTCGCGCCGGGTTCTCGGCCCCGCGCAAGCAGCTTCACAACTCCTTGGGGCACGGCATGGGCATTGAGCCCAAAATCGCTGCAAATCTGCTGGAGCAGGCGGGCATAGACGAGCGCAGACGCCCGGCAACCCTGAGCCTGCAGGAATGGGCCGCGGTATGCGCCGCCTGGCAGGATATGAGACCGGAGATTATCTAACGTGCAGATTGAAGCCCACGCCAAGCTGAATCTTGCCTTCGAGGTGTTGGGCAAGCGAGCTGATGGCTATCATGAGGTCAAGACTGTCATGCAGACCATTGGCCTCTCTGATCTGCTCACCGTAGAGCATTGGCCGACTCTGCGGGTTGAGTGCGACAGCCCGGAGTTGTCCGGCGAGGCCAACCTTGTCTGGAAGGCGGCGGAGGCGCTGGCCCGACATCGAGGCATACAGCCCCGGGCCAGCATACGGATACAGAAGCGCATTCCTGTCGCAATGGGCCTAGGCGGCGGCAGCAGCGACGCTGCTTCCGTACTTCGCGCCCTCAACGAAATGTGGGAGCTTTCGGCGACTACCAAGGAACTGTCTGAGATTGCGGCTGAGATCGGATCTGACGTGTCATTTTTTCTTTGGGGCGGCACGGCGCTGGCTGAAGGAAGGGGTGAACTGGTGTCGCCATTGCCGCCTCTGCCGCCCTTCAACCTGACCCTGGTATTTCCCGACCTGGAAATCAGCGACAAGACCCGCAGGATGTACTCCCGACTGACGCCAGCCAATTACAGTGACGGCGGGACCACCCGCCTCCTGGTGCAGATGCTGATGAGTGGCCAATTCATGGCCGAATCCATCCGAGGCTGCATCTACAACGTATTCCAGGATATAGCCGAATGGGAATTTCCGGTGTTGACCCAGATGCGCAGGATGGCGCTGGAGCAAGGGGGGCCGGAGTTATACCTTTGCGGCGCAGGCCCGGCCATGTTCGCCGTGCCTTCCAGCGAAACGCAGCACCGGACGGTGGCCGAAGCCTTGCAGCCGATGGGCGCCGGGGTATACCTTGTTACGACGGTTGGGCGCATTGCCCATTCCTGAGAGCGATCATCCGGTAAGGACTTGTAAATGGGCATAGACGTTCTGGCCAGCATCAGCATTGGCATGAACCCCAACTTGATTGACGCCGGAAGGTTTCTCCTGTCATGGCACGGGGTGTTCACCTTCATCGCCGTTGCCGCGGCAGTATTTCTTGTGGTTCGCTGGGGTACTCGGGAGGGCATGGTCGCTGATGTCTTGTACTCCGCCTCGATGTGGGCCATCATCGGCGGCGTCATAGGCGCTCGTGTGCTGCATGTCATAGACTTCTGGGATGAAGTCTATCAATATGATTTCATTCGTGTCTTTCAAGTCTGGGAAGGAGGGATCGCCATTTTCGGGGCCATCTCCGGTGGATTTGTCGGTGGTTCGCTGTATCTGCTGATACGCAACTCCGCCTGGTTCCTGACCATGTGGCGTCCCTTCTCCTTCGTGTTCGGGGAACCCAACCGGGCCGACCTTCCACGCATTGGGCACCTGGCCGACGTGACCGCGCCGGCCCTGCTGGTGGCAATGGCTATCGGCCGCATCGGGGACGTAATCAATGGCGAGCATTTCGCCAAGGCCACCGACCTGCCTTGGGGCGTAATCTACACTCACCCGGACAGTCCGGGGTTGGGCCGTCCGGCGACGCATCCCGCCGTGGCGTATGAGCTGCTGTTCGACCTAGCCCTGCTGGCCGCGCTCTGGCCACTGCGAAAGCGGCTGAAGCCCCACGGAATGTTTTTCGCTCTCTACGCGGCGACCTACTCAATCGGACGCTTCTTCATCAGCTTCCTGAGAGTCGAGCAAAACTATTACTTCGGGGGATTGAACGAAGCCCAGGTGGTGGCCCTCATCGTGATAATCATCACGGTGCCCTTGCTGGTGTGGAAGGCCCAGTTCGTGCGTGGGGACGCCCGCCCCCGGACGCGGCCAGCCAGCGGTTAGCGGGCTTCAGGCGTCCAAGGCTGGCCTGAAGCTGGTGACGCGGAGTGCCAGCGGATTGCCCGGCTGTCGAGTATCCTCCATGAGCGTGTAGGCCAGGTCCAGCCTCGCCGTGCCTGGCCTCCAGGCATCACCCTGCCCGAAGGCCAGTGCGGTCATTTCCGCGCCGCCCTGTTCAACCTTCAGCCGGAGATGCTGTTGCGAGTAGCCCATGTGCTGCGCGTCCAGCACTCGTACGCCCTTGGAGGCGAATAGCGGGCGAGGATTGCCCTTGCCGAAAGGCTCCAGCGCAGATAGCCACTCCTGAGCGTCGCGGGTCAGTTCTTCCAGACCGGCCTCAGAGTCTATCCGCAACGTCGGCGTCATGTCCTCAGTCTTCAGCCGTTCGCTGGCGTAAGATTGTAGCCGCCGGGCGACTTCGGGCAAGTCCCGGCGCGCCACTGTGAATCCCGCAGCCTGGGAGTGACCACCGAAGCGTATCAGAAGGTCATCAACAGACCGTATGGCGTCTATGATGCTGAACCCCGGAATGCTCCTTGCTGAAGCGACGGCGTATTCTTCTCCTAACGACAGCGCAACTGATGGACGGTGGTGGCGTTCGGACAGTCTCCCGGCCACCAAGCCGGCGACGCCTGGGAGGATACCTTCGTCGGCCACAACCAGCACCGATGGAAGGGAGGGCAGATCATCCACTTGCGCGTATGCCAGTTCCAGCGCGTCGCTCGTAGCGTCGCGGCGGTCGCGGTTCAGCGAGTCCAGCTTGTGGGCGAGGCTGGCGGCCTCTTCGGGCGATTCCGTGGTCAACAGACGCAGGCTATCCATCGGGTCGCCCATGCGGCCCGCCGAGTTCAGGCGAGGGACAATCTGGAAGGAAATCGCTTCGGTGTCAAGAGCATCCGGCGACAAGCGGGCAGCCTGACAGAGGGCGAGAAGACCCGGACGGCGAGTTTCGGCCAACCGCCGTATTCCTTCAGCCACGATGTAACGGTTTTCGTCCAGCAACGGCACAAGGTCCGCCACCGTTCCCAGCGCCGCCAGTTCCAGGAGAGCAGGGTTCCAGGGTTGCCCCAAGAACTCGTACAGACCCTGCATCAGTTTGAAGGCAATTCCGGCTCCGCAAAGGTCGGGGCAGGGATACCGGAAGAGGGGAAGTTCGCCTTCAGGCAGATGCGGGTTGATGCAAGCCACAGCGGCAGGCAGCCCGTGAGAAGGCACGTGATGATCAGTGATGATGACGTTGGCGCCGCGGCTGTTGGCGTGAGCCACCGGCTCGAAATCGGTGATTCCGGTGTCAACAGTGATGACGAGCGACGCCCCGGCGTCTGTTAGCGCGTCCACTGCTCCGGCGGAAAGCCCGTGTCCTTCATCTATGCGGCTGGGAAGATAAGGAATTGCCGTCACTCCCAGCGCGGTCAATCCCTCGCAGATGATGGCTGTTCCGGTAATGCCGTCTACGTCAAAGTCGCCGAATATGCCGACAGTCTCTCCCTTTTCCACGGCATGATACAGACGCTGTACGGCGGCGTCTATTCCGGAAAGGCGCATCGGATCATAGGGAAGGCGATGCGGCGGATGCAGAAACTCCCGGAGTTTGCGCTCGGTGTCTATCCCTCGCCCAGCCAGCAGGCGCGCCACTACGGGCGGCATACCTGCGGCAAGCAGGGCGGAGTTGTCCTGCTCCGGGGGGAATTCCCAGCGTAGCGCTGATGCGCCGTTCACGCCCCAACCCCGCCCCTCTCCCTCAAGGGGAGGGCATTACACATTGTTTGCCGAGTCTGGCTTGGCGAATACCAGGACGGAGTTGTGACCGCCAAATCCGAATGAATTGCTCATGGCGACGTTGATTTCCTGGGAACGGGCTTCATTCGGCGTGTAGTCCAGGTCGCACTCCGGGTCCGGCTCATGGAGGTTGATGGTCGGAGGAACCAGCCCGTCGCGCATGGCCATGACGCAGATGGCGGCTTCCAGCGCGCCCCCTGACCCCAGCAGGTGGCCGGTCATGGACTTGCTGGAACTTATGGGGATGCGATAAGCATTTTCCCCCAAAGCCATCTTTATTGCCTTGGTCTCATGCTTGTCGTTCAGCGGAGTGGAAGTTCCGTGGGCGTTGATGTAACCGACCTCGGCCGGCGCGATTCCGGCAGCGTCCAGAGCCATGGTCATGGCGTTGGCGGCGCTTTCTCCCGTGACGGAGGGCTCCGTCAGGTGGTGCGCGTCGGAAGTCGCCGCATAACCCACCAGTTCTGCCAGGGGATTGGCGTTGCGCTTGGTTGCGCTCTCTTCACTCTCCAGCACAAAAACTGCTGCCCCTTCTCCCATGACGAAGCCGTCGCGGGAAATGTCGAAGGGGCGGCTGGCAAGGGCGGGATTTTCGTTAAGGCGGGATAACGCGCGCAGGGCGTTGAACCCCGCCACTGCCACGGGAACTAGGGGAGCTTCGCTGCCGCCGACCAGAACGATGTCCTCCCGGCCCTGCCGAACCATCTCCCAAGCCTGGCCCATGGCGTCTGCGCCGCTGGAGCAGGACGACACCAGGCAGTAGTTGGCGCCCATAGCCCCGGTGACCATTGAAACCTGCGCGGAGGCCATATCTCCCAGCATCATCGGAATGAGAAAGGGGCTGACCCGGCGCGGCCCACGCTCGCTCAGGACGGTAAACTGCTGGGAAAGAGTGGATATTCCGCCAATGCCGCTGCCGATGATGACTCCGACGCGGTAAGGGTCTCCCTTGTCCGGCTCCAGTCCGGCTTGCTGGCAGGCCTGGCGGGCGGCCACCGCAGCGAACTGAGCGAAACGGTCCATCCGCCGGGCGTCCTTCCGGTCCAGGTAATCTTCGGCGTTGAACCCTTTGACCTCGGCTCCGAACCGTGTATCAAAACCCTCGGTGTCAAAAGAAGTGAGGAAGTCCACGCCGGACCGCCCCAGCGCTATCCCCTCCCAAGTTGACGCCAAGTCCAGCCCCAAAGGGCTTATGACGCCAATCCCGGTGATGTAGACGCGATGGTGCTTTGTCATTTTTTCCAAAGACCTTGGATTATGCACAATGCCAATTTGGGGTAACTGGCCCTAGTGCGCAGACGCCAACTCAGTACAGCACTTTGGCTGTCTACCCGGATATTCTGATTACTAAGGTGGTCAGCAATCCGATCTGGGCTGCTCCGATGCCTAAGACCGCCAACAGAATTTGCCTTTGCCCAGCCCGCAAGTCATGTACGGACTTTGACAACTCTCCGGTTTGACCCTCAAGCCATCCCAGTCGAGATTCGTCAGTAGCTGAAGCCATAGCCGATCCTCTTGATAAAGCTCATTAGCTGCTGACCCGCAGCCTAGCCTTGCCCGGTAGCCCTCTTTCGTCCGTCTCGCTGGTCGGAGAGGGCGGCGTCAATGGTATCGGTAAGATCGGCAATCCGGCGGGATACGTTGGAGGCCATTTCCTTGCCGCTGCTCACGCTGGGATCGGCCAGCGTCTTCAGGGATTCGGACAGCTCGTTGATCTTGGATCCAATGCTGTCTGCGGCCTCTCGGCGGACGTTGGCCAACGGCTGAGAAACGGACCGAAGCGTTTCCACCAAGTCGCTGACTTTCCCGGATATATTCTCTCCAAACTCGCGCCCGGCCAGCGAGTCGTCGGTTGCCAGATCCTGCAGGTTGTCGGTGGCTTCCCCCAGACGGGCGGCAACGGTATCGCTCAGTTCTTTGCTGGTGGCAGCTAGGCGCAGCTTGTATGTCCGCAGTATTCGGAACACCCGGCGATAGACGTCGTCCACTTCCTGCAACTTGGAGGTGTAGTTGTCGAAAATCTCCCGGCTTTCCTGCATTGACCATCGCTCGTCATGGTGGACGAACTGTCGGCCAGTGTACAACTGGTAGGGGCGCATTTCGCCTTCCGGCAGCAGCTCCCCATGCTCGTTCAGGGGCTTGAGGGCCGTCCAGTTGGACGTGGCTGGCAGGGGCGTCAGGAAATTGGCCGTCTGATACTTGCTGACCGTGGTCACCCAATCGGCCAAGGCCATGATGCTTTCCTCGGTATCATAGGGCAGGCCGATGATGGTCATCGCCACCACTGTGAAGCCCTGCTCGTTGATGTAGGCGAGGTCGCGGTGCATTTGCCCCGGTTCCTGCCGCTTGTTGACCGCCTTCAGGTTTTCGGCGTTGTCCGACTCTACTCCGAGATAGAGCATCTTTACGTTGGCTTCCTGCAGGGCCTCCGCCAACTCCGGGTCCTGGCCAATCTCGGCGCGGGCCTGGATGATGAGGTTCATGTTTTCGGTGTGTCCCTTCCAGCCCTTGAGCCGCTCCAGGCGCTCGTTGCGGAACTTGACAGCCCGCAGAGGGGGCGTGTGGAGGTCGTCGGAAACGAATACCTGGAAGGACCCGTTTCGGGAGGAATGAATCAGCCCGTCGGTGGCCAGTTCCTGCAACTGCGCCAGTCGCTTGAACTCGGTTTCCTTGGACACCAGCCGGTAACCCAAGAACTGCTGAATAACCTGGCAATAGGTGCACTTCTCGGTGCAGCCCCGGATGGTTTCCACCACGCCGCCGGCCATCGGATTTTCGGGCGTCAGGTCGCGGATTGAGCGAAAGTCGGGCAGCTCCACGAAGTCGGGGCGCACCAGTCCCACCCGCTTGGTATAGACGACGTGTCCGTCTTGCCGGTAGCTGATTCCGGGCACGTTGTCCAGGTACTGGTTGCGGTCCGGCCCTCGCCGCTCCAGCAGGACGTCGCACAACTGCCCGATGATGTCTTCGCCTTCGCGTTGGACGATAACGTCGAAATGCCCGTAGTCAAAGGCTTCTTCGGGCAGCGGGCTCATCTGCGGGCCGCCGCCGATGGTGATAATGTCGGGGTGGTATTCCTTGGCCATCCGGGCCACCTGGTATGCTCGTGGGGCCTCGTTGATCAGCGCGGTCAGCATCAGGATGTCCACGCCTTCGAGGTCCTTTTCCGGATCTATGAGGCCGGAGCGGTCTTCAAACCAGATTTCCCGGTCGTAGACGAACGGCCCTTCCCACTGAGCAAGGGCTGCAGAAAGGTATAGCATTCCCTGCCGGGGAATCGCCACATATTCAAAATTTCCACCGGCGGAGGCCGGCTGGAGCAGCATCACACGCTTGATTCGAGACATTGTTGCCTCCCTATGCCGTTCGGTTCCCGTCCGGACCGAATGTTCTGCATCCAACGTATATCTTTGGACGCGCTTTTTGACGATTCTACATGATTAGCCGCTTCATCACACTTGGAAGCGGTGGTGTATCCTATTCTCTAGCGAACATTATACAGGATTCATAACCCTAAATCGGGTTTTTTCACCGGAATAATGGAATTAACTTGGCCGCAATATCCTCGAGGTGCCTCTCCCTGTCTTCCGGGGGGCAGGTGATGCTGAACACCACGTGGCGCGCTCCGGCTTCCACGTATTCCTGCAGACGTTCGGCGCATTGTTCCGGCGTCCCCAGCAGGCAGTAGCGGCGGACGATGTTGATGAATTCGCCGCCGTAGAGATACTGCCCGCCGAGCTGCCGGGCCGACACCTCTGCGGCCTCCTGCTCCGTGGGGTAAATTGATATGTAAGGAAAGAAACCCCACTGGAACCCATCCAAGCTGCGCTCTTCCTCGGCGGCGAATCCCTGAATCTTCTCCACGCTGTCCCGGTAGCGAGCGGGGTCGAAAAAGTAAGGCACCCAGCCTTCGCCGAACCGGACTGCCCGTCGCATGGCCGCGTCTCGCCTTCCCGACACCCACACCGGCGGATGGGGCTGCTGCACGGGCGTGGGGTTAAGCATGGCGCCACTCAACTGGAAGTGCCGTCCTGAGAAATCAACCCGTTCGCCGCTCCAGAGACGGCGCATGGCATCCAGGCATTCGTCGGTGCGCCGCCCGCGCTGGTTCACCCTAAGGCCGGAGTTCTCGAATTCCACCGGATACTCGCCACCGACTCCTACCCCCAGCGTTAGCCGCCCGTTGGACGCCGCGTCCAGCGTCGCGGTCATACGGGCCAGCATGAGCGGATGATAGAACGGGGCCAGAACGATGGAAGACAGCAGGCGTATGGACTGGGTGGCGCCGGCAGCCACGGCCAGCACCGGCAGCGAGGCATGGGTCGGTCCTGGCGGGTCACCCCGCATGAAGTGTTCCCCGGCAGAAAAATACTCGTAGCCCAGTTCTTCCATCCACTGCGCCTGACGAGCCGTTTCTCCGACTTCGAGGGTCAGGTTGGCTCCAAAATGAAGGTCTTCACCAGCCATACTGCCATCCGCTCCGCGCTTTTCTGAAAATGCACAACGCCATGTTAGCGCACATCCGGCGTCCTTCCAACGCCTCTATATGCGTAAGGTCGCGCAATAGTGACAGCGGAGCCTTGACATTCGGCATTCCATACCGGAACCTTGAATTGGTAGGGGACTGGCATTGGAGCCGTCCGCTGCTGTCCAAGCAAATTCCGGCGCGGGAAGGGTACGCTCTTGCTGGTTCTGGTTACGGGAGCCACCGGGTTTTTGGGGCGGCGCGTGGTGCGGGAACTGATAGCGCGCCGCCATCAGGTGCGTTGCCTGATCCACTCGCCGGGCAAGGAGCGGATGTTCGGCCACAATGAGATCGAAGTCCACTATGGCAGCATCCTTAGCCCAGACGCCTTGAAGCAGGCTTTCTATGAAGTGCAATCCGTAGTCCATTTGGTGGGGATTATCCGCACGGGACGAGGGGTTACCTTCGACGGGATGCACCGTCAGGGCACGGCCAACGTGGCGGCTGCGGCCAAGGAAGCCGGGGCCCGCGAGTTGATATACGTCAGCGCCATGGGCGCGACACCCGACGCAAGTTACCCATACCTGCACTCCAAACACCAGGCAGAACAGGAAGTAGTCAACTCAGGACTGGACTACACGATACTTCGACCCTCGGTGATTTTTGGCGAGGGCGACGAGTTTCTAACCGCGCTGGCAGGGCTGGTGCGTATCGGCCCGATAACCCCGGTTATCGGGGGCGGCAGGAACCGGATGCAGCCCGTCGCGGCGGATGATGTTGCCAGATGCGTCGCTGCTTCGGTGGGCAACTCCACGGTGAAGAGAAAGACCTTGAACCTGGGCGGCCCCCACCGTCTGAGCTACAACGCTCTGCTGGATGAAGTGGCATTGGCCATGGGCCGGCGCGCCCGCCGGGTCCATATCCCAACGCCCTTGGTTCTGCCTGCCGTGGCTGTTATGGAGCGAATCCTGCCGAGACCTCCGGTAACTACCGGACAGCTCAAGATGCTGGGCATCCGGAACGTGTCAGAAGGCCGCGATTTGGAGCAGGCATTCGGGTTTACCCCCAGGCCGCTGCGGGGTAACATTGACTATGTAAACGAAGTCACATTCGGCGATGCTTTGGCAATGACCTTGGGGCTGTCCATGCCCCGCCGCAGGGGCCGGTAAGATTGGCGCTGACTCCTCGGGTCTTCTTGAAGGAGTCTCGCGCGAGGTGAGCGATGCAATATGACGAAGCCATCGCCAACGTCTTATCCCTGTTCGACTCGGAAAGAGCCAGGGTTGATGGGCCGCGCCAGAAGGTCATCTACAACCTGGAGCGGATGGAGGCATTCCTGGAGCGGATTGGCAACCCCCATCGCCGGGTTCCTGCGGTGCATATCGCAGGCACCAAAGGCAAGGGCAGCACCGCCGCGCTCTGCGACGCTGCGTTCCACGCTGCCGGCCTCAGCACCGGCTTTTATTCCTCGCCTCATCTGCACACCTTTCGGGAGCGTGTGCGGCGCGACTGCCAACCTGTTTCCGAGGAAGAGTTCGCCGGTCTGGTGGCGGACATCTGGCCGTTCCGCAGCGCAGACGGAAATGACGTCGTTACACTCTTCGAGTTCCTGACCGCAATGGCCTTCCACTGCTTCGATCAAGCCCGGGTCGACGTGCAGACCGTGGAGGTCGGTTTGGGCGGACGGCTTGACGCCACCAACGTTGTGGATGCCGATGTGTGCGTTATAACCTCGGTGAGTATGGACCACGCCAAGATTCTTGGGGACACCATTGGCGAAATCGCCGCTGACAAGGCAGGGATTATCAAGCCGGGCAGTATTCCGGTAATCGCTCCGCAGCGACCGGAAGCCCTGGCCTCCATCCTCGAAGCCTGCCACCGTGTGGACGCGGAGCCGGTTCTAATCGGACGCGACGTAACTTGGGAATCGAGGCCGCCTTCTTCCTCTTCAACTCAGTCCGGTTCAACTCAGTCTGGCGGAGGGTTAGGGTCAGGGCGCCCCTGCCAGTCATTCACCGTCCACGGGCTACTCGGCTCTTATGACCTGGACATCCCGCTGTTGGGTGACTACCAAATGGAAAACGCCGCAACGGCGGTGGCCGCGATTGAGTCAATCAGCAAGGCGCAAGGGTTCAATATAAGCGCCGAGACGGTAGCACAGGGGTTCCGTAACGTATCTTGGCCCTGCCGCATGGAAGTGCTGGCGCACGGGCCGCTGGTAATCGCTGATGGGGCCCACAATGACTACTCCGTTGACAAGCTGCTGGAATCGCTGCCCCACTATTTCAACTACAAACGGCTGGTTGTAATCGCCGGCTTTTCGCGGGACAAGAACGTGGATGCCATGGTGGACTCGCTGGCGCCTGCCGCCGACCTGGCAATCGCCGCTCAGGCTCGCCATCCCCGGGCGCTGAACGTAGAAGAGTTGTCCAGGATGCTGAAGGAACGGGGGGCCGCGACGTCAATCGCGCCCACCCCTCGCGAAGCGCTTGAGATGGCCCGCGCAGAAGCCGGACCTGGAGACTTGATTCTGGCAACGGGTTCGCTTTTCCTGGCCGCCGAAGTTCGGGAGGCCGCCTTGGGCATCGAGCCGGAAATTTATCCCTCTCTGCGCCGGAAGAAAAGCCAATGACCGCACTGAAAACAGACGACGCCGGATGTGAGCGTGAGCAACGAACAGGCTAGGGTCGTAGTGACTGGCATGGGAGCCATGACCCCGCTGGGAGAGTCTCCCGATGAATTCTGGCGAAATCTGGCCGCCGGGAAGTCGGGCGTCGGGCCAATGACGTTGTGCGACCCTGAGGGTTACCCTTGCCGCATTTCCGGGGAGGTGACCGGGTTTGACCCGGGGCAGTATATCCCCGGTCGGGAAGCGCGGCGAATGGCCCGGTTTTCTCAGCTTGCCGTGTCCGCCGGACTCCAGGCCGCGGAAGCATCCGGGTTCGATATATCCCGCGAAGACCCCTACCGCGTGGGAGTAATCCTCGGGAACGGAAACGGCGGATTTCCTACCCTGGAAGAAAATTGCCGCATTCTCGCAGACCGGGGCGGGATGCGGATGTCGCCGTTCTTCTTCCCGATGATACTGCCCAACATGGCTGCTGCCGCCGTCAGCCGCTACCTCGGCGCCCAGGGCTACAACTCGACGGCCACCACCGCCTGCGCCGCTTCCAATCAGGCCATCGGCGAGGCTCTGAACGTGCTGCGCCGGGGAACGGCCGATGTGGTGTTTGCCGGAGGCGCCGAGGCGGGCATCAGCTTGCTGGGTCTGTCGGGCTTCGCAGTCATGCGCGCCCTCTCCACTCGCAACGACAACCCCGAGCAGGCCAGCCGTCCCTTCGACGCCGACAGGGACGGCTTCGTACCATCCGAAGGTGCGGTGGTTCTGGTTATGGAGCGGCTGGAACACGCTGAGGCCAGAGGCGCGAACATCTTGGCCGAAGTTGCGGGGTTTGGTTGCACCAGCGACGCCGGGCACCCAGTTCAGCCCGAGGAGTCGGGCGCCAGCGCTTCCCGGGCAATGAGCATCGCAATCTCCGACGCCGGTATCACGACGGAAGACGTTGACTACATCAATGCCCACGGCACCTCTACGCCCCTGAATGACACGCTGGAGACCGTCGCCATCAAGCGCCTGTTTGGCGAGCGCGCCTATCAGATACCCGTCAGTTCCACCAAATCCATGATTGGCCATTCGCTGGGCGCGGCCGGCGCGCTGGAGGCCGCGGCCTGTATCAAGACCATCACCGAGGCGACGTTGCATCCCACCATTAACTACACTTCGCCTGACCCCAGTTGCGACTTGGACTATGTGCCCAACCATGCCCGCCAACTGGACGCACGGGTGGTGTTGTCCAACGCCTTCGGCTTCGGCGGGCAGAACGCCTGCCTGGTCTTCCGAAAGTTCGAAGCGTAGCCAACGCAAAGGAACGCCCCCACCCAAACCCTCCCCCGGAGGGAGAGGGAGTTGGTCAATAGGAGAAATAATGACCGAGCGGCTGGTGGCCGGTGCAGAGCTCCAGGAAGACGCCGATGTTTCCCTGCGCCCCAGACGCATAGACGAATTCGTCGGCCAGTCTCAGACCAAGCAGACACTGCAGATAGCCATTGACGCGGCGAAGATTCGTCAGGAGCCGCTGGACCACGCCATCATTTACGGGCCTCCCGGCTTGGGCAAGACAACCCTGGCCCACATCATCGCCGCAGAAATGGAGGTTCCTATCCGGGTAACCTCCGGCCCTGCCATTGAGCGGGCCGGGGATATGGCTGCCATTCTGACCAGCCTCCAGCCCAACGAAGTGCTGTTCGTGGACGAAATTCACCGCCTCAACCGGGTAGTGGAAGAAGTGTTGTATTCCGCTATGGAAGACTTTTTCCTTTCCTGGATGGTGGGCAAGGGTCTTGCGGCCCGAAGCGTGAACCTGCGTATCAGCCCCTTCACTCTGGTGGGCGCTACCACCCGTTTTTCCATGGTCAGCGCCCCGCTCCGCGACCGGTTCGGCTCGGTCTGGCGGTTGGAATACTACGACGTCGAGGAAATGAACATAATCGTTGACCGTTCAGCTAGGATACTAAGCGCTGAGTGCGATTCAGACGGCGTGGCGGAAGTCGCCCGCCGCTCCCGGGGCACTCCCCGGGTCGCCAACCGGCTGCTCAAGCGAACCCGCGACTATGCGCTGGTCAAGGCCGACAACCGCATCACCGGGCCAGTGGCCCGAGCCGCTCTTGAGCAGTTGAATGTTGACCCCCTGGGGCTGGACCAGTCGGACCACCGCCTGCTCAGCAGCATCATAGACAAATTTGACGGCGGCCCCGTGGGACTGGAAACGCTGGCCGCCGCCCTGAACGAAGACTCGGACACCATCATGGACGTTTGGGAGCCTTATCTGCTGCAACTTGGCTTTCTGGACCGCACGCCACGGGGTCGGGTAGCCACCCGGCTGGCCCACGAACACCTTGACCGCCCATTCCGCGCTCTGCCTTTTTCCGACCAGACCAAGCTGAACGGGTTTTAGAAAGCCATCTGTCCATTGCTATCGCAGCGCCCGAAGACATAAAATAGCTGGTAATCCTCACCCTTGTGGAAATCAGGATAGAGATGACCACCGCCCCAGCTACAGGATCCCTGCCCTACTCAGACCGCTACGCCGCTATCAGCCAACGCCTCCTCAGGCAGGCGCAGGAGGAGCTGGATGCTGACGACATCATTCAGGCGTCGGAAAAGGCTTGGGGCGCGACAGCCCATGCCGTCAAGTCCGTCGCCGAGAAGTGGGGCTGGTATCATAAGGGCCATTACCGGCTGAATGCGGTGGTGCACTTCATCGCGATCGAATGGGCGCGAGGAGATCTGATTGACCTTTACCAGCATCCCAGCAATATGCATTCCAACTGGTACGAGCATGAATTGTATGAAGACACAGTGCAGATTGCCATAAACGCCACAAGAACTTTTGTGGCTGAAATGGAAAAGATCAGGGCTGAGGATGTCCCGTCTTTCCCGCCACAGCAGAGCTTGAGCCGTGCCCAATCGCGGCGGTTGCGGCTGTTGAATACTCCGCCAACGGATTATCCCCCGAGATACGTTGACGTATCCCTCCTGCCTCCCGTGGAGCCGGAACCGCCGGAAATCCGATGATGCCGATGAATACTGCCATCACTACAGCCCCCCGACTCGATACGGCATTGGCCGACGCCGCTTCCGGGCGGGCGTTGACCGATGCCGAAGCATGGGGCCTTATCGGCGCGGACGAGGTCGCTCTGTCCACGATGTGCGAAGCGGCTGCAGGAATGCGGGACTTGGGCAAGGGCCGCACGGTCTCTTTTTCCCCCAAGGTGTTTATACCGCTGACCCATATGTGCCGGGATTTCTGCGGCTATTGCATCTTCCGCAAGACGCCGGAACAGGCCGGGGACACGCTGTATATGGCGCCGGAACAGGTTCTCGACGTCGCCAGGGCAGGCCAGCGCCTCGGCTGCACCGAAGCGCTGTTCACGTTGGGCGAGCGCCCGGAGCAGCGTTACCCTGAAGCAAAGGACTGGCTGGAGAAACGGGGATTCAGAACCACCCTGGAATACTTGGCCCACGTCAACCGCTTGGTGCTGGAGGAAACGGCCCTTCTGCCCCACGCCAACCCAGGCACCATGAGCCGCCGCGAGATGACCGCCCTTCAGCCTTATAACCCCTCCATTGGCCTCATGCTGGAAAGCACGGCGTCAGCGCTCCATGCGCCCGGCGGCCCCCACGAATTCGCTCCCAGCAAGCGGCCGAGGGTCCGGCTCCGTACCATGGAGTTGGCTGGCGAGTTGCGGCTGCCTTTCACTACTGGTATTCTCATTGGCATCGGTGACAGCAGGGAAGACCGGATCGAATCGCTTCTGGCTATCCGGGACTTGCATCAGCGGTTCGGGCATATCCAGGAAGTTATCGTGCAGAACTTCCGGGCCAAACCCGGCACCGCAATGCAGGATAAGCTCGACGCCGATACCATGGAACTGCTCTGGTCGGTGGCCGCCGCCCGACTGATTTTGGGGCCGGAAGCCAACGTGCAGGTGCCGCCCAACCTGAGCGCGGACAACTACCGCATTTATCTTGAGGCTGGAATCAACGATTGGGGCGGGGTCTCGCCCTTGACCATTGACTTCGTCAACCCGGAAGCCCCGTGGCCGGCCTTGACCAACTTGAAGGAACAGACCGAAGCCGCCGGATTCCAGTTGAAGCCCAGGCTGCCGGTATATCCCGAATACTTCCTGAACACCGGCGATTACCTTTCGGAGAGGCTGCGGAACACGGTTCTCGCCCTCGCCGACGATGACGGATATGTACAAGGGGGAATCCAACGATATGTCGGGAATAACTGAGCAGTCCGCGGCAACCAGTCTCAAAGATCTTGCAGGCGTACTGGATGCTGAGGTAGCAGCGGTACTTGACCGTGCCCTGGCGGGTGAGGACATAACGCCCGAAGAAGGGACAACCCTCTTCGCAACCACTGGCCCGGAATACAACGCTATGGTGCTGGTGGCCGATGAGTTGCGCCGCCGCACAGTGGGCGACATCGCCACTTACGTTGTCAACCGCAATATCAACTTCACCAACGTTTGCATCAAGCGTTGCGGCTTCTGTGCCTTCTCCCGCGATTTTCGAGAGGAGGAGGGCTATTTCCTCCCCATCGAGGAAATCGTTCGCC
Organism: Dehalococcoidia bacterium; assembly: GCA_965232885.1. Lineage (GTDB taxonomy): Bacteria > Chloroflexota > Dehalococcoidia > Lucifugimonadales > UBA3495 > VXOI01. The sequence continues at coordinate 183,522 of CBDDQX010000004.1, read as the reverse complement.
GCGCCCGAGAGGCATGGGACTATGGCGCAACCGAGGTCTGTATCCAGGCGGGACTGCCGCCCCAGATGGAAGGCGACCTGTATATCCGCCTGTGCGCGGCAATCAAGGAAGCCCTGCCCGATATGCACATCCACGGCTTCTCGCCGGAGGAAGTTCTGTACGGCTCAGTCCGTTCCCGCTGTACTATTCGGGAGTACCTGGAGGGCCTGAAGGCCGCCGGGGTGGGCAGCCTGCCGGGAACTTCCGCAGAGGTGCTCGACCAGGAACTGCGCGACCGTATATCGCCGGGACGCATCACCGTAGACCAGTGGATTGAGGTCATCTCCACGGCCCACGAAATCGGCATTCCCACGACTTCGACCGTCATGTTCGGGCACCGCGAGACCCCCGAGCAACTCTGCAACCACATGGCGCTGCTGAGGGGACTCCAGCAACAGACCGGGGGCATCACCGAGTTCGTGCCGCTCAGCTTCGTCCATACCGAGGCGCCCATGTTCCTCAAGGGCCTGGTGCAGAACGTCAAGCCCGGCCCCACGGGAATGGATGTCGTGAAAATGCACGCCATCGCCCGCATTATGCTGAACAACTGGATACCAAACATCCAGGCGTCGTGGGTGAAGGAAGGCTCGCGGATGTCGCAGCTTCTCCTCACCGCTGGCGTCAACGACTTGGGCGGCACGCTCATAAACGAGAGCATATCCACCGCCGCAGGAGCGCAACACGGGCAGTTGATGCGTCCGTCGGAGTTCCGGGGCATGATTCGCGCGGCGGGCCGCATCCCGGCAGAGAGGGCCACCACCTACAGCCTGCTCCGGGTGTTCAGCGACGCTGACGAAGAGCATGACCCGCTGGACCTGGTGGGCGAAAACGTGGAAGAGATATTCGGCTCCTACGACCGGCTGGTTAAGTTGGACACCTACCGGTTCGAGCATCCCCGGCATGTCGCCGAAAAGGCCAGCGTATAGCCCGCGCCTTGACAGTTTACTCTACACGGAGCGCACAGAGACCACGGAGGAAGGAAATGGCCTTACATCCGTGGTCTCTGTGCGCTCCGCTTTAGAAGTCTTATGCGCGCGCTCGCATTGGCTGGCGGCGTCGGCGGCGCCAAGCTGGTTGTTGGGCTGGCCCACTGTCTTCCGCCGGACGATCTCATAGTGGCCGTAAACACCGGCGACGATGAAGAATTTCACGGGCTGCATGTGTCCCCTGATTTGGATACCATGATGTACACGCTGGCCGGGCTGTCCAACCCTGAAACGGGTTGGGGGTTGAATGGCGATACCTTTACCGCCCTCGCCATGCTTCGGCAATACGGAGCCGACACATGGTTCAACCTGGGCGACCGGGATCTGGCGACTCACATTCGCCGGACGCAGATGTTGAACCAGGGGCTGACGCTGTCGGAAGCCACTGGACAGCTCTGCGCCGCGCTGGGTGTGACCCATCATATCGTCCCAATGAGCGATCACCCTGTACGCACCGTTCTGGAAACCTCCGAAGGCCGTCTTTCAATGCAGGAATACTTTGTGAAGGCGCGCGCCCAACCACAGGTCTCCGCAATCCACTACCTCGGCGCTGCGGAGGCTGCTCCTTCGCCGGGGCTGGACGAGGCGCTGGCCCGGGCGCATATACTGGTTGTATGTCCGTCTAACCCTGCCCTGAGCGTTCAGCCCATCGTTGAAGTTGCCGGAATGAAAGAGCGGCTGGCATCCTTTCCCGGACTGCGCGTTGCGGTCAGTCCCATCGTGGGGAACGACGCGGTTCGTGGCCCGGCGGGGAGGATCATGGGCGGGCTGGGGCAGGAAGTTTCCGTTGTGGGAGTCGCCAGAGCCTATCGGGAATTCTGCGATGTGCTGGTGATAGACCGGCAAGACGAAGCAATGGCCCCTGCCGTGGCAGAGACCGGAATGCGCCCGGTGGTAACCAACACGATTATGAACTCGCTGCAGGACCGTATAGAACTGGCTCAGACGGTGCTGTCGCTGGACCAATAATCTGGGTAATTTGGTTTGATTGCGGAAATGTCCAAGCAGGAACACAGCATAGCAGCCATCATTCCCATGAAACCCTTGTCCGAAGGCAAGAGCCGTTTGGCGCGGGACCTCAGCCCCGACCAGCGCGCCAGCATCAGCGCGGGTATGCTTCGCCGCGTGCTGATTGCCCTGAAGGGAACATCCATTGACCCCATTTGGGTCGTAGGCGGCGATGAGCGAGTAAAGAACATGACTCGCAACCTGGGCGGTATGTGGTTCGAGGAAATGGGCCGCAATCTGAACGACACCCTGAGCAAGGCCTTCGATCATGCCTTCGAGCGTGAGAAGTCCGCTCTCTACATTGCCGGAGACCTGCCATTCGTCAAGCCTTCGGACATACATTCCTTCATTCAGGCGTCGCGGGGGGCCGGCAACGTTGCCCTCGCCCCGGCCAGGCGCGACGGAGGCACCAACGCCATACTTGTGCCCCAGGGCGTTCCCTTCAAGCCGGAGCTGGGCAGGCGCAGTTTCAGCAAACATCTGCGCCAAGCGGCGAAGCTGGAAACCTCCGTAGCCATAGCCTACAGTCCCGGTTTGGGCATGGACCTTGACGTGGTGGATGACTTGGAATCCTATCAACATATCGAACCCGGTCTGCTGGAACGCCTGATGAAATAGCTGCTGGATGCAGTGAACCGGATTCCGGCGGATCAAGACGCGGGTCTTTATTTCGGCCCAATGTCTGAATCCTGAAACTTTAAGAATCTCGGACCGCAATTGGACGGAAATATGAGTGAAAACAGACCGAAACTCGGTGTGCTGCTACCAACGAGAGGAATCCTGTTGCGGGGAGAACAACCGTCCAATGCTGACCGCGTTTTCCGAATGGCGGCGCGTGTCGAAGAGGCTGGGCTGGACTCCGTATGGGTAGGCGACAGCCTGGTCGCCAAACCGCGCCTGGAGCCGCTGGCGACCTTGGGAGCGCTTGCCGCCCGCACCAACCGGGTGCGTCTTGGCACCGCTGTCCTCCTTCCCGCGCTTCGTCATCCCGTCCTGATGGCCCAGACCATGGCGACAGTGGACCTGATTTCAGGTGGCCGCCTGATCATTGGCGCAGGCGTCGGCGGCGCTTTCAATGACGAGCAGCGCGGCGAATGGGCTGCCGCAGGGGTAGACCCCCAGCGACGGGCCCGCCGGTTCGAAGAGATTGTGGAAATCGCCAAGGGTCTTGGGCCGGGCGAACCCCACAGCCATGAGGGACGGCATTTCTCTCTCGATTCTGTGACCATGCGTCCTGCTGCCACCCAGTCCGAAGGTATCCCCTGGCTGCTGGCGACCCATCACAGGGCCAGACAGCAGGCCCAGATAGACCGCGCGGCGCGGGTCGGCGATGGCATTATCGCCATCTCGGACACCCCGGCGGAATTTGCTGAGGTGATTGCCCAAGTGGACGCCAAGGCCGAGGAATATGGCCGCGACACCACCCGCCGCGAAAATGCTTTCTACCTGACAGTGAACCTCGATGAGGACGAATCGGCGGCCAAAGCGGACTCGGAAGACTGGCTGATGCGCTACTACGGCGCCGATATTTGGGGCACCCGGTGGGGGCCTTTTGGCGGGGTACAGCAGGTCGCCGACCGGATGGCTGCCTACGCCGAGTCGGGCGCCGACACGCTGATAGTGCGTCTGGCGACCTTTGACCCGGAACGCCAGCTAGACGTTTTCCTGGACCGCATCGTTCCCCAATTCGCGTAAGCCATCGCCATCCTGCGAAAGCGGAATGACTGGATAGAGGGATAGGAGGAACGTGAGTGGTTCCCATAGACCTGTCCGGCAAGAACGGCATCGTGTTCGGCGTCGCCAATGAACGCAGCATTGCATGGGGCATCGCGCAGGCTCTCTCCAATGCAGGCGCCAGGCTGGCCCTGACATACCAGGGCGAGCGGCTCAAAGACCGTGTCGAACGCTTGGCCGCGACTCTGGAAAACCCCTTGCTCTTGCCCTGCGACGCCACGGACGATGAGCAAATCGAAGAGGTCTTCGCGACGCTGGAGCAGCAGTTCGGCCAAGTCTCTTTCCTGATTCACAGCATCGCTTTCGCCAATCGTGAAGACCTGAGCGGACGCTTCGTGGACACCGGACGCGACGGCTTTCGGGTTGCCATGGAAGTCAGCGCTTATTCCCTGTTGCCTCTCGTGCGGCACGCTGCCCCGCTGATGACGGACGGCGGCAGCGTCGTCGCCATGACCTTTGACGCCTCGCAAAGGGTATATCCGGGATACAACGTGATGGGGTCGGCCAAGGCCGCCCTGGAGCACTCGGTTCGTCAACTGGCGTCTGAAATGGGGCCTGCCAATATCCGCGTCAACGCCATATCCGCAGGCCCCTTGGAGACACTGGCGGCGCGGGGCATCAGCGGCTTCAGGGATATGCGCCACACCCACGCCGAGAGAGCGCCCTTGCAACGCAACATAACGGTCGAAGAAGTAGCCAAGACGGCCCTTTTCTTGTGCAGCGGACTGTCCAGCGGTATCACCGGCGCGGTCATACCGGTGGACGCGGGATACCACATAATGGCAGTCTAGCCGGTACGTAGGCAAGGAAGGGCCAGAAAGACGAAAGGGCAGGTACGCAAACCTGCCCTTTCGTCTTTGCTCTTCGTGGTTATTGCTATGAGCCGGTATTGAGCGCCTGAATCTGCCGGTAGTCTTCTTCGGCTCGCTCTCCCCGCCCCTGCTGAGTGTACGCTTCGGCCCGGCGCTCGAAAGCCTCCCGGTGCTTGGGGTCCAAGGCAATGGCCTTGGTGAACTGGTCAATCGCTTCCTGCAGCTTGCCTTCGCTCAACAGGACCGCCCCTCGGGCTGTCATCACCTCGGCAGTGGGCGCAGGGCCCGGCTGCGGCAGCCCCCACGGCCGTGGCGGAGCCTCCGGTTCGGGTTCCGGTGCCGCCGTCTCGCCGTCCTGACTGCCGGAATCTGCTGAAGGCTGGGAGTCGGGTTGCGCATCGACCTCGGTCGCCCGCTCCCCGGTGTCTGCCACAGGCTCAGGGGTGTCTGCCACAGGCTCAGGCGTGGGTTCAGCGGGCACATCCGCCGACGGAGGTGGGGTTGCAGCCGAATGCTCTGCGGGGGTGTCGGTTGGGCGTTCCATGGTTGCTGTTGATGATGCTTGAGGCTGGTGCATCTCAGAAGCCAGCACTGTGTCGCTGCTCTCAGGGGAGTATTCCAGGGAAAGATCCCAGCCGCACTTGGTGCAAAAATTCTGATTGGGAGAGTGGACGCTGGCGCACTTGGGGCAGGCATTGCGCTGCGTTTGCGCTGGCCGCTGCTCTGAGGGCCGCACGAAAAACATGAGGAACAGCACTGGCGCGACGCTCAATAGCCGTACCGTGTCCACGGGCATAAGACCCAGAATCAGCGCCGCCCCACCCCACACCCATGGATTGCGCCCTCTGGCCAATGCCGCTCGGGCTGTCCAGAAAGCCACAAAGAAGGACAGCGCATAGAGGAAGAGCTCTCTTGTCTCTAGTCCAAAAATCCTGAGCCTCTGCAATGCTGTTTGATATGCGTCACCTCCTGACTATACTAAATTTCTCCGTCTAAGGCAACGTTGAGAATGTCAAAGCAATTTTGCCTGGCAGGGTTTCCCACGCCCGGCATTCCAGATTGCCTTTGTTCCAGATTGCCTTTGTTCCAGATTGCCTTTGTTCCAGATTGCCTTTGTTCCAGATTGCCTTTGTTCCAGGGGAAGGGCATTCCCCTCCTTCGGACTTCCCTGACGTTTCCTCGCTGACGTTTCCTCGCTTCCGCCACGGGAATGACGGACTAGGGTTAGTTTCGATATAATGGCGCGAGACAAATCGGTTTGAAGCGTGGCGTTCGGTGGAGACATCGGCGCTGCCGCTGAGGAGGACTATGAAAATCACTCTATCCATTCTCAAGGCCGACGTGGGTTCCATTGGAGGCCACACCAAGCCTTCCCAGCACATGATGGACTCAGTGCGGGCCGACGCTGACGCCGCCGTCCAGTCGGGGCTGCTTATTGACGCCTTCGTAGGACATACCGGAGATGACATCTGTATCGTAGCGTCGCACACTCGCGGAGAAAACGACACAGACGTGCACCAGTTCGCCTGGACTGCCTTTCTCAACGCCACCGCCATCGCCAGCCAATACGGCCTGTATGGCGCAGGCCAGGACCTGCTGGTGGACGCGCCGTCGGGTAACATCCGGGGCGCGGGCCCTGCCGTGGCTGAGATCGAGTTCGACCACGACCCGGTGAAGACCAATCCGGTCCGTCCTGCCGAGTCCTTTATGGTGTTGGCCGCCGATAAGTGCGGTCCGGGCGCCTACAACCTTCCGATGTTCCTCGGCTTCGCCGATCCGATGTACTGCGGCGGGCTGATGCTGCCCCGCCTGAGCGAAGGCTTCACCTTCAACATCATTGATATGGACAACACCGACGGGGACAGCCTGATTTCGCTGAACGCTCCGGAAGACTACTACAAAATCACTGTCCTGTTGCGAGACAACGAGCGCTTTGGCATTGACAGCATCGTGTCCCGCCACACCGGGCAGACCGCCGCTGCCATCTCGGCCACCCGGATGCACAACATCGCGGGTAACTACACCGGGAAAGACGACCCGGTGGCCCTCGTTCGCAATCAGGGCGTGTTTCCGGCGCCGGAAGAGCTGATTTCCCCCTACGCCAAGGCCCACTACATCGGCGGCGACGCCCGCGGCTCCCACGTGATGCCGCTGATGCCGGTTCCCATCAACACGGCTGTGACCGGGATGTACTGTCTGCCGCTGGTCTCCTGCATCGGCTTCTCGCTGAACGGCGATGGCAAGTTCTCCGACTCCTTCGCGGACTTCTTCGACAACCCGGCTTGGGATTACGTCCGCAACATGGCCCAGGAGAAGGGCATTGCCATGCGCGCGCAGGGTTGGTCGGGCGCTGCCATGCTGCCCTACGGGGAGCTGGAATACTCCGGCTTCCGCACCAGCATCGGCAATCTGGTGGATCGCTTTGCCTATCGCAATGGCAAGGAATCCAGCCCCATCCCCGAGAAAGCTGGCGCTGCCGACGACTAAATGATGGGTAGTCGTGCCGGCGGTGGCTTCATGCGATAAGGGTGTCCCACAAGGGACACCCCTACCAGGTAGTCCTCGGCAAGTAAGTAGAGGCAACCCTTGTGATTGCCCTCGTTGCTAGGCCGGCGTCAATATCGGATACCAAAAGGCGCCGGGCTGTAAAACAGCTCCGGCGCCTTTCTGTGCCTGGAGGAAGCGCGCCCTACTGGCTGATTCGCAAGGACAGGTCCTTCAATTGCGATGGAGCTACCTCGGCGGGCGAATTGAACAGCAGGTCTGTGCCGCTTTGCGTCTTGGGGAAGGCGATGACGTCGCGGATGGAGTTGGCGCCAGCGAGAATGGCAACCAGGCGGTCAATGCCGGGCGCAATGCCGCCGTGGGGCGGCGCGCCGTACTCGAAGGCTTCCAGTATCTGCCGGAAGCGTTCGCCCACGTCCTCACGGCTGTAGCCGAGGATGGCGAAAATCTTTTCCTGCAGTTCACGGCGATGGATTCGGATGCTGCCACTGGCCAACTCCGACCCATTGCACACCAGGTCGTATGCCTTGGAGCGAATGGCCCCCAGGTCATTGCCATCCAGCAGGGCTTCCTCACCCTCGGCAGGAGAGGTGAAAGGGTGGTGGGACGAGTCCCAGCGGTTGGCGTCCTCGTTCCATTCAAACAGCGGGAAGTCGGTGACAAAGGCAAAAGCCAGTTCGTCCGGGTCGGCCAAATCCAGCAGCCCGGCTACATGGTTGCGCATGGCGTTCAACCAGACGTTCACGCGGGGCGATGGCCCGGCAAAAAGCAGCGCCATGTCTCCAGGCCCCGCGCCCATCTTGGCGGCCAGGCGCCCGTGCCACTCCGCGGGCATCCGAAGCCCCGCCGACTGCAAGATCTCCTCCTCATCCTGCCCGGCCACTGGCCCGGCGCCACGGTAGCGGATGTGGGCCAACCCTGCGGCTCCTGCCTCGCGGGCGAAGGCATCCAGTTCACGCACCTGTGACGTGGTGTATGCGGCCAGGCCGGGCGCTACGAATCCCTTGATGCAGCCGCCTGAGTTGATAACGGAATGAAAGACGCGGAATTCGCTCTCCGACGCCAGTTCCGTAACGTCGGTCATTTCGAGGCCAAAGCGCAGGTCCGGCTTATCTGAGGCATACCGGGTCATGGCCTCGGCATGGGTCAAGCGAGGGAAGGGCTTTCGCAGCTTCCTGTTGGGAGCCACGGTTTCGATCATGCCGGTGTAGAGTTCTTCGGTCAGGTTGAGCACGTCTTCCTGGTCAACGAAGCTCATTTCCAGGTCAAGCTGGGTAAACTCCGGCTGACGGTCTGCCCGCATATCCTCGTCCCGGAAGCAGCGGGCTATCTGGAAGTAGCGCTCCACCCCGGAGACCATGAGCAACTGCTTCAACTGCTGGGGCGACTGTGGGAGGGCGTAGAAACTGCCGGGCTGGAGTCGGCTGGGAACCAGGAAATCCCGCGCGCCCTCCGGCGTGCTCTTTATGAGGATTGGCGTCTCAATTTCCAGGAAACCCTGGGCATCCAGGAAGTCGCGAATGTACTTGACTACCCGGTGGCGCAGCGCCAGGTTCTGCTGCATGGCGGGGCGGCGCAGGTCAAGGTAACGATAGCGGAGGCGGAGGCTCTCGTCAGCTCCGGCTCCGTCAGCCGTATCGGTGGGCGGAGTGATGTAGAAAGGAGGGGTAAGGGAACGGTTGAGCACGGTCACCGAAGACGCCATCACCTCGATATCGCCGGTCTCCATGGCCGGGTTTTCGCTGCCCGCAGGCCGCCGCCTGACGTTCCCCTTAACCTGGACCACCCATTCCTGTCTGAGTTCCTCGGCAATCTGGGCCGATTCCGGCGACAATCCAGTGCCCGCGGCAGGGTCGGGGTTGAAGACCACCTGCACCACGCCGGAGCGGTCGCGCAGGTCCAGGAATATGATGCCGCCGTGGTCCCGGCGCCTGCCTACCCATCCGGCGAGTGTAACCTCTGTGTCCTCGTCACTGAGACGCAGGTCGCCGCAGTTGACGCCCTTCATTTTTACGGGTGCGGGCACTCAGGGCCTCCAAAATGCTTGGCTTCCGTCGCGGCGGGCTACCCGCCTGGGAAAATCCGCAGAATATCCTGAAATGGGCTGTCCGGCTGACTGTCTATCCCCGCGGCCGCCTCTGCCAGCGCCTCCGGCGTAGTTACCGGGGGCAGACACAGGGTGTCGAGGCACACGTGAGCCAGCGCTTGTCCTCCAGCCGCTACCGTCTTGATTTCGAGGTTAGGGCTGTTCAGACGGGCTGCCGCATTCAGCAGTTCGCGACAGTCGGGGTCTTCCGGGTTGCCCTCAATCGTTACTTCCACCATAGGGTTGCAGTACAGGTCTACGGCCAGCCCGAAATCTGCGGCGAACTCGCCCTGCTCGCGGAAGACTCCGGCGAAAGCGCTCAGAGTAGCCTCGCAAATCTGACGGTAATCTTCGTTGCGCGTGGTCTGATACAGCCGCAGAAGCGCCTGGACTGCGGCCATATTTTCCGGCGTCGGCTTCTCCCGCACCTGCAGATGCCCCACGGCATCCCCTCCGTTCTCGATGGACACAGGGGCCGCGATGTCGAAAAATCCGCCGCCACTCTCGTCGAAATACCTGTCCACCAGGATGGCTGCCACCTCTACGGCGCGGTCTAGGTAGCGCGGCTCCGCAGTGGATGCGTGGGCCTGCATTAGCCCGGCCAGCAGTCCGGCCCAGTCGGTCAGCAGGTCGGGCGTGTTATTGATGCCTTCGTCGGAATACACATGGCCAAACGCCTCAGAGCGAGACATATCGTCAATGCGCGCTAGAGCTTCCAGCCCGATTTGAGCCAGGTCAGGGCGGCCCAGTTTCCAGGAGGCGTCCAGCAGGATTGCCGCCGTCGCTGCGCCCTGCCCGGTATAGCAGGACGGGTCGAGGGGCGGGGGAGCGGACAGGGCCCGTCGCTCCGTATCCAAGGCGAAGTAATCTGAATGAGCTCCCTGGCTGCCATGAAATCCCCCGCGTTCGGAATCGTACAGGTGCCCCAGGACGTAGTTGAAGGTTCTTTCGGAGATGGTCCGGTATCCCTCGGCAAGCTCGGGGTGAGCCGGCATCATGATGATGGAGGCGTCGAGATAGAGACGCGCAAGCTGGATGTTGTCTTCCAGCATCTTTTCCCGCTGCGGCTCCGACCAGTTGGACGCGGTGCTGTACCGGAAGAACCCGCCGTCCACGTCGTCGAACATCGGGGAAGCGATCATGGCATCCAGCGTCTTGCGCAGCATGGCCGCGTAGAAATCCTCGCCGGTGGAGCGGTGAAGATGGAGGACAAGGCGCAGTATGGCCGGGTTGGTGAATTTCGGTTCGCTGCCGAACCCGCCCTCGATAGCATCGTAGGCTCCGGCCACGATTCTGGACACGCGGTCGGTGAAGGAGCTTTCCACCTCTGCTCCGGCGGTCGCCCGGCGGGCCTGTGCCCGCCGTTGTTGCAGCAGATCGCGGGACTGCTCGTAAAGCCGGGGCCTGTCGGCGCGGTAGGCTCTTTCCAGTTCCATCAGCATAGCCAGGAACTGGTCCGGCGGAAGGTAAGTCGCCCCGCCGATGAGGCCGCCGTGGGGCGTCAGGAACCCGGTGGTGGGCCAGCCGCCCACGTTGTAGCGGGCGTTTATGTCGGGCCGATGATCGTTGTCTACCCGCACGGCGATGAAACTGCGGGCCAGCAAAGACTGGACGTCAGGGTCGGAGTAGGTGGTTTCGTCCATGACGTGGCACCAGTAGCACCACGGGGCGGTGATTGACAGCAGTATGGGTTTGTCTTCGGCCTGCGCCCGTTCAAAGGTGGAACCGGCCCACGGCAGCCATTCGATGCAGTGGGCTTGGTTGGGGTTGGGCGAAAAACGAATGCTGGTCACTCCGCCTGTCCTGAGCCTGCCGAAGAGCGCTGCGTACAGTTTCCATGCCGTGCCGGGAAGCTACGGTTCAGCGTTCCAAGTTAGCATAGAGGCCGTCGTTTTTCAATTGGAGCGACGGCTTTCGACAGGGCTATCGCATACGAACGGTTTTAGGCCGTCATACCGGCGAAAGCCTGCCCTGTACTCCGATACGGGGCCGGTATCCAGTGGCCGAAATGAGTAGTTTCGTTGCGATAATCCAGTAGATTGTACGCTCTGGACTGCGGCTTTCGACGTCATACATTGCCGGTGAAGGCGTTGCGCCATCCCTTACGCCGTGGCCAGCCTTTCCTGCTCCAATCGGAAATTGGCGTGGGATATGGGGACAGACAGCAGGATTCTCGCCTGCTCCAGAGTGCCCTCGGGCGCACGGTCCTTTGAAGAACTCAGGAGAGGTGTGAATTCGCCCCCGTCCATCGCCGCTATGGGAACCCCATTGCAGTAGGCCAGGCGGTTGCCGGGCACCGACGGCACCCGTGGGCCGGGCGTCAGGACGCCAGCCAGGTTGAGGGGGTCGCAAGCCGATACTACTAGCAAGCGATCGTCAGGCTCACGGTTTCGCCAGCGCCGGAGCGAGTCCGCAGCTTCCGGCAGGGCGAACTGCTCCCCGATGAAACCGGACACGAACCGCCCGCCCCGTATCTCGCCGCGCGCTTCCAGGCGGCGGAGAACCCGCGCCAAGTCGCGCCAGCGAAGGGACAGCGAATCGCGGGCCAGCAGTTCAGGAAACAGTATCCCGTAGCGGTAGAGCAGTTGCCACGCCACCGCCTCGGTACGGTCATCTACAGGATCGGAGGCTTCCAGGAGCGACCACCGGCTGCCGGCCATGCGCCTCTGCGCCGGCGCGTTTCGGAGCCTGCTCCTGTCTCCCGACGCAACTCGTTCCGACCTGAACCTGCCGATACCTGTATTTTCTCTTCCTGGCCTGTTGACGGAAGGACGGCGGGGACGTTTTGTTCCCCGGAGCCTGTGGCGCAGAGCCTCCAGACCGTCCGCTGTGGTGAGTCCTGCCGCAGCCAAGACCCACAGCGCTTCCTCCACGTCTGAGGGGAGGCGTTTGGTAGCGGCTTCGATGTCGGCCTGGAACGATGCGCCCCGGTTTCGCAGGTATTCCAAGGCTTCCCGCGCGGCGCCGGTAAGCCCCTCAGTCTCAGTGTATTCGTCTGTTAACAGCCAGTCCAGCGATTCGCGCAAGACCAGAGTCACAGGCGTGAACCGCGAGAAGGCAGCACGACCGTTGGAGGGAGAAGCGCTCGCCCCGGGGCCGCGCCGCGCCGAGAACCGCCCCCAGGTCACCTCGCCGCTCAGGCACAGGCGGTCCAGCACGAGTCCGCTGTACTCAGCGACGCGCGCGGCCAGGATTTCCTCCTCCACAACGCCGGCAGCAGACTCGAAGCCTTGCAGCTTCTCTATGACCGACAGCAGGCCGCCCTCGCCGTGCAGGCGCGCTTCCGGCGCGACGTGCTGCCATTCCAGCAGGAAGCGAATGAAGGTTGCCGGAGACACAGGCTCCACCTGACTGCGCAGCGAGTCTATGGTAGAGCGGTGGATACGGGCGAGGATACGGCGGTCGCAGAACTCTTCGCCCTCCACTCCTTGCCGGTAGCTGCCTCTCAGCACCACGCCTTCGTTTTCCAGTTGGCCTATGGCATATAGCACATCGTCTTCCGGCTGGGCGAGCGCAGCCGCCAACTCGGGCACGGTGAACGGCCCGATGGAGTCCACCCAACCGCGGATCAGGGCAAGAATCGCTTCTTCGCGGGCGCCGTTGAACTGGCCGTTGGCGAAAAGAGCCAACGACGTTCGTGGTTCAGGACGGGCCATGACTCCATCATAGGCACGGTGAACCAGCTCCAGCCGTTCCGCAGCAACCCAGGCGCACAGTCCGCAGTCGGCGGTTACCCGGTAGGCGCGGCCGGCGCTTGCCAGTTGCTCCAGCCACGTCATAACCGGCAGAACAGCCATTTCCGGGCGGGAAAGACCGGCTGGGCCTTCAGGCAGCGCTCCAAGAGTCAGCAGGGCGTCGTGCAGCTCGTCTATGTCGCGTATTCGCGGCCAAGCGTTTTCCGACTCTTGCCGGATAGCTTCCGGGTCGAGACGGGTCAGGTCGCGAGAGTCTTCCGGCAAGGCGCGGCGGAGAGGTACGGCGCGCGCCCGTCGCTCCTCCAGCGGGGCATCGTCAAGGAAGGCGTAGGGCATGGCGTTGAGTATCTGGTGAGAGAAAACCGATGGCTGCACCGTGTCGCGACCGTACACCTCAATGCCTCCCGACTCAATGCCCGCCAGCAGCTCGCGGCATCCATCCAAGTCTGAGGCTTCGGTAAGGCAATCGCGCATAGTCTCGAACACCAGCGGGTGGTCGGGGACTTCGATGTCGCCGGGCGGGGCGTTGTCCTGGCAGGCCACCTGCGCCGGGAACACCGCGGCCAGCAGGTCGTCGGAGCGCATACGTTGCAGCGGCGGCGGCACCTTCTTGCCGCTGTTATGGCGCAGGATGGCCAGGGCGCGAGTGGCGTTCCAGCGCCAGCGTGTGCCGAATATGGGGGCTTGCAACACCGCCTGGGTCAGAACTTCCTCGATGGTGCCGGGCTTCAGGTAGCTGAAAATGTCCTCGACAGGCATGGAGAGGCCGGGGCCCAGCGAGAAATTAAGACCGTCGTCGGTGGCTACCGCTTGAAGCTCGAAGTCGAAGGAACGGCAGATTTTCTTGCGCAGCGCCATGCCCCAAGCGCGGTTGATCCGTGCGCCAAAGGGGGCGTGAATCACCAGTTGCATCCCGCCGCTTTCGTCGAAGAAACGCTCGGCAACGATACAGTTTTTGGAAGGCGTTACTCCCAGAACCCTCTTGCCCTCCTCGATATAGGCGACAAGCTGACGGCTGGCCTCGGCCTCAACGCCGGACTCGGTGACCACCCACTCGCGGGCCGCCCCTGCGTCGGGCAACAGGCCGTCTACGCCCTCGCGGAGTTCGGTCACCTCGTCGGATAGCTCGGTGGTGCGGCCCGGAGCCTCGCCCAGCCAGAATGGAATCGTGGGAGGCTGGCCGTGGGCGTCCTCCACGCGGACGCGCCCGCTCTCGACCCGGCGGATCTTCCAGGCATTATTGCCCAGCAGGAACACGTCGCCCTTCAGGCTTTCGATGGCGAAATCCTCGTTGACTGTGCCAACGAAGGTATCCTCCGGCTCCGCGATGACGTCGTAATCGGCATTCTCCGGGATGGCCCCGCCGCTGGTCATCGCAGCCAGGGGTGCGCCGCGCCGCCCCTTCACGATGCCGTTCACTCCGTCGCGGTGCAGGTATGCACCACCACGCCCCAAGCGGGGAGCGTAGCCCTCGGACAATGTTTCAATGGTCTGGTCGAATTTCTCGCGGGGCAGTTCCCGGTACGGATAGGCGCAGCGAACCAGGGAGTACAGGTCATCCTCCGCCCATTCTTCCTGGGCGCAGGCGGCTACTATCTGCTGCGCCATAACATCCACTGGCCAGGGCGGGATGGAAAGCGCATCGAGGTTGCTGCGCCGGACGGCCCGGGAAAGCGCGATGCACTCGGCCAGCTCGTCGCGGGTCAAGGGGAACAGTCGGCCCTTGGGCTTGCCGCCCACCGAATGCCCGGAACGCCCCACCCGTTGCAGCAATACACTGATGGAGCGGGGCGAGCCAATCTGGCAGGCGAGGTCCACGTCGCCGATGTCTATGCCCAGTTCCAGTGACGCCGTGGCAACGCACACCTTGACCTGACCGGCCTTCAATTTCTCCTCGGCGTCCAGCCGGGTGGCGCGGGACAGGCTGCCGTGGTGGGCTACCACCGCTTCCTCACCCAACCGCACGCTGAGCTGATGCGACACCCGCTCCACCAGCCGCCGGGTGTTGACGAACACCAGCGTCGTGTCGTGAGCTTCTACCAGCTTGGCGACGGCGTCCAGCGTCTCGCCCCAAAGCTCGTGCGAAGCTATCGGGCCGAGTTCCTGCTCCGGCAACTGCAATGCCAGGTCAATCTCGCGGGCGTGGCCGGTATCCACGATGGCGCAGGCGGGCTTGCCCTCTGCGCTGATGGACTTGTTGCCCACCAGCAGCCGGGCCACTTCCTCGATGGGCCGCTGCGTGGCGGATAGCCCGATGCGGACCACCGGCTGCTCCGACAGGGCGCAGAGCCGCTCCACGGACAGCGACAGGTGCGAGCCGCGCTTGTCGTCGGCCACGGCGTGTATCTCGTCGAGGATGAGGGTGTTGACGCCTTTCAAACCACGCCGTCCGCTGCCGGATGTCAGCAGGATGTACAGCGATTCGGGCGTGGTGATGAGGATGTGGGGCGGTCTCTTCGCCATCTTCTGGCGTTCCGCCTGCGGTGTGTCCCCGGTGCGCAGCCCGACGCGGATTTCCGGTAGAGGGAAGCCCTTTTCCGAAGCCAGCGCAGCTATCTCTTCCAGTGGAGCGGCCAGGTTCTTCTGTATGTCGTTGGACAATGCCTTCAGGGGCGAGACGTACACAACCTGAGTGGCATCGGGAAGCTCGCCCTCCAGCCCCTGCCGCACCAGACGGTCTATGCAGGTCAGGAACGCGGCCAGCGTCTTGCCCGACCCGGTGGGCGCCGCGATGAGCGTATGACGGCCCTCGGCGACCGCTTCCCAACCCTGCGCCTGCGCCTCGGTGGGCTGCCGGAAACGGGCCTCAAACCATTCGCGGATTATGGGGTGGAAATGGGATGTGGACACTCGGATAAACTCCCTCTCCGCTCCGGGGGAAGGTTGGGTTGGGGGCGCTCCCTGAAATACCTGCCCGTATTGTCGCCATTGTCGGCAGTCGGCGCAAGGCACGAATGTCACAGAATTTGACGCCAGCCGCTGTCCCGCCTTAGCATCCTGTTTTAAGGCAGAAGTAGGATCGTCCGGTGATACGAAAATGCGAGTGTCGCTATGAGTAGATGGCAAGAATGCAATGCTGTGGAGCGCGACCCGGAAAAGCTGGGTGGCGTTTGGATTTTCCGCGATACCAGAGTGCCGGTATCCGCCCTCTTCGCCAACCTCAGGGACGGCGCCACCGTAGCTGAATTTGTAGAATGGTTCCCCGGGGTTGAGCCCTGGCAAGTTGAGGCGGTACTGGAACACGAAATGAGTGAGTTGGAGAATTTCGCGGTTCGTGAAAATTCTGTTTGATCACTGTACTCCGGCCCCGCTACGACGCCACTTAGTCGGCAATGTAGTAGATACTGCTAATGAGCGGGGTTGGAACAGGCTGAGAAATGGCATCTTGCTGGATAGGGCGGAGGAGGACGGGTATGACCTGTTGATAACAACTGATCAGGATATGCGTTATCAGCAGAATCTCTCGAGGCGTCGGCTTGCCGTGTTGTTGATTTTGAACAACTCTTGGCCCCGCATTCAGAATCATGTTGATGCTATTGCGGAGGCCGTATTACAAACTCAGCCCGGTCAGCTTACTATAGCGCCTATCCTGCCCCGCAGTTGAGTTGAATCGGGATTTGACGCCAACCGCCGTCCCGCCTTAGCATTGGCGCGGCGGGACAGGCTTTTAGTGCCGGGTGCCCGCCCATTCTCCTGATATGCGAGGCGCCAATGACGCAGTTGTCCAGCAAGCAGTTATTGGAAGCTAGGGCCAATCCCTTCGGCGGCATGGTGATTGTGCCGGGCGAGTTGCCCTCAGACGCCGGTGAATTTTCCCAGCGGCTTGAAGTTTCTCTGAAGCAGTGGACCTCCGACGGCATCAAGGCCGCATGGCTTGAGGTGCCCATCGGCAAGTCCGCGTTGATCCCGGAGGCCGTGAACCAAGGCTTCACCTTCCACCACAGCGGCGACGACTACCTGATGCTGACCATCATTCTCCAGGATGGCGCTTGGGTTCCCAACTTCGCTACCCACTACATCGGCATCGGCGGCGTGGTGCTGACCGAGGAGCGCGAGTTGCTGGTGGTGCGGGAAATCTACGGCGTTGCGGGCCGCCCGCCCACGCTGAAGCTGCCCGGCGGCGCGTTGCACCCCAACGAGCACTTGGCCGAGGCCGTAGAGCGCGAGGTGCTGGAAGAGACCGGAGTTAGCGCCGAGTTCCAGTCCATCGCCTGCTTCCGCCACTGGCACGGCTACCGCTACGGCAAGTCCGACATCTACTTCGTTGGCCGCTTGCGCCCCCTGAGCCGCGAAATCACGATGCAGGCCGACGAAATCCAGGAATGCCTGTGGCTGCCAGTGGACGAATTTCTGTCCCGCGATGACATCAGCAACTTCAACAAGCAGATTGTCCGCGCCGCCCTTGAATCTGAGGGTGTCGTCCAGTCCTTCATTCCAGGCTTCGGCGGCCCCGACACCCGCGAGTACTTCATGCCCGGGCGCCTGGTGGACGGCGAGGGCGTCTGGGCCTTCCCCGGCAGGGACGCCGAGGTAGACGTATAATAGGCTCGCTGACTTGAAGGTCTAAAATGTGCCTATCTGCTAATGGCCTAGATGAACAGTTTGGGCTAACGCGCTGTCGGATAGATTGAGATGACACGGGTAATCAGTCCACCGCGAGAAGAATGGAATAGCTTGCCAACCCCGCTTACTCCCGGGGAGCGGAGAGTCGCAGAGTTTTTTGACCGGCATTTGCCGAAAGGCTGGGAAATTTACGTGCAGCCCCATCTGAACGGGCTGCAACCTGACTTTGTGCTGTTGCATCCTGAAATAGGCGCTGCGGTATACGAGGTGAAAGACTGGAATCCTCGCGCTTCGTCATATTGGACTGAAATCGTAGATAGCAAGCCGGTTTTGAAGGCACGGTATCCGGGACAAGGCCAGGATATTTTGCTAGATGGAAACCTCAACCCGTTCTTGCGAGTTCGGGATTACAAGAATTATATCCACCAGATCAGCACCGCTGCTATTCCGAAGCGGGAAGGACGCAATCGGGTTACAGCTGGAGTGATTTTCACTGTTGGAGATTCGTACTATTGGGAAAATTTAGGCAGGTGTTTTTACAGGCAAAACGAGATTGTGAGGTACTATCCAATCATAGGAGAAGACGCTCTTCGTTCCGGTCAACTGGACAGGGTTTTCCCGGAAGCGGTCACTTCTAGTCGTGGTCTGATGACCGAGAAGGTAGCCGGTTATTTGCGAGGATGGCTCCGGGAGCCAGATTTCGCCCGGCAACAACGCCAACCTTTGCCTATCCCCAACAATGTCCAGCGTCGGCTGGTAGATAGAGGCCCCGGGAAAACCGGACTGCGCCGGATGAAAGGACCGGCCGGTTCCGGCAAGAGCCTTGTATTGGCCGCCCGCGCCGCTCATTTGGCATCCGAGGGTAAGCGAGTGTTGGTGGTGGGCTTTAACATCACGCTTTCCAATTATTTGCGCGATATAGCGATTCGTTATTTACGAACTTCGTCGAAGGATATATCAGAATATAGAGCTGCTAATCGGAGGATGATTTTCGCCCATTTTCACGAATGGAAGAATTGGAAAGACAGTTACGCAGAAAGAGAGAAATTCGACGCTATCATGGTGGACGAAGGAAACGACTTTTCCCTCCAATGGTGGCATCAGATGTGCGACGCCCTGAAAGACGGGGGCGAGATGATGCTGGCTTTTGACCAGACACAAGACATATACCTGCGTGCCGGTGAATGGACGGAAGAGAAGATGCAAGGTGCTGGATTCACAGGACGCTGGAATGAGCTAAGGGGGAGTTATCGTTTCCATGGTGATTTGCTACCGGGGTTGAAGTATTTTACCGCCACATACATGTCGAACACAGAGGTTGATTTACCTATTCCAACGGAATCTGAGTTCTCCCCCTTGGCCTCGCGCTGGGTGCAGATAGCAGACAGAGGAAGTTCAGATTGGATTTCCGTCTGCCTCGATGAATTGGAAAGCTTGCAGAGCAGCCTTCCCCAAGATTCCGGGTATTCCGATATAGTCTGCTTGATACCGGAACACTTTGACGGATTTCGGTTCGTTCAAGCAGTTGAAGATCGCTTGGGAATTCAAGTGGCTCACATTTTTTCTGATGCCAACAACAAAGACCTCAGACAGCAAGAGAGCCGCCCTTTGAAACGCGCTTTCCGGAGTGGGAACGGCCAGTTGAAAGCTACCACGATTCATAGCTTCAAGGGCTGGGAGGCGCGCCACTTGTTGATTTATATTGATGACATCCGAAAGACCAAAACGATGCCAGCACAATTCTACACGGCCTTGACCCGCTTGTTGCGGCACGTAGGAGGCAGTCTCTTGACGGTGGTTTCATCTTGCCCAGAGTTGCGCGAATTCGGACAACAGTTCTTTGACAATTTCGTTGAAATAGACGATTTTGACGAGACCGACGATTTACCCTTTTAGCCAGCACATTATGTTGGCCTCAACCACAATTAGATAGCCATAGGAGCCGATATGGTCAGCCAGCAGTCTGCGGTCAACACCGAACAGGGCAACACCACCCAGCAATCCACCGGACGCCCGGTAATACGCTCCACCGAGGGCGTCATTTCCAGCGGGCATTACCTCACCTCCATGGCTGGCATGAAGATGCTGCTCACCGGGGGTAACGCCTTCGATGCCCTGGTGGCTGCCGGGTTCGCCGCTGCCGTGGTGGAGCCTATCGCATCCTATTCCCTCGCGGCAGAGGGCGTGTTCATGCTATACGACGCCCGCAGCGGCGAGTTGCTGTCCCTCAGCGGCCAGGGCACCGCCCCCGGCAAGGCCACTGCCGGCTTCTACCAGTCGCAGGGGCTGGAGCGCATCCCCACCGGCCCCGGACATCAGCAGTCCCACCTGTCGTTCACGTTGCCCGGAGTGGTGCACGCCTTCATCTCGCTGGCGGAACGCTACGGAACCAAGACTATAGACGAGCTGTTGGCCCCGGCCATCAGCTACGCCGCCGACGGCATACCCAACTACGAATATATGCTGGACCGGCTGGACTCCGGCTCTACTGCCCAGCAGTTCGACCTCTACGGGCCGGGCGGATGGGACGTGTTCTACCGTAACCGCCAGGTTCCCGCCGCCGGTACGCCGCTGGTGCAGCCAGGGCTGGCCAACACTCTGCGGGCGATGCTGCCCGGCTCTGGCAACGGCCACACCCTTTCGAGGGTGGAGGGTTTGCAGAAGGCGCGGGACGTGTTCTATCGCGGGCCTGTGGCCCAGCAGATAGCCGACTCCGCGGCCAGCGTGGGCGGCATCATGTCCATGGAAGACCTGGCGGCCTACAAGTCCCAGTACGAGACGCCGGTCAAGACCACCTTCCACGGCTACGAGATTTACGGGCAGGACTCTTGGACTCAGGGGCCGGTCCTGATGCAGACCCTCAATATGCTGGAGAACTACGATCTGCGGGCGATGGGCCACAACAGCCCAGCCTACATACACACCGTGGCCGAGGCGGTCAAGCTGTCCTTCGGAGACCGCGAGGCGCACTACGGCGACCCGGACTTCTCGGTCATTCCCATTGACGGGCTGCTGTCCAAGGAATATGCCGCCGAGCGGGCCCGCCTGATTGACCTTGAGACCGCTTACCCGGCGCAACCGGAGCCCGGCGACCCGTGGCGGTACTCGAAGAAGTCGCGCGCCTCTAACGTACACGGAAACGGGGGCGCCCACGGCAGCAACGGCTTGCCTGCCCCTTCCGACCCGGCCACGGCGGACGCCTCAGCCCGCGATGGCACTACCCACGTGTCGGCCATGGACAAGCAGGGCAACATGGTGTGCGGCACCATCAGCGGCGGCGCTTTCGCCAAGTCAGTGTTCTTCCCGGAGTTGGGCTGCGCTCTCAGCACCCGCATCGAAATGTTCAACTGCGAGGAGGGACATCCCAACGTGGTCGAGCCGGGCAAACGCCCCCGGACTACGCTGGTGAACTACATCATCAGCAAGGACGGCCAGCCGGTGATGACTGTCGGCTGCCCCGGCGGCGACAATCAAGCCCAGGCCAACGTTCAGTTGATGCTCAACGTTATTCTCTTCGGCATGGACCCGCAACAGGCGGTGGAAGCGCCGCGTTTCTCAACGCAGAGCAACGTCAACTCCTTTTACCCCCACGTCTATCACCCGGGGCGGCTGGACCTGGAGCACTCCATCCCCGAAACCACCGCTGCGGAATTGCGAGCGATGGGCCACAGGATTGCGCGAGCCGTGGACTGCGGCATGGGCGCTACGGTGTCCGTCCGCGACCCGGAGACGGGCTACCTCAGCACCGGCGCCGACCCGCGCCGCGCCTGCTACGCCATTGCCCTGTAAGCTGATGGGGCTGCCACTAAGCCTGCTGAGGCTGTTTCTTGGGGGAGAGTTCAATCAGGGGCAGGTATGATTACCTGCCCCTGATCTGTTTTTCGAGTTTTGACGTATTCCCGATGCGGATAGCTCAGATTTCTTCACATTATTGACTATAATCGCCAGTGGAATCGAGGCGACAATTTATGAAGATGCCCCCTGTTGATGGAGGAACCAAGATATGTTCGCAGGACTGACCGCCGGAGCCATAGCCGCCATCGTCGCCGCGCTGGTGTCCCTTCCCCTTCATTCCCCGGTGGACAGCGCCTTCAACAGCGCGACCGTTGCAGTAGCCTGCATTGCGCTAGGCTTGATTTCGGGAGTGTTGTGGGCCCGCATGGGCGCGGCCCATCTCAACGAGGAGGTCTCCAGCAAACGGCCGCTTTGGTATATTGCCGTGATGGGCGGTTTGTTTGTGGTGGTCGTCATCGTGGCGTTCATCGGCAACAGCCTGCTTGACCGTTTCGTCTCCTTCGTGCTTCCTTTGGCAGCCATAGCCTTCGTTATCTGTGCCCTGCTGACACCCATCCTGCACTCCTACTTCAGCAGCCCCAACCTGGGCTGGAAATCCTGGGCGCCCGCCGCCGTGACAGTTATCGCGGCCTTGGTGGTGGGGTTCGCCTTGATAACCCAGGGCGACGCGGAGAGCGGCGAACTGGCGTTGCCGCCGCCCCCGGCGGCAGCCCCGGCCACGGCTGTCCCTCCGACAATGGCACCCACCGCCACAACTGCTTCGGCGGCTGCCCCAACGACTGCCGCAACCGGACCGGCAGCTACAGCTACCCAGCAATCCGTCTCGCCGACGAATACGCTCGCGCCTGCGCCAACGGAGGAACCTGCCCCTACAGCCGCCTCCACTGGGTCAGGAGAGGCAGGGCAGTCATTCGTCATCGGCGAAGGGTCGGAAATCACCTTCACCGTTGAGGAAGAGTTGGGCAGATCCCCTATCCGCTTCGACGCGGTGATTTCCAGCACCGGGTTGAGCGGTACGGCGAACCTGGACGGGCAGCCGTCGGTGGTCACTCTCGATTTGCATTCGCTGAGGAGCGACCAGCAGTTCCGCGACCGGTACATACAGAGCCGGATGTTCCCGGATACCCCCGAGGCGGTGGTCACCGTTGACCAACTTCCCGACCTGGCCCAGGGCTTCTTCGATGGGGAAGAAGCCACCGGTCAACTGAATGGCTCGCTGCAAATCGGTGAAGCCGTCACGCCGCTGGTGTTCGACGTTACGGCCCGGAAAGACGGTAACACCATCAACATCCTGGGACTTACCACTTTTACCTGGGAGCAGTTGGGGCTATCGAAGCCGACGGCGCGCTCGGTAGTTTACCTGGCCGACGAGGTCAGGGTGCAGGTGTTGCTGATAGCCAGGGCGCCCTAAGCCTGCTGATGCACGGCATTTCACCTCCACCCTAACCCTCCCCCTCAAGGGGAAGGGAGAGTGAGTCGAAGGAATTAACCTTACACCGCGACGGACTGCTTCCGTTCCGAGGACAGCTGAATGGCGTCCACCAGCCGGTGGAGGTCCACGGCGGTGTCGAAATCCGGCTGGCGCTCGCCTTGCCCCCGAATGGCCTCCCCGAACATATAGTAGAGTTGTCCCACGTTGTAGGGAGCGCCCTGCGGCATTCCTTCCAGCACGAAGTGGTGCTGCCCGGAGACCGGCAGCTCTTCCAACTCGTCGCCTCCCTGAGCACCCTGGAGCCGCACTGGCCCGAGCTGTGGGGAATCTTCTGAGTCGGCTATCAGCGTCCCCTCTCGTCCGTAGACCTCCAGCCGGTACCCGCTGCCGGCCCACGGTATGCTGGCGACGTGGGCTGACACCACCGCGCCGCCGGTCAACCTGCCATTGATCAGGATGTTGTCAGGCGACGTAACGTCCAGGTACTGATCGGTGTCGGTTTCATACCACTGGTCGCATTGGGTAGAAACTATTGCCGACACCTCGGCAAAATCGCCGACCACAAAGCGCATGGCGTCCACCGAGTGGCCGGTGGCGATGGTGAGCGTGTTGGCTCCCAGCTCGACATCCCGCTGCCAGGTGCGGCCCGACGGGCGGGCCAGAACGCCGCCGCGAACCAGGGTCATGGAGCACGACATAATATCGCCGACGTAGCCCTGCTCCACAAGCTGCTTCATTTGCAGCACAGCGGGAGCGGCGCGGGCTTGCAGGCCCACCACGGCCTTCACGCCCTTGGCCCGGGCCAGGCCGGCCAGTTCCTCGGCCTCGCCGGTGGTGCGGCCCAGCGGCCACTCGGTGAAGACGTGCTTGCCTGCGTTCAGGGCGTCCTTCGTTATCTGGTAATGGGCTGGCACCCTCAGCACCACGGCAACGGCGTCAATGTCCGGATGCGCCAGCATTTCCTGGTAGTCGTCGAAGGCCAGACGGGCCCCGTACTGCCGCTGCGCTTCCTCGGCGGTTTCCATGCGTGTAGTGCAGACGCCGGTCAGCTCGAACTCCGGGCTGGCTGCAATGGCGGGCAGGTGCGAGCGGTGGGCCCACCCAACGGTCGGGCTGGCTCCTATGATGCCTAGGCGAATTTTATCGGCCATGATTTGACCTCCATTCGGTCTTTCCTTCGATGTACTGACGAGTGATGCGAGTCCGATTATACATTGTGGGCTAGATATGCCATCCTGGCGCGGGTGTCCTGACAGGGCCTTTTCAAAGTAATTGTCTGAATCAGGATTCACCGGATTAAAGGATGAGCAGGATTGGGGTCCAATCAGCGAAATACCAAAATCAAACGAATCACAGTTCAGACAAAGACTTTGCAATCGTCCTGCATCCCGAACAAACCTGTTGATTTTCTGAGGCCGGGGCTGTTAGAGTTACACCAACTAGTCTGCCAGGTTAAGGAAGAACTATGCGAAGAATCATTATTCCGCTGATGTTCGTGGCGTTGCTGACCATAGCGACAGTTGTGCCGGTCGCTGCCGACGGAGTTTCGGGCGGAAATCACAGCGGTGGCTGTGACTATTCCTCCCTGTAGAAGCTCTATTGAAGACATTGTAGGCCCCCTGTCCAAGGGGGCCTTTTTCTTTGGTAAGGGACCTGACTGCGAGGAGCTTACAGCCGGTGCAGATAGCGCTTGACTTCGTAGTCGGTAACCTGGGAGCAGTATTCCTGCCATTCCATGCGTTTGTTCTGTATGAAGCTGGGGAAAATCTGAGAACCTAGGGCGTTGCGCAGCAGTTCGCTGTCTTCGGCCAGCGATATGGCGTGGCCCAGGCTGCTGGGCAGAGACCGGACACCCAGGGCCTGCCGTTGGGCTTCGGTCATATCCGCCGCGCTGCCAGACATGGGCGGCGGCGCGGGATAGTCCTCTTCGATGCCCTTCATGCCTGCCGCCAGCATTACGCTGAAGGCGAGGTAGGGGTTGCAGGCCGGGTCGGGGGCACGGTACTCAATGCGCATCGAGCTTTCGTAACCGGGCTTGTAGGCTGGCACCCTCACCAGGTCTGCCCGGTTGACGTGGGACCATGAAACGTAGGCCGGCGCCTCAAAACCTGGTATCAGCCGCTTGTAAGAGTTCACCCACTGGTTGGTGACCAGCGTTATTTCCGGCGCATGGCGCAACAGCCCGGCGATGAATTTGCGCCCAACCTCAGACAGGTAATGCTCGTCGTCTTCGTCGAAAAAGGCGTTGTGCTCGCCGCGGAAGAGCGACTGGTGTATGTGCATCCCTGAGCCGTTGACGCCGGGGATGGGCTTGGGCATGAAGGTGGCGTATGTCCCTCTTATCTGGGCCAGTTCCTTCACCACCAGCCGCGCGGTCATTACGCTGTCGGCCATGGCCAGCGCATCGGTGTATTGCAGGTCGATCTCGTGCTGGCTGGGAGCGGCCTCGTGGTGCGAATACTTGACGGGAACATCCATCTCGGCCAAGTTCAGCACTGTGTCGCGGCGCAGGTCGCTGGCCGGTTGGCTGGAGAGCTGGTCGAAGTACCCGCCGTGGTCCATCGGCTCCGGTTCGTCGGGGCTTTTCAGGTAGAAGTACTCCAGCTCGGTGCCAACGTAATAGGTGTAGCCCATGCTGGCCAGTCGCTCCAGGTTGCGTTTCAACACCGCCCTTGAGTCTCCCTCAAAGGCGTCGCCGCCTGGACGCTGGATGTCGCAGAACATACGGGCCACGGCGTTCTGCTGAGGACGCCACGGCAACAGCGCGAAGGTGTTGGGGTCGGGAAAGGCCCGCATATCGCTTTCGTCGGAGCGGGCGTAGCTCTCGATGGCCGACCCGTCGAAGCCAACGCCTTCGTCCATGGCGTCCCGCAGGTCGGCGGCGTTGATGGCGAATCCCTTCAGGTTGCCGAGAATGTCGGGAAACCAGAGACGTACGAACTTGACGTCGGCATCCTCGGCAGTCTGCAAAACGTAATTCTGGGCTGCCGGGTCCATGTCCGTACGAGTTGCCATCATAGCCTCCTGCGCCCCGCCATTGCGGCGAATTTTGTCTGTCCCGCAGCGAGCTACAATCGCGCTGCGCTACCTGCGACCCTATTCTACCACCGGCGCTATTTTACCATTAGCGGAGAAGAGGATGCCGCAGCACAAATCCGGGTGGCTGCGCAGAGTCGTATTAGGGATGAACGCAGGAGTGGTGTATGGGGGCTGTTTCGGCCCGGGGAGGCCCAAAGTCTGGGCCGGGTTTATTGAAGAGTGGCGCGCCTGGCAGGACTCGAACCCGCAACCCCTGGGTCCGAAGCCCAGTGCTCTATCCATTGAGCTACAGGCGCATGGAGGTTTCCGGCGGAACGGTTGGGGCGAGCGACGGGGTTCGAACCCGTGATCTCCTGTGCCACAGACAGGCGCCTTGACCACTCGGCTACGCTCGCCACGCACTTCTATGCTAACAAATGCCGGACGCCGTTACAAGCGCATAGGCCGCGCCCGCACCAGTCCGAATTGAAACTTTGTGGAATGGACGCCTACAATACCGAAATCTAATTGACCGCAATCTGATTGCGCAAACATCACCCTGCCCGCTGTTTACCCAACTTCGTGGTGGCGGGCAAGACAGGATAGTCTGAATGAATACTGTTTACATAAGGAAAAGCATTGCAGTCCTCAGTCTGTTTGTAGCGCTGACGCTGCTGGCGGCCTGTGGCGGCGATTCCGCGGCTCCCGACGTTACGGCGGAACCCACCGCAGATACGGAACCCACTGCCGCGCCCACTGCGGCTACGGCAGCGGAACAGGAAGCTCCTTCCGAAGGCAGCGCTGCCCGCGACACTGCCAGGTTTGTGCAGCTTTTCGTTGACCCGCCCACACTCGACCCCCACCTGACTACCGATGCTACCTCGGCCCGCATCATCGTCGAGGTTTTCGGTGGACTGGTCACCATTGACCCCAACCTGGATATAGTGCCGGACCTGGCAGAGAGCTGGGACATCAGCGAGGACGGTCGAGTATATACCTTCCATCTCCGTCCCGATGCCGTATTCCACGACGGCACCCCGGTCACTGCCCACGATGTGCAATGGTCCCTGGAACGGGTCACCAATCCTCTCACCGAATCGCCGGTGGCCGACCAGTACCTGGGCGACATCGTCGGCGTGGAGGAAAAGCTGGCCGGCGACGCTCTTTCCATTTCGGGCGTTAACGTCATTGACGACCGCACCGTCGAAATAGCCATTGACGAAGCCAAGTCGTATTTCCTGGCCAAGCTCACTTACCCCACCGGCTTCGTGCTGGATCGGGAAAACGTGGAGGCCAATCCCAGCAACTGGTTCCGCAAACCCAACGGCACGGGGCCTTTCCGCCTTACCGAGTACCAAGTGGGTGAATCCCTCAAGCTGAGCCGCAACGAAAACTACCACCTAGGCCCCCCCAGGCTGGAAGAGGTGGAATTCATCCTCAGCGGCGGAACCCAACTGCTGATGTACGAGAACGACGAAATACATATCGCCGGAGTGAGCCTGGCGGACCTGGACCGCTTCAGCGACCCCAGCAACGAGCTGTACCCGGACCTTCGCACTGCGCCGCCCAGCTTTAGCGTCAACTATATCGGCCTGAACGTCAACGAGCCGCCGCTGGACGACGTAAAGGTGCGTCAGGCCCTCAACCTGGCCATAGACAAGCAGGAAATCGCCAGCATCGTTCTGGGCGACCTGGTGGAACCGGCCGACGGTATACTGCCGCCCAATTTCCCCGGCTACGACGAGAATGTCCGCGGCTACCAGTTTGATCCGGTCCGCGCCAAGCAGCTACTGGAAGAATCCAAGTACGGGGATGACCTGGAGAACATTCCGCCTATCACCATCACCACGCCGGGCAGCTTCGGAGCCAACGTCAGCTTGGACATGGAAGTGGTGCTGCAAATGTGGGAGCGACACCTAGGCATCACCGCCGAGTTCCAGCAGACCGAATTCGCCACGTTCCTGAAAGACCTGCACAAGGGCCGTTTCCAGATGTTCGACATTGGCTGGATTGCCGACTATCCTGACCCGGAGAACTTCCTGGACATACTGTTCCACAGCGAAAGCTCCAACAACCATACCCATTACAGCAACCCGGATGTGGATGCGCTGCTGATGCAGGCGCGGGTGGAAACGGACGAAACAGCCCGATATGCGCTTTACAACCAGGCGGAGCAGAAAATCCTGGACGATGCGCCCTGGGTGCCCCTGTGGTTCGACGGCGAAAATAAGGTGCTGGTCAAGCCCAACGTGCACGACTACCTGTTGCCGCCGCTGATAATTCCGCGCCTGCGCTACGTCTACCTGACCGAGGAATAACCACCCCCCACCCTCCCCCCTCGGGGGAGGGAATAATTGGGAGAGGAATAGGAGCCGCCGCGTTATATGGCCCCATACGTCCTGCGCCGGCTGCTGTGGCTGCCGTTCATCCTGCTCATCGTGTCCTTCGTGACCTTTGTGCTGGGCCGCTACGGGCCTGGCGACCCGGTGCAGGTGCTGATGGGACAGCATTCCAACCCGGCGGTGGTGGAGCGAATCCGTGAGCAGCGGGGGCTGAACGACCCTATCGTCGTGCAATACGTCCGCTACCTGCGCAACGTTACCCGCGGCGACTTTGGGGAGAGCTTCAAGTACCGCGGAAGGACCGTAACCGAGCTGCTGGGCAATAAAATGTGGGTATCGGCGCAGTTGAACGTGGCCGCCATGATAATCTCCTTCGGCTTGGGCGTCCCCATCGGGCTGTTCGCCGCATTGCGCCAGCGTTCGTTCTGGGATACCGTGTCGATTTCAGTGACGCTGTTTTGGCAATCGGTGCCGATATTCCTTACCGCTCCGGGGTTGCTCCTGATTTTTGCCCTGTGGCTTGACTTGCTGCCCACCCACGGTTGGGGCGGCGTCTTTGACACCCGCGCCATTCTGCCCGGCTTGGCCATGGGCATCCCCGGCGTGGCAATCATAGCCCGCCTCACCCGCTCCAGTACGCTGGAAGTTGTCGGCAGCGATTATATTCGCACGGCCCGCGCCAAAGGATTGCCGGAGATG
The DNA here is from genome assembly GCA_965232885.1 of Dehalococcoidia bacterium. GTDB lineage: Bacteria > Chloroflexota > Dehalococcoidia > Lucifugimonadales > UBA3495 > VXOI01. The sequence continues at coordinate 154,808 of CBDDQX010000004.1, read as the reverse complement.
GTGGTGCGGCGGCGGCACATCCTGCGCAACGCCATGATCCCGGTGGCGACGTACCTGGGATTTTCTCTTTCGGGCCTGCTGACCACTTCATTCATTGTGGAGCGTTTCTTCGGAATCCCCGGAGTGGGGAATCTGCTCATTGAGGCTGTATTTGCCCGCGACTACCCCGTTATCAACGGCGTATTGCTGATATTGACCACCGTGTTCGTTATGGCCAATCTGTTGATAGACTTGATGTATCCGCTGCTGGATCCGCGCATACGCTTGGGACAGGGCAATGTTGCGTAGAGGCGAACTGGAAACCGGGTCACCGGCGGCGGCGCAGCGAGGCCGTAATTACCTGTCCATATCCTTGCGGCGGCTCCTGTCGAACAAGGTTGGCGTCGTCTGCTTGAGCATCATATTCCTGCTCTACGGAGCCGGCATTCTGGCCCCGGTGGTGACCCCCTACGGCTACAATGACCAGGATTTGACCAATGTAAAGCAGCCCCCCAGTTGGGAGCATCCTTTAGGCACCGACCGGCTGGGCCGAGATATCCTGACCCGCGTCATCTACGGACTGCGAACCACGGTCATACTGACCATAGTTACCGTGACTACCGGCAGCCTGGTGTTGGGTATTTCGCTGGGGTTGATAGCGGGCTACTTCGGGCGCTTGGCTGACACCATAATTATGCGGGTCGGCGAGGTATCTACGTCTTTCCCGGAACTGCTGCTGGTGCTGATTATCATCTCCTCCATACGCCCGCCGATGGTGGAGTGGCTGCGTGGAGTCGAGAGTTTTCTGGGCGTGAGATTCATCTACCTGGGCATAGCCGACTACTTTGTGCTTTCGCTGGCCCTGGCGATATTTTCGTGGTTCGGCATGGCCCGGCTGGTGCGGGGGCAGGTGCTGCAGGCGCGGGAAGAAGAGTACGTAAACGCAGCTCGCTCCATAGGCTGCCGCACACCGCGCCTGCTGTTCCGCCACCTGCTGCCCAACGTGATGGGCCCGGTCATCGTAACCGTGTCCGCCAGCTTGGGCACAGTGGCGGGATCCGAAGCATTGATCAGTTTCCTGGGCATCGGAATACAGCCCCCGGTGCCCAGCCTGGGACTGATGATTTTCGAGAATGGCAGCCTGTCGGTGTTACGGACGACGCCTCACCTGCTGATGTACCCGGTAGGAGTGCTGACCGTTCTGCTCTTCACCTTCAGCCTGCTGGGCGACGCGATGAACGATGCCTTTAACCCGAGGGCTCGGTAGGCTTGGCGTCTCCTTTCCTGCGGTTTCGCAGGAAGGGCAGCGCGCCGAGCCCCAGCGGCCCGGCCATCAACGCCAGGGTGCCGAGGCCGATGGAGGCCGCGCCGCCCGGAGGAGCGGAGCAGCCCGATGACGAGCCGCCTTCCTCGCCGTCTCCCGGTTCCTCTGTGGGAGTCTCTGTAGACAGGGCTGGCTCGGACTCCGCAAGGGCGGGCTGCGGCTCTTGGGTGACCTCTTCCGTCGCGGTGGATTCTGCCGGGACGGCGTCCTGTTCGGGCGTTTCCGCGTCAGCCGACGGCTCCCCTTCTTCGCTGCCTTCCGCAGCTTCCTGAATCCGGCTCTCCAGTTCCTCCGGCGAAGGCAGCGGCTCCAGTCCTATCGCCAGCCGCCATTCGGTGTCTATCCCGTGCTGATCCAAGCCGTAGATATGCATCAGGGCGGTGTCAATGTCCTGGGTCTGGCGCAACGCTGTGAAGAGTTCCGGGATGCGGTGCTCACCCCACCGGGCGACCATGAAGCTGACCACCGACTTGCCGTGCCCGTAGGCGATTAGGATGTCCTCCGGCTCGCCTGAAAATGTTCGCAAGTACCACAAGGGACGGATGCGGCGGGTGTATATGCCGTAACGCAGCGCGGCGTCATAGTCGTCGGTCTGGTCTATGTTGCCGTACTCGGCCAGTCCTTCGTTGAGCCACGAGGGGACTGCGGCGGCAGTGCCGCCGGCGGCCTCGGCCACCAGCAGGTGGGTGAACTCGTGGGAAACCGTGCCGGTCACAGTGGGGTCGTACCCGTGGATCAGCAGCACCCGCTCATCGGAGAAAGCCATCCCCTGAGCCTGCAATTCCTCGGTTACGGCCTGGGAACGGAAGGGAAGGGCCATGGACATGTGGCGGTAGTTGTTGTAGGTCACAATCCGCAACGGCTCGGTGGGGGCAATGCCCAGCACATCAACCATGTTGTCCATGGTCTGACGGGCGGCTTCGAGGATAATCCTGGCCCGCTCTTCCACGTATTCGCTGTAGTAATAGACGGTAATCAGGTCGTCGGAGAGAGTCAGCCACTGGAAGCGGTTGTCGAGGTAGACGAACTCTGCTTCCTCAGTGCGGGTTACGTCTCCGGCCTTGTCCCACACCTCGAAGTGATAGCTGATCTTGGTTCCGGGCGGAAAGTAGTCCGCTCCACCGGACGCGGGCAGCAGTGTCTCGCCAGTGACGCTTTCCCCAGGTTCCACCTCGATGCTGCGGTAGGCGCTGCGGCCGCTCTGGTCTGCCTTCTTGATGAAGACCCGCACATCGTCAATGATGCCGGAGCTCTCGGCGGCCACCCGGAACACAATGCCGTCCGGGAACTGGCTCTCCGCCGTGGCTTCCGACACGATGACTCCGCCCTCGTCGGCAAACGCCAGCCCGGCCTCCCGTAAAGCGAGGACTGCCAGCGCAGCCAGAGTCAAGGTCAGCAGGATTGTTATCAGCCGCAACCGCCCGACCTGAGCGCAATACCTAGTCATTCAGCGCCTTCCTTTGCATTGAGTTGAGTTTACTACAAACTTGGGTTAACTTGACTGGCAATTGGCCGTTGCCTAAAATCGAATGCTGGAATGAGATGTGGGAACAGTAGCAAAGATAGGCACATTGTTGCTCTGTCCCCCTGTAATCAAGCTCGCGCGAGTGGTGGAGATAGATGGCGATTAGAGTTGGCCGGGTTATTCAGCTCAGTTTCGAGCCCTTTTACATTGACATGGAACGTCGCGGCGTGGAACTGGTGGACATCGGCCTGAACCAGGTCGCCGAAGCCATGCGCGAGGGTGAGATTGACGGGGGCCCCGTTCCCCTGACCGACAGTTTCGGTATGGAAGGCTTCGCTGACCCGGTAGCCGGATTCTGCCTTTCGTCCGCCACCCGTTCCGGTAGCAACCTGGTCTATTCCAGGGTGCCCATCGAAGAGCTGGACGGCGGCCGTATTGCCCTTTCCGACGTTGACCCGACCTCGGTGCAACTGTTGCAGGTGCTGCTGGCGAAAAAGTACCAGAAAGGCGCGCCGGAACTGGTCCAGACCGCCGACGAACACGACGCACTGGTCATCTCCGGCGACGCCGCTCTGCGCCGCCGCCGCGGTATGCGCGGTTACGGCCACCGCTACGACCTGGGCGAAGAGTGGAACCGCTTCACCGAGCTGCCTTTCGTTTTCGCCCGCTGGATGCGCCGCAGCGACATGGAGCGGCGGGACGCGATGCTGCTGGAAGACACGCTGTATGTCGGCTTGGAAGAAGGCGTGGACAGCCTGTTCCACCTCTCCGACCCCCGCGAAAACCTGCTGATGCTGGCCCGCGACGTGATGGAGTACATCATCGGCTATCGCTACTTCGTGGGGTTGTCCGAGCAGAAGTCCATAGACCTCTTCCGGGGCTATCGCGACCAGGTGGTGACTTAATTGACATGGATGGACAGGATGAGAGGGGATAGTTTTCATGTGAAATTGCCCTCAATTGCGTGGCTCTTATCCTGATTCAGACAATGTTCATTCCCACCGGAGGGCAAAGCCGTGGTCAGGGTTGTTGATTGCTGTTACGAATCCACGGGCCGCCCCGGTTTCATTTGCGACTTCTCGCCGCCTCGCTCCGGCAGTCTCGCCGAGGCGCGCCGGGCCGACATCCCCGCCGATTTCATCTCCGTCGCCTACAACCCCGGGCGGGCGGTGCGCGCCAACTCGGCCATGCTGGCCGCTGCCATCCGGCGCGAGACGGGCAAGGAGACCGTCTTCACCATCGCTACCCGCGACATGAACCGGCTCGCCATACAGTCGCTGCTATTGGGCGCGCAGATGCTGGGGCTGGAAAACGTGGTAGTGGTTCAGGGGGACCAGTTCAACAACAGAGACCGGGCCCTGCTGGCGGTGAACGGCTACCGGCCCACCGAACTCATCGCCGCAATTCGCGCGATGAACGATGGCACGGATTTCCGCGACAGCCAACTAAGCGAACCCACCAACTTCTGCGTCGGCGCAACCCTTGACTTGGGCCGCGACATTGACGAAGAGGCGGAGCTGGCGGCGCGAAAGGTGGAGGCGGGCGCCGGCTTCCTGATGTCGCAGCCTATCTTCGACCCGGAAGACGCCCACCGCTTCCGCGAGAGCTACGAGCGACAGGCCGGGGAAGCGCTACCGGTTCCAGTGTTCCACGGTCTGCAAATCCTTGAGCCGGGCGGCGTGATGTTCAGCAACATCCCGGAGGGAGTGCAGAGAGAGCTGGAAGGCGGACGCTCAGGGGTGGAGATAGCAGTGGAGTTGTACGGCAGGTTCCGAGACGCCGGGCTGCACAACGTCTACCTGATGCCGCCCATCCGCCGGGGCGGAGCGCGGGACTACGAAGCGGCGCGGGAGTTTTTGGGGCGGGTGGTTGAAGAGTAAGTAGGGGCGCACCGGGAGCGTAGTGGTCAAAGCGCCTTGCCCAAGGAGCGGTCAAGGAGCCATCTTCCCAGCATATAGAATCCCGCGACCAGCATGGTGATAAATGCCACGGAAAGCGCTAAACCCCAACCTCCCGTCAAGCGTAAGTCCGATGCTATAGCCCCCCACGTTGCTGTCGGGCGTGGTAGGCCAAGACCCAAGAAAGTCAAAATGAACTCCACGGCCATCAGGAAACCCATTTGCAATAGAAGCAATCCTGGTAGCGCACTGGCTATCTTGAGGAACAGAACGCGGGTGATGATTCGGAAGTCTGAAGCGCCGCTTTTTCTGGCCTGAACAATAGAATCCCAAGAGACCAATCGCATCGCTGCGCTGCGAGCGGCTCCGATGTGCCAAGGCCAGGTCACCAGTCCCATGACGACAATCACGTTGCTTAAGCCTGGCCCGAGAGTAGCCAAAAATAAGGGAATTATATCGAATTTTACCCAGCGTTAGGAAAATCCCGTCATTCCCGCGAAAGCGGGAATTCAGAGACCCCCGGCTCCGGCAAATAAGCTGAAACCCGGCAACATGGATACTCGCTTTCGCGGGAATGACGGTTTATAAGGCCTCCGGGGCTTGAGGATGCCATTGTCTTTGGCAGGAGTGCCTGCTTTAACGGTGTGTGGGTAAAATACGATATAAATCCCAAAAATATCAGGGCGACATACAGACAGGCCGCCAGCGAAACTACCGGAACTATCAGCCTTAGAGGAAAGGGAATGTCAATGCTGTATATGTTGTCCCAAGGGCCCCGGTAGTAACGAAAAAGGAGCCCGAGGGTTATGGACACCGATCCGCTGATGGCCAGGGCGCCTAGCGCAACTATCAGGGAAGTCCGGGCGCCGTATACCAACCGGCTCCAGACATCCCGGCCGAATTGGTCGGTGCCCAGGGGATGAGATATGCTTCCATTGTCCTGCCAAAATGGTGGGGCGCGTCTTTCGGGTAGGTTCTGATTGTTAGGCGAGTAGGGGGTTATCAGCGGGGCAAAAATCGCCGCCAACACGGAGAAGGCAATTATTATCGCGCCTGCTGTTGCTGCCGCTACCCGCAATGGCCCCTCCTTTTCCTGAGTCCTATCGGGTCGTTGATTTTGGAGAAAATTGGATTCAATTGAAGCCAGTTACCAACCTTGCTCATCCAACAGGGCTTCAATTTGTGCAAAGCTGAGTCCAGTTTCGGAATTTATCTTTCTGACGCAAGATTTCGCACTGTTTTCGACGTTGGGCGTTCCGAAAGGATCGTGCTCCAAGCCTTGTAGCGCACGCGCTGCTTTGCGAATATTGCTCCAACTCTGATTGGTCTGACTTCGGATAGCTTTCACTCGCTCAACTACGTTTCCTGTGGTGCTGGGTGGGTTAGGCTCGGCAACGTTAGTTTGCTTTGTTAATCCCTGAATCCGATTTGCCCAGAATCAGAATAGGCTGTCCAGCCAGTAATGAACTTAAATCCAATCCCGGATTTTCAACAAAATCTGGGGGCTGGCATACCGGATTACTCCGAAAATAGAGCTCCCACGAAGCCTGGCGTATAGCCCGCTCCAATTCAGGATGCGGGTGTTGGCTTTCTGTCAACATTCCGGCCCAGAAGGGCATATAGCACAAATTCCAGCCTGCCGTGAAGCAATCCGGGTTCCATGGGTGTCCCCAAATGTGGCGCACACCGTAGCCACTGCCTCGAAACAGCTTACGTCCTGTATACTTTTCCCATGCCATTTGCGCGTGCTGATTGTCATCCAACCAGACTTCCCGACCGTCTCCGGGCCAAACGGTTTTCTCCCCTTTTCCTAACCTGGGGTAATGTTCGCGACTGTATCGAGCTCGTTCCGGGAAATACGGAGTTTTCGCCCTGACAGTTTCAGGATGAACAAAGTACGAATGAGCAAACGCGGCTGTGATGATCGAAACACCGCCTTTACGGAAGTAATTTTCCATAGCTGTAATCGGGTCAGCCAATTCCCCGTGATGAAGTTGCGGGTAGAGCATTATCAGCTATTTCTCCAAATTTGGTTGGGTTAACGGGATATAACCGCAGAGCGCAGAGAGATACGGCAATATCGTAAATCTCTACGCTCTCTGTGTTCTCCGTGGTGAAATCCCTACGGCGCCCACGGCACGGGGGCGAGGCTATCCAGCGGATCCGTCACCACGTCCACGACGGCGGGGCGGCCTGATGCGAAGGCTTGCTCCAGAGCGCTCTGGATGTCGCCGGGGCGCTCTACGCGGATGCCGAAGCAGCCGATGGACTCGGCCACGGCCGCGAAGTTGGTGTCGGTGAAGCTCCACAGCTCTTCGGGGTGGCCGCCCTCCATGCCGGCGTAGGCCCGGTGGTCGCCGCGCTGGTCCTGGCTGAGGGCGCTGTTGTTGTTGATGACGGTGACCACGTTGATGTTGTTGCGCACCGCCGTTTCCAGCTCGGCGATGTGATACCAGAAGCCGCCGTCGCCGCTGAAGCACAGCACCGGACGGTCGGGCAGGGCGCACTTGGCCCCCATCGCCGCCGACAGTCCCCAGCCCAGCGAACCAGCGCAGCGGATGTAGTTCTGCGTCGGGTGGTTGAAGTCAATCATGCTGCCGGTCCAGATGCCGGCGTGTCCCGTGTCGGCCACCAGCATGGCGTCGGATGGCAGGAACTGGGTTATCTCGTTGCACAGGCGCTCCGGGATGATGGGGATGGCCTCGGAGTTGGCTCGCGGGGCCACGTCCTCGCGCCATTCACGCACCAATTGCTGGGCGCGGTCGGTCCAGTCGGCGCGTCCGCCGATGGGTTCCAGCGCCTCGATCATGCGGCGGAGGGTGGCCTTGGCGTCGCCGTGCATCGCCACCTGGGCCGGGTAGGTGCGGCCAAGTTCGGCCGGGTCAATGTCGAGTTGGATGACCGGGGTGCCGGGCGAAGGGACGCGCCACTCGTTGGTGACCTGGCTGCCGGTGTGGCTGCCAATATAGAAGACGAGGTCGGCTTCGTTGACGACGCGGTTGGCGCACCAGCGGGAATAGGAGCCGACTACACCCACCGACAGGGGATGATTGTCGGTTATGGTTCCCTTGGCGTTCAGCGACGTTGCGACCGGGATGTTCAGCATTTCGGCAAGCTCCACGACCTCCTGCTGCGCCCCGGAGGACGTGACACCGCCGCCGGCCACGATGACCGGACGCTGGGCCGACGTTAGCGCCCGCGCCGCCGCCCGCACACTCTCCGGGTCGGCCTCGGGGCGGAAGGCGGGACGCTGGGCGAAGGTGGCCTCGAACAGCACCTCCAGGTCTGCCTCTGCTTCGGTGGCGTAGTCGCCGCTCATGCCCTGGATGTCCAGGTGCACCGGGGCCGGCGCGCCGGTAGTCGCTTCGCGGAAGGCCTGCCGCAGCAGGTGAGGAAGCTGCTCGGCGTTGTCCACCATCGCGCTGAACTTGGTCACTGAGGCGAAGGGCTTGGAGTGCTCGATTTCCTGGTAGGCGTTCCTGTACTGCTCGTCGCTGCGCTTGTGTCCGGTCAGGGCAATGACCGGGGACAGGCCCAGGTAGGCGTCCTGCAACCCGGCTGCAAGGTTGGCTGCGCCCACCGACTGCGCCATGCAGACGCCGGGCTTGCCGGATGCGCGGGCGTAGCCGTCGGCCATGTATGCCGCGGCCTTCTCGCCGTGGGTGATGACCCGCTTGATGCCAATCAGGTCCATTTCCGCCAGCGCCCGCCGCAGGATAGCCGGCACCAGGAAAACGTGGGTAACGCCGTATGCCTTGAGGGTATCGGCCATGAACTTAGCGCCAGTCATACGCGCCATATCGCTATCTCCCACTCTGGAAATTGGGTATGTGTTTTTGACGCAAAGGCGCAAAGACGCAATGAAATTGAGTTCATTCTGAAAAACACTGCATCTTTGCGCCCTTGCGCCCTTGCGTTAAATTGGATGCCTAAATGCCGCGCTCCTCGAACACTTCTTTGGCGACGCGGGCGGCGTTGGCTGCGGTGGGCCACCCGCCATAGAAGGCCATGTGGCAGATAATCTCGGAAATCTCTTCCTTGGTGACGCCGTTGTCCAGGGCGCGGCCAAGGTGGCCCCGCAACTGGTCAGTGCGGTAGAGGACGATGAGGCTGGCGACGGTAATCATGCTGCGGTCGCGCTTGGACAGTTCCGGTCGCTCCCAAACGTCGCCGAACAGCACATCGGCGCTCAGTTCTCCGAGCTTGGGCGAAATCTCTGCGGTGACAGTCCGTGCGGTAGTCATTGCTTTGCTCCTAATCCAAGAAGTTCCCTCCCCCTCAGGGGGAGGGTTAAGGTGGGGGTGAATCGTTGGCTACTATGGCGGTATCCCCGGCCCCCAGTTGACCCCGAACTCGGCCCGCTCAACGCGGTGGCCGGTGAAGTCCGACGCTTTGACTCCGGCCAACCACAGGGCTGCCTCTCGTATGGTCTCGGGCTGGTCCATGGGGATGCTTTCGGTGCCGGGCCAGTGGCCGCGGCGGTTCATCCAGGTATCCACCTTCCCGGGGCTGAGCACGTTGACCGCGATGTCATGCTCGCGCACCTCCTCGGAAAGGCTGGTATAGGCCCGGTCTAGGGCGGCTTTGGTCATCGAGTACCCCACGCGCCCAGGCCGGTAACCCGTGGACGCGCCGGAGGTAATGCAGAAAATGGAGCCGCCGCTTTTCTGGGCAATCATCGCTGGCAGGACATACTTGCAGAGTAGGATGGGGCCGCGAATGTTGGTCGCCATCGCCCGGTCCAGCAAGTCCACATCCAATTCGGTGACCGGAGATTCGCAGTCTATACCCGCGTTGGACACCACCACGTCAATGCGTCCGAAGTGCTGCAGCGTCTCCGCCACCAGCCGTTGCAGGTCGTCGGCGGAAGTGACATCGCACTGCAACGGCAGGGCCTCCCCTCCGGCGGCGGCGATGGCTTGGGCTGTATCGCGTATGTCACCGGCGGCATACTTGGGCCATTCCGACTGCGCCGATACGTCGCTGGTGGTGCGGGAGGCCACCACCACCTGCGCCCCGGCCTCGCCATAGGCTAGACATATCTGGCGGCCAATGCCCCGGCTGCCTCCGGTTACGATGGCCACCTTGCCTTTCAGGCTCATCAGGAGGTCAACCGGAAGTAGGGAATGGTGATGTTGTCGTCCAGCGCCTGGAACACCACTTCTACCGCCATTCCCACCTTGATACTCTCAGGGTCCGGCTCGCACTCCACTAGGTTGGAGGGCATTCGCGGCCCTTCCTCCAGCTCCACGATGACCGGCACGTAGGGGGAACGGTCGCGGAAGGGCGGCGTCGGCCCACGATGCACGATGGCGAAGGTGTGGATGATGCCCTTGCCGCTGCTCTGTATCCAGTCGGTGTCCCGCGAAAAGCACTTGGGGCAGATGTCGCGGGGGTAGAAGTAGGCGGTGTCGCAGGTGTTGCAGTGCCGCAGCCACAACTCCCCTTCCTTCAACTTCTCGAAATAGAAATCCGACTCCGGCTGCGGAGTTGGCGCCGGAATCGGCGGCGACTGTTGTTGCGTCATTTGCGTTTCTCCGAGCGTTCGATGAGGCGCAATCCGATTCGGAAGCGCCCCTGATTGACGCCCCAAGAATACATCAAAAGGGGCCGTACCCGTCAAGGAAGGGATGCGGCCTGCTGGAGTTGGGTAGGGAAGAGCAGGTGTACCTAATCCGCATCATAGCTCACTCGCATATCCGCCCCTCTGTGTTATAGCCGAGATCAGCGAGGCCAAGTGCTTCGACGCATTCCGAAGCTCTATGGCGATAATTTCCTCACCGTCGGGAAATTCCTCGTCATAGCCGAGGTAGGCAACTAGGTCCTCATTTTCCACCACTGCCGTTGCGTTGCTTTTGTTCCCGAAAGATAGGGTATCCATCTTTGGGGAATAGCCCTTTTTACCCAGAGGCAATATAGCGTCAAAGCCCAGAACTTCCAAGCCAACAGGATTGTTGCGACCGAAAAGGTCAATGCCTACTCCAGGGGCATCCGAAAGCGATGTCCCGTCATCGACTTTGCCGGGAGAACTCAGGGAAAAGATGCGGTCGTTCAAGTCGTAGGAAAGCCGGAGTTTCATCAGCGCCATTCAAAGCCACCCTTGAAACAAATTCTGTTGAACTATTCCCCATCATCCCCCGGTACTGCCGGTTTGCCGGGGCATACGGATTGAACGCTTCCGCTTACCGGCCCCTGGCATTTCTAAAACCCTGATGATTCCGGGAAGGAGGCCAGAACCGGCGCAAGATGTACAGACGCATTTCGTAAGGCAACGCCAATGGAGTCACGAAACCCCTTCGCGTCCAGCTTGTCCACTTCCCAATAGCCGATGAAATCGCCGTTCTCAGTCACTAGGTCAGGGTCATCCGTGGCTGTGCCTATGGTTAACGTATCGGTATCTGGGTCATAACCTCTTTTGCCCAACGGCAGAAAAGCGCTTCCTCCAACTACCAGGAACCCCACGATGTCATGGCCATCATGGGTACCCAAGTGTACTGCTGCATCCGGCCCACGTATCAGCGAGGCGCTTACTTCAACGGTCTGTCCGTTGAGCACTTGTAGTACTCTTACTTGTGCGTCATAACTTGCCCTCATCATCTCACCTCTATTTCATCGCATCGGTCCTCGAAATACTCGAAGGATCCGCGGTTCCAGTTGCTGGTGGCGGCGCGGTCTCGATATGAGGTAACTATAACCTCGTCGTCCAATGACACTGCCACCCGCACTAATTCCTTCAAGCCAGAGACAAAACCCCAATGAACCAGCGTCCAACTTCCTTCGGTATCAACGCACTCTCCACGAATCAACCAATTGTCAAGTACCCGCTCAATACGCTTTGCAGTGGTCCCAGGGTGAGGTTCTCTCCGTAAGTGATTCGACAGGATTCGCGTGACCCCGCCAGCCGTGATGGTTTTCGGCATCTTTGCCCAGCCACAGCTATGACAATTGCGCTGTTGGCTGGGGTTTTGCTTCCTTCGGCAATTTGACCCGCACCGATGACTCATTCCGCTACCTCTCAAGCGAGTATGATGCGCACACTGGTAGCGCGCGTACTTGGGGATGCCGCTTGAAAGGGAGACTATTCCAGCAGAGGGAGAGCGCCGGACAAACCGGCAGGGGTGGACGCTAACGTCCGTTTGGGGGGATGCGATGGCAGGGCACAGCTAGTTGGGTCAGGGGAGATGTGCCTTGCAGGAATGAACGGCGATAAGATCAGCCTGAGCAGCCGCCAAGCCGCGGCCAGCAGCCGGTTCACGGCGTCGTTGGATTCGCCCTCAAGCGCCTGCCGGATACACCAGTATCCGAATGAGGCGACCGCTGCCATTAAGAGAAAGGCGACTGCCCCAATCGCCAGGGGAGTAGGCGCCGCCGTAGTCAGCGCACTCCAGTATTCGAGTGCGGGCCGCCACCCATCGGAGCCAATCACCGGGTATAGCAACGCCCCGATTATGGCGAGACTGATTAAGCAGACTCCGGGAATCCCGATGACAAGCAACAAGCCCTGGGCAGCCAACTCTCTGGCCGCCAGCTTCGTGTTCTTGGTGATGCTTATTACGGATTGCACAGTTAGAATTTACCATGCGCCAAATTCCATTGTCACATAGGGTTTGTCAGCAATTTGGCGCAAGCACAACGGAATGGAGGCAAAGGCGATGCGTATCGCGGTTATGGGCGCTGGCAGCGTCGGTGGATACCTCGGCGGGATGCTGGCTAGGGGCGGGCACGACGTTTCGCTGATTGCCCGTGGGGCGCACCTGGATGCCATCCGGGAGCGCGGACTGCGGGTGGTGCGGGACAACGAGGAGTTCATCGTCCGCTGTGCCGCCACGGACAACCCCGCCGATGTTGGCCCGGTAGACGTGGCCCTGCTCACCGTCAAGACCTATCAGAACGCCTCCGCTGTGCCAGCCATGTCCCTTATGGTCGGCCCTGACACCACCGTACTTTGCCTCCAGAACGGCATAGACAGCTACCTGGCTCCGGCGGCGGCCTTTAGCAATGACCGGGTGATGGCCGGGGCAGTGTACATCGAGGCCGGACTCGACGCCCCCGGCGTGTCTCGGCAGGCGGGCGACGTGGTGCGCGTGGTGCTCGGTGAACCCGACGGCGCGCTGTCCGGGCGCGGGCAGGCCATCGCGGACGCCTTCAACGCCAGCGGCGTTCCGGCGGAACTGACCGGCGACATACGCACCGGCCTGTGGTCGAAGTTCCTGTTCATCGCCACGATGGCGGGCGTAACGGCGATGGCCCGGCAGACCCTGGCGGAGCTGATGCCTCGTCCCGAGTGGCGCGAGGTGGTGGTGGGCTGCCTGCGGGAGGTGGAAGCGTCAGGCCGGGCCAACGGCGTCAACTTCCCGCACGACGTACACGATACGACGCTGGCCTACATCGAAGACAATCTGGCCGACCTGCAAGCCTCGATGCACACCGACGTTATGGCGGGCCGTTCGCTGGAACTGGAGGCCCTGAACGGCGCGGTAGTCCGCGCTGGCCGGGCTGGCGGCGTTCCTACCCCCATCAACGGCGTCATCTATGCCATGCTGAAACCGTTGGCTGAGGGAGTTTCATAAAAGCCCCCTTTTTGACACTGCCGTCTGTCGCCCTTAGCATAAGCGGGCAAGAGCGGCCATCGCATAATTCAGATGTAAGTAAGAGGCAACAGAAATGGAAGCAAGCATGGTATCCCACATCGCTATCTGCGTCCGCGACGTGGACAAGTCGCTGGGCTTCTACCGCGACATTCTTGGCATGACCGTGGACTTCGACCAGGTCCAGGACACCACGTCCGGCGGCCTCCCCAGCATCTACAAGCACTCCCGCAGGACGCGGCGCACCACCCACGTCCGCTACGGGCCGGGCAAGACCGCGCCGTCGCTGGTGCTGACCTGCCACCCTGGCGAAGACCCTGACGGCGAGCCTATCAAGCTGGACCAAGTGGGCATCAGCCATATCTCCTTCACCGTGCCCGACGTCAAGGCATTGGCCGACGAACTGGTAAGCAAGGGTGTGGAGCTGGCCGCGCCGCTGGAAGGTTTCACCGCCCCCGACGGACGGGTCAGCAGCATCTTCGTTTACGACCCCGACGGCATCCTGGTGCAGTTCGACGACCACGGCTGACCGGCTACACCGTTCAAGGAAGCGAGAGGGCGCACAGATGACAGCAGCCAGTGAATCGCAAATGAGCCACGCCGACCGCCACGACCTGGACAAGCTGGCCCGCTGGAAGGAAGGGCTGGATGCGGATGACGCCGCGGCGGCATTCCCGGTCTGCGCCATATTCCTCGTAGCCCCAGAGGACCGCGCGTCGCACGACATCTTCCGGCGCTACCGCTCGGCCTTCGAGGAGTTGGGTGGTGGCTTTCACCACTTGGTCATCTTCGGCCAGCACGGTATCTCCACGACCCAAGCCGCCTTCTTGGCGGAAATAGGGATGGAGCAGGCCAGTGTCCCGCTACTGGCCCTCGCTTCGATGTGCGGCGCGGCGGAAGAAACTGGAAGCGTCCATTGCCTGGAGTTGCCTAAAGGTAACCGCGACGGAGAGTTGGACGACTCTCAGGATTGGGGGATAGTCCTGGAGAAGATTCGCTCGGCTGCGTCGGGAAATTCTCTGCCATCCCTCGACGGCGATGCCGGTGTCAGGGCGGCGCTCCGTTCCGGCTCTCTGGCGGCGTCGGTGGACGAAGTGCTGCGGAAGCTGGGCTGATGGTTTGATGGGCGCATCGCTATGCGCCCCTTTACATCGCGGCGGTAACAATCGCCCAGACGCCCCAGCCCGCCAGCAGGACGCCGGTGCCCCGGCTGACCCACTCGCTCATGGGGGCGACCTTCTCGGCTAACACGAAGGCGGCGAGAGCGGCAATCCATACCAGGTTCATCACCCCCAGCACGAAAAGCAGCAACATCAGCGCCCAGCAGCATCCCAGGCAATATGCGCCGTGCTCCAGCCCCATGCGCAGCGCGCCACGCGGCCCCTCGCGCCACGAGGTCATCAGGAAGCCCATGGGCGTCCGGCACTGCTTCAGGCAGGCAGTCTTCAGCGGACTCCACTGGAAGGCCCCGGCGGCCAGCAACAGCGCCCCGCCCAGGTAGCCGCTGGTGGACGCGCCCATCATCGAGGACAGCAGCGAGGCTTGGTGCAGGCCCCAGTTGCCCGCCGTAGCCGCCGCCGCAAAAGCCGTCCAGACGATGACGTACCCTGTCAGGAAGATGCCCGTGGGGACGTATGGCGCGTCCCTCTCCCGCCGTTTGCGGTTCACTGCGGCGAACATCAGCAGCATGGGCGCGGCGGATGGAGCCATCATTGCCACCATCATCACCGCCCACATGACGAACATCAGGCCGAAGTCGGCGGCGCTCCAGGAGCGCATATCGGCCATCGCCATCCCCATGCCCATACCGTCGCCCATGCCCATGCCGGTCTCGGCCAGGTAGACGGTGTAGGCCCAGGCGATGGCGGCGATAATCAGGATCGCGGCAATGACCAGGGCCCGGTCTCGCCGGAGGGCGTGCTCAAGGGCCGAGGGAGTGGAGGTGGAGCTTGTGGTAGTTTGAGGTTGACTGGTCATTCCTGCGGCCTCTCTATTCAAACGGGGCGCAGATTACGTCTGACTGTAACGCACAGCTTGACCGTATGTCGAGTAGTGCTATAATTTACGCCGCAGGAGGTGGGCAATTGGAAGCATTTGATTTTGTATCTCCGAGTAGTATCGAAGAAGCCGTTTCGATACTGAATCAGCATGGCGACCGGGCCAGAATCATAGCTGGCGGCACCGACATCCTGGTAATGATGCGGGCCGGGCGGCGTCTGGCCGATGTCGTGGTGGATGTGAAGAACATCCCCGAACTTACTTCGATGTCCTATTCGCCGCAGGCCGGTTTGACCCTCGGCGCGGCAGTGCCGTGCTACCAGATATACCAGGATGCGGCCATATCCGCGGCCTACCCGGGCCTGGTAGACTCGGCGTCGCTCATCGGCGGCATCCAGATTCAGGGCCGGGCCAGCATCGGCGGCAACCTTTGCAACGCCGCTCCCAGCGGCGATTCGATTCCCGCAGTAATCGCCCTCGGCGGCGTCTGCAACATTGCCGGCCCCAACGGGACACGGCAGATGTCGGCGGAACAGTTCTGCACGGCCCCGGGCCAGAACGCCCTTCAGCAGGGCGAGATGCTGGTATCCGTGTCATTCCCCGCGCCGGCGGCCAATTCCGGCGCCAATTACCAGCGGTTCATACCCCGCAACGAAATGGACATTGCTGTGGCCGGCGTCGGCAGCTCCGTGGTGCTGGACGCCTCGGGCCAGAATTTCGTGTCCGGTCGCGTCGCCCTCGCTTCGGTGGCTCCAACCCCCGTCTTCTCCCAGGCAGCCGGGGACAGCCTGGCCGGCAAGCCGGTCTCTGACGAAGCGATTCGCGAGGCTTCCGAGTTGGCGATGGCCGATGCCAAGCCCATTACCGATATGCGCGGCACTATCCGCCAGCGCATCCACCTTATCGGCGTGCTGACGCGCCGCACTCTCAATAACGCCGTCGAGCGGGCCAGGGGAGGCTAAAGGATGCCCGGAGTTGTTCACGTTCAGGCTAAAATTAACGGCGAAGACACCAACTTCCTGTGCGAGCCTCGCCAGAGCTTGCTGGAAGTGCTGAGGGATGTCCTCGGCATGACCGGCACCAAGGAAGGATGCAACGACGGCAACTGCGGCGCCTGCACGGTTATGCTGGATGGGCGCATCGTTGACTCCTGCTTGGTCTTGGGCGTCGAAATCGCAGGCCGTGAGGTCCAGACCATCGAAGGTATGGCTTCGCCCGGCGAGCTTCACCCGTTGCAGCAGTCGTTCCTGGAAAACGCCGCTTTGCAGTGCGGCATCTGCACCCCCGGTTTCCTGATGGCTTCCCGCTCCCTGCTGGACGCCGAGCCGGATGCCGACGAGGGGCGGATTCGCCACTGGCTGGCTGGCAACCTCTGCCGTTGCACCGGCTACGACAAGATCGTCCGCGCCGTGCTCCAGGTCAGCACCACTTCAGACAAGTAGCCAGAGATACCAGGCTAAAGACACGAACAGAGGGGCGGGCTACAAACCCGCCCCTTTGCTCACTTCCAGGCTGTCGCCCTGAGTTCCTCACCCTCCCCCCGTCATTCCCGCTCAGTCCGTATTCCCGCGAAAGCGGGGATCCACCCCCAATCAAATATCCTGTACATCAATGTAAATTGACCACACCGGCGCAGGAGCCGAAATATGCAACACCCCCTCAACCGCCACCTCTTCATCGCCGACAACCTCAACCTCCTGCGCCGCCTCGACAACGAAACCATAGACCTAATCTGCATTGACCCTCCCTTCGCCAAGAACCAGACCTTCACCGGCAGCCTCAAACCCCCGCTAACCGACGCTGAGCGCGAGTTGGAGCGCGAAACCCTGGCAGACTGGGGCATCCACACCCCCGCCGACGCCGCCAATGCCAACATCGAATGGCCCGACACCCAGAACAACGCCAAGTTCCAAGACATTTGGCGCTGGGAAAACGATGTTCACGAGGACTGGATTGGCCGCATAGAGGATGATTACCCTGCCCTGGCTGCCGTAATAGAAGCCACCCGCCACGCCCACAGCGAAGGTATGGCGGCCTATCTCGTCTATATGGCCATCCGCATTATCGAAATGGAGCGTGTGCTGAAATCCACCGGCAGCATCTACCTGCACTGCGATTCAACTGCCAGCCGCTATTTGGCAGCATTGATGGATACTGTGTTTGGAAGGGATAACTTCGGAAACGAAATCATCTGGCAAAGGAATGAGTCAAAGGGTTTAGCGTCTCGTCGCCTCCCGCGGAACCATGACATAATTCTACGTTTCACAAAATCCTCTCATTCAACTTGGAACCCGCCTTACATTCCGCATAACCTGGAAGAAGCTCAAAAGCAGTACACACACAAAGAGGAAGACGGACGATTGTATCAGCTTACCAGTCTGACGAACCCTAATCACAACAGGCCGAATTTGACCTATGAATTCTTAGGAGTAACACGGGTTTGGCGTTGGACAAAAGAACGGATGCAGGAAGCCTATGACGCAGGCCAGATAGTGCAAACCCGCCCTGGGGTGGTGCCGCGCTTCAAGCGGTATTTGGATGAACAAAAAGGTATCCCTGTTGATGATCTATGGACTGATATAAAGCCACTTCAGGCGAAATCCAATGAGCGCACGGGCTACCCGACGCAAAAGCCCGTCGCCCTGGCCGAGCGCATCATCCTCGCCAGCAGCAACCCCGGCGACGTGGTGCTGGACTGTTTCGCCGGTTGCGCCTATGTCCCCGTGGCCGCCGAGCGCAACGGGCGCCAGTGGATTGCCTGCGACATATCGCCCCGCGCCCTGACCGTGCTCCGCCGTCAGTTCGCCAAGTTCCGCTATGCCGTTGACGGCGGCCAGAACGCCGAGCAGCCCGCCCTCATCACTGATGCCAATGTCATCACCCGCTCCCCCCACGATCTGCCGGAGCGCACCGACACCGACCCGGCGGAGCGTCACGACATCAAGGAACTGCCCGAAAGAAAATACAAAGTCCCCTCCAGCCTCATCCCCGAAAAGGAAATGCTGGATTACCTGCTGAAACTCTCCGGCTACACCGCCTGGTGCTGCGGATTCGCCAATCGCCGCCCCAACGGGGCCATTGTGCCAACAGCCAACAACTTCCACCTCGACCACATAGACCCCAAGAGCAAGGACGGCTCCAACCAGATATGGAATCGCGCCCCGCTGTGCCCAGCCCACAACATCCGCAAGAACAACCGCCGCGTCCACTTGGCCGAATACCGCGAAGAAATCGCCAACGCTGGCGAAATGCTGGTGGACACCACCGCCGACCTCATAAACCTGGCCTGGGCCCAACAACAGGCCGTAGACTACTACGCTGAGGCCAGGGCCAATCAACCCCAACCCTGAACCTCCCAATCCTGTACATCCTGTACATCAATGTAAGAGTAGGCTATCGCATTTGTATAACCCAGTGACGCTTGACCCTTGAACTGGCCCGATAACGTCTCTTTACCTTAGAGGGTGTTTCCAAACTCTACCGGCAAAGATATTTGGGTATCGGCGCGGTTGTTTGATGCCAGGATTTCACCCTCACCCTAACCCTCTCCCTCAAGGGAGAGGGAATTTTGCAGGTTAATTCCGCCTTATTTGCGGTTTGTAAACACGCTCTTAGAACCTGTACGCCCCCTTGGTATTAGCCCGCTGCCGTTCCGCCAGTCCTGCGCAGTCCACTCGAAAGCCCCCAATAGGGTTGAATCAATGCTGCCGGAAATGTAATCTGAAACAGTGGGCAGGCTTTCGGCAAATGCTGGCAGCCGCCGGTGAATCGCTGTACCAGGAGGGTGGCCGTGGCGACAGTTTATATTCCCACGATGCTTCAGAAGCTGACCGGCGGCGTCAAGCAAACCGAATGCCAGGGCCGCAACGTCCGGCAGATTATTGACGGGCTGGAAGCTCTGTATCCCGGCATCAAGGACAGGCTGGTGGAAGACGGCGAAATCCGCTCCAACCTGGCCGTTGACATAGACGGCGACGTGGCTCGCATGGGTATGCTGGAGCGGGTCAGCGAGACCAGCGAAGTCCACTTCGTCCCCGCCATCGGCGGGGGGTAGGCCCCGGCCGGCAGTGTTCCAATTCAGGTGGTCAGGATCGCCAAGTCATTCCTGAATTCGTAGGGGCAGGTTTCAAACCTGCCCCTACGCATGGTCAAACCACCTGACACGGAACGCTACCGCCCCGGCCGGGTCAATTGACTGCCCCGATTGGGGACGCTTACAATACCGGCAGATAGTAAATCGTGAGGATTGGGAGGGGAGCCACCTCACCGGCTAGGTGAGAAAAAGCTCCAGCGCAATACACGGATGGTGATGACTGATAAAGCGACTTCCAGAGTAGAAAACTTGGTCTCCTCCGGCGGGGTGGTTTTCCGCGAGAGTGATGGGCGTCTTGAAACGGTGCTGTGTGGTCGTTCCGACCCGGTGCGCTGGAGCCTGGCCAAGGGCACCCCGGACCCCGGCGAGACTCTGGAGGAAACGGCGCTTCGGGAAGTCAGAGAAGAGACGGGCCTGGAAGTTGAACTGGGTGCGTCGCTGGGAAGCATCGAGTACTGGTTTTCCGACCGCGACAACGATGTTCGTTACCATAAGACCGTGTATTTCTACTTAATGTCGCCGGTGGGGGGCGACATTGACCAGCACGATCCCGAGTTTGACATCGTCCAATGGTTCGATGTTGAAGAGGCGCTGGATTCCATGGCCTACGGCAATGAGGCAGGAGTGCTGCGGCGCGCCGTTGCCCTTTTTCAGTCAGGACAAGGATAGGCCGAGATGGTTGAACTCCGAGGCGCCAAGGTAATCCTCCGCGATAAGCGTATTGAAGACGCCGAAAAGGACTACCGCTGGCGAAGCGACCCGGAAATTGCCCGCCTTGACGCAGCCTACCCCCTGAGTATGTCCTACGAACGCTACCTAAAGCTGTTCCAGGACCAATTGCGTTACCCAACCCCCGGCTCCCACCACTTCGGCGCCGACGCCGCTGACGGCACTTACATCGGCAACTGTATGTACTACGACCTCGACAGCGTGAGGAAAGAGGCTGAACTGGGAATCGTCATCGGCGACCGCGACTATTGGGGCAACTCCTACGGGTACGATGCCGTGACGACGCTGCTGAACTATATGTTCACTGAAATCAACCTGGAGCGCGTATACCTGCACACCCTGGACTGGAACGAGCGCGCCCAACGCAGCTTCTCCAAGTCGGGGTTCAAGCCGGTGCGGACGGTGCGCCGGATGTCGCATGACTTCATACTGATGGAAGTGTTGCGCCAAGACTGGCTGGCAACCTCAGAGGAACGCTTGGCCGCCAGGTTTGCAGGGACGGAACCGGGAATCGGAGCAGACCAAGAGATTCCCTTGCCTGAAGCAGGTGATTCGTCCTTCGGCTCTTCCATGCCCGAACCGGCGCCTCGCCGCCGCTCCGTATTTCCTCAGTCCGGCCCCGGCTAAAGCACAGGACATTCCCGTCATTCCTGCGAAAGCGGGAATCTGTCTCCTTGGCCTATGGATTCCCGCTTTCGCGGGAATGACGAAAGCTGGTTGCCGCCGCTGCCACCGCTTCCGGCAGGCTCACTGCTCCGGTGTAGAGCGCCCGGCCCACTATCACGCCTTCCGCGCCGGTTGCCGCCAGTTGCCGGATGTCCTCCACCGACGACACGCCCCCGGATGCCAGCACCGCCATGCCGGTCTCCCGCGCCAACCGCGCGTTGGTGTCGAGGTCAGGCCCGGTCAGCATACCGTCGCGGGCGATGTCGGTGTACAGCAGCCGCTTGACTCCCAGCTCGGCCATCCGGTGCGCCAGTTCCAGTACGCTGACCTCGCTGGCTTCCGTCCACCCTTGCAGCGCCACCATGCCGTCGCGGGCGTCTACTGAAACCACCACCCGATGGTTCCCGTGGACGCGGCAGACATCCCGCACCATGTCGGGGTCGCGCACCGCCGCCGTGCCGATAACCACGCGCTCCACACCGACCTCCAGCCAGGCCCGCGCCGTGGCCGCGCTGCGGATGCCGCCGCCCACCTGCACCGGAATGTCCAGCGCGGCAACGATGGCGGAGATGACCTCCAGGTGCGCCGGCTCGCCGGTGGCCGCGCCGTCTAGGTCCACCAAGTGAAGTCTTGGGCCTCCCTGATCCTGCCAGCGCCGGGCCATGGCCAGAGGGTCGCCGGAAAACACAGTCTCCCGCTCGAAGTCGCCTTGACGCAGACGGACGCACCGCCCGCCGCGCAGGTCAATGGCCGGGATGACTTCCATCTGATACCACCGAATACCTGTTTAATCTCAGAGCAATCCCCTGTTCCTTGAGGGAGAGGGTCAGAGCCAAGGCGAGGGCGAGATTGTCGGCTTCCGCCTTTCGGAATAGCTAAGCATTCCCGGCCATCGCCACGAAGTTGCGGTAGATGCGCAGTCCTACCGGCCCGCTCTTCTCCGGGTGGAACTGGGTGGCGACCACGTTGTCCTTGGCGTACACGCTGCAAAAGGGCAAGCCGTACTCGGTGGCGCCAACCACGCCGTCCCGCTCCGATGGTTCGGCGTAGAAGCTGTGTACGAAGTAGAAATAGCTGCCCGAATCAATGCCGCACAACGCAGGGTGGGTGTCGCTGAAGGCTACGCTGTTCCAACCCATGTGCGGTATCTTCAGCGCCGGTCCGCCGTTCGATTCGGGCAGGCGCTTCACCTTGCCCGGAACTATGCCGAGACAGGATGCGCCCGGTTCCTCGTCGGTCCAATCCAGGAGCAACTGCAACCCGAGACAGATTCCGAGGAACGGACGCCCACTGCTGGCGTACTCGCGCAACGGTTCCACCAGCCCGCGCTGTTGCAGGGCACTCATCGCCGCCGGGCCTGCCCCGACCCCGGGCAGGACCACCGCGTTGGCGTTGACCAACTCACCGGGGTCGCCGCTCACCAGCGGCGTTACGCCGCAGGATTCCAGCGCCCGCGAAACGCTGCGCAGGTTTCCCGATTCATAGTCCACCACCACCAGCTTCATCGCCATCGCCCCTACGCCCGCTGTCCGGTGGCTCGTTCGATGGGCAGTTCGCGGTCCTCGTAGCGGGCCACCACGAACAGCAGGTCCCCCAAGCGGTTCAGGTATGACACCAGCAATTCGTTGGTTAGCAGACCCGCTTCTCCCATTGCCACCACGCGCCGCTCGGCAGTGCGAATCACGCATCGGGCCAAGTCCATCGCCGCCGATGCAGGGGAACCGCCGGGCAGGATGAACACCGTGGGCATTGTCATGTCCTGTTCCAGGCTGTCAATCGCTTCCTCGAGGCTCTCCACCATCTCCGGCGTTACCGGCGAGAAGTGCTGCTGGAACAGGTCATACTTGTCGGGGTCGGTAGCAAGCTCCGCCGCGACCATAAACAGCTCGCTCTGCAATCGGCGCAGCAGTTCCTTCACCCGTTCATCGCTGGACATTGCGCGCGCTAGACCCATGGCTGAAACGGCCTCATCGGTGATGCCGTAGGCTTCGGTGTGAGGGTTGTTCTTGGATATGCGCCCGCCATAGAGCAGGCTGGTCTCCCCTTTGTCGCCAAACTTGGTGTAGACCCTCTTACGGTAGTTCCCGGAAGTCGAAGAAGCCACAGGCGTCACCTTCTCAAAGCAGGCTGCATGACCAGAGGTCACCCACCGATTTTAGCACATAGAATTTCCGGCTCAGGAAATCCGGGACACTTCGTGGCAGAGCGGTCAGATAGCGGTTACTGACCGCGTTGGGATCAACTGAATCCCCACCCATGAAAAATTAGGATCCTCGACGCAGATCCATTGTGCATCGGCAGCGCTGGTTGTGTTATCGTGGACTAACAACTAAACTCGCCGCCCGGAAACCGGATCCTGATTGATCCAGCCTTTACTGGCTCCATCAACACTGAGGTGATTCGCTATGCCCAATGAAGTTCGAGTTATCGCCGTGGAAGGGATGCCGGAAGTGGGTCCTGGAGACGACTTGGCCGGCCTGACGATGGACGCCGCCGCCGCTCAGGGAACCCCCATCGAAGAGGGCGACATTCTGGTGGTCACCCAGAAGGTCGTCTCCAAGGTGGAAGGCAAGGTGATGAGCTTCGAGGATATCGAGCCGTCGCAGTTGGCCGTCACCATCACCGAGGGCCACCGCCGCGACCCCCGGCATACTGAGGCTATCCTGCGGGAGGCCGTCCGCATCGTGCGGATGGACCGGGGCGTGATTATCGCCGAGACCAAGCACGGATTCTACTGTGCCAACGCCGGCATAGACGCCTCCAACATCCCCGGCAACAACACCATCGCCCTGCTGCCCGATGACTCCGACGCCTCGGCCCAAGGAATCCGTGCCGCCGTGCAGGCGCGCCTGGGTATGAACGTGGCAGTAATCGTGTCGGACACCTTCGGCCGTCCCTGGCGCAACGGAGCGGCCAACGTGGCTATCGGCGTAGCCGGCATGGACCCATTGCTGGACTACGTGGGCGCTCCCGACGCCTACGGCAACGTGCTGCACACCACGCAGATTGCTGTCGCCGACGAACTGGCCGCCACCGCGGAGCTGGTCACCGGCAAGTCGCTGGGTATACCCGTTACCATCATACGGGGCTATGAGTTCGAGCCGATGGAGGGTGCCACTATCCAGCGTCTGCTCCGCACCGGCGAACGCGACCTGTTCCGGTAGAGTTTCAACCACAGGGCGACAGAGAACACAGAGGCTTTATGGTTTTCCCTCTAAACCTCCGTGTCATCTGCGCTCTCTGTGGTTAATCCGTATTCCCAAAGGGTGAGTTGGCGTACCAGGTCCACTTCGGCGAAGTTGCTCAAGCCGACTCCCAGCAGCCGGAAGGTGCGCCCGGCAGTCAGTTCTGCGGAAAGCAGACGCCATGCGGTGTCCCGGATGGGTCCGGCCTCGCTGGATGGTACGGGAAGGGTTGTCTGCCTGCTGAAGGTGGTGAAGTCGGCCAGGCGCATCTTTACCGTGACCGTGCGCCCCTGCAGGCCCTTGCGTTCCAGGCTGACTGCTACTCCTCCCGCCAGTTCCTCCAGCACCCGGCGGAGTTCCTCCACGTCGCCGATGTCGTCGGGAAAGGTGGTCTCCGACGACACTGACTTGGTGATTCGCTCGGTATGCACCGGATCGTCGTCCAGGCCCACGGACCGCTTGGCCACGCTTTCGCCCCGCTGCCCGAACACCCGCTGGAACCACTCCGGCGGTTGCTGCGCCAGCCTCCCGATGGTCTCCACGCCCTCCGCCTGCAACCGCTCTGCGGTCTTGGGGCCGATGCCCCACAGCTTTCCCACTGCCAAGGGAGCCAGGAACCCGGCTTCGTCCCCCGGCGGAACGACCACCAGGCCGTCGGGCTTGTCCATGTCGGAGGCAATCTTGGAAACCGACTTGCAGGCGCTTACTCCCACGGAAACCGTCAGCCCAGTTTCTTCCTTGACCCGCCGCTTGAGGTCCAAAGCGACGCCGATGGGCCAGCGGCCCTGCGACTCGTCCACCGCTGCGCTGATGTCCAGATAGGCTTCGTCCAGCGACAGCGGCTCGATGACCTCCGTGAAGTCTCGGAAGATGTCCATCACCTGCCGCGACATCTCCCGGTATCGCGTGAACCTGGGCGGGACGATGATGCCCTGCGGACACAACCGGGCAGCGGTGCGCATGGGCATGGCGGAATGTACGCCGAAGGGACGGGCCTCGTATGACGCAGTGGCGACCACGCCCCGATTCTCAGGACGCCCGCCGACCAGCACCGGCTTGCCGCGCAGCTCAGGGCTGTCCATCTGTTCCACGGCGGCATAGAAGGCGTCAAGGTCGGCATGGATGATGTGACGCATATTGCATCCACGGTGGTGGTTAAGGGCCTGCACTAACATCGAACTCGCGTAACTGTTCACCATCCATTTTACACCTGTGGCTAACCTCTCCCAATTCCCTTCTTATGGTCATCGTGACTAATAGCGGCCGCAACGCGCGCCAATATCTGCCGTAGCGTACCATGGCCTTCCGCGATACAATGGCGGCAACATTGGCTTGCGTATATGCCAGACCTCAGGAGGCAGTATGCCGACTATCCTTGAAGAGTACATCGCCAAGCATCCGGGTTCTGCCCAGCGTTACGAGGAAAGCGTCACCATCTTCCCCAGTGGCGTGACTCACGACTCCCGCTATGCCATGCCCTTCCCGCTGTTTATGACTCACGGCGAGGGTCCGCGCAAATGGGACGTGGACGGCAACGAATACATTGACTACGTTTCGGGCCACGGAGCACTGCTGCTGGGGCACTCGCATCCCGCCATTGCCGAGGCCGTGTCGCACCAGATACGGCGCGGCACTCACCTGGGCGCTTCCACCGACGAGGAATTGCGATGGGCGCGGGCCATCAAGGCGCTGATGCCCTCCGTCGAAAAGGTGCGATTCAACAGCTCTGGCACCGAGGCGACGCTGATGGCGATGCGCCTGGCCCGCGCCTACACTGGCAAGAACAAGGTAGTCAAGCTGCAAGACCACTTTCACGGTTGGCACGACTACGCCATGGCCGGGTCGGACCGTTCCGCGCCCGGCATACCCGACGCCAGTATGGGGACGATGGTGATTGTGCCGCCCGGGCGACCTGGGGGCGGTTGAGGACGCCCTAAACCGCGATGACGATATTGCCGCCATCATTCTGGAGCCGACGGGCGCCCACATGGGACAGATGACCTTCGATACTCCGGTCTATCTGAAAGGCCTTCGGGAACTCACCGCCAAGCATGATGTCGTGCTCATTTTCGACGAAGTGGTAACCGGCTTCCGCGCCTCTCCCGGCGGTGTGCAGGTTCGCTATGGAATTTCCCCAGACCTGACGACCATGGCCAAAATCGTGGCCGGCGGGCTCCCCGGCGGGGCCGTGGGCGGCAAGGCCGACATCATAGACATGATTGCACATCGCGGCGACCCGGACTGGGACAACGTGCGCCGTGTCTATCACCCCGGCACCTTCAACGCCAACCCGCTATCGGCTGCGGCCGGGGCCACCGCTCTTGAGCTGCTCGCCAGTCAGCCCATCAACCAGCAGGCCGACGCGATGGCGGCCCGTCTGAAAGCCGGATTCAACGAGGTCCTGGGGCGGCTGGAAATCCCCGGACACGTTCACGGCATTGCCTCGATGCTTCACGTGGTGTTGGCGGACTGCGACTGCGACCGTGAGATATGCACCATGCCGCACCGCGAGATAGCCGCTGCCGCCGCTTCCCCCGCCACTACCGCCATGAAGCGCGGCCTCCAGAACCGGGGAGTGGACATAATGGGCCGCGAGACCATCCTGGTCTCCGGCGTCCACAACGAGGCCGATATAGACCAGACCGTCGAGGCCTTCGCCGACACCATGGCGGCAGTGCGCGCCGAAGGACTAATCTAACCGGCACGCCGGGGGAATCTGTTAAAATCCAGGGTAATCAGGCCAAGTAGCCAACGAAGCACAAAGAAGGGAGTGTTTGGAATGCCTTCGTTTACGGACAAGCTGACAGTCAACGGTTCCGAGATGGATATGTACGCCGCGGTTCCCAGCGGCGGCGCTGCGCCCTACCCGGCAGTGGTAATCGCCTTCCACGTCGGCGGGCTGGATGAGTTCGACAAGGTCATGGCTGACCGGCTGGCCGAGGCTGGTTACGTGGCCGTGGTGCCTGACCTGTTCCACCGCTATACGGAGGAGCAACTGAACGGCCCGCGCCTGGAGCGTCTCAACTACCTGAACGACCCGGACATCATCGCCGACATGAACGCGGCGGTGGACTTCCTGGTAGCCAACCCCCACGTGGACAGCGACCGCCTCGGCGTAACCGGCTTCTGCATGGGCGGGCGCATCGCTTGGATGATGGCGGCGTCCAATTCCATCTTCAAGGCCACCGCGCCCTTCTATGGCGGCAACATCATGGGCATCTGGGGCAGCGGCGAGCAGACGCCCTTCGACATGAGCGCCAACATCAACTGCCCGATGCTGTTCCACTTCGGCTCCATAGACGTGAACCCGTCATTGGAAGACAGAGACAAGCTGGAAGCGGAGCTGAACCGGCTGGGCAAGACCTTCGAGTTCCACACCTATGAGGGCGCAAACCACGCCTTCATGGACTTCAACAACCCAGACCGGCATCACCCTGAAGCTGCCGCTGCCGCCTGGCCGCGCACCATCGAGTTCTTCGACAAGCACCTCAAGGCCGCAACGGTAGCCGCTTAATCCCCTCTCCCGACTTTGATTCTCGATGCAATTGTCTGAATCAGGATTATAGGATTCATCCCATCCGGTAAATCCTATAATCCTGAAAATCCTGATTCAGACAAAGATAAGGAGAAGCCGATGCCTCGCGTGTCATTGGACTTGGAAAATGTTGACGAGCTGGCGTTGTTGAACTCCGACGGCTGGCGCGTGGCGATGGGATTGGTGCCCGGCGAACCTAATCAGGGGCTGGTCGCCGAAATGCGGGAAAGCCCGGCCCGGCTGCCGGACTACGACGACTCCGGCTGGGAGCGGAACGCAGACATCCAGGAGCGCCGCTCCGTAGGCTTCACCTTCGCTTGGTACCGGCTCAGGTTTGCCATTCCGGCCACCGTTAAGGGCGAGGAAGTAGCCGGTCGCCGGGTCTGGTTCGAGACCAACGTGGACAACTACGGCGAGGTCTACGTAGACGGTCAGATTGACCGGAACCTGTGGGTCATCACAGGCAACAACGTGCCCAAGCGCGTCCTCATCGAAGACAGCGCCGTTCCCGGAGCCGAACACGTCGTCGCGGTCCTGGTCGGCAATGCCCCACTGGCTGAGCCGGTGGGCACCATATTCATCCGTTACGCAGTTCTGGCTGTCGAGTAAGAAATTAGACCGGAGAGGGACATGCCCTATTCAGTGCAGACGCTCACCGTGGGCGATTCGGAAATGTCAACCTACCTGAGCATACCCGACGGGGAAGGCCCCTTCCCGGGGATGATAGTTGCCCACCACGCCCCCGGCGTGGATATGTTCATTCGCGAGATAGCGGACCGCCTCGCCGGACAAGGCTATGCCGCCGCCGCTCCCAACCTGTTTCACCGCATAACGGACGAGATGGTCGAGCAGACCGGGCGTAGCAAGCGCGATCAGCTCAGCGATCCGGACATCATCGCCGATGTGAACGCGACCGCAGACTTCCTGCGCTCTCATTGGTCCGTGGATGGAGAACGTCTGGGCATCACTGGATTCTGCATGGGCGGAAGGGTGGTCTGGCTGGCCGCTTGCACCAACCCGAACTTCAAGGCGGCCGTGCCCTTCTACGGAGGCAACATAATGGCGCCGTGGGGCGCCGGAGACGTGGCTCCCTTCGAGCTGGCGGACGGAATCAACTGCCCCATGCTGTTCCACTTTGGTGAGATTGACGCCAATCCGTCTCAGGACGATATGCGAAAGTTGGACGACGAACTTACCAAGCTGGGCAAAGAGCATCGCTTCTACTCCTATCCTGGCGCGGATCACGCCTTTATGAACCGCTATATGCCCCAGCGCCACCATCGCACCTCGGCGGAAATGGCTTGGGCGCGTACCCGCGAGTTCCTGGCGGAACAGTTGCAGCCCGCGCCCGTCAGCTAGGGCCTTAATCTCATCTCCTTCTGCGCCCCACCTGTCATTCCCGCTTTCGCGGGAATCCAGGTTAACAAAGCGTAAATTACGCTCAGGAATCACTACCCAACCCGTTGCAGATTCCCGCTTCCGTGGGAATGACAGACTCCGGAGGTTCCGATGACAACCAGCCGTTCCTACGCCGGCACGACGGCAGCACCCGAATTCCCCGGTGGCCTGGAGTGGGTCAATACGGACCGCGCCCTCACAATGGAGGAATTGAAGGGCAAAATCGTCATCCTGGACTTCTGGACCTACTGTTGAGTCAACTGTATGCACATTTTTCCGCAGTTGCGGAAACTGGAGCGCAAATATGCCAGCGAACTGGTGGTCGTCGGCGTTCACTCGGCCAAGTTCCCCACTGAGAAGGAAACCGACAGCCTTACCGCTGCCGTCCGGCGGTGTGAGCTGGAGCATCCGGTAATCAACGATGCCGAGTTTCAAGTTTGGCAGCAGTATTCCTGCCGGGCTTGGCCCACGTTGATGTTCATTGACCCCCTCGGTAACGTCATCGGCAAGCACGAGGGAGAGCTGACCTTCGAGCAGTTCGACACCCTGATGTCGGGCATGGTGGCGGAGTTTGACGAGATAGGCATCATGCAGCGTTCGCCGCTGCCCACCACGCCGCCGACCGGCCCGCAGAACACCCTCAGCTTCCCCGGCAAGGTGCTGGCCGATGAGGCCGGCGGAAGGCTGTTCATCGCCGACACTAACCACAACCGCATCATCATTTCGTCCTTCGATGGCGACGTGAGGCAGGTGATCGGCACCGGCGAGGAAGCCCTGGTTGACGGCCCTCTGGAACAATCAGCCTTCAACCACCCCCAGGGCATGGCCATTGATGGCGACTTCCTGTATGTCGCTGACATGGAGAACCACGCCATCCGCCGCGTTGATCTTCAGGCCGGGCAGGTGGAGACCATCGCGGGCACTGGCGAGCAGGGGTACGACCGGACAGGCGGACAGGCGGGACGCTCCACCAGCCTCAGCTCTCCGTGGGACGTGGCGCTGCATAACGGCGTGGTATACATTGCTATGGCTGGCATCCACCAGCTATGGTCGCTCGACCTGCAGACCGGCATCGTCGGCCCTTACGCTGGCAGTGGCCGTGAGGCGATTACCGACGGGCCGCTGGCGACGTCCGCTCTGGCCCAACCCAGCGGCATCACTGTTGGCAACGACGGGAACGGCGGCGAGCGGCTGTTCTTCGCCGACAGCGAGACCAGCGCCGTCCGGGCTTGCGATCTCGACCCAAACGGCTCGGTGCGCACGCTCATCGGGCTGGGGCTGTTCGAGTTCGGCGACGTGGACGGCGACGACTTCCGTGTGCGGATGCAGCACCCTATCGGCATCACCCATCATGTGTCAGACGATGGCGGGGGCGTGCTGTACGTGGCCGACACCTACAACCATAAGATCAAGCGGGTGCTGCCACGGACCAGGTCGTCCTTCTCTGTGGCAGGTACCGGCTCACCCGGCCATGTGGACGGTCCTTTCGCCCAAGCCCGCTTCTCGGAACCCAGCGGTCTCAGCATCGCCAATGGCATGATGTACATTGCCGACACCAACAACCACGCCATCCGCGTCGCCAACATAGAGACTGGCGATGTGGCGACTCTGGAACTGGCCGGTTTATAGAAGACGGGGGAGAGGGCTTTGGATCAAGGCACGGCGGCAGACGGTTGCGGGATTCCGCTATAGCCGCCGTCATTGATTGCACAGTGAATTGAGGCAGTCGCCCGCCGCGGGTCATTCAACTGCGGCGGGCTTTTTGGCGCACAGCCATCCCGGCGCTAGGGGCGGTTGATTACCATAATACGGTCTTGGTGAGACAAATCCTGCTCGGCGGTGATTTCGGCGTCGGGGAAGTGCCGGAGGGCCAAGGCTTCGGCGGCGGGGAACTGCTCCGGGTCCATTTCCAGCAGTATGACACCGGGTGAGTTGAGCTTGTTGGGGGCTTGCGCCAGCAGACGCCGCACCAGATCCAGCCCGTCAGGGCCGCCGTCCAGCGCCACCGGCGGCTCATTCTGAACTTCGGGCTGCAACTCTGATATGCGGCCGGAAGGTATGTAGGGCAGGTTGGCGACGATCAGGTCCACCGGCTCCGGCAGCGGCTCCAGCAGGTCGCCGTGCCCCAGACGCACCCGGTCATGGACAGAGTGGCCGCGGATGTTGTAGGCCGCCACGTCCAGGGCGGCCTCGGAAATGTCCACGGCGTAGATGCGTGCGGCGGGCAGGTGGATGGCCAGGTTGACCGCGATGGCCCCGCTGCCTGTGCCAACGTCGGCGATGGTAAGTTCCCGCGTCTCCATGCCCATCAGCGCCATGAACAGCGTGTGTTCCACCATGCCCTCCGTCTCCGGGCGGGGAATCAGCACGTTGGGCGTCACCATCACGTTGATTCCGTAGAACTCGCGGTAGCCGAGAATGTAGGCCAACGGCGTGCGCTCCAGCCTTTGAGCCACGATTTCGGCCAGTTGTTGGGCTTCGCTGGCTGGGACCTCGGTCTCCTGCTCGGCGAAGATGTTCTGGCGGGTCATGCGCATCACCGTCATCACCATTACCTCGGCCTCGAGGCGCGCGTCGGCGATGTCGGCGGCTTCCAGTGTCTGATGGGTTTCCCGGATTGTCTCGCGGATTACTGTCATGTTCTCCTGAACCTGAAAAAACGGAACCCTTCTGCGAATCCTATTTCAACTAGGACTTACGCGGTTGAAAGGTTCGCCCTCACCCTAACCCTCTCCCTTCGGGAGAGGGAATTGTAGCCAACTGCGTAAGTCCTATTCAACATCGGGTGCCATCTATTGCTCGCATCCAACACCATCGTCATCAGGGTCAAAATCGTGCTTGTCGGGTAGTAACACCTCAAAATTCCGGTGCTCTATATCCTCGCAGTCTAGGTCAGGAGGCGGGGGACGGACGCAGATGGTTGGATACGCAGGGTCGCAGTCGCCCGATGAGGATGGATGTGTAGGTCGTTCAGCGGGCTGGGTAGGTAGTTTTTCAACGTCAGCACCTTTCGCGGTAGGGGTAGCGGTTGCCGTAGGAATCGCCCGCTGCGTCTGGTATTCCGGACTGTCCTCCCTGCGTGACTCGTCAACCCCGAACCCTCCAACCCCAAAATCAGAACAAGCCAGAGTCGCAGCCAACAGCAAAAGCGCGAGTAGCGTTTTCAGCAAGCCCCCTCCTTGGTTCCGTTTGCTTTTACGCGCTTTCCCTTAAAAGCAAACGGAACCGCCAGTGGTTTAGCGGCCCGCGAGCTTATACTCCTGCTTCCGCCAGCAGACGCTCCTCTTCCCAAGCCACCATTCGGTCCATGACATCGCCCCAGTAGCCGTCCATCAGGCGAGGGATGCCGTGGAAGGTTACGCCGCTGCGATGGTCGGTTACGCGATCTTGTGGGTAGTTGTAAGTGCGTATCTTCTCCGCTCTTTCCGCGCCCCCGACCTGGGACCGGCGGGCCTGCGTGATTTCCGCATCGTGCCGCGCCTGTTCGGCCTCGAACAGGCGCGCCCGCAACATTGCCATCGCCCGTTGCTTGTTCTTATGCTGTGAGCGTTCATCTTGGCAGACCACGGTAAGCCCTGAGGGCTCATGCACGATGCGGACGGCAGTGGCGACCTTGTTGACGTTCTGCCCGCCGTGACCGCCGGCGTGGAAGATGTCTATGCGCAGGTCTCCTTCGTTGACCTTGACTTCCACTTCGTCCGCTTCAGGCAGAACTGCGACGGTGGCCGTGGATGTGTGGATGCGTCCCTGGGCCTCGGTCTCGGGCACGCGCTGTACGCGATGCACGCCGCTCTCATACTTGAAACGGCTGAACGCTCCTTGCCCTTGTATCTCGAAAACGATCTTGTTGAATCCTCCAACCTCGCTGGGATTGGCGTCCATGACGTCCACCTCCCAGCCGCGGTTCTGGGCGTAGCGGCTATAAGCGCGGTAGAGATCCCGGGCGAACAGACCGGCTTCGTCGCCGCCGGTTCCTGCCCTGATTTCGATTATGACGTCGCGCTGGTCGTTGGGATTCCTTGGCAGCAGGGCGGTTCGCAGGGACAGGGTCACTGTTTCCAGCAATGCCCGGTTGGATTCCAATTCTTCCCGCGCCATTTGGGTCAATTCCGGCTCTGCGCCTTCCTGAATCAGTGCTTCTAGGTCGGCTATTTCATCCAGTAATTGGCGGTAGTTGCGGGCGATGCCAACCAGTTCCTCCAATGATGCCCGTTCCTTTGCCAGCGCCTGAACCTTCTCGTAATTGACCACCACTTCCGGGTCGGCCATAGCCGACTCAATGTCTTCGTAGCGGCGAACAATAGGCTCCAGTTTTTCGATCATCGAAGTCATTGCCGACCTTGCTCAAATCCAAAATTCATTGGAAATAATTTAACGTAATCTTCTTGCTATAAGTTTATCGCAAATGAGTACAGAGATACAGGGCCGGAGCATCGCCTATCAGGGCATGTTGCCGTTGTCGCGCTTGGTGCGCGGTTTGTCGCCCCAGTGAAGGCAAACCGTGCCGAAACCGAGGCGGCGGTAGCCCACGTTCGCCAGTCCCGCATCTCGCAGCATGGATGCCAGTTCATTTGCGCCGTAAAACCTGTCAACCGACTGCGGCAGGTAAGTATAGGCTGCTCGGTCACGGGCTATCAAGTTGCCTACAAGCGGCACCAGCTTGTGGAAGTACAGCCGGAACAGACGGGCCTTCACCCCGGTTTCCATGGGGGATAGCTCCAGAAGGGCGACCCGGCCGCCGGGCTGGACCACCCGCGCCATCTCGCCGATAGCCCGCCTCACGTCGGGCATATTGCGAAGGCTGAATCCCGCCATAGCGCAGGCAAACGTCCCGGTGGGAAAAGGCAGCGACAAGGCGTCGCCCAGCACCAGCCTGACTGCGGCAGCCCGTTGGCGTATCGCTCTGCCTCGCGCCAGATCAATCATCTCCGGCAGCAGGTCGAGGCCAATGATGCGGTCCACACCGGGGCGGCGGGCTAACTGAAACGCCAGGTCCCCGGTTCCGGTGGAAACGTCCAGCGCCGGGCCCGGCAACGCCTGTGCCGCCAAGGCAGCCGTCCGGCGCTTCCAACCCCGGTGCATACCCAGGGTCATAACATCGTTCATCAGGTCATAGTGGCCGGATATGCGGGCAAAGAGATCGGCAACATAGCGTTGCCTGGCCGGGCCGGTCAGCTCCGCCATCGAAAGTGCATTGGATGGAGGGTACGGCTGAAGGGGTTAAGCACAAGCCCCATATTCTCCAGCGTCACACAGCCTAGTAATGCTTGGTCATCGGTTTCCTCGCCGAGAATAACCGGCGTGTATTCCTCTCCGTGAGGAAGGATCAAATAACATCTCGACAGATTGCGAGTTACGACCGTTCCGTCCGCCAGCCTGAAACTCTCTTCCCGAGTCGGTTCAAGGCCCAACGACTGCCAGACGTTGTAGGGCAACAGTGAATAACCCGATCCGCTGTCCATGAGAAAATCCACCGTTTCTTCCCGCCCATTCGGTGCCATGGCCCGGCCTTCCACGAAAGTGAGTCCCATCAGCTATTTCCCCCGGTGTACTGCATATCTTCCGGCAACTCCGCATCTATGCCTAACGTTACCAAAACCTTCCCTACTACGTATTTTACAACATCGTCCACGCTCTGCGGATTGAGGTAAAAGGCCGGGTCGGGAGGGAGTATTACGGCTCCCATGCGACTCAGAGTGAGCATATTCTCCAGGTGGATGCTATGCAGAGGCGTCTCCCGCGGCACCAGCGTCAGTGGCCTGCGTTCCTTGAGGCAGACGTCGGCGGCGCGTAGCAGGAGGTTGTTGGAGATTCCGTTGGCCAGGGAGGCAATGCTGTTCATGCTAGCTGGCACCAGCGCCATTCCCGCGGCAGGGTAGCTGCCGCTGGCGATGGGTGCGCGCAGGTCGTTGAGGGCGTAGTGTACGAATGCTGGATGCTCCTGCCATTCCACCAGCGTTTCGTTGAAGGAAGCGCCCAACTCTTCCTGCCACACCATGCGGGCGGCGTTGGAGCAGACGACCGCGGTTGGCATATCCCGGCGCAACAGTTCGTCCACCATCGCCCGGGCCATCATTGCGCCGCTGGCTCCGGTGATGCCCACGATTACAGGCCCAGGCATCAGAGGGTCACCGCCAGGATGGTAAACACCAGCAGAGAGACGGATATGACGCTGTTGTATTGGAAAAGAGGAGACCGCAATTTGGAAAGGTCATCAGCCCGCACCAGGCTGTTTTCCATGGCCAGCAAACTCACGGCGATGGCCCAGCCGATGAAGTAATACAATCCCAGCTCCATCCATAGGCCCACGGCCAGCAGGGCGATGGCCGCCACGAGATGCATTGTCCGCATCGTCCAGACAGCCGCGCCTATCCCGAAACGCTTGGCCAGCGAGTTGGTGCCGTACTGCCTGTCGAAGTCATAGTCGGCGCATCCATAGATTACATCGAAGCCACCGGCCCACATCGCTACGGCGAAGGTGAGCAGCATGGGTTCGGGGTCAAGCCGTCCGGTTACCGCAATCCATGCCGCCGAAGGTGAAATGGCCAGCGCGAAGCCGAGGAAGAAGTGGCAAGCCCAGGTTATGTACTTGGTGAAGGAATAGAAGACGACGTAGAGGGCGGCCACGGGAGCCAGTATCAGCGTAAGGGTGTTCAACTGGGACGCCGCGTAGAAGAAGACGCCTGTTCCTACTACAGCCAACCCGATGACCTCGGCGGGCTTGACCAGACCCTGAGGAATGTGTCGGCCCCGGGTCCGCGGGTTCGCCGAATCCTCCTTGCGGTGAACGATGCGGTTGGCCGACATTCCCAGGGTGCGGACGCCGGTGAGCGCCACGGTTATCCAGATGAAATCGCTCCAGCCGGGCCAGCCGTTGCCGCCGGTCTCCACCGAGGCCAGAATCATGCCGATGTAGCAGAACGGGAGAGCGTACAGCGATTCCCAAATCCGCACCACCCCAAGATAACGAGGCAGCTTTACCAGCGGCGCGCGTATTGCGTTGGCGGACTGCATCTTCAATAGTCCCCTTCTCCCTCTGGGTGAGGGTTGGGGTGGGGGCGTCTCAGGAAAGGCCGTAGCTGGCCCACTTCCGGTCAACCAGCGCCTTGATTTCCGGGCTCATCACCACGTCCGGAGGCCATTCCTGTGTCCGGCCTCCCTCCAACGGCAGCTTGATGGTGGCGTCAATCCCCACCTTGCTGCCGAACTTGGGCGTTGGGGAGGCGATGTCCAAGTCGTCTATCGGGCCAGTGGTGAACACAAAATCCGATGCCGGGTCCATGTTGCTGGTAACCCGCCATGCCACCTCGGAGATATTCTGCACGTCCACGAAGTGGTCAACGACGATTATCCCCTTGACCAAGCTCATCAGGCCCAATCCCCAGAGACCATGCATCACTTTTCGGGCCTGGCCTGGATATTCCTTCTTCATGGAGACGATGACCAGGTTGTGGAATATGCCCTCGGCAGGCATATTCATGTCTACCACTTCTGGCATGAGGGTCCTGATCATCGGCAGGAACATCCGCTCCGTAACTTTGCCCATCCAGTAGTCTTCCGTTGGCGGCCGGCCTACGATGGCAGCCGGGTAGATGGGGCGGTTGCGATGGGTAACGCAGGTCACGTGAAACACCGGGTAATCGTCGGGCATGGAGTAATATCCGGTGTGGTCGCCGAATGGGCCTTCGCTGCGTTGTTCGTTGAGCAGAACATAGCCTTCCAGCACGATTTCCGCTTCCGCCGGGACCATCAGGTCGCTGGTGCGGGCCTTGGCCATGGCCACGCCTTCCTCCCGCAGGAATCCGGCCACCACCATCTCGTCCATGTCCGGCGGCAGGGGCGCGGAGCCGGTCCAGATGGTGGCTGGATCGCCTCCTAGAGCCACTGCCACGTCCATCCGGTCCAACCCCAATTGGCGGCCTATGCGCTCGTGGTGCGCGCCGACCTTGTGTGTTTGCCAGTGCATCCCGGTGGTGCAACGGTCATAGACCTGCATCCGGTAGATGCCGTAGTTCTGCACCCCGGTCTCCGGGTCGCGGGTGATCACCAGTGGCAAGGTTATGTATGGGCCGCCGTCCATCGGCCAGCACTGGAGGATGGGAAACTTGAACAAGTCAACGTCTTCTCCCTGAAGCACTACGTCCTGGCAGGGAGGGTTGGCGACCGTCCGGGGGCGGAAGGAGGCCAGGTTGACCAACTGCCCCAGGGTTCGCAACTTTGCGGCCAGCCCTTCAGGCGGGCCTTGCGCCAGGTTCAGAATCCCCTGTACCCGTTCGACGACCTCGTCAATTTTCTCCACACCCAAGGCCCATGCCATGCGCTGGTCAGAGCCGAACAGATTGATTAGCACCGGAATGTCGTAGCCCTGTGGGTTTTCAAATAGTAGAGCAGGCCCGCCGGACTTGATGGCGCGGTCGGCTATTTCGGTGATCTCCAAGCGTGGGTCAACCGGAGTGGAAATCCGGCGAAGTTCGCCTTTCTGTTCGAGAAAGGCAATGAATTCCCGCAGATCTTGAAATTTCATGAGAGAAGGCAGTCTCACCCCGAGGCAATGGCGCTGAAATTGGCCCAATTCTAACGGGAAAAGCCGGGGGGTTCAATCAAGTGGGAAGGGTAGCCTTCCTGCTTATGGTGACCCAATTGAATGATGACGGATGAATGAGGACAGGGGACTTGGATTCCCATTCCCCTTTTTCACGAGGACAATCTTCACGGGAGTGACGGATTGTTGGCGGTCATACCGATATAAATCGGAACGCTACCGAAGGAAGGCAAAGAGCAAGTCAGGTAAGTGGATAAGGCACACAAGTAACCCGCCCCGCACTATCAGGGGCCTGAAAGCGAGCCGCAGGCGGAAGATAGTCAGCCAAGGGGCAGTTCGTTAAACCCTTGGCTGACTGGAGGCTGGAGCGCTAGAAGCCGGAGGAAGACTCGGCGCGCATCCGGCTGAAACAGTCGCTGCAATAGACCGGGCGGTCTCCGCGCGGGCGGAAAGGCACCATGGCGTCGTTGCCGCATTCGGCGCAGACGATGGGATACATTTCCCTGGGGCCATCCTGATACATACCTCCGCCGCCGCCTCGCTGTTCGGTGCGGCGAACCGCCCGGCAACTGCGGCAACGCTTGGGTTCATTTCCGAACCCGCGAGCCTGGAAGAATTCCTGCTCCCCAGCAGTGAATATGAACTCTGAGCCACATTCCACGCAGACCAAGGTCTTGTCCGACAGTGCCACTGGTGACCTCCTTAGCACGTCCAAGCACAAGGGCCGGTTTTTCTTCGGCCCGCCCAGCAAGCCAGCCAGCGGCGGTCAAGGGATTCCCTGCCCCTTTACGCTGGAATACCTGCCCCGTATAACTCTATGTGTGCTTGAAACCACATTATAACTACAAATAGGGGATATGCAACCAAAATCGGGATATTTCCGAGTTTTCGCACGATTTCGTAAAATATCTGAGAATATAAGACGAAATATATGAAAACTACGTTGGGCAATCAAGATTACTAGACTCCGCTTTCGGCCTTTCTTCGCTGCGACTTGTGGTATCGCCTCGAACCAGAAAGCAGGAAGACGCCTTGAATACGGCCCACAGGGGTTGCCCAACATGAATTCCCATTTCCTCCAACGATGCCCCGGTGACCTGGCACAGCAGAGGAACGCCGCAGTCCAACTCCACCGTGTAGCCCGGCGGCCTAGGCTCCACGCGCGCAACCAGCCCGGGGATGCGGTTGCGCGCCGAAGACCCCGTCGGCTCACCGGACGACAGGATGATATCGGATGCTCGAATGCCCACGGTTACCCACTCTGCTTCGCTGGCAGACCCCTGCCCGCCGCCCAGGGGAGTCTCCAGCACGAACCCGGCCTGTGCGCCTGTTCCTGAGAGCCGCATTGTGCCATCCCGGGGATGCCGCGATTCCACTCTCATGCGAAACAGGTTTTCGACTCCCACCAGCCGGGCGACCTCGGCTTGGCCAGGCTGCCCCAACACGTCCACCGGAGCGCCCCTTGCGATGGTTTGGCCGCCGTCAATGACCTGCACCTCGTCGCCCAGGGACAGCGCCTCCTCTCGGTCGTGGGTAACCAATATCACCGGAACCGGGTTTCGGGCCAGCATCGCGCGCAACTCCTGACGAACAGTGCGCCGCAAGCCTGCATCCAATGCCGCGAAGGGTTCGTCCAGCAGCAGCAGCCTGGGCCGGGTCGCCAGCGCCCGCGCCAAGGCAACCCTCTGCTTCTGCCCGCCCGACAACTCCCACGGATACCGCCCCTCCAGCCCGGCCAACTCGAAGCTGTCCAGCAGGTCCCGAACCAGCTTTTGAGATTCCTCTTGGCGTTTCGCCAGCCCGTAGGCCACGTTCTCAATTACGTTAAGGTGAGGGAACAGATGGTACTGCTGCGTCAAGTAGCCGACCTGCCGATGGTGGGCCGGCAACCAGATGCGCTCCCTTCTGTCGTAGACGGTCCGCCCGCCTATTTCCACTACCCCATCCACTGGCCTCAGCAGCCCGGCCATGGCTCGCAACGCCGTAGTCTTTCCGGCCCCGGAAGGTCCGAACAGCACCAGCGCCCTTCCTGGTTCCACATCCCATTCCAGGCGCAGGTCGAAGCCGCCCATTCGGCAGTGCAGCCAGCCGCGGCACCCCTGGATTGCGTCCACGCCGCTCACACCCGGCCGATCCACCGGCGTCGCGACGCCAGCGTCAGCGCGGCCAGCGCCAGCACCGACACGGACAGCAGCAGCGCGGACAAGGCAAGTGCGCTGTCCAGGTCGGTTTCCATTGCTGTCATTATCGCCAGAGGCATGGTTTGCGTCTCGCCCAACAGGTTGCCGGCGAACATCATCGTCGCGCCGAATTCCGATAGCGCCCGCGCCCACGACAATCCCAACCCGGTGATGATGGAGGGCGCCGCCAATGGGAGCGTTACCCGGCGGAAGGTTGTCAAAGGGGACATACCCAGGGTATGCGAAACTTCTTCGTAGTCCAATGCCACTGACTGAAACCCCAGCTTGGCCGACCGGACATAGAAGGGAGCAGCCACGAAAATCTGGGCGAACACCACCGCCGTCGTGGTGAAGGATATGTCTGCCCCTACGTCGCGCAGCAACCCGCCGATTAACCCACCCCTCCCGAAGGCCATCAGCATGGCTACGCCTGCCACCACCGGGGGCAGTACGATGGGCAGTTCCACCAGCCCGTCAACCACGCGAGCCAGCCAGTGGCTGCTGCGGGCCAGAAGGTAGGCGATGGGTGTCCCCCCCGCGACTACTACTGCGATACTGATTACGCTGGTTACCACCGACAAACGCAAGGCGGTCAGCGCTAGGTCGCCGGTTACCGCGTTCCATAGGTCATCCTGCTGCGCCGCCCTCGCCAACAACCCAATTATTGGCAGGCCGATGAAAATTACGTAGAGCGCGCTCGCAGCCCCGCCCAGCGCTCCGCCGGGGCCTCCGGGCCAGCGCAGCGGGAACCTCCCTAGCATCCCGGCGATGTTGTGGCGTGGAG
This sequence comes from Dehalococcoidia bacterium, assembly GCA_965232885.1. Lineage (GTDB taxonomy): Bacteria > Chloroflexota > Dehalococcoidia > Lucifugimonadales > UBA3495 > VXOI01. The sequence continues at coordinate 114,444 of CBDDQX010000004.1, read as the reverse complement.
GATCATGGCGCATCGAACCCGTAGCTTGCCAAGATTTCCCTGGCGGGGCGAGACAGCACGAATTCGACAAACTTCTCACCCAATTCTCGAGAGGCTGAATCCCTCAGCGCCGCGATTGGGTAGAGTGCCTGAACGTCGCCTGCCTCGGGCGGCAACGGAAGTTCTCGCGCAGAGCCGGTGGCAACGGCGGTCAACGCTCCCGAGCGATACACGATGCCCGCGTCCGCTTGGCCCAGGACCACCTTCTGCTCGACGAACTTCACGCTGGTCTCATCCGATACCACGTTTGCCAGCGTCCGTTCGGCAAAGTCGGCGCCCGTGCCGAAATCAGGCTCCGACAATCGGGTCAGCAGCCGCCGGGAATAGGCGCCTGCCGGAACGCTCTCATGGGCTAGGACCAGCTTTACGCCGGTATCGGCGATTTCGCTCACGTCACGCATGGGTGAGTCCATGCGCACGATTACCGTCATCGTTGAACTGGCAAAGGAGTGGCCGGTTCCTGCAATCAGCCCGGCGTCCTCCGCCAAGTCCATCTGGACTGCGTCGGCAGAGGCGAAAACGTCAGCGGCAGCGCCGAATTCAAGCTGTGAGCGCAGGCGCTGGCTTCCGGCAAAATTCAACTTGACCTCAACGCCGGGGTTTGCCGATTCAAATTCCTCGGCGATGTCCTGAAATGCGTCTGTAAGCGAAGCGGCGGCGAACACTGTGATGACGGTTGTTGCACTATTTCCGCTGCCGCAGCCCAGCGAGAGACAAAGGATGAATCCGGTAATCAGGGAAAAGATGGGCCACAGGAGGATGGTTGTGGAGCGCGTCGGCATTGAGCTTTGGCTTTGACCTGAGCTAGGTCCCAACCCGCGTTCGATGGAGGTGACGGGCTGAATCTAACTGAGAATGGCGGGTTTGTAAAGCTGCCCCAATACCTGCCTTGCGGTAGCGTTCCGTCTTAGATGGTTTGCGCCGAATAGGGCGGGTTTCAAACCCGCCCCTACGATACGGTCGGATGATTATCCCGAATTGACCGCCTGAATCGGAACGCCGCCCTGTCTTCCCACCGTCTTGACGCACAGAGGAGGCTGGGTTGTAATGACGGGAGTCGTTTGACTATGGAGGTTTGATATGGTGCTAGTGCGCTGCGTTACCGAGATGGGAATGGGCGTTGACGTTCACGGACGGGACTACACCACCGCGGCCCAGCGGGCAGTCTTCGATGCCATCCACCACAGCAGCTTGGGATTCCAGCGAATGCTGGGCAAGACCGCAGACGATATGCGCGTTGACGTAACCATCGGCGTGCCCAACCCCGGAGCGGTGGACAAGGATGCGGTCCTTTCGGTGCTGCCCCACGGCACCGGGCACTGCGAGGCCGTGGCGGGCGGTCTGGAAGTGCCCAACGAGCGGGGCGATGACGCCCTGGTAATAGCCAACGCTGTCGTGATAGTGAGCTTCGACGACGGCAGCTAACCGCCCGACAGCTTGTCTCTTGCAGTGGCGGAGAGGTCTGAAAGCCTTTCCTCGCGGTCTGGGCCTGTAACTGTCAGGCGGACCAGGCCGTTGTTCTCGATAAAGAACAGGCTGGCGGCATCTTCATTCCCCAACTTGTGCTCGAAGATGCCGCTGGCTTCCGGTTCTCCGGGGCCGGTCTCGCCCCGGTTAACCAGGTCGGCGCGAATCCCGTCAAGGGCGGCCAGAGCCGCCTCGCGGTTTCCGAACAGAACGACGCTCTGCACGACACGAAACCCGGGTCCCTCTAACTCTACCTGCGCCGACGGCCCGTCCAGCGACTGCTCCTCGGTTAGCGACACGACGGAAACCCCGGTGCCTGGCACATCATCCGGCGCAAGCAGGAGATCGCGCGGTTCTGCCGAGATAGCCGAATCGCAACCCGCAAGCAGTAAGATGACCATGAGGGACAAGGCGAGAAAGAGAAGAGCCTTCATCGAGCGAATCAATGCCGGTGCCCACCCTCGTCATTCCCGCGAAGGCGGGAATCCGGGGGACCCCAGCCGCCAGCCCCGGGCGTGCGGACGCTCAGAACGTCCCCCGCTTCCACGTCAATGAGTTCCTTGCCTGCCAGTTGAATCTCTTCCACGCCGCCGCGCAGCAGTACGTTTTCTCCCGGCTCCCCGTGGTGGCCGCCGTGGTAGCCGGGGGGTGGACGCCGCCTCCGTTCCGACATCAGGGTCACCCTCGCCGGAGCCAGGAACTCCACCTCCCGCACTACGCCGTCTCCACCACGATACAGGCCGTCGCCGCCGGAGCCGCGCCGCAGCGCGTACCGTCGCAGGCGCAACGGGAAGGCGAACTCCATGGCTTCGATAGGCGTATTCATTGTGTTAGTCATGTGGGTCTGGATACCGGAAATGCCGTCCTTGTCGGGTCGTGCCCCCATGCCTCCGGCGATGGTCTCGTAGTAGACGTATGGCTTTTCACGCACCGGGTCGTGTCCGCCGATGATCATGTTGTTCATCGTGCCCTGGCTGGCCGCCGGTATCACTTCCGGCAATGCCTCGGCCAGCGCGCCGAACAGGACGTCGGTAATCCGCTGCGAAGTCTCCACGTTCCCGCCGGCCACGCCCCGCTGCGGCAAGGGGTTCACCAAGGTTCCCACAGGGGCGTTAATGCGCAGCGGACGCAGGCATCCCTGATTGGCTGGCGCCTGTTCCTGCAGCAGGCAGCGCACCACGTACAGGCAGGCCGATACTGTCACTGCTTCCGGCGCGTTGATGCAGCCGGGCCGTTGCGGAGACGTGCCGGTGAAGTCTATCTCCATCTCGTCGCCGGAAACCGTTATAGTCACCGCGATTGGGACCGGCTCCTGCGTCAGGCCGTCGTCGTCCATGTAGTCCAACACGCTGTACACGCCGTCCGGTATGTCCTGGATGGTGCGGCGCGTCACCCGCTCTGAGTAGTCCAGCAACGCCGCCATGTGCTCCGCGGTGTCGGCGACGCCGTAGCGTTCGAACAATTCCCGCATCCGCTGCTCGCCGACGCGGATGGACGCCGTCTGCGCTGCCAGATCGCCCTTGCGCTCGTCGGGGGTGCGCGAGTTGCGGCAGATGAGCTGGATGACGTCGTGGTTCAGCCGTCCGCCCCGGGCCAGCTTGATGGGCGGGATGATGGTGCCTTCCTGGTACAGTTCGGTGGAGAGTGGCAGGGAGCCGGGCGTCATTCCGCCCACGTCGGCATGGTGTCCCCGGGCGGATACGAAGGCCGCCAGCTTTTCCTGCCCCTTTTCCCCCGCGTACACCGGGGCCACCATGGTGATGTCCGGAAGGTGGGTGCCGCCGAGGTAGGGGTCGTTGAGGATGACGATGTCGCCGGGCCGGAGCGCATTGGGGAAAACTTCCAGCGCGGCGCGCACCGACGCTGGCATCGCCCCCAGGTGCACTGGCACATGGGCTGCCTGCGCCACCATGTTCCCCTCGGGGTCGAAAACAGCGCAGGAGAAGTCCCGCCGCTCCTTGATGTTGGGCGAGTATGAAGTGCGCTGCAACGCGACGCCCATCTCCTCGGCCACCGACTCGAACATATTCTTGAAGACTTCCAGGCTGACCGGGTCAACGGGCATAAAGGCACCTCTCGCAGAAGTGGGCGCTTCTAGTTGGCAAGCAACTCTGCCAGGATGTCACGGGCAACGCCTCGTTGCGTTGCCAGTTGAAAGAATTCGCTGGACATTATCTCTTCCATGAAGTCTGATGGAAGCTGGGAAAAGGGACCGTCCCTTTCAATCTGAGTGCGGTGAAGCTCCAGCGATTCCTTTTTGAGGGCGACGTAGCGCTTGACGTTGACGGTGGTGGTGACCTCTTCGTCCGGGGTGCCCAGCGCATCGGTGTCGTCGGCGGAGAATGGAGGGCGTAATCCCAGTTCAACCATCTTATTCCACATACGCTGGAAGAAGCTGCGAGGGAAGCAGACGTAATAAAGCAGCGGCCCGTTCTCGTCCCGGCAGCGCTCCACGGCGGCCTCGGTGCGCTGGCAGATGGTAACGTGGTCGGGATGCCCGTACCCCCCGGTGGGGTCATGGGTAATTACCAGGTCGGGACGCAACTCCCGGATAACCGCCTCGACTTGCCGGATGACTTGATCCTCGGGAGCCTGAAACAGGCTCCTCGGATGCTCATTGTCCTCCCATCCAACCATGCCGGAATCCCGGTAATTCAGGAACCTCACGTCCTGGATTCCGGTCAGGTCCATCGCTGCCCGCAGTTCGCCCTGCCGCACCGACGGCAACGTTTCCGGCGTTGCCAGGGCCGGGTCGCTGATTTCGCCCACGTCGCCGTTGGTGGCGCAAATCAGCGTGACCCGGTGTCCTTCCGCCGCCAGGGCCGCCAGCGTGCCGCCGCAGCCAAACCCCTCATCGTCGGGATGGGCGAAAACGGCCAGGACGGTGAGATGACGTGGCTGTTGATTGAGATGACGTGGCTGTTGATATTGACGGCTATCCATTAGACAAATCGGAGGTGTTGGGAGTTTCGACAGGAATAGTTATCCTATCAGGGATTTTCAGTACCTGAGGGAGGGAACTCACCCGATCAATGTCAATTCCCACTAATTTACCATTGGAATCGAAATCCAAGACAACTCCGTCGCAAATTTCCACACACTCAGCGCTGATACCGTCAGCAACATCAATGTAGAGCGACTCCGTCTCTGCTTGATAACCGAGTCTCATGTCATTTACCCCTTGAATCCACTGTCCGGGAACGCATTGAGAACAGTCTCGCCATCTGCCAAGGTTACGACCCTGAGGTATTTCCCGATTTCAGGGATGTAGGCCCAATGCCGGATACGGCCATCTCCTTGTACCTCGGCGCGAATTGGATTATTTATAGCAAGTTCGCGCCACTCATCCTTGATGTATGGCCGACGGAACATTACGCTGAATACATAATACCAGCTAAACTTCAAGATTTACCTCGCTTGATTTTTAGAGCGAGAGCCGGAAGCCAATTCGCCGCCTACCCCATTGTCAGCAGCAGGTTCCCGTAGGCGTCAACCTCGCCCTGCCAGCCGGGGGGCACGACGGTCGTGGTGTCCAGTTGTACCACGAGGGCTGGCCCGGTGATGTGGTTGCCGGTGGCGAGCAGGTCCCGGTCGTACAGCGGAGTCGGCAGCTCACCCTGACGGAACACTACGCCTACTGTGGCGATTTGCGCCTGAGACGAGCCGGAACCCTGAGCGGTTTCCAATGCTAAGTCCGGCTTGTCCACCGCCAGGTCCAGCTTCAGGCGCAGGTTCACAATCTCCACCGGCTCCCCCCGGTCGGCGTACCCGAACCGCTGCAAGTGCGCCCGGTAGAAGCTGTCCGAGATGGCGCGGCCCAACCCTTCCGACGAACGGGAGGCCCGCGACGTCGGGTAGTCCACGGTCAGCTCAAAGGACTGGCCGACATAACGCACGTCCAGGAAACGCCGGGCCGTCATCCTCTCGGCCGGCAGCCCTTCCTGCTCCAGCTCGGCGCGGGCCAACCCCTCCATGCCGTGGAACTCCTCCTCCAGGGATTCGACAAGCTCAGCCTGGGCCTGCCGAAGGGCGTCGGGGCGCAGCATCACCGTGCGCGAGTAGTCTTTCACCACGTCGGCGATAGCGACGCCCAAGGCCGAAAGGATGCCCGGCCGCGCCGGTATCAGCACTCGGGGAATCCCCAACTCCTGCGCCAGGTCGCAGCCGTGGACAGGTCCGGCGCCCCCGAAAGGGACCAGCGTGAAGCTGCGCGGGTCGTAGCCCCGTTCCAGGGATATGGCCCGTATGGCCCGTTCCATGTTGGCGTTGACCACCCGGAGTATGCCGAGGGCCGCTTCCTGCTCGCCGAGGCCGAGATTCGCCGCCAGCGAAGACATCAACCCCTGCGCCCGCGGCAGGTTGAGAGTCATACGCCCGCCGAGGAAGTGGTCGGGGCGCAGCCGCCCCAGCAGCAGGTTGGCGTCGGATACTGTCAACTGGTCGCCCCGGCCATAGCACGCCGGGCCCGGGTCAGCCCCGGCCGACTGCGGCCCAACGGTCAGCGCGCCGCCGGTGTCAACGCGGGCGATGGAGCCGCCGCCTGCTCCCACGGTGTGAATCTCGATCATTGGCACGCTGATGGGGTGTCCGCCCACGTTGGAACTGCCCGTCTCCTTGATTCGCCCCGGGCAGAGGGAAACATCGGTGGAGGTTCCGCCCATATCCAGCGTGATGATGTCGGGATAACCGGCCTGCGCGGAGACGTGGAATGCGCCCACCACTCCGCCCGCGGGGCCGCTGAGTATCGTCCTGACCGGCTGCTCCGAGGCCAAACGAGCCGTAATGCTGCCCCCGGACGACTGCATGATGCGGAGCCCTTCGCCCAGCGACTGCTCCAGTTCCCCCAGGTATCGGCTCATCACCTGTCCCACGTAGGAGTTGACCACCACAGTGCTGGTGCGCTCGTATTCCCGGAACTCGGGCAGCACACGGGAGGACAGCGAGATGAAGGGCGCGGGGTTCAGCTTTCGCAGCGCCTCGTGCACCATCTCCTCGTGGACGGGGTTTAGGAAGGAAAACAGGAAGGAGACCGCCACTGCATCAGCCCCCGACTCGCCGATGAGAGCCATCAGCGCCTCGATGGCGTCGGGTTGCAGGTCTTCCAGTATCGCGCCGGTGTAGTCCACTCTCTCCGAAAGACCGAAGCGCAACTCCCAGGGCGCGAGGGCCGGGGCGCGGTCCTGCTCCAGGTTATACAGCTCGGCCCGGCTCTGGCGTCCAATTTCCAGCACATCCTCGAATCCCATGGTCGTTACCAGGGCAGTGCGCGAACCCTTGCCCTCCAGCAGGGCGTTGGTGGCGACGGTGGAGCCGTGAACGAAGTCGGCGGCCCCGGTATCAATCTCCACCTCGCCGATGCCTTGAATGATGCCCAGCGAAGGGTTTTGGGGAGTGGAAGGGAGCTTGTGGACGGATAACTTTCCGTCCTGCAAGACTGCGATGTCGGTGAAAGTGCCGCCTACGTCAATGCCTACCACGGTTCGGGGCATGAGCTGGAATCTCCTGCGGTATTTCGCCGGTTCCGCCCGGCGGTCACTATGACAGTATAACCCCTGCGCTCTAGATTCCCTGAAAAATCCCGGCTATATCCAGTTCCAGCCCCGGCAGCACCGCCGACTCGATATGCTCGCCGACGCCGCGGATGTAGGCGCGTTGCCATTCTCCGGCTTCAAGACGCAGTATCTCAACGGTATGTGTCCGGAGGGATACCAACCAACACTCCCGCACGTTTATCCTGGCGTAGTCGGCCAGCTTTTCTGCCATATATGTCCTATTGTTGCTGGGCGACAGAATTTCCACCACCAAGTCTGGGCCGCCTTCGATACGCTCGCCCAGGATGTCTGACCTCTCGTTGCTGACAAACACTATGTCAGGCTGCCGGGACCGGAGCGGCTCCCGTTGCACGATAACGTCCACGGGCGCGCACCAGATTTGGCCCAACTCGCGCTGGGAGACGAAAAGATATGACGGCACAAAAATTCTGTTCAGTAGGGTCTGGTGATTCAGAGTTGGGGCAGCGAACATAATCAGCACACCGTCAACGATTTCCTTGCGCTCTTTGGTCTCCGGCCCCGCCAGATAGTCCGCATAGGTAATCAGCTTGGGTTGAGTTGTCATAATCCCTCCGGCCCTTCTTTGGCGAGGGTGAGCGTCTTGTCTGACAGGAAGCATATCACGCCGGGCGCAGGCCGGCGTAGCGCCTGCCGGTCACCGACGGCTCGGCGGCCAGGTTGCGGCGGATGGCCGCCACCCGCTCGCCGTCCAGCCCCAGCGCGTCATTGTGTCACTGCGTCGAAAAAACACCCCGCCGGCTGATTTCCTGCGCCGCAAACCGCGTGGCCTCGAACAAGTCCACCAGTTCCCCCACCGTCTCCACGTACAGCAATCCGTTGTCTGCGTTGTAGCGCCGCAACTCCTCCAGCGTCAGCCGATTGCGCTTGATCCCGTTGCAGGTGCGATGCAGCAGCGCTAGGTTGTACAGCTCATCGTCCCCTGGTGTTCCCTCAGTCGCTCGCCGGGCCCGGATATGGTCCACCTCCAGCAGCGCAGCATCCAGCGACCCGTTGGGCCGCCGCGGCTCATAACCGCAACCCCAGCACACGGGCCCGAACCGCCGTATCAACAGTTCCTTCGCCTCCTCTTTCCCAATCTGCCCCGACCAAGTGGACGACTGCGTAGACCGACGCGATGCCCGCCGCGCCTGCTCCAACTCCGTCGGCAGCCCCGGATCCACGTCATCCCGCGTTGGTAGCTCCCCCGGCCCGATAACATGACTGGTAGTCCACTGCTGTGGCTCCTGGAAACCCCTATCCTTCCGCACTGACGCCAACGCCTGCCGCGTCGAATCCGTCGTCCCCTCTAGCGCAATCCCGTTCAGATAAAATCGCCGCTTCAACATCGTCCAGGCGCGGTACGCCATATCGCAGGCGACCCACTGTCGGCCCAAGTTCTCCGCCGCCACCGCCGTAGTCGCGCACCCCGCGAATACGTCCAGCACCACATCCCCCGGATTGCTCGACGCCGCAATAATGCGCTCATACAAGGCCAAAGGCTTCTGCGTTGAGTAGCCGGTATCCTCATTGCCGGACACCATTGGAATATCGGCAATGAAGTCCGTCGCAGCGATTCCCCTGCTGGCCGAGAGATAAGTCTTGATTTCCGGCAAATACGTAGCAGAATGCACCACCAGTCCGTAGGTATCCAGTGCTTCTAATTTGTCGTGAACCGATGGGTAAGCATTCGGCCAGCCGGGGATTATTCCGTTCTCCACAATGAAATTGTGCATATTCCCTTTGGTTGGAGTTGCCCAATGCCTTTTGTGCTGCCCTGGCTCATAGCCTTTCCAAGTGGCTCCGGAGTCTCCCGTTCTGACACCCGCAGCGTGCAGAGGCAATTTTCGGTATGCGCCTCTTCCATCACTATCATCGTATCGGTAGTTTCTGCGAACATAGTCGGGATTGAGCGGCTGGTACTGCTGGTTCCAAGTGTATGATGCGCTTTTCGTATAGTAGAGCAGGTGGTCCGTAACCCGTCCCCACCTTTTGGAGTCGGAGCGCCCCCCGCTCCGGTTCCAAGCTATCTCATTGTGGCGATTCTCTACCCCGAACAAGGCGTCCAGCAGCATCCGCAGAAAGCTGTTGGCCCGGTCATCGCAGTGGACGTAGATACTGCCTGTCGGCTTCAGCGCCCGACAGCACTCAATCAGCCGCACCGCCATGAAGCAGACGTATGCCGCCTCATTCTCCGTAGCGCAAGCCTCCACTGCCTCAATGACCGCGTGAACCTTCGGGTAATCATCCTGGATCCGCATCTTCCAGGCCGGGTGAATATCATCATCCCAGTTCCAGAAATCCTGAACCCGCGTCTCCCCGATGCCCTCGTTGTGCGCCACCCCGTGCACCCCCGCCAGAGCCACCTCCTCATCAAACTCCGCCTGCGTGATGGCCGGCCGCGGCCTGCTGGTAAAAGTCTCATTGGCAGCAAATGGTGGGTCAATGGCTATCAGGTCAATGCACTCATTGTTCAGCGACCGCAGAAACGGGTAGTTGTCCATGACAGCCAGCGTCCGGTTGGCAACGTTCAGCGTCCCCATTTCCCTCTCCTGGACGGCTTACACTCCAATCTATCGAACATAAATCCTACTACACCATCGTCAATTCGTGCCACATCCCTGCTGCCCAGAGAAAAATCGCAAAGCTCCCGTCGCGGTGGCCTATCTCAATGGGCTTGCCGTAAACAAAAGCCCGATCTGTCAGACCGGGCTTCACACACTGAAGAACATTAACCGTCATCTTCCCATCGCGTCTCATCCTACCCTTGCTCCCTAAGGTAGTCCAGCGCGGCCTCATCCACCGCGCCGTCCAGGACCCCGTGTCCGTGTAGGCCCTAATCCTCCAGCGCAATCCGCAGACGTTTGTTGATGCGGCCCTTGCTCTCGTGGCCCACGACGCGGATTCGCCCCACCTCGGTCGTGTTGTTGACGTGGGTTCCGCCGTCGGCCTGAACGTCGAGGCCCTGGATGTCAATGGTCCGGACTTCGCGGATGTTGGTGGGCAGCAGGTTAATCTTGGTGCGGATCAGATCGGGAACCTGCTCCGCTTCCTCGCGTGACAGGTTGGCTATCAGCACGCTGCGGGCGGCGGCCACTTCCTCGTTTATCTTCGCCTCGACTTCATCCGCAAAGTCGGCGGACATTCGCTCCAGCTCGAAGTCCATGCGGGCCTCGCCGGGCTGCATATTGCCGCCGGTGACCAGCGCTCCGTAGTCGCGCCAGACCACGCCGCAGAGGATATGCAGCGCGGTGTGGGTGCGCATCAACTGGTAGCGCCGCTCCCAGTCTATGCGGCCGGAGACTCGGCTGCCCTCAGCGGGCCGCTCGCCGTCAATCAGGTGCACCATCAAGCCGCCGTCCCGCTTGATGCCGGTGACAGCATAGTCGCGTCCACCTGCGGACAGGATTCCGATGTCGCTGGGCTGACCGCCGCCGCCGGTATAGAACGCCGTGCGGTCGAGGGCTACGCCCGCATCGGCCACGTCGGTCACGGTGGCGTCAAACTCTTGCAGGTAGCTGTGTTGGTGAAACAGCAACTCGGTCATTTCGTCCTCTCCCAAGCCGTCGGCATTATATCAGACGGGTTTTGCCATTTTGACGCATTTTCCCAAGCAGTCGGCAGCTCAGGATATACCGTATCTTGTGCCTTTAGCCTATAATAACGAGCTACTTGGCGGCCCGCGCCTTCGACCGGGGCCGCTCCTGAGATTTAATGCTCTCTGCCCGTCATTCCCGCGAAAGCGGGAATCCGAGCGCGCAAGGGAAGACAACCAGGGGCTGACAATGAAGATTTCGTGCTTGCAGGAAAATCTAAGCCGGGGCTTGGCCGTGGTGGGGCGCGCGGTGGCCACCAGGGCCACTCTGCCGGTGACCCAGAACGTGCTGCTGTCTGCCGACCAAGGGATGCTTCGCCTCTCGGCCACCAACCTAGAAATCGCCATGACCACCTGGATTGGCGCGATGGTGGAAGAAGAAGGGTCGGTCACCGTCCCGGCTCGGGTGCTGACCGATTTCGTCAGTTCGCTGGGCGGCGACCGCATTGACATCACCATGGACGAAGGCTCCCGCCTGCTACAGATACAGTCGGGACGTTCGCAAGCCAACATCAACGGCACCGACGCGGCCGAGTTCCCGCCGATACCCACCGTCGAAGACGCGGTGGTCGCCCGGGTTGAGCCGTCTGCTTTGCGGGCCGCCATCGCGCGAGTGGCCTTCGCCGCTGCCACCGAGGAGTCCCGCCCGGTGCTCACCGGCGTCGAAGTGAAGTTGCAGGAAGGCCGGTTCACCATGGCCGCCGCCGACGGCTTCCGCCTTGCCGTGCATCACGGAGACTTGGCCCAGTCCACCCCGGAGGAAATGAGCGTCATCATCCCATCCCGCACCATGAACGAGCTGAACCGTCTGTTGGGAGACCTCAATGAGCCGGTGGACATTATGCTGACGCCGCAGAAGGGGCAGGTTATGTTCCGGTTGCAGGGCGGCGACACCGTGGAGCTGGTTTCCCAACTGTTGCAGGGTACTTTCCCCAACTACGACCAGCTCATCCCCCAGGGCTACACTACTCGCGCCATTCTCGACTCGCAGGCCACCCTGCGGGCTACCCGCACCGCAGCCATTTTCGCCCGCGACGGCTCCAACATCATAAGAATGCACGTCATACCCAATGAAAACGAACAGACCGGCGGCAGGCTGCTAATTTCGGCCCGCTCAGAAGAAGTCGGAGACGACCAGGACGAGGTGGACGTAGCCGAACTGGAAGGAGAAGAGGGCAAGATTGCCTTCAACAGCCGCTACCTTCTGGATGTTCTGTCAGTAATGGACCGTGGGCAGGTTGCCATCGAGACCACCACGTCCTCCAGTCCCGGCGTATTCAAACCCACCGACAGCGACGACTATGTCCACGTTGTGATGCCAATGTTTGTGCAATGGTAGTAGATTGGAGTCTAGGGCTGCCGTGATTGGCATCTCTTCGCGGGCCGCCTGCGCCTTTGAGCAGAAGGCGGCCCGCTTGAGTTTCTTCGAGGCCCCGGAATACCTCAATCGCCCGGATCTCTGAGTACGTCAGTCATCCGTCGCTAGTGCGGCTTCCGCCTCCAGAGGTTCCCCGTCCTGCACGTCCGTATGGGTCAGTCCCTGCATATTGGCGTGCCATTGCCGCCAGAACCCTCGCATCTGGAGCTCATCGGTAGACAGGGGACTGGGGCTCAGCATACCCCTTGAGATGTCGGACCATTCGTTTTCCGTGGCTTTGAACCCAATCTGGCAAGATTCCAGGGCTTCCACATCGTCGGGAGTAGCAAACCCGCCCGGCCCCAGGAATGTCAGGAAGCTGTCCAGCCTTCTGGACAGCATTGCGTCCGATTCCTCCCTGGGCACCAAGTGCCAGGCTGTTACCGCCATTTCGTCGGGAGCAAGGGGTTCGAAATACCTAATCGTGATGGCCATGATGTCGTTGATGACCAGGTTGGGATAGATGATGAGGTTTCGGGACGTATCGGCCATGTGGTGAGTGCGCTCTTCCCCGTACTTCTCTACCAGCCTCTGGCGCACCCGCGCCATTGGCTCCCTGGCCTCTTCGCCGTACAGCGGGTGCCAGTGGGCGATGGGACGTCCGTTTCTGGCCTCGCTCTCAATCACGCAGTGGCCGTTGCCCAAGGCTCGCGCAGCGCCAGGAATGCGGGATGCCATGGTTTTCCCGTTATCATCGGGGGTTAGGCTGCTCAGGTAGTCCAGGTAGGTCTGGTGAGTTGGCACCAAGTGATACCCGTCAAGGCTGTTCTCCACCAAGAGCTTCCAGTTGGCCTTCATGGTGTACTTGTTGGAGCCTGCGACCACCCGCATCCCCTCTTCAGCCTGGTCCACAATCAGATCAATGTACTCCCTGGCTCCAGCCAGGTATGAGACCAGGTCTTCGACATACGGGTTGAAGCTGACGAAGATGAAGCCCCGGTAGCTTTCGACCCTCGGAGGTTCCTTCAAGGCCAGTTCATCACGGTCGAAGTATGGCCCGTAGCCGTCTTCGCCGGGTACGCCGATCAACTCGCCGTTGATGTTGAAAGTCCAGGCGTGATAGAAGCACTGCAAAACCTCGGAGTTGCCTTCGTCGCGCCGACAGATGAGCGCTCCGCGGTGGGGGCAGGTGTTGAGGAACACCCGTATCTGCCCGTCCCTGTCGCGGGTGAAGAAGAGTGGCCGCCCAGCCACGGTACGGCGCCGGTAATCGCCGCGGTTTTCCACTTCCGACTCATGCCCGAGGTAGATCCAGGAGCGGTTGAAGATGAGTTCGCGTTCTCTTTGGAACAAATCGGGGGAAGTCATGGAAGAGCGGTGGACCTTGAATCTTCCCCGCTGCCGGTCGTCAATAATCAGGTCTTTGATCTCCATAATATTCACCCCCGATCCGCCTGCAATTCCGAGTTGCCGCCAGCCTATGGCTTCCCAGCAAGGCTGTCAACCTGGAAGCTGCCCAATGCTTATATGGGACTATTCCAATGTCCTGTCCCCTACCTTAGTCAGGATGATCAGGGCAAACGCATTCTAATTGAACCTGCGTTGTGCGCTATCGTCATTCCCGCGAAAGCGGGAATCCAAGCTCCTGGTTGTACTCTGGTTATATGGAAGCAAGCCGTATGGATTCCCGCTTTCGCGGGAATGACGGTTTGCGAAGCTACCTGAATTTAGAATGCGGTTGCCCTGTCAGGATGATTGACACCTCTCGATAGGTGGGATATTTTGAATTCCATGTCTACCGAAAGAGATAAACTCGATGCGGCAAGACTGCGCATCTTCGCTCTGCAGGATGGCGCCATGCGCGCGCAGGCGCTCGCGTTCTGCTTGCGCAGCGGCCTGTTCGAGCGTTTGGCTGAAAGGCCAGCGACACCGGAGGAGTTGGGAGGACTGGCGCCGCGCGTGGCGCCTACGCTCCTCGCCTTCCTCACGAGCCAGGGGTTGGTGGAGCGCGACGAGCAGGGGCGCTTCCGCGTAACTCCGGCGACGGAAACATTTCTGCTGCGCTCAAGCCCGCATTTTGCGGGTGGAAGATCGCTGCTCTTTCAGGGGCGTCACGAGCAAATCGGGCGATTGGGAGAGGTTCTCGGCACTGGGAACCCCTTGCCGGATGCCGCGTTCAAGAACTTCACTAAGGATGACCAGAAGTGGTTCGCGGAAGGGATGCTGGCGAATGCCGTCTCAGGCGCTCAGCAACTCCGGCAGGCGGTCGACTTCTCGTCATACCGGCGATTACTCGACGTCGGTGGCAACAGCGGTGGTTACTCGCTGGCCTTGCTGGAGACATACCCATCGCTGGATGCCACCATCTTCGATCTTGAGGCCGTGCGTCCTCTGGCAGAGGATCGCGTCGCGGAGCGGCGATTGCACGAGCGCTGCCGCTTCGTAGCAGGATCGTTCTTTGATGACCCTCTCCCGAAGGGGCACGACGTGCTGTTGCTGTCCAACATCCTGCACAATTGGGATATGTCCGCCTGCCAGCGCATTTTGGAGGCGTGCCACGAGGCTATCGTCCCTGGTGGGACGATAGTTATTGTGGAGCCTATGCTCTATGAGGACCTGACGGGGCCTGCCCATGCGTCCGTCAGCGGCCTGACGATGGCGCTCCTGGGGGGTGAGAACCGCACCCAGTCCCAGATCGGAGAACTGCTGGAGGGGGCGGGGTTCGGCGAAGTGTGGCGGCCAGCGACCGGCGAGCAGAACAGTGTGGTAACGGCACGAAAAGCAGCGGGGATATCGTAGCATAGAGCCTCCGCCCTTGCTGTGCGTCGTCTCCCTCAATGCCCTGCAAGCGGCCCCACAGTAGAAACGCCCGCTCCTGCATCCGCTAAAATCAACCCTAGACACCGTGGGCGCCGTATTCCAGAGAAAGGAGAGAACAATGGCAGCATACGTAGTAGCGCACCTAGAAGTGGTGGACAGCGAGGCCTATGGCGAGTACCGTCGGCGCCTTCCTGGAATGTTGGAGGCATTCGGCGGCAAGCTACTGGGCCGCGGCGACATCGCCGAGGTAGTCGGGGCCGAGACACCGTCCGGACACCACCGGATAATCCTCATGGAATTTGCCACGCTAGACGATGCTCGGGGATGGCACACTGCGCCACAGAATTCCCCCGAGTATGGCGAACTCCGGGAGCTGCGCAACAAGGCCACCAACACCGTCCTGACCATCGTGAACGGGGACTAATATCGAAGTCGCTCCCGGGGCCATACATGCGCGTTGTTGGAGTGCCGTCTTTCGCCGTCTCAAGCAGGATCAACTACGGGTTGAGCGATCTGCGGGGAGATGTCTTCGGCGGCTTGACCGCCGGGGGAATCGTACTGTCGGTCGCCATCGGCCTGGGGGTGATTTCCGGCTTGGGCCCGGCGGCAGGGCTGTATGGCGCACTGGCGGTGGGGATATTCGTAGCGTTATTCGGCGGAACCCAGGGCATGATAGGCGGCCCCAATGTCGCCGTCTCCGTGGTCATGGCGGTGGTGGTCGCGGAGTACGCCGACAGCTTGGCCGAGGCGGCCACCATTGGCATACTCGCAGGTCTGATACAAATGGGATTCAGCCTGTTGCGACTTGGCCGTCATGCCTCTTATATCCCCGCTTCTCTGCTCTCTGGGTTCATGACCGCCATCGGCATCCTGGTCATCTTCAAGCAAAGCGACACGGTCCTCGGCGGAACCTTGGCAAAGGGCGGCATTATCGAGATTGCCGCCTTGTGGCCCGAGGCGCTCAGGGCCATAAATTTTGAGGCTTTGGCTCTGACTTTCATCTGCATCGCCCTGGCGGTGTTGTGGCGGGGTCGGCTCCGTCAGTTGTCTCCGGCTTTCTTCGCCGCGCTCGTTATGGGTGTCCTGGCCGGTTTCCTATGGTTTGGCGGCGCTCCCACCGTTGGCGAGGTTCCCTCGGGCTTGCCATCCCTCCAACTGTCGGCGATTTCCCTGGAATTCTTCCTGCGAGCGCTGCAGCCGGCGTTCATAATGGCCCTTCTTGGCTCGATTGTCACCTTGCTGTTGGCCCTGCGGCTGGACACGATCACTGGCTCCCAGCACCAACCCAACCGGGAGATGTTCGCTCAGGGGATGGGTAACGTCGCCGCTGGCCTCGTCGGCGGTTTGCCCGGGTCTGCGGCCCAGGGCAGCCTCGTCAGCACCCTTTCGGGCGGCAGAACCCGGGTTGCCGGTTTCATAGTGGTCGCCTTGATTATCGCGACGCTCTTTTTCCTCGGCCCCGTAGTCGAGCGAATTCCATTCGCTGTGCTGGCAGCCATACTCATACTTGTCGGCTGGAACCTGATAGACTGGCGATTCATTATCCGAATCCACCGCATACCCCGCAGTTATGCCGCAGTGATGCTCCTGACCTGTTTCCTCGTACTGTTCGTTGATATCTTTCTCGCTTTCGTGATTGGACTGGTGATAGCTGTTCTCATGAGCTATCGCAGACTTGAGAGACTGGAGGTGTCTGAGCTTGTCTCCGTGCCGCTACTGGATAGGGCCGTGTTGGAAGATGACGAACTGGACAAGGATGCAGACCTCTTTCAGGCGCGCAGCGGATTGGTGGTATTCCCAGACCGTGTTACCCTGGCATCGGCCAGGGAACTCAGCCGCATCCTGCGCCCCGACATCAGGCAACAACAATTCTCCATTTTCGACTTCTCACGCACCGTCTACATAGATGATTCTGCGGCAGTAATTATCAGTGAGCTGATTGGCGTAGCCATGGCTGCGCGTCACCGGACCATCGTCATTGCCGGCTTGCATCAGGAAATAGCCGACACCCTGCACTCCATGAAGCTTCTGGACCGGGTGCCTTCGGGCAATTTTGCAGACGATTTGGAGGAGGCCAAGCAGATCGTACGGCCAATGCTGAGGCAAAGCTCCCCATATCAGCCCTCCGCAGGTTAGGACGTATTTCCCGCAATCTCATGCTTCTCGCAACGGAACCACTCATCGTGTATGAGTATTGTCGGCGTGATGGCCGGACCGTAGCTTGCGTACACCGGCTTATTCTCCACGAGCTCAGGTCAGGGAGAAGAATTCCATGACCGGGCCAAAAGCCTCCCGTTCCATCAGGGTGGGCGCATGGCCTACCCCGGGCACTTCCACCATGCGGCAGTCCTGCATCTCCGTTACCATGCGCTGGGCAGTCTCCGGAGACAGCAGATCACTGTCTCCGCCCCGCACCAGCAGCACCGGTCCGGGGATCCGCCGCGCCAGGTTCCAGGACACTTCCGGGTCTGGACGGCGCGGGTCGGCGCGGACTGCCGGGTCCATCTTCCAGGTATATCCGCCGCCCGCCAGAGCCTTGACCGCATGACCGGCAGCGGTTCGTTGCTGGGCGTCGCTCATGGCGCTGAATCCGACTCGATTCTCCCGGTGCCAAGCCATTACTTCGTCTATGGTCTCGAAGGTGGTGACTGAATCGCGGGTAGTGTTGGCGATGCGGCTACCACCCCGGGGGTCAACTTCGGGGCCGATGTCGTTCAGGACGGTGCGTTCCACCCTATTGGGGTATGTGCCAGCGTATGTCAGGGAAATGCGGCCCCCCATGGAGGTGCCCACCAGCGAGAAGCGCTCGAAGCCGAGGGCTTGTCGCAGCCCTTCCAGGTCGGCCACATAGGCGTCGTTGGAGTAATCGCCGTCTGCGGTCCAATCGCTGTCGCCCCGGCCGCGGACATCAACGGATATTACGTGGTAGCGGGACAAGAAGTGGGGCGCAAGATTGTCGAAGGCGTGAGCGTTCCCGGTCAGGCCGTGAATCATTACCACCGGCGGCGCGGCGATATCGCCCCACTCCAGGTAGTGCAGGTTGAGGTCGCCAATCTTCACGAAACGGTCTAGTGCCTCAGTGGTCCGTATGGTCATATGGCCTCCGTATGTGTATGAGACGAGACTCCTCTGCCAGGAAGGAAGCCGGATTGAACCCCCAGGCTTTGCCGTGAAGTTCCTCTAGCCGCACGCCGGTATGACCTTCTCCCCGAACAGCCGTATCGCCTCCATGATTTTTTCGTGAGGCGGGCCGCCTGAGTGGGCGTGACGCAGCCGCAGCAGGAAGTATTCCGCGCCCACGGCCTCGCTCCAGCGCTGCGGTTCCGTTGAATTATAGATGGCGGCAACGCTACACTGGCATCGTCTATAATTCAACGGAACCGCTGGATGCACCCACTAAAACCAATACAGGGAGCGTGAAATGGAGATACTGCCCCCCCCCCCGTCCTACGATCAATGGCAATGCCGATTCTGATACTGGCAATGGCAGCCGGAGCATTGTTCCTAACCCCGGCCATCACCGAGGCCGCCCCGGCCGGGGTAACGGTTTACGGCCCCTTCTAAGACACGTCGAATCTCCGGCTTGAAGCCACTTACGACCGTCAGTCGGGTAGGGTGACTACCACAGTCCAGGGAGCAACCAAGTGGTACTACGTGGTCAACAGAACCTACCATAGCCAATACGTCCCGGAAATAGGCCAGACTGTGCCAAAGCTACATTCTGGCAGGCACGACATAACGCCGGACGCCACCATAGGCTACGGGCTACTCGGCATCAGCCACAACAACGATGGGACGCATCGCGGCTTGTACTACGGAGACCACTCTGCGCCGGAGACGGCCAACATTCTGTCGTTGCTGGGCCACTCACCGAGCGAGGTCTGCATCTGGCCGCATGACTGGAGCGTGCCAGTGACCATCAACGGCGAGGCCACAAGCTGCGTCTATCCGTAGCTTGAAACGGGTAATACAATCCCTTCCATCCACAGCAACGGAGGCAACGATTGGTCCAGCCGCTCGCCCCGGGGCGAGCGGCGATGGAGCTGTAGATGCCGAACTTCATATCTGGTCTCCCCTAACAATACCTGTAGCAGCTATACGAAGGGCTTTGCCATGCCGGAGTATGCTTCCCCTGCTTAGGCTACCCGTCCAGCAAGTGGCGCATCGCCTGCGGCGCGGCGACTGTTGCCCGCCCGGTCAACTCTTCAGCGGTTAAGGTGACAATCGGGTGGTCAATAACGGCAAGTCCGTAGTCGGCGTCGCCACGCAGCCGAGCCATAGCGCGGGCCTGACTTACGAAAGGCTTGGTCGTCAGTACGGTGGAAGCCACGCCAAGCAACTCCATCTCCATCGCGTCGTGCACACTGCACGACGTGCAGGACCCTCATTCCGCTGTTGCGTGAATCATCACGTCGCAACGGCGCGCCAAGTCCTCCAGGGCGGAGCGGTCGGCAGGCCACTGGTGGCCGCCCTTGTTGTACTCTACCGTCCCTGCCAGCGAGTAGCGTTGGCCGATGATGTCGGCTACCATCAGCAACAGGTCTTCGGAGTGGGGCTTGTTGTTGGAAAGCAGTCCAAGCGTCTTGCCGTCAAGACTGGCCGGACGAAGAGCCCGAGCCGCCGGCGACGCCTCCGCCGTGTCCCTAGGGTCGAGAGTGTAGATGCTTGTCATTCCTCGTCCACCTCCTCAGGCGGGTACGGCTATTTCCCTGGTTACGGAACGGCTGCTGCCCCAGGACGTAATGAGCGCCATGAATTCCCCGGCGTCACCGCCCGCCGGAACGACGGTTATCCGGTCAGGGCCAGCAACACAGCCTATCAACGCTTCCCTGTCCGCGTCCGGCGGGAGCTTGTCCATGCGACGCCACTCGTCCCACTCGCCCGCAGGCCGCAGGGTCTTCTTATGCAGAAACTCGGCCACTTGGGCGCGGCTCCAGCCAGTGGCCGCCACGTAGGCCATCAGCTCCTGGCTGATAACCAGCACAACCTCCGACAGCTTCGGCCCGAATCCCAGCATGGCGTGGGCAGCGGCGGTGAGGAAGCCTTCAGGGCGCCGGTCACCGTGGGTTTCCAGTTGCAGCGGAGCGTTGCCAGCGACCAGCGTGACGGCGCTGGCGTCCCGGCGTAACCCCTTCGATTCGGCTAGAGAGGGCCAGGGACTGGTTTCCAGGTCCTCCGCGAAGCAGAAGCTGTACTTCCCGGGATGGCCGAAGGCGCTCTTGTCCATTTCCTGGGAAACGGAACCGTAGAAGTTGGCCTTGATCAGATTGATGGCTCTGCCGATGGCGGCGTTGGCGCGGTTCCCGTTCCCAAAGGCGTTGACGCCGTGATTCATTCCGATGCGGGAGGCGTAAGGCCCGCTGACCATCACGAGGTTGGCGATGCCGTTGGTTGACGTGCTGCTGGCGTGGAAATTGTAGGCCCGGTCGCAGACTGCCGACACCGCCGCCGCGACCACCGGGAAATGCTCCGGCAGGCAGCCGGCCATCACCGCGCTGACTGCCACTTTCCCTGCGGGGAAACGCTTGTGCCGGATTCCTTCGGTTCCCAGGATGTCATCCTGGCCCAGTCCGCAGTAGTCCAGCATGGCCTGTACCCGTTCCGGGGTGGGCGGCACAACGGGCAAGCCATCGGTAAGCCCCTCCCTGAAATAGTGTTCCAGAGCGCCTTCCCAGTCATCGAATTGCCACTGTTCTGTCTGCATAGCAGCCCCACTTTAAGCCAAGATAGTCAACCGGCGCAACGGGAGTCAGTTTGACGGCAGGATGATAGTAAAGCAACTCCAACTGCTGGCATCCTCTCACCTTGCGTTGGCGTTCTTTCACCCTGAGCCTGTCGAAGGGCTCCAATCCAAACAGACGAACCATCGTCCGCTGGTTGGCTTGTAGAAGTGGGCGAGGGCTGCAATCACCAGGAATCAAGCTACCCGTACACTCCTGGAGAACGGTGGTAAAATGGCTTCTGAAAGGCTGATGGCCCCTCCGTCCTTCTGCTGAGTACGACCTGAAGACTCGCGCTTGGGTAACGTTCATACGCTCGCCTGCGCGAGCCGGTGCGGAGCTATTTTTGCAGGCGGTGTCCGATGGCCGGAGAGCCGGAAACGCAGGAAAGTAACGAGGCGACTGACAGGCCGCACGGCGGCTTTGCCGTTCCCCGCTGGGCCAAACCACCCGGAGAGGGGGATAGCCGCAGGAGACTGCGCTCCCCGCTGGGCCGGAAGCTGCTTTGGCTGGCCCTTGCGTTGCTCTTGGTATACGCGGTGTGGTCGAGCTATCCGTTTATTCCCAACCCTTGGGTCGCGCTCTTCCGGCAGCCGTCTGGTGATGCAACCGCCGAATCCACGGCGGCCCGCTGGGCTATGTATGGCGGCAATGCTCAAGCATCTAACTTCCTGCCCTTCGCAGACTCTCCTCAGGGCGTAATCCAACACGTTATTGACGTAGGGCCGGACGTGCGGTCCGGGGCGGCAGTGGCCGATGGGACAGTCTACATCGGCGGACAGTCGCGAGTGGTCGCTTTCGATACTGCGACAGGCCGGCAGATATGGGAACAGCGAGTCAGCGGCCCTGCCCACGGAGTGCCGGCCATTACTGAAGACACGCTGTACCTGGGAACTTTGAACAAAAGCGTAATCGCCCTGGATATGAGGACCGGACAAGTCAGATGGGAATACGAAGGCGATAATCCGTTTCCAGGTTCAGTTACCGTCCATAATGGCATTGTATATGCTGGCTCCAGGGGCGGAGATGTCTTCGCTCTGGACGCCGAGTCAGGGAAAGCCCTGTGGGAGATTGGGCTGGGAAGCCCGGCAGTGGCGCCGGTCTCGGTTCAGGACGGCAGGCTCTACGCCGCCTCCAACGCGGGAGTGGTCTTCTTAAGGCATGACCGCACTGGCGACAAGCGTGCCCGGATACGTACCGGCGCCGCACTGGTTGCGCCTCCGGTAGCGGCAGGCGGAAAGGTCTATCTGATTTCAGAAGGGGGCCTGATGGCCTTCGACGGCTCGGTGAGGGAACAACCGGGCCGGTATCCGGCGGAACTCGTCTGGGCGCAGCTTTGGATCTGGCGCTTCCCGCTGCCCGCGCCGCCGGAGCACTCCGGCCTAATTTGGAGATTCTCGCCGGACGACGAAATGGGCGCATTCCTCCATCCCCCAGCCGTGACCCGTGAGGCGCTCTACCTGGGAACAGACGAAGGCGAAGTCGTCGCGCTGCACCCGGAGGGCGGCAGCGTGTTGTGGCGTATGCCGACCGGAGGGCCCGTTGCAGCCTCGCCGCTGGTGGCAGGCGATATGCTGATTGTGGCCCACGAGGACGGCGCGTTACGGGCCATCAACCGCTACACCCAAGAGGAGCTATGGGAGCTTTTCCTGGGATCTCCGGTGGCGGCCCCCCTGAGCTTTGCCTCTGGCAAGGTGTTCGCGCACACCCAGGACGGCAGGCTGCACATTATCAGGTAGGCGTAGGGAAAGAGTGCCCATGGTGGCGAAATTCATGACCAACGAAATGCTGCGGCTGTGGCTGTCGGATTTCCGCGACGGAGTGTTCCCCGGCGCAGTGGCCGGGATTGTTGCAGGGCTTGTCCCAGGGGTGCTGTTGATACTGGTGCTGACGGGAGATACCTATCACATCAGCGGATCCGAAGTGCTGGGATTCATAGTGATGTGTGTCGCTGCTGCCGCCCTCTTGGGAATGTTCACAGGCGGGTGCATCGCCGGTATCGCCGGGGTTCTGCGCCGGCGTTTGCGCCGGGGCTAACTCGCTTCGACAGTAATAGGAACGGCGTTAACAGGAACGGCGTTCTGCCATTCCCTGTGTAGCATCCAGCAGTGGGCGACGTGCCCCCCAGCGGCCTCGCCAGGCTTCGGATATTCCCGGTGGCAGATGTCCCGGGCATGGCCGCACCGGTCAGCGAAACGGCAACCGTCGGGCAAAGCGTAGAGGGCCGGGGGCTGCCCGTCTATGGCGAACAGGCGGTCGGTGCGCTCCATCTGGGGCACGGACGCCATCAGTGCCTGCGTGTAGGGATGGCTGGGGTCGTTGAACAGTTGGCGCACGTCGCCGCGCTCCACCACTCGGCCAGCGTACATCACTGCCACGGAATCGCACATTCGGGCAACTATGCCGAAGTCGTGGGTGATGAAGATAATCGCCATGCCGGTCTCTTCCTGGATGTCCTTGAGCAGGCGCAGGTACTGGAGCTGGATGGTGGCGTCGAGGGCGGTGGTCGGCTCGTCGGCGATGATGACCTTCGGGGCGCTGGAGATGGCGATTGCTCCCAGTACCCTCTGCTTCATGCCGCCGCTCATCTGGTGAGGGAAATCGTGCATCCTGCGTTCAGGGGCAGCGACGCGCACGCTGCGGAGGGCGTCTACCGCGCGGTCGAAGAGATTGCGGCTCCGGCCTCCTTCGTGGGTGCCCAGCGCCTCTATGACCTGGTTGCCGATGGTGAAGACCGGATTCAACGAAGTCTGGGGATCCTGGAAAATCATTGCGATCTTGCTGCCCCGCACCTGCCTCATTTCCTCGTCGGACTTTGTGACCAGGTTTTCGCCGTCGAGAATCACCTCTCCCGAAACGATGCGCGCGGCAGGCTTGGGGATTATGCGGAGCAGCGAGCGGGCAGTCATTGTCTTGCCGCAGCCCGACTCGCCCACAATGCCCAGGGTCTCGCCCTCGCGTAGCGTGAAACTCACGCCGTCAACCGCCTTGGTGATGCCCCGCCTGTTGAAGAAATAGGTGTGGAGGTCTTTGACTTCCAGAACGACGTCGCCTGGCATATCCCTTTCTCTCCTACACCTGTCGCTGCCTGGGGTCCAGCTTGTCTCGCAGCCAGTCCCCCATCAGATTCATTGATAACACTACCAGCATGATGGTCAGCCCCGGGAAGAACGATACCCACCAACCGGAGGTGGTGGCAATCAGGTCCCGTCCGTCGGCCACCATGAGTCCCCACGCCGGGTTGGGCTTGGGGATGCCAGCGCCCAGGAAGCTGAGGGTTGATTCGATCACGATTACGAAACCCACCTGCAGCGTCGCCAGCACCACGAGGCTGTTGAAGACGTTAGGCAGGATGTGTTTGATCATAATCCTGAGATTAGACGCCCCGGCTACCCGCGCCCGTGAGATGAAGTCCGCCGAGCGAACCGACAATGTGACGCCCCTGGCCATGCGGGCATAGTGCGCCCACAGCAGCAACACCAGCACAGCTATAACTGTGCCGAAGCTGGCGCCCAATGCCGCCACCAGCGCCAGGGCCAGCAGGATGATGGGTATGGACAGCGAAACGTCCACCGCCCTCATTATCAGCGCGTCCAGCCACTTCCCGAAGAAACCCGCGCTGATTCCCAGAGCTGTGCCAAAGAACCCGGCGATGAAGATAGCTACGGCTGCAACCATGATGGAAATGCGCGAACCGTAGATTATTCTGCTGAGGATGTCTCGCCCCACTTTGTCGGTGCCCAGTAAGTGGCTGAAGTTTCCGCCGCGGGAGATGATCTCCTCGACCTGTTGGCCCTCGGAGACAGTCATCAGGCTGCTTTCCTTGACCGACTCGACTCCTGCGATGCGCATCTTGCCGCGCTCGACCAAGGACCGCGCGTCCGTGAGGGCTATTTCGTACTGGGTGCCGCCCCCTGGAGGGGTTTCCGCGACCACGGTCTTCAGTTTGATAATCCGGTCGCCCGACGCTACGCTTTCGCCGCCGCTCTCGATACGGGCGTTGCCTGAGTTCACCAGTTCCTGCGCGTCGGCCACGGTAATCTGGGGCGTCAGGTCTGCCCGGTTTATCTCCGTCTCCGCCCGGAGCGACAGAGCTTTGTCGCCAATCCAGAAGGGAGGCAGAAGCCGCGCCTCCTTGAGGTCTCCTTTCTTGGGGGGGTGGGGCGCTATCAGCGGTGCGAATATGGCCGGGATGACCATTACCACCAAGACAATGGTTATCGGGATTACCGGATAGCGGCGTAACACGTCCCAGACGACGGACAGCTTTCGTAGAGGGCTTGGGGTAAGCCCGGCGGCATATCCCGGCAGAGCGTCTATCCGTGGTAACGCCAAAGGAGCTACCCCCTGAACTGGAACTTTTGCCCGTGGGGCCTTAGCGCAGGCGCATACCGGCCCTGAGACTTGCTGCACTCTACAATCACCGCCGGGGCATGTCAAGGAAATTTGCCTGCACCGAATACTCTGTTACGAATTACGGCTATATGTTAACGAATATCCTCCATAGTTTCGGCTTTCCAGGCAATGGAGACTATTGACTATTGCCAAGCAGTTTGCTATACAACGCCAAATCACGTTAGGCCAAGTTGACGTGCGTAAGGAGGATTCCATCTATGCCCTTTATACAATCCTTGAGGAGGCCCGTTGCCCTGTTGGTGGTACTGCTGTTAGCTTTGGCTGTTGCCTGTGGAGCGTCCGCCACCGCGACGCCCGTGCAGCCGACGGCGGCTCCAACTGCGACGGCGGCTCCGGCGCCCACCGAGGCTCCGGCGCCCACACAAGCCTCGGCAGCGCCGACGGCGTCTGAGATGGAAGTGCCATCGGCGATGTCGCTCCAGATAATCCGGGAGCAGCCTGGAACGAGGCAGGAAGGCGAGGCCAAGGTGGACAGACTCATCTTGGGTCTGATCTCCCCCACCCGGGACTACTTCCGCGTCTGGATTCGGGGCAGCGCCGACCAGCTCATCAAGCAGGACCCCATGCAGGAGTGGCTGTTCGAGATCAGCCCGGTCACGAACACTATGAGCGGCTGGCTGGCTGTTGACGCCAACATGGCCAGCGACTCCATGTCCTGGAATATCAAGTTGGCCGAGAACGTGCCTTGGAACAACAAGAATGGCACCGATTTCGGAATCTTCACCGCCGCCGACGTTGCTCACAACCACGACATCTGGTGCGACCCCGCCTACCCAGGCCGGGAGGACGACCCCAGTTCCGGCTATCGGGTGGGTATGTGCCAGGTTGAGGATGTCGAGATCATCAGCGACTTTGAAGTAAATATGCTCTGTAACGTTCCCTGCCCCGACCTGCCCTTCTACTACTCTGAGGCCACCGACATGGTGCAGTTCAGCAAGCGGCAGTGGGACGCAGAGGGCGAGATGGCCTACGAGTCCCAGGTCGCCGGCACTGGCCCCTACGTGTTCAAGGAGCACAAGCTGGGCGAGTCGGTCCTTTATGAGCAGGCTCCGGGAGAACACTGGGTGCACCCGGTGGACTGGAACGAGCTGCTCATGACCTGGACCCTGGAAGAGGCCACCAGGCTGGCCCAGTTCGAGGCCGGTGAGACCCACCTGACCGAGGTCAACAAGGACCTCACCGACCAGTTGGTGAACAAGGGCTACAAGCTGGTCAAAAGCACAGGTCCGGCCCAGCAAGTGCAGATTAACTTCACCGGACTGTACTTCGGCACCGAGGACGAGTCCCGGGACAAGTACGTCGGCACCACCGGCAAGCTGGACCAGGATTTGCCCTTCACCGACGTCCGCGTGCGTCAGGCCATCAACCGGGCCATTGACCGCGAAACCCTCCGTTTGGAGCTGTACAAGGGCCGGGTAACTCCGTCCTACGTCCACGGTTTCTACGAAGGGCTGCCCGGCTGGGACCCCACCTGGCCTGACCGCTTCGATGACCTCTACGGCTATGACGTGGATGAAGCCAAGCGCCTGATGGCGGAGGCGGGCTACGAGAACGGGTTCGAGGCCAACGCTTGGCTGTTCCCCTTCCCCGGCGCGCCGGAGCTGATTCCTGTGATGGAGCAGGTGCAGATTTACCTGCAGGAAATCGGCATTGACCTGACCCTGCAGGAGACGGACTGGGCCGGAACGGTCATCCCCGCGTTGAACAGCCGCGACCACCCCGGCTATATGTGGGCCATCCCGCCATCCAAGAAGGTTGTGGAGACCCAGATTGCCGGCTTCAACGCGGGCTACAACGTTACCCACCAGTACGAGACCGACGAGCTGTTCGAAAAGTGGGATGCGTTGCGGAACACGGCTCCCCTCGACGAGCGCGACGAGCTGCTCCGCGAGATTGGCAACATCAAATTCGAGCAGTTCGAGAACATTCCTCTGTTCGAGGTGTTCATCGAGGCTATCTTGGATCCCAACATCGTTGATAACTGGATCTTCCCCGGCTGGGACGGCGGCGATGTCGGCCACACCTGGCTGATATATGCCTGCAAGACCGTTGACCCCTGCAACTAGGGAATAACCCAGCGGCCACACTGTCAGGGGCGGGTTGTCAAACCCGCCCCTTGTTGTTGCTGGCGTTTTGCTGAGGCAGGCTTTTCGCCGGAATGACGGTTTCCGGGCGGGCGGAAGTTAAACCGCGATTGCCCTGCGTTACACAACCTCTCAGGGATGACGGCTGTGCCGGGCGGGTATACTGGAGGATATGTTTTTCACCGTGCGCAGGAAACAACTGGCCATCGGGCTGGTCTTGCTGGCAGTGCTGCTTGGCCTGTTCCTGTGGTTCAACCGCATTCCCAAGCTCGACGTCGTAGAGGCCGATCTTGCGGCCGTGACTGCGCCCACGGTCGAGTGCTTCCAGGGCTTCTGCCTGGAAACCGAGCCAGAATCCACGCTGTTGTCCCGGTGGTGGGACTTTTCTCTCGCCTACCTGAAACTGATCTCTCTGGGAATGGTATTCGCCTTCCTGATGGCCGGGTTGAGCGAGACTTTCCTGCTGCCTCAAGGCAGTATGTCAAGAGTGTGGACCCGGCCGGGGGTTCGCGGTTCGCTGGGCGGCCTGCTGGTGGGGCCGGCAATGAACCTGTGTTCCGCCTGCATCGTCCCCGTGGCCAACGCCTTCCGCCAACGGGGAGCAGGCACCGAGTCGGCGTTGGCCATCGTGCATGGTTCCAGCACCCTGAACGTTCCGGCATTGCTCATGGCGGCTCTGGTGTTCACGCCGATGCTGGCCGGTAGCCGCGTCGGAATCAGCCTGATTGCGGCGCTTTTCCTGGGTCCGCTAGTGGTTTGGCTGGCCGGACGGAGCCGCTCCAACTCGCAGGAGGGGCCGGACTTCCCCACTGTTGCTCAGGCCGACCTTCCAGAGCCTCTTACTGCGGAACTGCCCTGGCGGTCTGTTCTGTTACAGGGATTGAAAGACTGGGCCAGGTCGAGTTTTCGTTACTTTGTTCGTCTCGCTCCGCCGATGGTACTGGCCGGTTTCGCCAGCGCGCTGGTCATTCAGTGGATCAGCCCGGACACCGTGGGAGAGTACCTTGGCAACAATCCCCAGGGAGTGGCGATAGCCGCCACCTTGGGTGTGCTGATAAACGTACCGCTGATGTTTGAGATCCCGCTGGTTGCGGCTCTGTTGCTGGTGGGAATGGGAGAGGCCCCCGCTGCCACATTGCTGTTCGCGGCAGCGGCCGGCGGCCCGGTAACCTTTTGGGGCCTGCTGCGGTCTATGCCCAGGCGGGCGGTGGCGAGCTTGGCCGCTGCAACT
Source organism: Dehalococcoidia bacterium (assembly GCA_965232885.1). GTDB lineage: Bacteria > Chloroflexota > Dehalococcoidia > Lucifugimonadales > UBA3495 > VXOI01. The sequence goes on along the minus strand of CBDDQX010000004.1, from coordinate 86,166 downwards.
TGGGGCTTGGGCGTGGTCGCTGGCCTTGGAATCCTGTTTCTCGGCCCGGTAGTGGGTGGTGAAGGCGTGGGTATCCGCGCGTCGGTGACCGGAGGGGCTGCGGTAAAGGACGAGCCGCTGGTTGAGACGGGCGAGTTGCGTATAGACCGGATTGAGCCGGGCGTGGCGGATACCGGAGGAAACGTGCTGCTCACAGTTCACGGCAGCGGCTTTGTGGACGGCGCAGGCGTCACCTTCGACGGTGTGGAGGTGGCGTGGGCCTTCCTTGGCCCGGACCGGCTGGTGGCCCTGACCCAGCCGCACGCTGCCGGAACAGTGGATGCCGTGGTCACCAACCCCGACGGTTCGTCGGTGTCGCTGTCCGGCGCTCTGACCTTTCAGCCGCCGGTGTTCGAGGCGGTGGGAGAAGAGGCTGGAGTGGACTTTATGCACTACCGGCCTCTTCTGGACATCATTCCTCTCAGCGCGGGGGTGATTGTCTTAGACTACAACGGCGACGGCTGGCAGGACGTGTACGTACCTGCCGTACCCGACATCGCTGGACTGGCCCCGGAGGGCACTGATGAGAACGCCCTGTTCCGCAACAACGGCGATGGCACATTCACTGACGTTGCCGCCGCTGCCGGCGTGACCGACGCCGAAGGGAAGGGCAATGGGGGATGCGCGGCGGACTACGACAACGACGGCGACCAGGACCTGTTTGTAGCCAACTGGGGAACCAGCAGGCTGTACCGCAACGACGGCCCTATGACCGGGGGACGCCCTCACCCTAACCCTCTCCCTCCGGGAGAGGGCATTGAGGGATGGAACTTCACCGACGTTGCCGAGACTGCCGGGCTGTCCGACCCCGGCCCCACGTACCGTTCCATGGGCTGCGCCTGGGGCGACTATGACCGGGACGGCTGGCTGGACTTCATAGTGGTGCGGCATATTGACGAGTCCAACCCCGACGCCTTCACCCAGCGCGTCTACTACCTTGACGTGCGCCCCTTGGCCCTGTTCCACAACGACGGCGACGGGACTTTTACCGAGGTCACTCACCTGTTGGGCGCCACCCCTCACCCCGACCGTGAGGCGGGCGCCTTTGGCCGGGTCTGGGGGGCAGGCTTCCAGCCGGCCTGGGCGGACCTGGACAACGACGGCGACCTTGACCTGTACGTGGTCAACGATTTCGGCGAGTACGTTCACCCCAACGTCCTTTGGCGCAACGACGGTCCCATTGCCGACGGCTCCGGCAGGGGCGATGAGTGGGGCTTCACCGACATTTCACGGGAATCAGGGGCAGGAACGGCCATGTTCGGCATGGGGCTGGCGGTGTCCGACTACAACTCCGACGGTTACCTGGATATGTTCGTGACCAACATTGGCGACAATGTTCTGCTGACCAACGACGGGGGCAACTCCTTCCGCAACGTAGCCGCAGATATGGGGGTTGCTTCCGGTGAGTTTCGCCGCCAGCAGCGGGTGAGCTGGGGGGCGGTGTTCTTCGACTACGACAACGACGGCTACGAGGACCTGTATGTCGCCAGCGGCTACCTGGATACCGATGACATCAACCGCCGGGAACAACCCAACCTGCTTTTCCGGCACAACGGCGAGGGAGCGTTTGAGGACGTGTCGTCCATCAGCGGGGCCGCCGACTGGGGAACCAGTCGCGGCGTGGCATACGCGGACTTCAATGGAGACGGCTGCCTGGACCTGCTCGTAGTGAACCTGGGCCGGTCTGCGGCTGCCGGGGAGCCTGCCCGCCTGTTCCGGAACCGCTGCGATTGGGGCAACAACTGGCTCGTGGTCAAGATCGTAGGAACTGCCAGCAATCGCGACGGCATTGGGGCGCGAATCATCCTCTCCGCTGACGGCCGCACGCAGATAAGGGAGATTACTGCCGGAGCAAGCAACTCTTCGCAGAATATGCTTCCCGCCCACTTTGGCTTGGGCAATGCCGCAGTCGTTGACGAAATCATGGTACGTTGGCCGAGCGGGGCGCAGCAAACCCTCGAGGACGTACCAGTTAACCAGGTATTGACTGTAGTGGAACCCTGAAATAACTCAAAGCAGGGATTAGCCGTTGGCTACAATTCCCTCTCCCGGACGGAGAGGGTGAGGACGAACCTCTCAACTGCGTAAGCCCGGTCAAAAAAGAATCCCCCTCCGTCCAGGAGGGGGAGAAACGTTGGAGGGATTCTCAGCATCACGCTATGCGTAGCGGATGCGCGGATCCAAGTATGCGTACATGACGTCAATTACCAGGTTGGTGAGGACGTAGATGCCCGCGAAGAAGACCACGATGGCCTGCATCAGCGGGAAGTCGCGCGCCAGAACGGCTTCGAAAGCGAGCAACCCGATGCCCTTGCAGTTGAAAACCGTCTCCGCGGACACCGAACCTACCAGCAGGCCACCGAAAATGATGCCGAAGTAGGTCAGCGGCGCAACGGCAGCGTTGCGCACTGCGTGTTTCCAGATGACCTTGGACTCTCGCAGGCCCTTGGTTCGCGCTAGGTTGATGAACTCGCTGTCCATTATTTCCAGCATTGAAGAGCGCATCAACCGCATCAGGGCGGCCACCAGGAACCAGCCGATGGTGATGGCCGGCAGAATGTAGGACGTTGCTCCCTGGCACTGCGATGTGGGCACAAACTCAAGCTGGACCGCGAAGATCCACATCATCACGAGGCCCAGCCAGAAGGGCGGGAAGGACTGCCCCAACAGGGCGATGGTCTTCCCCGTCCAGTCGAAAATAGTGTCCTTCTTTACGGCAGACAGCACACCAATGGGGATGGCAACCGCCACGGAAAACAGTATGGCTACTACGGCCAGCTTGATGGTGGTCGGGAATCGGGTAATCACCAAGCCCATGGCTTCGTAGTCGGGGTACTTGATGGACTCGCCGAATTCCCCCCGGAAACTGTTGCGCATATAGTTGCCATACTGGGTCCAGATTGGCTCGTTGAAGCCAAGCTCCTCCCGCAATTGCTCCCTTTCGTCGTGAGTAGCGTCTATGGGAAGCAACACGTCAACCGGGTCTCCGGTGATGCGCCCCAGTCCGAAGACGATGATGCTTACCACCCAGAGAGAGAGGATAGCCTGCCCCAGCCTCAGCAGGATGAAACGTTGAATTTCACCATCTCCCGGACTACTGAGAAGGTCCCGCGAAAAAGCCCAAGAGCCAAGTCGCGAACCCCGCCGTCCATTTACTATTGCAAGTTGCCCGCGACATTACAGCAAGCCCAAGTCAATTGCAATAGGGATGCTTGTTTCTGTGGGGCTTTTACAAAGGCTTGGCTGAGGTTTTTGTCTGAATCAGGATTTTCAGGATTCAAAAATGCTCAGGATTAGGACAGCTCCCTGAAAATTCTGAAACCTGATTCAGACGATAGCTTCGGAAAGCCCTTATAGCTAGGCGTGTCCGAATTGTATCGAAGCCTTACTCCGCTTAGAATATAGCGACCGTAGACATAATGTCCTGATTTCCTATCAGCGGAGCGTGACATGGCACAACTCGAACTTTCCTCCGGTAATCAAGTAGAGGTAGATGACCTCCTCTTTCAGTTCGTCCGGGACGAGGTGGTTCCGGGGACACCCTGGACCGCCGAGGCCGTCTTCCGGCACTTGGGCGAGCTGGTGGAGGAGTTCGATCCGCCTAATCGGGCGCTGCTGGATCGGCGTATCAGTGTCCAGCAACAGATTGACGACTATTACCGCGGTAAGCGGGCCGGTGGATGGAGCCCTTCGCAGGAGGCGAGGGAGGATGACGCCGCAGAACTGGAGGAGTTCCTGATTGGCATCGGCTATCTCCAGCCCGACCGCCCGGTGGACTTCGAGATGACCACTCCACAATTGGACGCGGAAATGGAACAGAACGGCCCTGAGCTGGTCACCCCGGTGTCCAACGCCAGCATGGCCGTCGGCGGCGCAAACGCCCGCTGGGGCAGCCTTTACGACTCTTACTTCCTCAGCGACGTGCACCCGGAGATTGACCGGCAGGAACAGCGTCCCGCCCGCCTGCGTATGGTGGTGGAGGAGACCAACGCCTTCATTGACCGGCACGTCGTCCAGTGGGATAACGCCAGCGGAATCGGCGATATCCGCTCTTTTTCCGTAGGGCAGACCGGCAACGGCGGTTACGAGCTTGTGGGCCATACCGCCAGCGGCGACACGCGCCTTCGAGATCCCGGCAGGTTCTTCGGGTTCAATCTCAGGGAAAATGGCGACCTCGACGAGTTCTACCTGGAGAACAACGGGCTTCGTATCCTTTTCCAGCTCTATGACGGAGGCAAGGTAGACGAAGGAAACGGCCAGTTTCGTGACCTATTCGTCGAGTCGGCGGTCACCAACATCGTTGACTTCGAGGATGCCGTGGCCGTGGTGGACGCCGAAGATCTGGTGGTGTCGCTGCGCAACTACCTGGGCCTCATACGCGGCGACCTGGTGGGCTACGGCTCCCGCGGTAACCGGAAGGCGCTGAACTCCGACCGCACCTGCACCGGGGCAGACGGCCAGTCGCGCGCCCTGAAGGCCACCAGCCTGATGTCTGTGCGAAATGTCTCCCTTCATATGTACACCGGAATCGTGAAAGTGGGCGGCCAGGAAATTTCCGAGCGAATGCTGGGCCTGCTGCTAACCACCCTTATCGCCACCAGTCACGACAAGGGTTCCAACGGCGAAGAGCGGCCCGACGGCTCCGGCCCCATGCCTGTGCGAGGGCCCAACAGCAGCCGGGGCATGGTCTACCAAGTCACGCCCAAGCTGCAAACATCCGATGAAGTGGCTGAGCAGGTGCGCTTGTTTGAGGCCATCGAGTTTCGGCTGGGACTGAGGCCGGGCTGCATCCTCATAGGCATAATGAACGAAGAGCTGGGCATGACCCTGCAACTGGCCGACGCATTGCAGGCCGCGCAAAGCCGGGTCTTCTTCACCAACACCGGCTTCCTCGACCGCACCGGATCACAGATCCGCGCGCAGATGCACGCCGGGCCGGTGGACCTGCGCGACGACCTGACCCAGGAGACCTTCAACATCAGCTACGAGCGCCACAACGTGGACGTGAGCCTCCGCGCCGGAGTCAACCGCAACGGCAAAATCGGTAAGGGTATGCAGGTTCGCAACCGCGCTATGGCCGAGATGCTGGAGCGGAAGATTGACCATCCCCGCACCGGGGGCAACACGGCCTGGGTGCCCGCGCCCTACCCCAGCGACCTCCACGCCACCCACTACCACATGATTGACGTGGACGAAGTGCAGCGGGTCATGCTGGACTCCCCCGCCCTTAACATAGATCGCGTGTCATTGCTTTCCTTCCCGCTGCTCAAGGAGGAAAAAGTTGCTGACCCAGAGATCAAGGCCAACCTGACGCTGCGCTACGCCCACAGCATGGTGGCTTACGTCGAGCCGTGGGTGCGCCGGGGCATCGGTTGCAGCGGCGTCCCCAACTTCGACCAGATTGAGGAAATGAAAGACCGCGCCACCGAACGGATTGACGGGGCCATCCTGGCCAACTGGCGGTTGCACGGGGTAATAGACCAGTCCGACCTCGAAAGGGCTATCATCGGCGCAGCAGAGGTTGTTGATCAGCAGAGCGCCGCAACGGCGGGATATGAACCGCTGGCTGACACTCCGGAAAAGCGGGAATCCTTGTTGAGCGACCCGGCCATAGTGGCGGTGCTGGAAATCATAGACGACGCCCTGTCGTCGCCCAGCGCCTACGTGGAGCCTGCCCTCTTCCGCAACCGTCTGGCGGTGAAGGCGGAAGCAGGCTAATGGATTCCCACTCCCGGATGGAAATGCTGAGGCAGGGATGAAGCAAAGCTCCCCGGCGGGGTGGGGCGCACGGGAGGAGAGCGCGTGTCGCCTGTGCCGCCGGGGAGCGGAGTAGCCCGGACCGGCCGCCGGAACCTCCGGCCTTGAAGGGGAAACCGCAAGGTGTCCCCGGCGGCCTTGGCCCGGGAGAGCGCCCCTGGGACGCTGTTGCCGGTCGAGGTGGGCCAGGCGCGCAGCCCTGCAGGCTGCTCCCACCCCGGCCAGCGCGCCCACGCAAGAGGTGGGGCCGGGATTGTTAAAGAACTACCGGACGTCGCCGTTGGTTCCGAACCAACGCACGAACCCGGAGGCGGGCGAGCGGCGCGAGACGGGATGCTCGCCGGGGTGTCCGATGAGCAACATCGTTGCCATTTCCCAAGACTCATCTGCCCCCAGGAGATCTTTCAGCCCCGGGTGCCGCGTGACGCCCCCGGTCTCCCAGGTCACCGCCAGACCCTCATCAGCTCCGGCTAACGATATGTTGTGCGCCGCGATGCAGACCGAGGCATAGTTTTCCTTGGTGGTCTCCTCATTGGGGCCGGGAATGCTGTAGATGTACATAACCACTGGCGGCTCCATCACTTTCTGCTTGGCAGCCGCGGCCCGATTTTCGTCGCCGGTGCGTTCCAACTGAAACGCATAGGCCAATTCCGCTGCCTTTATCCGCTCCGGGCTGCCCTGATCCAGGACGAAGAAGCGCCAAGGCTCCGTCAGGCGGTGATTGGGCGCCCAGACAGCAGCGTCCAGCATCCGTTCGATGGCCATGCGGTCAACCGGCTTGTCTGAGAACTTCCAGGCGCTCCGGCGTCCGTAGATGGCATGGTATACGCTCATTGGTTCAGAGGTCTTCGTGGACATCGCAATCATTCCCTTCCTGCGGCCAGTATCGGCTAATCTCCATTGTCTGGCCTGCTGTCCGAACCTTCGGGTTCTTCCGGCATTGTAAGCCCCTCAATCAATTCCTGAAACGCTTGAGGGATAGTTGTGGGGGACTCACTGGGCAGTTCTATGAGTTCGCCGGGCGGAGCATTGACGCCAAGGGTGTCATGCCGTTGACCGTCTCCTTCGGGTTCCGCGGGCGCGAACTCGCCGTCCATGAACACAGGCAGGCCCATGTGAATCGCCAGCGCCAGGGCAGCCGCTGCGTCAGCGTTGGCGGTGTGCATCCCGGCGGGAGTCACCATTCGTATCATGCCTGCCACTTCGTCCGTTGGCCCCACACGCTTGATGACTACGTGGCTTATCTTGGCGTCCAGGGACTCCGACAAGCGCACGGACATGTGGTGCAGGGGGCAGTGGTCCGAAGCCAGCCCACGCATTTCCACGGCCAGCATCCTGGCCTGCTCCAGGGAAATATGAACCACGTAGGCTGACTTCCCGTTACGGAGTTGCAGCAGCAACTCACCGCGCCATCCGTCAGAGCTTCGGCGAATCAGGTACGGAAATACTGGCGTCATGCGTTCCCTCCCTGTCCTGACCGGATTATGTAGAGAATTTGCAATTGACCCGCCGTCATTTTCGCGAGATGTCCCACAGGACGGCGGGCCGGATGGTTGCTCCGCGCACAGCTATGGAAGTACGCCGGTCTCGCTGAGCAGCCGCTGGGTTCCTTCCAGGTCGGCTAGGTCCTTGAGAGGGATGCTGGGATGATTGATTTCATCCAGCGGCGTCAGTACGCGAGGGACATTTACGCCTTCTACCAGTGGATACTCGAAGGTCTGCCCAGCGAAATACTGCTGCCCCACGCGGGACAACAGGAACTCCAGGAACTTCTCTGCCGCTTCCCGGTTCTCCGCCGTTTCCAGGATGCCGGCGCCAGCCACCATAACAGTCGCGCCCGGGCCGCCGGCGCGAGGGTGATAGTTGCGCGCGGGGAAATCTTCACCTTCTTCGGCCAGGAAGCGGAACAGGTAGTAATGATTGACCAAGCCAACGTCAATTTCCCCTGCGGCGACGGCGGCCACCTGGGGGGTGTTTTGGGGATAGATAATCGGATTATTAGCCTGCACACCTTCCAGCCAGTTGCTGGTCTTTTCCTCACCCCATAGTGCTCGCATCGCAGTTACCATCGTTTGAAAAGAGGCATTGGTTGGCGCCCAGCCGATGCGGCCCTCCCATTCGGGGTTCACGAAATCCCAAACGTCGTCGGGTAACTCTTCCTCGCTGACTCTTTCCGGGTTGTAGACCACCGTGCGGGCCCGTCCTGACAGGCCGACCCACTTGCCCTGCGGCGAATGGGCCCATTCCGGCACGCGGCTGAGGATCCGGTCAGGAAGCGCGGCCATCATCCCTTCCACAGCCCCCAGTCCTCCGGGGTCTTGTGCGAAGAATATATCGGCTGGCGAGTTGCCGCCTTCCTCCAGCAGGGTGGCGGCCAGTTGGGATGTGCCCGCATATTTGACCTCTACTTCTATGCCTGTGGCTTGGCTGAACTGCTGGATGATGGCGTCCACCAGAGATTCACTGCGACCGGAGTAGATAACCAGAGGCCCACTCAGCGCCTGCTGGCTTTCGGCAGCCTGGGCGTCCAATGCGGCTGCAATGGCGTCCTCCACCTGCTCCAGGGTCACTCCCGGGGTCATTGCTGACTCCACCGCGTCCTGCACCAGCGTCTCTACGTCCTGGCCCGTCAGCCCTGGTTGTACGGACTCGGCGATTGCTGTCTCCAACAAGGATTGCAATTGTTCCTCTGTGATGCCCGTCTCCCCGGCGTTATCGGGCAAAGACTCGGCAACCGCATCGCTGACCAGCGACCGCAGCTCCTCCATGTTCAGCGGGGTAGGCGTCGGCTGCGGGCTGCTGCAGGCGGCAATCGCCGCCAGAAGAGCCAGCAATGCCAGAGAGGTTAAGGAGATCCGTAGAAATTTCTGCATGAGCGCATCCTCGTTCTCTAATTCAGGCGCTAAATCAAAATGCAGTGCAGACTTAATGAGTAAGTGTCTACGTACATCTTTTATACGAAAACATATGGATAATATAGACACATAATTTTAAGTGTCAATAGTAAAATATATCAGATTTGTGAACGAATTTTTGTAAGTGGCAACACATCAAACTCAGTGTGGGATCAATGATGGCGCAGAAAGACGCTCCAATTAAGTACTCCGGCAATCGCATCCTCCGGCGTTATGCTGGTAAGATTGATGCGTTATGTTCAGTTAAATCTGCGGAGGGCGCATACAACCCATGAGTCAACCTGCGAAAGGCAACATCATCCCCGGAATGCGATACCACGACGCCCCTGCCGCCATTGAATGGCTTTGCAAGGCATTCGGATTCTCGCCGCACCTTGTGATCCCGGACGATCTGGGCGGAATTGCCCATGCCCAACTCACTCTGGGCAACGGCATGATCATGCTGGGCTCGGTGCGGCCGCCGGAGGAAAACGACGGTCTGGTCAAGACGCCCGGAGAAGCGGGCATCAACACCCAGGCGCCCTACATCGTCATCGAGGAGATTGACGGCCACTACCGTCAGGCGTTGGCCGCCGGGGCTGAAATCGTCTACGAAATCGCGGATCAGGACTACGGCGGGCGGCTTTACACCGCCCGTGACCCGGAAGGTTACCTCTGGAACTTCGGCTCCTATAACCCTTGGGCCTAGCCTGCATTTCAATTCGGAGGCTCCATGCCCCCTGAACTTGACCCGCTAAGGCAACTGAACCTGAATGAAGCGTTGAATCTGCTTCAGCCGGCAATTGCCTTCACTGTCGGTGTGGCAATCTACGCCGTGGTTATTTTCAACCTCTACCGCTTCATGTCCAGGAAAGATATTTTCAATCTGGACTTTTCCAGGTATGAAGAATCAACGCGCCCTGTGGTCAGGAAAACCGCCCACTTGATTCTCTACGTGGCGAAATACCTGCTGATATTCCCGCTCTTCGCCTTCTTCTGGTTCGGCGTGCTGGTGGTCATGGTGGCCTTCCTGTCCAAGACCAAGGAAGTAGAAGACCTGCTCCTCATCGCCATGTCAGTGCTGACCGCTGTTCGAGTAACCTCTTACTACACCGAAGACCTCTCCCGCGACATCGCCAAGATGCTACCCTTCGCTCTCTTGGGCATCTTCCTGATAGACCTCAGATATTTCGACGTGAGCACCTCAATGGAACTGCTGAATCGCGCTGGCGCAGAGTGGAGGAGCATCTTTTACTACTGGGTATTTGTCGTCCTTTTGGAGTTGGCGCTTCGGGTTACAGAACCTTATCTCAAAGTCATTTACAACGGCTTCAAAAAACCGGGCAAGCGGCGCCGGGCTCGATCCGGCATCAAACCAGCGGACGAAGTTGCAGAGGAAACAGACGGCGGTACAATTGAAGCTCAACCCGTTAGTGCCGCTCAGGAGGCAGACTGATGCTGATAGTTGATTCGCAGATACACATCTGGGGCGCAAACCTTCCGGCCAACCCGGCTCACCGGCAAATCACCTCGTATACCGCAGAAGACGTGCTTCGGGAAATGGACGAGGCGGGCGTGGACGCGGCGGTGATTCACCCGCCGGGCTGGGACCCGGACGCCGATGACATGGCTGTGGACGCCGCGCGCCAGCACCCCGACCGCTTCTCAATTCTGGGCAAGTTCCCGCTGGACGACCCGGCGAGCCGCGACCTCATCCCGGCCTGGAAGCAGCAGCCGGGGATGCTGGGCTTGCGCTTCACCTTCCTGCTGCCGCATCAGCAGTCCTGGCTCACCGACGGGACGATGGACTGGCTGTGGCCGGCGGCGGAAGAAGCGGGGCTGCCCGTTGGTCTGGCCTGCGCCAACTTCCTGCCGGTGGTGGGACAGGTGGCGGAACGGCATCCGGGCCTGAAACTCATCGTGGACCACATGGGACGGGGCCAGCGCGTAACTGATGACGAGGCGTTTGAGACGCTCCCCGACCTGCTGGCCTTGGCAAAGTATCCCAACGTCGCCTGCAAAGCCTCTGGCGCGCCCAGCTACTCCAGCGCCCCTTACCCTTTCGCCAACATCCACGATTACCTGCGCCAAGTATTCGACGCCTTCGGGCCTGACCGCACCTTCTGGGGAACCGACATCACCCGGATGCCCTGCTCGTGGCGCGAGTGCATCACCCTGTTCACCGAGGAACTGCCGTGGCTGACCGGCGAAGACCTAGAGAAGGTGATGGGCCGGGCCCTGTGCAACTGGATCGGCTGGGACTTGCCAAATTAGTTAAACGCAGAGGACGCGGAGACAACACAGAGGGCGCAGAGTTTCTTGATTTACTCTCTGCGCCCTCTGAGTAGGCTCTGCGCTCTCTGCGTTGAAAACCGTTCAGATTTCCACGGGGTTGCCGCTCATCATCCACTCGACGTAGGAGCCGTCGTACAGCCGCACGTTGTACCCCGCTTGGTTCATGGCTAGGTAGGGGAGCGACGCCCGCAGTCCGCTGCGACAGTAGGCGATGACGGAGTCGCCGGGGCTGATGCCAACGGACGAAAGGGCCTGTTGCAGCTTTTCAGGCTCAATCAGGAGGCGACCACCATCACCGGCCAGCTCGCTCCAAGCCAGATGGACTGAACCCGGGATGTGGCCGGGGCGCTGGTCAATCTCCACTTCCCCGCGGTATTCCTCTGCGGAGCGGGTGTCCAGTAACTTGGCCGAGCCGGGTTCGGCGGCGTCATCCACCGAGGCGCGGACTGCGGCGCGGACGCGAGGCGTGAAGGTCCTGGCTTCCGTAGATACCGGACGGTAAAGGACGTCGCGGCCCTGTTCCTTCCAGTGATCGTAAAGCAGGTCCATGATGTGGATGTCGTCGCGGCCCAGATATTCCAGAATCCAGGCGTGCATCGCGGCGTTGCGCCCGTCCGAGCCGTCATACAGGACCGGGGTGACGTCGTCGCCCAGCCCGGCGGCGGCGAAGGTCTCTGCCAGTTCTTCCGGCAGGCGCAGGCGGCCCTGTTCGTCCTGCAGTTTCTTCAACGGGACGCTTACTGCGCCCCGAAGGTGTCCCATCAGGTAACGCATGGCCGACCGGGGATCTACGATGAGATACCCCGGCCGGTTGATGTGTTCCTCGACCCAATCGGCGGAAACGAAGGTTGCCATCAGCCGATCGCTTCGAAGTCGGTGTTGACCTGTGTCGGGTTAACCACAGACTGGGTTACCGGCGAACCCTCGACGGCCAGCCGCCAGATCTCGCGCAGAGTGTCCTCGTCGGCGTCGGCGCGGACGTAGCACTTGGCGGAGATGTTGCCGTAGCCGGGGTTGCCTTCGTCCTCAACGCCGGCCCACTTGCGGATGTTGTCGAAATATCCCTCCACGGCGACTTCGAGGTCGTGGATTCTCACGCCCTGCTTGGTGGCGTTGACCACGAAGCCGACGGTCATGCAGCTGCCGATGGCAGAGAGCAGTTGCTCATGGGCGCTGGCAGCGACGTCCGTGGCGGTGAGGTCGCCGGGCTCGTCCATGTCCACGGTGTGGTTGCGCATGAAGGCGCGGGCCTTCATACCGCCCTGCCAGGCGACACGCGACTTCCACGGTCCTGTGACCGCATTAAACACTTCGGGGTCACGGAAGGAATCCAATACCTCGGCCAGCTTCTCGCGGGGAAGTCCGTTCAGGTCGCGTTCCGGTTCCTGTGCCATTTCGAGACTCCTGTTCTTTTTGCTTGGAGTTAGGTACTCACCGCGACCCTCCCCTGGAGGGAGAGGGGATTAAGCGTATTCGGCCCTCAGAAGGTGGGCGGCCTTGGAGATGGTCTTCATCTTCTCGATGGCGACGGCGTGGGTGTTCACATTGCGCTCGGCGAAGGTGCCGAAGCCGCAGTCGGGGTTCAGGTAGATCTTGTCCGGGTCGAAGTATTGCAGCAGTTCCTTAACCCGGGCCACGATCTGTTCCGGCGGCTCGATCTCGTCGGTGCGGGGGTTGACGACGCCGAGGCCGATTTCCTTTTCGTTGCTGTATTCCTTGAATACGTCCATCTCGCCGGCGCGGGGAGTGGCGCACTCCAGAACCAGCCGGTCGATGTTCATCTGCACCAGGTAGGGAAGCATGGGGCCGTAGTTGCCTTGGAGCAGCACTTCTTCCTTGCGGCTCCAGTTGCCGCGGCAGACGTGGACGCCGGTCTTGATGCCGTCTATGCCTTCCAGCGTCTCGTTCATTAGCCGCACCGCCATCTCGAGCTCGTCGGTTGGGTCGCGGCGGTTGGGCAGAGCGGCGCACATGAAGGTCTCCGTGGTTTCCTCTCCGAAGACCACCTGAGAGAGGGTTGGCTCATCAAGCTGCACGAAGTCGCAGCCAGCGTCCCGCAGCGCGATAATTTCGTCGCGCAGCAGGGCAACCACGTCCTTGGCCAGGTCGTCGGGGGTGGGATAGGCCCTGTCGGACAGTCCCTCGAACCAAGCGGAGCGTGTGAGCATATAGGGGCCGGGAATGGGCACCATGACGGCGCGGTCGGTGTGCTCCTTGACGAAGGCCAACTCGTCGAGGGCCAGGCCGTGGCGCTTGGTGACCGTCTCAATCGCGATGGGGCTCTTGATGGCGAAGGCCGGAACGTCCAGCGCGCGCAGGACCTCTTCCATGCGGGCGCGGTCGGAGGAGTAGTTCAGGATCTCCGACACCTTCATAAGCTGCATTCCATTGAGCTTGTCCACGGCGAAGGAGTAGAAGTTGTCGCGGCGTTGCTCGCCGTCGCTCAGGATGTCCACTCCGGCCTGCTCCTGAGCGCGGATGCATTCCAGCACGTCGCTGTCGGCCATGGCGCTGAAGTCGGCATAAGTAATCTCGCCGGCCTCCTTGCTGCGCAGGGCGCGAACCAGTTCATTGGAACGGGGCCAACTGCCCACAACGGTGACGGGGAATAGAGGAGTGTCTGCCATTCGTCAGCTCCAAGGGCACAGGGCCCACTGGTTGAATTACCCTGCGTAATTTTTGCAAGGCTAGATAGCGATTCCAAGAAACCGCTGAATGAAAGGGTATATTTCCGGCTTCACTGTGTCAACCGTGGCTGGCTGGAATCAGGACGATTGCAAAGTCGCTCAAATTCCCAAACCGTTAGTCCTGAGTTTGTAGAACCATCGGGGGCTTGTTGCGGAGCGATTGGCTGGATTGTTGATTACGAATTTCGTCAGATAATAATCCTGAGCTTCAGAATTCTGAGGGTTAAACTTCAGTATAGAAACTGCAAGCCGTTGAACACTACCTATTCGCTATTGACTTTGCGATGGCTTATCACATATATTCCGCTGAACTTCGCAGGAGGCGGAAAACTGGTAGATGAAATAGAGGCACTGCACGATTTGCTTCCGAAGTGCGTCTATATTTTCGAGATTTTCGCTACTAAACAGCAATGAGAGGCAGCAGTCTCAAAGCTGACTGTGTTACCGGAATTGCGAAAGACTTTCCCTGCCTGCGATCCCGGCAACCCTATCTGGAGGTCTTCTGAAGATGTCTACTCGATTCTGGAACCCGGGAGCTTTGCTTCTTGGCCTGATGGTCATAGCACTGTTGCTGGCGGTGGCTTGTGGATCGTCGGCTCCGGCAACTACGGAATCGGAGTCTCCGGCTCCTGCGGCTACAGAAGCCCCGGCTCCCGCAGCGACGGAGCCACCGTCGTCCGGTGGTAGCGCCTCCGGGGCGCCCACGGCTGTTCCCGCAGTGCCGACCGCTACCTCTGCGCCGGTAACCCGCGCCCCCACGCAGGCGGCGTCAACCGAACCGACTGCCACCCCTGAGCCCGAAGTTGCGGCTGAAGCCTCGGCCACCGCCCAGGCGAGCGCCAAGCCCGAAGGCAAGTATGGCGGCGTCATTGATATGCACGTCGCGGGCAATGTGGCGCACTGGAACATCATGGAGTGCGGCTCCGGCGGCACCTGTATGTCGCCCACCGCGCCCTTCTCCAACGGCATTGTTCATTACAACGGCGAGACGCCGGAACCGCTGGACATTCGCGGCGACCTGGCCACCGGCTGGACCGTGAGCGAAGGCGGCACCCGTTACGTGTTCGACCTGCCGGAAAACGCCCGCTGGCATGACGGCGCCCCGATTACTTCGGCGGACGTTGTATTCAGCATCAATGAAATGCTGCGGACTGATGTGCCCCGCCCTCGTTCCGGACAGATCAGGCCCTACGTCGAGAGCGCGACGGCGCTGGGCGATCACCAAGTTCAGGTTGACCTGAACTTCCCCTCTTCCGCCTTCCTGGCCTTTTTGGCCACCGACTTTATGAAGGTGTGGCCCATGCACTGGGTCGGCGCCGACCCGGAAACTCAGCGCAATATGCGTCTTGAAGAGAACATCCTCGGTTCCGGCCCGTTCGAGATGGTGGAGCACGAGAAAGACGTGGTCTACCGCTGGGAGAAGAACGAGGACTACTTCAAGGAAGGTCTGCCCTACTTCGACGGGATGAATTACTTCATTATCAACGACTCCAGCCGTATCCTGGCGGCCTACAAGGCCGAACAGGTGATGATGACCGTTTACCTGAACAGCAACATGAACGTGCGCGAAGGCCAGGAACTGGCCGAAGACAAGAGGGACCAAGGCCGGGTATTCTTCGCCGGGCCGACCCTGTGGCACGGTATGCTGATCAACACCGAGGCGGAGCCGTTCAACGACGTGCGCGTCCGGCGGGCGCTGAACCTGATACTGCACCGCCAGGCATTCAACGAGATATTCGGCGCGGGCCAGTACCTGATCGGTTCGCCGCTGCCGCCCGACCAGTGGTTCGGCAGGACCACCGAGGAATGGCTGCAAACCCCCGGTCTGCGTGAAACCGACGCCGGTGACAAGCATCCCGATGACATTGCTGAAGCCCAGCGGCTGATGGCTGAGGCGGGCTACGCCGACGGCTTCGAGACCACCATTCTTGCCGCCAATTTCCTGTCCTTCCCCGACATGGCCCAAGTGGCCGCCGACCAGATGGAGCGCTGGCTGAACATCAAGGCCACGGTCCAGCCCGAAGAACCGGCTGCGGGTTACGTCCGCTATGAGGCCGGCGACTGGAAGCTGGGCTTCCACGGCAACGGCATCCTGGTAATGGATCCCGACCAATTGGTGGCAGGCAGCTACCTGGGCAAGGCCACCCGCAACTACAGCGGTTGGGAGCCACCGGAAATCCGCGATCTCTATGACCGCCAGCAAGTGGAAACCGACACGGAAAAGCGGCGGGAACTGGTGCTGGAAATCGGGGACTACCTGGCCAACGTGGATACCCACGTGGTAATTACCGAATGGGCCATGCTCATCCCCTACGTGGACAACCGCATCAGGAACTACAACATCGCTTCGGGTTTCGCCAATCACACCAACAAGGAACACCTCTGGTACGAGGAATAACGGACACATGCGGGGCGCACAACTGTGCGCCCCGCATTCCCTGAGAACTAATGACGTCAAATAGAAGATAGACTTTTTCTTTTAGCCGGAGAAAACAATGAATCTTTATGTGGTGAAAAGGCTGCTGCTCTTTGTGCCGACGCTTCTGCTGGTCACCGTCATTGTTTTCTCCCTCATGCGGCTGATACCCGGAGACCCGGCTTACCTGCGGCTGATCGGGGCCGATGGAGACGCCGAATTTACCCAGGAGCAGTTGGCGGACCTCCAGGCGCAGCTAGGCACCGACAAGCCCCTGGTGCAGCAATACGCCTTCTGGGTATGGGATATGGTCAGGGGCGACCTGGGCCTGTCCATGATTCACGACACGCCGATAGTGGACGACATCAAGGAGCGCCTGCCAGTCACCATTGAGTTGACAATTTTGTCGCTCCTTCTGGCTACGGTAATAGCAGTCCCCCTTGGGGTGATTTCGGCGGTAATGCAGGATTCGCCCGCCGACTATGTATCCAGAATCATCGCCATTGCCGGCGTGGCGATGCCCAACTTCTGGCTGGCGATTCTCATAATCATCTTCCTGGTGAACTTCTTTGGCTGGCTGGCCCCGTTGCGGTATGCCGACTTGTGGAAGGACCCGCTGACCAACCTGCAGCAGCTCATCTTCCCGGCCATCGCCCTGGGCTTCTACAACATGGCGCTGATTGCCCGTGTGACCCGCAGCGCGATGCTGGAGGTGTTCCGCGAGGACTACATCCGCACCGCCCGCTCCAAGGGGCTCAACGAGCGGGTGATCATTGTGCGCCACGCCCTCAAGAATGCCTCCCTGCCAGTGCTGACCATCTCCGGGTGGCAGATTGGCAGGCTGCTGGCAGGCACGGTGGTGATTGAAAAAATCTTCCTTGTGCCGGGCATCGGCCGTCTGCTGATAGACAGCATCTTTGCCCGCGACTTCACCATGATCCAGGCCATCGTGATGCTGGTGGCGACGATGGTGCTGTTGCTCAATCTGATTGTTGACCTGATGTACGGATGGCTTGATCCCAGGATTCGCTACGCCTAACCAGTCTGCCCGCGCCGGGAGGTGGATTCTTGGCCGTTTACCATGTTGAAGAGAGACAGGACGCGCTTAGCCTGCCAGCGGGGATGCGCGCCAAAGCCACCCTGCGGCAGAACCTGGTCAAGTTTGCCAAGGACAAGCCGCTGGGGGCTTTCGGAGGGGCCGTCGCGGTTATCCTGATTGTTCTGGCCGTCGTGGCTCCCCTGGTGGCCACTCACAACCCGGAACTGACCGACCACCGTTCGGTATTGGCTGCTCCCAGCTCGGAGATGCTTCTCGGGGGCGACCAGCTTGGCCGGGACGTCTTCAGCAGACTGGTCTATGGCACCCGCATCTCCCTGCTCGTAGGCATCCTGAGCGTGCTGTTCGGAGTGACCATCGGACTTGCCATCGGTCTGGTCAGCGGCTACTTCGGCGGAGCAGTGGATCTGGTCTCGCAAAGGGTGATGGATGCCGTGATGGCCTTCCCGGCCCTTATCCTGGCCCTCTCGATCATGGCGGTAATGGGGGCTTCAATCATCAACGTCATCATCGCGTTGGCGGCGGTGTTCATTCCAGGCGCCGCCCGCACCATCAGGGCTCAGGCCCTCAGCATCAAGGAGACGGACTATGTGTTGGCGGCCAAGGCTATCGGCGTCTCCGACCTTCGCATAATGGTCAGGCACATGGCGCCCAACCTGGCTGCCACCTATATCGTGTTGGCGACGATCTCATTGGGTTGGGCGATTGTGGTGGAGGCGTCCCTGAGCTTCCTGGGAGTCGGAGTGCCCCCCAACGTGCCCACGTGGGGCGGAATGCTCAACGGAGCGACCAAGTACGTGGAAACCGCTTGGTGGGTAGCAGTCTTCCCTGGCTTGGCCATTGCCATTGTAGTGTTTGCCTGGAACCTGCTCGGCGACGCCCTCCGGGATGTTCTCGACCCCAAGCTGCGCGGCTCCAACTAGACTCGCGTTCCCGGAGAAAAGACGGAAGATTTCCTGCCCTCCCATTTTGGGAGGGCCTTTGCTATTTCATGCTGAATGCGGTATTTCGCCAGCGCAATCGCGTCTTAATCTCAGAGCCTCCCATACCCGTCATTCCCGCGAAAGCGGGAATCCATACTGCCGGGTTTCGGAAAATCCATTCCTCTCGTCAACCTATGGATTCCCGCTTTCGCGGGAATGACGGCTGACTTCCACAAAAAGGTTGACTCCGGTTAAGACGCGATTGCCTTGGGTATTTCGCTGCATTGCCGCCCGATGTCCTGAAAGATGTATAATGCTAACTACTCTCCCGGTGAGATATGTGTTGAGTGCTGAATCGTCTTCTCCCTGAGTCTTTGGCCAGCGCCAGTGCCGGAAGGCCACTGCTGACCTTCGGGATATGGCTGGTTCTAGGCATCGTCGCCCTGCTGATTTCCACCCAGTTGCTGGACAACGCCACCACCACCGAGCTGCGGCTGTCCGGCAGCATTGAGTCGGAGCGGGCCGGAAAGCTGATGGAAAGCAGGCTGGGCAGCCCCGACAGCATAACCGAGGTAGTGGTAATCCAGTCCGACACCTTGACGGTGGACGAACCGGCCTTTCAGCAAAAAGTGGCGGCAGTATCCGGCGACCTGATAGCCTTGGGCCCAGACGTCGTCGCTGGCGGAGTGAACTACTATCTGACGGGCGACGAATCCCTAGTTTCCGCCGACCGCAGGACTACCATAATGCCGGTCAACGTCGCGGGCGACCCGGAGCAAGCCATCGGGAACGTCGAAGAGGTGGTTCACATAACCTCGGAAGCCGACCGGACCGGCGGTTTCCGGGTGCTGATCGGCGGGGAAGCCAGCATCGCTTGGGAGAGGGCCGAGCTGGCAGAGTCAGACCTGCAAAAAGGGGAGCGCTTCGGCATCCCCGTGGCGTTGATCATCCTGCTGATCATATTCGGCAGCGCGGTGGCTGCCGCTCTGCCCATCGTTTCCATCGGCGTGTCTCTGGGGATTGCGTCTCTGGTGGGGCAGGTTTTCGAGCTGTCCTTCTTCGTCACGCTGATGATTACTATGATTGGCCTGGCTATCGGCATTGACTACTCCCTCCTGGTAGTTTCGCGCTACCGCGAGGAGTTGAGGCTGGGGCAGAGCGTGCGCGACGCCATAGCCAAGTCCGGGGCGACGGCAGGGCGCACTGTGCTATTCAGCGGCATCACTGTCGTCTTCGCTCTATGCGGGATGCTGATAATCCCGTCGTCCTTCTTCCAGTCGCTTGGCCTCGGCGCAATAATCGTCGTCCTCGTTACGCTGGCGGCGACCTTCACCCTTCTGCCAGCGGTCCTGGCGCTGTTGGGGCCGAGAGTCAATTCCCTGCGCCTCCCGTTCATCGGCCGGGCCGTTGCCCCCCCTCTTCTGCGGGTGATTCCGGGTCTGGATTCTGGGACGCTATAACCCGAGCCGTGACCCGGCTCCCGCTGGTCAGCCTGCTGGTGGTTGGCGGCGCGATGATTGCCGCCGGGGTCTTCTTCTTCCAGATACACACCGGAGTCAACGGCGTTGACGTTAACCCGGAAGGCTCCTTCACCCGCGACGCCTTCTTTATCCTCGAGCAGGAATTTTCCTTCGGCGTGATCAATCCCGCCGAGATTGTCGTTGATGGCGACGTGGGAAGTACGGAGGTACAGGAGGCCATCGGGAAGCTGTCGGCGTTCATACAGGCCGATCCCCGCTTCTCGCTGCCGCCGGAGCTGAACGTCTTCCCCGAGGCTAATCTGGCCGTGCTCTCTGTGGTGATAGCTGGGGAGCCCAGCAGTCCCGAGGCCATTGTCGCCGTGAACGCCATCCGCGACGAGCATATCCCGGCGGCTTTCGGCGGTGTTCCGGCGGAAATCCTGGTCGGCGGCCTGTCGGCTACCTCCGCCGACTTCCAGGAAATCGTGGACACCTACACGCCCATCGTCTTCGCCTTCGTGCTGAGCCTCAGCTTCATCCTGCTGATGGTGGTCTTCAGGTCGCTGGTCATTCCAATAAAGGCCATCATTATGAACCTGCTTTCCGTTGGCGCGGCCTACGGACTGCTGGTAGTGGTGTTCCAGAAGGGTTTGGGGGCCGCCTGTTCGGCTTCCAGCAGACCGACGTTATAGACCTCTGGATACCGCTGTTCCTTTTCTCCATCCTGTTCGGCCTTTCAATGGACTACCACGTGTTCCTGTTGAGCCGCATCAAGGAGCGCTACGACCAGACTGGCAATAACACGGAGGCGGTGGCTTTCGGGCTGCGCTCCACTGCGGGAATCATCACCGGGGCTGCTGTCATCATGGTGGTAGTGTTTGGAGCCTTCGCCGACGGAGAAACCCTTATCAACCAGCAGGTGGGGTTCGGGCTGGCGGTGGCGGTGTTCCTGGACGCCACGCTGGTGCGCTCGGTGCTGGTTCCGGCCAGCATGGAATTGCTGGGCTCCCGCAACTGGTACCTGCCGCCCTTCCTGCGTTGGCTCCCTGCATTGCAAATCGAACCGTTGGAGGAGGCGGAGTCAACCCACTCTGAGGACTGCTAGGAAAGATTGGCGAGACAATTTACGCCCAACCTGGGCAGACTGTCAGGGTGGTCATGTGATGCTGGAAATACCCTCCGACTACATAGCCGGATACGAAAAGGCCCGGCTGGCAGATCCTGATATAGCGGCCAGATACGTCGCGCACACCACCATCGGCGACCCCGTTATGGACGCGCTGGTGGAGGAGATGGCGGAGCTGACTCAGAGTCAGGTCCACGAGTTCATACAGGCTGGGATGGAGGAGGACCGAGAGGGTCTGCGGGACGCACCGAAATCGTTGCGAGACTTTTTCATAGACGCGCCGCCGTCCGACCCGGACTGGCTTGATCACAATGCCTTCGCCCCGGGTGTGCGCGCCTTTCAAAGAAACTCGGTCACCATTCTTTCCGCTTTCGTCACCGGTGTGCTGATAGACGGCTTTTCGACGCTGATAAGCAAGTCCTTCGTACAGACCGGGCGTATTTTCGATAACGGCGTCCGGCGGCTCAAGCAGAACAACCGGCATCAGATGGAGATATTCTTTCCCCGCGGGCTGCAAAGATATGGCGACGGGTGGAAACTGTCGGTCCGCATCCGGTTCGTGCACGCCCAGGTCAGGCGGCTGTTGGCCCAGACCGAAGAATGGGAGCACGATTCTTGGGGCGTACCCATCAGCGCCGCGCACATGGGCTACGCGGTCGCCTGTTTCGCAGCGCGCTCCATCAAGCACTCGGAGTCGCTGGGAGCTCGTTACAGTAAAGAGGAGCGGGCCAGTTTCCACGACGTCTGGCGCTACTCTGGTTATCTCATGGGCATTCCGGAAACCATCCTCTTCACCGACGAGGAACACGCCCTGCACCTGTACCGGATTGGCTCCCTGTGTGAACCTCCTCCTACCATGGAGGCTATCATCATGACCAATGCGCTGATAAACTCCGCCCCGCTGGTCGCGAACATTTAGGATAAGGAGCAGCGAACGAAGATGGTGAACAACATCATATATCCTGTTTCCCGGGCGCTTATAGGGAACGAGATGGCCGATCAGTTGAAATTTCCCAAGAAAGGAATGCCTTTCCCGTTGTTCTCGTACCGGATTGATCAGCGCATTCGGAGATTAAGAACGTGGATAGGAAGGGAAGGAAACTCTCAAAATTTCTCGACGCTTCTGCAGTCGTCAGCTTATGACGAGACCGGCTTCTCGTATCGGCTGCCTGATCACGCTCATTCGGAAAGATCGCAACAGTGGTGAAGGGCACTCACCGGCTCTGGCCGTCCCAACGGCTCCCTCTCAACATAGGGAGCCGTTGTTTCGTCGGCTCCGGCGCGTTTGACATTCCCCGTCCGGCGGCTATAGTGAATGGCGGCTGCCAGGCGCGGCCAAGCGACGAAAATTCAACCTGCCGGAGGTACGAATGACCACCACCGAGCAACGCCCCACCGCCTATAAGGTTGTCGGCACCAGGCCCGTCCGCCACGACGGGATAGACAAGGTGACCGGCGCAGCCAAGTACGGCGCGGACATACAGTTGGCCGGAATGCTGCACGGCAAGGTGCTGCGAAGCCCCTACGCCCACGCCCGCATTCGCTCCATAGACACGAGCCGGGCCGAGGCGCTGCCCGGCGTGATGGGAGTGGTGACCGCCAAGGACTTCCCCATCATCCAGGACCAGATTATTGATTTGGCCGAAACGCAGGGCAACGTGCGGCTGATGGCCGAGCACGTCATGGCGAACGAGAAGGCGTTGTACCAAGGCCACGCGGTCGCCGCCGTGGTTGCCACCAGCCCCCACATCGCCGAGCAAGCCCTGGCCCTGCTGGACGTGGACTATGAAGTGCTGGAGCCGGTGCTGTCCCTTGAGGATGCCATGCGGCCCGACGCTACGGTCATCCACGAGACCCTGTCCACTCACTTCAAGCAGGAGCGGTTTGCCCGCGGCGAAGACACAGGGACGCGGGGCAACATCGCCAGCCACATCCAGCACAAGCTGGGCGACGTGGAGAAGGGCTTCCGCGAGGCTGACGTGGTGCTGGAGCGCGAGTACCATACCGGCACCGTGCACCAAGGCTACATCGAACCCCATGCCTCCACCGCCACCTGGACCGGCGACGGGCGCCTGACCGTCTGGACCTGCACGCAAGGCGCATTCGCCATCCGCAGTTCCACCGCGGCCATGTGCGGTGTGCCGGAGGATATGGTTCGCGTCATCCCCACCGAAATCGGGGGCGGATTCGGCGCGAAAATCACCACCTACCTGGAGCCGCTGGCCGCCATACTCTCCAAGAAGACGGGCCGCCCGGTCAAGTTGGTGATGAGCCGCAAGGACGTTTTCGAGGGCACAGGCCCCACTTCGGCCACCACGCTGAGGACCAAGATCGGCGCAACCAAGGACGGCAAGATAACCGCCATCGAGACCTGGATGGCCTTCGAGGCGGGCGCGTTCCCAGGCTCGCCCGTGGGCGGCGGTACCCTGTGCGCCACCGGGCCTTACAATATCGAGAATCTGCTGGTTGACGGCTATGACGTGGTGGTCAACAAGCAGAAGGTGCAAGCCTACCGCGCTCCCGGCCAGCCCCAGGGGGCCTTCGCCATTGAGCCGATCATTGACGAATTGGCCGAAGCCCTGGGCATGGACCCGATGGAACTGCGCCTTAAGAACGTCGCCAAAGAGGGCGACCGGATGCCCAACGGCGTGGCCCACCCCCGCTTCGGCGTCCGCGAGATGGAAGAGGCGATGAGGGACCACCCGCATTACAGCGCGCCGCTGGGGGATCCCTCGACGCCTTCGGCTCGGCGGGGCCGCGGTTCCGCCGTTGGGTACCGCTGGCAGGCCGGGCAGATGTCCGCCGCTACTATCATCGTGAACAACAACGGCACCATCAACCTGGTCACTGGCTCGGTGGATATTGGCGGGACCCGCACCGCCGTGGCGATGCAGGCCGCCGAGGTGCTGGGCATCGCCGCCGAGGACGTTATCCCGACGGTGGTGGACACCGACACCATCGGCTACACCGCCGTAACCGGCGGCAGCCGCACCGCCTTCGATACCGGCTTGGCAGCGATCCAGGCCGCCGAAGACGTCAAGCGGCAGATGGCAGCCCGCGCCGCCGCGATCTGGGAAGCGCAGGAGGAGGACGTTACCTTCGAGGATGGCGTGTTCACCTTCGTCCGCAACCCGGAAGACCGCTTCACCTTCAAGGAGTTGGCGGCGCGCATGATGCGCACCGGCGGGGCGATCACGACCTCGGTCTCGGCAGTCTCCACCGGCGTCGGACCCATCATCGCCGGCAATATCTTCGACGTTGAGGTAGACCAGGATACCGGCAAGGTGGACATCGTGCGCTGCACCGCCTTCATGGACGTTGGCACCGCCGTACACCCGAGCTACGTCGAGGGACAGATGCAAGGCGGCACGGTGCAGGGCATCGGCTGGGCGCTGAACGAGGAATACAACTATAACGACCAGGGTGTGATGCTCAACTCCAGTTTCCTCGACTACCGGATGCCCACCAGCCTCGATGTGCCCATGATTGAGACGGTAATGGTGGAAGTGCCCAACCCTCGCCATCCATTCGGCCTGCGTGGCGTGGGCGAGGCTCCGCTGATTCCACCCCTGCCTGCCATCGCCAACGCGGTGTCCAACGCCATCGGGGTGCGCGTCAACAAGCTGCCCATAACCCCGGCGGACGTGCTGGAGGCGATAGAGAGCAAGGGCGGGTAAGCCCGGACAACAGCAGTCAAACACTTCGACGGCAGGCCCCGATTTGTTCGGGGCCTGTTTTTCGTGGTATTCGGAGCCAAGTTCTTTTACTGGTATTCTCAACGTGTCTTGGTAATGGGTTGTTCAACTCCCGTCATTCCCGCGAAAGCGGGAATCCATACGGCTGAACTCCTGAAAACTGTATCTGCGAAGGCTCTGGATTCCTGCCTTCGCAGGAATGACGAATGGGTGTCAGGAATGATGGATGTGGTGGCAGGAATGGCGGATGTGGTGGCGGGATGTTTAGCAAATTCCTCGCTCATCAGTAAAAGCGCCCGTATTCGGAGTCGCCAGCGGCGTAGCCACGCGGTTGGTTGGGTTAAGATAAACCGCCATGACCACCGCCGCCCGCTCACCTCGCCGATCTGGCTCCATACTTGCCGTTCTCGGCAACTCGGACTTCCGGCTGCTTTGGCTGGCCGGAGGGGCGGACAATTCGGGCCGCTGGATGGAGGCGGTGGTGATGGCGCTGCTGATGCTGGACATCGGCGGCTCCGCGTTCCAGGTTGCCATGCTCTTCGCCTTCCGGTGGACTCCGATGCTGCTGTTTGCGCTGGTGTCCGGCATGGTCGCGGACCGCGCAAACCGTCGGCTGGTGATGATAGTGGCCCGGGGAGTCGCCGTTGCGGTCACCGCCATCCTGCTGGTGCTGGTCGCCAGCGGCCGGGCCCGTCCCGAGCATCTGTTCATAGGGTCGCTTCTGCTGGGCTGGCTCTACGTGCTGGAATTCCCTTCGCGCCGCTCTTTCATATACGAGCTTGTCGGCGGTCAGCAAGTGGTCGGGGCAATGTCTCTGGAGACTATCAGCACCACCATCGGACGGCTCCTAGGGCCCTTGGCCGCCGGGGTACTGGTGGGTCAAGCGGGCTATACCGTAGCCTTCGCCACGCTGCTTGCCCTGTACAGCCTTGCGTTCCTGTTCGTCCTGCTGGTGCGGACGCGGCTGCCGGCGCGATCCAGCGAAAGCTACAACCTGTGGGGCACGGCGAAAACCGGCTTTGGATACGCCTTCAGCAACCCGGTGGTGCGGGCCGTGCTTGCTGGCACCATCATTTTCAACGCCCTGGCCTTCAGCGTGGAGTCCCTGTTTCCGGTGGTGGCAACGGAGCACCTGGGAGTTGGCCCGGAAAAGACGGGCTTACTCATCTCGGCGCAGTCCTTCGGCACCCTGGGGGCGGCTCTGGCCATCGGACTGGTGCCCAACCTGCGCTACCACGGGCGAGTCTTCTGCTTTGGAATGGCGATACAGCTCGCGACGCTAATCCTGTTCGCTCTGTCGCCCTGGTATCCGCTGTCTTTCGTGTTGCTGCTATGCTCCGGGCTGGGAGCCGCGGGATTCAGCACCATGCAGAGCACTATCATCATGCTGTCGTCCCCGCCGGACATCCGGGGCGCGTTGCTGGGGGTGCTGGGGCAGTGCATTGGGGTGGCCGCCATCGGTGGTGTAATCGTCGGCCTGATCGCCAATTACCTCAGCGCGCAGGTAGCCGTGGCCTTGAGCACGGGGTTGGGATTGACCCTGCTGATTCCGGTGATGCTCTTCACGCCGTTGGTCAAGAGTCCGATAAGCCCGGCCGAGGAGTAGTCGTGTTTGCAAACTCTGGCAGGGGAAAATCGGCGTGGGAGCGTAGTTTGATGCAGGGGTTCACCCTTCTTAGAACGAGTCCAACGCGAAAGCCCGGCCAGCACAGCCGGGGATTTCTCTTTCCACAGCCTGTTAATTGACAAAGTGTGGGTGGCTCCGTACTATTTTAGGACAGTCCAGCTTACTTTGGCATAGACTGACACAAGCAAGAGACAGCAAAGATGACTGCCGCACTTGTCCCCGGACATATCGAGACTGCCAAGAAGTTTCTTCACCGAAGCAAGGATTACTTGGCGCAGGGAGACTTGCATCAGGCATCCGAGAAGGGATGGGGCGCAGCGGCACACCTTGCAAAGGCCGTGGCTGCCGAAAATGGATGGGAGTACGAACACCACGACCAGTTTGACGGTGTTATCCGCAATGCCGCACAGAAATACCGTCAGCCCAGCTTGCGACGTTACGGGGATTCTGCTCACGGGCTTCATAGAAACTACTACCTGCATCCGTCAATGATAGATGCCGAATCCATCCGAGATAGAACTGGGGATGTGGAAACGATGCTCAACATCCTAGTTCCTTTCCTTACTGACTAACCCTGTTCCCATGCTCTTGAAACACAAAGCCCCGGCCAGCACAGCCGTGGCTAATTCTCTGCCTTGCAATGCCACCCTCCCCCGGGTACGGTTGATTACACGGAGTTATGATGCAAACCCCTTCTACATAGGAACTATCTCAAAATCCTCTCAGTTGTCCGAATGTTAGCCTGAACGCGGCGAGGGTTTGGATTCCCGCCTTCGCGGGAATGACGAAAGGAGCGGGCCGCCTGTTTCGAGATAGTTTCTTAGAGGGAGAGGGGATTTACAGCGCTCCCTCGGCTTCCAACGCCTCCACTTCCTCGGGGGTGAGGCCGCCGATGGTGCAGAGAATTTCGCGGTTGTGCTGGCCCAGGGTTGGCGGCGTTTGCGCGGGCGTCTCGACGCAGCCAGTCAGGCGCACCGGCGTGCGGGGCGAGCGGAACGTGCCGCCCAGCGTATCACCCGTGTCCACGTACATCCGGCGGCCCTCCAGGTGCGGGCAATGGGCCAGTTCCTCCATCGTCTGGGCCATGCCCATGGAGAAGCCGAGCGACACCAGTTTCTCGGCGATTTCCAGCTTGGTCAGGTTGACAGACCACTGTTCGATGGCTGGAACGAACTCGCTGACGAAGAACTCGCCGCCCTGCTCCCCGCCCAGGAAGCGCGTGTCTTGGGCCAGGTCGTCGCGCCCGATGGTCTGCCACAATGAACGCAGGCGCTCCTCTGTGCGCGCCCCGGCCAGCACAACGTAGCCGTCGCTGGCCCGGAAGGTGACGCCCGCCGTGGCCATGCGATCGTGAGAACGGCCCGGCACCTCTCCGATGGCGTGGTAGTGGTTCATGTTGCTCTCGATGTGCGAGACCATGCACTCGTACATCGCCACGTCAATGTGCTGGCCGAGGCCGGACTTGCGGCGGGTCTCCAGCGCCAGCACGATGCTTAGGGCGGCCCATAGCCCGGGTATGGAGTCGCCGATGTTGTCGCCCACCGACTGCGGGGGGCCGTCCGGGTCGCCGGTCAGCTCCATCCATCCAGCCATCGCCTGTATCGCCATGTTGTTTGCGGGCCAGTTGGAGTAGGGGCCGGTCAATCCCTCGCTGTCGCCGTAGCCCGTGATGCTGGCGTAGATGAGGCCGGGGTTGACTTCGCTGAGGCGGTCGTAGCCCAGCCCCAGCCGACGGAAGGCACCGGCTCCCCAGTTGTCCACCAGCACGTCGGAAGTGGCAACCATGTTCTCGAAAGCCTGCTTGCAGCGTGGATTACGCAGGTCAATGCTGACGCTCTTCTTGTTGCGGTTGACGCCCAGGAAGCGCGAACTCATGCGATTGCCTTCGCCGTCGGTGATGAAGGGATGCCGCCCCCGCGCAATGTCCCCGGTGCGGGGGCGCTCGATCTTGATGACCTCCGCGCCCATGTCAGCAAGGATGAGCGAGCAGAAAGGCCCCGCGACAATATGCGTCGCGTCCAGCACTCGGATTCCTTCCAATGGCAGGGGCAGTCCGGTGGGCAGACTCAGGGGGAACTGTGCAGGCATGGTCATGGCTATACTCCACAGGGCTGGGAATGTCAGGATTTCGTATGCTCCCTGGTAGCGTTATCATAATAGCAATCACCCCGTATTAATCACCCAATAGCAAACACCAAGGAGGATGCTGAATGAAAGCGAAAGGAGTTTCCCATATCGCAGTGTGCGTAGCGGACCTTGACCGTTCTCTGCATTTCTATCGCGATCTGCTGGGCCTCACGGTCAGGCTGCACACCACTCAGGAGATGGCCCAGAGACCGGGAGCCGAGTCGGTGGAGATGTATCAGAGGCCGCGGGAGTCGCGCACCGTGGCCAACGTCTGGTTCGACGACCCGGACACGCCCCAGCCGTTCCTGGTGTTGACCTCGCACCCGGGGAGCCGGGTTGAGGGCGAACCTATCAAGCTGGACCAGATTGGGATCAGCCACATTTCCTTCGGGGTGGAGGACGTTCGGGCCTACGCCGAGGAGTTGATGGCCAAGGGCGTTTCCCTGGCGGGGACGCTGGACGATTTCACCAACGACCAAGGCGTGATGCGCACTTTCTTCGTCTACGACCCAGACGGCATCCTGGTGCAGTTCGACCAAGGGCCGGGCGGCTGATCCCCGGTCACTTGGGCAGGCCGTAGCTGTCGAGCAGCCCGTCCACCATGCCCGTAGCCCGGTCCCAGTCGTAGGTGCGATAGGAGTTGTTGCGGACGACGTAGCCCGCGCCCGCGTAGAACAGCTCAAACTGTATGTGGCGCGAGGCGAACTCCGAGCCGATGGCGTCCCAAGCCAGCTTGAATAGCTTGACGCGCTCCTCAGTTTCCGGCCCTATGGCGCTCTGGCTGCGAGCGATGTAGTCGGCGATTTCGGGGTTGCTGAAGTCGTTTGAGGACGACGGCAGCATGATTGGGCTGCCGCCTGCCAGGTCGCGCAGGGTGTTCATTATCTGGGGGTAGAGTTCCTGCGCCATCACCTGCGCCGTGTACAACGGGTGGCGGTCGGGCACGTAATAGGGGCCGACGTAACGCCCGGCGACCTCCATGCCGCTGACCATGCCCTCGATTACGCCGGCCTGCGCCGCCAGCCTGCCGAGGGTCTCGACCACCTGCGGAATGCGGGTGAGGTCGTTGGCGTCGGCCATCTTCCGGGCCAGCCCGACGAGGAAGCGCAGCTTCACCATCACCCGAACCTGTGACTGGTAGTTCTGGAAGATGTGCGTGGGGGCCTCGTGGAACTGGTCGCGGCACAAGGCGATGTCCCGGTGGATGAAGACCCGCTCCCAGGGCACCTTCACCTCGTCGAAATACAGTATGGCGTCGTTCTCGTCCAGGCTGAATGAGAGGGGGTTGTCGAACTGGCTCTGCGCCCATGCCTCGTAGGACTTACGAGAAAGTACCTTCAGCCCCGGCGCGTTCATTGGCACCGCCACGGAAAAGGCGTGCTTCTCGGCGCCGGGCTGCAGCGGCTGGATGGTGGTGCACAGCACTTCGTTGGCGAGAATGCTGCTGGTGCCCAGCGTCTTGGCGCCCTTGATGGTGACGCCTGTCGAGTCCTCGTCGTAAATTCCGGCCACCAGGAACTCGTCGTGCTCGCCCGTCCAGCCTTGGGGGTTGGTGATGGTGTAGGTCACGAACACGTCGTTGTCGCGCACGTATTGGTAGTAGTCGGCGAGGGCCGCCGCCCGCTCTTCGCCGTGGGCTTTGAACAGGTCGAGGCGCATCATCATGCCTGCCAGAGACGAGGCAACGTGGTCCGGCGAGCGCCCCATGTAGCCGTAGGTGCATTCGGCCCATGCTTCCATAGCCTTCCGCCGCATCACCAGCTCGCCGTAGGACTCCGGCAGTTGCCAGCAACGGTTGACCCGCTCCCCGCTGCTCGGCGACTCGAAGGTCATCAGCTCCAGGTTCTCCGGGGCGGCCTGGAAATCGTACATGGCTGCCGTCGTCCGCACGGCGTTGCGATAGGCCGGGTGGTCCACAACGTCGCTTATCAGCTCGCCATCCAGATAGACCTGGCGGCCGTCCCGCAGGCTGTCCAGGTATTCCTGTCCTGTTCTGACCATCTTTCGCTCCGGAGCCGAATCTGAGCTGTGTTAAGGAAGGGATACGAGAAATCGAAGCCAATGATAGCACAGTGCCCGGAACGCTCTACGGGTCTGCGGCCTTTGCTATAATCGGGCGGAAACGACGATTCTTCCCTCTCCCTCCGGGGGAGGGTTAGGGCGGGAGCGTAGAGTATGAGGTTGATTTCCTGGAATGTAAACGGCATCCGGGCGGCACACAAGAAAGGTTTTCTGGAATGGTTCGCGGAGGCACAGCCCGATGTGCTGTGCCTCCAGGAAACCAAGGCCCATGAAGTCCAGTTGCCCATGGCTCTGAAGCAGGTCGAAGGCTATTCGGCGTGGTTCACGACGCCGGAACGCAAGGGTTACAGCGGCGTGGGGCTGTACACCCGAGAGGGGATCGAACCGCGCAGCGTCAGCTTCGGCCTCGGCGTCGAACGCTTCGACAGCGAAGGACGCACCGTCGTAGCCGATTTCGACGATTTCGTCTTTCTTGGCATCTACTTCCCCAACGGCAAGCGCTCCGCCGACCGTCTGCGCTACAAGATGGAGTTCTACGACGCCTTCCTGGACTACGTGGACAATCTGCGAAAAGAAGGACGCAACGTCGTGGTCTGCGGGGACGTAAACACCGCCCACAAGGAAATAGACCTCGCCCGCCCCAAGGAGAACGAGAAAATCTCCGGCTTTCTGCCCGAGGAACGGGCGTGGATGGATACCTTCCTCGAACACGGCTACGTGGACACCTTCCGGCAGTTCAACCAGGAACCGGGCAATTACAGTTGGTGGGACACGATGACCAAGGCCCGCGACCGTAACGTCGGGTGGCGCATTGACTACTTCTTCACCGATGCCGATTTCGCCTCCAACCTGACCAACGCATTCATTCTGCCCGACGTCATGGGTTCCGACCACTGCCCAGTGGGGATTGATATAACGTAATGACGCAAAGGCGCAAAGGAGTTCGGGTTATGAAAGACACGGTAGAAGTCTTCTTCCACTCCCAGCAGCCCTACACCCAACTGAACGAGGAGGACATCTCCCAGTACAACTCCGGGCGGCTGGACTTCCCCAACACCTACTTCGATCCCGAGAAGGCCCATCACCTCTACAACCAGTACCATGAGCAGTACGCCATGGCCGACGAGGCCGGGCTTGACGGCATTATGACCAACGAGCATCACTCGTCCTACTGGAACATGAAGCCCGCGGCCAACCTGGATGCCGCGGTAATCAGCCGTATCACCAACCGGGTGAGAATCGCCATACTGGGCAACATCATCCCTATCAACGAGCCGGTTCGGATGGCTGAGGAACTGGCGATGCTGGACTGCTTCTCCAACGGACGGCTCATCTCCGGGTTTGTGCGCGGCGGCGCGGTGGAGACTCTGCAGGCGGGCATTGACCCCACGGAGAACCGGGACCGTTTCGAGGAAGCTCACGACCTGATCATCAAGTGCTGGACCCAGCCCGGCCCCTTCCGGTTCGAGGGCCGCTTCTACCACCATAGGGTGGTCAACCCATGGGTGCTGCCGGTGCAGAAGCCGCACCCGCCCGTGTGGTTCCCGGGCGGCAGCAGCCCCGAGAGTGTGGTATGGGCCGCGCAGCATCGCTACGCCTACATGAACCTGGGCGCCTTGATCGGCTTGACCAAGGAACTGAAGCAGGTCTACATAGACACGGCTAGAGAGGTAGGCTTCACCCCCGGCCCGGAGCATTTCGGATACCAGGTGCGGGCGCTGGTGGCCGACACCGACGAAAAGGCGCAAGAACTGGGCCGGGGCTTTTTGTGGGCCGGACAACACCGGATGCGCGGGCCGGTAGAACATCTGGACCCGCCCGGTTACCAGTCGCCCACGGCCAGCCGTCTCGCGGCCCGGCGCATCGGCGGCGGTGGCGGCCCGCCCATGGGCTACGAAGACCTCCAGGAAGTGGGGGCCATAATCGTTGGCAGCCCCGACACGGTAATCAGGAGGCTGTCGGATACCATCGGGCAGCTCAACCCCGGCTACATGATCCTCATAGGCAGCGACGGCAACATACCCCACAAGGACGTAATGCGCTCGGTGGAATTGCTGGGCAAGGAAGTTGTGCCGGCCCTCCACGAAATCCAGCTCGCGCCTTACGAGTAACCCAGGGCAGTCGCGTTTTAACTTCTGCCCGCCCGGAATGACGGTCTCTCCATGCTTGCCGGAGATACTTCCTTCGCCAAGGCGGCGGCGATTCGATTAAAACGCGATTGCCCTGACGAGTAGGCTAGGGAAAGGCAAGCCTTCGAGTGTAGCTGGTATAATCCCTGCTTGAGTACCGCAGGCAAGTCGAGGATGACGATGAGCAGAGTTACACAGGCAACAGAGGCGTTGCTGGAACAGTTTCACGGGAAGGAAAAATACCTCCTGGAAGGCGGCCTGTTGCCGGAGAGCATCGCCGAAGCCTATGACATTCAAGCGGCCTACCAGGGTGCGCTGACCGGGGACTACGGCGCGGTGGCAGGATACAAGATTGCCTACACCACCACGGCGTTGCAGCAGGCGTCGGGCATCAGCGAGCCGGTGGCCGGCGTAATCCTGGCAAACAACGTCCGGCATTCGCCCGCGGTGCTGGATTCCGACGATTTCCTGCAACCGGGCATCGAGTGCGAGGTCGGCGTTCGCCTGGGCCGTGACTTGCCCGCCTCCGGCGCGCCCTATAACCGGGACCGCGTATCTGAAGCTGTGAGCGAGGTAATGACGGCCTTCGAGGTGGTGGACAACCGCCGCACTCAGGGCCAGGATACGCAGACGCAGTTGCTGACCACCATTTCGTCCAACATACTGAATGCCGGTGTGGTGTTGGGCGAGCCGGTAAGCGACTGGCGAGGCATCCATCTCGCCGGGTGTCGCGGCTACATGGAAATCAACGGCGAGCTGGTGGGCGAAGGAATGGGGGCCGACGTCATGGGCCATCCGCTGGAGCCGCTGGCCTGGCTGGCCAACGCGCTGGCGGACCAGGGCCGCGAACTGAAGGCCGGAATGGTGGTCATCACCGGCAGCATCGTCTCTCCCAAGTGGCTGTCGGCCGGGGACTCGGCCCTCATTGAGATCGAGGGTCTGGGAAAGGCCGAATTGAGCGTAAAGTAGGATCGGACGCTATTATACGGGGCCGCAGGCTGAGTCAGTGCGGTCCGCTTGACACGGCGAGGTTGCAGATAGTGGTTACGGCAAGCGGCGTGGGAGCGCCATCGGACGTCAGGATGAACCCAAGGGGGCTGGAGCGCGTCCGGGAATTATTTTTCGAGCAGATAGAGACCGGACTGCATCCGGGAGCAGCTCTGGCCGTATACCGCTATGGCGTCCCGGTACTGGACCTGTACGGAGGGCTGGCAGACAAGGACACGGGAAGAACGGTGGATGAAAACACCATGTTCGTACTCTATTCCTCCACCAAGCCGGTCACCGCTTGCTGTCTCTTCATACTCTGGGAGCGCGGCCAGTTCAGTTGGGATGACCGGGTTGCCGACCACTGGCCGGAATTCGCCCAATCGGGTAAGGAAGACGTGACCATCGCCCAAGTGCTTACCCACAGGGGCGGGTTCCCCGACAGCCCCAGCCACATGACCTGGGACCGTTGGAGCGATTGGGACGCGGCGGTAAAGGCCATGGAGGAGCTTCGCCCGGACTATCCGCCCGGGAGGGTCATTGCCTACCATCCCCGCAACTTTGGCTGGGTCTGCGGCGAGTTGGTGCGGCGTATAGATGGCCGTCCCATCAATCGCTTCGTCCGCGAGGAAATCACCCGACCCCTGGGCATCAACGACCTGTACATCGGGTTGCCGGAGTGGATGTTGACTCGCGTGTCCAAGCTCCACGCCATGGAGGATTGCGACCGGCGCAGCCAGGTTGACCTGTACAACCGCCCCGAAGTGCACCGCACGGTACAGCCGTCGGGCGGCGGCATATCCACGGCGCGGGGGCTTGCCCGTTTCTTCGCCATGATGCAACTCGGCGGGACGCTGGACGGTGTTACCGTAATGACCTCTGAGACCGTGGCCGAGGTCACAGCGCCCCACTCCGAGGGCATTGACCACTCGCTGAACCGCCGCGTCATACGGGGAATGGGCCTTTCGCTGGCCGACCCACGCAGCGGCGACGCCGACAAGCTCGACCCGCGCACCTTCGGGCACGCCGGCTCTGGCACGTCTGTGGGCTGGGCCAACCCCGACAACGGTTTGGCCGTGGCCTACATCACCAACGGTTTCCGAGCCGAGATCAGCAACACCCCTAGGCTGGCGGCCATCTCCCAAGCCGTCGTTGACGCCTGCGAGTAGGGTCTACTGAACTTCGCCCGAAAAGACTATCCACCACTGGCCGTCAATTCGGCGAAAGACCATCAGCACTCTGCGGGCATCCAAATGACCGCAGGAAAGACGCAGACCTCAGCACATGGTTTCGCTGGTTGCCGTACCGGCATCTGATGGCTGATGGTCATTGCGCGACCTTATACGTTGCACTATCCTGAAGGCGCTAGGGGCGATAAGCCGCCTAATCCGGTTGCGACAAGGAGCATTTGCCATGGCAGGACCCAAGCAAGCCTACAGCATCGAACTTAATCCCGATCAGATGGCCTTCATCCGGCAAGCCAAGGAAAAATTCAACCTCTCCAGCGAAGACAAGGCGATGCGGGTGGTGCTGGACTACCTCATCACCAGTCCCGACATCCACGCCACGGTATTCTCGGAGCCGCGCTGCCTTCGCTGCGAGTAACTTGTTCGCGCTGGGGCGGGAGGCCACACCCGCCCTCTTCTGGTGACGCCCCCACTCCGACACTCCCCAGGAGGGAGGGGTAACCACTGGTCTAGCCCAACTGCTGCACGGCCTCCAGCGCCAGCCGGTACCCGTAGACGCCGCAGCCGTAGACTGCGCCCTTGCACACCGGCAGCACCTGCGACACTGTGCCTCGGGCAGTCGGGTTCGATACGTGCACCTCGTAGACTGGGAACTTTACCTGCGTGATGGCGCTGCGCAGCGGCCCGGCAACGGTGGTGTAGCCCGCCGGGTTGATCAAGGCTGCGTCGAAGTCGCGGTCGTGGGCGTCATAAAGCGCATTGACCACTTCGCCTTCGATGTTGGAGTGGAACATCTCGACGTCTATTCCCAGACCCTCGGCATAGCCCCGGATCTGCTCATCTATTTCTTCCAGCGTGGCGGAGCCGAAGATTTCGACCTGAGACTTGCCCCGCATATTCATACCTGCGCCCTGAATCACCAATACCTTGCTCATCTTTTTCGCTCCTAAGATTGCCAATCAAGAATCTGTTGCCTGTTGAGAGACGCCCTCACCCTAACCCTCTCCCAGAGGGAGAGGGGATTTTCTTTATTCCGCTCCAGGCCCGGTGTACTGCGGGCCGCCGGAGACGGGTTCGTTGGGTACATCGTCAATATAACCGGCCAGCATGATGTCCAGTTGCAGCATCAGCATCTTGTTCCAGGCCATCGCAGCCCGCATCGCCAGTTCCGGGTCGTCCATTTCCCGGCGCAGCAGGTCGGCCACGGCGGACTGGATGTATGAGATGGTGCCGATCATGAAGCGTGCGGGCACCGATCCCAGGTGCGCCCGGTGCAGCGGCGGATGGCTGTGCACGATGCCCATGGCCAGCACGCGGATGGGGTAATCTTCATCCATCTGAAAGTCAATGGAGCCGCGCAGCCAACGCATAAGGCTGTGCTTGCGCCTGGTCAGCCTGTCCTCGTTGACCTCGCCATGCTCGTCGGCGAAGAAGCGGCGCGATTCCGGGAACTCCAGGAAGTTGTCATAAACCGAGGCGGTCAGTTCCTCGCCGTGGGCCAGCACCACCTCGCGGGTTGCCTGGATCAGTTGCAGGCCCTCTTGGTCCAGGCCCACGAAATCGGCAAGCTCCTGCATTCGCCCGGGCCAGTCAATAATCATAACGTCGCCTCAACTCCGTTTCGGCGGGGCGCGCCATAAACGTCTCTGTCCTGTCCGCTCAAGGGGATGCAGGACTGTGAGAATATACCCCCTCGGCTGTTGGCGGGCAACCCGAATCTGCTACGACGGCTGAGGTTCCGGCTGCGCCAGCGGGCGCCGGATCAGCGGCGTGAACACTATGGCGGGAACCAGCAATGCCAGCGCGGCCAGGGCGTGCAGGGAGATGGTCTGCTGCAATGTCAGCCTGGACACCAGGAAATAAAGTTCGCCCGCCCCGGCCAGGTTGGCAATGCCAATGCAGAAGCTGAGCAATCCCATCATCTGCCCTCGCATTGCCGGTGGGGATACCAGCATCATTATGCTGCTCTGCATGGTGGAGAACCCCGCCTGCCCTAGGCCGCTGACCAGCAGCAGCACGAAGGCCAGGGCGTACCAGGGCATCCAGACATAGGCCGCGGAGGCCAGCAACACGATGATGGAGCCGAAGGCGAAGTAGCGCCCGTGGAACTGGATTCCCCGCCGTGAGGCCATGATGGCGGCGCCGGCCAGGTGTCCGAAGCCGTCGGCGGCCACCAGGACTCCGACAAGGGTTTCGCTATCTGTCAGCAGTTCCGTGCCCACAGCGGGAATGAACTGCTGCAATGGGAAGGCCCAGGCATTCATCACGATGGTGATGGATAGCATCCCCACCAGAATTCCGCTCTTCCAGGCGAAGCCGAAGGCATTGCTTGTCCCGCGCCATATCGGCGGCATGGTAGCGCGAAGACCTGCCTCGGGGATTCGCAGCCGCGAGACTAGCCACAGGTTGTCCAAGTGGACGAACAGCAGGAAGATGTAGGCGGCCGGGTACCCGGAAAACTCGATGAGAAGCCCGCCCACGACCGGGCCGATCATCTTGCCCACGTTCTGGGCGATTACGTCCAGAGACATGGCGTTGACAATCCGGTCCCGTCCCACGATGTCGAAAATGCCCGTTCGCCGCGATGGGTCTTCGATGGCCTTGGTAGTCCCTTGTATAAATGCAGCCATGAAGATGTGCCAGGACTGGACGTATTCCAGGTCGTAGAGCAGCAGCGCCAGAATACCTGCGGTGATGACCACGTTCGAGGCTTGCACCAGGAGCATAACCCGTTGGCGGGAGAGGCGGTCGGCGATGTACCCGGCTATCGGCGAGACGAAGGGACGTGGCAGGTTGTTGAAGACCCAGAGCAACATCAGAAAAGACGCCGGGGCTTCGATGACCTTGAATAGCAGGAGGCTCCAGACCAGCAGCTCGTTTCGCCGCCCGAATTCGGCCAAGATGCCCACGGACCAGATGACGCGGAAGTCCCGCACCCGCATCAGGGCCACCGCGGTCACAGGTATGCCCGAAATCGGCCTCATCGACGCTCCTGGCCAGTCTCCGCCAAGCCTGGGCGGGAATCCTCGTATTCTAACGCCGCATTTCCGGAGATGCTTGGATGTCGAGAGTTCTCAGCAGTGGTTTCAGGGTAGGCTGATATAATTGAGATAACCGGAAACCGAGGGCAGGCAAGACTCTTGGGGAGGGTTGAAAATGAACCTGGCGACTCTGTTTAGAGACTTTCGATTGGAAAAAGTGAAGCTGAACCTAAAAATAGCGGAGGCAGAATTTTCCCTCCAGCCTGCGGACAATGATGCGGCTTGGGAGTTGTATATTGAAATGCTGACTAGGATCGTCACTCAACCCTTGCCTGCCGAAGCAGGGGATGAGCAAACTGCTTTGGACAGCGTTTATTCTCTTTTCCCGACCACCCGCGAGATTCTGCGCCATCGTGGAAGAGGAGCAATACACTGCAGCAAGGTGGTCATACCTGTCCTTAATCAAGTAGTGCGCCCCTTTACCGCTAAGTGGCATAAGGAGAGCCTGGCTGGAGCATTTGAGAATGAAGAGAAACGAAAGGAGTTTCGCGAAGAGCTGCAATCTCTCCAGGAAGAGTTGCGTAGCTACAACCGTATGCTGGCGCGGCTTGCCGGCGTGGAAGATTTGACCGACTTGGAGATACCAGAGGAAAGCGAGAATGACGCAGTCGGCGCCTAAGCATAAAGTGTTCGTGAGCTTTCACCACGATGACCAAGAATATAAGGACCGCTTCGTCCGTGCGACGGGCCATCGCACGTGGATTCACTCTGCCTTCCAGAGAAGGGACGGTCATCCCCCCAATAACTCTCGGAGGCAGTTCAGGCGCAACCGGAGCGGCAACTGTCTGGAAGGATGGACAGACTAGACCGCACTGCCGCATGGGACTTCCCCCCGGGAGCGCGCTCCATCCCGCTGATAATCGCCCATCGCGGTGATGTATCCAACGCGCCGGAGAACACCTTGCCTGCCTTCCGCAGCGCCTGCGAGCAGGGCGCTGACGGCATTGAACTGGATGTGCGAGTGACCCGCGACCGGCAACTGGTGGTGTTTCACGATCGCGGGCTGAAGCGCATCACGGGCAGGCGGGGGCTGGTGAGCAATGTTACTTTGGAAGAGATGCGCGGGTTGGACGCAGGAAGCCGGTTCGCGCCGGAGTTTCGCGGCGAGCAGGCTCCCACCTTGGACGAAGTGTTCGAATTTCTGCCGCACGACTTCCTGATTAACGTGGAGATGAAAGCAGTTATAGACAATATGCGGCTCATCGCCCACCGGGTGGCCGAGGTCATCCGCCGTCATGAACGCTGGGACAGCACCCTAGTAGCCAGCTTCAACCCCATCTCGCTTTGGGAACTGCGGAAAGTCGAGCCACGCATTATGCGGGCCTATATCTGGTCGCACCGGCACCCGCCGCCCATCCGCTCGCGTTGCTTCAGTCCACTGGTCCAGGCCCATTGGTATGACCCGTCCGACGGCAGCTACAACCCGAGCTTGATGCACAGGATACGCGCCCGCGGCGTACGTACCCTGGCGTGGGACGTGGACTTCGGTCGAGACCTGTCCAGAATGGCGGCGGCCAGGCTGGACGCCACGGTCACCGATGACCTGGAACTGCTGCTTACGCAACGCCGGGAACTGTCAATTGATAGCGTTCCAACTTAGGCAGTATGACCGCTGACGCCCCGGTACTCCTGCAAAGACAGGAATCCAAGTGCCTGTGCTCATCCGGCATTCGGATTTCAACCTGACCTGAGTCCGAGAAGGAGCTGGCAAAGGGCGTTAACACGGGTGTGTCTGTCTGGTGACGGTTTATGGCCGTTTTACGAGTTCGGAAATTTACCAAGTGGAGATACCTGAGACGAGGCGGTTCAGCCCTTCGCTTGGTAACGATGCGGACTCTATGGAGCGAAGGCGATACGGCGGGGTCATTTTGATGGACTTCGGGGCCGGAGTGCGTGGCCGATTGGTTTGAGGGATGCCAGAAGGCTGGAATAGCGAAACCTGTGGGGTGTAGAGGGGGTTATTCACCGCGGAGCCGGCGAAGTTCTTCCTGCAATTCCTGGATTTGCCGTTCGGCCGCTTCAAGGCTGGCGATGGGCTGGCCGGTGGCGGGGTCGCGCCACTCCAGTTGGCCTCGCTCCCAGCGGACGTGGAGACCCAGAACCTCACTGTATCCTTGCAGGACGCCATCCTCCGGCTCCTCGATGGCAACGGGTTCGTACTGTCCGTCTACCAGCCGGTCGCCGGCCAGCCGGTCGCCATGGTCGTTGCCCGTTTCGTCGAACCGCCAGTATTCCAGGATTCCGAGACCGGCGTACCAGTGGCGCTTGTGGCCGGTATCGTTGTCCGCAGTTGCGGCGGAGGCTATCTCCAGCACGAAGTCCGGCGGTTTCCCCTGCTCCGCGATGATGTAGGCGTTGCTGTCTTTGTAGGCCAAGGGGGCGGCGTTGAAGGCGACGAGTAGGTCAGGGTATACCCGGTCGCCGGCCGGCGTGCCGGGTTCTTCGACAAGGTAGCGCTCACCCGAGACGATGGTGGTTTCAGGTTGGCCTAGGTGATGCGCGAGCCGGTAGGCGCCGCCGTTCCCGGCGAGGTGGTCAAAGCTGGTCATGTCGTCCG
This sequence comes from Dehalococcoidia bacterium, assembly GCA_965232885.1. GTDB lineage: Bacteria > Chloroflexota > Dehalococcoidia > Lucifugimonadales > UBA3495 > VXOI01. The sequence goes on along the minus strand of CBDDQX010000004.1, from coordinate 46,140 downwards.
GCTCTCTTTCCGGCGGGTCAGGCAGGCGGGAGCGGGTTCCGGTGGTGTTGGTGGTCATGTCCGACCTCGGCAGCGGCTGTGTTGACAACGGTATTATATCGCGCTGTGGCTGGAATAGTCCTTGGGGAGATTCTTGGAGACGGACCTTCCCACCGGCCCCGAAGTCAAAGAGTTGGCCATTGCCCATCGCATAGCGTTCCGGTGCAGGATGAACGCTCCATGACAGCCAGTTCATCTTGCACCTCTTTCCATGCCTCCGGGGCGGACCGTTTGTCCCACTCATCGTAGTGAACGAGGTCACTGAGAGGAAGACGGTCTCTCCAGCCCTTGGACTGGAGCAACGGATCCGGAGGAAATTCAACCGGATACCCCAAACACAGATAAGCGACAGGTACAATGTGCAGGGGGATGCCCAAAATACGGCGAAGCTGCGGTAATTTCAGAATGCTGACCCAGCCCACGCCAACCCCTTCGGCCCGTGCTGCCAGCCACAGGTTTTGTACAGCGCAGCAGGTGGAATAGACGTCGGTTTCCGGCATTGAGTTTCGACCGAGTACCTCCTCTCCCCTGGTGGGGTCACAGGTTACGCACAGGTTGACCGGCGCTTCCATGATTCCTTCCAGCTTCAGGGAGAGGTACTTGGCCCGGCGAGGTTCGTCGAAGAATTGAGCTGCCGCCTGCCTCTCCCGCGCGAAAAGATCCTTTACACTCTCCCTTGTTGCGGCATCGCTGACCAGGATGAAATCCCAAGGCTGCATGAAGCCCACGGAAGGCGCATGATGAGCGGCGTCAAGGATGCGGGCCAAAACATCGGGAGGCACCGGGTTTTCCCTGAACGCGCGAATGTCTCTTCTCTCGTAGATAGCCCGATAAAGTCCGCTTCGCTGTTCGGAAGTAAGGTTAACGCTGGTCATATTCCGCACTCCGCACCGGCTCCGGCGCCGTAAAATCAAAAAACCCCCGTCCTTCGAGAGGACGAGGGCTTGGCAGCGCACAGGCTCTCCCGCTCAATCCTCGAAGCGGTTGGACCATGTGCGGCAGGTCTCCTGACTAATGGATCAGCGTCCTTCGGCGCCTTCCCGCCTGTCAGCGCAGGCAGTGGCCGGATTAAGCCATGCCGAAGAACTCCCCAATTACAGTGGCGGGCCCGTGCCGGAATTTCACCGGCTTCCCTATTCTCCCCCCAAACACTGATACGCAGGCAGGGGGCACCGCACGCTATTCTGTTTCCGTCGCCAACTCTAGGACAGAACAAGGGAGCTGTCAACAGTGGTCAGCGCCTTCCCCAAGGCTGTCGCGTTTTAATCGAATCGCCGCAGCCTCGCGGAGGAAGTATCTCCGGCAAGCATGGAGAGGCCGTCATTCCGGCGAAAGCCGGAATCCAGAGCGTCCTGGGGCAAGCCAACTTTCCGAAAACAAGGGGTTATGGATTCCGGCCCCGTATCAGAGTACGGGGCCGGCTTTTCGCCGGAATGACGGTTTCCGGGCGGGCGGAAGTTAAAACGCGATTGCCCTGAGTCCAAAGTCTTGTCTGTCTGCTGTAAACTTGATAAGATGTATCTGGACTATTGCGCCCATCGCGCAATGGCCCTCGGTTTTTGGAGGGCTGTTTGTGACCGTTGTAGACGACATCAAGGCCCGGTTGGACATCCTCGAAGTCGTCGGACAGCGCGTGCCGCTGCAACGGTCGGGGCGCAGCTACAAGGGCAACTGCCCCTTCCACCAGGAACGCACGCCGTCGTTTCATGTGTTCCCCGATCGCCAGTCCTGGCGTTGCTTCGGGGCCTGCGCCACTGGCGGCGACGCCATCAACTTCGTGATGCGCGTCGAGAACCTGGAGTTCGGCGAAGCTATCCGCGAACTGGCCCGGCGGACCGGTGTGCAGTTGCAGGAACGCCGCGAGTCCCGCGTTGACCCAACGGCCTACGAGATTAACGAGACCGCTCGTGCTTACTTCCAGCGTTTCCTAGCGTCAACTCAGGGAGCCGACGCCCGCGCCTACATGGAAAGGCGCGGACTGGACCGCGACGCCGCTGATGTCTTTCAGATAGGGCTGGCTCCCTCCGACGGCGAGTCCCTGCGCGGCCACTTGGCGCGGGAAGGGTTTTCCGCGCCGCAGTTAGTGGCCGCCGGTGTGGTGAGGGAGGGAGACGACGGGCGACAGCGAGACCTGTTCCGTGGTCGCCTGATGATTCCCATACGCGATGCCGAAGGCCGGTTGGCCGGATTCGGGGGCCGCTCTCTGGACGATTCGGAACCCAAGTACCTTAACTCTCCCCAAGGCGAGGTGTTCGACAAAAGTCGCATCCTGTACGCCATGGACCGCGCACGGGATGACATAAGGAAGAACGGCGCAGTTATCGTCGAAGGGTACATGGACGCCATCGCGGCCCACCAGGCAGGCTTCCGCAACGTGGTTGCTTCCATGGGAACCGCCCTGACAGAGACGCAGGTGGATGTCATTCGCAGGATGACCAATCGGGTGACCATGGCCCTCGACCAGGACGCCGCCGGGCAGCAGGCCACGTTGCGAAGCCTCGAATCTTCGTGGCGTATCTACCAGAGCAGGATTGCCGGACAGTCTCGCGGCACGATGCTGCTGCAACGCCCGGACAACCCGGAAATCAGGATCGCGGCCATGCCCTCCGGCCAGGACCCGGACGAGGTGATACGCCGCTCGCCGACGGAATGGTCCAGGCTGGTGGATGAGGCCAGGCCCTTGCTGGATTTCCTGATTTCGGCAACTACGGCCAGCATTGACCCGTCAACGGCGCAAGGCAAGGCCGCCATAGCCGAAGCCATATTCCCGCTGATTGCGGCGGTACAGGACGCCCCGCAGCAGGACCATTATTTTGAGAAACTGGCCGAAGAACTTAACGTAACTACTGAAACGCTGCGAGCCAGCGTCGGAAGGCCCACGGCGCCCAGGCGCACCCGTTCGCCTCAGAATCCCCGGCAGCCTGGACAAAATCAGGGAGAGCCGACGGTGGCTGCATCGCCCTTCGCCAGGCTGGAGCGCGACCCGGTGGAGGAGTATTGCCTGACCCTGCTGATGCGCTACCCGGACCTGAGCGAATATGCCGGGTCGCTGACGCCCGAGCATTTTTGGAGACACGAGAACCGCGAGATTTTCACCAGCTATCTGAGTTGTGGAGATGAAATTGGCGAGGAGGCGGCGGACAACACGCCCCCGGGAGTGCGAGAGCAACTTGAAGCACTGCAGCAAAAGTCGCTTGGCCCCATGGATTTTGTCAAGCGCCGCCGGGCAATTGACGACGTCGTAACACAGTTGGAGAAGAGAAGCCTGCGCCGACTGAAAGCTGAAGAACAAATACGTTTCTCTGAGTCACCGCCCGACCTGGACGCCGAGGACTTACAGGATACCGTAGCAGTCAACCAGCGGATGAAGGAAGCTGAGAATCGTAGCCGGAACCGTCCCTGACAGGCCGGATGGCGGTTCCTATCTCACTGGCCCAGACCACGCAAGGAGTATTCATGGTTAGTCACCGAAGCACCGCAAGAGAACTGAACCCGGAGGACTTTCTGGAGCCGCCCGCCGAGGAGACGGAAGAGCGAGATCCCATTATTGACATCTTCCGCAAGGTGGATGCGGCGCACGATGACGCATCCGAGGATGGCGACGAAATCGCGGGCCCACGGCCCCCCGCGCTGACCGTGGCGGTGGAAGATGAGCAGTGGGATACGCCCGATGGCGAGGGAACTACCGACACCGCCGAGGGCGCAACCCCAGACGCCGAGGCCGAAGACTCCGAGCGCGGGCCAGAGGCCGCCGAGTCCATGGAAGTGCTCGACGACCCGGTTCGTATGTACCTGCGGGAAATAGGCCGGGTCCGCTTGCTGACTTCCGCGGACGAACGTAAACTGGCCCGCCAACTGGAAGGCGGCAAGCACCTGCAGGGTGTGAAGTCGGAACTGATCGAGGAATTGGGGGAAGACCCCCGTCCCTGGCAGATTACCGAGCGCCTCCTGAAGCGCATGATCGAAGCTGAACCCCTGATCAATGCCATCGCTCAGGACTTCCGTGAGCGATACGACGACGCTTTGTCTCAACTCCTGGAACTCCCGGAACTTCGCGCGAAAATGGCTCCGCCGGACGGGGCATCTGACTCGACAAGCCCGGAAGACACGACACCACTGGACGATTCCGGCAGCGAAACGACCGGGGAAAGCGACGTTCCATCCTCTGATCCCACGTTGGGCGAAATCCTCGATAACTCCGAGGTCAGTCAGCAAACCAGGGACGCCTTGAACGCCCTGCGGGAAAGCGAGGAAGAGGTCCTGCCCGCCGCCCCCAGGCTGTCCGACATCCTGGGCAATGAGGAAGTGCCGGAATCGGTCAAGGACGACCTGAGGGAGGTGTATAAGCCTGAGACCACCGCCGTCGCTGCCCCGGAATCCCAGGTGGAAGAAGCGGGCTCTGAAGACGAGGAAACCCAGGTTCCCGAACCGGAACCCTTTGACCCGACTCTCACTGAAATCATGGAGATGCCGGAACTGAAGGAAGCCATTCCCCCTGAGTTGCAGCAAGCTCTCAAGAGCGCTGTGCTGCCTTTCAACCCGGCCTTGTCTCAGATGATGGAAGGCACTGAAGAGCGGGCTGCGATGAATCCTCATCTCCTGCCTGTGAACCCGGTCCTTTCGCAGGTTATCGGCAATGCCCAGTTGCGGGGCGCCATAGACGCGGAGGTGTCTCAGGAGATGTTGGGAAGGCTCTCCGAAGGAATGGATCAGCCCCCGGAAGACATCCATCGCCGTGTCCTGGATCTTTCCCTCAGTTCCTGGGTCATGTCGCCCCAGGCCGTGGACGCGCTCAGGGACTGCCAGTTGACAGAGTTGAGCGGAGCGCTGGGCGACCCGGCGCACATGGCGCGACTGCAGAGGCTGGATCCCCTGCTGCGCCAGCACTACAGCCGGGTTCATTCGGACAGCGAAAAGGCCCAGTCTCACCTGACGGAGGCCAACCTGCGGTTGGTGGTCAGCGTCGCTAAGAAGTACATCGGTCGCGGCATGGCCCTGCTGGATATGATCCAGGAAGGCAACATAGGCCTTATCAGGGCAGTGGAGAAATTCGACTATCGCAAGGGCTACAAGTTCAGCACCTATGCGACCTGGTGGATCCGGCAGGCCATCACCCGCTCCATCGCCGACCAGGCCCGCACCATCCGCATCCCGGTCCACATGGTCGAAACCATCAACAAGCTGATGCGCCAGCACCGCCGTCTGTTGCAGGAATACGGCCGGGAACCAACGCCCGAGGAAATCGGACAGGCCATGGAGATCGGCCCTGAGAAGGTGGAGGAAATCCTGAAGATCTCACAGGAGCCAGTATCACTGGAAACGCCTATCGGGGAGGAAGAAGACTCTCATCTCGGCGATTTCATCGAAGACCGCAACGCGCCCGCGCCGGCTGATGCAGCCTCTTTCCAGTTGCTGAAGGAACAGGTGGATGAAGTGCTGCACACGCTGACGGAACGCGAGGCCCGTGTGTTGCAACTCCGTTTTGGCCTGGAAGACGGCCGCAGCCGCACCCTGGAGGAAGTTGGCCGCGAGTTCGGGGTTACGCGGGAACGAATACGTCAAATCGAAGCCAAGGCGCTGCGAAAACTGCGTCACCCCACCCGTTCCCGCAAGCTCAGGGATTTTCTCGAATAAACCACTTCGATGGAGCAACAATTGTCTGGCGCTCAATGTGCCGGAATTTACAGGGCGGGTCTAGACCCGCCCTGTGACGTAGGCAAGACACTAGACATAACACGGCGAATGCGGCGTTATGTAATCTGGTTTCGTTAAAATAGGTGATAGGGATGGTTGATTTTGTTGTATCACCAACGAAGCGAACTATATACTTCGCGTAGTCGTTAGTGAGGAGGAGGTTCTGTGGAAGAGATGACTGTCCCCAAGTGTCTGAAGTGCGATGTGGGCTATCTGGTTCCTCTGTCGGATTACGGCGGACAGGGCGCGGCGGTGCATTTCAAAGCTTGGGTCTGTGTCAACCCGCCCTGCGGGTTCAATATCAAGATACGAAACGGTGACATTTACCTCAATGAGCCCATAACTCCGGGATCAATGAACACCCCCCGGTCTCGCTGAACGGAGGCCGAGACTGCCTGAAGACTGGATTTCCGGCCGTATCCAAATCCGGGCCTCCGCCATAATCCCTGAACGTTCCGGGGAATAGCCAAGTGGTGGTGAAGTGAGGTCCTGCTGCCCGGCAAGCGCGTCCCTATCGCGGAGGCTTCCGGGTTACCAGGAGGAGTGAAGTATGATAGCGGGTTACGACTACTTAACCCTCCGATGGAGGACTGCGGGTTTCTGGAGCCGCACCAGAATAGCTGCCTGCGCCCTCTTGATTGCCGGAGGGATTCTCACGGGCGTCGGCGCTGCTTACTACAGCTACGCCGAAGGCTCCCGAAACACGCTGGAGCAGTTTGAGGTGGCAGCCGTTGAGGTCGCGCCAGTTTGGACCCTGCGCGTCACCGAGGAAGGACCTGAGCCGGTCAGCCAGCCTTTCATTCCTGAGGTATCCCTTTATTCAGGAGACGTGAAGGAAATTCCGCCGGCCCTGGCTCTGAGCTTGCCCGATGGATTCGAGGTCGTCTCGTCATCCGTGTATAACCCGGTCGCTCCGGCAACAAGGATGTCTATTCCTTTGCTGGGTATTGACTCCAACATCGCCGAGCTTTCCATAATGGACCTGGGTGATCGCCGGGCCTATGAAACGCCCAACTACACCATTGGTCATATTCCGGAGACTGCCGACGCCGGAGAACAGGGGAGCGGATGGTATTTCGGCCACACTGAGAGCCCCATACTGGACGAAGGATCGGTGTTCTTCAACCTCCAGGAAGTGGCCGATGAGTTGCGCGCCGGAAAGCACGTGGACATCATCACTGACAACGGCACAGATGAGTTCTTATATCGGGTCACCGGAACGCGGGTGGTCCATGAGGATGACCTGAAGCTGGAAACCAGCTATGGTCCCACCATTCACCTGGTGTCCTGTGTGCCCAGGCTGGTCTATGACCACCGCCTGATAGTTGACGCGGAATTGATCGCCCGCAGGTCAAGCAGCTAGGCAAACCGGCAGGCGTGATGGCGGCGGCTCAACCGGAATACTCGGTTGGGCCGCCGTTTTCGTGGGTTATTCTTAGCGTCCGCAACCTTCTGCCCGCCACCGATACCACCTCAACGCGCAACTCCCCGTTCTCCACCACATCCCCAACGTGAGGGATGCGCCCCAGGTTGTGGTACACGAACCCCCCCACCGTGTCAAAATCGTCGCTCTCGATGCTGATGCCGAACAGGTCCTCCACTTCCTCCGTGCTGAGGCCGGCGTTCACGTAGACCGCGCCGTCCTCGTATCGAGTAGTTTCCGCTTCACGGACGAGAGAAAACTCGTCCTCGATCTCTCCTACGATCTCCTCCAGCACGTCCTCCATGGTAACCAGTCCCTCGGTGCCGCCGTACTCATCCACCACTATGGCGATTTGGATGCGGCGCTGGCGGAACTCTTCCAGCAGTTCGTCAACCCGTTTGGTCTCAGGAACGATGAAGGCCGGGCGGGCGAGCGATCTCACGTCACTTTCACTCTGCGGGTTCGCCATAGCCGCCAGCAGGTCCCGGACATACAAGATGCCCAACACGTCGTCTATGGTCTCAACGTAGACCGGAATACGGCTGTGCCCGTTTTCTACTATGATTGCCGTAGCTTCGCTCAGCGTTGCCCCGGCCTCTATTGACACCATATCCAGCCGCGGCACCATCACCTCGCGCACCGTGGTGTAGTCCAGGCCGATGATGGAGCGGAGCATCTCCCGGTCCCGATGGTCCAGGGCGCTCAGTTCTTCCTTGGTGATGGCTGGCTCATCGGCGGACACACCCATACCGGTCTCGGGTGAAGCGTTGCCGTCGGAACCTGAAACCCCTGCGCCATTGCCGCCAGAGGCTGCTTCCGCAGACCGTCGCCGCTGTCCTTTTTTCTGCCCCTTTCCCCTTAGCACACGGTCAAGCCATCTAGGGGGCCTCATGACAACGCCCCGCGATGGTGGAAGAATACGTCGAAGAAAGAAAGACAGCGTTGGCGCAATACAGGGGCGGGCGCAACCGCCGCGTCCAAAGACCGGCTTTGCGGGCGGTGCGCCGGATGAATGGCCGGGTTGCCTAAACCTGGGGGTGCGTTATCTGTATCCAAGCCTCTTAAACTCCCGAAACTCAGGGCGGTCGGCAATTCCATGGGAGAGCCGCTGCGGAGAGGACGGGCTATGCCAAGTTGCGTCTTATAGTAGCAGGCACACCTACTGCCAGTCTAGCGGGGGGGATGTCCCTGGTAACCACCGACCCGGCGCCTGTGATCGAACCCTCTCCCACCGTTACTGGCGCGACCAGCATCGTGTCGCAACCGATGAAGGCGTCATCCTCCACCACGGTGCGGTGTTTGTCCTTGCCGTCGTAGTTGCAGGTGATCATCCCTGCTCCCACGTTGACTCTCGCGCCGATGGTGGCGTCGCCGGCGTATCCGAAATGCCCCATGACTGCCCCGGCCTTGAACCGGCTCTCCTTTACCTCGACGTAATTGCCGATGTGAACGCCCGACTCCAGGTATGCTCCGGGCCGCAGGTGGCTGAAGGGGCCGATGTCGGTGTGTTCCTCCATCACGGCTTCTTCCAGGACCGATGAAGTGACCCGGCAGTTGCTGCCGACAGTGGTGTCGCGCACTACCGAGTTGGGACCGATTTCGCAGCCCTCTCCTACTGACGTTTTCCCCATCAGCATGGTGTTGGGCAGTATCACCGTGTCCATCCCGACCACAACATCGGCGTCTATGTACACCGATGCCGGGTCGGTCATGGTCACCCCGGCCAGCATCCAGCGTTCCCGGATACGCTGTCGCATCGCCCCCTCTACCACGGACAACTGCACCCGGTCGTTGACGCCCAAGGCTTCCGACGGGTCAACCGCATTGGCGGCCAGCACAACAGCGCCGTCCTCTGCGCCGATGGCCGCTAGCGCCGTCAGGTAAAGCTCCCCGGACGCGCTTGGCCGGACGCGGTCAAGGGCTGCCCACATCCAGTCGGCCTCGAAGCAATAGACTCCAGCGTTGACTAATATATTGTTTGACCCGGGCTGGTCGAAGGACATCTCATCCGTGGCGTCTCTGGCCTCAACAATTTTGCTTACTCTGTCATCTTCTGCGACCACCCGGCCCAGATCGGTTTTGCCACCCGCAGAGGTGGTGAGCAGCGTCATCTGAGCGGCATTGCCAGCGTGCTTGTTCAGCAGTCGCGCTACTGATTCGGAGGTAACCAGGGGAGTATCGCTTCCGACGACTAACACCCGTTCTGCCTGCTCATCCAGCAGGGGCGCGCAGCAGGCCACCGCGCCAGCAGTGCCATCCTGTCTTGGCTGTATCGCGTACTCCACAGAGTCTCCCAGCGCCGCCTTAATGGCGCTCTTGTTTTGCTCTGAGACAAGGACCACCACCCGGTCCGCCCCGGCCTTTTTGAGCAACTCTACCGGATAGCGCACCATCTCCTTGCCGCAGACGCGATGCAGCGGCTTGGGGGTTCGAGACCGCATCCGTGTTCCTTCGCCCGCAGCCATGACCACGCCGGCCAAGCCCATAACCATACCCTCCGGCGGCCCGGGTTGGACCCTCGCCGCTCCCTGATTATAACCCGGCGGTAATTGCCAATTCTAAGTTTCGTTGACACAACCGAACGCCAACGGCACAATTGGTATGCTCCTGATACCTCGCTTCTGTCGCGGTATCACTGCTCCATTAACCGCAACCGAAGGCTTTATTTATGAACCGCAACGAAATTCCCTTCCTTACCGCCACTGAATTGGCGGAATTGTACAGGTCGGGCGATGTGTCCCCGGTGGAAGCCACCGAGGCTTATCTAGCTCGTATTGAGCAGGTGGACCCGGCTCTCAACTCCTACATCACCGTTACCGCCGAGCAGGCGCGCGCCGAAGCCCGGCAGGCCGAGAGCGAAATCGCCGCCGGACAGTACCGAGGGCCGCTGCACGGAGTCCCGGTAGCAGTCAAAGACCAGTTCTGCACCGATGGCGTTCTCACCACCGGAGGCTCGTCCATTCTCGAGAATTACGTGCCCGACTATGACGCCACGGTGATGGCCAAGCTCAAGGATGCAGGGGCTGTCCTGTTGGGCAAGCTCAATATGAGCGAGTTCGCCATGGGCGATGCCTTCCATCACCCTTATGGACGCCCGCGCAATCCGTGGGATCTGTCGCGTAACCCCGGCACCTCCAGTAGCGGCTCCGGCGCAGCCACCGCCGCCTTCCTGTGCGCCACCCACATCGCTGGGAGAGGATACTGCAGGGTCGATACGCGGCCCCGCCGCCTTCTGCGGACTGGTAGGAATCCGCCCGACCTGGGGCCTCGTCAGCCGTTACGGGATGCTGGCCTCCACATGGTCAATGGACGCCGCCGGGCCAATCTCCCGCACGGTCACCGACTGCGCCGTCACCCTCGGCGCAATCGCGGGCTACGACCCCAACGACCCCCACACCCGCAACACCCCAGTACCCAACTACCTTGACGGACTGGACGCGGGCGTTAAGGGCCTCCGAATCGGCATACTCAGCGACCGCGTCAATGATGACGGTGTGGAACCGGACGTCCGCGACGCCGTTAACGCCGCTGTCGCCCACATGGGCGAACTGGGCGCTGAGGTCGAAGAAATCTCCATCCCGCTCATAGCGGACTCGGCGGCCATATCTACCACGCTCATCTACGTGGACGCCACGGCTGTGCACCGGCAGGGCTTGCGCGACTACCCGGAGAAGTACGACCACAACAACCGCGTGCGGCTGCTGACCGGCGCATTGGTGCCTGCCCAAGCCCACCAGAAGGCCGCCCGCCTGCGCCAGATGCTCCGCGACCAGATTCTGGACGCCCTCAACCGCGTGGACGTCCTGGCCCTGCCGGCATCTTCGGTGCAGGCAACGCCCATCCCCACCGAGGCGGGGCTGTCCAAGAACGGAAAGGAAGACTTCCTCACGATGTTGGGGGGCAGGCGGACATACACCTCGCCCTTCAACGTAGCCAGCGTGCCAGCCCTGTCCATTAACTGCGGCTTCACGTCGGACGGGCTGCCGGTAGGATTGCAACTGGTGAGCCGCCCCTTCGACGAGCCGACCCTATTCCGCGCCGCCTACGCCTACGAGCAGGCGACGGAGTGGCACACCCGAAGGCCGCCGGTGTAGAAGTGTCAATGACGGTCAAAACCCGTCCAAGAGAGGAAAATCATGACCAACGTATGGGTGATTCGCTCCTATTACGGAAAGTACGCCGGGCACTTTGTTGACGGCTGTTATGCCGGTGCTGGATGGTTGCGGGAGAATGATCTGTCGAAGGTCAAGACAAGGGATGAGATAACGGCAATTTACCGTCAAGCTCACCCGGAGCAGTCTTCGCAGGTTGTTGGCGCGAATGCGGGTCAACTCTGGCTGTTTCTTCAAATGGGAGTCGGCGACTACGTTATCACGCCTGGTTCCGATTCCCAATGGCTATACTACGGCCTAGTAGTCGATCTGCCGTATTATTACGCGCCGAATCATCCTGATGGCTGCGATTTTCCGCATCGCAGACCTGTCGCTTGGACTGGAGAACGTATAAATCAGTCGGAGTTCTCGGACGCATTTCAGAACACTATGAAAGCCCAGAAGACGGCTTTTCGTGTTAAGCACTCCGAAGAGTTCCTTAACAAAATAATTCAAGAGGTTGCCGCTCCAAAATACAGCAAGGGCGAAGTAAGCGACCTCGGGAAGAAAATATACGCAGAGCAGATAAAGCCGCTGGTGGAACCCGATGAAAACGGGAAGTTCATAGTCATCGACATCGAAAGCAGCGATTATGAGATGGACGAGGAAATGCTCGTTGCGTCCCGCCGCTTGCGGGAACGGCGGCCCGATTCCGTTCGGTATGGCGGCAGGGTCGGTTACGATTCCGCGTATCATATTGGCTGGAGACCGGGGCTTATCCAGTGATTGAAGGAAGAGTAGACAGTCGAGGGCAGGCTTGGATACAGTTGGAGATGATAGACAATCGGGGCCACCTACACCCTGTGGACGTGGTTGTCGACACCGGATTTAACGGAAATATGACCTTGCCACTTGAGATCATTCGCGAGCTAGACTTGGTATCGGATCTCCAGACCCCTATAACCTTGGCGACCGGTGTTCAGGAGGAGGTAAACACTTGGAACGGGTTCGTGCTATGGCATAGCCAGCCCCGTCTAATCCAGATCCTCGAAACCAGGGGTATTCCTCTTTTGGGAATGCGTCTGTTGGAGAATAGCCAACTTACTATCAGGGTAAGGGTTGACGGTGAAGTGCTGATCGAGAAGCTGAACGATACAACCCCGTAATTGAAAAGGAGAACTTATGCCACAACTGCACGAACTCACCGCCGCCCAACTGGCCCGCCAAATCCGCGTCCGCGAGATAAGCGCGGTTGACGTTGCCGAGGCCCTGCTGGCCCGCACGGACGCGCTGGAATCTCTGCAAGCCTGGGTCTACATAGACCGCGAAACGGTGCTGGCCGACGCCGAGCAGCGACAACGCGAACTGGACTCCTTACCTAATCCGGGGCCGTTGCACGGCGTTCCCGTTGGCGTCAAGGACATCTTCTACACCTCCGGAATCCCCACCACTGCCTGCTCGCAGGTGTACGCCGACTTCGTGCCCGAACACGACGCTGCCGTTCTGACCAGTCTCAAGCAGGCCGGGGCGATCATGATGGGCAAGACGGTGACCACCGAGTTCGCTTGTCTCGACCCCTCTCAGACGCTGAACCCCTGGAACCCGGCGCATACCCCCGGCGGCTCCAGCAGCGGCTCGGCTGTGTCGGTGGCCACTGGCATGTGCCCCGTGGCCCTGGGTTCCCAGACCGTCGGCTCGGTGCTGCGCCCAGCGTCCTACAACGGCGTTGTCGGCCTCAAGCCCACCTATGGCCGCGTCAGCCGTCACAACGTGGTGCCAGTGAGCTGGTCGCTGGATACCATGGGCTGGATGTCGCGTTCAGTGGAAGACGCCGCCCTGATGCTGCAAATTATGGCTGGCCCCGACGCCAACGACCCGGTGTGCGCCCGCTTCCCTGCCGGCGACTACCTCTCGGGGCTTGAAGAAGGCGCGCCCCCTCGAATCAGCTTGGTGACTTCCTTCTTCATGGAAGAATCCGGCGATGAGACCCAACGTCACACCCGCGCCATGCTGCAAAAGCTGGCTGCCGCGGGCGCCGAGGTCAACGAAGTCAAGCTGCCCGACAGCTTCGACACCGCTATCGAAGACCAGCAGATCATCATGCGTTGCGAGGCCGCCGCCTTCCACCGTCCGATGTACGAGACCCGCTCCGAGGAATACCGCCCGTTGCTGCGCCGCTTGTTGCGCCGGGGGCTGGACACCGACGCCATTACATACTCCGGAGCCCTGGAACGTCGGCTGCGATTCATCGCCGATATGCAGGCGCTGGCCGAAAATGCCGACATCCTGATTACTCCGACCACGCCCACGCCCGCCCTTGCCGACCTCGCCAACACTGGCAACACCGCTTTCCAGGGGCCGTGGACGTCGTGCGGATTGCCCACCATCACCATACCGTCGGGACTGGCCGAGTCCGGTCTTCCGATGGGGCTGCAAATTATCGCCGCGCCCTTCCGCGAGGAGCGCCTGCTGGCCGCCGCCCGCTGGTGCGAGCGTGTCCTCGACGTTCATCTTGCGCCGCCAGTCAATTAGAAGCAAAGGGATTTAAGTCAATCAAAATATCTTTGCGCCTTTGCGCCTTTGCGTCAAAACAGAAGGAGAAGAGTTATGCCGCAAGCCAACATCCCGTCCGAAGAGGAAGTACTCAGCTATTTCGACAAGTTCTCCAACTGGGGCCGCTGGGGCGACGACGACGAGCTGGGCGCGCCCAATCTCATCACGCCTGACAAGGTGAAGCAGGCCATTGCCACGGTGCAGGAAGGCGTGCGAATTTCCATGGCCCGCACCATCAGCTTCGAAGCCACCGTTGACGCCCCTGTGCCGCCGGTCCACTTCATGGTGGAGAGCGGCGAGGGCTGGGCCAGCGGCCAGAAGGTCAGCAACCGCGCTTTCCCTGCTGCCACCGACTACTTCGGCATGATTTTCCACGGCTACACCGTTACCCATGTGGACAGCCTGGCCCACTTCTTCTGGAACGGCAAGACCTACAACGGCAAACCCGCCCACCTGGTATCCACCAGCCTCGGGGCAACCTTCGGCTCGGTGGAGGAGGCCAAGGAAGGCATTATCTCCCGCGCCGTTCTGGTGGATGTTCCGATGGTCAAAGGCATTGACTGGATTGACCGCGGCGAGGGCGTGATGATTGACGACATCCTGGCCGCCGAGGAGCGCTGCGGCTTCAAGGTGGAGGAGGGCGACGTGCTGCTGATTCGCACCGGCCAACTCCATCGCCGCAACGTCGAAGGCCCGTGGCCCCGCGAGGCCGGTTCCGCGGCCTGCCAGGCCTCCTGTCTGCCTCTCTTCTACGAGCGCGGCATCGCCATGCTGGGCACCGACACTGGCAACGACGTCAACCCCCCGCAGTACGAAAATGTCCCCAGTCCCATCCACCAGGTGGACATCACAGCTATGGGCATCTGGATCCTGGACAACGCCAACCTCGAAGAGGTGGCCGCGGCCTGTCGTGAGCGCAACCGCTGGGAGTTCATGATCTCCATCGGCCCGCTGCGGCTGCACAACACCACTGGCTCGCCGGTCAATCCCATCGCCATATTCTAACTCGGTTTTAGCAGAGTACGCAGAGATATAGATTGATGGCATAACCTCTGCGTTCCCGGCGTATCTTCTGCGCTCTCTGCGTTGAAAAAGGGAAGTCGAGAAATAGGAGGTAGAACAATGCCGCATTACGTCTACGTTGCTGCCCAGGATGACAACAAGATTGGTATCTACACGATGGACGCCAACACCGGGGCGCTGACCCACCAGGCAGACACCGCGATGCCCAGCGGCCCGTCCCTGTTGGCCATCAGCCCCGACAAGCGGACGCTGTACGTGAGCCGCCGCGAGTCCCTTGGTCTTTCCAGCCACCGCATAGACCCGGCTACCGGCGGACTGACTCAGACCGGCTCGGTGGACGTTGAGGACTGGCCGGCGTATATTGCCACCGACCGTACCGGCCGCCACTTGACGGTAGCTTTTTATGGCGGCGCCCGCGCCGGGGTCTACCCCATCGGCGCCGATGGTGAGCTGGGCGGCGAGCCCACCGAATCGCTGACCACCGCCGACGGGGCCCACTCCATTCTCACCGACCGCTCCAACCGTTTCGCCTACGTTCCCCACATCGCCTACATCCAGGACAACGTGCTGGAACCCCCCAAGAACATACCCGGCCCCAACGTCATCCACCAGTTCCGTTTCGATGCGGACACTGGCCGCTTGACACCCAATGACCCGCCGGTGCTGGAGATGAACGGCTTCCTGGGGCCGCGTCATTACTGCTACCACCCGTCGCTGGACGTGGTTTACTTTTCCGACGAGCAGGGCAGTAGCGTGACGGCCTACAACATGGACTCCGAGGGCTGTCTGTCCGCCTTTCAGACCATCTCCACCCTGCCCGAAGGACACACCGAGCGCAACACCTGCTCGCAGATCCAGATGACCGCCGACGGCAGCCTGCTGTTCGTCCCGAACCGGGGCCACAACAGCATCGCCAGCTTTACCGTAGACGTGGATACCGGCGCTCTGACTGCTGCGGGCAGGGCTTCCACCGAGGCCGTTCCCAGCGCCTTCAGCCTCGACCCACAGGGCAAGTTCGTCTTCGGCGCAGGCTCTGCCACGGGACGCCTCTCCTCTCACAGCATCAACAGAGACACCGGAGAGATGACGCCCCTGTCCACCTACGATGTTGGCGCGCGCCCCATGTGGGTGCTGACCACGACGCTGGGGGAGTAAGCCCGGAAAGCTATCCCTCTCGAGCAAGGCGACGCAACAGTCCGCCGACACGACCTGACACAGCAGGCGCTCCGACTTGAACCGGAGCGCCAATTGCCTACGGGTAGTTAGGCGGGGATTCCTTAAGCCCGACAGCCTGCTCGCACCAGTGGGCCGCGCCCAGCAGCCTGCCTTCCTCAGCGAAGGGGCCGGCGAACTGCACTGCTATCGGCATTCCCTGGTCGCTCAAGCCAGACGGCACTACCACGGTGGGCAGGCCGGCGGCGGTCCAGGGGGACTGGAATGCGGCGTCGCCGGTGGTATTGAGGTCTCGGGGCGCGGGCGAAGGCGTAGCCGGTGTCATTGCTACGTCCACCTGGCTTACCATCTCGTTCATCGCCGCGCGAAACTCCCGGCGGAGCCGCAGAGCCTTCAGATAGGTGGCCGCGGGCGTAATCAGACCGCTCTCGATACCGGCGCGAATGCGCGGCCCGTAGTCGGCGGCCCGTTTGCGGTGGTTGGCTTGGTGGAAGGCGGCGCATTCAACGTTCATAACGATGCGCTGCATACTGTGGGCATAGGAGAAGCTGTCGGGGAGCGGCAGCTCCACCACCTCGGCCCCGGCGAGGGCTAACTGGTGTACCACCGCTTCAGTATGCGCCCATGTCTCCGGCGATGCGTAGTCCTCGAAGTAGTCCCGGATAAGCCCGATGCGCGGCGCACGGTCGGCTGCTTTATTCATTTGCTCGGTGAAGTCCGGCACGGGCAGACGCAGCGAACCGGGGTCGTTGTCATCCTCTCCACTGAGCGCGTTCAGCATCAGGGCGGCGTCGGCCACGGTGCGGGTGAGGATACCCACGTGGTCCAGCGACCAGCTCACCGGCACCACTCCGTAGCGGCTGATGCGCCCGTAGCTGGGCTTGAGGCCGACGATGCCGTTGTAGGCCGCCGGGCGGCAGGTGGAGCCGCCGGTCTGCGAACCCAGGGCCGCCGGAACCATCCGGGCCGCCACTGCTGCCGATGAGCCGCTGCTGGAGCCGCCGGGTGTATGTTCCAGGTTCCATGGGTTGCGCGTCGGCGACGGGTCTGAGGTGGCGAACTCGGTGGTGACCGCCTTGCCCAGGATGATGCCGCCCGCCTCTTTGATTTTCGCAACGGAAGTAGCGTCATATTCCGGCACGAAGTCTGCGTAGACCTTGGAGCCGCAAGCGGTCAACATTCCGGCAGTATAGAAAATGTCCTTCAACCCCACTGGCACGCCGTGGATGGGCCCCAACGGCCCTCCCCATTCCGCTTGAATTTCCCGGCGACGTGCCATTTCCAGCACGTCATCGCGGTCAATGGTCACCCACGCTTTCAGGTCGCCGTCCAGCGCGTCAATCCGGGCCAGCAGCGACTGGACCAGTTCCACTGGCGACAGGTCGCCCTCACGTATGCGCGCTGCTGCTTCCGATACGGAAAGCTCGTAAGGCTCGGGCATAATAGTTCCTCAACCCGGCTGGACGGGGGTCTCGGCTTTCCCATCGCTGCCGGTTACGCTCTCAAAACTTGCCGTGATGGTCAGCCGTGGAGCTGCGGCTCGAGGTCCGGATGAGCCTCTGCAAGCTCCACCTCGGCAACTTGCCGCGCCGTCGTTTGCAGATATTCTTCCAGCTCGGAGGCCCGTTGTTCTCCGAACTCCGCCGCGGCCCGTCGGCGCAACTCTTGGTAGATGGCTTCCTGGTCAATGCTGTGCCGCATATTCGCTCCACTATGGATGACGGCTACCTTCAATTGGGGGATAGAGTCAACATAATCGCATTCTAAATCCGCCCCGGCAAGCGGTCAATGCGGCAAAATCGCCCGGAAATGGAGTGTTCAGCAGTCCTCTCGTTCTGCCCTGACACCGCCAGGAATCCAATAGAGATTCATTAATCGAAGTATTCGTAGATGCAGATGAGCCGTTTTCCATCAAGAGTAATTTCATGCGCTAAACATTCCCCGTTGCTCCCAAGTAAACATTCCCCATCCGCAAGTTTTATGAAGTTCTCATAGTCGAGCCGATTTTCTTCACCCTTTTCCATGTTATACAGGCGAGTTTTGAAGACAGCAACGTAGAGTATGCTTCTGTCAGCTTCCGAAGCGACAGTTCCCGCTGTCGCAGTCAATAACTGGTAGCCAACATTGGCAAATTTCGATTCACAGGGTTCATCGGTATCTGCCAAGTACCGCGAGAGCAATTCCTTTACTCTGGATGCCGCCTTAGATCTCGGATTGCTGTCAAGGTATTCGACGGCATCCTGATACCTTTCACATACAGTTTCCGATCCAAATGGCTCATCTACCTTGGCTTCTAACCCCACGAACACGCTTTCCCCGGAGGCAGTGTGACCGAATATACCGATATCGAGACGGGCAGGCCCTCCGTACTGGTCAAACTTTGCCGCATATTCGGGTGTACCCTGTCTGAGAACGACAGGCTGTGACAGCAGGGACGAAATTCGAGACTCCAGATGGCTGATCCCATTTCGGTTCAGTATGAAGTCGGCAAGGGAATAAGCGCTTCGTCCTTCCTTCCAATGACTGCTTCTTACAGAGGCGCTCCACTGATGCATGGTATGTATATCATTTTCTTTAGAATCATAGATTTTCATAAGCTCTACAGCGGAAACCTTCTCTGTGGAAGTCGGCTCGAGTGTGGGTGACGGACTTGGTGTTGGCGGAGCTTCGGGAGTTGGGGTGGCAGTTGGCGGCGGTGTTGAGGCCGGAACGGGCGCATGTGTGGACACTGGAGCGCTGTCTGGCCTGGTGTTTTCGGTGTCGAATGGACTCGTTTCTGGAGTGGATTCCTGACACATCGCCACCGCAGTCACCAACAGAAAGACCAACAATACCGTAATGGTCGGGAACAGCATCATTTTATTCAGCAGCTCCGGCCCTTTCCTTGACCGTTGCGGGCATTCTAAATCCGCACCGGCACAGCTATCAATCGCGGCGAGTCGCTTTCCTGCTGGTATAATCTCGAAAACCTGCAACTCTTGAGACGAGGAAAATGTTATGCCCGACGACCTTTCCGGCATCCTCGAATCCCCGGAGCATACCCATCTGGCCACTGTGGGCGGCAACACTGAAGGCCCGCTGTGGCACCGCGACGGCTACCTGACCTTCGTCTCCCTCACCGAGAGCCGTCTGTACCGCTGGGACGAAGCTAATGGAGTCTCGGTAGTGCGCGAGAACACCGGCGAGGGCAACGGCTGCGCCTTCGACCTCCAGGACCGCTTGGTGATGTGCGAAGGCGCTGACCACCGCCGCGTCACCCGGATGGACGCCGACGGCACGGTCACGGCCATCGCCGAACGGTGGCAGGGCAAGCGGCTGCACAAACCCAACGACGTCGTCACCCGCTCCGACGGCAGCATCTACTTCACTGACCCGTCGCTGCGGCTGGAACCGGAACTGCGCGAGTACGACTTCGCCGGCGTATTCCGCATCGCTCCCGACGGCGAGGTGCATCTGGCTACCGATGGCTGCGAATACCCCAACGGCCTCGCCTTCTCGCCCGACGAGTCTGTGCTATACGTCGCCATCAGCCGCGTCAGCCTCGACTGCCTCGGCGAAGAGGAACGCGGGGAGGTCTGTACCCACCGCAAGATACGCGCCTTCGACGTGGCCGCCGACGGCTCTCTCAGCAACAACCGCGTGTTCGCCGACATGAGCTCAGCGGAACCCGGAGTGCCCGATGGCATGAAGGTGGACACGGCGGGCCGCGTCTTCTGCACCGGCTCCGGGGGCATCTGGGTCTTCGAGGCGGACGGGACCCATATCGGCGTCATTCGCGGGCCGGAAATCCCCCGCAACATCGCCTTCGGAGGCCCCGACAACCGCACCGTCTACACCACTCCCGGCCAGTCGGTCTACAGCTTCCGCGTAACCACACCGGGAATATAGCCGTATCCGTCCGCTGCGGGTGGAGAACACCCCCGCCAGCCTGTATCATGGGCCATACCCGAAACAGCGATCAGGAGACCAACCGTGACGTCTAGCAACATAGTCGGTTCCGGAGACTATTCCTACGAAATGAACCCGGAGTGGGCCAAGCTGCCCGAGGGGTGGGAGATGCCCACCGCCGCGGTCTACGGCGACTCCCAGGACCGGGTCTACGCCTTCAACCGCGACCCAGAACATCCCGTCTGCATCTTCGACAGGGATGGCAACTTCATCTCGGCGTGGGGCGCAGGACTCATCAACTTCGCCCACTCCATCCTGCTGGACAAAGACGACAACGTCTGGCTGGTGGACCGCAACACCCACGAAGTCCACAAGTACACTGGCGATGGCCAACACATGATGACCATCGGGCAGAAGGGTGTGCGCTCAGACACCGGCGTTGACCCCGAGGACTACAGTTCCACCGCCTTCCAGTCCGTCACCCACGGTGGCCCTCCCTTCAACATGCCCGCAGGCATTGCCCTGAACGACCAGGGGCAGATATTCATCGCCGACGGCTACGCCAACGCCCGTGTCCACAAGTTCACCCCGCAAGGCGAGCTGATCCAGTCGTGGGGCGAACCCGGCGACGGCCCCGGACAGTTCCGGCTGCCCCACGGCATCTGGATTGACCGCCACGACCGCGTGCTGGTGGCCGACCGCGAGAACGACCGGGTGCAGGCGTTCACCCAGGACGGCGAGTACATCACCACCTGGCCCAGCAAGCTCATCGGACCAGCCCTCTTCTACATAGACTCCGACGACGCCGTGTACATCCCCGAGCACAACGGCGGCCTGTTCAGTGTCCTGTCTTTGGAGGGTGAAATCATTACCCAGTGGGGTTCCGAGCTGCACCGCTCCTGCCACGGAGTGTGGGCCGACTCCAACAAGGACCTCTACTTCGTGATGCCCGGCGAGTGGGGCCGCAGCCGCCGCGTGGTCAAATTCCACCGCCGCTAACCCCCGGTTGTGCAGACTGCGAAGGGCGCGGGGGCTTGCGGCCCGAGTGCGCCCTTTGCTATAGTATTTAACTAACGGGGCTGTAGCTCACTCGGGAGAGCGCTTCAATGGCATTGAAGAGGTAGAGGGTTCGATCCCCTCCAGCTCCACCACCGTACCCAATACTGCAAACTCCCCCATTCAAGGCGATTTCGGCGGCGTCCGCTCCCCCCTATGGAACTGTCTCCGGCGCGGGAATAGTGGAGTCGCTGGCGCGCTTGATGTCTCCCCAGAGGACATTACTCCAGCCGTATTCTCTGGAGCAGACTCTGTATCTCATCGGGAGGTAGGGGCTGACTGTTCGTTGTGGGCAACTGCATACGCACGGCGTCTGCCAGGGCGTCGGAATGCAGTTCTTCCAGCTTGATGCAGGGCGCTCCCATCGCCTCGGCTATAGGCTGGGCCAGTCCGAGACGCAGAAAGTCGGTCTCGGTGTCCACGACTACCGAGGAGATGCGCTGCTCCTTGATGGCGGCGGCCATGGCCCGGGCCTCGGCGATGGGGAGACTGTTGCCTCCCTGGCCTGCGGCTGACCCACCCGAGTCGGCGGCTCCCATCGCCACGTTGGCCCGCCCGTCGGACAGCGCCACCAGCAGGGGCAGGACGTTGCGGTCTTTCTGCCTTTCCGCCTCGATGACCTCCATCGCCAGCAATAAACCCCGGCTCAGGGGCGTGCGGCCCCCGGTGGGCATCTCGCTGAGGAGGGCGTGAGCCAAGTCTACGCTGGAGGTTGGCGGCAACAGCACCTGCGCCGATGTGCCGCGGAAAGCTATCAGCCCCACCCGGTCGCGGCGCTGGTAGGCGTCGAGCAGGAGGGAGAGGATGGCGCCCTTGACCGCCACCATGCGCCGTTGCGCGCCCATGGAGCCGCTGGCGTCCACCACGAAGAGGATGAGGCTGCCAGTCTTGGTCTCGCGCACTTTCTCGCGCACGTCGTGGGGTTCAACGAGGAGGGCGGGGACTCCCGCCTGTCCTGGAATGATGGAGGAAATGTTTTCGCGGCGCTGGAGCTGGTGGGGCGCGGCGGCGCGCAGGGTGGCGTCGAGGGCAAGGTCGGCGGCCTTGTCCTGCGGGACGGCTGCGCTGATATATCGGCCCGAGGGTGTGCCGCTGACGGTGCGGGCGCGGCGTCCGCCAGTGGGCCTGGCGCGGTGGTCGGGTGGCTTGACCTGGAGGGAGCGGACGGAGAAGGGAGTTCCAACCTCGAAATACTGGTCTTGAGAGCCGGAACCGTCCTCCGGCTTGGGTGGTTGGTCTTCTTCATGTTCCGGTGGGTCAGGGTCTCCGTCGTCCTGCTCTTCGGATTGAGAGTTGTCCTGGTCCTGCGGTTCGCGGTCGTGGGGCCGGTTCTGGAACTCATCTACCATCGAGTCGAGCTGCTCGGTTGCCAGGTGCGGCTGCTGGAAGGGTTGGCGGCGCTGGCGGTGGAGCAGGGCCATTTCGGCGGCCTCGCGCACGTCCTCGGCGACCACGTGGTCCCGGCCTTCATAGGCCGCGATGGTGCTGGCGGTCTTGTACATCACGATGTCGGCGCGGAGGCCGTCGACCTGGTATTCAGCGCAGATGCCGGTAATCAGTTCGAGTATGTCGTCGGACACGATAACCTTGCCCAATAGCTGCTGGCTGCGGAGAATGCGCTCGCGCTCGGCGGCCTCGGACTCCTGCCAAGCGTCCATGAAGCCGAAGGGGTCGGCCTCGTATGCGATGCGGCGCTTGACGACCTCGCGGCGTTCCTCGGTCGTGAAGTCGCTGCCCACCTCCACGGCCAAGCCAAAGCGGTCGAGGAGCTGAGGGCGCAGGTCGCCTTCCTCCGGGTTCATGGTTCCGACGAGGATGAACTCGGCGGCGTGGCTTACGGAGATACCTTCGCGCTCCACGTAGTTGCGGCCCATAGCGGCGGCGTCCAGGAGCACGTCAATGAGGTGGTCGTTGAGCAGGTTGACCTCGTCCACGTAGAGGATTCCCCGGTGGGTGGAGGCAATGAGGCCAGGCTCGAAGCTGCGGTTGCCGGTACGGATGGCTGACTCGATGTCCAGGGAGCCAACGAGGCGGTCCTCGGTGGCTCCCACAGGCAGGTCTACGATGCGTACCTGGCGGGTAACGGACGGGGCTTCCGTTCCGTGAGACTCGCACCACGGGCACAAGGACTGGGGATTATCCGGGTGGCAACTGTATGGGCAGCCGCGAACAACGGCAACTTCGGGCAGCAGCGCAGCCAGGGAGCGGACGGCTGTGGACTTGGCGGTGCCCTTCTTGCCGCGAATGAGCACGCCACCGATGCGAGTGTTGACGGCGTTGAGGATCAGGGCACGCTTCATGGTGGTCTGGCCAACGATGGCGGTGAAGGGGAAGCGAGGTTCGCCTCCGTTAGTCCTTAACATCAGTTCTCCGTTATGCCTGGGTTCTCCCCGTCATTCCCACGAAAGAGGGAATCCATCAAAGGCCCCCACATTACCGCGCCAGTCCTGCTACCGTCTGCGGCTCTCCAGGGCGGACCGTCTGCGAGCGTTGATGCCATAACAGGGCCAGTGTAACACCCGCCGCCAGCAAGACCCACATCAGAAACTGTCCGGCCATGGTCAGCGCGCGGAACAGCTCCAGCAGGTCTATGGGCACCGGCGCCGGGTCCGGGTTGCCTGGAAATACAAAGGCCATCACGACCGCCAGCGCGGCATACACGGCCACGACTCCTGCGTACCACGTTCGCCGCGCCGCAAAACCGGCGAAGTTCTGGTGTATCCGCCTCACCGTGTCCAGGGCGACGCCCACCGCCGCCGCTGAGATAAGCATGAACAGGAGCTGTCCCAATTGCCGCGCTGCCAGGGACGCTTCTTCACCCACGCCGGGAGGGTTGAGAGGATACTTGATGAATGGGAAGAGCGACAGGCTCCAGAAACCTAGGGCGCCTATGGTCAAAGCGACCCATACGAGGGACCAACCGGGCGCGGCCCGGTGGAGCAGGACGAAACCGGCAGCGAAGAAAAGGCCGAGGATTGCCCCCATTACTACCGTGCCAAGCACCATTCCGATGCGCTGCACTCCCAGCGAGACCGTAGCCCTGCCTTCTTCTTCAGTGCTGCCGGAAGATACCGATGCGATTCTTTCTTCCTCAAGCGCTATTGCCCGCTCCATGACGGGTACCTGGAACAGGTTGTAGAAGCCGCCGACGAGCAGCCCGGCTATCAAGCCTGCGATTACGGACGTGAGAAGCAGCCGTTTCATTTCATTTCACCGGGACTCAATGAAGTCATATTTGCAGATAAGCGTAAAATTTTCATAACCAATCAGAGGTAATGGCACTGAGACTTACTGCCAGATAATTCCGGGAGAGGTTTCAGCCTCTCCCGGAATAGTCCTAACCCGAGAAACGCCAAGGTTGCCTAGTGGCACATCAATGCAACGTGGCGAGCGTGGTGGAAGAACTCGTGAACCATGGCCATTGCGCCGCCGGCCGAGCCGAAGGCCGCGCCGTGCACGGCGCCGTCCACGAAGCCAACGAAGTACAAGACCACAACGGCCAGCAAAAACCAGGGTGCCAGCTTGGACAAGCTCTCCTGTCCGATGTTCCCAGCGAATATACCTGCCATGAAATCCTCCTTATTGTGAGATTTGGGGGTTGTGCTATTAGATTCCCGCCTTCGCGGGAATGGAGGTTAGGTTGGTATGTAATGCACGAATTCGATCCCGTCCCGGCCTGCGTACCTGTCCCGCATATCGGTGAAGACCTTGAGCCGGTCCGGCTGCAACGGGGTGGGCTTGTAGTTCTCGTCAAGGTACGGGTTGGGGAAGTAACTGCGGAGCAGCGTTTCCTCGTTTTGGCCTGAGAAGCGCACGTAGTAGCTCAACCGCTCGCCGTGGGTCTTGGTTTCCACGAACTGAATGCCAGCGACGTCCGACGTCTTGATGTGGAAGTGCCAGTTGTCGGCCACCACCATCAGATTCCCGTTGTGATTCCGGGGCTGCCGGATGCCCTTGGCGTGGTTTTCGCTGACCACAGGGCCGCTGCCGACAACCCACAGCATGGATTCGTCCTTCGTCAGCTCGCATATCAGTTCCAGCGCTATTTCCACTGTCAGACTCCTCGGATGCCGTGGATTTCACCCTCACTCCAACCCTCTCCCTCAAGGGAGAGGGAAAAATCGGGCTTCCCGGGTTATTGACGGCCTTCGATTCCCTCCTGCCGGGCTTCAAGGTCGGCTTCGAGTTCCAGGTACATCTGCTGTAATCTGTCTCGCATTTCCGGCGGAGGGTTCTCCCACAGGCCCCGCTCGATGGCTTCCAGCAGGCGTTCGACAACGCCCTTCAAGGCCCAAGGATTGCTCTGCTGAAAGAATTGCTGGGTATCCTGGTCGAAGACATAGCTCTCGGTGACGTCCTCATACATCCAGTCTTCAATGACCTGGGCGGTGGCGTCGTAGCCGAACATATAGTCCACGGTGGCGGCCAGCTCGAAGGCGCCCTTGTATCCGTGGCGCTTCATCGAGTCAATCCACTTGGGGTTGACCACCCGGCTGCGGAACACCCGGCGCGCTTCGTCCTGCAGGTCGCGGGTGCGGGCGCGTGTTGGGTCGGCGCTGTCGCCGAAGAACTGGCGCGGGCTGCGTCCGGTCAGGGCGCGGACGGTGGCAATCATGCCGCCGTGGTACTGCATATAGTCGTCGCTGTCGAAGATGTCGTGCTCGCGGGTGTCCTGGTTCTTGGCCGCGACAACAATCTGGCTGAAGCGCTGGCGGAACTGGTCGCGGGCGTGGACACCATGGGCCTCTTGCGTATAGGCGTAGCCGCCCCATGCCGTGTAGACCTCGGCCAGATCCTGCACCGTTTCCCAGTTGCGCTCGTCCAGCACCGGCAGGATGCCCGCGCCGTAGGTGCCGGGCTTGCTGCCGAAGATGCGGTAGAGAGAGGACGCCCGGTCGGCGCCAGTCACTCCGGGCTCTGGATTCCCGCCTTCGCGGGAATGACGATTTGCCGGGTGGGCCAGGTCTTCCCGCAGGTGTTTGACGATATAGTTCTGCTCCGGCGACTCGTCCAGCGCGGCCGCCAGTTCGATCGCTTGGTCGAGCAGGTTTATGAGGTTGGGGAAGGCGTCGCGGAAGAAGCCGCTGATGCGGACTGTGACGTCTATGCGCGGGCGTCCCAGTTCGGCCAGAGGTATGGCCTCGATTCCCTGCACCCGGCGGCTCTCGGCTTGCCACTTGGGACGGACGCCCAGCAGGTGCAGTATCTGGGCGATGTCGTCGCCGTGGGTGCGCATGGCCGAGGTGCCCCATACTACGAGGCCCACCATTTCAGGGTAGGCTCCCTCTTCTTGGAGGTACTTATCGAGGAGGGATTGCGCGAGTTGTTTTCCGGTCTCCCACGCCGCCGGGGACGGGATGGTCTTCGGGTCTACGGAGTAGAAATTGCGCCCGGTGGGCAGTATGTTGGCCATGCCAAGCGCCGCGCCCACGCCACCGTCGTCGACCACCTGATTCCGTCGATGACCACCGCCGACAGCTACGGCGACATCGCCCGCATCGAGCAGTTGATGGACGAGCACTACCAGTGCCAGACGCTCGACCCGTCGAAGCTGCCGCTGCTCGAAGCGCAGATCTGGGAGGTGGTGCAGCAGGCCGAGCTTCACCGCGACTTGGGCATCGACTCACAGCCCGAGGACTTCGGCGAGTTCATCCTCGAAATCGACGGCTACCTCTGCGAGCTCAAGGACGCCCAGATCAAGGACGGCCTGCATATCCTTGGCGACGTTCCCCAAGGCGAGCAGCTCATCGGCCTGCTCTGTGCCCTGACGAGGCTCGACATCAGCGGTGTCCCCAGCCTCCGCCGCTCCGTGGCCGAGGCGCTGGGCTTCGACTACGCCAGGCTGACCGACGACCTCGGCGAGGCTCCTGTGGAATCCATACCGCGGGTCATCGCCGCTATCGAAGAAGAATCTCCCGTCCGCACCAACGGCGACGTGCTGGAACGCATCGAGCTCCTGTGCCGTCAGCTGTATTGCGAGATGCTCGACCGCGGGTTCAGCCCCGCCGACGCCGGGCCGGTCGTAAGCAGTGTGCTGGGCGCGCCCGACAGGCAGACGCAGGGCGTCCTGGAGTACGTCGCGGAAACCATCTACCCGGCCCTGATGCGCACGCCCGACGAGATCGGCAACCTGCTGCGCGGCCTCGAGGGCAAGTTCGTCCCGCCCGGCCCCAGCGGCGCGCCCACCCGGGGCATGGCCAACATCCTGCCCACTGGGCGCAACTTCTACTCCGTCGACCCCAAGACCATCCCTTCTCCGGCGGCTTGGGAGACCGGCAAGCAGCTTGCCCAGTCCCTGCTAGACAAGTACCTCGAAGAGGAGGGCGCCTATCCGGAGATGGTGGGCCTGGTGGTCTGGGGCACCTCGGCAATGCGCACCCACGGCGACGACATCGCCCAGATTCTGCACCTCATTGGCATCCGCCCGAAGTGGCAGGCCGAGAGCCGCCGGGTATTGGGGATCGAGGCGATCCCCCTGGAAGAACTGGGCAGGCCCCGCATCGACGTCACCGTCCGAATCAGCGGCTTCTTCCGCGACGCCTTCCCCAACCTGATCAACCTGCTCGACCAAGCGATCGAACTGGCCGCCGCGCTGGACGAACCGCCCCAAGACAACTACATCGTCAAGCACCTGCGCGAGGACCTTTCGCGCACCACCGAATCCCGCCCGGCGCAGGACGGCGAACGCAGGAGCGAGAGCCTGTACCGCATCTTCGGCAGCAAGCCGGGCACCTACGGCGCAGGCATCCTGCCGGTGCTGGACGAACGCAACTGGGAGAGCGTGCAGGACCTGGCCGAGGTCTACACCGCCTGGGGCGGCTACGCCTACACCCAGCAGGAACATGGCGTCCACGCCCGCGACCAGTTCCGCCAGCGCTTCAGCCAGATTGTCGTCGCCGCCAAGAACCAGGACACCCGCGAGCACGACATCTTCGACAGCGACGACTACATGCAGTACCACGGCGGCATGATCGCCACCGTGCGCGCCCTCACCGGGCGCAGGTCCACGCCAGTTCTTCGGCGACAGCGCCGACCCGTCCCGCGCCCGCAACCGCGACCTGCAGGACGAGGCCCGCCGCGTCTTCCGCAGCCGGGTGGTCAACCCCAAGTGGATCGATTCGATGAAGCGCCACGGCTACAAGGGCGCGTTCGAACTGGCCGCCACCGTCGACTACATGTTCGGCTATGACGCAACCGCCCAGGTCATCGAAGACTGGATGTACGAGGACGTTACCGAGAGCTATGTCTTCGACCCCGATACCCAGGCGTTTTTCCAGCAGAGCAACCCCTGGGCCCCGAAGGGCGTCGTTGAACGACTTCTGGAAGCCATCGAGCGCGGGATGTGGGAAAACCCGCCCCCGGAAATGCGCGAAAAACTACAGCAGCTATATCTTGACCTGGAGGCCGACCTGGAAGCCCGTCAAGAGGGCACGCCCGTTCGCCAGTAGGAGGACGTGGTTTGCAACGGTGGGCGACGCAGGTCTTGGAGGAGGCTGACAGTGGAAATAGCCCTGGAACTCATCGAGGAACTAACAAAGGACGAGTCAATGATGTGGGTCATCGGCGGTGGCGCCGTGGCCAGTGAAAACCACGCCAGGGGCATACAGCAGCCCCGAAACCACAACGGCAACCTCACCATTGAGGCCGACAACTGGCACTTCCATATCAACACGGCCGACGTGGCCGGAATCCAGTTCGTGGAGACCAAGACCCACGGCGAGCGCCTGAGCTACTACGTTCGTTTCTCAGGCCTCAGCGAGGAAACGCTGGTCCGCAGCTATTTCCCCAACCCTTATCTGGACAATGACTTCAAGCCCACGCCGCTACAGCCCGACCGGCTCAGGGTGTTTACCGACATGCGCGACAGGTACGTCGGAAGAGACGGAATTGTTTTTGTGCATTACGTCCCGCCGGGAGCGGACTGACCCGCAATTCCCGTCAGGCACCCCATCCGTTCAGGGTTATCGCACTTGCAAATGGCCCCCTCTCCCCTTATGATACAAGGTCGCAATTTGGATGAAGAGGAAATATTTCCAGCCCGTGCCCCTGACCCTATACAGTCGAAAATCACAAAAAATACCCAAATCAAATTAACCACAGGACACACACTCCCAAGAGGTTTCTTCTGCAAGAATCGCTGAAATCAGCCCCACAGAACGGCTCTACTCATGGCCCCAGGGTCGGCGTGGTCCTGGTCGGGCGCGGCAGCATGTACAGCCGTCAGCCGGGAGAGGAGCTGGCCGTCCTGGCGGAACATATCCGTTCCAGCGACACCCGCTGGCTGGTCGCCGAAGCCCTGCTGGAGCAGGGCGGGCCGTCAGTCGCCGATGCCCTCCAGGCCGTTTACCGTGCGGGCGTAGAGAAGGTGGTCGTGCTTCCCGCCTTCATGCCAGTGGAGACCGCCACCCGCAACTGGCTCCGTTACGTGGCCCGCCGCTGGCAGGAACAGACCGGCGCAATGGTCGAGGTCGTGATGCCCGGTCCTCTTGCGGGGCATCCGGGCGTGAAGAACGCCGTAGCGCAGCTGATTCGCGAGGCGTCAATGGTGGCGGCTACGCCTGTGTGCCGGGGTGGGAAACAGGGTACGCCCGAGCCGGACTGGTCGGTAATCCCGCCCCACAACTATCACGTGCTTTTCTGCCAGGGGCCCCGCTGCACCGCTGCGGGAGCCGCGGAACTGGGAGCTTTTCTCAGGAAACGCCTCAAGGAACAGGGGCTGGATGAAGGCCCAAACCACGTTCTCGCTGCCCGTACCGGGTGTCTTTATCCATGCAACCTGGGCCCGGTTATGGTCGTTTATCCGGAAGGGACCTGGTACTGCGGACTGAATGAAACCGTCCTGTCGGAAATAGTCGAGAGGCACTTCCTGAAAGGCGAGACTGTCACGTCCCACGCGTTGCGGCCTTCCCCTCTACCGCAGTCTCGCCCTCAGCCGGGGTTGCCTGCCCACCAGTTTTCAGGAAGGGGATAAGGTATATGCGCCCGAAGTTTGCATTCCCCATCTTCGCAACAATCGCGATGATTCTTGCAATCACGGCTTGCGGAGGAGCCCCTGCGCCAACCTCCGTGCCCGCGACTGTTGCCCCCGGTTCCCACGAATACGGCAGCTCCGGTGGCGTATGTTCCGGTTACCGTTGAAAGCTGTGTCGCCGTGACAAACGAGGACGGCGATGTGCAGACGGGATCGGCAAGCTACACCTACACGGAGCCGCCGACCCGGGCCATCGCACTGAACCAGCATGTGGCAGAGGTCATGCTGGCGCTGGAGTTGCAGGACCACATGGTGGGCACGGCGTACCTGGATGACCAGATCTTGCCCCAGTACAGGGCTGCCTACGATGCGATACCGGTCCTGGCCGAAGAATATCCGTCCAAAGAGGTGATCCTGGCCCAGAACCCCGACTTCATTTACGGGGGGTTCCGAAGCGCCTTCGGGGATGACGTCGCTGGTTCGCAGGAAGACCTGCACGGGCTCGGCATTGGCACCTACCTGCCGAAATCCATCTGCAACACCGGATCGCCCGACACCATGGAGGACGTCTACGCCGACATCGAGGCCATAGGAGCGATTTTCGGCGTGAACGATCGAGCTGAGGCATTGGTTGAACTGTTCAAGCAGGAAGTGAGTGAGGCCTCAGGCCTTGGGTCCCTTCCTGGCGAGCCCTTGCGGGTCTTCATGTTCGACTCCGGTGACGATGCTCCTTATACCGCAGTGTGCTGTTCCATGTTCACCAACATGATCGAAAACGCCGGCGGCAAGAATATCTTCGACGATGTGGAGGGCCGCTGGAAGACCGTAAGTTGGGAGGAAGTGATCGACCGCGATCCAGAATTGATAGCACTGACTGAGGCCGACTGGTCCACCTCCCAGGAGAAGCTGGACCTGCTGCGTGGCGACCCCGCACTGGCAGACCTCACGGCAGTCAGGGGAAAACAGGTTCGTGGTGCTGCAATTCAGCTCCCTGGTGCCCGGAATCAGAAATGCAGCCGCCATAAAGCAACTGGCCGAAGCCCTGAACCAGTAGCCCACAAGGGCGTGACGGTATGCAGAACACACAGATATGCAGAAGCTGAAAGAAAGGGACCGCGCCGCAGCGGGAATGACGCACACCTCGGAGCCGGACAGCAATCTGGAAGTCCGCTCCGCGCCGGAGGTGGCGCGTTCCCACGCCAGCGAGACGCCACTGACGTCGGACAGGCTTGGATTGGGCGTGATCCTGGGAATATTGGGAGCCGCCGTAGTTCTGTCCGTTACCCTGGCTGTGACCATAGGACCGGTCTTTATCTCTCCCATCACCGTCTGGCAGATCATCGCCTCTCACGCCCTCGGCACATCGCCGGGAGACTGGACAGCCGGACAGGACCACATCGTCTGGCTCATCAGGCTGCCCAGGGTCCTGCTGGCAGGCGTTGTAGGCGCCGGGCTGGCAGTTGTCGGCGTCGCCATGCAGGCCACCGTTCGCAATCCCCTCGCAGACCCATACGTTCTGGGAACATCCTCCGGCGCTTCGGTGGGTGCGGTCCTCGTCATCATGCTGGGAATCAATTTCTTTGCTCCCTACTCCCTTTCCGTACTGGCCTTCGTTGGAGCGGTGGGATCCTTCGCCATCGTCTTTGCGGTATCCCAGACCGGAGGCCGCGTGTCGCCCACCCGGCTGATCCTCGCGGGAGTGGCCACGGCCTACATCCTCACTGCCATAACCAGCCTGATCCTTTTCCTGGGGGACGAACGCGCCGTGCGGAGCGTGCTCTTCTGGATGCTGGGAACCCTTTCCGGCGCCGAGTGGAGTTTCCTGGGCCTTCCGGCAGCGGCGCTCCTGCTGGGCATTGTCGTTCTGGTCCTGAAATCCCGGGCGATGAATGCCTTGCTCGCGGGCGAGGAGACCGCGATCACCCTGGGGGTGGACACCCAGTCCCTGCGACGGCAACTGCTGGTGCTGACCGCGCTCATCACCGGCGTCATGGTGGCCGTGTCCGGGGCCATCGGATTCGTCGGCCTGATGATGCCGCACATCGTCCGCCTCGTGGTCGGCTCTGACCATCGCATTGTCCTGCCAGCCAGCGCCCTAACCGGCGCGATCTTCCTCATCTGGGTGGACGTGGCGGCCCGCACCGTGGTTCAGCCTCAGGAAATACCGGTCAGCGTGATCACGGCCCTTGTCGGCGCTCCATTCTTCCTGTGGCTGTTGCGATGGCGCAGGCAGGCTTACGGAGGGCAGGTCTGATGCACCTCGAAGTGGACCACGTCAACTGGAGCGTGGATGGAAAGCAGATCCTCCGGGACATTTCCATCCATGTATACGAGGGCTCAATCACGGGACTCATCGGTCCCAACGGCAGCGGCAAATCGTCCCTTCTCCGCTGCATCTATCGTGCTATCCGCCCAGACTCGGGCGCAATCACCCTCGACGGTGACGACCTGCGACGAATGGACAGCCGGGAGACGGCCCGGCGAATAGCCGTGGTGCTCCAGGAATACCCGTCGGACTTCCAATTCACCGTTGGAGAGATCGTGTCCATGGGTCGCAACCCTCACAAGGGGATGTTTGACCGCGACACGCCCGCTGACCGGCTGCTCATCAGGGAAGCCCTGGCGCGGGTGGGCCTCGAGGGGTTCTCCCATCGGAACTTCAACACCCTATCCGGCGGCGAGAAGCAGAGGGTCGTTATAGCCCGCACCCTGACGCAGCAGGCGAAGTTCCTGGTATTGGATGAGCCCACCAACCATCTCGACATTC
Organism: Dehalococcoidia bacterium; assembly: GCA_965232885.1. Classification (GTDB taxonomy): domain Bacteria; phylum Chloroflexota; class Dehalococcoidia; order Lucifugimonadales; family UBA3495; genus VXOI01. Next base: position 13,462 of record CBDDQX010000004.1, on the reverse strand, counting down.
GCTACCAACTGGAGACGATGGAACTGGTCAAAGGACTGGGCATGACCACCCTGGCTGCCCTCCACGACCTGAACATTGCCTCCAACTATTGCGACTTCATCCACGTGATTGACAAGGGGAGAATAGTCGCGTCAGGACCGCCGCAGGACGTTCTGCAGCCCGTCCTGATAGAGGACGTATTCGGAGTGGGAGCCAAGGTTGGGACCGACCCGCTGACCGGGAAACCATCGCTTAATTTCTATCTCAACGGACATTCTCCAGCGGAACCCATCGCCGGAAGCCCGTCCCGTTAGGTCGCGTGATGACGGGTGATACACTGGCCGCGACTGCAAACAATCCATCTCAATCCATCACAGTGCCGGAGCTGCAGCTTTGCCCGATATGACCGAGCCGCGCTTTCCCTTCACCGCCATCGTCGGTCAGACCACGATGAAGCGGGCCCTGATTCTCAACGCCGTCAACACCCGCATAGGCGGCGTGCTCATCCGCGGCAAGAAGGGCACCGCCAAGTCCACCGCCGTCCGCTCCCTTGCCTCCCTGCTGCCCGAGGTCGCGGTCGTGCGCGGCTGCCCCTACAGCTGCGGCCCGGAAAACCCCCAGTCCCTGTGCCCGTTGTGCGAGTCCAGTGGTAACGACTCGCCGTCCGTGACCCGCCAGGTGCGCATCGTCGACCTGCCGGTGGGCGCAACCGAGGACCGTCTCGTTGGCTCCCTCGACATCGAGCAGGCCATCAAGACCGGCAGCCGCAGCTTCGAGCCCGGCTTAATCGCCGCCACCCACCGAGGCATCCTCTACGTCGATGAGGTCAACCTGCTCAACGACCACCTCGTCGACGTACTCCTCGACGCCGCCGCCATGGGCCGCAACTACGTCGAGCGCGAGGGCATCTCTGTCAGCCACGCCGCCGAGTTCATCCTCGTCGGCACCATGAACCCCGAGGAGGGCGACCTGCGCCCCCAGCTCCTCGACCGCTTCGGCCTCGCCGTCGAGGTCGGTAGCGACTTCACGCCCGAGGAGCGCCGCGAGGTCGTCAAACGCCGCATCGCCTACGAGTCCAGCCCCTACGAGTTCATGGATGCCTGGCAGGAATCCGAGGCCACCGAGCGCGACCGCATCCTTCGCAGCCGGAAGCTACTCGACCGCGTCGTCGTCTCCGACGACATCCTCGAGCTCATCACCGACATCTGCGCCGAGTACCAGGTCGATGGCCTCCGCGCCGACATCGTGATGTACAAGACCGCCAGCACCATCGCCGCCTACGAGGGCCGCGACCACGTGGTGGCCGACGACGTGCGTGAGGCCGCCGAGATGGCGCTGCTGCACCGCCAGCGCCGCCAGCCCTTCCAGCAGCCCCACCTCGTCACCGAGCAGCTTGACTCGATGATAGACGAGTTCCAGAACCGCCCTCACGACCGCGAGCCGTCCAACCAGGACAACTCCCAGTCCGAGGAGCAGGATGACGGAGACCCTGACCCACCCGAACCCGAAGAACAGCCGCCCGACCCCGAGGGTGATGCGGGCCCCCAGGACCAGTATTTCGAGGTCGGCACGCCCTTTTCCGTCCGTTCCCTACAGGTCGACCCGCCCGACAATCGCGCCCGTCCCTCCGGCGGCCGCCGCGCCCGCACCGTCAGCGGCACCCCCTCGGGCCGCTACGTGAGCGCGGCCATACCCCAGGACAAGGCCAGCGACCTCGCCCTCGACGCCACCTTCCGTGCCGCCGCGCCCCACCAGGTGCAGCGCCGCGAGTCCGCTGCCCGCGAATCTGCTGTCGACGAAGCCGTTGTTGATCATGACCGGGCCCTGCTCATCGAGCCCCACGACGTCCGCGAGAAGGTGCGCGAGACCAAGACCGGCAGCCTCATCCTCTTCGTGGTTGACGGCAGCGGCTCCATGGGAGCCCAGCGCCGCATGGTCGCCGTCAAGGGCGCAATCCTCTCCCTGCTGCTCGACGCCTACCAGCGCCGCGACCGCGTCGGCCTCATCGCCTTCCGTGGCACGGGCGCGCAGCTCCTGTTGCCGCCCACCTCCAGCGTCGACCTCGCCCACGCCATGCTCGGCGAGATGCCGACCGGTGGCCGCACGCCCCTCAGCCGCGGCCTGCTGCTCGCGATGGAAGTCATCGAGACCGAGAAGCAGAAGGACCGCAACGTTCTGCCTCTTCTTGTGGTCCTCACCGACGGCCGGGCCAACGTGGCCATGGGGACCGCCGAAGCCCCCGCAACGGGTCCGTCCGACGGCGGCGCAAGCCTTCCCATCGCCGAGGCCCGCGCCATGGCTGCCGCCATCAGGGAGCAGCGCATCTCCTCGGTGGTCATCGATACCGAGACCGACTTCCTCCGCCTCGGCCTCGCCGGACCTGTCGCCGAGGCCATGGGCGCGTCCTGCATCAAGCTTGAGGAACTGCACTCCGACGCCCTCGCCGACACCGTCCGCCTGCAGCTCCCGGCTGCCAACGACCAGCCCCTTACGCCCGACGAAGTGCAGCGCCTCCTGCAGCAGATTCGCCTGGACTAGGCCCGATGTTCGCTCTCCGTCGCGCGCCGAAACCGGCCTTGTCCATACGCCGGAACCGCCCTTGTCTTGACGCCCCGCCATCCCAAGCTACAATCGACCGGGAAACTCTTTCCCCGGTACAACTGAGGAGGAACTTACATGCCGCATTTCACAAAAGGCGACGTCACCATTCGCTACGAGGAAGTGGGCTCGGGCTTTCCGCTCCTAGCCACGCCCGGCGGTGGCCTGAACTCCAAGCTCGAGAACTGGCCCGGCCAGGTCTTCGACTCGATGGAGGTCTTCAAGAACGACTTCCGCGTCATCACCATGGACCAGCGCAACGCCATCGGCGGCGAGTCCACCGGCCCGGTGCAGGTCGAAGACCCGTGGGGCGCATTCGCCGACGACCAACTCGCCCTGATGGACCACCTCGGCGTCAACGAGTTCCTGTTCATCGGCTACTGCATCGGCGGCCCCTTCGCCATGAAGCTCATCGAGCGCGCACCCGAGCGCGTGATGGCCGCCGTCCTCTGTCAGCCCGTCGGCCACGCCTCCAAGACCCCCGACGCCATGTACGATATGGGCCGCGACTCCTGGGGCCCCGACCTCATCGCCCAGCGCCCCGGCTTGACCATGGAGACCATCGAGCAGTATCTGCACAACCTCTACCGCCTCCAGCCGGACTTCTTCTACTGCGTTTCCCGCGACTTCGCCCGTGCCTGCCAGACCCCGCTGCTCGTCATGCCCGACGACACGCCGGCCCACTCCCTCGAGGCCGCCATGGATATGATCGAGCTCGCCCCCAAGGCCGAGGCGACCCCCTACCCCTGGAAGGAAGACCCGGACCTCAAGCAGAAGACCGTCGAGCAGGTCCGCTCCTTCCTCAAGGCCCACCAGCCCGTCGCCGCCCGCTAGCCATCGCAGCGACCAACCAGCGACTAGGGAAAGGCTGAGGCGGAGCGACCGTCCAGACAACGGTATCTCGGGGCGCGCAGCATCGTTGCGCGCCCTGAACTCACAGTCAGCCGACCCTGGCCCAGAATCCACAGGAGATTCCCAAGAATGGTCACTCCCGAGAAACCCCGTACCGTGGCCGTCATCGGCGCGGGCATCATGGGCGCATCCATCGCCTTCCGCCTCGCCCGGCGTGGCGTCCAGGTTGTCCTTATCGACAAGGGCCAACCCGGCCACGGCGCGTCCAGCCACAGCTTCGCCTGGATCAACGCCGGAGCCAAGGAGCCCGTCGGCTACCACAACCTCAACCGTCGCTCCCTCGAGATGTGGTCCCGCTTCGCCGCCGCCATCGGCGACGACGGCGACCCGGCCAGCGTCGGACTCCGCTGGGGCGGCAAGATATCGTGGGAATCCGACCCGTCAGCCGCCGAGGGCCTCGTAGCCCGTGTGCGCCAGCTCCAGTCGTGGGGCTACCCGTCCCGCCTCGTCGATGCCGACGAGCTCCGGCGCATCGAACCGTCCCTCGACATCGGCCCCGTGGCCGCCGCCGAGTACAGCCCCAACGAGGGACAGGTCGAGCCGCAGATGGTCGTCGACGCCTGTCTCCTCCGACTCCGCGAAATAGGCAGCGACGTCCTCACCGACACCGAGGTCACTGGATTCGAGCAGGACGCCGAAGGCCGTGTACGTTCCCTCGCGACCGGCCCGGTCTCTCGCGAAGTCGATGCCGTGGTCGTCGCCGCAGGCACCGATACCACCCGCGTCGCGGCACTTGCCGGCGTCAACGTTCCCCAGGCCGAGAGCCCCGGCGTCGTCATCCGCACCAACCCGCTGCCTCCCCTGCTCCAGAACGTGCCAATCGTGTACGCTCCGCCCCTGGGCGACGGCCGCCGAGAGATCCACATCCGCCAGTGCGCCGATGGCCGCCTGATGATTGGCGAAGGCGACCAGGAGAGCCTCGCCGAAGACGACTCCCAGGCCCACGCCGACGACCTGCTCAACCGCGCCCGCCGCTACCTCCCGGGAATCGCCGACGCCACGGCCGTCCCGGTGCCCGTCGGCTGGCGCCCCATGCCGCTGGACGGCTACCCGGTGATGGGATTCGCGTCCGAGGCCCCCAACCTTTACGTCGCCCTCACCCACAGCGGCGTAACTCTCGCCCCTGCGCTGACCCAGCTTGCCGTCCAGGAAATCTGCGACGGCGCCCCCGCCGATGCCGTGCTAGGCCCCTATCGCCCGCAGCGCTTTGCCGACATGACAGCGGAGCAGGCCTCGTCCATAGCCCATCCCCGCGCCTCCAAGATCCGCTGACGACCGTTCCCGGAAGCCCGATCCTGTCAGCGCGGTCGCCTCGCTGAACACGCGGGAGTCTTGGCCTGCTCGGGCTTCCCATGTAGTTTGACGTCGCTCCCCTGAGACTGCGCCCGCCGACGGACTCCCCCCGGCCAAGCAGGATGGCTGATTCGCAATCGTCCCGCCGCTGAAATCCCCCTTGCCCTGTGGTGTCATTGATCGTACAATTGTTCTTATAAATAAGACTCCGAATCGCCTGATTGGAACCCTGAACCACCCGATTGGCCTGTCTCAATTAAGGACCAAAATGATCGGGTTTTGTACACAACTTTACACAACTGGACACTCCCACGTGAGGACCCTCGGATAATGAGACTCTACTCCCGACTTTCTTCCTCCAAAAGCATGATTTCTCCCCATCCAACCCGTCATTTCCGCGTAGCCTGTCCTCGCGAAGACGGGGAGCGTGAATCCAAACCCTGTCCTGCCCCTGCCGAAGGGCCCCGTCTGCTTGCTGACCTGACCACCTGATTCTCAACCCTGCCGTGCGGTGGACGAGTACACGACTTTTCGTACAGATTGCTATAAAATTATTTGCCGGTACACACCAAATACACGGAGCGTCCGTCTTGCCGTACATGCGCCGCCTTCTGCTCCCCCTGACCGCTATTGCTCTCCTTGCCCTTGTATTCGCTGCGTGCGCCGCCGAGCCGACACCGGTAGGGCAGACTGGTACGCTGGTCCCGCCGCCAACAGCAACCGCCGCACCCACGCCAACGCCCCAGCCGACCCCGACGCCGACGCCGGAGCCTGCGCCCACAGCAACGCCGCAGCCAACCGCTGTTCCCACACCTACTCCGACGCCTCAGCCGACTCCCACGCCGGAACCAACTCCTACGGCTACGCCCGAACCTACCGCCACGCCCACTCCCCAACCCACGGCGACACCGGAGCCTACCCCGACTCCTGAACCGACGCCTACTCCCACCCCTGCGCCGGGTGAAATTCCGCCCGTCGCCGGCGAACGGCCCTACAGCTTCACCCACCACGGCATCACGGTGGAAGACCCCTGGCACTGGCTGGAAGACGAGGACTACCCGACGGTGGACGATGAGGATGTCATCGCCTACCTCGAAGCTGAGAACGAGTACTTCGACGCCCAAATGGCCCCCTACCAGGACTTGGTTGACACCATCTACGCAGAGATCGAGGGCCGCCAGCCCGCCCAGCTGACCAGTCTGCCCCGCAAGGCCGGCGACTGGTACTACCAGTGGCGTTACGGCGAAGGCAGCCAGTACCGAGAGTGGCTCCGCTGGCCCGCATCCGACACGGACGCCCGCGAAGGCCCCACCGACAACGTCAGCGTCATCCTCGATGAGCCCGCATTGGCGGAGGGTCTCGAATACTTCCGCCTCGGCACCCTGAGCATCAGCAATGAGGCTGGACTGGCCGCATACAGCACCGACACCAACGGGTCGGAACGCTACACCATGGAGGTCAGGAACCTCGAGACCGGCGAACTCCTCGGCGACACCATCGAGAATACCCGCGGACGAGTCGTCTGGTCCCTCGACGATTCCTCATTCTTCTACACCTCGCTGGACGAAAACGGCCGCCCGTACCGGGTGCTGCGCCACGTTCTCGGTGAGCCCGCCGAAGATGACGTGGTCGTCTACCAAGAGGACGACGCCGGATTCTTCGTTGGAGTATCGAGAACCAACTCCCGGGAATACGTCATCATCGCCGCCGGCGACCACGTCACCTCCGAGTACCGGCTGCTGCCCGCTGACGACATCTCGCAGGAACCGGTCCTGGTATCGCCCCGGCGGGCGGGCCACGACTACTCCATCGACCACCAGGGCGACCGCTTCATCATCATGACCAACGACAACCACCAGAATTTCCGGCTCGCCACCGCGCCCGAGGACGACCCCACCGAAGCGGCGTGGGAGACCCTCCTGCAGGGCGATGAGTCCCTCTATCTCCAGCACTTCCACGTCACGGACGACTACGTCGCTGTCGAGGAACGCATAGACGGCCTGGACCAGGTTCGCATCATCGACCGCGAGGGGAACTCGACGCACGTCTCGTTCCCGGAGGAAGCCTACCACGCCTACATTCAGTTCGACCCCGAATTTGACGTAAACACGCTGCGTCTCGCCTATACGTCGCTGACCACCCCGTGGACCGACTTCGACTATCACATCGACACGGAAGAGTTGGAGCTGCGAAAAGTCCAGGAGATTCCCAGCGGGTACGACGCCTCGCAGTTCGTCACCCACCGTGAGCTGGCAACGGCACGGGACGGCGTGCAGGTTCCCGTGTCCCTCGTCCGGCACCGGGATACCCGCGTGGACGGCTCGGCCCCGCTGTACATCCTCGCCTACGGGGCATACGGCTACGCCCTGCCGCCCTACTTCTCGTCAGCGCGCCAGTCGCTGTTGGAGCGTGGCTTCATCTTCGCCATTGCCCACGTGCGGGGCGGCGACGACCTCGGGTTCCACTGGTACGAGGCTGGCAAGCTGTTCGAGCGCAAAAACACCTTCAACGACTTCGTCGACGTGGCACGTCACCTTGTGGCCGAGGGCTACGGCGCTGAGGGACGCATCGCCATCTCCGGCGCCAGCGCCGGCGGCACGCTGATGGGTGCCGCCGTGAATCAGTCCCCCGAGCTTTGGGGCGCGATGGTGACGCAGGTGCCCTTCGTCGACGTTCTCAACACCATGCTGAACGCCGACCTGCCGCTGACGCCGCCCGAGTGGCCGGAGTGGGGCAACCCCATCGAAAGCCAGGAAGCCTTCGAGTACATCCGGTCATACTCGCCCTACGACCAGATCAAGGCCGGGGAATACCCGCCCATCCTGGTGACGGCCGGACTCAACGACCCACGGGTGACCTACTGGGAACCGGCCAAGTACGTTGCCAAGCTGCGGGCCCTCAAGACCGACGACAACCTGCTGCTGCTCAAGACCGACATGGGCTCCGGCCACGGCGGCCGGTCCGGTCGAACTGCCCAGTGGTACGAAATCGCCGAGGAATACGCATTCATATTGACGAACCTGGGCCTGGTCAAATAGGCGCACACGTCTCGCGACAGCCATCCCGACTCGGCATGGGCGGGCCCTGAATCCCCACGGAAGACAGGACAATGAGTACACCTCAAGAAATTGAAGTTCGGGTGCGGTCGGCTCTGCAGGAATTGGGCATCGCTGGCTGGGAGTGGATCGAGATCGATCCCCAATACGGCGACACCGCGGATTTCTGCCAACAGTACGGGTACGACCTGCCCCATTGTGCCAACACCATCATCGTGGCCAGCAAGCGGGGGCCGGCGGCATTCTGCGCAGGCATCGTGCGGGGGTGCGACCGCTTGGATGTGAACAAGCGAGTGCGCGGCCTGATGGGTGTGTCCCGGGTGTCTTTCGCCTCGGCGGAGGAGACCCGGGAAGTGACGGGAATGATGATCGGCGGGGTGACGGCTCTGGCCCTGCCGGAAGGGTTGCCGATCTACGCCGACGTGCGCCTGCTGGAGATGGATTACATCATCCTTGGAGCGGGCAGCCGGTCCGGAAAGCTGAAAATAGAGCCCCGGGAGCTGGAGAAGCTGACGGGTTTGGAATTCATTGAAGGCCTGTCGATTTCGGCGGAGTGACTGCCGCGCGTTCGCAAAAGCGTCCCATTCCAATCTGGTCCAGTTCGGCGTACCGAAACGTTCACCCGATTGAACGGTCGATGGCGACGTGATTGAGATATGTCAGCGCGCTTGGTGAGCCTTGGTATACCGACCCTCACAGGTAGTTTGAGTCCACCGGGCTGGGATTCGAAGAAGGGCCTTTCGGTTTTCAAGGATTCACTCCATAATTCACTTTACATTTGTCAGGGCAGTGGGACTCGCTCCCTCGCCATATCCGGGCTCTGCGCCTGCCCGAATTTCCAGCATGACCGCGAACTTGGGTAACCAGATGGGCACTGCTCGGAAGGTTGAGCTTCAGACATAGCCATGCTCAGATTCTTAAGCGTCACCAACTTCGCAACCATAGAGCGGCTCGAAATTGAGTTGGCGCCCGGCTTCAGCGTTCTGACCGGCGAGACCGGGGCCGGCAAGTCCATCATCGTGGACGCTCTGGGACTGCTGCTCGGAGGACGCTCCGATGTCGGCATGGTGCGATCTGGTGCGCCCCAGTCCAGGGTCGAAGGAGTCTTCTCCCTCGGCGACGACACCGCCCAGAGAATCAATGTCGCCCTGAACGAGTACGACATCGACGTTGACGAAGACGAGGTAATCCTCACGCGGGAGGTCAACCTGGAGGGACGTAACACCTGCCGCATCAACGGCCGAATTGTTCCTCTGAGGCTGTTGAGCACACTCGCCCAGCACCTGGTGGATATCCACGGCCAGAATCAGCACCTCTCCCTGCTACGGGTCCCTGAGCACATGGATATCCTGGACCAGTACGGCGGGTTATGGCGGCTTCGCAACGAGGTGGCGGATGCGGTCCGTCAGCTGACAGCGGCGCGGCATGATCTCGACCGGCTGCGGAAGGACGAAGCGGAACTGGCTCAACGGACGGATTTTCTCAGGCACCAGTTGGGAGAGATCAACGCCGCAAATCTGCGCCCGACTGAAGATGATGACCTGTCCCTTGAGAGGGACCGGGTCGCCAACGCAGAACGAATTATCAATCTGTCCGACCATGCCTGCCAAGCATTGTACGATGGCTTCGACCGTCAGGAATCAGTCATGGACCTTCTCGGACAGGTGTCCAAAGACCTCTCGCAATTGGGGCAATTGGACCCCTCTTTCGGGCAGAACATTGAGTTGGTAGACGCATTGACGCACCAGGTCGACGATCTGGCCCGTGGCCTTCGAAGCTACCGCGACGGCATCGAATACAGCTCCGACCGCCTCTATGAGCTCGAGGGCCGTCTGGATTTGATCAACGGTTTGAAAAGGAAATACGGCCGCACCATCGACGAAGTCCTGGCCTTCGGCGAGAGGGCCTCTCAGGAATTGGAAGAACTGCAGCACAACGAAGCCAGGGTGGAGGAACTGAAGTCCCGGGAGATGGACCTGAGGAGTCAGGTCGGCAGTCTGGCAGGTCAACTCTCCGACGCCCGGCAACGGGCGGCAAAGAGACTGGCTCATGCGATACAGGAAGAGGTCGCCGGGCTGGCCTTGGGACACGCCCAGGTGCTCGTGGATATCCGCCAGTCGGACTCGGACGACGGTGTGCCGGTTGGGACCGCGGACCCGCTCTCGCACGACTCACCCTCCGCCGGAGGTGAGCCCGTCAGGCGCGTCGCATTCAACGGTACCGGTATAGACTCCGTGGAATTCCTGATCTCGCTGAACCCGGGTGAACCGCCCCGGCCTCTGGCCAGGATCGCCTCGGGAGGAGAGGCCTCCAGGCTGATGCTCGCCATTAAGGCCATCCTGTCCACCGCCGACCAGATCCCGATACTAGTCTTCGACGAAGTGGATGCGGGCATAGGAGGTCGGGTCGGCAGTGTCTTGGGTCAGAAACTGTGGGATCTGTCCAGGAGCCACCAGGTGCTGTGCGTAACTCATCTCCCGCAAATAGCCTGCTACGCCGACCACCACGCCAGGGTCGCGAAACTTGCCTCCCAAGACCGCACCGTGACGTCGGTGGAGGTCCTCGACGGCGAGTCAAAGGTGGCGGAGCTCAGCCAGATGCTGGGCTCCGAAAGCGGCGCCACCCGCGCGAGCGCCATGGAGATGTTGCGTCAGGCCGGAAGCTGGAAGGAGAGCACCAATGAGCGCCTTCCGGTCAACAACAATTGAGTCTTCGCCCCTTCCTCAGCGTAGTTGCCCCAAGGAAGTCACAATCCCGCCCGCCACGGAGATCGCTCCCTGGTGGGGACCACCGGTGCGCCAACAGCCGTTGACCCGTTGACCGACCTTCATCACGCAAAACAAGCCATACTGCTACTGCAGGAATTGGAGGAGGACCCGTTGCCGGTTCGACTGGTACAACCACAGGCAGTAGCTCATCGAGAGATGCCGCCGTTTGTCGGTTCATCTAAGCCCGGTGTACAACTCGGTGCTAACGGTTTTGCCAACGCTGATTTCTGCGCACTGGGATGCAATCTGAGTTCCCCGAGGAGTGGCGAATCCATAGAGAATACCCAACAAAAACGTGGATCTCCAAAGTGATGGCTGGGGATGGAGGATTCGAACCTCCGCTGCCTGATCCAGAGTCAGGTGTCCTACCGCTAGACTAATCCCCATCAAGTGCACCGCTCGCTGCGGAAAACGCGAACGGATACATTTATGGTATGACCGGCCCCCAACCGTGTCAAGACCGCAACGCCTCCAGGCCAGCGAAGCCGTCCGCACCCTAGCTGATGCCCACTCTGCGGCCGGGAGCCTCCGCCACCAGCACCCTGACTATGTCCACCCCGTGGTACTTCTGGTGTCGCACCGACTGCGCGTAGTGCGTCAGCAGCCGGAACGACGCCTCGTTCTCCTGAGGCGCGTCGTCGCTCAGGTACGCCAGTCGGTCCTGCAGGTTCTCCCCCTCCAGCGACGAGAAAAACTCCAGCTCCACCACATTGTTGCCAGGACGGGCCACTATGGACAGCTTCCTTCCAGCATCGCCCTCATCGCTTTCCTTGGTTCCCATGAGACTCCAGAGCGTCTCTTCCCCGACCGCGCACAGCCTCTGCGTCGCTTCTTCTCCCCACTTGATTCTGTCCGCCACTCCCCGCATGAAGCGGTCTATCTCCGGCAGGGCCGTCTCGCTCAGCCGTGCCTGCAGCCGTGTGGGCCGCGGCCCACTGAACTCCGCGAACCACGTCATCAGCACCACCGCCGCCGTTCCTGCGGTCAGCCCGTTGTCCAGGAACAGCAGCCAGTCCCCGGCGGGCAGCGTGGCGATGATGTCCGAATTCTCCAGCGCAACACCGAAAGAGAAAGCCAGTCCCACCATCAGCGCTTTCTTCTGGTCCAGCCCGTCCTGCTGCACCGTCCGGATGCCCTCCACGACGTAGGTCCCCATCACCACCAGCAGGTAGGCGCCCATGACCGGTGCGGGAATGATGAGTAGCGCTGCCGTCAGCTTCGGCGAGAATGCCAGCGCCACCAGAATCGCCCCGGCCATGTAGCCCACCCTCCGGTTCGCCACCCCCGTCAGGCTCACCAGCGACCCGCTCGTAGCCGAGTTGATGGTCGTCGGCGGCGACCCCGCCACCCCGCTCAGCAGCACCCCAAGCCCGTTGGCGTTCAGCGACCCCTGCACCAGCTGGTAGTCCGTCGCGGGCGGTTCGCGGCGCGACAGCCTCTGCACCACCACGGAGTCCCCCATGTTCTTGATCCCGTTGATCATCACCACGATGATTGCCATCGGTAACAGCGCAACGAAGGCCGACAGTTCGGGAGTCTCGAAGTCCGGGAACCACGTCCCGGGGATGCCGACCCACGGCGCTTCCATGACCAGCCCGAAGTCGTACAGTCCGAAGGGAATACACCCCAAGCACCCGGCGCCGATTGCGATCAGTGGCACCCACAACCGCCATGCTCCCGACACCCGCAGCCCCAGCACGGCCAGCACTGCCAGCGTAACCAGCGCCACCACCGGCCCCGACAGCGCAGCCGCATCGCTCGGCAGCGCCGTCACCCTCCCGGCGGCTATCGGAATCACCGTTGCCGCCAGCAGCATCAGGGCGGTGCCCGTGACCACCGGCGTGATGATTCGGCGCAGCAGCGGCAGCCATAGCGAAAGTGCGAATTGGGAGAGCGCCCCGGCCACCACCACGGCGGCCAGCAGGCCCGGTCCGCCCGCCTCCAGCGCTGGCACGCTGACCACGATCAGCGACACGCTCGCCGCCGTCAGCAGCACGTGCCCCGTGCCGAATCGCCAGACCCTCCCAGCCTGCAGGGCCGTGATCAGTCCGCAGATGAGAAATGCCGCGAAGGCCGACCAGACGAGGTAGTCTTCCGACTGACCCGCCACCAGTGCCGTGGTGGTCACTGCCGTCACCATCGGAGTCAGAACCAGCAGCACGCCCTGGAAGCTGGCTACGAACGAAACGATGAGCGGACACTTCTCGTCCGGCTCATATCGTATGTGGTCGTTTACCTGTTGCGATGCCAAATCGTGTAGTGTGGCCTGGTCGGAGGTTGGTTGAAAAGCAGCATCGGAGAGTTCCGGGTTTATTCCATTATCGAGTTCAATTTAACCAATGTCTGACACTTCGGTGTTAGTATTTTGTGATTATTTCGTGCACGTTTGAAGCTCACGAAAATAGCATCATGTTTCCATTCCAGGGGGCGCTTGAACGGAAAGGGCTTCGAGCCCTCGCGGCGCGGGATTATCAGCTTGACATTGAACGCCTTATGTAACAGAATCGGATTGCTTTTTGGCTATTATTGCGGCATCCGCCGTTACGCATTGCCGCTCTCGCGTGCTCCTATTTCGATTGGGGCGCGACACTCACTGAAAGCGAGGTACATGGCATGACGCTGGCAGCAGTGGGCAACAGGTCTACAGTGCAGGTCTCCGGCACTCCGGTAGAGGTATTCTCCGGCGGCTCGGGGCCTCCCCTTCTCTTCCTGCACGGCGGCGGCGGTTTCGGGACCTTCGATCCCACCAGCGGCCCCATCGCCCAGCGGCGCACCGTCTACGCGCCCTCACAACCCGGATTCTTCGGCACCCCGCGTCCTGGGTGGATGTACTCCATTACGGACGTCGCCCACTTC
>CBDDQX010000003.1:0-1202302 GCA_965232885.1 Dehalococcoidia bacterium | reverse complement strand
TGTACTCCCAAGCTCTTCAGCGCACAGCCCAACTGCGTCAGCTCTGTATACCGTCGGTCAGGCTATGCAGGCGAGCCAGCAATGCCCCGTTCTCTTCCATGGAGAAATTGTCCACAGTGGGCACTGCGTCGCCCGTGGTGCCGTCCACGGCCCCGGCTTCCACCATGCCCTGAACCATCCGGGCTTCGGCTTCAGCGGAGGGCAGCAGGTTCCTGCCAGTCAGCCGGGAAATGGCGGCAACCAGCCCGTAACCGCCCCAATTGGATACGCTGGCTATCACCAGACGGTCAACCTCGGCAATGGCCGGGTCGTCGGGAAGGCTGTCTACCGATGGGATAATCTCCAGTAGGTTCCCCATACCGATTTCGTTGCCGCCGTCTCCGATACCCACAGACGGCACGCTGCCGTCGAACAGGTAGTCCACCCGTGCCGTTTGCGGCGTTATGTCGCGACCTCGCATATTCAGGTATTCGTCGTTGCGGTTGCGCCCGCAGCGTTCTATGGATATGAGCAGGCCGGGCTGAAGACGTTCCAGCAACCCGGCGGCATGGCGTTTGCTTTCCTCTACGCCAGCGACGGGAAACTCGATTACCTCCGCATCTCCGGCCCACTGGCGCAGGACCGGGGCAGTGCAGGCGTCGGTAACGTAGCTGACCCTGCGCCCCAAAGTTCGCAGGGCGTTGCCGATGGCGATGGCCCCGGGCGGCCCGTCGGTCTCCGGCTTGTCCGCCATGAGCACGTAGAATCCGGTGACAATCAGCGTGTGTCCCGGATGGTCAACGACGTACTGCGCCGCCTGCTCGCAGAAGTCGGCGGGCAGGTGGGGGCGCAGGGCCAGCATCCCGCGCTTGTCGTAGTCCAGGATTATGTCTTCTATTGTTTCCGGCATTTTTGCCTCCCCTGGTGCGACAGGAAGAAACTCTACAAGACCGAATAGTCAGCGTCCCTATGGTCGGTGATGAACATCCTCCCTGGGGCGTGGGTGAACATCAGCGGAGGTTTGCAACTCAGGGCCACGGCCTGAGGGGTCACTCCGCAGGCCCAGAACACCGGCTCTTCATCCGGCTTGATTTCCACGGCTTCCCCGAAATCAGGCGCGTCCAGGTCGCGGATGCCGATGTCGGCAGGATTGCCGATGTGCACCGGCGCTCCGTGAGTGGCCGGGAAGCGCGACGTGACCTGCACGGCCCGGACGACCTGCTCGCGCTTGATGGGCCTCATGCTGACGACCATTGGCCCGGAAAACACCCCGGCGGGCGCGGTCTGGATGTTGGTGATGTACATTGCCACGTTCTTGCCCTGTTCCTGGTGGCGCAGGGGAATGCCGGCATCGGTCATCGCTGTCTCGAAGGAGAAGCTGCATCCCAGCAGGAAGCTGACCAGATCATCCTGCCAATAGTCTTCCAGCGTATCCACCTCGGCGGTGAACTCGCCATTGCGGTAAATGCGGTAGCCGGAGGCGTCGGTTCGTATATCGGCTCCCGGCGCGGTGAGCAGCGGCTCCACACTGCCTGGTTCAATTACCTCCAGCAGAGGGCAGGGCTTGGGATTGCGCTGGCAGAACAGCAGGAAGTCGAAGGCTAAATCACGGGGCAGAATGGCCAGGTTGGCCTGCACGTGACCGGGAGCCACTCCCGAAGTCACTCCTCTCCACTCATTGGAGCGTATGCGCCGACGGGCTTCCACGGCGGCGGATTCGATAGTCTGTATGGCCATGCGCGACCTCCCGTCTGTGGGCTTTGGATTTCAATGCTGCTCTCCATCATAGTTTGCGGGTGATAGAGCGTCAAATCGGCCCCGCCGCATTGCAGGCAGAGTTCCGTTTCAGTTGGTTTGACCATCCGTTATGGATAGGTTTCCAACCTGCCCCTGCACATTCCGGAATGACTTGGCGCTCCTGACCACCCAAGTTGGAACGCCATCCGCATTACGCTGCCTGCGGTGTAGCCCAAACTTTTTGTTATACTGCGGCATATTTTGACGCGCCGGACCTCGTTAGCGCGGGGGCCGTCATAAGAGTTGGACCGGGCAGTTGTATAACGTAGTCGTTCTCAACAACCACGGTGGCGGAAGAGAGCTGGCCGAAGCAGCCGTTCGCAGCGGAATGGCGTGCCGCATCGAAGACGAAGGGGCGTTCCTGGTGGACGACGGCGACAGAGATTCCCCCGATGCGGTTCTGCTGGACCTGGCCTCCCTGGAAACAACGGCTGCCGGGCGGGTCATTGAATACTGCCGGGGCCGGAAAGTGCCAGTTTTGGCCGCCATCCCCAGCGAAGCGGTCGCCCGTTACGACCCGGCGCTCAACCCAGATGAGCTGTTGATTTGCCCAGCGTCCGACGATGAGCTTATTCTGCGGGTGAAACAGGCGGTGTTCCGGGTCAACGGCCCGTCCGGGTCTCAAACGCTGTCGGTGGGCGACCTCACCATAGACTTGGAGCGTTACGAAGTATCGGCAGCCGGAAGGCGCGTGACATTGACGTATAAGGAGTTCCAGCTTCTGGCGCTGCTGGCCTCCAACCCCGGCCGGGTCTACACCCGCGAGGCCCTGCTGAGCCAGGTGTGGGGCTACGACTACCTCGGCGGCACCCGCACCGTGGACGTACATGTAAGGCGGCTGAGATCAAAGGTCGAATCGCCGGGCCGCTCCTTCATCGAAACCATCTGGAACGTCGGCTACCGCTTCAAGGCGCCGGGCTAGAGGCTGGTTGGAAATCCCGCGTCATTTCCGCGAAAGCGGGCATGACAGGTGATCATCTAACTGGCGTCGGCGTTGGCCCGGCCAGTGAAGCGGGCCACCTGAGCGGCAAGGGCGGCGTGTCGCGGGGCCGAGAGTTCCGGGTCCTCAGCGGCTATGCGCGCGGCCAGGTCGCGGGCTGACTCCAGCAGACCGCGGTCGGAAAACCGCGCCATCCGCAGATTGGGCAGACCGCTCTGGCGGGTTCCGAAGAAATCGCCGGGCCCGCGCAACTCCAGGTCTATTTCCGCCAGCTCAAATCCGTCGTGAGTTCGCTCCAGAGCCGACAGGCGTTCCTTAGCCGACGCGCCTATATCTCCTTGGGTGTCCGACGGCAGGAGCAGGCAATAGCTTCTATGCTCGCCGCGTCCCACCCTTCCCCGGAACTGGTGCAGTTGGGCGAGTCCGAAGCGTTCCGCGCCTTCTATGAGCATGATGGTGGCGTTGGGAACGTCTATGCCCACTTCCACCACTGCCGTAGTAACCAGCACGTCGAAGCCGCCATCCCCGAAACTTCGCAAAATGGCGTCCTTGTCCCGCGAGTGCATCCGCCCGTGAAGCAGGCCGACCCGCAGGTCGGGGAACACCTGCCCTGACAGCCTTTCGTATTCCTCTGTGGCGGCCCTGGCTTCGATGCTGGCCGATTCTTCTATGAGCGGGCAGACCACGAAGGCTTGTCTGCCTTCCTGTACCTGCTTCCGAACAAACCCGTATGCGGCTTCCCGGTTCTCAGGGGCTACCAACCTGGTGCGCACCGACTGACGTCCAGCAGGGAGTTCATCAATGGTGGAAATGTCCAGGTCGCCGTAGAGGGTGAGCGACAGGGTACGGGGAATGGGCGTCGCGGACATTATCAGGGTGTGGGGGTTCTCACCGCCCCGGAGGCGCAGTGCTGAACGCTGCATCACCCCGAAACGGTGTTGCTCGTCGGCAATCGCCAAAGCCAGGTTGGGAAGAGAAACGCCCTCCTGAATCAGGGCCTGAGTGCCCACTGCCAGATCCAGCGCGCCATCGGCGGCCATCGCCGTCAGCAGCCGCTTCTCCCGCGCCCGCACGCTGCCGGTCAGCAGCCCGATGGTAAGGGGGCGTTCCATTCCTTCCAGAGAGACGGAAAGCAGATTCTCCTCGTCCGTCTGGCGGGGGCGGCCTTCCAACAGGCGGGAGGCGGAACGAAAATGCTGTTCGGCCAACACCTCGGTGGGGGCCATCAGAGCGCCCTGGAATCCGGCGGCGGCAGTGGAGAGCAACGCGGCCAGGGCCACCACCGTCTTCCCGCTCCCGACTTCGCCCTGCAACAGGCGGTTCATCGGAGGCGTGCCCCGGGCTATATCCCCGACAATTTCGGCGATGCAGCGAGCCTGCGCTCCGGTCAACTCGAAGGGAAGGGAGCGAAGGAAACGCCCAGCCACGTCCGACGTCGGATTGACGGCAACGCCCTGAATTTCAGCTTGGGAATCCCGGCGGCGAGACTGCATCGCCAGTTGCAGCGTCAGCAACTCATCGAAGGCCAGCCGCGCCCTGGCGGCTTGCCAAGCCTCTTGAGTATCGGGATAGTGGGCCTGAAATATGGCCTCGCGCAGTGGCATCCGTCCTTCTCGCACCTGTTCGGGCAGCGTCTCCTCCACACCGCCCAGCCAGTCTTGCAGCGCCTGCCAGGTCAGGTTACGGAGGGCGGGCAGCCGCAGCCCGTCGGTCAGCGGATAAACCGGAGCCAGGCGCCCGGTATGAATGGCGGCTGCTTCCGAGTCCACGGGATAGGCCGCCGGTGAGTTGAAGACCGCTTGTCCCCTGAACACTTCCGGCTTCCCGCTTACGGCAATCCTGGCGCCCGACTTGAGGGTGCGGGCAATGTACTGCTGTCCGAACCAGATGGCGCGAACGTTTCCGGTTTCGTCGCCCAGAACCGCCTCGGTGTCCTTGCGGCGTCCCTTCGCGCCTTGTGCCACTATCCGCGACTCCCAGACGGTGACTAGGACCGTACATTCCTGGCCGGGCACAATCTCCGAGACGGTGACGACGTTGGAGTAGTCTTCGTGGCGCCGGGGAAACAGGTAGAGCA
The DNA here is from genome assembly GCA_965232885.1 of Dehalococcoidia bacterium. Classification (GTDB taxonomy): domain Bacteria; phylum Chloroflexota; class Dehalococcoidia; order Lucifugimonadales; family UBA3495; genus VXOI01. Next base: position 1,197,509 of record CBDDQX010000003.1, on the reverse strand, counting down.
GATCCCGCACTGTGGCAACGTCCAGACGCTCCAGGCGCGCTGAAGTCTTGGCGTCAACGCCTTTGAGTTGTTCTACCGGGTCGTCAACGCTCCGCCCTTCGGGAGGGATGCCAAAGGCTGGGCGGGGCTTGCGGATGCTGCGGCCCACTCGTTCCTGGCCCACTCGTTCCTGGTGGGAGGGATGTCTCTGGCTCGGGGGGGCAACATCGGACGAACCGGAACCGGAGCGGGAATGACTGAACGCCTCCCTATGGCTCCAAGTATCCGATGGGCGTCCCGTGGAAGAGACAGGAATGGAGGCGCTGCTGAACGGCGCAGATTCTTTGGCTGCGGCTTCGATGAGCCGGTTCCACTGTTCGGCCCACGCCTCACGCTGCTCCCTCGGCATTGCGGCGTAGCTTTGGCGCAGAATGAAGGCCATCTCCGGCGAATCGCCGCAGCAGGCCGCCATTTCCGCCTGCCAGCGTTCCCGAAACCTGTCGAGGCCTCCGATTACCGCGCCGTCGTCGAAGCCGCGCCGAGACTCCAGGGCGAGAATCCTGCCGAGAGCGCGGGCCCATTCCGGCGGACTGCTTGTTTGCGTGGTCACCGGGAGATCACACCACCAATAAGGCTATATCCGACGACCGGGGTCTATTGCCAGTCGGCGCTGCCCTGAGCCACTGACACGCCCAGGGCATTGGGGCCAAGGTAAGTGCCAAGCACCGGGCCGAAGCGGGATTCCACAAAATGCTCAGGAGCCACCATCTCTGCCAGCTCCGTGCGAACCGAAAGGGCCTGCGCGCGGTCGGTGCTGTAGCTCACGTTGATCTGGCTGACGGGAGCAAGGTCGCGAACCAGTTCAATGAGCCGGGCCTTCCCCCTTTCACGGCTGCGGGGACGCTCCACCGGATGAACCTCGCCATCGCGGACGGTGAGAATGGGCTTGACCTTCAACATCCCGCCGACGAAAGCCGCTGCCTTGCCGATGCGGCCGCCCTTTTGCAGGTATTCCAGGGTGTCTACCAGAACGTAGGAGTGGTAGCGAGTTGCGGATGCTCGCACCCGGCGGACCAGTTCGTGGAAGTCGGGCGTTTCCTTGGCCCACTGCGCCGCGTTGAGAGCCGCTAACGCCTGGGGAGCAGAGGCAAGCTGTGAGTCTATAATTTCAATCTGCGCAGTATCCCCCAGCGCAGCCTTGGCCTGTGTCGCAGAGTTGACTGTGCCGCTCAACTTGGAACTGACATGGATCGAGACAATCTGGTGTCCTTGATCAAGCAGCTTTTGGTAGACGCCCTGGAAATCAGCCACGGTCGGCTGAGAAGTGGTGGGCAGCCTGGACAGGGTTCCTAACCGTTCATAGAAACGGTCTGCCGATATATCCAGCCCGTCACGTAAGGTCTCGTCTCCAATGATGACGTATGCTGGCACCACCGTAATATCGTTGGCGCTTGCCAAGGCCGTGGGCAAGTCCGACACGCTGTCAGTTACAACTTTGATGGCCATGCAGACTCCAATTTGGCGATTGACGCTCCTGTTCACCGCGGCGCAATAACTGCGCTACTCTACGGACGCCAGGTAATGATAGTGTGGTTGTCCTCCGTAAACTTGGTCAACCTGAATCCCTGGTGTCCGTGATTCCAGTTCGGCAACGCAGGCGTCTGCGGCCTCAGGATCGGCGTCTGCGCCTCGATATATAGTCAGGATGGAATCGGCTTCCACGCCTGCCAGTTCAACCGTTTTCTTTAGCGCATCCTCCGGCGAATCAGCGGTTATGACCAGCTTGTCGTCGAGCAGCGCTATGTAGTCTCCCAGCCTCACCACCACACCGTCTACGCTGGTGTCGCGCACGGCTTGAGTCACCTCGATGGTAGTGACTGTGGGCAGCGTCTCCTCCATCGCGGCCAAGTTTTTCTCAAGCGGCGACAGGGGGTTGTATGCCAGCAGCGCAACCACGCCCTGGGGAATGCTTCGGGTGGGGACTACGCGCACGTTGGGATCGCTGGCTGCTACCTGATGTGCGGTCAGAACAATGTTCTTGTTGTTCGGCAAGAAAATAGTATTTTCGGCCCCGGCGCGCTGAATCCCTTGCATAATCTGCTGAACGCTGGGGTTCATGGTCTGCCCGCCCTGGATGACGTGTCCGCAGCCCGATTCCATGAACAGCCCGGCCAGGCCGTCGCCCGCTGCCACTGCCACCACGGTAAGCTCCGCGCCGGCCGTCGAAACCGGGGCGCTGTGTCCGGCAGCCCATTCCACGTTCTGGTCATCCATGCTTTCAATCTTGACGTTGGAAACAGTGCCCAGTGAAACAGCGTAGCTAATGGCCGGGCCGGGGTCATCGGCGTGGATATGAACCCGCACGTTCGCCGGGTCGCCGACAACAACCGTAGACCTCGCTGTTTCATCAAAGTGCTGGCGCACTTGCTGCGGACTGAGACCCTCGCCGCTGATTATGAATTCGGTGCAGTAGCCCCAGTCAGCTTCCAGCGACTGATGAACAAAGCCCGATTCCTGTATGTTGGACGAACCGCCCAGCGACGCCATGCTGTCGTCTATGATGCCTTCCAGACCGGCCTCTCTTGCCAGGTCGCGCGAACGGTCGGGGGCCAGAGCTTCCAGCACGCCGCCCAAGATTACGACAACGCCAAGACCACCTGAATCCACGACTCCCGCTTCCTTCAACACGGGCAGTTGCTCCGGCGTGTTCTTCAACGCGACACAGGACGCCAGGTAGACGGATTCCAGCATTTGCGTCAATCTCAAACTGCTGTCCGCTTGCCGGGCAGCTTCGGCGGCGCAGCGAATCACAGTGAGCATAGTGCCTTCACGGGGATTGCCCACTGCGCCGTAGGCTGCCTCCCGGGCCATGTCCAGCGCTGCGGCAAGATCGGCGGCAGAGCAGGTCTGGCGGCCTTCAAGGGCATCTCCGAAGCCCTTGAAAAACTGGGACAGAATAACTCCGCTATTCCCCCTGGCTCCAAAAAATGTCCCGTGTGCCAGTTCGTGAGCAACCTCGCCGGCAGTCAGGCCGTCTCCATCAGGACAGCGCTCGATGCCGGAGCGAAGAGTCAGCGACATATTGGTCCCAGTGTCGCCATCGGGGACCGGAAACACATTGAGGGCGTTCACGGTGTCGCGGTATTCTTCCAGCCGGTCAAAGCCGGTCAGAAAAGCCCGGCGCAACTCGGCGCCCGACAATCCGGTTTCTTGCGTTGACGCCAACCCTCAACCTCCTGGGGCCCGGATACAGGACGATTGCAAAGTCCTTCCCAACCGGATCATGATGAGCCTGCTGAACCACCGGCGGCTTGAACGGACATCCTTCGACAGGCTCAGTATGAGAATTCAGCAATAGTTGGAGTTACTTGGCAATCGTTCCACGCCCGGATAAGGCGGACTTGTCAGCGGCATTATACACCAGAGGCTATGCAGACAAAGCAAGATAGCTTCTGCTCTTGAGCAGTACGATCACGCAGAAACGTCAGAAAGCTGCCGCCGTTGCTCTACTATCCGTTCCTGACGCTGTCCTTCCCAACGGGACGCCTTCCAGGGCTTGCGCACGAACTGGCCGCCCAGTCCCCGGTCAATCTCGCGCCACTTGCGCTCTTCATCCGGGGTGATGAAGGTAACGGCCTCACCGTACCGGCCCATGCGCCCCGTTCTCCCGGCCCTGTGGGTGAACAACAGCTCCGAGTCCGGCAGGTCGAAATTGATGACCTGGCCAACTCCCTCTATGTCCAGCCCTCTGGCGGCCACATTGGTTGCGACAAGGATGGGGCTTGCGCCGGAGCGAAAGTCTTCCATCACTCTTTCGCGAGCCTTCTGACTGAGATTCCCTTGTACCGCCCCTGCCGGATAGCCCATTTCAATCAACTGACTCGCCAGCTTCTTTACCCCACGCTTGGTCTTGCCAAAGATGATGACGGGAGAGTTGTCCCGCCCGTCCAGCAAGGTACGGAGCGCTTCCAGCTTGGCGTCCTTCTGGATAGAATAGACCAAGTGCTTCACTGTTGGCAGCGTCTGCAGGTCTGCGTCCACTTCCACCTTGGCTGGATTGCGCAGGTGCCTGGCGGCAGTCTTCGCCACCCAGCGGGGCATCGTCGCCGAGAAGAGACCGGTCTGTCGGCTGGAAGGCGTCCGGTCAAGTATCGCCTCGACGTCTTGGGCAAAGCCCCGGTCCAGCATCTCATCGGCCTCGTCAAGCACGAGAAAACGAACCGAATGGAGTTTCAACGTGCCCTGCCGGACATGGTCCAGTGTCCGGCCGGGAGTGCCGACTACGATCTGTGCGCCTTCCTTCAACGCCCGGTACTCGGGCTTCAATGAATGGCCTCCGTAGAGCAGGGCGCAGCGCAGCTTATGGGGCGACGCCATGGCCTGCATCACTCCCGCCACCTGGATGGCCAGTTCCCGGGTCGGCACCAGCACCAGCCCCTGTACCTGCCGGGCCGACGGGTCGCACCGCTCTACCAAAGGCACGGTGAATGCCAAGGTCTTGCCGGAACCGGTGCGAGCCTGCCCCACTACGTCTTTGCCAGCCAGCAGGAGGGGGATAGCCGTTCCCTGGATCGGTGTGGGTTCCGATATGTTCATTCGGGCCAGAGCTGCCTTTGTGACAGCCGCCAACCCCATTTCCGCAAACCCCGGAGCAGGGTCGTCTGTATGCTTATCCGGGATGGATGGCAGCTTGCCGGAAATGGTTTCCTCAGGAGAGGAGGCGCCTCCCTGATTCTTGAAGCACGCGGAGCAGTAGACCGGGCGGTTCTGCGTGGGCAGGAAGGGAACTGTCGTGGAAATCCCGCACTCGGCGCAGACGGCCTGGTGCTTTCGGACAGAACGGGAAATTTTTGGACGAGCTTGTAGGGTCTTGGACGGCATGGGACACGGACTCCTTAATCCATCCCGCTATAGCGGTACTGGTAATCTGGCGCAGGGCAGGGCACCAGACAAAAGACGGGACAGATGGTGGTCCGTTGCCGTAGCGAAGCCTTGGTGCGGCATCGAGCGCGTGTACCCACTGTAACACACCGCGCGAATCCACTACCAATTATTCCTGCAAGGCCCGCAGGACGATTGCAAAGCCTCCCTGGTGGCGTCGCATTCGTTAGGTTGACATTGGATTTGCCCAATCTTAATATGCCGTGAATGGGCTCTTTGGGATAGATTAACCGAGAGGTGGCAATGCCCCGCCAAGAAGACATTCGATTGATGGGCCACTTGATGCGACGGGCGGGCTTCGGTGATCCCCGCGAGGAACTGGAAGAGCGTGTCTCCAAGGGTTACGAGGCCGTGGTGGAGGAGCTCCTGTATCCGGAGCGGCAGCCGGCCATAGACGAAGAACTGCTGTACCGCTACTTCCCGGGTTATGAGGGAGCGGGGGCGCCGCCAATCAATCAGGCCGATTGGATTTTCAGGATGATCAACACCAAACGGCCTCTGGAAGAGAAGATGGCCCTCTTCTGGCATCAGTTGTTTGCCACCAGCAACTCCAAGGTGGACAATCCACCGGAGTTGACTCGCCAGATTGCCGTCTTCCGTGAACACGGATTGGGTGCTTTCCGAGACCTTCTGATAGAGGTTGCAAAATCGCCAGCCATGATCTACTGGCTGGACAACCACGGAAATCATGACGGCGCCATAAATGAAAACTGGGGTCGGGAGCTGCTGGAGCTTTTCTCCCTTGGAGTCGGAAACTACTCAGAGGATGACATCAGGGAAGCAGCCAGAGCTTTTACCGGATGGACGATTGCCCCCAAGATTCCCCGCAATCCTTATGGCCGTTTCCACTGGCAGTTCGAGTACAAACCCGAGGACCACGACGATCGGGAGAAGACCTTCCTGGGGTGTACCGGGAACTTCAACGGCGAAGACATCGTGGACATTATTGCGGACCAGTCGGCTACGGCCCGGTTCCTGGCCCGCCACCTCTACAAGTTCTTTGTCGCCGACGAGCCTCATGTCTCCAGTTGGAGCGTTACTCCACCCATTGATCCTGAAGCCATTGAGTTGTTGGTTCGTGCTTACAACGAGTCCCATGGCGACATCCGGTCCATTTTACGAGCATTGTTCAACTCGGAGTTTTTCAAGAACGCCCGCTTCGCCCGAGTGAAAAGCCCGGCTGAGTTGATCGTTGGCACTGTGCGTATGGCTGGCAGCTATAACGGCTTCAAGCCGGGATTCAACAATCTGGCCTTGGAGTGCGGCTGGCAGGGACAGGAGCTTCTCAATCCTCCCAGCGTGGAGGGCTGGCACACCGGCTCCGAATGGATTGACCCGGGCGTTTTGATGCGCCGGGTGAATTTCGCCGCGAGAACATTTGGAGACATCTCTCTACCCGGTGTGCAGGCTATCATCAAGCGGGTGTTGGTGAACGTGCAGGTGCAAGGGGATCATTCACCCGAGGCGATAGTGGCGGCTTGTCTCGATGCGATGGGACCGTTGGAAGTCAGTGAGGCGACCCACTCCGAATTGATGGTTCATGCCGAAAGATGTGGCGACCTGGCCTGGAGCACCAGGGAAGAACTCAGTGCCGCATTTCGGAATGTGAGCAGGATATTGACCTTGATCGCCGCTTCGCGGGACTATCAGTTTGCCTAGCCAGTCGCTGTACAACCACCATATCTCACAAGCACCGTAGATCTTACAAGCACCGTAGAAGGATATGAAAATGGCGTCAACCCATAAAGACCCTGTGCTGGTCGTATTGGAGCTTACCGGGGCCAACGATTACCTCAATACCATCGTTCCTTATAGCAATCCTCTGTATTGGGACAACCGGGCCAAGGTCCATATTTCCGAAGACCAGTTGCTGCCCATAGATGACGAACTGGCATTCCGGTCTGATACGGAGCCGTTGAAAGACATCTATGACAAGGGCAACATGGCAATCATCCACGGAATCGGATTTGAAAATTCACCCCGGTCGCACTTCCGCGCCATGGACATCTGGCACACCTGCGAGCCGGATTCCATCGGGATCAACGGCTGGCTCGCCAAGGTCGTCAGGGACCTGGACCCCAGCGGCGAGAACGTGCTGAAGGGAGTGAGCCTGGGACAGGGTCTGCCCCGGGCGTTAACCATGCGAGGGGTTCCCGTTACTTCCGTCAATCACCTTCCTACCTACGGCGTGCTCTCATCAAATCCGGGAATCACGTCCGAGCAGGAGCGGGCCCAGCTATTGGACAGCTTCGCCCGGATGTACGCTCCGGCCATCGGCGCCGGCCCGACCATGGATTACCTGGGACAGGCAGGCAGGGATGCGTTGAGAGGAGCCGACATCATCCGGGTTGCTCCCGAGAACTATTCCTCAAACGTGGAGTATGCCAATAACACCATCGCGAGGCGTCTCAGAGACGTGGCCCAGGTGCATCTGGCTGGCCTGGGAACCCAGGTCTTCTACACGTCCTACGGACCCTTTCGACACCCACTACGACCAGTTGGGGTCACACACCAAGCTCTGGATGGATGTTTCCGCTGGCATCCACGACTTCTTCGCCGACCTGCGTGAGCACGATGCCTCAGATGAGGTGGTTGTCATGCTGTTCAGCGAGTTTGGACGCCGCGTCCGCGATAATGGCACTGGCACCGACCACGGAGCGGCCGGGGTGGCCTTCGCGATAGGCGACAGGGTTAATGGTGGAATGTACGGAACCTATCCGTCGCTGAAACCGGGTGATCTCACGCAAGGAGACCTGGCGCCCAACTACGATTTCCGTGGCTTCTATTCCACCCTGGCGGAGGGGTGGTTGGGACTCGACCCGGTACCCATCGTCGGGGGACACTTCGAGCAAATGTCCTTCGTGTAGACACAGATTATCGTATGGGCGGCTCTTGGGGCCGCCCTGAATTGTTGGGCTAATGAGGGCAACCACAAGGGTTGCCCCTACATGGAGGTCTCACCAATGCTGACCACCGTCGCCGCTGGCCGGGTGTATGATTATAGCTACTGCATAGGCATGTACAGCCAGGCTGGCCGGGGATTCTGGGCTCCCCAGGATTTTGTCTTGGGATCCAACGGCCGAATTTACGTCTTGAGCCGCGGTGTGGAACAATTGGGGCAGCGTGTCAGCAAGATCACCCTTGACCACGAGTTTCAAGGCCAGTTCGGCTCCGTCGGCGCGGAGGACGGCCGGTTTGTTTGGCCCAGGTCAATTGACATGGACCGTTACGGGCGAGTGTTCGTTTCGGACGAGTATGTCAACCGGATAACCATGTACGATGAAGAGGGCGCTTACCGGTACCATTGGGGCAGGCCCGGCAGCGAGGACGGGCAGTTGAACGGGCCGTCAGGAATTGCTTTCGATTCCCGCGGAACCCTCTGGGTGGTGGACAGCTCGAATCACCGGGTGCAAAGTTTCAGCCAGATTGGTGAGTTTCAGTCTAGGTTCGGGGAGCGCGGCAGCGGCGACGGAGAGTTGGAAATGCCATGGGGCATCTGCATCGACAGCGAGGACAATATCTACGTCGCGGATTGGGGGAATAACCGGGTGCAAAAATTCTCCCCTGCCGGAGAGCTGCTCGTCAAGTTCGAGGGATCCAGCGCCGGGATCGGTTCTCTCAAAGGGCCATCCGGTGTAGCTGTGGACTCAGATGGGGATGTATACGTAACCGACTGGGGGAACCACCGCGTCCAGATATACGCCCCCGACGGCCAGTACATTACGGCGCTGGCCGGCGACGCCCAGGACCCTTCGCCATGGGCCCAGAACTACATAGACGCTAATCCGGATATCATCAAGGCCAGGCGGCGGACGGATCTGGAGCCTGAGTGGCGGTTCCGGCGACCGGTTGCTGTCAACGTTGACGCCGAAGGCCGGATTATAGTTTTGGAGTCCTACCATCACCGGCTTCAAATCTACAACAAGCTGAAGGACTACGAGGAACCCTCAATAAATTTGTAGAGGCCTGCTTGGGAAGGGCTGCATGAGACTGCGGATTCCCTCTCAATGACCTGACGGGCTTCCGTCACCTCCGGCGCCAGTTGGCGCATAGCAATTGCAGGCATAGCCTACCTTGCCATTCGACAGTATCCCGCTCAACCCCGGTATTCCCTCAACCCAACTGCGTAACTCCTATCATTTACCTCATCCCGTTATCCCGGTCAGTCCGCCCGGCTGTCCTCCCGTGAGCTGCTGCCGGTGCCGCCGTGGCCCCGCGATGCGCCGTGCAGTCTCGTCTTCCAGACACTTTGGAACGAGACTCTCCAATTGGCGGTTCGTGATTGGAACAGGTGTTGTCCGAAATGCTACTATATAGGGGAGGTGAAATGACTTGAACGATTACTACAACAACGACATCCGAAACCTTGCCATCATTGCTCACGTCGACCATGGGAAGACCACCCTGGTCGATGCGTTGCTGAAACAGGGCAAGGCTTTTCGATCTCACCAACAGGTGGGCACGCTGATTATGGACTCCAACCCATTGGAGCAGGAGCGCGGCATCACCATCCTGGCCAAAAACGCTTCGGTCTCCTACGACGACGTCAGAATAAACGTCATAGACACGCCGGGGCACGCCGATTTCAGCGGCGAAGTGGAACGGGTGATGAACATGGCAGACGGGTGCCTGCTGCTGGTCGACGCGGTCGACGGGCCCATGCCCCAGACCACATACGTACTGAGGCAGGCCCTGCGTCAGAGCGTCAATCCCTTGGTGGTGATCAACAAAATAGACCGTCCCGAAGCGCGGGTGGAAGCAGTCGTTGATATGGTCCAGGATCTGTTCCTGGAAGTTGCCACCACCGCCGAACAACTGGACTACCCGGTACTGTACGCCTCGGCGAGGCAGGGCTACGCGACTACCAGCCCGGAAATGCAGGGTGCGGATATGCAGCCTCTCTTCGAGGCGATTCTGGACTCGGTGCCTCCACCCACGGGCGACCCGGACGCCCCGCTGCAGATGCTGGTGGCCGCCCTGGATTACGACAACTACCTGGGCCAGATCGCCGTGGGCCGAGTCACCAACGGGATCATGAAAGTGCGGGACAGGGTGGCGCTGCTGGGCCGCGACGAAGCCATCGCCACTCACACAGTTGAGCACATCTTCGTGTTCCACGGATTGGAGCGAGTGGAGGTGCCGGAGGCTCATACCGGAGACATTGTGGCAGTCACCGGCCCCGAGGGCGTGTCGATTGGCGATACCATCGCTTCGCTGGAAAGTCCGGTGCCGCTGCCCTCGATAGACATTGGCGAACCCACGGTACGGATGACTTTCGGTGTGAACACTTCCCCTTTCATGGGGAAAGAGGGGGCCCACAGCACTTCCCGAAACCTGCACGAGAGGCTGATGAGGGAGCTGCGAACCAACGTGAGCCTGCGGGTGGAACCCACCTCCAGTCCCGACGTGTTCGTGGTCGCCGGTCGCGGGGAACTGCACCTGTCCATACTGGTTGAAACCATGCGGCGGGAGCAGTACGAATTCCAGGTGTCCCGTCCCACGCCGGTCAACAAGGTAATTGACGGGAAGACTTACGAGCCCTACGAGATTCTAAACATCACTACCCATGAGGACTATCTGGGCGCTTTGAGCGAATACCTCTCAGCCCACATGGCCAGGCACCGGGATATGCGTTACAGCTTGGACGGTTACGTTCATCTGGAGTACGAGATCCCCACCCGAGGTCTCATCGGATTCAACGCTTTCTTCAATCGCATCACCCGAGGCGACGGGGTTAAAAGCAGCGTCTTCTCGTCCTATCAGCCGATGGAAGGGGAGATTAAATCCAGGCGCAACGGCGTGCTTGTGGCGTCGGAGAATGGCGTGGCGGTGGTCTACGGACTGCTCAACGCACAAGGCCGGGGGGATACTTTCATCGACCAGGGCGTCAGAGTTTACGAAGGCATGATAGTCGGTTCCCATCCCCGGGAGGGCGACATCGAGATCAATGTGTGCAAGGAAAAGAAGCTGACGAATATGCGGTCTTCAACGGCCGACGTGGCCAAGCGCCTGAAGGCCACCGTAACCATGAGCCTGGAAGAAGCTTTGGCATTTATCGCCGACGATGAACTGCTGGAGGTCACACCGGAGAATCTGCGCCTTCGCAAGATGGATCTCTCAGCTCTCGAGCGAAAGCGCAATCGCCGCGACGAGTCCCATACCAGGGAGTAGCAATCTTCCACGGGGTCTTTTGATAGTTCCCTCAAGAGAGAGGGAGAATTAAAAGACCCTGCCTCTTGCGATTTTTGTTGACACGGCTAACTGCTCGCATTAGTATAGCTAGTCGAGGTTTTGCATGGATTACGCGGTTTTCAAGACAGGCGGCAAGCAATACCGGGTGCAGCCCGGAGATACACTGGATGTCGAGTTGCTCACCAGCGAAATTGATTCGGTGGCGGAGTTCGGCGAAGTTCTTGCGGTTTCGAGAGACGGCGAGTTGACCGTCGGCGCTCCCGTGGTGCCCGGAGCGATAGTGCGGGCGCAGGTCAAGTTGCATTACAAAGACCGCAAGCTGATAGTCTACAAGTACAAGGCAAAGACCCGATACCGCCGCAAGCGCGGGCACCGGCAATCCTACACCCGGGTTGTGATTCAGGACATTCTCACTTCCTAGAACCAGCGGGTAATGCCCCCACCCTGACCCTCCTTCGTAGGGAAAGGGAATTAATGCAGGCAGGGCAAGCAATGGCACACAAGAAGGCAGGCGGCAGCACCAACAATGGCCGCGATAGTAATTCAAAGCGGCTGGGAGTGAAGTGCTACGGCGGGCAGCGCGTAACCAGCGGCTCCATTCTGGTCCGGCAGCGCGGCAGCCGCATCCGGGCTGGCAACAACGTCGGCTTGGGGCGGGACTACACCCTCTTCGCCACGACCGATGGCGAAGTCAAATACGAATGGGCGGCCAAGGGCCGGCGCCGGGTCAGCGTCTATCCAATGGCTCAGTCGTAAGCTGCAAACGCCCCCACCCTAGCCCTCCCCCAAAGGGAGAGGGAATTGATAAGGAATCTCCGATATGAAGACCGACATACATCCGCAGTTCTTTAACGCCACCGTCACCTGTGCCTGCGGCCACACATTCCAGACCGGGGCCACCAGACCGCAGCTACGGGTCGAGATATGCAGCAACTGTCATCCTTTCTATACCGGTGAGCAGCGCATTGTGGACACCCAAGGCCGCATCGAGAGATTCAACCGGCGATTCAACCGGCGCTAACAGCGCCGAGGAAACAAATCGAGGGCTGGCGCCCTCGATTTTATTTTTTGCGAATCATATACCCCATTCCATACCTCTGAGGACGTTCTTTTGGCGAATCAGTCCGCTCACGCCTATGGCGGTCAAGCCGTAATCGAAGGAGTGATGATTCGGGGCCGCGAGTGGTTCAGCCTGGCCGTCCGGCGGCAGGATGGAAGCATTGAGCAGCGCCGCGAACGCCTGAATCCTCTCTACAACGGAAAGCTGCGCCGGTGGCCGCTGGTTCGCGGCGTCCTGGCCCTGATGGAAACGCTGGTCCTGGGCATCAAGTCACTCCAGATGTCGGCAGACATGGCGGCTTCGGAGCCCGGCCAGGAAAAGGGAGACGGCGAAGGCATACCCGGTTGGATGATGGCCTCGACGCTGGCCTTCTCGCTGATTTTTGGAATCGGCCTGTTCTTCCTGCTGCCCATCGGCGTAGTCCGGTTGCTGGAGCCGGCTCTGGGCAGTGGCCTGCTCAGTGAGCTGGTTGAGGGCGCCCTGCGGCTGGCAATCCTCGTAGCCTACATCTCCGTCATCGGGATGATGTCTGACATAAGGCGGGTCTACGCTTACCACGGTGCAGAGCACATGACCGTCCATGCCTTCGAGTCGGGTCTGCCGCTGAACGTGGACAATGTGCGAAAGTTCGGCACGCCTCATCCCCGTTGCGGCACCGCCTTTCTGCTGACGGTCGTTGTCGTTTCGGTTGCGGTGTTCATCGCCTTTGCCCTGCTGGATTTGTCTTGGTGGTGGCGCATCGCCTCTCGTGTGCTGTTGCTGCCGTTGATAGCGGCAGCGAGCTACGAGGTCATTAGATTCAGTGGACGGCACCAGACGGCGCTCATAGGCAAGGCGCTGTCCGCCCCGGGTCTCTGGCTGCAACGTCTGACCACCCGACAGCCGGATGACGAGCAGATAGAGGTTGCCATACGAGCGATGGAAACCGCAGTCGCCGCAGACTCAGCAGGCCAGGAATAAACGCCGGGAGACTTCACTCCCGGCGTTTCTGACTTCTCTCCTTGAGAGCGTGTTTACAAACCCTAACCCTTCGTCCTTCGGTAAGCCAAGACGAAGGGGTTTCGGCAAGCGCTTTGTAAACAGGCATTGGCGGCCCGGCGCCTACCAGAGGTTCCAGCGGGGGTTGGCCGCGGCCTGTTCCTGCAGGTAGGGTACGATCCAGTCGCGCACTTCTTCTGCGATATAGAAGGTCGGCTCGATCAGTTCAGCCTCGTCAGAGATAATCCCCTCTTCCAGGGCAAGCGCAGCCACGTCGGTGCCGGGCATGATGCTGACGCCGACGCGCAGGTTGGCGAGGGCCGGGTTGATGCGCCGCAGGAAATCCAGCTTATGCTCCACCGATTCGCGGGTCTCGCCCGGTTCGCCGAAGGTGCGGGCCACGGTGTAGTGCAGTCCTCCTTCCTCGCACAGCCGCGGCACTTCCAGTTGCGCCTCCATCTGTTCCTCCATGGAACCGAGGCCGTCGTGCGGGTCTCCGCCGCGATTGCCCATCAGCACCAGCGCGCACCCGGCGTCGCGCATCAAGCGCACCAGCTCTGCGTCGCAGTTGAAGGAGGCAAGGCAGGTGTTCCAGCGCACCCCTATGTCAGCCTCGATGATAGCGCTGCACAGCGACTTGGCGTGGTCCAGCGGGAAGTTGAAGCCGTTGTCCACGAAGAACAGCTTGCGTAGCTGGTACTTCTCCCATAGCTCCTTGACCTCGTCCACCACCTCGTCTATGGGGCGGATTACCCGAAAGTCCGCATCGCTCATGCCGGCCGTTGACGCCGGGGTGGGATAGGAGAAGCTGCCCAGCTTGGTCAGCACTCCGATGCCGAACCCCGCGTTCCGGTACTTGTCCATCTCCAGGGCTTCCAGCTTCGGGCGGCTGGCGAATGCCGAAACGCATAACCCTTCGTTCAGAACGACTTGCCCGTCCCTGGCGTGAACTATGCCGGGCAGGTCGTAGGCTGGCCGCTCGCCGATCTCAATGCGATTACAGACCTCGGCGAAAGTCTCGCCAGCGTCTCCGGCTACGCCCAGGTCAGGCTGCAGGAACTCGAAACACTGCTTGGGCAACAGACTGAAGGCTGGGCCGCCCACAATAATAGTGGCGTTGCTGTGCTCACGGATGCGGTCTATCACATCCTTGGTTATGGGCAGCGCCCACTGGGGGTTCAGATAGCTGTGATTGCTCAGGTTCCGCAGCGAGATTCCCACCACATGGGGCTGGAACTCACGGACAGTCTGCTCGATTTCGGCCAGATAGTCGTCGGCAAACATCAGGTCAACGACCTTGACCTCGTGCCGTTCGTGATCGAGGTGGCCCGCAATGTAGGCCAGGCCGATGGGCATCGGCTGAGCATTCATCCGGTTGTTCACCCGGTCGTACCGGTTGGTGGCGACTAGAAGCACGCGCATCTCTATCTCCTGTGGCGCCCGGCCCTTCTTCCGGGCTGTTGGCGTCATTATGGCTGATACCGAAGCGTTTGACAAAAAAGAGAACTAAGTTACGATTACACTGCTTGACATCCTGCGGGCCTTGAAATAGAGTTGGGCAAAGTCAAGCCCCGCTCCCATACAAATGACAGGGTGAGGTTATGGTAACGACCTTCAACGAAAATATGTTTGCCCCGGAAATCATGTACGATCCCTACTCCTATTATGGGCAGCTCCGGGAAGAAGACCCTGTCCACTGGAACGAGTTGTACGAGCTCTGGGTCATCACCAGGCATGATGACCTCGTATGGCTGACCCGCAACCACGAGCTGTTTTCCAGCGCCGTATGGCTCAACGACCCGCGGGGGCCGTACCCGGCGATCAACGAATCGGACAACGAGTTGTACGAGTTCGTCCGCAACTACCAGGGAAAGCAGTTCATACAGTACGACCGCCCCGACCACTTGGAAATGCGGAAGGTAGTTCACACCTACTTTACGCCCAAGTCCATGGAAGAGTGGCGCCCGCTGGTCCAGAACGCTATCAACGAGTTGCTGGACGAAGCCGATCAGAAAGACGACTTCGACTTGATGCGCGACTTGGCCACCCCGCTGCCGGTGCTGGTCATCGCCGAGATGATGGGCGTGCCTGTTCAAGACCGCCCTTACATCCGCGCCATTGCCGAGAAACTGCTCAACATCGCCCGCGGCGAAGCCGACCGCCTGCCAAGGCTGGTGGAAGGCATGGAAGAGATGCTTGATTACGTCAACCCCATGATGGAAGAGCGCATCGTCAAACCCGGCGACGACTTCATCTCCATCCTGGCCCAGGGCGAAAAGGCTGGCGTATTCACCCGCGAGCAGGCGCTGGTCAACACTTCTCTCTTGCTGCTGGCTGGCCACGAGACCACCATCAACCTCATCTGCAACGGCACCTTGGCATTCATGCAGAACCGCGACCAGTGGGACCTGCTGAAGGCTGACCCTCAGGGCATGATGGTCCGCGCCAACGAGGAAGCCTTGCGCTACGACTCTCCCGTGAAGTCCATTCAACGCCTAGCCGCCCAGGACGTGGAGATGCGCGGCAAGCTGATCAAGAAGGACGAACGCCTCCGCTGGTTCATTCCGTCGGCCAACCGCGACCCCAACAAGTTCGAGCGGCCCGACGAAATGGACATCACGCGCTGGCCCAACCCCCACGTTTCCTTCGGGGCTGGCATCCACCACTGCCTCGGCGCTACCATTGCCCGCGTGGAAGGGCAGGAAGTCTTCCGCGAACTGGCCGAACGCTACCCCGACATGGAACTGGGTCAGGAAGATATGGAGTACGAATCCAGCATCACCTTCCGCTCCATCAAGCAGATGCCCATGATCACCAACAAGTAACCCGGTCATCAGGAAAGCATAAACAACAGGCCCCCGGCATTAACCGGGGGCCTGTTGTTTTTCGGTTACCTGGTTGTAGCACACACGGCTGGGGGCCTCTACGCAACCTTGGACTCACCAGATCGCGGACAGGTCCAGCACGAAGCCGGGCAGTACCGGGTCGGCGGAAACGCCGGTTGGTTCTTCCAGAATATCCACGGGCTGGCCAGGGCGGTATACGTGTACCCGCCGGTTCAGCGGGTCAATCAGCAAGCCGATACGGACGCCGTTTTCCATGTACTCTTGCATCTTGTCCTGAACATCCCTGAGCCGGTCTGATGGAGAGCGAAGCTCTATGGCAAAGTCAGGGAAGGTATGGCCGAACTTCATCCGGTCTTCCCGGCCCAGCGATTCCCAGCGAGACAAAGGCATCCACGATATGTCAGGAGCGCGCACTGCGCCGTTGGGCAGGGTGTATCCGGCATTCGGACCAAAAAAACGGCCAGTGCCGTCCTGCACAGACCAATTCCCCACCTGCCGGGCCAATTCTGCCTCTTGCCAACCACTTTCCATACCCGCAGGCGGCATGATAACCAGCTCCCTGTTCGCAGTGAGTTCGATTCGAAGATCGCCGTTGTCGGAACAAATCTGAAGAAGCTGGTCTTCGGTCATTTCGAGGGCGCGGACGTTCAATACCAGCCTATAGGGCAAGGCTACATCCGGCTCAATAGCGGGGAGGTTTGCAGTGGTCATGCTCATAAGCTCCGCACGTTCACAGGATGAGTCAACGCCTCAAACATCCGGGACTGCCGGATGCAGCGTCTTCGCGACCTCATCTGCTGCCGTACCGGTTGAAGGAACTGACCTCTTCCGCTGGCTGCCGTTGGGTGGGCCCGAAGCTCCCCCTGGGATAGCCTAGCGGGGTCAGGCACACGGTTTCCACATACTCCGGTATGCCTAGCCACTCCTTGATCTGTTCCTCGCCCCGGATGTGTACGGTGGTGATGCGGGTGCCTAGGCCCAATGCCCGCGCCGCCAGGAACAGGTTCTGGATCGCCAGCCAGATTGACGAAGCGTAACGCCCCCGCTCGATGGGCTGCCCCGGCGTGTAGGGCGCAAAGCCTTTCGTATGGTCAACGCACACCAGTATCATCGCCGGAACTTCCGGCATCCGGTGGGCCAGTTGCCGGGCTTGCTGATAGGCCGGGGGCTCGTCGGGCTTCGGCTCCGCGCCCTGCGCTCCCAGCCAAATATCGCGGTACAGCCCGCCGATTTTCTCGATAAGATCCCGGTCAGTGATGGCTATGAAATGCCAAGGCTGGGTGTTCCCGCCGCTGGGAGCGCGAATGGCGGCGTCTATAATCGTCTCGATGTCCTCCCGCGAGACGGGATCATTCCGGTAGCGCGTAATCTGTCGCTGGCTGTAGATTGCGTCCATCAGCCCTATATCATCGGCCATAATGCACCTCCTGATGAAATGCTGGGGGGACGCGGGATGCGCCCTCGCCCTAACCTTCTCCCGATAAGGAGAGGGCATTGGGCGACAGGGCTAGACGGGAGGGCGGCGAGTGCGCCAATCGGTGGCCTGCTCGTAAGCGTGCGCCACCTGGAACAGGGTTTCTTCCGCAAAGGGCTTCCCGACAATCTGTAGCCCCAATGGCAGGCCGGATTCAGTGAACCCGCAAGGGACGGAAATCGCGGGAACATTGGCCAGGTTGAACGGGCCGGTAAAGCTGATGCGGGCGTTCAGTCCGGCGAGAGCCATCTCCTTGCTCGGGACGCCCGGCACGCTCTCCACCAGCGGCGCGGGCCCGACGCCGGAGGGTAAGGCCAGCACATCCACTTCTTGCAGCGCCTCCAGAACCTGCTCCCTGAGCATCGCGCGGAGCTTCTGGGCTTTGTTATATGCCTGAGCCGGGATGACCAGACCCGTCAAAAATCTTATCTGGTTATTCCGGTCCAATTGCTCGAAGTTCGGCTCAAAGGTCTGCCGGTGCAGGCTGGCCCACTCCACGCCGATGATGGCCATGGTCAGCGCCCCAGCCGATGGAGCCAACGGGATAGAGACATCCCGGGCGTCAGCGCCCAACTCGCCCAAGGCGCTGATGGCCGAAGTGACAGCGGAACGCATCTCAGGGTCGAGATTCGGCGCGTCCATACGTTCTGAGATAACACCCACTTTCAGGCCGCTGATGTCTCCGGTGAGCGCCGCTCGGTAGTCGGGAACCGGAACGTCCAAGGTGTACGGATCCTTCGGGTCATGTCCTGCGATAGCCTGGAAGGTAATAGCCGCATCTTCAACCGTACGAGAAATGGGGCCAACGGTATCCATTGACCACGACCCGCCCATAACCCCGTAGCGGCTGACTCTGCCGTAGGTAGGACGAAGACCAACCAGCCCGCTGAAGTTGGCTGGGCTGCGTATCGAGCCTCCCGTATCCTCACCCAGCGACGTGGCGCACAGGAAAGCAGCAGTTGCAGCGCCCGAACCGCTGCTGGAAGTGCCTGGGTTTCGCGTGGTGTCCCAGGGATTGCGCGGCGTGCCGTAAGGATGGTTGTAAATATCGGCCATGGCAAACTCGCTCATGTTGAGTTTGCCCAACAGAACGGCGCCAGCTTCGTTCAGCTTAGCCATCACCGTAGCGTCTTCGTCCGGCACGAAGTCGCGGAGTACCGCAGAGCCGCCTGTGGTAACTATTCCGGCGGTGTAGAACTGGTCCTTCACCGCCACTGGCAGACCGTGCAACGGCCCCCGGTAATTCCCGGCCGCGATTTCAGCCTCTGCCCGTCTCGCAGACGCCATGGCATGGTCTTTCAGGACGGAGATGTACGAATTGAGCTGGCTGTCCACCGCGTCGATGCGGTCCAGGTAGGCTTCTGTCGCCTCCACTGGCGACACCTCCCGCGACTCGATGAGGCGGGCAAGCTCGGACGCGCTAAGGAAGGGAATTTGGCTCCTTTCCATTAAAACCTCACTGACGCTTGGGGCGTTTCAAAGCTGAAAGGAATATGGCTCACGGGAGCATTTGGGGCCTAATCGTCCGGCACAGTTGCGATGAGACGTCCAGCTTCCACTGCTACCGGGAACGCGGTCATACGGGAGTTGGGGCCGTTGATGCACACGCCCTCGGTTTTCTCGAAGCGCCAGCCGTGGTCGGGGCACATGAACACGTTGCCAAAGTCCACAACCTCGCCCATCGCGTGCGGGCAAACGGTGGAAAGCAACTGGTAAACACCCTTGCGGTTCTTGGCCAGGTAGTAAGACCAGTCGCCAATATCCACTTGTGCCGGCAACTTGGTGAATGACGATTCGGAACCAATGTCAATCTGGGTTGTTTTGTAATCGGCCATTGCCGCTCATCCTGTACTGCAAGAAGACATCGGCCGGAACGATTCGGTCGAAGCGATGCCAGTATACCCCAAATCTGGGACTGTCGGCGGGTGTCCGGCAACGCCTTGACGGACGCCTCATAATCCAGCAGTATGAAGCCATCTCAAACCCCGCATAATTCGGAGGCAGACATGGCCGACCTGTCGAGAGAAGACATTCAGGCTCTGGGCCGCGCCGTGGGCCTGGACATACAGGAACCGGAGCTAACCGAAGTGATGTACAGCCTGAACGCGCTGCTGGAGTCCCTTGACGCCATTAATCCGCCGGGCCTGGAGGAAGTGGAGCCTCTGCCCATAATCCTGCCCCCGGCATAGGACAGACTCGCCGAGTCTCTCAAACAGTCAACCCGGAGGGGCTTATGGAAAAGTCCGAGCTTCCTTTTCTGTCGGTATCTGAACTGTCGCGGCTTATCGCATCGCGCGAAGTTTCACCCGTAGACGCCACTGCAGCCTATCTGGACCGGATAGACTCCCTGGATTTCAAGTTCAACGCATACCTGACGGTCACCCGCGAAATGGCGCTGGACGCAGCCCGCGAGGCAGAGAGGGAAATTGCCGCCGGGCGACACCGGGGGCCGATGCACGGCGTCCCGGTGGCCGTCAAGGACCAGTTTCACAGCGCAGGCGTCCGCACCACCGGAGGCTCGCGGATCTTGGCCGACTTCGTGCCGAACGAGGACGCCACCGTCATCGCCAACCTGAAGCGGTCCGGCGCTGTGTTGCTGGGCAAGACCAACCTGACCGAGTTTGCCATCACCGGCTTTTCCCACCGCTTCAGCACGCCCCGCAATCCCTGGGACCTGAACGCCTATGCCGGCGGTTCCAGCAGCGGGTCGGGAGCGGCAACGGGGGCGTTCTTGTGCGCCACTTCGCTGGGCGAAGACACGGGCGGTTCCATCCGCTTTCCCGCCACATGGTGCGGCCTGGTCGGCTTGCGCCCGACCTGGGGGCTGGTAAGCCGTCACGGAGTGATGCGGGGCGTGTGGTCAATGGACACCGTCGGCCCTATATCACGCACGGTGGAAGATGCCGCCATCACTCTGACCGCCATCGCAGGCCACGATCCGAAGGACGGCCACACATCCGGCGCCCCGGCACCGGATTACAGGGCTGCGCTGGGCACCGGCATTGAGGGACTGCGCATCGGTGTGGTAGCAGAGCACATGGAATCCGAACTGGTGGAACCGGATGTGCGCCGGGTGGTGGAACAGGCAATCACTGTCCTGGGGGAGTTGGGCGCAACGGTGGAGGAAGTCTCGCTTCCGCTGGCGGCATTGTCCGGCGCGGTTTCGGGAACGCTGTTAGCTGTAGAACCGGCCAACAATCACGCCAGTTGGGTGCGCGAGAACCTGGACGACTACGGCCACGATGACAGGATTCTTCTGCTCACCGGAAGCGTGATGCCTGCCCACTATTACTACAAGGCGCAGAAGCTGCGAGACATGATCCGCAGTCAGGTTCTGGACGCCTTGGACAACTACGACGCTCTGGTCTTCCCCACCGCCGGAAGAACGGCGCAGCCCGTCGAAGACGACCCTCCGGTAACCAGCAAGGACACGTCATCGCGCCTGCCTTTCCTCTTCACCCGCCTGTTCAACCTCGCCAGTTGCCCCGCTATGTCAGTACCGTGCGGCTTCGACGACAATGGGATGCCAGTGGGCCTCCAAATCGGCGGGCGGCCCTTCGCGGAGGAAACGCTATTCCGCATCGGCCACGCCTACGAGCAGGCCACCGACTGGCATACGAGGCGGCCGCGGGCGGTTGCCTGAGTCTGGAGGCGTATTGGAGATGCACAAGAATGAGGGCGACACCGCTATGGTGTCGCCCTCATTTGTTGACTAAATATGCGCCGGCGCTATGCCGGATACATCTGGTCGGCGAGGGCCTCCTGCCACACGTCATCGGCAGGCAGGATGCAATCTATGGCGCGCAGCTTGTAGTAGCTCTCAGACACGCCGGGCGGGTCACCGCCGTCCGATACCGTGTCAGCCGCGCTCATGAGCATCCGGCGGGCCACCACGATGGCCATATCGCTGGCCGACAGGTTCTCGGTACTGCGGTCCACGATTGGCCCCATGCTCTCCTGGACTGCCTGGTCCTGGGTGTTGATACCCTCAATCCCAGTGAAGGTCTCATACTTCTGCACTTGGCGGTCAATCATCCAGTCATTGTCCCGGTTGCGGATGGCCCGGTAGTTGGCGTCCAGGTCGTCCGGCCCGCGTCCGAGTTGTCGCTCAATGTCCCGGTCGGCCTCGGTTAGAGGATCTTCGCCGTAGCTGTACAGCCAGTTGAACACCATGGAATTGTCGTCGTCGGTGGGAACCCAGCAGTGTCCCGCAATCATAGTGCGGGTGGCGCCGCCCGACAGCCCGAACTGCTGGGGCCGCATCTGGTGGAAGGGCAACACGTAATGATACGACCGGATGAAGTTCTTTCCCTCGCCCTCCAGTTCGCGGATGCCAGCGTAGCGGTAGCCGTAATCCGTCCGGTCTACCTCCACTTTGGGGGCCTTTCCCACGACAAATGGGGTATCAACTCCGAAACCGGGGCGGTCGGTGTTCTTGGTAATGCGGCGGTGCAGGATGGGAGCATGGGCTGTGTCTATGCCGCCTTCCAGCGCCTGGAGCCAGTTGCATTCCTGGCGATTCTTGGTGATGAGACGGTGGCTGTCAGGCACCTGCGTCCACTCGAAGCGCGGCAGGGGCGGCTGACGGTCAGCGGGGCCCATGTAGGCCCAGACTACACCGCCCATCTCAACCACCGGATAGGAGACGGCCTTGACCTTGGTGTGATAGTCGCTGTCTTCCGGTTCGTTCATCATGTGCAGGCAATTGCCGGCGATGTCGAACTTCCAGCCATGATAGACACAGCGCAGGCCGCCCTCTTCGTTGCGGCCCAAGAACAGCGACGTGCGACGGTGGGGACAGAATTCCTCTATCAGCCCCACATTCCCTGAAGTATCCCGGAAGGCCACCAGGTCCTCGCCCAGCAATCGCACGCGCACCGGCGGACAGTCCGGCTCCGGCAGTTCGTCGCACAGCATGGCCGGCAGCCAGTAGCGGCGCATTGTCTCTCCCATGGGAGTGCCCGCGCCGACTTGAGTCAGCTTTTCGTTGTCCAGCCTGGATAGCGTCATCTTTAGCTTCCTCCTCGCAGTGTTTTCCGCCTCCCTTCAGGCCGAATCAGGCAACAGAGGGAGGTTCATTGCTGTGATTCTACCGGCGAAGGACAATCGTGTCATCCTCCGCCCGCTAAGTTGACAACGGCAGACCGCGTTCCTAGAATCCAATGGCTTGGACATCGCAGTCCCGCGAGGCGAAATGACGACCGTTAGACAGTTGTACGCATTGCAGGAAATTGACCTGGACATAGACCGGGTGGATCGTGCTCTGGCAGAGGCCGAGGAGGAGCTAAAGACCGAGATCTCCATCGAGAACCTTGAGACTACTCTGCTAGCTGAGGAGGAGCGGCTAAAGGACGTACAGGCTCGCCAGCAGGAAAACCAGATGGAAACGTCTGTGCGCCGCGAACGGTCGGAGTCGTTGGAATCACGCCTGTACGACGGTTCGATGGTCAACGCCCGCGACCTGGAATCCCTCCAGCACGAGGCCGCCAACGTCCGCAGTCTGCTGGAGCAGAACGAAGCCATGTCCTTGGAGCTTTCCATTCAACTGGAAGAGTCTCAGACCAGATGCGCTGAACTGCACATTGAACTCACTGAGGTGAAGACTCGCTGGGAGGCCCGACGGGGCGAACTGAACCAGATGGTCAGTAGCCTGAATACAGAACGCGGGGACTACGATAAGCAGAGGCGCCTGTTGGCCGGCCAGGTAGAGCAGACAGCCTTGCGGCGCTACGAAACGCTGCGAAAGTCCAAGGGAGGCCGCGCCGTCGCCAAGGTGGAGCGCGACCTCTGCCAGGGCTGCCGCATGTCGCTGCCTACTCAACTGCGCCAGCGGGTCAAGAGCGGACGGCAGACGGTAAACTGCACCAGTTGCGGCCGTATGCTCTTCGTCGAGTAAGGACAACACAGGCCATACGGCCCAAGCGTTAACCGGCGCCCGATTGCGGCGCCGTTTGCGCTTTAATCGCACTGCGCCTGCCACGGCATGATGATAAAATACTCCCTTGAAACAGCCCGACACTCCAAGCTCCCGGGAGCGCCGTCATGGCAACTGCCCAAAAGTCCTCCGTTGACCAGACCGCAACCTTGCCAAACCGGGTGGCACTGGACATCCGTGCGTTTCAAATTACCGAAGACCAGTTCCTCCAGCTATGCTCCGACAATCGTGACCTCCGGTTGGAGCTTACGGTAAACAAGGAGTTGATTATCATGCCCCCCGCCGGAGGAACAACGAGCTGGCGAAACAGCAATTTGAACGCAGACTTGGTAATCTGGGCACGCCGGGACGGAACAGGAATAACCTTCGACTCTAACGCAGGATTCACCCTGCCCAACGGCGCGGTACGCTCTCCTGACGCCTCGTGGGTACTCCTGTCGAGATGGGATGCGCTGACCTCTGAAGAGCAGGATAAATTCGCTCCCATTTGTCCCGACTTCGTGATTGAACTTCGCTCGCCATCTGACCGGTTGCCTGACTTGCAGGACAAGATGACCGAGTATCTGGAAAGCGGCGTTCGCCTCGGTTTTCTTCTGGACCCTCAGCAACGGCGGGTATACGTCTACCGGCCCGGTGAGTCCGTGGAGATTCTGGAAGAGCCTGCCGCAGTATCCGGCGACCCGGTGTTGCCGGGTTTCGTACTGGACCTCACGACAATCTGGCAGGCGCCAACACAGCCGGGCTCAAGTTGACCCCCCCATACCCCTGTGCTAGATTGGCTTCGGAGGCCCTGCTGGCCGGGTGGCCGCCCCGGTTGTGCCGCGAGGCGCTAATCGGGGAGGAAAGTCCGGGCTCCACCGGGCAGGGTGCTGGGTAACGCCCAGGCTTCCGCGAAGGATTAGTCCGTAGCGGGGGACGGAAAGTGGCGCAGAAACATACCGCCCCGGCAACCATAGGGAGCCGGGGTAAGGGTGAAATCGGGCGGTAAGAGCGCCCGGCCGACTGCGGTGACGCAGCGGCGGCCAAACCCCACCTGGAGCAAGGCCGAATAGAGGGACTATGAGCGCCCGGCTCGTCCCCGGGTTGGCTGCTCGACCACGGCGGCAACGCCGTCCCGCCCGCCCTTTTACAGGCGCGCGGGCCCCGACGAGAGTCGGGGGGCTAGATAGATGGCCACCGTCCCGATTCTTTCGGGATACAGAACCCGGCTTACAGGCCCGCGGGGCCTCCCGCAAACAATCTTCCCGTCGTATCGGATAATCTTGCGCCGACGCTGTTGCAGGACTGCACAGCGCGCGCACTGAGCGCTTCGCCCATGTTCCCTTTACTGCTTCTGGCCCGGGGACACCGGGCGGCCAATTTCACCTTCCGCAGTCCGCCGGCAACCACGTAATTGTCTGAATCAGGATTATCAGGATTCAAGGATGCTCAGGATTGGGACAATTATTCTGAAAATCTCAAAATCCTGGAAATTCTGATTCAGACAATTGGGCGGTTGCCGGATTAGTTATTCTTGTTTATGATAGTCGGCAGCGTTGCCTATCATTTTCCCGGCGTAGATTAGGAGTTCAGAGAACGTGTTTTTGGACCTGCATTGCCATTCCGTTTCCTCGGACGACTCCCGTTCCACGGTAGAGCAATACGTCAAATGGGTGCAGGTGCTGCGCAAGCGAGGCTATGTCATTGACGGAATAGTCCTCACCGAGCATCGCAAGTTCGACTATGACAAGGACTACTCGGCGCTGGCCGGGCAGAACCGCCTCCTGATTCTGAAAGGGTCGGAGCTGGACACCCGGTACGGCCACTTCCTGGTTTATGGGGTCAGCGAGGGTTTGACCCGCAATATGGATTTTTCCGATGTGCGAATGGATGCCCGCGAACTGATGCAGGCAGCGCGTCAGCATGACGCGGTAGCTATCCCGGCTCACCCCGGCCGTTTCGGCATCGGGCTGACCGAGTACATCCAGCAGGGCGAGGTCTTTCCTGACGTGGATGTGGTGGAACTGCTCAACGGCGGGGGACGCGCCGGAGAAAATGAGCGCGCCGATGAATTGTGCCAGCAATTCGGGTACTTGGGCATCGGCGGGAGCGACGCGCACTTCACCAGCCATATCGCCACCTGCATGACCGAGTTCCGCGCTCCCATCGCCAGTGAAAGACAGTTGGTGGACGCCCTCCTCAGCAAGCAGTTCCAGCCGGTGCGCTTGGAAGAGACGGCAGGGGTCGCATCGGCCTGATTTCATCCTTCCAGCCAGGAAATCAGAAACAGGAACCGGAAGCTCCGGAGTTAACGACATGACGATGCAACTCAATTACGACCGCTCGCTCCACGAAAAGGAACACATCGCTGGGCCCTTCGAGATAACCGCCGAAATGATAGCGGCGGTAAACTCCAGTCTCACCGAAAAAGGCGCTGCCTTTACATCCGACGACGGGGCCAGGGAGCAGGGGTTTCGCGGCATAATTGCTCCCCCAACCCTGTGCTCCATCTATGTGCGAGAGGTACAGTTGCCGGACATTGGGCTGGAATTCGGCCGCACGCAGATGCACGCCGGACAGCGGGTACAGCCCATTGCTCCGATTTATGCTGGCGACAGGATCACGGCGTCTTCTCACCTCAAGGAAGTTTACGCAAAGACCGGCCGCTCCGGGACCATGGTGTTCGTGGTTTGGGAGACCACCTTTCGCAATCAGGACGACAAGGTGGTAGCTGAAGTCCAGGAATCTTTCGCCCGCCGGGAGTGATTGCCGGATATGTCTCCCGCTGCGCAGCTCTGGACTTGCTAAGGAACAGGGATTTTCGGGATTATGCCTTTCTTTGAAGAAGTAGAATTGGGTGACCAGGTTGGTCCGGTCGAGACCATAGCCACCGACGAAAATGTCGCCAGCTTCTGCGATATATGGTCCCCGCCAACCCCCAACCGGTTCACCGATGCGGAAACGGCCCGCCAGTCGGGTATGGAGGGTCCCATCGTCCCAGGCATCATGGCGATGGCGATGATGGCCCAGTTGCTTACCGACTGGGCTGGCCCGGACGCCATTCGCGACCTAGACGTGGTCTTCCGCCAGCCGGTGCCGCACAATCGGCCTCTGACCCTCGAAGCCACCATCACCGACCTGCGCCAAGAGGACGGGATGAATATCGCAGAGTGCGACGTCCTGATGATTGGCGCGCAGGGCGAACGGCACGTCGGCGGAAAGGCCATCATTTCCCTGCCTTCCCGCGACTCATAAGGCCCGGCATCGCGGAAAAACGTTGAGCGCAGGCCGTCGCGGTCTGGCTATGACCTTCCCGGGGGAACTCATGCTGCATCGCCTGAGACAGGTCAATTTCGTGGTCAACAACCTCGAAGACGCCGTTAACCTCTATGACAGCTACCTGGGTATGGGCTGTGTTCGCAGCTATGGGACGAGCGATGGACGGCACTCTGTCCTATACGCCGGAGACGGCACCTTTGTCGGGCTTTGGCGCCCTGACCTAGGCGACGCAGAATCTTCGACGTTCCGGGAGAATCGGGGACAGGGGCCTTACGAGCTGATATTTGAGACCCGGGACCTGGGCTCTCTTATCGCCCGTCTCTCTCGTTCCGGCGTTCGGGTGAGCGCCGTTGCCCAGCACCGGGGATGGCGCAGCATCCTGATAGACCAGGCATCGGCCAACGGAACGCGGCTGCGTGTCGTCGAAGTGGAATCCGGCGGCAATCCCTGGCCGCTGGCAGGGGAAGAGTGGCCCGCTTCTTCTGAGCCGCGCACCCTGAGGCTACGCCAGATAGCTGTACTGGTGCGAGACTTGGACGCCGCTCTGGATAAATGGAGTGCTATGTTCGGGTTGGAGGCCACCAAGCGATTTCAGGTGAGCTTCACGAACCTGGAAATCGCTGTAATTCCCCTGCTGGGGCGGGACACCTTTATCGAGCTGGCCCAACCCACAGGCCCGGACGCCCCTTCACAGCGATTTCTCGACCGGTACGGAGAGGGCCTCTACCTCACCATCTACGAAATTGCGGATTCCCTGGCGATGGACGCCCACCTGGTACAGCAAGGGGCGCGATTCACGTCTTCGCGCCAGACCGAAAACTACACCAACCTGGGATTCAACAGCATCTGGCTCCACCCGGCCGGTTTTATGGGGGCATTCACCCAATTATCCCAAGTATTTTCTCCAGACAACCCCTGGCCTCCGGCCGGTGATGACTGGCATCTGCATTAAACTCACGGCAATGTTCCCCGCCCTGTTCGCAGATAGAGTTCCAATTTAGGTGGTCAGGATCGCCAAGTCATTTCGGAATGTGTAGGGGCAGGTTTGAAATTTGCCCCTACGGATGATTCAAACCACCTAAAACGGAACGCTACCGCTACTCAGCATTTCTTTACAGTCCATCGGAGTCTGCATTAAGATGTGTCTTGCGGCAACTGACACGAGTCTTTTGGCTTATTCCGAAACTGCTACTGCCGAATTAACCGCCGAGTCGCGCTAACTCCTTTCCGATATGCGTCTCGCGCCTTGTCCATGGTGGAGGAACCTTGCCCCGAAATGTTGTAATACCCATCGCTGCCATCTTGGCGTCCTTGTGTCTGCTGCTTGTGTTGGCGTGCGGCAACGGCTCATCGGCAGAACCCCAACCGACCGCCCTCCCTCCCGCCACTGCCGCACCGGAGGCCACAGAGGCCCCGGAGACCGAGCCTACCCAGGCTCCATCGCCGACAGAAAGTGAAGCCCAAGCCCCGGAAGCGCCGGAGAAGTTGACCGTCATCACCATCAGCAACATTGTGGGGGACTGGGTGAGCGCCGTCGGGCAAGATAAAGTGGAAGTCTATCCACTTCTGCCACCTAACGCTGACCCTCACACTTACCGGCCCGGCGCACAGGACATTACGCGAGTCTCCGGCGCCGACCTGGTAGTGCCCGTAGGCCTTTCTTTGGAAGATGCCTGGCTAGAGCAATTGCTGGGAAAGGTGGTAACGAACCCGGACAGCATAGTCCCCCTCGGTGAATACGTAGAACCTCTGGAATCGAGAGAACTAAGCTCCGAACACGGCCACGAGGGTGAGGCACACACCCACGAACATGATGAACAGGGCCACGAGCACGGTCCTCTAGACCCGCATTTCTGGCTGGACCCTCACAGGGTGCAAAAGGCGGTGGACGCCATTGCCGCCAACCTCTCCAGAATAGACCCGGAGAACGGCGACTATTACCTAGCCAACGCTGACGCCTACAACCGGGAGATTGACGCGCTCGACGCCTGGATCCGGGAACAGGTCGCGACCGTGCCGGAGGAACGCCGGCTTCTGGTAACTTCTCACGACAGCTTCCAGTATTTCGCGCTTCGGTATGGCTTCACAGTTGTCGGCACGGTCTTCGCCATTTCCACTGAGAGCGAACCTTCGGCGCAGGAACTGGGCCAGTTGATAGAGATCATTGAAGAGCAGGAAGCCCCGGCCGTTTTTACCGAGGCGGCCATTCCTGCACGGTTGTCTCAGCGGGTGGCCGAAGATACCGGAGTGAAGCTCATCGGCGGTCTTCACACTGGCTCCCTAACCGTAAGCGGAGAAGCCGACACCTACCTGGATATGATGCGTCACAACACCACAATCATTGTCGAGGCGTTGCGCTAACATGAGTCTAGACGGAAAGCCTCCTCCGCTGGACGTAGCGGAAGTGTCGGTGGACTTCGGCTCAGTGCAGATCCTGGACAATGTGTGCTTTACAGTCATTCCGGGCGTAATCACGGGCGTCGTCGGCCCCAACGGAGCCGGCAAGAGCACCCTTTTCAACGTCATAACCGGACTGATGCAACCAAGTTCCGGTCAGGTTCTGATCCACGGACAGCCCATTGAGAGAATGCGGGGGCTTGTGGCCTACGTGGTGCAGCATGAGCAGGTGAACTGGCGCTTGCCCATGAGCGTGTGGGACGTGGCTATGCTGGGGCGGGTACGCCGCATTGGCTGGTTGCGCCGGGCGCGCAGCGAAGACCGGGAGGCCGTGGACGACGCCCTGCAGAAGGTGGGTATGTGGGACCGGCGGCGTTCGCTGATCAATGAGTTGTCGGGCGGGCAGCGTCAACGAGTATCCGTAGCTCGCGCCCTTGCCCAAGGCGCCAACGTGCTGTTGCTGGACGAGCCCTTTCGGGGAGTGGACGTGGCTTCCCAGGCGGCCCTGGTGTCTGTGCTGATGAACTTGAAGGAAGAGGGCAACAACATTCTGATGTCCTCTCACAACCTGAACCTGTTGACCAACTACTGCGACGAGTGCCTCTGCCTCAACTGCCGGGTCTATGCTCATGGGCCGCCCAACGAAGTGTTGACGCAGGAAGCAATGACCATATTGTATGGTCCAACTGGGGCAGTTCCACCTCAGGACCACGACATGCTTGAGGGGCGAGTTGGACATAGTCATTGAGGCCCTGTCGGGTCCCTTCCAGTACGGATTCATGATTCGGGCGCTTATTGTGTCCATCCTGGTCGGCATCATGTGTCCGGTGCTCGGCATATTTGTAGTCACCCGCGGCTTGGGCTTCATGGGCGACGCCATTGCCCACTCGATGCTGCCCGGAATGGTGGCCGCATATCTGCTCGGGGCCAGCCCCTTCGCCGGGGCGATTCCCATGGCCATCGTAGTTGCATTGGTCATTGGATACCTGGTCAAGCGGGCGGGAATCGGGGAAGACACCTCCGTGGGCATCATATTCGCCGGACTCTTCGCCCTTGGCTTGGCGATGCTTTCAGCGGCCCGGGGGATTCCGGTCAACTTGGAAGACATACTCCTAGGGCAGGTTTTGGGCGCATCCAATTACGATGTCTTCGTTACCTTGGGGCTGGCATTGGCGGTGATGGCCGTTACCTTCGGACTCAGCAAGGAACTGATATTCGCCAGTTTCGACCCCACCGGGTCCTCCGTAATCGGGCTCCCCACGGAAAAGCTGGAGTACCTGCTATTGGGTATGCTGGCTGTGGTGGTCGTCCTGACGCTCTACGCAGTGGGAATCGTGCTGGTCATATCCATGCTCATCACGCCAGCGGCCACCGCGCTGATGCTGGTCCGCAATTTCATGTGGGCTGCCGCGGTGGGGGCGGTTCTGGGAGCCGCCGCCGCAATCGCCGGCCTCTACATTTCCTATTACTACAATATGCCTCCCAGCCCGATTATGGCCCTGGCAGCTTCATTCTTCTTCATCCTGGCGCTTGGCTGGAAACAGGTAGTCGCCGGGATCATTCAACAACGGAGAGCCGCTAATGTATGATCTGAATGGGAAAATCGCCTTGGTAACCGGCGCAGGCGGACGGCACGGCATCGGCCGCGCCATCGCCACCCGCCTCGCCTCGGAGGGGGCCAACGTCGTGGTGACCGACGTGCCCCAGAGCCTGGACGCCATCCGTCCCGAAGACCAGCAACAGGGCTGGGAGGGCCTGAACAGCGTGGCCGCCGAAATCGAGGCCATGGGCCGCGAATCGCTGGCCCTCTTCTCCGACGTGTCCGACAGCGACCAAGTGGACGACATGGTGGGGCAGACCCTGGCCAAGTTCGGGCGCATAGACATCCTGGTCAACAACGCGGGTTCCCGGCCCGGCAACGACCGGGTGTTGGTGGTTGAGCTGGAAGAGGAAGCCTTCGATGAGGTGATGCGCGTCAACGTGCGCGGCACCTATCTCGTATCGCGGGCTGTGGCCCGGCACATGACCGCCCGGGGCGGCGGTGGCAAGATAATCAACATCTCATCGGGCGCGGGCAAGCGGGGCATCGCCCGCTATGCCGCCTATTGCGCCTCCAAGTTCGCCGTCATAGGCTTCACCCAAGCCCTGGCCCAGGAAATGGCCCAGCACCGGGTGAACGTGAACGCTATCTGCCCCGGACTCGTGGACACCGAGCGGGTGGACTATATCGCCGCGGCGCTGGCGCCCGAAGGCGAGTCCAGCGAAGAATACCGCGCCGGTATGATCGCCGACCGCGCCGTGCGAGTGCCCATGGGGCGGGTGGCCCAGGGCGACGACATCGCCCAGATGGCCGCCTTCCTCGCCTCCGCAGAATCCGACTACGTGACCGGCCTCTCCATCAGTGTCTCCGGCGGCTCGGAGATGAACTAGACAGCTTCCCAAATCACTCCCTCACTTTCGAGGCGGGCCAGAATTGGGCCGTACTATTGAATTCCCTACGGCCCGCATTCACGCCACACGCAATTCTCTATTTCCACCCTAATTTCAGAGTTGCGTCCGGCGTTAGGAGATTGTATCTTTTTCCTCACTTCAACCTGCCGTCCAGCCCGGCAATAGAGCTGATGACTTTCAGTTTCTTCCTTCATTCGGTCGGGTAGAAGCAGAAGGCGGCAGGAATCCCGCAACGTCAAAGGGGTTGGACATGTATGACCTGAGCGGGAAAATTGCTCTCGTAACCGGGGCAGGCGGTCGCCGCGGCATTGGGCGGGCCATCGCCACTCGCCTCGCCTCCGAGGGGGCCAACGTCGTGGTGACCGAGGTGTCGCCCAGCATCGGCACCATCCGCGCTGATGACCGGGCGGTTGGCTGGCAGGGTCTCAAGAGCGTGGCAGCCGAGATCGAGGAAATGGGCCGCGAGACGCTGGCGCTCTACTCAGACATTTCCGATAGTGCCCAGGTAGACGATATGGTGGGCCAAACGCTGGCCAAGTTCGGGCGCATAGACATCCTGGTGAACAACGCCGCCTTCCGCCCAGGCCGGAGCCGGGTGCCGATAGTTGATCTGGAAGAGGAAGCCTTCGACGAAGTGATGCGCGTCAACGTACGCGGCACCTACCTAGTCTCGCGGGCGGTAGCCAGGCACATGACGGCTCGGGGCGGCGGGGGAAAGATTATCAACATGTCCTCGGTCATGGGCAAGCGCGGTGTCGCCCAATACGCCACTTATTCCGCTTCCAAGTTCGCTATAATCGGTTTTACCCAGGCCATGGCCCAGGAAATGGCCCAGCACCGGGTGAACGTGAACGCTATCTGCCCCGGACTCGTGGATACTGAGCGGGTGGACTTCGCCGCCTCCGTCCTTGCTCCGGAAGGTATGTCAACAGAGGAATACCGGGCCGAGTTGGTCGCCGACCGCGCCAACCGGGCACCCATGGGCCGCATTGCCCAGACTGAAGACATTGCCCGCATGGCCGCCTTCCTCGCCTCCGCAGAATCCGACTACGTGACCGGCCTCTCCATCAGTGTCTCCGGCGGCTTGGAGATGAACTAGACAGCTTCCCAAATCGCTCTCTCCCTTATGAGGGATGGAGCAAAACCATACCCTGCGATTCGCCTGTGGAATAGCGGCAAGCCACAGGCGATTTTCTTTTCCACCCAATCCAGGGAACGATTCCCGCTTTCCGCGCATATTATCTGTCAAAAGACCTTGCGCGATGTGGACTTGAGGGCAACTGATGACTGACAACGAGGCCATCATGCGCTGCCAGAAGGGCGACCGCGACGCCTTCCGTCATTTGGTGGAGCAATACAAGGATGTCCTGTTCGGGACGGCGGTGCTGATGACCGGCAATCGCGCCTTGGCCGAGGAACAGGTGCAGGAAGCCTTGCTATCAGCATGGCGGGGCATCCGCGGGTTTCGCTTGGGAAATCCGGTCAAACCCTGGTTATTGCGAATTCTGGTCAACGCCGTATTGGCTCAGCAGAGAAGGCGAACCATTGAGACGGTGCGTCTGAACGACAACGGCCCGGAAGAATCAGACTACGGCAACAATGACCCCGCAGAGACCCTGGACGCGCTGGAAAACCGGCTGGAGTTGCGCCGGGCCATCGCTGGACTGAACCCGGACCACCGGCAGGTGGTGGCCCTGCGCTACTTCGCTGGCCTGACGGTGCCGGAGCTGGCCAAGACGCTGGGCGTGCGGGAAGGCACCGTGAAATCACGCTTGCACCGGGCCTTGGCGATTCTACGTCAACAGTTGGATGAACACCCGCATCCTGGCGCTCTCTCAGAAAAAGAGAAGAATATGCCGAAACCGTCCGGCAAGCACGGAGGTTAGCGCGATGGCCCAGAACAATTCGCCAGACAATGAATTTGATCCAGAAATGGAGCGTATCCTCCAGGAGCACTTCGATGCCGAGGGGGCCAACCTGATCGCTGACGCCGACCTATGGGCGCGGCTGGAAAGCCGCCTGGAGGAGCCTACAGTCCCATCTTTTTTTTCGCGCCTCTTGGGATACCTGACCCCAGTGCGCGACGGGCGCCTCTCCCCCGCTTTTGCCATTGCGGCGCTGTGGGTGGCGGGTGTGGCCGCCGCCGCCGTGGTGTGGATGGCCGTCGGCAGCGGTGGTGATGACCCGGCAGGAGGCTTGGCCGTGGCCACCCAGCCGGAGCGGGAGCGCATTGCGGTGACCGCCGCCCCATTGCCGGCTGCTGCGCCCGCCTCTACCAACGCTCCTCCTTCGGCCAACGATTCACAGACCACCAGTTTCCCAGCCGCCTCGGAGCCGGCTGGCCCAGGAGGTCCTGCAGGAGCAGACGGCGGCAGCGGGGCATCAGGCGCGACGGGGCAGGCAGCTGCTTCAGAGCCAACTGCCTTGCCCTATGTTGGAGCTACGGAAGCGCCGACGCCAGCGGCCATGCCTAATGCTGGAGCGGCGGCTGCCCCGGCAGCTACGGCCGCCCCAGCGTCTACCGCTATGCCTTACGCCATGTCTGAGGAAACGGCAGGACGGCAGGGGGAAGGGGCCGTCAGTGGAGCCGGTACGCCGCCAGACACCACCTTCGAGAAATACGGGCGGCAGCCTTTCGTCGCGGCGGCAGAGGATAACGTCTCCACCTTCAGCCTGGATACCGACCGCACGTCATACCACTTGGCGCTGAACTGGGCCCGTTCCGGCTACGAAGTAGACCCCGACTCGGTACGGGCGGAAGAATGGGTCAATTCCTTCGACTACGGCTATGCCTCACCACCTTATGGCAGCCGCGAATTCGCCATACAGGGCGACCTGTATCCTCACCCGCTGGACGAAACCAAGCGGTTGGTCCGTATCGCCTTCCAGGCCCCGGAACTGCCGGACGACAGGCCACTGAACGTGACTCTGGTGCTGGACGCCTCCGGCTCCATGGCCGATGGCAACCGGGTGGACATCGCGTGGCAGGCGGCGGAGAGCATTCGGCAGAGCCTACGCGCTGAAGACCGAATCGCAGTAGTGCATTTTACCGACCACGTAATTGACCACTATACGGTGGAGCACCTTCCCCCGGAACATGAACGGGTGAAGGATTCAATCAACCTGCTCAGGCCCAATGGGAGCACCAACGTGCAAGCAGGACTGAACTTGGGCATCGCAATGGCCGGCGAGGCCCGCACCAAGCGTCCCAACGCTCACAACTACGTTATCCTCATGTCCGACGGCGTAGCCAACGTGGACGCCACCAACCCCTTCGCCATCCTGGAGACGGCCTATGACCCCAATGCAAGAAACCCGCTGCGCCTGATAACCATCGGCGTGGGCATCAACAATTACAACGACCTGTTGCTGGAGCAGTTGGCCCAGCACGGCAACGGCTGGTATCGCTATCTGAATGACACAGCCCAAGCCGAGGCCACTTTCCAGCGCGACAATTGGCTCGCGCTCTCGACGCCCTTCGCCGACCAGACGCGGGCGCAGGTGACCTGGAATCCGGACGTAGTGGAGCGATGGCGCATCGTCGGATACGAAAACCGCGTAACGCCCGACCACACCTTTACCCAAGACCGCAAGGAGTTCGCCGAGCTGTACTCCGGTACAGCCGCCACCGTCTTCTACGAACTGGATTTGCGAGAGAGAGCCAATCGCCTGCCCAACGTCCCCCTGGGCCGCGTGGAGTTGCGCTGGATAGACCCGGACACCGGCGGCTCCCGCAACCAGAGCGCAACGCTCAGCGGCAATCCCTACGCCGGTTTCGAGGGATACAGCGGCTCGCTGGCCCGATTCGGCGCCATTGTTGCCCTCTCTGCCGACTTGTACGGACTTCTGCCCAACGCTCCGGCCTCTGCCTATGCGGAAGTCTACACCGGGCTGTCCGGCCTGCTGGAGCAACTGCATTCCCTGCGTAGAGACTTGGGGGAACTGGACGCCTACCACGACTTCCTGTTCCTGCTGGAACATATCACGGGCAATGCTGAGAGGCTGATGCCTCCGTCTGCGCCCTCGGGGTACAGCCGGTAGGGAACCGCCTGCGGGATGGGGCGTGGAGACAATCTCCGCGCCCGCTGCCTTGCATCAAAGTACAGCGACACCACCGAATTAGTCCCGCCGAATTAGTCCCGCGCTGTATCTCCGGCGCGAACAGCCCTCTCCGGCGGGCGCGCCAGGTAGAGCAACGCCGCCGAGGCCAGATAGGCGCCCACCATAGCCACGTACAGCAGCTCGTAGCTGCCATAGGCATTCCTCAACAGGGAGGCCAGAGTCGGCCCCAAACCCAGCGCCGCCGTCTGGAAGGGAGAGAACAGTCCGAGGAGAGAGCCATAAGACTCCCGCCCGTAATACTGGGCCAGCATCATGTTTTCCATGCTTCCCACCGCACCGGAGAACACCCCCCAGACCAGAGCGAACACCAAGGCCTCGGCCAGGGAGTCCACCATGGTCAGGTAGCCCAGCAGCGCCCCGGAGCCGATCATGGTCACCATCAGGCAGCGGCGCGGCGTGAACTTGTCCGACAGGTAACCCCAGCCCACGTTGGCGATGGACAGCACTGTCCCGAAGCTCAAGACGCCGGCCGCTGCGGTAACGCTCAGATCCGCTCCTTCCACGAGGTACGGAACAAGACTGAAGCCCGCGCTGCTGGACGCCAGCGTTCCCACCGATGCGGTGGCGACAATCAGCCAGTATGGGCGGGTGCGAATGGCCTCCCGCACGGTCCAACTCGACTCGGAGAGCAGTGAATGGGGCGCATTCTCTCTCCTTCCGGAGGAGGGTTGGGGTGAGGGTGTCCCTCTCGCTCCGTCCGGCGACAGGCCAATGTCTTCGGGGCGGCGGCGCATCAGCAGCAGCACAGGAATTATCAAGGCGAAGGTGAATATGCCCAGGTAACGGTAAGCTTCACGCCAGCTCTGGTTGATGGCTATGAGCGCAAAAATCTGGATGTTTATCGCCCCGGCGATGGGACGGAAGGTAGACACCAAGGCTAAGGCAATGTTGCGTCGGTGACGGAAGAAGTTAACAGCGGCAGTCCGTGGCACCAATCCGATGAGCACCGGATTAGACACCGCCCGCGCCACAATGTAGGCAGCGTAGAACTGCCATACGGAATTGACTCCCGCCAGCAACAGGAAACACACGCCAGCGATTACCAACCCGACAGGCATTAGCCAACGGGGGCCGTAGCGGTCGGCCAGCCGTCCTATGAGCGGCGCAATTAGCCCGGAACACCAGGTGCCTATGGTGGCCGCGTAGGAAAACGTGCTGTCGCTCCAGCCAGTGTCATCACGGACGTAGACCTGTATGCCGCCCAGAACCACCTGCGAGACGCCGGTGGCGGCGAAGGTGGCCAGAGACGTAATTCCTAAGATGAGCCAGCCGTAGTAAAAAGGCGTGCGGGGTCGCCAGTTGAACAATCGGACAAACACGGGTCGGGGAAATCCTTTGGGGTAGACGCAGCCTCGCGCCATCAGTTCCCGCCATCAATTCCGGAGATAGCGAAAACGCCAAAGAGGCGGCGGCAGAATAGCTGGGAAAATCATACAGCATCTACGCATAGAACGCGGCCCTGAGTATGGTAAATTATGATACATCATGTTTCATCAAGCCCTTGACGCAGGGTAAGAGGTGCCGTCATGCCCCTGGACCGCGCACAAGTGGTGCATATTGCCGCCCTGGCGCGCATCGGAATCTCCGACGATGAGATAGACGAGTATGCCGGGCAGTTATCCGACATCATTGACCAGTTCGAGGCGCTCAACCAGTTGGACACCACCGGAGTCGAACCCACAGGCCATGCCGGTGAGTTGCGGGCAGTCATGCGCGAAGACGCCTCTGCCGATTCACTGTCGCCGGAAGACACCCTGAGCAACGCCCCCCGACGAGAAGGCGAATTCTTCCGAGTCAATGCGGTGCTGGACGAATAGCAGTCCCCAGTTCCCTCTCACTTGAGGGGGAGGGGCAGGGCAGGGTGAAATCCTTGCCTGAGTTACGTTCCTTACAGTGAGTAGAGCCGTGCCCGAACTTAACTGGCTTACAATTCAGGAAGCCCGCGAATTGCTGTCCCGGCGTGAAGTCAGTTCAGTTGAGTTGACCGGCGCCTGCCTGGAGCGTATCGAGGCCGTGGAGGACACCGTCCGTTCTTTCATCACCCTCACGCCGGAACTGGCGCTGGCTCAGGCCGAGGCCGCCGACCGTATGCTGGCTTCACGCACCCCGGAAGAAGCGCGCGCTTTTCCATTGACCGGCATCCCATTGCAGATCAAGGACGTTATGTGCACCGAGGGCGTTCCCACAACCTGCGCGTCGCGTATGCTGGCCGACTACGTGCCGGTGTACAACTCGACAGCGGTGGAAAGGCTGTTCCGGCAAGGCGCGGTGATGCTGGGTAAGGGGAACATGGACGAGTTCGCCATGGGGTCTTCCTGCGAAAACTCAGCCTTCCACCCCACCCACAACCCCTGGGACGCTACCCGCGTTCCCGGCGGCAGCAGCGGCGGCGCGGCGGCTTCAGTGGCGGCGGGCGAGGCCATATATTCCCTCGGCTCCGACACCGGAGGGAGTGTGCGGCAGCCTGCGGCCCTCTGCGGCGTCGTGGGACTCAAGCCGTCCTACGGATTGGTCAGCCGCTACGGGCTAGTGGCCTATGCGTCATCGCTGGACCAGATAGGCCCCATAGGACGCAGTGTTGCCGATTGCGCTCTCGCCTTGAGCGCGATTGCCGGACATGACCCCCGCGACGCCACCTCGCTGCCCTTGTCTGAATCAGGATTAACAGGATTGAAGGATTTTCAGGATAAGGACTTTCATTATGGCGATTTGAGCGGAGTGCGCCTCGGAGTTCCAGTAGAGTATTTCTCCGAGGGAATCGAGGAAGGAGTGAGGCAGGCCGTCGAGCAGGCCATAGAGACGCTGGAACAATTGGGCGCCTCCATACGGGAGGTCTCGCTGCCGTCCACCAAGTACGCTCTGGCCTGCTACTACATCATCGCCCCATCGGAGTGCTCGGCCAACCTGGCCCGCTATGACGGCGTAAAGTACGGCTACTCAGACCAAGAAGCCGCCGATATGTGGGGGGCGATGGAGCAGACGAGGCGACACGGCTTCGGGCCGGAGGTCACCCGCCGCATCATGCTGGGCACGTTCGCGCTATCGGCGGGCTATTACGACGCCTATTACCTGAAGGCTCAACAGGCGCGAACCCTGATTCGCCGCGATTTCGCCGAGGTGTTCGAGACGGTGGATGCGCTGGTAACGCCCACGTCCCCGGTGGTGGCCTTCCCCATCGGCGAGAAGACCGGCGACCCGGTGCAGATGTACCTGATAGACGTTTGCACTCTGCCGGTCAACATTGCCGGACTGCCCGGCCTGTCGGTGCCTTGCGGCTTTTCCGGCGGCCTGCCTGTCGGAATGCAGCTCATCGGCCCCCACCTGTCAGAGCCGACTCTCCTCCGCATCGGCCACGCCTACGAACAGGCCACCGAGTGGCACAAGCAGAGACCGGCAGTGTAGGCAGCAAAAGATGAACGGCGCCCGGCTAAGTGCCGGGCGCCGTTCATCTTTTTGACTCGCAATCAGACGCTAGACGAGAATGGTTCCGCGTCCTCGTCCGTTCCTGGCATAGGCCAGGGTAGCCCGCTCCCGCTCCATGCTGGTCATCGGAGGGCCGGAAACCCAGCTATACAGGGAACCAGGAACGGAGGCCAGCCTGCGGGCGATTCGGGAGCCTCTGCCTTGCCCGGTCTGGGCGCGCTTAGCCGAGGGGAGAGCGGCAACTTCGCCGTTCCGGGAAATCTCGCGGGATGTGAAAGTAGCCATCAATGCGTCCTGCTTGGTAGGGTTAGCAGATTTCATCTACTGGTCATTGCGCCGCTGTAATCTGCGCCGGGGCGGGAGGCCCGCCCCGGCGATGGGGCCCTAGATTGCCAGCTTACGCCAAGTGCAGGTCTCCATCTGGTAATCGGCGTAGTCGCCGAGCCCCTTGGAGACGCGGGCCAGGAGGCGGGCGACGGGCCCGGTGTGCGCCTCGGAGTCCTGCGGCGCGGCGGGGAATTTGGTGGTGGCGGTGTCCTGGGAAACCTTGTCGGGGGTGAATGTGGCCATTTGGGTCTCCTTCGTGGTCGGCTAACCACTTTGTTTATGTACTTACCTAATCGCTTGACAAGCTGATTAAGTAGTTACTAATAATAGATTAGTACCATACTTACCTGATGTCAAGGGGTTGATAGTGGCTAATAATTTATTAGTGTGGTAGTATCCGCGAAATTCTTCTGTAACGGAGCGAGACTGCTATGAAGCACCTTGAGCCTTGCCCGCGTTACGACCGGGCGATTAGCATCCTCGGGAAAAAATGGAATTGCATGATCATTCGCAGTATGCTGTCCGCCCCCCGCCGTTTCAGCGACATTTCCAACTACGTCGAGGGACTCAGCGACCGTCTGTTGTCCCAACGTCTCCAGGAACTGGAGGAGTCGGGAATCGTCGAGCGGCGGGTGTATGACAGCAAACCCGTACTGGTGGAATACACGCTGACCGAGAAGGGAGCGGCATTCCGCAACGTGGTCGAGGCAATTCAGCACTGGGCCGACCAGTGGGAAGCCAATCCCCTGGAAGAAGCGGTGGCGCACAAATACCAGTAGGCCGCCGGTTGGATTCGGGAAAGCCGACACCCTGCAAGGAGGCGTCAGATGCAGCGCACCAGGATCAGCGACATCTTCGCCAACGACTCTCCCTTGGGCGAGGCGTTGGTGCAGGGCTGGGTCAAGACCCGCCGCTCCTCCAAGTCGGTGACCTTCGTCCAGGTCAATGACGGCTCCACCCTCCGCGACCTGCAGATCGTGGTCGGCGAGGACAGCCCCCACTATTCCTTGGCCAACTCCCTCACCACCGGATGCAGCGTGAGCATCGTCGGCAACGTGGTGGAGTCCCAGGGCAAGGGTCAGCGCTACGAAGTACAGGCGGAAGAAGTGCGGTTGATGGGCGAGGCCGACCCGGAAACCTACCCGCTGCAGAAGAAGCGGCACACGCCGGAGTTCCTGCGGGAGATTGCCCACCTGCGCCCGCGCACCAACACCTTCGGCGCCATGGCCCGCGTCCGAAACGCCGCCGCCTTCGCAATACACTCTTTCTTCCAGCAACGGGGCTTCCAGTACATCCAGACGCCCATCATCACCGCCAGCGACGCCGAGGGCGCCGGCTCCATGTTCCGTGTCACCACCCTCGACCTGAACAACCCGCCGAGGCGCGAGGGAACGGTGGACACTGCCGAGGATTTCTTCGGACGACCCACCTTCCTCACCGTCAGCGGCCAGTTGGAAGCCGAGATTTTCGCCATGGCCCTGTCCAACGTCTACACCTTTGGGCCGACGTTCCGCGCGGAGAACTCCAACACCTCCCGGCACTTGGCCGAGTTCTGGATGGTGGAGCCGGAAGTGGCCTTCTGCGAGCTGGAGGGCCTAGCGGAACTGGCCGAGGATTTCCTGAAACACATTTTCGGCCATGTTCTCGAAAACTGCGGCGAAGACATGGAGTTCTTCAACCGCTGGTACAACGACGAAATCATCGCCACCCTCGAAGGCATCATCAACTCCCGCTTCGAGCGCATCACCTATACCGAAGCGGTGGATATGCTGCTTAATTCTGGAGAGTCCTTTGAGTACCCGGTCAGTTGGGGCGTTGACCTGCAATCGGAACACGAGCGTTACCTGACCGAGAAGCGCATCGGGCGGCCTGTCATCGTCACCGACTACCCCAAGGAAATCAAGGCGTTCTATATGCGCCTCAACGACGATGACAATACCGTGGGGGCAATGGACGTTCTGGCCCCTGGCATCGGCGAAATCATCGGCGGAAGCCAGCGCGAGGAGCGGCGCGACGTGCTGACGCGACGCCTGACGGAGGCCGGGCTGGAAGAAGCCGGCTACGACTGGTACCTGGACCTGCGCCGTTACGGCACTGTTCCACACGCCGGGTTCGGCCTAGGCTTCGAGCGCACCGTGCAGTTCATCACCGGCGTCTCCAACATCCGCGACGTCATCCCCTTCCCCCGCACCCCCAAGAACGCCGAGTTCTAGGCATCATAGTGTCCGCTTCTCTCGACTCATCAGAGATGTCCGCTGCCTTCGGGCCGGACAGCCCTCCTATTACTACCCTGTCGAAACGGTTGCAGGCGCTCTACCGCGAGTCGGCATCCCTTTCCCCGGTCGCCAACTCCCTCGCATCATGGGCAAACTGCCGTCCTCAGGAAGGCGATAACAGGTCCGGCACATTTATCCGCCACACCTGCCTCTCTATCCTGTACCGGCTGATGGCCTACCGCTTCCTGGAGCCGCTTCCGTCGGAGCGGGACCTGTGGAATGTCATCAACGGCGACTATTTTGCCGGGGCCGGGCTGGGCAATTTTCTGGGCGAAGACTTCTTTTTCTGGCCCTTCTTCCGGCGTTCCATGGGCATCGGCGACGACAGTAAGGCAATGGAAGCGGCCGGGGCATTGCTGACTGCCCTACGGCCCTTCGATTTCACCGCGCCATCGCCCGAGCTGCCGTCCATCATGTACCGCGCCTATCACGAAAACGGCAGCGCCGACAGCGAGGATGCCAGCGCAGAGGACATACCGGAACTGGCGGGCAACCCGAGCTTGACCTGCATCGCCCCGCGCTGCGGCGACGGATCAGGCCTGGCCTTGGCCGTCAGGTCCGCCGCTGGCGGACGGCTGTCCGGCGGTGAGCGCCCGCTGGATGCCCTCGCGGGCTTGACAGGCCAGTTCCTCGGCATGACCCCGGAGCCATTGGCCGCCGTGTCGGCCAGCGTGGCCTTCCTGTTCGCCTTGGGGGAGCCGGTGAAAGACCCGCATCCGCCCATCCTTATTCCGGTCTACCTTGCTGATGCCGGACGGATCCCCGAGGAGCGTCTGGAAGCCAACGGCGAGCGTTCCTACGCCATTGAAGCCGTCGCGGGCTTGGCTCTCCCCGAGCGGGTAGCAACCGACCCCTTATATCTCGACTGGCTCCTGGGCCGGTTGCCCAACTACCAGCGCGGCGCGGCCCTGCGCCTCAGAGCGCAGCCGGAAGACGTGGCGGTGCAGGAAGTGCTGATTGCCTGGTACAACTACCTGACATCTCCCAAGTTGCGGACGCCCATTCCCGAGCCGCTGACTCCCGCCGCTGCCGACGTGATGGTCGAGGCCGCCCGTGTGCTGATAGTTGCCTACGTCCACGGCTCCGGGCCAGGGCCGCTGCACCTCGCGCGCAACGCGCCTGCGCCTCTCTTTGCATCCCAACGGGAGTTCGAGCTAACCATATAGCGCAAGCCGTCATAACCAATCTGGATTTCGCGCCTACTGATATATCGCCTACTGATATATCTTCGGGCTATAATCCGCACAAGGGAACCATCACAAGTTCGAGAACGAATGACAGGCCGCGAAGGCTCAAGTCATAATATCCACCAATGCCAATAAATTGAGGGTATGCTGTTGATGCCTAACAAGAGACTGCTCTGGTTGGCGGCAATCCTGACTCTGCTCATCTCCTTGGCAGTAGCCATCCCCACGGCCTCTGCCGACGGCCCCGGCGACTTCGACATACCACCGAAGCCGCAATTGCAGTATCCCAACTTGGGTTACAGCCTCAACCAGCAGATAGACGCGGTGGAAAACCAGGGCGTCGCGGCAGCCTTGGCCGCCGCGGAATCCCCGGTACACTCGGGCGGGTCGGTGGCGGTGACCATTCACCTGTCCGGCAGCGTGGACGACGTAGTGGACTTCTTGGAGGGCAACGGCGGCGACCCGCGCAACGTGGGCGAGGACTACATCGAAGCCTACGTGCCGCTGACGCTGCTGGGGCCGCTCTCGCAGCAGCCCGGCGTCACCATCGTGCGGGAAATCGTTCCGCCGGAACCTGCGTATGGCAATGTCACCAGCCAGGGCGTGGCGGCCCACCTCGCCCCGGCGTGGCACGACGCCGGGTATACCGGCGAGGGCGTGAAGGTCGGGGTAATTGATCTGGAATTAGGGGGGCTCACCAGCCTCCTGGGCACGGAATTGCCGGCCAATGTTAACGTCAGGTGTTACACCGATGTGGGCGTGTTTACCACCAATCTGTCCGAATGCGAGGCCGTATCCCCGGTACCGCCCAACGTCCCAGCCCAATGCCGGGATTATGTGGCGCGCTTGAACCAGGATAACGGCCATGGCACGGCGGTTGCCGAGGCCATCATAGACATAGCCCCTGAGGTTACCTTGTACCTGGCATACCCATACTCCCGGGGAGATATGCAGGAAATCACCCGGTGGATGGAAGGAGAAGGTGTAACGGTAATCAACCAATCACTCGGCTGGTTCTATGACGGCCCCGGAGACGGCACTTCTCCATCCAGTCTGAGTCCGCTGAATACTGTTAATCAGGCCGTGGCCGACGGCATCACCTGGGTGAATTCGGCAGGCAATAACGGTGATGGTACTTGGTTTGGCAATTACCATGACCCCGACGGGAATGGGCTATTGGGATTTAGCGACTCGAACGAAGAAGTGGCAGATTTTCCCTTTAGAGAGTGTCGGAGCTATACATTCCAACTACGCTGGGAAGACAGTTGGGGCGGCGCCAGCACGGATTTGGACCTTTACTTGTACGATCGTAGCGACAATACCTACATCCGTCTTGGGGTTGAGGAACAATCTGGAGGAAGCGACCACATTCCGTTCGAAGCGGCAGGCTTTCGAGCGCTTGCCGACAGCGACGACTACGGCATAGTCGTTGCCCACGAGAGCGGGCCTGTGCCCAGTTGGATTCAACTGACCTACTGGGGTCCCGGCAGCCTTGAGCACGCCACCGGCAGCGGCAGCATAGGCAACCCCGCCGAAAGCGCCAACCCTGGGATGTTGGCAGTGGGGGCCACTCACTACTGGGACACGAGCACCATTGCCAACTACAGCAGTCAAGGCCCCACGCCCGACGGGCGCATCAAGCCCGACATCGTGGGAGTTG
Source organism: Dehalococcoidia bacterium (assembly GCA_965232885.1). Classification (GTDB taxonomy): domain Bacteria; phylum Chloroflexota; class Dehalococcoidia; order Lucifugimonadales; family UBA3495; genus VXOI01. The sequence goes on along the minus strand of CBDDQX010000003.1, from coordinate 1,153,003 downwards.
CATGTGCGGCATCTGTAACCTACTCAAGATATACTCGCAATGGTCAGGACTGCTGGTTTGCCGGCACCAGCCAGGCATCGCCCCACGTGGCGGGCTTGGCGGCCTTGGTGAAGCAGCGGTTCCCCGATTTCACGCCCGACCAGGTTGCCGATTACCTGAAACACTACGCCGAGCAGAGGGGAGCGGACGACCCCAACAACACTTGGGGGCACGGTTTTGCCAAACTGCCGCCGCCAGGCGCCGCCCTTCCGCTGGGCTTTGACGTTAGCTGCCGCGAGATGCTGACCGACAATGGCCCGGTCAGCGGACAGTGGGGCCTGGGCTGCGAATCGGCTGCCCCGGCCCGAAAATCAGACGGCGGGGACAGGCTCGCCCGCTACTACACCTTCGAGCTGGCGGTAGAGTCGGATGTCACCATCAACCTGGAATCCGGGGATGCCGACACCTACCTCTACCTGCGCGAGGGAGACGCCCGCTCCGGCGCCTTCATAGCAGAAAACGACGACATCGAACACGGCAGCAATCTCAACTCCCGAATACATCAGACGATGGCAGCGGGAACCTACACCGCCGAGGCCACCACCTACGAGACCGGCGAGACCGGCAGCTTCACGCTGGACATCAGCGGGCTGGGCGCAGAGCCGCCTCCCTGCGCAGTGGAGCTTGACGCCGACGGCGATGTACGTGGGCAGTGGTCCGCAGACTGCGAATCGGAAACCGCAGCCCCGGGGTCAAACGACCAGGCCAGATTCGCCCGCTACTACACCTTCACCCTCGACCAAGAATCCGACGTCACCATTACCCTGAAATCCGACGCCGACGCTTACCTGTACCTGCGCCAAGGCGAAGCCCAGTCGGGTGAGGCGGTGAACGATCCTGCCGCTGACGATGACGCTGGCGACGGGTACAATTCCCAGGTCTCAGAGACGCTGGCGGCGGGAACCTACACCATCGAGGCGACGACCTACGACGCGGGCGAGACCGGCAGCTTCATCCTCACCGTCAGCGGCCTGGGCGCCGCGCCGTCTCCTGATGACCCCTGCCGCGAGATCATTACCGTCGAGGTGCCTGTCAACGGACAGTGGGCCGCAGGCTGCGAATCCCAGACCGACGCGCTGGGGCGAGGCAGCGGGACCAGGCTGGCGCACTATTACACCTTCACACTCGGTCAAGAGTCCGAGGTGACCATTACCCTGGAATCCGAAGATGCCGACGCTTACCTCTACCTGCGGCGAGGCGACGCCCGCTCCGGGAATCCGGTGAACGATCCTGCCGCTGACGATGACGCTGGCGCTGCCACTGGCGGCATGTACGACTCACAAGTACATCAGATGCTGGAGGCTGGCGACTACACCATTGAGGCCACCACCTACTCGGCAGGCGAGATCGGCAGCTTTACCCTAACCGTCAGATTGGGACCGTTGGCGAATCAGGCTATTCAGGAATTGCCAAACAAAACCGGGAAAGGCCAGTAGGCGATGGATGGTAGCGTTCCGTTTTAGGTGGTTTGACCATCCCTAGGGGCAGGTTTGAAACTTGCCCCTACACATCCCTGAACGACTTGGCAATCCCGGCCGCCTGAATTGGAACGCCCCTTTGATCTATTTGCGTGGCCCGAAATGTTTGCAGAATGGTTGGTACAATGAGACAATAGCTTTAGCGTCCTAGCTGAGGCCGGTGTAGCTCAGTGGCAGAGCAGCGGTTTCGTAAACCGCAGGTCAAGGGTTCGACTCCCCTCACCGGCTCCATCTTCTCCTCCCGTCTTCTTGAATGAGGCCCCTTCCTCCGCCTTTCTGCCGGAATTTATGGAACGAATCCCTTTGTTTCGGCGTATTATCTGTCACAACACTTCACCCTCAACCTCAGCCGGGGACGGACGGGAGCTACGGATATGACGCTGACATGGAAGGTTTTGGCGATTATATGCCTGTTGCTGGCCGGGGCATCGCTGGCTTGCGGGACTGGCTCGGACAGTGAGCAGGCAGAACCCCTCAATCTAGTAGTATCAGAGTATGCAGACAAGGGAGAGTCCGGGGCGGCCGGGCCAGCAGGGCCAGGAAGTACTGCCGCGCCCATGGCAATGGGAGCTTCCGCACCCGCTGCTACCGCCGCGCCAGCGCCAACGACAATACCCATGCGGGCATCCGAGCGGATGGAAGTCGTGGAAGTCGAGGAGGAGGCATCAGACGGAGAGGCCGCGCAATCCGCCGGAGCGGACATCCTGGCCTCTGTGCCTGCGCAGCAACGTATCATCATCCGCACCGTTGATATGCAGTTGACCGTTTCCGACGTGGCGGCGGCGGTGGACGACGTTGCCGCCCTTGCCGGGCGCTCGGGTGGTTGGGTTGTCAGTTCCGATCGCAGCGCCAAGCACGGAGGCTACATCGCAATTCGCGTGCCTGCCGGTTCGCTGGACTCTGCCATACAGCGGCTGCGGGAACTGGCGCTGAAGGTGGAATCGGAGATTTCCACCAGTCAGGACGTTACCGACGAATACGTGGACATCCAGTCGCGCCTCAAGGGGCTGCGAGCCACCGAAGACCGGCTCCTGGAGATCATGCAGCAGGCGGAAGACGTGGAGGACGCCTTGAGCGTCCAGTTGGAGCTGTCCAACCTGCAAACCCGCATCGAGCAGATAGAGGGGCGCATCAAGTACCTGGAGCAGACTTCGGCCTACTCGCTGATAAACGTCAACCTGCGCGCGTCTCCGTTGGCTTTACCAGCGGACGCCGGGCCGGACAAGACGCTTGCAGTAGGCGATACGGCCCGGTTCCGCGCCACCTTCAGGCCGCCGGAGGGCATAGACAACTTTTCATGGCAGTGGGACTTCGGCGATGGCTCTCGCCCGGTGGGGGGAACGGCGTCGGCGCCCACGGCCAATGACGGCGAGCGCATCACGGCCACGGTGACACATACCTACGGCGACGAGCGCGATTCTCCCTACATCGTCGAGTTCACGCTGACCGGAACCGGCGAATCGGGGCTGGCCGAAGGCTCCGACACCTTCATCGCCACCGTAATCAAGACGCCGGAAATCACAGTGTTCGCCGGGGAATCCCAAGACGTCGAGGAAGGAGAAACTGTCGAGTTCAGCGGCTCTTTCACCCGCCCGCAGGGTCTGCGGGACTTCCGCTACCGCTGGGACTTCGGCGACGGCTCGCCTGCGGTGGAGGGCGTCCCCGGCGAGGGCGAGACGCAGGTGACCGTCAGTCACGTCTATGTCAACTACCGTCCCAACGAGTACCATGCCACGCTGACCGTAACCGCGGAAAGCGACGCCGGCAGCGTCGAGTCATCAAGCATACTCGGTGTGGAGGTACGGGAGTCGGAAAGCCTGGTAATTTCCGGCTGGAGCCTGGCCGATGCGGGACGGCAAGCCGTCCGGGCGCTGTCGGCGGTAGGCTACGGCATAGTGACGGCGTTGCTGTGGGTGGGCGTGTTCATCCCGGTGATACTGGTGGTCGCGGCGGCGGTCTACGGGCTGGTGTGGCTGAGGAGGCGCAGGAGGAACGCTTCGTAGTCGCCACGTTAGCGCCCCATCTCCCTGCTATAATGGCGGCACTACGGCAGGGAGATGGCCATGAAATTCGGACTTTTCTATCAGATTCAGGTGCCCAAGCCTTGGGACGAGGAGAGTGAGGCCCGGCGCATCTGGGAGGCGCTGGACCAGATTGCCTTCGCGGAGGAGATGGGATACGACAGCGTCTGGTTCTCGGAGCATCACTTCCGCCCCGTGTGGTCGCACAACAGCGCGCCCGACCTTACGCTGGCGGCGGTCACGCAACGCACCTCGCGCATCCGCATGGGCATCGGCGTGGTGCTGGCCCCCATCCACCACCCACTGCATACGGCGGCGCGCATGGCCACGCTGGACATTCTCAGCAAGGGCCGCGTGGACGTCGGGCTTGGCCGCACCGGCTACCCCTACCAGTTGACCCCCTACGGAACCACGTTGGAGGACACTCGCGGCATGTGGGAAGAGTTCGCCCATGTGCTGCCCCGCATCTGGACCGAAGAGGAAATAAGCCACGACGGCGAGTATTTCCACATCCCGCCCCGCAACGTGCTTCCCAAGCCGCTGCAGAAGCCGCACCCGCCCCTCTGGTCCGCCTGCGCCAGCGAGGAAACAACTCGCCGCGCCGGCGAGCTGGGGCTGGGCGCTCTGGTAGGCAGCGAGGGCGGCATGGATCGGGTCGCAGGCACTCTGGAACTGTATTACAAGAGCCTCAACGGGGCGCACGGCCCAACGGTCAACAGCCAGAACGCGCTGATGACCGCCGGTTTCTGCCACGAAGACCCCAAGGTCGCCGTTGAGCGCGGCACGGAACTGGTCAGTTGGTACCTGGAACAGCAACGGGAAAGGGCGCGGCTGGTCTGGCGGGGCGTTGACCCGGCCACGGTGCCGCCGGACTATCAAGGCTATTACGAGCGGGATATGCGCCTGGCCGCCGGGCCGCACGAGGGCGACCCCACACCCGATGAGGTGGTCAAACGCGGCGCCAACTTCTGCGTCGGCACTCCCGATGACTGCATCCGCTTCGTGGAGAACTACGAGGCCATGGGTATCGAGCAGATCTTCTGCCTCAGCGCCATCGGGCCGGCCAGTCACGAAGAAACCATGAACACGCTGAAGATGTTCGGCAAGCACGTCATCCCCCACTTCCGCAAGGACTAACATGGATACACAGGATGAACGGGATGGGTAGCAAAAACATCCTGTCTATCCTGTACATCCATGTCAACTGAAGGAGTATCAGAATGAAGGCAGGGGTTGTTTTTCCGCAGACCGAAATCGGCGCTGACCCGGCGGCGGTGCGGGACTATGTTCAGGCCGCCGAGGGGTTGGGCTTCTCGCACCTGATTGTCTATGACCATGTGCTGGGGGCTGACACCACCAAGCACGCCAACTGGAGACCGGGCGGTTACACTAAGGACAGTATGTTCCACGAGCCCATGGTGCTGTTTGGCTACCTGTCCGCCATAACCACTTCCTTGGAGCTGGTCACAGCGATACTGATTCTCGGGCAGCGGCAGACGGCCCTAGTAGCCAAGCAGGCGGCCCAGTGCGACGTCCTCAGTGGCGGGCGTCTGCGCCTCGGCGTGGGCGTTGGCTGGAACCACGTGGAGTACGAGGCCCTGGGCGAAGATTTCAGCAATCGGGGGGCGCGGCAGGCAGAACAGATCGAAGTGCTGCGTCAGCTTTGGACCAATGACGTCATTGATTTCCACGGCAAGTACCACGACATCACCAACGCCGGCATCAATCCGCTGCCGATACAGCGGCCCATCCCTATCTGGATGGGGGCGGGAACCCGAGCCAACGACCATCCGCCGGAACGGGTGTTGCGCCGCGTGGCCCGGCTGGCCGACGGCTGGTTCCCGCAGGTCGGCCCCGGCGACGCCCCGGCAGTGCTGGAAAGGCTGGCCGGCTTCGCCGAGGCGGCAGGCCGCGACCCCTCGGCCATCCTGATGGAGCCGCGCATCAACTCCGCCGACGGAGACCCGGAGTTCTGGCAGGCGCAGACCGAGACTTGGGCCGGACTGGGCGCAACTCACATCTCCATAAACACCATGCGCGCCGGCTACAACTCGCCGCAGGACCACATCAACGCCATCCAGCAGTTCCGTGAAGTGGTGGGGTAGCGATGGAGTGTAAGGAAAGGGTCAAGGTGTCCTGGTTTTCCGGGATAGCTATTGAAATGTGCGGGGTTGAAGACGATGCGCCACACTTCCATGCGGAGGCCGAATATGAGGGGCGGAGCGCGGTTTTCAGCTTGGAAGGGTCGCTGTTGCAGGGTTCCCTGCCATCATGGGGAATAGAGGATGTGACAGAGTGGGTATCCCTGCGCCCTAACGAACTTCGGGAGGCATGGGAGCAGTGCCAGCGAGGGGAATCCCCTGACCCTATACCTTCCTTGGACGATGATGAGTTCATAGGCCCGGTACGATACTTGCCCGAACCGGTCGAAGTGGAAGCCCGCGATGGATTCAGGATCTGGGTCAGATTTGATGACGGTGTCTCCGGCGAGATAGACCTTTCGCACCTTGTGGGAAAAGGTGGCTTCAAGGCTTGGGATGACCCAGAATTCTTCAACGGTGTCTATGTAAGTCCACATGGCGGCATAGCGTGGAGTGAGGAAATTGATATGTGCCCGGACCTTGCATATATGGGAGTGACCGGGTTGACCGTAGAAGAGATGTTCCCCGAATTCGCTGAGACGCCAACAGATGCCTGAGTTATGCCGGTTTTCTGGCATTTCGATACAGATGTATCCACAGGAACACCCGCCACCTCATTTCCACGCAGTGTATGGTGACGAGAAGGCACAAATAATGATTGAAACTCTGCGGGTAAGAGGCCATCTCCCCAGACGGATACAGCAGCGGGTGCTCCGGTGGGCTACACTCCACCAAGACGAACTCAGGGAAGCCTGGAACCGGCGGGAGCGCGGCGAAAACCCCGGTCGCATCCCTCCGTTGGAGTAGCCCATTGTGTGCGGCAGGTATACGCTAATCACCGGAATCAGCGAGTTGCAGCGGCGGTTCGGGTTCATGATGGATTCGCCACCACAACAACCTCGCTATAACATTGCGCCCACACAGCAGGTCTTGGCCGTGGTCAATGATGGCGAGCGGCGGGGCGAGATGATGCGCTGGGGCCTGGTACCTTCGTGGGCCAAGGACGTTAAGATAGGCAGCCGCATGATTAACGCAGTCGGCGAGACCGCCGCCACCAAGCCTGCCTTCCGCAGCGCCTTCCGGCGTCGGCGCTGCCTGGTGCTGGCCGACGGCTTCTACGAGTGGCGGCGGCCCGCGGGGCCTGAGCGCAACAAAGGAAACGGCAAGCAGCGGACGCCTATGTACTTCTTCCAGAAGTCGGGCGAGCCCATGGCTTTCGCCGGGTTATGGGAAACCTGGCGGTCGCCCAAAGGCGAAACGATACGCTCCTGCGCCATACTGACTACCGCCGCCAATGAATTTATGGCCCAGGTACACCACCGGATGCCAGTTATACTGTCGGCTGAAACCGAACCTCTGTGGCTGGACCCGCTGACCGAAACCCCCGACACGCTGGCGCCGCTGATCCTCCCTGCGCCGCCGGAATTGCTGGACATTCGCGAGGTTTCGTCAACCGTGAACAACGTCCGCAATGACACCTCCGTCTGCATCGCCGCTGCCCAACCACCCCCACAAGAGGTGCGACTGTTCAGCTAGCAGCAGAAGCATCCGCTCCCGTCACCAATCGCGCCCGCCTGTTCATGGCGGCAATGACCCTTGCAGCGCATTTGGCTGCCGGGCTGAACCTCTTTGCCTTGTCCCCACTCCTTCCTCTGGCAATAGAAGAGTACGACATCAGCCATTGGGCCGCAGGTTTGCTGGTATCTCTCCCCATGTTGGTCGGAGCGGCTATCGGCATCCCTGGCGGTATACTCATAACCCGAGTGGGCGTGAAGCGGGCCTATATGTGGGCCTGGATAGCGATGGCCTTGCTGGCTATCGCCCCCATAGCGCCCAACTTCTATGTGCTCCTTTTCCTGCGATTGGCCTATGGAGTAGGACTGGCGCTCATGGTAGTCGCTACCGGGCCTCTGGTGATGCAATGGTTCAAACCCAGGGAAATGCTGGTCATCAATTCGCTCAACACCGCCATTCTGAGCGGGGGTGTCGCGGTCTCTTTGGCAGGGGCTGTTCCTTTGGCCGATTTGCTGGGCTGGAAGGTGACCCTGACAGTATTCTCCGCAGTCGGGATAGTGGGAACGATCCTGTGGCCCATGGCGCCCAGGGACCGCGAAACCGGCGTCGAACGGCGAACCGGCATTTCGGTGCGCGAAGTATTTTCGGTGTTGCGAGGGCGGGCGGTAGTCTTGCTGGTAGCCGCCGACGCCGGGATATTCATTCAGTACACGGCTCTGACCACATGGTTGCCCACCTTTTATGGCGAAGAGAGAGGTATTTCGGCCCAGGAAGCGGGAATTATAACCAGCATTCTTCCCTTTGTTGGAATTTTCGCCGTGCTGTCGGGTGGAGCCATCCCGCTCTTGTTCGAGTCCTTCCGCGGCAGGCTGGCCGTCTTCGGCGGAATGGGTGAATTCCTGTTCTCCTACCGGGGAATCCTTGCTTTTTCCGGGGTACTGGCGATTCTTGGGGGGCTGGGAGCATTTCTCTTTCCTGGCCAGGCAGGAATTTATATCTCTGTGGTGGTGTTGGGAGTTGGTTCATGGTTTTATGTGCCTGCCTTGCTTACAATTCCCATGCGACTGGCCGGGACAACTCCTGAGCGGGTTGCAGCCGTCTGGGGCTCGTACATGACATTCTCGGGGCTGGGGATGTTTATATTCCCGATCCTGGTGGGTTGGTTATACGACAACTTCAACTCCTATTACCCTGGGTTCATCATTTGCGCCGTAGCAAGCTGGTCTCTTCTGATATGCGGCGTACTCCTGCCGAGAGAGGCAGGTTCCACAAGCGCCGAATCCGATTGACAACATTCAACAGGGCCGCTTAGGGTTACTCCGGTTCTTCTGAATTGATAGGAGGTTAATCATGGCGAGAATACCCGCCGCCACCCGCGATAACGTGCCTCAGGACCAGGTTTCCGAATTTGACCAGATGGTGCAGAACCTGGGCGGCGTCCCGTCCTACGGGCCCGGGTCGGTGATGATTCACGTTCCCAAGGCCCACCAAGCCGCCACCGCCCTCAACAACTACCTGCGCAACGAGTCTTCGCTGCCTCCGGCCGCACTGGAGCTGGCCATGCTGCTGGCGGCGCGGGAATACGACTGCCAGCACATCTGGAACGCTCACGCAGGGGCCGCCCGCGCCGCCGCAGTGCAGGATGCCGTGGTGGACGCCATACGCGACGGACAGGAATTGCCTCCGCTCACCGACCTGGAACGGGCCGTAATCAACTACGCCCGCGAGTTCTTCAACGACCGCAAGGTGGGGCGTGGCGCCTTCCAAGACGCGCTGGAGCAGTTCGGGAAGCAGGGGCTAATCGAGCTGACCCTGGTCATCGGCAACTACAGCTTCTTGGCCTTCGTCATCAATGCCTTCGACCCCGACCTGCCTTCCAACCGAACTGAGCCTTTGCTGCCGGGGTAAGGTCAAGAGCCAGTACCTCAAAAAATCCCCTCTCCCTCCGGGAAAGGAAACAAATCGCTACACCCTCACCCTAACCCTCTCCCTCAAGGGAGAGGGAACTACAAAGGAGAAGAAGTCATGCCCGTAGAACCCTTCAAGATTGAAATTCCTGATGCTGTGCTGGACGACCTCAAGGCGCGTCTGGAGCGCACGCGATGGCCCGACGAGCTGCCCGGCGTTGGCTGGGAATACGGCTCCAATATGGACTATATCAAGGAGCTGGTGGAGTACTGGAAGAACGGCTTCGACTGGCGCAAGCAGGAGGCGCTAATCAACAGCTTCTCCCACTTCAAGGCGCCTGTGGACGGGCGGCAGGTTCACTTCATCCATGAGAAGGGCAAGGGGCCGAACCCGCTGCCGCTGATAATCACCCACGGTTGGCCCGGCACCTTCTTCGAGATGCACAAGGTCATTCCTTTGCTGTCGGACCCGGCCGCCCACGGCGGCGACCCCGCCGACGCCTTCGATGTGGTCGCGCCCTCAATGCCCGGCTACGGCTTCTCCGACGCGGCGCAGGAGCGGGGGCTGGACGTGCTAGGCGTCGGCGACGTGATGGCGAAGCTGATGACCGAGCAGCTTGGCTATGACCGGTACGTGGCGCAGGGCGGCGACTGGGGCGCCAGCGTCACCGCCAAGCTGGGGCACTCGCACTCGGCCCACTGTGTCGCCATCCACACCACTTCCACCACTCGGCCCACGCCTTACATGGGGCCGGGATCCGAGCCTCTGACCGAGGCAGAGCAGGGCCTGCTGCGTCAGCGCGAGGAATGGCTGGCCGCCGAGGGCGGGTATTCTCACATTCAGGGCACCAAGCCTCAGACGCTGGGCTACGGCCTCAACGACTCCCCCGCCGGCCTGTGCGCCTGGATCGTGGAAAAGTACCGCACCTGGAGCGATTGCCACGGCGATGTGGAGTCCAAGTTCACCAAGGACGAGCTGCTGACCACGGTAACCATCTACTGGGTTACTCAGTCCATCAACTCCTCCACCCGCCTGTACTACGAGACGCTGCGAAAGCCGTGGGACTTCGCCCAGAGTGAACGTATCAACGTGCCGGTGGCCGTGGCGGTGTTCCCGGCCGAGATCAGCCGCCCTCCCCGCGAGTGGGCCGAGCGCTCTTACAACGTGCAGCAGTGGACGGTGATGCCCAGCGGCGGCCACTTCGCCGCCCTCGAGGAGCCGGAGCTACTGGTAGAGGATATGCGCAACTTCTTCCGCGCCCTGCGGTAGGGGCAAGGCAGAAAATCCGTACCGGGATAAGTGCGCCAGCCGCCTGCCCTATGTCTTCCAAGGGCGGGCGGTTGTGGCTAATACCCACCCCAGGAATTGGGTACAATGCAAACAGACCCTTTAAGATTCACCCACAATGGCATCGTCTACCGAATCAATCCCCACATCTGGGTTGACCATCGGCACAGGGTCGGGCTGATAACCGTAGAGCAGGTACAAGACACCATTCGCCAACCGGATTTCCAGGAAGATGAGAGCGAGCGTATCAGACATTTTTGGAAGTGGTTTTCCGATGTAGGGTCTGGAAACTACCTCGAAGCTATTGTAAATATCAGCACGGAGCCCCGCTTTGTAGTAACCGCGCATCCCGATAGCAGCCAGCGCAAAAGGAGAAGAACGTAATGAGCGGCGCGGAAAGGATAACCAGATACAGGTACGACCCGGATTTTGACTGTCTGTATCTTGCCGACATTTCTCCTGTCGGAGTGAGTGGCAATTACACCAACGGCATGACCCTAACCGAACAGCAGGGCGTGGGATTCGTCATCTGCATTAACGAATATGGCCGGTGCATCGGTTTCGAGTGCTTTGATGCGGCCGAGCTGTTACTGCCCCATCTATTGCCCGGCGAATTTGAGAAGACTGATTTCAGAACTAACCTGACGGTTGATTATTGCGCCGAAACCGACATCTTGAATCTGGGCAACGGGAAGCCGTATGTTTACAGCGAGGCCGTAACCGAAAACTGGATTACCCACTTCAACGACGATTTTGATCCCTACGAAAATTACGACGTAGGGGAGATAGTAGGCTTCACCCTGGGCCACTTCTCTGAAAACGTTCTGCCTTTGTTGTTGCAATGCGCACCAAAATACGACCCGGACAAGCAGGAAAGGATGAGGCGTTTCCGCAAGAGCAGGGTAGCTGGGTAAGTCTTGGGGGCCTCTCATCCTAGCTAACAGCCTCGCCGTTTACTGGCTCCGCACCTATTCCGGGGTCATGCTGCTGGTGGCCTTCCTGGTCAACCTGGCCACCGGATTTGTTCAGTTCGGGTTCAGCCTTACTCTCCCTTCTATGGAGGAGTCTCTCCACCTGTCGCACACCGAGGCGGGGTTGCTGATTACCATCTCGGCGGCAATACGAATCGGCAGCGCGCTGGCCTCGGGGACACTGGCTCCGCGCTATGGCAGCCGCTCCATAATCGTCGCTGGCACAGTGGCCGTTGGCATCAGCATGGTGTTGCTGGGCTTTTCCCGGAATTACGGCATGGCCGTTGGCGCCGGCGTGCTGATGGGTATTGGCGGCGGCGCGGCGCTGACCCCTATGATGGGGCTGCTGTCCGCCTGGTTTCTTCTGCGCGACCGGGGGTTGGCAGCGGGGATAGCCGCCTCCGGCGGCAGCATTGCCTTCATCGTCGCCGGGGTGTTCGTCCCCATCTTTACCGGGGCCAATTGGGAAGACGGATGGCGGTATAGCTGGCAGTTGTTCGGAGGAATAGTGCTGGCTGTGGCTGTGGTGTCGCTGCTGTTCGTGCGCGAGCAGCCCACGGAACAAGCTGATGCCGGGCGGCAGCAAGGTCCAACCCGTAGCGCCTGGCCTGTCGAGGCGTTCAAGAGCCCCGCGGTCTGGCTCATAGCTCTTATAGCCTTCACTTCGGGATGGGCGCAGAACCTGTTCACCACCTTCTTCGGACTCTACCTCACCCAGGAAAACGGAATATCGCTGGCTACCGTCGGGCAGCTTGTCATCCTCATCGGGGTACTGAGCATAGGCAGCGGAGTGCTATGGGGGTGGATGTCCGACAAGCTGGGGCGCGGACAGGCATTTGCCTATTCCTTCGTGGTGCAAGGGGCGTCCTTCGTGCTGCTGGCGCTGATTCCGGGCTTCGTACCGTTCCTGATTGCATCAATACTGATGGGGGTGACGCTGCGGGCTACCTACACGATATGCGCGGCCTCCGCGGGAGATTACGTCCCGGTGCGTTTCTCCGCCGCAGCCTTCGCGCTGATGTCAGTGGGCGCAGGGTTGGGCAGCACTATTTCCCCCACAATCGGCGGACTGGTAGCTGACTACATAGCGATGAAATGGACTTTCTGGATGGCCGCGGGCGGCTCGGTAGTTGGAACGCTAGGAGCAATTTACCTGCAAACATGGCGAGGCGCGGAGTAGATGGCACAGAGCAATCACGTTACCCTTGATTGGGAGGAATTTTTAGGGAACCTCTGAACAACGTCATTCCGGACTTGATCCGGAATCCAGAAGGACTGTCCGTAGATTCCGGCTTTCGCCGGAATGACGGTCTCGCAACGCGGACGGTGACTTATTCAGAGATTCCTTAGGCAGGCGTCCACGAAACGATGCAGGGCTGCAGTTGCTGGCTGCCCTGGATTCGCCACACTCCGTCTTCTTCTTCCTGGAGCGCCTCGTCCAGCGCGCCGGACAGCCTGGCCTCCGCCTGGGATCCCGGAGCGACGTAGAGGCGCTGGGCGATGATTTCCCGCGCCTCTTCTTCACTGGCAAACCCGAAGGGCCGGTCACCTGGCAATTCATCTACCTGGTAGGCAATTCCTAGTTCGTTCAGAACTGGCTGGAATTGCGGCAGTGTCGGCAGCGGATTGCGCGGCTCGCCGTGCACTTGCTCCCAAAGGCCGTACAGTTGCGACTGCGGCGAAGACCGGAACACCACCATCAGGACCAGGCGGCGGGCGTGTTGGTTCAGCTTGCGGACGAAGGTTTCTATATCCTGGACCACATAGACGACGTGGCTGCAAAGAACAACGTCGGCCGGGTCAACTGTGGCCTCAGCCCAACCCGATTCGACAACTTTGACCTCTATACCCGCCTCTTCGGCAGTCTCGCGCAGCACGGCGCACATACTGGGCGACGGCTCAACGGCGGTGACTGAGCGGCACGTGAGGGCCAGCGGCAGGGCCAGCCGTCCGCCGCCCGCGCCCACGTCCAGCAGGGAATCACCGGGCAGCAGATGATCTCGCAACCGCTCGACAAGGGTATCGTCCCTACGATGTGGGTCCGCCTTGAACTGGTGGGCGTACTGCCTCCAGTGGTCCGTGGGACGCGCGCCCCGCATCCTGTCCGACTGCTCATGCTCCACCCGCACCATTTCGCCCCAAGTTTCCGCAGCGCTCATAGAATCTCCCTGCCTTCGATGGAAGGACTGCTGGCTAAGATGATTGCCAATTTCATTAACGGAAGCGATTTTCGGGGGTGGTCCAGCGCAGGCGCGCCCCGACGCTCACAAACCCTGCGCGCTCGTAAAACTCAATCTGACGTTCGCCGTTGCGCGGTGTTCCCAACTCGACGACCTGGCAACCGCAGGCGACGGCGTGTTCCAGGGCGAAGTCAATGACCGCCCTTCCTACACCGGAGCTGCGCGAGTCGGGTTCAACGTACATTTCCTGGAATATGGCATACCGTCCAACCGTTCGCAGTGCCTGAACAAAGGATGCCGTACAGACGGCCTTGGCCATGCCATCCACTTCTGCGATTACAATGAACCCAGCATCTGACCCGCCCGTCAGTTCATCAAGAACGGCGCTCGCCGCGTCGGCAGGCCGTGGAGAACCGCCAAGCTCGACCAGCAGGCCGTTCACCAGCCGCAGCACCTCATCGCGGTCGGACGGGACAGCCAGCCTGACGTTCAGCGCCACTGCAACTCCTGTCGGCCCGTTCAATGCGAACCGAAATAGTCAGCCCTCGGAGGCCGTTAAGAATTATACTCTCGCCCAGGAATGCCGGGCCCCCGGATGATTAGGAATGTGTAGAATTGTACCCATGGGCGGGATATTGACAATACTGCTGGCCGTGTTCGCCGCGCTGGTGGCTGGATGCGGCAGTCCTTCGCCGACGCACCCACCCGATGCTGCTCCGCTGTCGGCGCCGGCCTCGCCTAGTCTGGGAACGCTGAGGCTGGAGATAGTGCTGCGTGGCGAGGGATGGCTCGAAGCGCCCACAAACTTCGTTCAGGCAGGGAATGACCGTATCCTCGTGACCGACCAGGTAGGGGTTATCTGGGTCTTCGAAGAAGAGCATCTGGGGCAAGAGCACGTCTTTGTTCCCGAACCTCTCGACATACGCGGCAGAGTAAGCAGCCGTGGCTGGGAAGAAGGACTGCTGGGGCTCGCCCTGTCTCCGGAGAACGGAAGGTATCTTTACGTTTACTATTCTGCGGCCACCCCCCGCCGCTCGGTGGTCTCGCGTTTCAACTACAACAGGGCAGTAGCCCCGGAGAGCGAGTTGGTCATCCTGGAAGTGCCGCAGCCCTACGCCAACCACAACGGCGGGCAAATCGCCTTCGGACCAGACGGCTACCTGTACATCGGCCTCGGCGACGGTGGGTCTGCGGGCGACCCGCAGCGCAACGGGCAGAACCCCTCTACGCTACTGGGCACGATACTGCGAATTGACGTGTCCGAGGCGACGGCGGAGCAACCCTACACCATCCCGCCGGACAACCCCTTCGTCGACGGCGGCGGGCGGCCCGAAATCTGGGCCTACGGCCTGCGCAACCCGTGGCGCTTCTCCTTCGACCGCGAGACTGGCGAGCTGTGGGCCGGCGATGTCGGGCAGAACCGCTGGGAGGAGATAGACCTCATCCAGAAAGGCGGCAACTACGGCTGGAACGCCATGGAGGGCAACCACTGCTTCCAGCCGTCGTCGGACTGCGAGAGCGAGGCCTTCATTCCTCCTGTATGGGAGTACCCGCTGGAGGACGACGCCTGCTCGGTCATCGGCGGCTATGTGTATCGCGGCGTGGCGATACCGTGGCTCACCGGAGCCTATGTCTACGGCGACTTCTGCACCGGAGAAATCTTCGGGCTGCGCTATGCCAACGGACAGGTGGTTGAGCACAAAAAACTCGCCGACACCGGCCTGCGCATTGCCTCCTTCGGGCAGGACAACGACGGCGAGCTGTACCTGCTGTCGCAGGGCGAGGGTATCTTCCAGCTGTTGGATGAAGAGTAGGGGCGGACAGCCGCGCGCCCCACGTCCCAAATCCCTTTGACTGCCGAAAGTAGTCCCCCCTTGAGGGAGAGCGTTAGGGTGGGAATGAAATTCTCGCGGTTGTCACGCCCCTTACGACAAGTGCTTGCCGTAGAACTCCAGCACGCGGTGCCACATATTCTGGGCCGGGGCGGCGCGATAGCTGGGACGGTAGTCGGCGAAGAAAGCATGACCGGCGTTGTCGTACATGACCCACTCGTAGGTCTTGCCGTGCTTGTCCATCTCTGCCTTCAGTCGCTCCGCCTGTTCCGGCGTGGGATTCTGGTCCTCAATGCCGAACAGGGCCAGCAGGGGACAAGAGAGACTGGGAATCATGTCTATGGGGTTGACCGGGCGCAGGTCTGTGATTTCCTGGTCTGCGATGTGGCCGCCCGCGGAGTCCACGGCGGCGTCAATGTTGCTGCTCTGGCAGGCCATCATCAGGGTGTAGCGTCCGCCGGAGCAGAAGCCGATGATGCCCACCTTGCCGTTGCTGTGGGCCTGCGACTTCAGGAACAGCGCCGCCCCTTCCAGGTCGTCCATTGCCCGTGAGTCAGGGCTGGCGAAAAGCGTAGCCAGCACGTTCTCCGGCTCCGGCGTACCCTCGCGGGTGTACAGGTCGGGGGCGATGGCCAGGAAACCCCGGCCAGCGAAGCGGACGGCGATGTCCTTGTGATGGTCCATCAGGCCCATGCCTTCCATAGTGACGATGACGGACGGGTAGTTGCCCGGCTCGGCGGGCCGGCTGTAAAGGGCGTCAATCATGGTCCCATCGCGGCTGGCGTACTGGATCATGCCAGTTTCAAGCTGCTGTCCTGCCAATACCATCGTTCTACCTCCGGTTGCGTCGTATGGCGTAGTTTAACCCACGCAGTGCGTACCTGCACCGCCGACGGCATCGCTGGAAGCCACAATTGACGCAAGTGCTTCAGGGGCTTAACCTGAGCCTGTCGTTATCCGGTAGAAACCCGGCGAAATGGAGTAGTCATGGTTATCAGCAAGCAGTCAACCTACGAGATTGAAGTCCAGGACGTGGAATATCTCCGCCACGGAGATCAGCCACTACTGGCGCGAGTATACAGGCCCATCGGCGCAGGGCCTTTCCCGGTCATGGTCGAGTTGCACGGCGGCGCATGGGTCCGGGGAGACCGACTGAACGGCAACGCAGCCAACGAAGAGCTGGCCAGGAATGGCGTCATAGTGGCAGCGCTGGATTTCCGCGTGCCCCCGGTAGCATCATATCCGGCCTCCCTGGCCGACATCCACTACGGCATTCGCTGGTGCAAGACCCAGGCTGATTCCTGGAACGGCATACCGGGTGTCGTCGGCGCAATGGGAACCTCCAGCGGCGCGCACCAAGCCATGCTGCTGGGCATGCGGCCCAACGACTCCCGGTACGCCTCATTGCCGCTCTCGAATGGAGCAACAGGGGTGGACGGCGCCCTCGGCTGCGTGATCATGGTTTCTCCGGTGATTGATCCCTTGGGGCGCTACCACTACGCCAAGGGGCTTCGGCAGGACTGCACGCCGCCCGCCGGGGTGGCGGAGCGGGTCGTCTCCATGCACGAACTGTACTGGGAGACCGAGGAAGCCATGGCCGAGGCTGCTCCGGCCCGCATTCTCGCCCGTGGAGAGCGCACGGCGCTGCCGGTCACGCTCTGCCTGGCCCGCAGCTACGAGGAAGCCCATCCGCGCCCGGACCTCGACGAGTTCGTCCTGCAATACCGCAAGGCGGGCGGGCACCTGGACGTGACGATATTAGAGGGCGAAGGCGAAAGGATACTCCAGGACATCTCCACGCCGGTTGCGAAGCAGGCTTTGGAGCAGATGACGGCGTTTATCTATCAACATATCGGTTAAGCCGGATTCCAAGATCAGGACCGAGAAAATGATAGTAGTAACCGGAGCAGCGGGAAGGCTGGGGCGGCGGGTGGCGCAGTTGCTGGCGGAACAGGGTAAAGAGGTCCTCGCAACCGACCAAGTTGATGCCAACGACCTTCCAACAGAATTTGTGCGTTGCGATCTCGGTGATGCTGCCGCGGTGAATGGTGTCCTCAAGGGCGCGGAATCCGTGGTTCACATGGGGGCCATCCCCGGACCGACACGGGCTGAGCCGAGGGCAATCTTCGAGAATAATGTTTCAGCCGACTTCAATGTCATGATGTCGGCGGCGGAATTGGGCCTGCGGCGCGTGGTGTACTCCTCAAGCGCCTTCGGCATGGGGTGGGCCCACGACGGTAACGCATTCGTCCCTCGGTACCTGCCCTTGGACGAAGAACACCCCATGATGCCCTTCGAACCCTATGGCCTGACCAAGCAGGTTGGAGAGGACATCGGCAGAATGATCGCCCGCAATTCCGACACTACCGTAGTCAGCCTGCGGTTTACCAACGTGGCGCTACCCGAAGTACAGACTGAGTTTCCGTGGCCTGCCCCTACGCCGGAAAAACCCTTGACACTGGTGATGTGGGCCTACGCCGACGCGCGGGACGTGGCCGAAGCCCATGTTCTGGCGCTGGATGCGGAAATCGAAGAGTATGAGGCATTCATGCTCGCCCAACCCTCCAGTCGTTTCGATGAACCGACCGTTGACATCGTCAAGAACAACTTTGGAGACCAGGTGGAGATACGCGAAGGGTTGAGCGGCGCCGCCAGCGTCATCAGCACGGAAAAGGCTCAGCGTCTGCTGGGCTGGAAACCCCGCCACGACTGGAGGTAAGGGGTAGCGCCCCGTCTAATCGGACTGTCAGCTAAAGGGGCCGGCTAGATTTGCCGGGCCCTCGGAGTACCTCGCAGGTATTTCCAAGACGTTATTCGGATATACCCAGGGCCTTTCGCACCGCCGCGCCAATGGGCGTCAGCGGGCTTTCTTCCGGGAGACCATGCGGAACCATGCGGTTGTGCTGGACTGCGACCGCCAAGCGATGCTTGGGATCGGCCCAGCCCAGAGAGCCGCCAGCGCCGTTATGCCCGAAGGCCAGAGGGTTGCTGCCCATAGCCCCCATGCCGGGACTGCCTGCGAAGTGGAAGCCCCCGATGGTTCCGTTGTGGGGCTTGCCGCTAACTTGGTCGTAATCGCTGGGGGGGCGCGGTATATGGAAGGTCCGCACCCGGTCTTCGGAAAGAAGGCGCACGCCGTCCAGCTCTCCGCCATTGGCCAGCATCGCGTAGAACCGGGCCTGGCTCCGGGCGTTCATGATGCCTTGGGCTCCCGGTATACAGGCTTGACGCACGTCGGAGCGGCCAAACACTTCCTGTGTAGTCGCTACCTCCGGTGGTGTGGCCCTGGGACGCAGTGAGTCCGGCGGCATTCCCGGTGCGCCGGGAGGGATCGGCGGTACATTGGTAAGTTTAGCCACCCGCGGCTCGACCTCGGGCGGAATCCCGGCCCACAGGTCGGTGATGCCCAGAGGGTGGCAGATTTCTTCCTGGATAAACTGGCCGAAGGACCGGCGCATTGTATCTGTGCGGCGCACAACTTCTCCTACCACCCAGCCGAAGGTGTAGGCCATGTAGCCGCTGCGAGTGC
This sequence comes from Dehalococcoidia bacterium, assembly GCA_965232885.1. Taxonomy (GTDB): domain Bacteria; phylum Chloroflexota; class Dehalococcoidia; order Lucifugimonadales; family UBA3495; genus VXOI01. The sequence goes on along the minus strand of CBDDQX010000003.1, from coordinate 1,134,102 downwards.
CCGGCTCAAAGAGAGGGCGCATCTCCGCAATCTGGCCCACCATCCAGTCCCAGTCGCACATCAACTCCGGGGTAACCCCCACAGGCATGAGGGGAACGCCGATGCGGTGGGTCAGCGCATCGAACACCGTGCCTTTGTCCTTGCCGTACTTGCCGAATTCGGGCCAGTATTTCGCCACTGGCTGGTAGTAGTCCACCAGTCCCCGTTCCGCCTGAATGTGAAGCGCCGTCGCCGTTATCGCCTTTATGTTGGAGAAGACCGGGAACAGGGTGTCTCCGTCAACCTCTTGGCCGGTGCTTTCGTCCGCCAGGCCGCCCCACTGGTCAATCACCAGTTCGCTGTCCAGGTAAGCCGCGACCTGAACCCCGATTTCACCACGCTCTCCGATGGCGACATCAATAGCGTCCTGCACGATGCTATTTGGACTACTCACCATGATAGAACCCCCTCCGTGTATGATTTCCCGCAACGGCCCGGGCTGGAAGACCCGGGTCGAAGACGCCCTCACCCCGCTTTCGCAGGGGCAGGCTCTAACCCTCTCCCAGAGGGAGAAGGGATTTGTCAAAAGCGCTCTAAGACTTGTGCGGTGGGTTGCTGATATATTCCGCTGCCTTGCGCAGGCCGAGTTCCCGCAACTGCTTGGTGTCCTCCTCAGGGGTGGACGCCGGGGACAACGGGACCTGCGTATCTATGCAAAACGTCGAGACATGGCCGTTCTCATCCACACCCAGAGCACCGGGATCCTCGCCCGCCTGCACGGCCTTTATGCCTCTTCGCAGTTGCCGGCGGAACATCGTGACACCCCGGTCGGTCGCGCCCAAGTGCTCCAGTCCATGGACAGCGATGGGGCGCTGACTGACCTGAGCCTCGTAGTCGCTGGGTTGGAGCTGCTGTTCCCGAAAGTCATCGGATATGGGAAGCTGCGCGGGCAACATCTCGTTCTTGTCCAGCCACCAGGCCGGCTCCCTCTCCTCCGACTCTGAGATGTGCCGAAGTTCCAGCAACATGGCGCTGGTGTCGTCCCGTGGTACGATCCAGCGGGTCATCATCGGCCCGTCCAACCCTTCCTCCGGCCCCTTTCCGTCATTCCAGATGGGGGCTATCTGTTGCACGTTGGGCAGTAAGCACTCCGTCGTCCGCACCCACACATTGTCGCCAACCCGGCGGGTGCCCATCGAGATAGCCCCGGAGGGCGTTTCCAGGAAATCGAGGTTGGGTATCACCCCAAACTCGTCGGTGAACTGCGTTCCCGCGACTATTGTGTGCAGGAAGGAAGCATGGACCGGGTCCATGGCATTCTCCAGTATCTGAAGCCAGTTGCAGGGGTAGTCGTACCGCTTGCCTGGCATTAGCCGGTATCCCTCCCGCTCGTAGGTATCCAGGATGGGAAAGGCGGGAATATCCTCCGGCGGGCCCATGTACGCGAAGATGATGCCCTGGAACTCATGGATGGGGTATGCCCCGTGGCAAAGCCGGTCCTTGAAGGTGCTGCCGGCAGGTTCACCGGGTGTCTCGAGAATTGTGCCGTCAACATCGAAGAGCCAGCCGTGGTAGCAGCAGCGGATTCCCCGCTCTGAGACCAGTCCGAACTCCAGCGACGTGCCGCGATGGGGGCAGTGGGCTTCGACCAGCCCGACGCGGCCGCTGAAGTCGCGGAAGGCCACCAGCTCTTCGCCGAGAATCTTCAGGGCGACGGGGACGTCTGCAAGCTCGTCGGCGTAGCAGACCGGCTGCCAGAACCGGCGCAGGTATTCGCCGGCGGGCGTTCCGGGGCCGACACGGGTCAACTCGTCATCCTCTTTGGGAACCTGCGAATGGTAATAGCCGCTGTACTTGGTTGAAAGGAAGGGCGCTCGGGTAGTTGCCATCGTTTTCCTCCCAATTTATGTCTATACCAGGTGAGAATAACAATACCTTTCCCGCCGCCCTCTCACAAGTCCGGAGCGCAACTCATTCTCATATGTGCTGTAACCTGCGTTATCCGTCTTTTGACGCCCTCCAGCGGGATTAATGCCGAGTACGCTCTTCCAGTTGTCTCATCGTCCCTCATCCACCAGGATACGCAGGGGGCAACTCATCGGAAGTCTATATCCGGGGGCGGATGTTCTGGTTGTGGCTGAAGAGGTTCGCCGGATCGTACTTTTGCTTCAGGGCGGCCAGCCTCTGGAAGTTGTCTCCGAAAGCGGCCTGTATTGCCTCTGCCCCTTCCTCGGCCTCCGTGCCAACCTGATTTACGTAGGCCCCGGATGAGAAGGGCAACAAGTCCGAGGCAAAATCACGGGCCCACCGGACGTGAATTTCCGACTCTCCCGGGTCCATGAAGACTGCATTGACGCCCCACTCGCACAGGGCGTTTCGGTGGCCGAAGGCGGTCTCACCAACGGGCACGCGCCGGGCAGCATTGCCGAGGTACTGGAAGAAAACGCCAGAGAGTGGCGAAGTAACCCGGTCAAAATAGTCGAGCATGATCTCCACCGCGTCGTCGCTCACGTCCTTCATGAAGTGGGACTTCAGGTAGTTCTGGCGTCCCTGCGGAGCCAGGGCCAGCGTTTGCGCCTCGGTGTAGGTCATGGGACGAACGTCGTCAACCAACGGCGGACCGAACTCCCGCAGCGGACGGATGACCCGCTCCCCTTCTTCGATGGAACCATGGTAACAGAGCAGGACGCTGCACGCTTTGGGGCCGCCATCGGGAAGGGTCGTCAGGAAGGCGAGGAGATTCAATTCGTCAGGCATATCGGCAGTTAGCCCGCCGACAAGGTCGAAGAACTCCCTCACTTTTTCGTACGGGTAGACAAGGGGCCCTGCCAGCACCTTGGGGCCAACAGGGTGCAGACGGTACTCAAGGGATGTGACCACGCCGAAGTTGCCGCCGCCGCCCCGCAGCGCCCAGAACAGGTCGGGGTTCTCATCGGCGCTGGCGGCAAGCGACTGACCATCGGCGGTTACCACGTCAGCGGAAACCAGGTTGTCGCAACTGAGACCATGGCTGCCGGAGAGCCATCCGATGCCGCCGCCCAGCGTAAGTCCGGCTATGCCTGTATCCAGGTCGGTCCCTCCGGGCGCGGCGAGGCCGAAAGCCTGGGTCTCGTGGTCAAACGCTCCCCACTTTACACCGCCTTGCGCCCGGACCGTTTTGTTTGCCGGGTCCACTCGGACGCCGGTCATCCCGGACAGGTCAATCATCAACCCGTCGTTGCAGACGCTGTTTCCAGGGAAGTTATGCCCACCGCCGCGCACCGAGATCAGCAGGCCATTTTCCCTAGCGAAGTTGACCGAGCTGATTACGTCCGCTGTCCCGCTGCAACGGGCTATCAGAGCGGGCCGTTTGTCAATCATGGCGTTCCATATCCGGCGGGCGTCATCGTACCCAGCGTCGCCCGGCAGCAACGATCCCCCATGCAGACTGCATCTGAAGTCCTCGACTGCCGCCTCGCTGATGACGGCGTAGCCGCCGGAAAGGGTCGCCATTCTCAGGTCCGTCATAAGTCTGCCCTCCTGCCTGGTGTCGCCGCCCGTGAATGTCGCCGATTATAGAGCCGGCGAGATAGAGCCGCCAGTGGAATCTCCCACAGGGCAGGCAGCCCCCATTTGGGATACGTCAACTGTTCCCGGCTCCGGCAGGCGCCAGCCACGCCTTGTGATATATTTCCCTATGCTGCAGCGTCCGCCTGCGCAGTTTAATGGAGGTCAACACAATGGCAGACAAGGAACAGGACTGGGAGTACGGCCTGCGCACTGAGGGACACGGGTCTGAAGGCGAAGGGAGCGGGCCGGTGGTGATCGGCGAGAACGGCTTTCATTACCAGGTTTCGGGCGAGAACTGGGGCAGCTTGCCAGAGGGCGTAGTCTACCAGGAAGGAACGTCCGTCGCGGTGGACTCGAAAGACCAGGTTTACGTATTCAACCGCGGGACCATACCGATGCTCGTGTTCGACACTGACGGCAACCTGCTGCGCACCTGGGGCGACGGGGTGTTTGCCAACCCCCACGCCGTGACCATCGCCCCGGACGACACTGTCTTCTGCGTAGACAACGGCGACAGCACGGTACGGCGCTTCACCCCCGACGGCAAGCTGCTAATGACCCTGGGCACACCCCACAAGCCCAGCCCCAAGATGAGCGGCGAACCTTTCAGCGTGCCCGCCCACGTGGCCTTCGACCGGCGTACCGGCGAGTTCTATGTGGCCGACGGTTACTCCAACGCCAGGGTGCACAAGTACACACCCGACGGCAGGCTCCTCTTCTCCTGGGGCGAATCGGGCACCGGGGACGGCCAGTTCAACATCGTCCACAACGTTGAGGTTGACAACGATGGCTGGGTATACGTCGCCGACCGCGAGAATCATCGCATCCAAGTCTTCAGTTCTGACGGCAAGTACGAGACCCAGTGGGGCAACCTGTCTCGCGCCGCCGCCATCTGCATAGACGACCGGTCGGGCGAGGAACTGATATATATCGGCGAGTACTTCTGCGGCATCGCCACCAACGACATCGGCACTGATCTCGGCCCCCGAGTGACAGTGATGAACACCAAGGGCAAGGTGCTGGCCAGGGTCGGGCGCGAGAGCTACGGCGACCAGTCGGGCCGGTTCTATTCTCCGCACGGAATAGCCGTGGACTCCAGAGGAGACATTTACGTGGCGGAAGTAGCCTGGACCGACTATGGCCGACACATGAACCCGCCCCGCGAGCTTCGCTCCATGCAGAAGCTGGTCAGAGTTCCCGACTAGGGCGTGTTGACATTTGCAAAGTCTTGCCGCGCCGCCATTGTCTGAATCAGGATTACCAAGATTCAAGGATGCTCAGGATTGGGACATATATCCTGAAAATCCTATAATCCTGGGAATCCTGATTCAGACTTCGACTTTGGAAAGAGGCTCGCCTAAACGTCCGGCTGAAGGCGGTGCTGGGTGGCTTGCTCATAGGCGTGGCCCACCTGTACCAACACAGGCTCCGTCAAGTGCCTTCCGGCGAACTGGATGCTGAGAGGCAGACCCTCGCTGTTCAGCCCGCTGGGCAGGGATATGGTGGGTGCTCCGCTGAAGTCGTAGGGTATGGTGAACCGGCCCCAGGTCCATTCTTCCTCATCCATTGGGCCGTAAAGCGCTTCCTGTGTGACTCTTTCCGGCGGTGTGGTCATCGAGGGACAGACCAGCACGTCTATGCCATCGAATATCTCTGCCAGGGCGCCGTTGCAGGCTAACCTGGTGTAGCTGGCGATGGCGTAGTCGGTGGCGCTGTGGCGCAATCCCAGTTCCAGCCAGCCCCGGAACCAGGGGCCGTATTCGTCGGCCCGGGAAGGAAATGTGTCGCGGTGGGCCGCAGCCGCCTCAGCAGAGCACAGCACGCCCCAAGCCCGTGACATAGGCTCGGTGTCGGGCATTCGCACCGGCATCAGTCTGGCTCCCATGCTTTCCAGCAGGCGCGCGCCTTCCAACACCGACGCGGCCAGTTCCGAGTCAACGCCGTCGCAGATATATCGCTCGTCAACCCCGATGCGAACGCCGCGCACTCCCTGGTTCAAGCCCGCCAGCATATTGGGCACCGGAGCAGTCAACGAAGTGAGGTCGTTGGGGTCGTGCCCGGCGATGGCCTGCAGCATGACGCCGGCGTCGGAGGCGCTGCGAGTCATCGGGCCGATGTGATCCAGGGACTCGGCCAAGGCCAGCACGCCGTACCGGCTCACCCGCCCCCAAGTAGGCTTGATTCCCACAGTGCCGCAAGCGGCTGAAGGGAACCTGATGGAGCCGCCGGTGTCGCTGCCCAGCGAGCCGTAGCACAGACCGGCGGCGGTGGCGACCCCCGATCCGCTGGAGGACGCGCCGGACCAGCGGTCGGCTCCCCACGGGTTAACCGGAATGTCGAACTCCGGGTTGTAGCCGGCCATTGCCCCCTCGGTGAGGTTCAGCTTGCCAAGAATCACCGCGCCGGCGGCGTTGAGCTTCCGCACCACCGTGCCATCGAAGTCAGGCACGAAGTCCCGGAGCGCCCGTGCGCCGCCCATGGTGGCGACTCCGGTGGTGAAACACAGGTCCTTGACGGCGATGGGAACTCCGTGCAAACCGCCCCGGTAATTCCCGGTGGCGATTTCCCGCTCGGCGGCCCGGGCAGACGCCATCGCGGAATCAACCATGACCGTGGCATAGCTCTTCAGGCTGCCATCGAGGGCCTCGACGCGCTCCAGGATCGCCGAGGTAAGTTCCACGGGAGACAGTTCCTTAGCCTTCAGGCGGGCGCCCACTTCCGTAATGGTCTGGTAGTACAGAGGCGTATCAGGCATTATTCCACTCCCAAGCGATAATCCGGCATCAACTCAGTAGAGGATACGGGATTCGGGCCTGATGGTAAACTTTGGCCCAAACTCGCACACTCATCCCCGACAGGGGGCCAGGAGACGACTCAGAATGCGTATCGCTGTACCGGACTTGGTATCCAACTCATACTTTCCGGCGGTAGCCGCCGTGGAACTGGGGTATTTCAAGGGGCAGGGAATAGACATGGAGCTGGAGATGGTCTTCCCGATTGGCCGGGCCATGGCGGCCTTGCGGGACGGCAGCATTGACTTCGTGGCCGGACCTGCCCACGCCACCCTGTCGGCCTTCCCTGGCTGGCGGGGCGCCAAGCTGCTGGCTGCGCTGTCCCAGCACACCTTCTGGGTGCTGGTATTGCGTTCCGGCCTGGGAGTACGGCCAGGGGACGTTGCGGCAGTCAAGGGTCTGCGTATCGGGGCGGCTCCGGGGCCTGACGCCGCATTTCGCCGGATGCTGGCCGAGGCGGGCGTAGACCCGGAGCGGGACTTGGCATTGGCCCCGGTGCCCGGCAGCGGGGAGCCCGGCGTGTCCTTCGGCGTTCATGCCGCCCAAGCGTTGGAAGAGGGAGTGATTGACGGGTTCTGGGCCAACGCGATGGGCGCAGAAGTTGCGGTGCGGAGCGGGATAGGCAGCGTGGCGCTGGACCCGCGGCAGGGCATAGGGCCGCCGACAGCGAGAGATTATACCTTCGCTGCTTTGGTCGCCACCGACAGGCTGATTGAAGACTCGCTCGCCACGGCGGAAGGCGCAGTGCGGGCGGTGGTGGAGGCGCAACGGGCGCTGCGGGCCGACCCGTCCTTGGCTGCGGAAGTCGGCCAACGGCTGTTCCCGCCCGATGAGGCGACGTTGATCGAGGACCTGGTGCGGCGGGATGCTCCCTACTATGCCGCGGAAATCTCACCGGAGTCCGTGGCCTGCCTCAATGAGTTCTGCCGGAATCTCAGCCTTCTTCCTGTAACGTCCCAGGATGCTGACGTGGCCTATGAGCAGGTAGTGGCCAGTAGGGTTGTTCATATTTGGTCTGAAGAGCAGGTGCGCTAGATGAAGGTGGATATCAGAGTGCCCGTCGGCCTGCCGGTGCAGCAGACTGCCGATTTCATCGCGGGATGCGAGGCCGCCGGTTTTTCGGGGGTTGGAGTGCACGACCATCAACACAGCGGGCGAGACGTTTTTCTCACACTGGCTCTGGCCGCAGAGCGGACTTCCCGCCTCACCCTGTACCCGGCAACCAGCAACCCGGTCACGCGGCATCCGATGGTGCTGGCGTCGCTGGCCCACACGCTGGAGGAGGTTGCGCCGGAGCGGATACGCTTGACCGTGGGGCCGGGCTACCTCGCCGTCGGTAATATCGGACGGCCTCGCGCCACGGTGGATGCCATGCGCCGGGCCATGCTAACCATGCGCCGCCTGCTGCGAGGCGATCAGGTGGAATTCAACGGAGTGGAAACACGGCTGCGCAATGTGAGCGACCGGCCCACGCCCGTGTTCATGACCGCCGCCGGGCCACGGATGGTGGAGTTGGCCGGAGAAGTTGCTGATGGCGCATTATTGCTGGTTGGGCTTCACCCAAAAGCTGTTGCAGCAGCCCGGCGCCGCCTGGAAATCGGCGCCGGGCGTAGCGGACGCAGCCTCGACGATTTCCAGACGATCTTCATCACCCCAACCACGGTCTCAGATGACGGCCCGGCCGCCCGCCGCTTTCCGCAACAGTGGTTTCGGCCTGGCCAGCCGTACCTGAAGTATCCCAGCGATTCCAACCTCGTCTGGCTACGAGAGGCTGGCATCGTCCTGGCAGACGATTTCGTTCCTGAGCGTATCGGCGATGCGCAAGCGGCGGAAATATGCGATGCCTTCGGTCTATTCGGCACGCCCGAGGAGTGCCTGGACAGACTGAAGCGGGCCAGAGACGAATCGGGCATCAACCACGTCTTCATTTTCCCCACCCACACCCAGGAAGGTGGCTACGATATGCCACAAGCTGAGGTGGACGCTTTCCGAGAGACGATAATTCCGGGGCTGAGCGCCCTTTAGCAACGTTAGGCGTCGTTCCGTCCGTAGGGGCGGGTTTGAAACCTGTCCCTGCACATTCCGGAATCCCTTGGCGGTCCTGGCCGCCTAAATTACTGATAAGTGAATGAATTGCTAAACTATCCGTCATTCCCGCGAAAGCGGGAATCCAGAGAAGTGATAGCGTACAGTATCGAGAGTTGAAACAGTCGCACCTGGATTCCCGCTTTCGCGGGAATGACGGGTATCTGCCGCCGGAATGTTTAGCTAACGATTCACTCATCAGTAAAACGCTGCCGCTACTCCGCCCTGGCTATCTGCCGCAGGAAGGCGCTTAGCAGGTCTACCCCAGCCACCAGTATCAGGTACCAGATAATGAGCAGCGTCACATCGGTGTAATGGAACCAGCTCAGGCGGAGGGTAAATTCCCGCCCCAGCCCGCCGGCGCTGACGAATCCCACCACCACCGTCGTCCTGATTATCACCTCCCAGCGGTACAACAGGTAGGTGATGAATTGGGGTATGGCCTGGGGCAGGATGCCATACAGCAGCGCCTGCATATTTCCTGCGCCGCTGGCCCGCAGCGCCCGCGCCGGGGCCGGGTCCAGGTTCTCCACCACCTCGGCAGACAACCGCCCAACTATCCCGTAGTTGTGCAGCCCCAGGGCTGCCGCTCCCGGCAGGATGCCCGGCGACAGGAAGAACACGATAATCATCGCCAGCACCAGCTCCGGCACTCCCCGGGAGAAAGTGTAGGAGCCGCGGGTCAGGTGGTAGGCCGCCCGCCCGATGTTTGATGGTCTGCCTCCCAGTGTTCCGTCGCTCACGTTCCGGGCCGCCATCAGGAGGGTCGCAAAGGCCCCCACTCCGGCGATTCCGATGGCCAGGAGGCTCATCGCCAGGGTTTCCAACGCCAACTTCCCGGTCTCCAGCCACCGTGCGGCCTGGGCGTAGGCCGGGCGAGCGTCCGAGTTCAGCCCTAGCAGCGACTCCACAAACCGGACTGCGTTACCCCAAGTGCCGCCCGCGAACAAGCCGGAGAAACCCTCGGCGTCCCCGAAAACGATGAACCCCCACGAAGCGGCCGCCAGCAGCAGGAACACATAGAGAGAAGCCCTCGCAAGCGTCATCCCCCGCCGTTGCCGGTGTGGCCTTCCCGTTGTCCGCCCTTCCGTCACGACACCAGGCTCCGGCGCACGTAGGCGCTCCACAGGTCCACGACCACAATTATCCCCACCAGGAATATCAGCAGTGTCCAGACTTGGCTGAACAGCAGATCGTGCATGGAAAGCTGGATCTGGTATCCCAGCCCCTGAATCCCCACAAAACTCAGGATAGCCGCGGAGCGGATGCCGCACTCCAGCCGGTAAAAGGTGTAACTCAGAATATCGGGCAGGGCCATCTGAAAGTGTCCGTACATCAGGCCGGCCAGCGGCGGGGCTCCCGAAGCCCGCAACGCCCGCAGCGGCGGCTGGGGAACATCCTGGATCAATTCTGCGTAAATGCGTCCCAGGATGCCCCCATAGGGGATAGCCAGCGCCAGGATGCCCGCCATTGGCGACAGGCCCACGGACGCCACCAGCAACACGGCCCACACCAGTTCATGCACCGACCTCATTCCCGCCAGGAGAACCCGTGCCCCGACCATCAGCGGACGCCGCCACGGCGACGCCTCCCGGAGCGCTGTCCCCGATGCGATGGTTCCCAGGGGCAGACCAATGGCTACGGCCAGGGTCACTCCCGCAACCGCGTAGGCGATGGTGTACCAGCTTGCCTTGACCGCGATGACCAAGAATTCCGGCGCGAGGTCAGGAGGAAACAGCGCGAGAAGGAACCGGAGGGCGGAGGCTCCTCCCCCGGAGTGGACCAACGGAGCGCCCCAGTCTATGTTGGACAGGCTCCAGCCCAGCGCCGCCAGCAATGCGAGGGTCAGCAGCAGCCGGCTTTCCAACAGCGACGGGAGAGACTTCAGCGGAAGGCTCCCGGAGGAGGAAGCCTGCCAGGGAGAGCCGGGCCGGCGGGCGAGGGCGCAGGGATAAACGCTGCGTCCCTTTCCGGCGTATCCGAAAAGGGCGTCTCCAGGTGGTAGAGATCGTTCAGCGTTGACTCGGTGACAGCTTCGGCAGACAGGTCAAAGACGATACTGCCCGCCCTCAGCCCGATGACCCTAGTGCAGAACCGGCGGATCAGTTCCGGCGAGTGCAGGCTGACAACAAGGGCACGCCCGCCGTCCTCGGTCAGCCCTGTCAGCAGGCGCAGCATTTCATCGGCCATCGCCGGGTCTAGGGACGCCACCGGCTCGTCGGCCAGCACCACCCGGGGGGACTGCACCATCAGCCGGGCGATGGCCGCCCGCTGTTGCTCCCCACCGGACAGATGCGATGTTCTCTCCCACGCCTTGTCGCCAATGCCCATCCGTTCCAGCGCTCTCTCTGCCAGCCACCGGTCCTGGGGCCACACCAGCGACGCTGCGGAGCGCAGCAGGCCCCATTGCCCCAACCGTCCCGCCAGCACGTTGTGCAGCACCGGAAGGTGGGGCACCAAGTCATACCGTTGATGTATTATCCCCACCAAAGCCGACAGCTCACGGCCAGGCTTCACCCGCGCCAACTCCTTCCCGTCAATGACCACGTCGCCGGTGTCCGGTTGCAGGATGCCTGCCATCAGGTACAGCAGTGTCGTTTTGCCGCTTCCGCTGGGGCCGGCCAACGCCACTCGTTCCCCGGGCAGGACGGAAAAGCTCACCGGAGAGAGGGCCGGCACATCCGAATAGCTCTTGCTGACCCCGGCGGCCGTGACCAGCGGTTGTTGCGGCACGGCTACGCTCATCTGATGATTTCCAGTTCCCTGGCAACGTCCTCGATTGCCTGATAGTTGTCGTTGCTGGTGGGAATGAATTTCTCGGTGCTGAACAGTTCCAGGATTTCCTCGTGTTCCTGGGGATTCAGGTCAAACAGCGCCTGCCGAATTTTGTCCGTGAAGCCTTCCCCGTAAACCTGGTCCAGATTGCCCTGGGCGGTCCAGTTGTAGTCGTAGTATGGAGGAGTGATGTAGAACTCTTTCACCTTGCCGGTGTCCGCCGTGCCCTCTCGCACCGCCCGGTTCCAGACGTCCTCATTCAGCGCCCCCAAGTCAAAGGCCCCGCTCTCCACCAGTTGCCAGGTGGCGTCGTGGGAACCGGAGAAGTTGGGCTCCTGCCGGAAGTCGCTGGCGGCGTCAATCCCGGCCTGCTTCAGGAAGTGCCTGGGCATCAGGTGGCCGGATGTGGAGTTGGGGCTGCCGAAGGTGATGCTCAGGTCTCCCGCCTGCGCCTTCAGGTCATCCAGCGACTGCAGGTCCAGTTCAGGGCGGGCGATGAACTTGGAGTGAAAGGCAGCGTCGTTTTCCCGCTGGGCGATGGCGACTGACCCAGGTTTCTGTAGCCGGGCTTGCACGCCGGTCAATCCCCCAAAGAACGCCAATTGCAATTGGTCTTGGGAGAAGGCCGTGACCACCGCTGCATAGTCCACGCTGGGAACGAACGTCACCGGAACACCCAGCTCATCCGACAAGTAATTGGCGAAAGACTCGTAGCGGCGGGCCAGCCGGGCGGTATCCTGGTCAGGTATGCCGCCAACCTTCAGTTCCGGAGGGTCATCGCTTGGCGACTCGGAACAGGCCGCAACGCCCAGCATGAGGGATACCGTGACGAGGATTGCAAGCAGGGGGAGCAAACGAAAGATATACATACAAGACCCTTCATCGTCATTTCACGCAGTGGAAGGCGCGGAAAACAGGGCGCCAAGGTAATCCGACGGAATACCTGGAACGTGACTGCGGAGGGTCTTGGGAGAGGACCGCCAGAACCGGGGCGCTAGCGGCTGGTTAGCTCTTGGGACCGCCCGTCAGTACAGGCCCCGTGGTCCCGAGCTCAAGTGAATCCGTCGCAGAGGATGCGCGAAGAGGGGCGTGGAGTCGGCGTAAAGACGCTGATAGGCAACACAACGCCAAGTCTAAACCGCCCTAAAACAGATTGTCAACCTGAAGTGTGGTTCGCAGGGCAATCGCGTTTTAATCTCAGGGACACTCATACCCGTCATTCCCGCGAAAGCGGGAATCTATATTGTCGGGCTTCGGAAAATCTCTCCATCCCGGCAACCTATGGATTCCCGCTTTCGCGGGAATGACGGTTGGCCTGAACTGAAAAAGGTTAACTTCGGTTAAAACGCAATTGCCTTGGCGGTTCGCAGGACGATTGCAAAGTCGCCGCTGCTGCCTGTCATTCTGAGCGGAGCGAAGAATCCTGTCTTCAGCGCAGAGGCTCTTCGCTCTGCTCGGGGCGGCAATTTATCGTACTTTGCAATCGTGCTGATGCGGTTCGTGCAGGGTCTTTCGAGTACGGAAAGTGAAGTGGCGGAGAGAGTGGGATTCGAACCCACGGTACAGTTGCCCGTACTCCGGTTTTCGAGACCGGCGCTTTCGTCCACTCAGCCATCTCTCCTTGACAACCATTTTAGGCTATTCCGCCCTCTTTGCCAACGGACAGGAATAGCAGGATAGCGTTCCAATTCAGGTGGTTTATCAACATGGATGAACAGGATTGACAGGATTTTTAGATGTAAAGAATTCCCGGGTTCCGGCTTTCGCCGGAATGACGGAAAGCAACCCACCGGAATTACAACGCTGCCCCCGGTATCTTCATTTGACGCTAATCGAGGCCACTGAATATAATTACGGGCGTCCCGCAGGTTCCCGGCATAGCCGGAAAGCGCCACTACAGCGGGACCGGAAGGAGCGCAATGACTACTCACGAGGTTGTACTGCATCCCGCCTCCGTGGTCGAGGAACTGAAGAAGAACAACATCAGCCATGTGGTCTGGCTGCCGGACAGCGAGACCAACTTTATGTACCAACTGCTCACCAACGAGCCTTCGCTGGACTTGGTCCCGGTCTGCCGCGAAGGAGAGACCATGGCTATCGCCGCCGGTCTGTGGGTCGGCGGAGCGCGTCCCATCGTGCTGATTCAGAACACCGGAATCTTCGAGTCCGGGGACTCCATCCGCGGCCTGTCGCTGGACTTGAGCCAGCCGTTGGTGATGTTGGTGGGCTACCGGGGCTGGAGCCGCCACGGGATAACCAACGATTCAGCGGCCCGTTTCATCGAGCATATACTCCACGCATGGGGTATCAATTACTATCTCATCGAAACCGACGAGGACGCCGACCGCATCAGCATCGCCATCGCGGAAGCCGAGCGCACCAGCAAGCCGGTGGCGGTGTTGGTAGGCACCGAGTTCGGCTCTTAGTTCCCACACCCGATTACGGGAACGCCCCACCCTGACCCTCCCTCCACCTCAGAGGGAGAGGGAAATAAAGGACGCAGCCTTATGATTGACAATCAGGAAGCAGTGAAGCTGATAGACGCCAACCGTGGCGACGCTGTAATCGTCGCTACCATGAACGCCAATAACGTCCGCTTCGGCCTGCCCTCGGTAACCACCCAGCAAAACCTGGATCTGCCCTTGTCGGGCGCCATGGGCAAGGCCTCCAACGTGGCTCTGGGCCTGGCATTGGCCAAGCCTGACCGGAAGGTGATGTGTCTGGACGGCGACGGCAGCCTGCTGATGAACCTGGGAGCCATGGTTACGCTGGCCAACAAGACGCCGGATAACCTTTGCCACGTGCTGTTCGACAACGGCGTCTACGCCGTTACCGGCGGGCAGCCGGTGCCGGGCTCCGGCAGGGCCGACTGGGAAGGCATGGCCAAAGCCGCAGGCTACGCCGCAGTTTTCTCCTTCGACGACCTGGAAGACCTGGCAACCGGCATCGGCGAAGTGCTGGCCGCCAAAGGGCCGGTGTTCGTTCATCTGGCCATCAAGCCCGAGATAGAGAACACGCCGGTGCAGTTCCGCCAGCGCGCGCCGCGCACCATGCAGGTAGCCATCCGCGAGATGCCAGCCATCCTGGGCGACGACTAGCCTCCGATGTTGGGCAATCTCGGCAAGGGTCTGTTCCTTCGGCTGTTGTCCTACGCTGTCTTTCTATGGGGCTTCTGGCTGCTGTTTCAGGCCTTTGAAAGATCCAATATCGCCATCGGGATAGGCGGCGGGGTCGCCATCCTGGTGGCTATGTGGGCTATGGTGGGATTCCGCCGCGTTCCAGCGTTCAGGCCCAAAGACACCGATAACAAGGGCGAGCCCGGCGTTCAGGACGGCAAGACCCCGTGACTGAGCCTGTCTACAACCCGCCCGGCGCAGCCGGCGCCTCTCAGTCATCCCCCGGCATACCCTACGGTGAAGCTGCGCGGGCGGTGAGCTATCACCGGGGCGAGGCGCTGGTTGTTTCCACTTCCTCCGCTTTGCGGGAATGGAGCCAGGTCTCTGAGCAACGAGACCTGGACCTTGACCTCATGGACTGCATGGACCGGGCGCCTGCCGTTGGACTGGGCCTTGCCTTGGCACAGCCGGAACGCAAGGTCATGGCGCTGGACTGCGACTCAACCCTGCGCACCAACCTCGGCGGACTCGCCACTATCGGTGAATCGCGTCCATCCAACTTCATCCACTTCGTTTTTGACGACGCCACCAGGCCGTCTACGGACGGAGTCCCCATCAAAGAGCTGGACCATATTGACCTGCTGCAGATGGCAGTCTCATCGGGGTACGCCAAAGCGTATCACTTCGACCGGCTGGAAGAGCTGCTCATTGGGCTGGAAGAGGCCATGGAGCAAGAGGGTCCTGTCTTTGTGCTGGTCAGCGTGTACCGAGGGGATGATGCCCCTACCTTCCCGGAGCGCAAGATGGCCGAAGGCTGGGCGCAGGTGCGGGAGAAGCTGGCCGGGCGGGATGCGGATACTGCCCCAGTAAACCCGGATTAGGCCGGGCGTACTACAATCTGGCCAGCGACTGTGTAGCCTATGGATACCTGCCCCTGTTTCGTGGCGACTTCCATTACCCCCAGGAAGGGCGTGGCGTCGGCAACCGTTACTGCCTGCTCGGGGACGATCTCCGAGTCCGACAGAAACTTCAACAACTGCGGGTCTTCTTCCGGCACTCTGTCAACCACATAGGAACGGCCGGGCTGGGCGCCGTCCAGCGTAACGGAATGGGGCGGGATTTTGGGCTCGCCGGTTCCCGGTATCGGCCTGCCGTAGGGCGAGCGCCGAGGATTGCCCAGCCTCTCTACCAGTTTCTCCATCAGTTGCGGCGACATACCGTGCTCCAGGCGGTGCGCCTCATTGTGGGCCTGGTGCAGCTCCATCCCCAGCAGGCTGACCACCATCCACTCAGCCAGCCGGTGCCGCCTCGCGATGTCCTCGCCGCCTTCCATGCCCTGCTTGGTCAAGCGGATGCGCTTGTCCGATCCGATCTCAACCAACTGCTGGCGAGCCATGCGGCGTATCATGCCAGCCACTGACGGCACGGATGTTCCCAGACCCTCAGTCGGAGGAAGGCGGCGCAGGGCGTCGGTCAGTTGGGTGATGGTAGGGTTCTCGTCGTCTTCCCACATCCGGTAAATGCACAGCAGGTAATTCTCTGTCCCGGACGACAAGCGTTCCTGCTGGCCGCTGCCTTCAATAGGGTCGTTTTGCGCGGCCGCTCTTCTGGGGCGTGGCATCAAGCCTCTCTGGTTGTATCAATTTCCACTGGCTCTGCGGGAGCGGAAAAATTATACCAGAGACGAACTGTAAAAACGAAACAGTCCCGCGAACCACAAATCAGGCGCGCCGGAGAGCGGGGCCGGCCAGCCTGCCGTTGACGAACAGCCGGGCGCGATGTCCCTCCCGCAGCCGGAGAGACACTCTGGCTCCTACCGGGTATTCGGCAATGTGGGAAAGAAGGGAGCGGACTTCCATGCCGGAAGACAGGCGCACTCTATAGAGGTAGAAAGCGCCCTGAAATTCGCGTTCGACTATGACTCCATTCCCGTCATCGTCCAGGTAGCAGTCAAGGCAGTCCGGACGCACCATCAACTCCAGGCTGTCATCGCTCGCATAGGCGGCAAAGTCAGGAGAAGGGAACTCCGGGGCGCCGCAGGCGTGGCTCTCGTCGGCGTCATCGCTGCTCCAGTCCAGCGGACCCAGCTCGCTGGTCAAGCGTCCCTCACTGAAGCGCATGGGAACAAAGTCCACCGAGCCGATGAACTGAGCTACGAATTTAGACTCCGGTGAGTGGAAAACCGTGGCTGGCGAGCCGGATTGTTCCAGCCGACCCTGTTCCATCACGGCGACTTCATCGCCCACGCTCAGAGCGGACTGCTGGTCGTGGGTAACGAACACGGCAGTAACTTGGCTGGCGCGGAGGATCGCCACAACATCCCGCTGCAACTGGTCCCTGAGCTTGGCGTCGAGGTTGGAGAAAGGTTCATCCATCAGCAGTATGTCCGGCCTGGGGGCCAGAGCGCGGGCCAAAGCAACCCTCTGCTGCTGCCCTCCCGACAGTTCGTGCGGCATACGTTGGCGCATACCGGAAAGGCCCACCAGTTCCATCGTCTCCGCAATGCGCCCGGAACGGTCTCTGTCCTTTCCAAGGCCGTAGCCTATGTTCTGCTCAACGGTCAGGTGAGGAAACAACGCGCCTTCCTGAAAGACCATGCCGATACGACGCTTTTCCGGGGGAAAAGAGGCAGACCGTGAACTAATGACACGTCCACCCAGGATAATTTCCCCTTCGTCCGGCCGTTCGAACCCGGCTATCAGGCGAAGGGCCGTGGTCTTGCCGCAGCCGCTAGGCCCCAGCAACGCCAGTATTTTGCCGGTTTCCACCGACAGATTCAGCCCATCTACCGCCACTACCTCGCCGAAACGCTTTACCAGCCCTGCGCACTGCAAAGCGGGCGGAACGGAGGCGTTACGTAAGCCGGACGTTGTACCGATGCTGTCTATTGCTGGTGCGTTTACCATACTGTCAATACAGCACTGCTCAGACTCTTGCGGGATGCGAATGTCGAAAAATGTTGAGTATTAACATTTATATCAGCAAATGCGAGCAGCGCATAGTGTAGGCATAAGAGCCATTGCTGTCAATCATACCTGCCTGAAGGATATAGGGCCTTATAATAGTTCCCTCTCCCCCAATGGGAAGGGGAGTTAACAGGCTCTGCCTGTAGGTATGCTCTTAGGTATGCTCCAAGGGGGAGACTTGGATCAGAACCTGGCAACAGGGACAAGTTCCTCTACTGAATGAGGCATCGTGTATACTTACTTGATGCGACAGTAAAGGCAAGATACGATCTCATTATTGGCCTTTTCAGCGGCCCACCCTTATGAAAATTTCCATTGACGAGCCAGGACGTATCCGTCCGGCTTTCGACAAGTTCAGGCTGGTAGGCGGCGCCCCTCCGGTGATAATGGTTCCCGCGCTTATCGTGGGCGCCGCACTGCTGCTACCGCCGGTGTACCTGCTGGTGCGCTCTTTAGGCGGGGGCAGCGAGCTGTGGGACTTGCTCTTCCGCGCGAAAGTGGCAGGCATCCTTGGACGTACTCTGCTGTTGGTCGTGGCGGTCACGGCAGGGTCAGTGGCGCTGGCAGTGCCGCTGGCCTGGCTTACGGCCCGCACCGACCTGCCTTTGAGAAAGATGTGGGCAGTGCTGACTTCACTGCCCTTGGTCATTCCGAGCTATGTGGCCGGTTTTGTGGTGGTGGTGGCTTTGGGGCCGCGCGGAATGTTGCAAGGAGCCCTGGAAGGCCCCTTCGGTGTGGAGCGCCTGCCCAGCATCTATGGCTTTGCCGGGGCCATGCTCACACTTACCTTCCTCAGCTATCCCTATGTCCTGCTTACTGTCCGGGCAGCCCTGCAGCGAATTGATCCGGCTTTGGAAGAATCAGCGCGAGGGTTGGGGCTGAGCCAGGTTGCCACGTTCTTCCGGGTGGTTGCTCCACTGCTGCGTCCGTCTGTGGGAGCAGGGGCGTTGCTGGTCGGCCTGTACACGCTCAGCGACTTCGGGGCGGTTTCCCTGCTGCGATACGAGACCTTCACTTGGGCTATATTCTCGCAATACGAATCGTCCCTCGACCGCACATTGGGCGCGGGGCTTTCGCTGGCGCTCGTGGCGCTGGCCTTGGCATGGGTAGCATTGGAGTTCGTCAGCCGCGGGCGTAGCCGCTACTACTCCACATCGTCGGGAACTACGCGGCCAGCCCAGACAGTGCGACTGGGGCGATGGCGCTGGCCTTCAGTTGCGCTTTGCGCCTCGGTGACCGGCTTGGGCCTCGGATTGCCTGTCGGCATACTCATCTACTGGGTTGTCAGGGGAGTGGCAGCGGGAGAACCGCTGGACCCACTATGGGCGGCGGCCCGCAATTCGCTGTACATATCCGGGCTGGCCGCCTTGGCGGCTACGCTGGCCGCTCTGCCGGTTGGCTTGTTGTCGGTGCGGCATCCGGGGTTGTTAAGTGGAACTCTGGAACGACTGGGGTATATCAGCTTTGCCCTGCCCGGAATTGCCATTGCGCTGGCGCTGGTGTTCTTCGGGGCCAATTATGCCGGATTCCTATACCAGACCATAGGGCTATTGCTCTTGGGGTACGTGGCCCTGTTCCTGTCTCCTGCCCTTGGAGCGGTCAGGGCAACACTGCTGCAGATGAACCCTCGCGTAGAGGAAGCGTCCCGAAGCCTGGGCCGGTCGCCGTTGGGCGCTTTTACGTCGGTCACCCTGCCTGCCGCCCGTCCGGGCATTGTCGCCGGGGCCTCACTGGTGTTCCTATTGACCATGAAGGAGTTGCCAGCCACGTTGATTCTCAGTCCCACGGGTTTCACCACGTTGGCAACATCGGTGTGGTCTTTCACTTCTGAGGCGTTTTTCGCTCGCGCTGCCATGCCGTCCCTGTTGCTCATCGTCCTGTCCGGGGTTCCGCTGGCTTTGCTAATGTTGCAAGAGAGACGCTAGGAGCCAGAGTCCGCAGGCCCTGAAAATGGCGGCCCGTCCCCTTTTGTACACCCGTCCCCTTTTGTACAAATGACAATGGCGGCTATAATTGGCCGGAAATGCCACGCATTGCGCCCACAACTTCCTCTCCGGGGCAGGAGTTGCGAAATTGACTGATGCTTCTCGCAGTCTATTGACGGTTATCTTGCCAGGCAAGCTCATTGACGGCGTTCAGGACACGGCCCAGGAGGGCATGGCCGTAGGATTCACCGAAGGCCGCATCCTCTGGGTTGGCCGGAGGGGGGACCTGGAAAACGCTCAAGGCGATGCTCCTCGAGACGTGCGGGAATTCCCGGATTCCACCCTTCTCCCCGGTCTATTCGACCTCCATACTCACACCAATATGCCCGGAGACGGGCGCACTGGCGAGGAAGTGGACAGCGACGATTCAGACGACATCCGCCTGCTCCGTTCGGCCCGCAACGTGGGCGAGCATCTGGCCGCCGGCGTTACCACCCTGTGCGACTGCGGTTCCTGGAACCGGACTGCCTTTTCCCTGAAGGAAGGATTGGACAAGGGGCTGGCGGAAGGACCTCGAACCCTGGTTTCAGGCCCTCCTCTTACCATCACAGGCGGGCATCTCTGGTTCATGGGCGGCCAAGTTGACGGCGCAGATGGCATTCGGGCTGCTGTCCGGCAGCGAGTCAAGGATGGGGCCGATTTCATAAAAGTCGCCGCTTCAGGCGGCAGCACACTGACCAGCGACCCTTATCGAGCGTCCTTTTCCCTGGAAGAGCTGAAGGTCATCGTAGACGAAGCTCATAACCGCAACCGCCCAGTGTTGGCCCATTGCCGTTGCACCGAGTCCATCAACTTTGCTCTCGACGCTGGCGTTGACGCCATCCTGCACTGCTTCTTCACCGATTCCGATGGTTCGTACCGCTACGATGATCCCACCGCCGACCGGCTGGCTGAGTCCGGCGTGTGGCTGAATCCCACGATGCACTTGGGGCGAGTGTCCCGTGCCTACCTCCAATTGACAATGGCGCAGCGTCCCCTTACCCCTGTAGAACAGGAACGCTGGGAGCGTTCCAACCGCATGGGAAGCACGGTGATGGAGCAGTTCGGCAGATTGATAAGCGCGGGCGTCAGGATGGCCGGCGGCTCCGACTGCGGTTGGGGCAGTTACCCCTTCGGCGATTTCCAGGGCGAGATAATCGCAATGCGCGACGCCGGACTGACGCCGATGCAGGCCATACAGGCCGGCACGCGAAACCCCGCCGCAGCCCTCGGTGTGCTGTCCCAAACGGGCAGCATCGAACCAGGGAAAGCCGCCGACCTGCTGCTGGTGGACGGCGACCCAACGGCGGACATCAACGCGCTGCGACAGGTGCGGGCGGTGTTCAAGCAGGGTAAAGAAGTGAAATCGGCCAAGCCAGCCCTAGCCACGGGCTGAACATTTCATTTATTCCCTCCCCTTTGAGGGGGAGGGATGGGGTGGAGGTGGAACGGCGCGAAATGAAATCCGGAGAACAACTCCCAAATCTCAAGGCGAGTGATATGCACCATTGGGAAGTCGGCGGCAGCATCAACATTGGATGGCCGGACTACAACGTGCCGGAACGGCCCTATACCATCGTTGAGTTTGACCTGTACGGGCCAGTCTTCCGCGCCCGCGTTTCGGACGCCGCCAGCGGCGGGAAGCAGGGAGGTTTCCTAGTGGTCTTCGGCTGCCCCGATGTGGTGCTGGATATACTGGCTGACAAGGCGACTCAAAAGCTCGGCTTCCAAGTAGTGGTGTCCGACCTGCGTTGCAGCATCGAGGGCAACACGCTTCACAGCTTCGATTACGAGTGGTATCCCACGCCGGAATTTGCCGAACGCCCGGGCGCTCTCGCTCGCGCTATCGCCGAGTCGCTGGATGAGATGAGCAACCGCGGCTAAAGGCAACCAGCGCACCATCCGCCTGCTCCCGCAATGTCTATCGATAAGCACTGCTGGACTACTCTGGCGGGCAAATGTATGATTGTTGCGGCAATAACAGCCTTGATCGTCATTATGATTCTGGCGACGGGCAACTCGCTTCAGGAGAGCTGTAAATGAAGAAAGTGACCATGAGCGACATCCCCAGGACCGAGGCAGACATGGCGCCGCTGGGCAGCGGCGGCCTGATGACCGGAACCCAAGTCTGGCGGCAGCCCATCCTCAACCCGGATGACTCCAGCAACTTCAATTTCGCCATCGTGGCCTTTGACGCCGGTTCCCGCAACAAGTTCCACAAGCATTCCGGAGACCAGATCCTGGTCATCACCGAAGGCACGGGCAAGGTTGCCAGCGACGACGAGGTGCTGGAAGTCAGCGAAGGCGACGTCGTCGTCATTCCCGCTGGCGAAAACCACTGGCACGGAGCGCCCGACGACACCGCCATGGCCCACATCACCATCACCGTCAAGGGCAGCCAGACCGAGCAGACCGAGGCGTAAATCCGTCACTCTTTTCGTTATCCAGGAAGACTCGACAGCCCCGGCGGAAGCGCCTGGGCTGTCTTTCTGTACCATATTCGCTTTCCGTGAAATCCATCTCAATGGACTGGCCGAATCAGTCGCCCTCGGTCTTGATGGGCTCGGGGGTGTGCGCCACGCCGGAATCGGCGGGAACCACCGCCGGCGCGATATGCGCCTCACGCTGGCGTATGGCGGCAAACCGGGAGCGCAGGTTGGCGTAGACCATCACCCCCGCGAACACCACAGCTTCGACCAAGACTATGGTAGCCCCGGAAGAGACATCCACGAAATAGCTCAGATATATGCCGAGGAAACCGCAAACTGCGCCGATTCCCGCGGAAAGCATAAGCATCCGGGGGAAGCTGTCGGTCAGCATCCGCGCTGAGACGGGCGGAATCACCGTGGCTCCCGCGATGAGCAACACGCCCAGAACCTGGAGCGAGACCACGATTGTCCCCGCCAGCACCAGCGAGAACATGGCCTCCACCCACCCGGTCGGAACGCCATAGAACTGGGCCACATCGCCATCGAAGGTGGTGAACAGGAAATGCTTGTAGGCGACGAACAGCACCAGCGCCACCGCGCCGGTGACCGCTGCCAGGGCCACCAGGTCCCCCGCGGTAACGCCGGTAACATTGCCGAAGAGCGCCGTCTCAAAGTCTCTAGTGAAGCTCTTGTAGCGACTGATTAGAACGATTCCCACGGCGAAGCTGGCCGTCGTCACGACGCCGATGGCGGCGTCGTAAGCGATCTTTCGCTTCTTCGTAGTGAGGGTGATTACCTGGGCGCAGAGGAACCCCCAGACCGTTGATCCAATCAGGAAGTTGAACGACATCACAAAGGACACCACAGCGCCGCCCAAGACTGCATGAGCCAGCCCATGCCCAATGTAGGCCATTCGCTTCAGGATGATGTAAACGCCGATTCCTCCGCACAGCGCGCCAGCCAGAATTGCGGCCAGCATCCCACGAAGCATAAAGGGGTAGGTAAAGGGTTCCACCAGAATATCAAGCATGGTTGTGACTGTGCCCTGATACCGAATGGTCTTCTTCCGCTCCGCCGTTACGGCCATAGCGATGGGGACTCTCGGCTACTATGGGCATTCCTTCGTAATGGATTACCGGCATTTCCGCGCCGTAGGTCTGGTAGAGCACATCGGATGTTATGACATCGTAGGGCGTACCTTCCGCCAGTACCCGGCCAGCCCCGTTATATGAATGGAGCACGGCCAGGCGGGGCAGATGGACGGCAACGGCGTTGATTTCGTGGGTGGTGATTACGATGGTCACGCCCTCATGGTTAAGGTCGTGGAGCAGGTGCATCACGTCGTCCCGTGTCTTGACGTCCACACCGGAGGTAGGCTCGTCCAGCAGGAGCAGAGACGGGCTGCTGACCAAAGCCCGGGCGAGGAAGGCCCGCTGCTGCTGGCCCCCGGACAGCTCCCGGATATGACGGCCAGCCAGATGCAGGATCCCCAACTGTTGCATCATCCGGTCTGCCAGCTCCTTCTCTTCACGACGGAACCAGGGAAAGAGCCTGTTTTCCATCGTTCGGCCCATCATCACCACTTCACGGACGGTCACCGGAAAGTTCCAATCAATGGTTTCCAACTGAGGAACGTATCCAATACGCGGCCGCTTTTCAGACGTCCTTGCGCTCTCGACCAGCACCTCGCCTTCGTAGACATCCACCACGCCCAGCATGGCGCGGAGCAGCGTGGTCTTGCCGGAACCGCTGGGACCGAGGAGGCCAACGAAGTCGCCCCGCATTATTTGCAGGTCAACACGGTCCAGCACTTTCTGTTTTTCGTAGCCGCAGGAGAGCCCGTTAATCTCCACCAAGGGAGTGCCCGTCTGGTGTTGGTGAGGAAGGGGATGTAGCATGGGTTGTTACTCACATGGATAAACAGGGTGGACAGGATGTTGGAACGATAAGCGCCTAATGCCTAATGATGATGATGTCCTCCGGGAACTCCCGTCCACTCCGCGGGCAGCGGAGTCTCCTGGCCCTGGCGCGTATCTGCATCGTGGCTCCCGGCATCACCGCCGTCTTCATGCGAAAGCTGGGCGTTCACCAACTGGGTGGCGACCAACCGGGCATACAGACCGCGACGCTCCAGCAATTCCTGGTGATTGCCCTGCTCAATAGCCTGGCCGTGGTCAAGCACCACAATACGGTCGGCGTCTCTTATGGTTGACAGCCGATGCGCGATAACCAGTGTGGTTCTCCCCTGCATCAGGTGTTCCAGCGCCTGCCGCAACTGGCTCTCGCTTACCGCGTCCAAGTGGGACGTGGCTTCGTCCAGGACCAGAACCGGCGCGTTCTTCAACAGGGCGCGCGCAATAGCGATACGCTGCCGCTGTCCGCCGGAGAGTTGCATCCCCCGCTCCCCGACGATGGTATCGTACCCGTCGGGGAAGGCAGTTATGAAGTCATGGCAGTTAGCTTGGCGCGCCGCCTCTTCCACCTCAGCTTCGGAAGCGTCGGGGCGGCCCAGCATTATGTTGCTCCGGATACTGGCGTTGAACAGGTAGGTATCCTGCGACACCAAGGCCACCCGGCGGCGCAAATCGTCCAGCTTGAAATCGCGTATGTCGTGCCCGTCCAGGCGCACCGAACCGCCGGAGGGGTCCCAGAACCGCATCATCAGGTTGGCGCAGGTGGTCTTGCCCGCGCCGGAACGCCCCACCAGCGCCACGGTATGCCCCGGCTCTACCTTGAAGCTGACCCCGCTCAATGCCTGCGGTTCGCCGGGGCCATAGTCGAACCCCACCGCATCAAAGTCCACGGACGGCGCTCCACCGGGATGCCCGTCATTGCGGCCATCGCCCTGAATGCCTGGGCCGTCCGTAACCGGGACCGGCTCGTCGTGGATGGCAAACAGCCGACGCGAAGCCGCCAGGGTTTCCATCAACTGCTTCATCGTGCGCGCAATGTCGGACACCGGCGCGAAGGCCGCCACCGACAGCACTACCGCCAAGATCAGTTCAGGGCGCGATATGGTGTTGTTGGTAAGCAGCCACACCCCAACGGTCAGCACCACCAGTCCGCCCAGGGCGGTCATGGCCTCGATGAAGCCAATCTGGAAGGCGCGCTCCTTCAGAAAGCGCAACTGGAAGTGGGCAAACCGCCAACTGTTGTCCACCATCTCGGCGGTGCGGGCCGGGCCACGTCCGAAGGCGGATATTTCCCGCATTCCCTGAATACTGTCCACCATGTGGGCGTGTACGTCTCCCAACTGGTTCCTCAGCTCCTCCCCAAGCCGCTCCGAACGCTTCTGGGCAAAGAAAGGACTGAGAGCCACTGCGACCAGGAAAGGCGCAACGGCAATGGCCATCGGCCAGGCAATGACGGCCAGCACCGCCACAACTACGCCGGGAACCACCACGGCGGTGAAGGCCGGGGTGATGGTATGGGCAAAGAAGAACTCTACTGTCTCAACATCCCCGCCGACCACGCTCACCAGGTCACCGGAGCGTCGCCGGGTCATGTAGGCCGGGGCCAGGGGGTCCAGCTTACGGTACACGTCAACGCGCATCTCGGCCAGAAGGCGGTAGGCGAGATCATGCGCCACCCATGACTCCGTCCAGATGAAGAAGGCAGCAAGGGGAGTGAGCACAGCCAGCAGAATCAGCAGCAGTGTGAGGTCGCCGCCGGTGATTACCTGCCCAACCAGCAGCGCGCTGACCACTCCGACCCCGATGGCCGTGCTATGATGCGCCACGCCCAGCAGGAAGGTGAGCGCCAGCTCCGTACCCCACGGCCTGACCAATCCAAGCAACCGCACCCATACGGTGAGGATGCCCAGCGGCGCGTGCCGGTCTCTCTGGCGATGTCCGTCTTGTTCACGTCCGGCCGCGGGGGCGTCATGGTGGTGATGACCGTGACCGCCGTGACCGGGCTGGGGCATGAAGGCCGAGGCGTCCGGCTGCGGGCCGTGACCCGGCTCCGCCCCGGCGTGCGTGGCCCCGTGGGGTTCATGTCCGTCCCCATGTGCCTCATGGCCGTGGTCTGTCTGGCCTGGGGCGTGATGCTGGCGCTCGCGGGGATGTTCAGCGTCCCGCCCGTGGGACTGTGCCTGGACATGATGCTCGTGTCCATGATCACCGTGGCGTTGGCTCGCTTGCGCAGCGGCGTGATTGCCGTGTGCCTCGTGGTCATGGCGCGGCTGCGCCGGGGCGTGATGTTCATTGCGCTGGTTGTGCTCACCGTCACGCTGATGCGCCTGCGCGGGCGTGTGATGATGATGCCCGTGACCCTGATGCGCAGGTCTGGGCATGAAAGCCCCAACGTCAACCTGTGGCGACGGCCCTTGCGTGTCGTGATGGCTCTCGCGGACGGGCCCTTCGGCAAGCTCAGAAAGGCCAAAGTCCAGACGTTCCTGCTGCTGGACCATCAGTTCCGCGTAGAGTCCTCCGGCGGCGATCAGCTCCGCATGGCTGCCGGACTCCACCAGCCTTCCCTCGTCCAGCACGAGAATACGGTCGGCATTGACCACGCTGGACAGGCGGTGAGCTATCCTCAGGGTGGTCCGGCCCTCGATAAGCCGGTCCAGGGCCTGCACAATCACGGCTTCATTTTCAGCGTCCACGCTGGAAAGAGCTTCGTCCAGTATCAGAATCGGGGCGTCTTTCAGGAGAGCGCGGGCGATGGCGATGCGTTGCTTCTGCCCGCCGGAAAGCCGCACGGCCCGCTCGCCAACTACCGTCTCGTATCCTTGCGGCAGGTGATGGATGAACTCGTGGGCATTGGCCGCTCGCGCCGCCTCTTCCAATTCCGACTGAGTGGCGTCCGGGTTTCCGAAGCGGAGATTGTCGGCGACCGTGCCGTGGAACAGGTAGGTATCCTGTGTCACCACCGACACCTGTCGCCGAAGCTCTTCCAGCGGGATGTCTCGCACGTCTTGGCCGCCCAGCCTGATTACGCCTTCCCGGGGATCGAAGAAGCGCAACATCAGCCATACTATGGTGGACTTGCCCGCGCCGCTGGGGCCGACGAGTCCCAATGTCTCGCCTTCCTGCAACGTGAAGGAAAGCTCGCGCAAGGCCGGGCGGCGGCCTTCGTTGTAGGCGTGGCTGACGTTCTCGAAAGCAATTTCCGGCTTGAGTTCCGCAGCAGGCGCGGGGCCAGCGCCATTCACACTGGCGCGTTCAGGTTCCTTCACCGCGGCCGGAGAGTCCATGATGGCGAAAATGCCCTCAGCCGAGGAAATGGCCATTACGCCGTCGTGGTATAGCTGCACCAGTTCCCTTAGCGGGCGAAAGACTTCCACACCCAGCATCAGCACAATCATCAGCGCCCGCAGCTCCAGATCGCCATCGGCCACCCGCACCGCTCCCCAGCCCAGCGCTACCGCCGCGCCGCCGGTTATCCCGAGGATGGTCAGCGCGCCCGTGGCGGCATTGGCGGCCAGAACGCCCATAGTGGTGCGAAACAGGTCGCGGGCCCTCTCCGCCAGCAGCTCGCCGCGCTCGCGGCTCTGGCCGAAAGCCTTGAGCGTCGTCAACCCCTGTACCGCATCGAGGAAGTCCGCGCCGAGAGCACCGTAGGCGTCGCGCCGGGCCATGCTCCGCTCACGATTCCAACGGTGGAACAGGTTGGGGATAATCAATGTCAGCAGCGCAAAGGCCAGGAACACCAGCCCGGTGCGAAAATCTATCAGGGCCATGAATATGAAAATGACCACCGGGGCAATGGCAGCAACAATCATCTGCGGCAGATAACGTCCGAAGAAGGCTTCCAGACGCTCCACACCTTCGGCCAGGGACATCAGCGCGTCGCCGGTGCGCGAGGAATCGAAGTAGCCCGGGCCCAAGGCGAGAGAATGCTCATACAGCCGTTCCCGCAGCCTCACTTTTACAAGGCTGGCGGTGTGGTGGCTCAGCACTTCCTGAAGGTATTGCAGGCAGGTACGGGCTACGATCAGGGCTGCCATGATGACCAGCGGCCAAGTCAGCGACTCGAAGGTGGCCCCCGTCCCTGTTCCCACGCCGAGGCGCACTACCTCAACGATGATCACCGCGGCGACCGCCAGGCGGGCCACCCCGGCGGCCACAGCCAGCATTCCAACCACGGCGGATATGATGATGCGCCAGCGCACATCCATGGCCAGTGACAGCAGCCTGGGATGCAGATACATGGCTTACATCTCCTCCGTAATTGGGTGCTTCATGCGTTTTCAGCCCTGCGTCATATCCGAACAGCCTTACTGCGGGTAGACTGCGCCGCTTTCCCCTTCAAACACTCGCGAGACGTCGAGCCGGTCGAAAGCGCTGGCATTCCCACCCAGCGCGGGTATGATTATCCTCATGTTCTGGCGCATCAGGCCCAGGTAGGAGTGCTCCGGGTCTCCGGGCGCGCCGGGCAGATCGTCGTCGCTCAACTCGTCTATGTACCTGGTCTCTCCCTCGCTGGCGATAGTCTCCAGGATACGGCTGGGAAATTCCTCAGAGCCAAAGATTGCGGGCAAACCCAGTTCTTTAATCTGGTCAATGATTTCGGCGACCTCCCTTGCTGAAGGCTCCGAAAAATGGGAGGGCTGAATCGCGCCGATAACTTCCATTCCATAGGCCAGCGCGAAATAGGCCCATGAGTCGTGATAGGTCAACAACCGCCGGTTCTCAGGGGGAATCGTGTCCACCGCTTCCCGGATGGCGGCATCCATGGCTTCAATCCGCTCACGGAAGGCTTCCAGGTTTTCCTCGTAGTAGTCTGCGTTGTCAGGGTCCAGGGATGACAACTGCGCTTGGGTCAACTCGGCATATTTCAGTCCGAGGTTGGGGTCGGGCCACAGGTGCGGATTCGGATGGCCGGCAGATTCAGGAAAACTGAAATCGAACTGCCATTGCTCCGGGCTGATGGTATTGTCTCCCAGCAACAGGATGGGCGTGTTTTCCTTCTTGTTGGCCTCAGCCAGTCTCAGGGTCGGTTCTTCCAGGAACAGTCCGTTGGCAATTATCAGGTCGGCGTCGGCCAATATCCTCGCCAGTGACGGCTGCGGGTCGAAGATGTGCGAATTCACGCCTTCAGGGACCACTCCCTGCAAATCTATGCGGTCGCCGCCGATGTTTTCCACTACGCTGGTGATAGGCGAAACCGTGGAGACCACCTTGAGTTTCGTCCCTTCCTCTTCACCGCCGCCGCACCCTGATACCAGAACGCCGAGCAAGAGTAACGAAAAAGCCAAAGCCAACAGATGTATCACACGCCGGACCATAGACTAAAGAAACTCCTATACTTCCAAGCCCGCAGAGCCGGATTTCCCCGCCTCGCTGCCGGCCTGCTCCTGGCAACCCGCACAGGTTCCAGTAATGGAAAAGTGTTCCAGGTCGGGGAGAAAGCCAAATTCCCGGACCAGCGTGTCGCGGAACTCCGAGAGGTAATGGGGGCTGAGGTTGAAGGCTCCGCTGCAAATGCGGCATACCATGTGGTGATGGCGGTCGCCGGGTGAGGTCAGTTCATAGTGCAGCCTGTCGCCTATCTCCACTTCGGTCACTACACCGGCATCCTTGAACAGGCGCAGCGTGCGGTACACCGTCGCGATGTCCATGTATTTGTAGGCTTCGCGGGCGCGGCGGAACACCTCGTCCACCCCCATGTGCTGACCGCCCTCAGACATCACGGAGAGCACGAGGATCCGCTGGGGTGTGAGCCTGTGCCCCTGGAGGCGCAGCCTTTCCAATGCCTGATCGTGATGCAAGGCGCGAGTCCTAGCAGTTGCAAATAGTTGCTGGTAACAATTGTAGCGAAAGGCATCGCAAAGTCAATCACAGCGGCTGGGGAATATACCCGGAAACCGGGTCAGTAGGCGATGCGAATGATGTCGTACATGTGGCGGTACAGCCGGAAAGCCTCTCCCAGAAGCGCGCCAATCCCGCCTCCGCTGGGCCTGACGTGCTCGAAGGCCAGCACCTCGGTATAGCGCACATCGCCGCGGTCTTCGGTGGCAGCCAGCAGGCGGCGGGATTCAGCGGCAGGCACCAGCCGGTCATGGCGGTCGTGCAGCACCAGCAATTTCGCCCCGATACGGGATATATGGGCAGACGGCGAAACCCTGTCCAGGTCATCCCGGAAACCGGGCGGCAGGTTGCCATACAGAACCTCGGCTACTTCTCGGGACGTTCCGTCCAGCAGGGTTCTCACGGCCCGCGCCCGTGGCGTCAGGGCGTCAATTTCCGCCGCAGTCAAGGCCTGCCCCTTGAGGTAGTGGCGAGTCAGCGCGTCAATGTCCGCTGCGTCTTCCAGCGTTTCTATCAGTTCGTTGGCCAGCACGCGCATGGTCAGCGAGTCGGGCTCCCACGGGGTAATCTCGCCGTCATAGACCACGGAGCGCGTTGCTGCCTGGAGCAGAAGTTCGCGGGCGTCGTAGTAAGGTCCAAAGGCGTTGACGAAATACACGTCGTCCCGTATCCGAGGGTCGGCGGCCGCTACCAGCGCGAAGGAGGCGCCGACGCAGAATCCGCCCAGCCCGGCGCGGTCCGGGTCCACGTATTCCCGCTCCGAGAGGTACTGGAAGGCCCATACCAGATTGACCGCCTCGGCGGGTTCGATATTGGCTTGCAGTGCCATGCTGGGAGACCAGTGGAACATCGTGACGTATCCTGCCCGCGCGAGGGCGTTGCCGAGGTTGACGACGTCCGGATCATCTCGGCCGGCGGCATTGGCGCCGAGGAACAGCACCACCGCTGCGTGGGGTTTGCCGTCGGCAGGCCGGTACACGTCGGCGACCGTGGTGCCGTCGGACGACTGGTAGTGCGCTTCGTGGCGCAGCGGCTCGCCGGTGAACCAGGACTGGGGCTTGAAGGGCAGGTCCAGAACTTGAGTGACGAAAAGGGCCGTATGAAATCCGGCGCGACCCTGGGGCGTCAGGGCTATGAAAAGCGTGAGCAGCGCCGCCAGCACCACCAGCGCCCGGAACACCCATGACGCGCCCTTGCGTAAGACCCGAATCAAAATGCCGACACTCCAACCCTTGACCCTGAAACCAGGTAAGACCTGTTATGGGCACAATCCATCCGGCTACACTCGTACAACCCTCATCATGAAGACCGAAATGACCCGGGTTGCAGCCATCGCCAGGAAAACGATGGGCCACGGGCTGCCCGTCATATCCAGAATCACCCCGAAAATAATTGCCTGGGCGCCGGCGTAAAGATAGCCGTGGGCGTCCAGCACTCCCGACGCCGTTCCAGCCATCCGCCGCCCGCCCATGTCAACCGACACCGTGGACATGGGTGACATTCCCATAGCAATCCCGCCTGTCAGCAGCAGCACGGCTCCCAGGATTTCGTTGGACGGCGGCACCAAGGCTATTACTGCGATTATACCGGCGCTGGCCAGGCAGGACGATATAACCAGGGGCCGCCGCTGGCTATTCAGGAAACGGTCTGAAATAAACCCCGCCAGCGGCGGAGCGATCAGGTAGCCCACCGGCAGCAGGACCGTCACGAACACGGTAGACTCAATGGACAACCCGCCGACTTCCGCATAATAGATGGCGACCCATGTGGTCAGTCCATAGCGGACTACATTCTCAAGCCCTTTGACGTGGCAGGCCATCAGGAAACGGGAGTCGCTCAGCAGTACGCGATATGGCCCTAACCCCCGCAGTCGCGCCGGGTCTATCGCCTCCGGCGTAGCGGAAACCTCGTCTTCCTCTACGTATTCCGGTAAGCCCAGGTCTGCCGGGCGGTCGCGCACCGCCAAGTAGAACGCCACACCGAACACTGCCGATATTATAGGCAAATACCGGAAAGCGGTACGCCAGCCCCATTCGGCGCCTACCCAGCCGCATAAGGCCCACATCAGCAACATCGCGCCGCCCGATGATGTACCGACGATTCCCAAGGCGACACCGCGGCGGCTGCGTGGCCACCACTGCGAGATCATGCTCATGGCCGGGGCCCAGCAGGCGGCATTCACGAAACCGGCCATTCCCAAAGGTATGGCCATGGTGAGAGGCGAAACGGCAAAGCTGGTGACCCAGTTGAAGACTGCGGTGAGCACCGCTCCCAGCATTACCCACAATCGCAGTCCAAAGACCTCGCTCAGCCGTCCGTGGAATACATCTCCCAGCCCGAAACCCCAGAAGAGCATCGCCCAGATGATCGCAATCTCGACATTGGTGAGACCCAGGTCTGCCTTGACCAAAGGGCCCAGAGGATAGAGGCTAAAGCGGCCCAAATATGCAAAAAGATAAAAGACCGCGAAGGCCAGCAGCACCCGCCACTTGAAAACGTGGTAGGCATGGGGCAAATCGGCGTACCGAACCGCGTTAATGCTGCTCATCCTCTAAGCTGCGTCTCCCGTACAAAGGCCGAGAAATTCCCGGCAGCTATTTGCTCCTGAAAGTGGGAGACCCGGGCAGCCGCGCGGCTGCCCGGGTCCAGAGACGCGAGGTTAACGGGAGGAACTGGAAAGGCTAGTTGGCCGGAATGGCGGCCTTGGCGATGCCAATCAGTTCTTCGTTGGAAGCCTCGAGGTCAATGGGATCCCCGTGGGGCTGAGGGACATCGAAGCCGGTCTTGCAGTACAACTCGATGCGGTTGCCTTCCGGGTCGAAGAAGTACATCCCGAAGGCGTTGCCGTGGCTGACAATGCGGTCAATCTCGACGCCCTCGGCCTTGATGCGCCGGTGATATTCCTTCAGGTCGTCCAGCCCGGGAACGATGAAGGAAATCTGCTGGATCACCTTTGCGTCTCCGGAGGTGACGCGCCCCTTCATCAGCACGAACTCATGGTGCTCACGCACCGGGTCGGAACTTAGAAATGACATTCCGCGCCCGTCCAGGTCCTCGTCAGCAATTTCCAGCCCCATCACGCGGGTATAGAAATCGCGCTGCTTCATAATATCCTCGGCATAAATGCCGACATGTCCCAGTCCTTCAATCTTTGCCATCACTGTCTCCCTGCCGGATTTTAACTATCAGCAGACGGTTTGAGTTTCGAGGATTATACACCATTGCCCATTTATCCAAGAGCCTGTTTGAAAATTAGGGCAGGACTTACGAAGTTGAGAGGTTGACCCTCACCCCTGCTTTCGCGAGGCAGGCTCCAGCCCTCTCCGAGGAGGAGAGGGAATAGCTTTCAACTGCGTGAATCCCGCCGGGCTGCCCAGTCCAATACTTGCCGCAGCGCCGGAGTTATGTCGCCGGAGGTGTCCACCAGGATGTGTGGCCGCTTGACCGGCTCCCACTCCAGCGACATCCGGGAATATATGTCCCAACCTGCATCGGACCAGGACCGGGTGTCCAGCCCCGCATCCCGGTCCCGCAGGCGTCGCCGGACGACATCGGGGGGCGCGGTCACCGCCACAATGGCAAGCGGGACGCCACGATCCCGGGCAATTCTGTACACGGGGCGGCGGGCCCGCTCAGTAAGATTGGTGGCATCGAAAATCAAAGGGAACCCCTGCCTCAGCAATTCATCGAGCAGCCAGTGCAGGGAGCGAAAGACGCGGCGGTGCTCTGCGGGGGTATATTCCGGTCTACCTACCAGGGACTTGCGCAAGCGGTCGGATTCCAGCGTAAGGAACGGAAAGCCGGACGCGAGTTCTCTGGCGAAGTGGCTCTTGCCGACCCCTGGCGGCCCAGCCAGCATAAGCAGCCTGGGGTTGCGCGCCGTCATTTGTACAAGTGCGGGGTCTGCAGCGCGGGCGTCTAACAGCAACAGCTCCCACAGCATGGCAACATCGGCGTCAGGAGCGGAACGCCGAGGGCCGCGCCCCTGCATGGATGACGGCCCGTCATTTATGCAAGAGTCCAAGCACACAGGCCGCTAGGTTGTATCCGAGTACTACCCGGGAGTTTCATCTGACTGGCCGGCGCCGCTTCCTACGGATGAGGCAAGACGGTCGCAGCGGTTGGCCTGGGCCTCCAGCACGGCGGGCGAAAGCAGGAAGACCACCGAAGCAAGAATCATCAGTCCCACGGCAACGAACCCCAAGTCGACCGGCAACGACAGCGCCGTGATGATGATGAGAATGGTGGTGATTACCGCCAGCAGCCCGATGCGAAGCAGACGAGGCCCTACCTTGAGGAATACGGCCGTGGTCACCGCCAAGGCCAGGAAGATGAAGGCGCGGGCAGTATCGGTTTGCTGTATACGCTCGGCGTGGCCGCTCCATAACCCGCCGGACCAGTTGAGAAACAACACCCACGAGGTGAGGAAGGGAAATGGCAGCGCGGTCAGGGAAACCAGCAGCCAGTCGCGCCTGACAATCTTCAATACCACGTTGTAGACGATCCACATGGAGAAGGGAACATAGCCCACCAAGAGGAAGAAGAGCACCGTATTGAAAGGCAGTTTCCCGGTGGTCAGCAGCGTCCAGCCTCCATAGGCCAAGGCTATCAGGGACAACAGCCAGGAAATTGCCGGGGCAGCCAAGGTGTAACCCATCCAGGTGTAAGACCACTTGCTTGGCTTTCCGGCGCGCCAGTTGCGCCAGGTTACAAAGGCAATGCCCACCAGCACCAGAGAGACCAGGAAGTAGTGGCTCCACAGGTGAAGGGCAAAAAGCGCGGCAAGCAGGAAATGGGGCAGCGTCGCTAGTAAAACATCACGCCAGACCCCTGGGCTGTGAACGGCGTACATCCGGCTGGCCAGAGTTCGCGGCGCGCCCATGCCTTCAACCGCGCAGGCCAACGCCGTCTCGCGGTCGAGCCCTCCCTCTTCCAGTTCGGCCGCCTTGTCTTCGATGTGGGCCTGCAGCTCTTCCAGTATCTCCCGCTCATCGTGCGGGTCAAGGTGAAGCCGGCGGGCCAGCGAATTCAGGTAATTGTTGATAAGGCCAGGCATTATAGCAACGCCCTCCGCTCAGGTACAAAACGGGCGGCTATTGGGTTCCTGCCAACATTATGGAATCCATGGCGCGGCTGAATTTGCGCCACTCGCGAAGACGGTCATCCAGCGCCTGACGCCCCTTGTTGGTGATGAGATAGTAGCGGCGGCGCACACTGTTGGGGGTGTCTTCCCAGCGGCCTTCTACGAGACCGGCGCGCTCCAGCCGATGCAGCGCCGGGTATAGCGTTCCTTCCTTGAAAGCGAAATAGCCGCTACTGCGCAGATTGACTTCTTTGACAATCTGATAGCCGTACATTGGCTCATCCTGCAACAGGGCCAGCAGCAACGTGTCAGTGTTTCCTTTGAGGAGTTCTTGCTGTTGCATTCATTCAACCAGAGAAACGGGTTCCAATCCAAGTCTACGCCGTCAGGAATCATAGGTCAAACGCTAGGGTCTTTTGATTCGCCCTCACCCCAACCCTCTCCCTCAAGGGAGAGGGAGAAATAAACGCCCCTGGATCAATCGCTATATTTCGTTTACCGCCGCCCGGATAATCAAGAGGATTATCAGGACTACCATGGGACTGAAATCCAGGCCGCCCATGTTGGGGAGCATCCGCCGGATGGGGCCAAGAACCGGCTCCGTTACCTGGACAACAAAGTTGTCCAAGGCTACCAGGAAAGGATGGTGGGGCGGGCGGACAAAATAACCGACGAATGACAGTATTACCCTGGCGAAAATCAGCAGGGTGAATAAGTTGATGATCCAGTGGATCAGGGTGCGGAACAGATCTGGCAAGGGTTGCCGCCTATCCTTGTCCAAGCCGGACTGATTTCTTGAAGGCGGCATCCACCGCGGCGACAATAGCGGCAGGAACGCCCTGCTCTTCGAGCACCCGCAGGCCCTCCGCAGTGGTGCCGCCCGGGGAGACCACCATGTCCTTGAGTTCCGCGGGATGCCTGCCGGTTTCCATCACCAGCCTTGTGCTGCCGAAAACGGTCTGCAACGCCAGTGTTCGCGCCATATCCCGGGGCATTCCGACGTACACCCCGGCATCAATCAATGCCTCGATGAACAGGAACACGTAGGCCGGGCCACTGGCGCTCAGAGCTGTCGCCATATCCATGTACTTTTCGTCGGAAACATATATCTCCTCGCCGACGCTGGAAAGGACCGATTTCGTCATTTCCCTTTGGCCGTCACTCACGCCCGTCGAGCAGGTCCACAGCGTCATACCGCTGCCCACTTGGGCGGGGGTATTGGGCATCACCCGAACCACGGCATCGTGACCCAGGCCCTGCGACAACGTGGACATACGAGCGCCGGCGACGATGGAAAGCGCAGCCTGGCCGGTGTTCAGGTTGCCTTTCAATTGGGACAGCACCGGCCCCAAATCTTGCGGTTTGACCGCCAGCACTACCAGGTCCGCCCCGGATGCGGCCTCCAGGTTATCGGCAACCGGCGAAACACCGAACTCCCCTTTCAGGAACGCGCGGCGCTCGGCCACAGGTTCGCCAACCGCTATGTCAGAGGGGGCTGCCAGCTCGCCAGCCAGCACTCCGTGGACGATGGACTCGGCCATTTTGCCGCCGCCGATGAACGATAGCTTCATAACTTGACGCCTTTAACGTTTCGTTGGGTGCCTGTCTGAATCAGGATTTCCAGGATTATAGGATTATCAGGATGGATTCCATTGTGCAGGGGATACTATATCCTGTAAATCCCATAATCCTGGAAATCCTGATTCAGACTATTGATTTAGAAGTCCGCCAGGCCATCGCCTTTCACCAGCGCAACCGCGAGCCGAATGGACTCCAGCATACTGGTATGCGACGCTACGCCCTTCCCGGCAATATCGAAGGCGGTGCCGTGATCTACCGAAGTGCGCACGAAGGGCAATCCCAGGTTAGCGGTGATGCTTTCCTCAAACCCGTAAACTTTGACCGGAATGTGCCCCTGGTCGTGGTACATCGCCAGCACCGCATCGTAGCGGTCCTCCACGGCATGGTGGAACACGATATCGGCAGGGACAGGCCCGAAGGCGTTGACCCCTTCGGCCCGGGCTGCCTCCACTGCGGGAGCAATTTCCTCGGCTTCTTCATTTCCCAGCAACCCGCCGTCGCTGCCGTGAGGGTTGAGTGCGGCCGCCGCGATGCGCGGCTCACGGAAACCGAACTTCACGAAGGCTTCGTGGGTAAGCCGCAGGTAATCAAGGATGCGCTCCTTCTTCACGTAGTCGCAGGCGACTCGCAGCGAGCGGTGAGTAGTAAGGTGCACAACACGCAGGTTGCGGGCCATGAGCATGGTAGCCACGGTGCGGGACCCGGATAATTCCTGCAACAACTCCATGTGCCCAATGGACTTGTAGCCCGCCAGGCTGGCTGCCTCCTTGTTCAGCGGCGCGGTGGCAAGGCCATCCACAGCGCCCGACATGGCAAGCTGCCCGGCGCGGGTCACCCACTCCATTGCCGCCTTGCCGCAAGTTGGGTTTATTTCCCCGACGGTAATGTCTTCCGGGTTCAGGTTGCCGATGTCTACCACGTCTATAACGGCGCTGTCCTGCCCGGCATCGGCTGGGTCGTCCGGCAATCCGACCCGCAGCGGCACACCGGCTAGGGCCACCGCCTGCTCCATGGCGTAGCTGCTGCCAACTACCACCGGACGGCAGGACTCATACACGCGGGGATCGGACAAGGCCTTGGCCACCACTTCCGGGCCGATACCGCAGGGGTCTCCCATAGTTATGGCTATTCCGGGTTTGTGGCGGCTGTTCATAGCTGTTTCCCTTCGATGTTTACTTATAGTAGGCCCGAAATCCGGACAGGATGGTGGTATGGCGCTAGTCGCCTTCTGCGGGTATCGGCACCGTTGCCGGACTGCCATCTGCGTGGGTATGATCTCGCATCATCCGCAACGCCAGGTCCACCTTGCTCTCTATACGGCCCAGCTTGTACCAGATACCCGCCAATCCCAACGCGCCCACGCCCAGAGCAATCAGCGGCGCAATTTCCGTCCACTCCATAAGTTCAGCCTCTGCGCTGGTATACCCGTGAGTGGGATTATAGCACGGGCCCGGTTCCGGGCAGGGGCATGGGTATAACACAGAGAGCGCAGAAAATAAGAAAACTCTGCGCCCTCTTGTACAACCTCTATGTTCTTTTGTGTTCTTTGCGTATGGAGCTATTCGCACTTGTTCCAGCCGCACGAGACGCACATCAGGCATCCCTCCTGGTAGATTACCGGCGTATTGCAGTCTGGGCAGCGTCGGCCAGTCAATTGCATATTGCCGTTGGCCTGCCCGTTTCCGTTTCCGTGACCATAGCCGTTACCGTTGTGGACCACCTCGGGGGCAAAGGCCATCTGCACCGGCTGGCCGACTGCTGAGCGGCGGCTCTCCAGGCCATCAGTATGCCGCTCCAAAGCAAGCGCCACGGCATCAGGGCCGGAGCGGACCAGCGTTCCTTCGTCCCAGGCCGGGCAGCAGGTGATGCCGCGCAACTGCTCCAGCACGGCGTCGGGATCAATGCCGGAGCGGAGGGCGAGCGACACCAAGCGGGAGATGGCTTCCAACTGCGCCGAGTCGCAGCCGCCAGCCTTGCCCAAGTTGCCGAACACCTCAAAGGGGCGGTGATTCTCATCGAAGTTGACGGTCACATACATATTACCGTGACCGGTGCGCACACGCTCGGTCACACCATGGATGGACTGCGGGCGGCTGCGGGGAGTGCCTTGCACTGGCATGGGAGCGGCATCTTCTTCCTTGGCTTGTCCAGTCTCGCCCGTGCTGAGCACTTGACCGTCCTTGCTGCCGTCCCGGTAGACGGTGATGCCCTTACAGCCAAGTTCGTAAGCCAGCATATAGGCTCTGGCAACATCCTCAACCGTAGCGGTATGAGGGAAGTTGATGGTCTTGGACACGGCGTTATCGGTGTGGGCCTGGGCCGCGCCCTGCATTCGCACGTGCCACTCAGGCGAAATATCGTGAGAAGTGCGAAAAACGTCCTTGACCCACTGAGGGGCGTCCAGACCTTCCAGGGTTCCTGTGCGGGCGATGTCTTCAATGAGCTTCTCGGAGTAGAAACCTTCGCGCCGGGCCACCGCCTCGAAATAGGGGTTGCCCTCGACCAACCGGGTGTTGTCCATGACGTTTCGGACGTAGCCGAGAGCAAACAGGGGCTCTATGCCGCTGGAAGCCCCGGCGATGATGCTGATGGTGCCGGTGGGCGCGATGGTAGTGGGTGCGGAGTTGCGCATCAGGCGGGTTTCGCCGCGACTTGGGTCGTTGTAGATACTGCCTTCCCAAGACTCGAAAGGCCCGCGCATTCCGGCCAACTCAATTGAGGCCCGGTGAGTCCGCCGCTGGATGAAACCCATCACTTGCCCAGCTATTTCCAGGGCTTCTTCAGAGTCGTAAGGTAC
The DNA here is from genome assembly GCA_965232885.1 of Dehalococcoidia bacterium. Classification (GTDB taxonomy): domain Bacteria; phylum Chloroflexota; class Dehalococcoidia; order Lucifugimonadales; family UBA3495; genus VXOI01. The sequence continues at coordinate 1,095,232 of CBDDQX010000003.1, read as the reverse complement.
AGCCATCTGTATCAGCAGGTCGGCAAATCCCATTACCCCCAAGCCGATGCGACGGGTCTTCCGGCTCATCTCAGCGATTTCAGGGATGGGATACTCGTTCATGTCAATGACATTGTCCAGCAGATGAACCGCAACCTCAATCGTCTCACCCAACCGCTCCCAGTCAACGGCAACGTCCCCGTCCTCGAAACGCGCCATCCGGGCGAGGTTGATGGAAGCGAGGTTGCACGACTCATGGGGCAGCAGCGGCTGTTCGCCGCAGTTGTGAACGACAATGCCGTTCGCTACAAAGGAGTGCGTTACAGGTTCGGTTAGGTCGTACACCTGCTCTTCCCCATCAGGCACCAAGGCGCTGAAAGTAGCCTCAAATGTGTCCCTGTAAGGCCCGCGGCGGTATGCGGTCAAGCGAGAAACCAACACCGACTGCTTAGCTTCGTTCATGAACCCGATGTCTCCGGCGAACCGGAGCAGATTGTCCTTGCTGATGACCAAGTCATGACAAGCGCTACAATGATATTCAGCTCGGCCTCCCCTACCGTCTGGGAGAGATTGCAGCCCCTCGACTCGCCGGTCGGAGTAGATAGTGGATGCTATACCGAAGTTCAGGAGCAACCGCTGCACATCAACCAGAAATTCCCGGTTGATGGAAGTAAGTCTCACACTCACACCCTTGCTTACATCGCCGCTAACATGGCCGTCAGCAGTGAAAAGAGCACGCAGGAAACCAGACTGCATGGCCTCGCTGCCCCGGAAAATCGAGTCCGGGACAATATGCTTGCGCCCCCGAAGTACTCCATGTTCTGCGGCCAGGTCGAGGAACCGGGAGGACGATACCCGACATTCGTCCCGCCCTTTGATGGCTACGGCACCAATATCGTAGCTGGCGCGGGTTCCGGAAGGCGCCGGAACAACTGCCTGCATCATCTCGGCAAATAGCGGGGCAAGTTCTGTTTTTTCTTCTCCGAAGAACGACAACACAGCGCGGTCAGACTTCAGAGTTCCATCACCAATGAGCCATCCGAGGAGCATCCCCAGTTCGCCGGAGCCTTCGTTACCGAATCCACCCTTCTGATTGAGCAGACGAACCCGGTCCCCGGGCTTCAATTCGATGGCCTTGACCCAGCCACGATGACTCATTATCTGATGGTCAGCGGTAAGCCGCACTTCATAGCCTTCGCTGGTCACAAGCCGGTAGACCGGTTTTATCCCGGTAGCGAACAATTGGCCTGCACTCAAGAACCTGCCAGCCGAAAACCGACCGTCGATAGCGACCGACAATTCCTTCCGGTCGTTCCAAAGATCTGCTGCCCGTTGAAGACCTTCATCAGTATAAATGAGGGTATCGCCAGTTATGCAGGGATTGGTGCTCTCGATTCGGCCCAACTGCGGGTTGGGATTGTCGCGATTGATTACGTCAAGGAAAACCAGGCCGGGGTCTCCGGTTTTCCAGGCCATCTCCGCCAGCAGGTCGAACACCTCTCGGGCGTTCAGTTGGCCTGTGGTCCTGCCGGTGCGCGGGTTTACCAAGTCGTAGGACTCGCCGCGCTTGACCTTTTCCATAAAATCGGCGTTGACGCCTACGGATATGTTGAAGTTGACCAGAGTCTGCCCGTCTTCCTTGGACCTGATGAACTTCAGGATGTCAGGGTGGGTGACGTCCAGGATACCCATGTTCGCGCCGCGCCGGGTGCCGCCCTGCTTCACCACATCGGTGGCGGTGTCGAAAGCGCGAATGAAGCTGACCGGGCCGCTGGCCACTCCGCCAGTGGAGCCAACGACATCTCCCTCTGGTCGCAGGCGGCTGAAGGCGAAACCAGTGCCGCCGCCGCTCTTGTGGATCAGCGCCGTTTCCTTCACCTTGTTGAATATCCCATCGAGAGAGTCCTCAACGGGCAACACGAAACAGGCGGAAAGCTGCTGCAATTCCCGGCCAGCGTTCATCAGCGTCGGCGAGTTGGGCAGCAACTCCAGGCGGCGCATAGCCTGGTAGAACTTTTCCTCCGTGGCCTGCCGCCCGGCATCGCTCGCCCCGTAGTTCAAATCGGCTTTGGACAGGTTATGAGCGACGCGACGGAACAGCCCGTCGGCGTCTTCCAGCACACTGCCCTCGCGGTCTTTGGAAAGGTAGCGGCGCTGAAGCACCACCTCGGCATTGGGGCTGAGTTCACCGGAGCGACGGTTGATGTCGTCCGCGATACCCGCGTCAGCCAGAGCTGCGGCTATGCGGCGGCGGCTCTCCGGATTGGGGTTGCTTATGCCGGATTCACCGGCTATATCTTTGATGGCAGTCATAATCTCTTCTCAAAAACAACAGCGGAGATGAGGTGTCCGGGATTCAACCCCTCATCCCCGCCGTATATTTAATAACGCCCAAGGCGTCGTTGTCATTCGCTAAATGTCAGGAATTCCGGATTGCGATATCTGTGCACATCAGCGGCGAGTACATTATGTTGTATCGCATAATGCGTCAGGCACCACTGATAGTAGTAGATTCTACCCAAGGGGCGGATAGGATGTCAACCGCCTGCCGACTTTTCCGGAACTGCCCCGAGAGGCCGGAGATCAATAGGCGCAGCCGTCTTGGCCTTCTTCGTCTTCGTCGAGTTCGTAGTCCCCAACCAGCCAGCAGGTAGCCAGGCTGGTACGGCAACGTAAGTCTATGCAGTCCTGAAATTCGGCGATGCGCCGGGAGGTGACCGGCTGACGCATCAGGTAAACCTGCAATTCCGCAATTTCAGTATTCAGGGCCAGGAGCCTGGTCAGCGGGGAAATTTCGAGGTCGTTGTCCATGAGGGGCTACTCCTTCGTCGCCTCCCATCGTCCCCACAGCTTCATCTTTTAATTCTTTTTCCGTGTGTTCAGACTGGATGATATCCGGGCCAAGGGACTCTTCGTCCGACCCATTGCGTGCCGGTGCGGCCACTGCTGCTGCGCGGCGGCGGACTCTTGCCGACGAGCGCGGGGGCGGCATGTCCAGAAGCGGCAACTGCTGCTCGCCATCCCGCAGGTCGCGCACCGCCTTCTCGAAGCTCTCTATTTCCTGAAAATCACGATGCACGCTGGCAAAGCGGATATAGGCAACCCGGTCCAGGTCACGGAGCCGATCCATAATTGCGGTGCCAAGAACGTCCGACGATACTTCGCCGCTGCCATTCTGGTGAAATTCCGCTTCAATCTCGTCAACAATCCTCTCAATGGCCCAGGCAGTGACCGGACGCTTGGCGCAGGACAACCGCAAGCCGGCAATCATTTTTTCCCTGCTGAACTCCTCGCGGCGCCCATCGCGTTTGGAAACCATCAATTGGGTAGATTGCACCCTCTCATACGTGGTGAAGCGGCGCTGGCAGTTCAGGCACTCGCGGCGGCGACGGATACCCGCGTCATTGGTCCTCGAGTCGGTGACCTTCGAGCCTCTGTCTGAGCAATACGGACAGTGCATAAATTTCGCTCTTGCCTGGAGTGTTCTATTCAGCCAGTCAAGTTATGTACGGTATTTTGTGTTATATCAAGTAGTGGGTACTACTTCTGGTAGCGGAGATTCTAGTTTAGGTCCGCCGCTAAGTCAATTCCCCTTTTCTATGCAAAGGGAAAGGGCCATCCCTGCTGGAGGGAAGGCCCTGCGATGGTTCTCAGTGCCCATTGTACGTTGCCGGAATTACGTTGCCGGAATAAGGTGAATAAGTGCGTCGGGCAGCCGAGAACATTACTCCGCGCTATTGGCGGGTTGGGCAGGCCGAAATTCGACCCGCCCGTGAAAACTCCTAGCGGAAGGTGCCACGGGGGCGCTGGCCGGAATTGCGCCTCATGAAGCTGGGTACATCCAGCTCGTCCTCGGAAAGAGGCGAAACGTCGGAGAGCAGACGCTCCAGTTCCTGCTCCCGCATCTGCTTAGCTTCCGCCAGCACCGGGAACGCTGCGGCCACCATGGTGATCTTGATCTCATCCTCCAGCCGCGGGTCGCGGCAAGTGCCGAAGATGATGTTGGCTTCCGGGTCAGACATATCCTGGATGACCTGGGCCGCGTCCTGCACTTCCTGCAAGGTCAGGCTGGCGCCGCCGGTAATGACGAACAGGATACGCTTGGCTCCGTCCATGGTTATGTCCAGCAGCGGGCTCTTGGTGGCCATGCGGGCTGCGTCGCCCGCCCGGTTCTCGCCCTTGCCCTTGCCGATGGCCAGCCAGGCGGGCCCGGCGTTGCTCAGGATGGTGCGGACGTCAGCGAAGTCCACATTGATTTCGCCAGGCACCGTGATGACCTCGGCGATGGCCTGAATGCCCTGTTGCAGCACCGAGTCCGCCAACTGTAGAGCGTCTTCCCAAGTATAGGTAGACTCGCCGCCGTCAATCAGGGTGAGCAAGCGGTCGTTGGGGATGGTGATAAGGGTGTCCACGTGATCCTTCAGCTTGGCGATGCCCTCTTCCGCATTCTTCTTGCGGGTGGCTGCCTCGAAGCCGAAGGGGCGGCTGACCACGCCCACTACGAGCGCGCCGGATTCCTTGGCAATCTGGGCCACTACCGGGGAGGCGCCGGTGCCGGTGCCCCCGCCCATGCCCACGGCGATGAATACCAGGTCGGCTCCCTGCATGGACTGGGCTATTTCCTGTCGGCTCTCTTCCGCAGCCTGGCGTCCCAGGTCGGGGTTGGCCCCGGCGCCCAGCCCGCGGGTCAGATTGTTCCCGATAGCCATGCGGTGAGGAACGTCCAGCCGGAAAAGGTGCTGGGCGTCGGTGTTGATGCTGTAGTATTCCACTACCGGGAGTTTTTCCTTGTACATCCGGCTCACGGCATTGGAGCCGCCGCCGCCCACGCCGACCACCTTGATGGTGGGCGCTCCGGCGTTGATTTCCTGGACCATCTCGAAGGTGTTTTCCGGTTCTTCTAGGGATTCCCATGCCGCCGATGTCATTGCGCTTCCTCCACACCGTGTGATGTTTAGACTGTCCGGCCCGTAACCCGGATACTGTATGCCTCGCTCCGGCTATTGAGGATTAACCTCTGGGTTCCCATCTTTTTGTTGCCGGCTCCCAAATTGATGGCTGCCTCATTGGCAGATGCTGCGCCAAAGCCGCGCTTATGGGCTACCCAGCCTCGACTTTCCGACTGCCCGCAGGCCGGAAGCGGGGCCGCCAGCGCTTGGGTTTGGTTTCCTTGCTGCTGGTCGGAATGCCGAATTTCTGGGCGTTGTCCTGATGCTTGATGCCCCAAAGCAGCAGACCCACTGCAGTCGAGAACGTGGGTTTGCGAAGCTGCGCGGGCAGTCCATAGATCCCGTAGGGGTATCCCACCCGCACAGGCTCGCCCAACATCCGCGCAGCCAGCTCCGTCAGGCCTGTCATCTGTGCGCCCCCGCCGGTCAGCACCAGCCCTCCAATAGGCCAGTCGGCCATTCCGGCCTGACGCACGCGGGTAATCGCCATCTTCAGGATTTCGGTCATCCGGTCGTGCAGCGGCCCGGACAAGGCCCGGCGCGGAACCGACTGGCGTCGCTGTCCCTGGAAATTCGGCAATTCAACCTCTTCATCGTCGGAGATGCCTTCCGGGTCTACACTGCCCCACTTGATCTTTACTTCCTCAGCCACGTGCAGCGGAGACCGGAGGGCTGCCGCCAAGTCTCTAGTCAGCGCATAGCCACCCAACGGCAGAACCGTGGAGTACCAGGGCGTCCCCTGACGATAAACCGCCAGATCGGTCGTCCCTGCGCCTATGTCCAGCAACACGACACCCATTTCGCGCTCGTCCCCGGTCAGGGTGGACTCCGCAGAAGCCATTCCTGACATCACGAGGCTCTTGACATCTACGTCCTTGTCCTCCACGGCCTTGACGGTGTTCTGGAGGACAATAGACTCGCCCACCACCACGTGGGCTTCCACTTCCACCAGGTTACCGGCCAGACCCACCGGGTTGCGCACGCCGGTCAGCCCGTCAACGGTGTAGCCCATGGGAATAACGTGCAGCACCTGCTGGGCCGGATCAATCTTCGGGAAGGAGCCACGCAGCAGGCCGTCGAGCATCTTGGTTGATATGTCGTCCGGGGTCGCCTGGTTATCCAGGACCTCCGAGCGGTTGATGCTGGATATATGAGAACCGCTGACGCTGACGTAAGCGCTGCTCGTGATGGCTTCACCGCCGATGTAGCGCTGTGCCTCGTTGAGGGCGGCTTTAACAGAGGATCTGACTTCCTCGATATTCTCTACGCGCCCCCTTTGGATGCCTTCAGAGGGAACAACTCCAGTGCCGAAAATTTTCAAGTCACCTTCAGTTCCCACCCGCGAAAGCAGGACAGTCACTTTCGACGTGCCTATATCTACTGCGGTATAAAACGTGTCTCTCATTGTGTCACCACCCTTCACTAGATCGTAGGTCGTTCGATTTCTTGCCGAGGCTCGATTCGCTGTGCCAGACGCAACCGAGCGCTCCGGCTGCGCGGGTTGGATGCGACTTCTTCGGCGGAAGGCTTCACTACCCGGCGATTGATTATTCCCATGGTCGCGCTATGCCCGCAGATGCACACAGGCAAACCCGGAGGGCAGAGGCAGACGGCAGACTGACGGGCCAGAAAGTTCTTCACAATCCGGTCTTCCAGACTGTGATAACTGATAACCGCGAGGCGTCCCCCAGGTCGCAACACCTCCACAGCGCCCTCCAGACCTGCCCGCAAGTTATCCAACTCGCCGTTAACCGCTATTCGCAGGGCCTGAAAGACTCGGGTAGCAGGGTGCAGCCGACGCCCCTTGTTTCGCCCGCTCAACCGCTCTACCAGAGACGCCAGCGCCCCTGTGGAGGTCAGCGGCCGTCCGGTCCGCTCCCGGACTATGGTTCTGGCGATTGCCTGGGCGCGAGGTTCCTCTCCAAAATTCCGGAACAGCCCAGCCAACTCCGGTTCGGAATACGAATTGACGATGGTGGCGGCGTCCAGCGACTGCCCGGCGTCATATCGCATATCCAACGGCTCGTCCGTCTGGAAGGAAAGGCCATAGCCAGGCCGGCCCACTTGCCGGGAAGAGAAGCCAAGGTCCAGCAACACGCCGTCCACCTGCCGGAAACCGTGCTCCACAGCCAGCGCAGCCATGTCGGCATAGTTGCCCTGGATGGCCAGAAACCGCGAGCCGAAGGAGGAAAGCCGCCCGGAAGCCGCTGAAACCGAGCGGTGGTCCAAGTCAATGCCGATGACCAGGCGAGCAGATGGAACTGCCTTGAGCATCGCACCGGAGTGGCCGCCTTCGCCGAGAGTGCCGTCGAGATAAACGCCGTTTTCTTCGGCAATCAGACTGCGAACCACATCGTCGGCCATGACCGGAAGGTGGTATTCTGGCGGGTGCGGCGCGCCGTGGCAGTAGGCAGGGTTCAGCATATCGCCCAGCCAGTCGTCCGTCACTGCGCCATCCTTTGTGGTCTTTTCTGTTATGTGTGTCGCCAGAACCACTGCCCCACCAACCTCCGCCTCACGTGGCCGCGCTGCCTTGACAAACAGGGTTCGGGAGCCTTCCCGATGTGAAACATAATGAACTTACCAATCGCCCTTGCGAATGTCAACTAAATTCTAAGAAGTTTTTAAGATAAATTTTGTTTTTATACCAAAATTGCTTCTGGCATAAGGCTGGCTGAAGAATTGCTCTCCCTTTCCGTGGCCTCGCTCGAAGCCCGCTTTTGCGCTAACCCTGTCTGTGCTATACTTTGCACACCCCATTGAATGACGTGGGCAATCTACGCGCCCGCCATTTGGCAGGTCGCAGTTGAGACGTAGAAGGTAGCCGGTGAACGTAACACGGGAATCGGAAAATCCTACTGAGGTGACTCTCAGCATCCTTATGGACTCGGAGGACGAGGAGCCGTTCCTGAACCGTTCCTACCGACGTCTGGCCGGGCGTGTCCGCATTCCCGGCTTCCGGCCAGGAAAGGCCCCTCGCTCAATAGTCGAGAGCCACTTGGGACGGGCCACTCTGGTGCAGGAAGCCTTGGAATTCATGATCCCGGAATCCTTGGACCAAGTTTTGCGGGAACACGAAATCCGGGCCTTCACGGAACCGCAGTTGGAAGTTCTCGACCTTGAGCCAGTTTCTTTCAAGGCAGTCGTGCCTCTGGAGCCGACGGTGGACCTCGGCGACTTCCAATCCATAAGACTCCAGCCTGCCGAAGTGGAAATCGGCGACGAAGACGTAACCAGTGTGCTGGAGCGGCTGCAATACGAAAGCGCTCCCTGGGAACCGGCCGACCGCCCCGTGGTCTTCGGCGACCTGGTCACAATGAATGTTCATGGCGCCATTGCGGGGGAAGACGTCATCAACGACGATGGGGTGGATTACATCCCTCAGATGGACAACAACCTTCCGGTGCCGGGCTTTTCGGTTTACATAGAAGGCATGACCGAAGGGCAGGACAAGGAATTTTCGCTTCCTCTTCCCGAAGACTCCATTCCCGAAGATTCAGCGGCCAGCGAATGCCACTTCCGTGTTGAAGTCCTTTCTGTGAAGGAAAAGCAGCTCCCTGAGCTCGATGACGAATTCGCCAAGGGCGTTCTGGAAGGGTTTGACAGCATGGAAGCCCTTTCCGAGCACATCCGCCAGAGGCTGACCGAGGATGCTGAAACCACGGCTCTGCGGGAGTTGGAGCGCAACAGCCTGGAAGAAGTCAAGAAGATTGCCACCATCCAGGCCTCAGAGATCATCTACCAGCGCGAAGTAGAATCCATCCGGGAAGACCACGAGCGCACCCTTCGCAACCAGCGGCTCGATATGGATACCTACCTCCGCTTCGTTGGTCAATCCGAGCAGGAATGGCTGGAGCAGTTGCGCCCTCAGGCCGAAGACCGCCTGACCACCTTCCTGGTCCTCCGCAAGCTGGCCGAGCAGGAGGAAGTGGAAGTCGAATCCTCCGAGGTGGACGCGGAAATAGACCGCCTGATGGAGAACTCGTCGGAAGAGACGGCAGATGGTCTGCGCCGGATGCTGAGCACCAATGATTCCCGCGAGTCAATACGTTCATCGCTGCTCAATCGAAAGGTAATGGCCCGGCTGGTGGAAATCGTCAAGGGCGATGACGCTGGCGGCAGCGGCGAGTCCGGAGAACCGGAGGAGTCCGCATCCGAAATAGAAGAACCCTCCGCAGAGGTTCAAACTGAGGTGGACGGCGAACCCGATATTGAGAGTTCAGACCCTCCCGAAAACGGAGAGCAGTCAAATGACTAACCCCCCATCGCACAGCGGGCTTTTCGTTCCTCAAGCGATCATACCCACGGTCATCGAGAGCAGCCCGAGGGGCGAGCGGGCTTTCGATATCTATTCCCTGCTACTGCGGGAACGGATAGTTTTCCTGAACACCCCCATCAATGACCGCGTGGCGAACACGATTATTGCCCAGCTCTTGTTCCTGGAGCGGGAAGACCCGGACCGGGACATCAACCTGTATATCACCAGTCCCGGCGGGGTCATCCGTTCCGGGTTTGCGATTTACGACACGATGAAGCTGATTAGCCCCGACGTGTCCACTATCTGCCTGGGCATGGCGGCCAGCATGGCCTCGTTTCTTCTGGCTGGCGGCGCGAAAGGCAAGCGTTACGCGCTGCCCAACTCCACAATTCACACCCACCAGGCCATGGGTGGAGCCCAGGGGCAGGCTTCGGACATCGAGATTGCCGCCCGGGAAATCCTCCGGCTGGAGCGGCAACTGAACACCATTTTGTCGGAAAACACCGGCCAGCCCTACGAAAAAGTGGCTCAAGACTCCAACAGGGACTTCTACCTCACCGCCGAGGAAGCCTTGGAGTACGGTTGGATTGACGAAATCCTGACTGCCAAGAAGCAGGACAGTCAGAACGGGTAATTCATCCCGGCGTCCTGTCGAAACCCGGAATGTAATAAAGGAGACTATCCGATGCCTGAAATGCCCCGCGACAATGGACTTTTCGTGCCCCAGAGCATTATCCCCATGGTTATTGAGACCAGCCCCAGGGGAGAGCGGGCCTTCGACATCTACTCACTGCTGCTCAAGGAGCGGATCGTCTTCCTGAATACCCCCATCAACGACCAGGTAGCCAACGTCATTATTGCGCAACTGCTGTTCCTCGAACGGGAAGACTCGGACCGGGACATCAACCTCTACATCACCAGTCCGGGCGGTGTGGTTAGCGCCGGACTGGCGATTTACGACACTATGCAGTTGATCAACCCCGACGTATCCACCATCTGTCTGGGCATGGCCGCCAGCATGGCCACCCTGTTGCTGTCGGGCGGAGCCAAGGGGAAGCGCTATGCCTTGCCCAATTCCACCATCCACATGCATCAGCCCCTTGGCGGCGCTCAAGGACAGGCTTCCGACATCGAAATCGCAGCGCGGGAAATCATCCGGTTGCAGGAAAAGCTGCGGACAATGCTGGCGGAAAACACCGGCCAGCCCTACGACAAAATCGCCGTGGACACAGACCGCGACTATTACCTCACTGCGGAACAGGCCACCGAGTACGGGCTGATTGACGAAATTCTCGGAGCGCGGAAGGAAGAGGAACAGGAAGGCGGTTAGGGATACCCAGGGTGGGCATCGGCCAAGTGCCGAGATGTTGCGAGTGGGGGAATAACAGTTGACTATCGGCCATAACAATCCTCGTCTTTCCACGTGTTCCTTTTGCGACAAGACCAATCCCCGGGCAGATATCATGTTTTCCAGCCGGGGCCACACAGCGGTATGCTACGACTGCATACGTGTGCTGGCCCAAGTGGTAGCCGAGGAAGCGGACGAAGAGCAGCCCCAGCCGCCTCCCTTGCGGATGATGGCTCCCCGAGACATTTATGCCAGCCTGGATGAATACGTCGTAGCCCAGGAGCGCGCCAAGAAGATCCTCAGCGTAGCGGTTTACAACCACTTCAAGCGCATACGCACCGCTGACTCTTCCAGTGTCGAGATTCAGAAAGCCAACATACTGCTCGTTGGACCCACTGGCTGCGGCAAAACTCTGCTTGCCGAAACCCTGGCCCGCACCCTGGATGTTCCTTTCGCCGTTTGCGATGCTACTTCGCTCACTGAGTCCGGGTATGTGGGCGAAGATGTCGAAAATATTCTCCTCCGCCTGATCCAGGCCGCAGACTGGGACATACCCCGCGCCGAGCGTGGCATCATCTACATAGACGAAATGGACAAAATCGCCCGCAAGGAGGGCGTGAACCGCTCCATCACCCGTGATGTGTCCGGCGAGGGCGTCCAACAGGAGTTGCTGAAAATCATCGAGGGCTGCATAGCCAATGTTCCGCCCCAGGGTGGCCGAAAGCATCCCCACCAGGAATTTTTGCAAATAGACACCCGTAACATTCTTTTCATCTGCGGGGGGGCTTTCGACGGCTTGGATCAAGTGCTGGAAAGCAGAGCAAACGCCAACTCGGCAAGGTTGGGCTTCCTGGCAGGGAACCGCAGCCCCTCACCGTCCGGCGGCGGAGCGGCAGCGGTGACTCCCGATGACCTGCTTGAGTTCGGGTTTATACCGGAGATGGTGGGGCGTCTTCCGGTTACAGTAATGCTGGAATCCCTGGACCGGGAAGCGCTGGTAAGGGTGCTTACCGAGCCGAAGAACGCCATCATCAAGCAATACCAACACTTGTTCAGGATGGATGGCGTGGAGCTGGAGTTCACCCGGGAAGCTCTGGAGGCTGCCGCAGACCGGGCACTGGAGCACTCTACTGGTGCGCGATGCCTGCGATACGTCATCGAAGACACGTTGCTGGACGTGATGTACGACCTGCCGTCAATGAGTGGCGCGACGCGATGCCTGGTGGAAAGGGACAGCATAGAAGGCACGGCGGCGCCCATCATATACAGCGCAGGCGGCCATGAAGTGGATTTTCCTGAGCCTCTCAGAAAGTCGGCCTAATCTCCTCTCCCTCCGAGGGAGGGTTAGGTTGGAGGCGTCCCATCCCTCCGCATCGCTCCCTCAATCTGATCGTTCAGGCACAGCCCGCCGAAAGTGTCATGGCGGTGACCGCCGTGAGCCTCCGGGGCATTCACTGAGCCGCCATCGAGCGCGATTTCGCCTTTGCTCAGCGCCCGCAGGGTTTCCAGCAGAAGATAAGGTTCCCGCCGGTATTGCGCGGCGCGAATCAGGCGGAACAGCTCATAATCTTCGCCCTGCCGCGCTTTGAATTCCGCAACCTCCCGGTCGCCAAGTTCCCGCCAGTGAGGTTCGAGTTCCAGCGTGGTCAACGGGATGGTCACGTAGGACACAACCGGCCCCCGGTCCACCGCTTCCGTCGCCAGGTGCGTCATTGCTCCGGTGCGAGTTGCCCGCTGTTCAATGAGTTGCCACACAACTTCCTGCCATGTGCCTATTGGTCCGTCGGGCAAGGCCGGATGCAGGTTGAGCAGCGGATAAGTCCGGCATAATTCGCCGCTGGCGATGAGCATATATCCTGCCAGCACGCACACATCCGGGCGGTATTCAGCAAGCAACCGCTGCACTTCAGCGTCGTACTCGGCCCGGTGTTCAGCGAAACGCCCCTCCCGGCGACGGCGAAATTCGGCGGAGGAATGGGTTATCAGGGGTAATCCATACTGCCGGACCAAACGGAAGTATTCATCTGACCCCTCGGCCTCTCCGGGGGCGCGGTTGCTGAACACGAAATCTATGCCAGAGTCAATGTCAGCCAAGCGTTCATGGACAAAGCGCAGCAGCCCTCGCGATCCCTCTCCGCGGCCAGTAGAGAACCATCCGATACGAAGCATTTTCAGCCCAGCAGTTTCCTGAATTTAGCGTAGACGGGAGCCGCCAGCAACCATGGCGGAGGGCGCCGCCCCACGCAGGTTCCCGCGCGAATGGCCTCCATTAACCCGTCCGGCGAGCAGTCCAGTTCGGTCTCCGGCACCTCGGTGTAGGTGCGCCCCAGTTCCAGGGCCGAATGCGAATCGCTGCAAGACACCACCGGCAGTGAATGGATGTTGGCAAATTCGATACCCTTCCGGTTGTCTCCCGGGAGCATGGTATGGGCGTTGTAGCCTTCGAGAAAATCAACCAAGTGCAGGATTTCCAGCAGCGCTTTTCTCCCCAAGGCCGTGGGCCGTACCCGGTCAAAGGGATGGGGCACGCCCACCAGGGCGCCCTGGTCCTTAACCCGCTGGGCGGTTTCCAGCGGAGGAAGATTCGGCGGCACAACCTCTTCCAAAAACAGGCCGATAATATCGCCCTGCGCCGACTTGATTTCCTCTCCCACTATGACAGGAAGGCCACCCTTCTCCCTGGCTTCCAGGCCGCCGCGAATGCTGTTGTGGTCGGTTATGGCCACCATCCCCAGCCCACCATCGCGACAGTGCTGCAATACAGAGGATACGGGAGCGGCCGAATCATGGGAGTGGCGGGTGTGGACGTGCAGGTCAATTCTGACCATTCCGGACGTCATTTGGGTCAAATCCTGCTCATAACCGGGACAACCATTCGCTAGAAGGGGAGGCTTTCCTCTTCTTCGTATATCTCGTCTTCGTCCATCGGATAATCGAAAGTGGGCGGCTGAGAGCTGTCTTGGGAGCCGTCAGATGCGCCCGACCGCTGGTAGCTGTCCCTCAATTGGGTGATTTCCAATTCTGCCCTGTCCAGCAGGTGATTGCAGTGCTGCACCAGTTTCATCCCCTGCTCGAACCGGGCGGTGGCTTCAGTTAAAGTCAGGCCGCCCTTTTCCATCCCTTCCGCTATTTCGGCCAACTGCCGGAAGGCATCCTCGAAGCTGAGAGGTTGGGCTTCGTCAGTAGTCATCGCAGCATTCTCAACAAGCGCCGGATTTCGAACAAGGTCTTTTGCTTATCCCTCCTGTCCCGAGCTTGTCGAAGGGAGAGAGGGGATAGGTAACTATTAAAATGCCTGGGATTTGGAAGGGTGCACAGGGTCCTTGGGCATGGTGGACTCCACTCAGGGCCGCCCTTACAGCAAATTCGCCGACGCCGGAGCAACTTTCGCCTTGCGCTCTTTCTTCTTTCGCGCTGGCTCTGGGTCGGCTGCAGCCTGCGCCGGAGGCCCGGCCACCGCGGGCACAGTGCCGTCAGATACCGTGATGCCCAGCGTCTCGCCTGCCTTGACTTGACTAACCGAGGTCAGCGCCTGCCCTGAGGCCACCAGCTCCACGATGGCGAAACCGCGAGATAAGGTCGCGCGCGGGTCAAGCCCCCGCAATCGCTGGTACAGGCCGTCCACTTCCAGGCGCCGCTCCCTGGAGAGGGAAGCCACTGCGGTGGCCGCGATGCGGGACTGGTCGTCTATGCGTCTTCGCAGTGTGGCGATGTCGGGCAGACCCGATTCCAGTTGGCGGCGCGCGCGGTCAACGCCGGCTCGCTCCTGTTGCAGTCTAATGCTCAGGGCGCGGTCCAGCATTCCCGCCAAATGAGCCGTCGTGGACTTCAAGTCGCGGATGTCGGGCGTTGCCAGCTCGGCAGCAGCCGAGGGAGTGGGCGCGCGCACGTCGGCCACATAGTCGGCAACGGTCTCGTCGGTCTCGTGGCCTATTCCACTGATCACCGGCGTCCGGCAGGCGTAGATGGCGCGGGCGACTATTTCTTCGTTGAAAGCCCACAGGTCTTCCAGCGAACCTCCGCCCCGAGCGACGATTATGACGTCGCAGCCGCCTTCTTCGTCCAGGCGTTGCAGGGCCTCGGCTATGTTTTCCTTTGCCCGCTCGCCCTGAACCATTGTCGGAGAAAGCACCAGCCTCACCAGAGGGTAGCGGCGGGCAAGCACGTTCTGGATGTCGTGGAAGACCGCTCCGGTGGGCGAGGTTACAACGCCGATGACTTGCGGGAAGGGGGGCAGGGGACGCTTGCGGGCTGGGTCGAACAGGCCCTCGGCGGCCAATTTCTCCTTGAGCCGCTCCAGCTCCAGGGCCAACTCGCCCAATCCTTGAGGAGCGACGACGTCCACCGAGATATTGAGGGTGCCGCGAGGTTCGTAGAAGGAAACACGCCCGTGGGCTGCAACCGAGGTGCCATTGGCCAGCATTTCGATTCCGCGCCGGTTGCGGAACATCACCGCCTGGAGCACAGCCTGCTGGTCTTTCAGATTGAAGTAGGCGTGACCGGAGGAGGCAATGCTGAGGTTGGAAATTTCGCCTTCAATCCACAAGTCAGCCAGGAAGGGGTTGCTTTCCAGTAACTCCTTGATTTCGGAGGTCACCTGGCTGACCGTATAGGTTGGCACGCCGTCAGCTCACGCGCTCGGTGTAGGCTCCGGTGCGAGTGTCCACCCGGACCACGGTGCCGGGAGTAATGAACATGGGAACATTGACGCGGAGACCCGTTTCCAGCGTGGCTGGCTTGTTGCCGCCTTGGGCCGTGTCGCCCCGAAAGGATGGGGCGGTCTCGGTGACTTCCAGCTCAACGTGGGTGGGCAGGTTGACGCTGATAGCCGCGCCATTATAGAAGACCACCTCAACCTGAGCGTTCTCCTTCAAGTATCCCAGGGACTCCCCCAGAATCTCGTTAGTAAGTTCGTATTGATCGAAGGTTTCCTGGTCGAGGAAGTAATAATACTGGCCGTCGGTGTACAGATACTGCGTGGGGCGGTTGTCAATGTCAGCGACCGTAAAGCCGGTGTCGTAGCGCTGGAAGGTGCGCTCAACTACCGCTCCACTGAGCAGGTTCTTCATCTTTATGCGGGTGACCGGCGCCCGCTGCTGCATCTTGTGGCGTTCATAGTCCATGACCATCCACGGCGCGCCGTCCAGTTCGATGACCAGCCCGCGATTCAAGTCGCTGAAGTTGATGCTCATTCCAACCGCCTGTTAGTGATCGTCTCTCGTCTCAATTCTCCCTCTCCTTTGAGGAAGGGGATTATCACTTCGATGCTTTGCTCAACGGGGTTGCCCCGTCTTCTCGCAGGATTACGATGTCTTCAATGCGGACGCCGCCCCAGCCCGACAGATAAATGCCGGGTTCCACGGTGAACACTGAGTTGACGTCCAGAGGATCGTCGGAACGGGGGCTTACTCTTGGTATCTCGTGGACCGCCAGGCCCACACCATGACCGAGACTATGGCCGAAATTTTCCCCGTAGCCAGCATCCGAGATTACGTCGCGGGCCAGCTTGTCTGCCTCTTCCCCGTTCATTCCGGTCCTGACGTCTCTGATGGCGGTGAGTTGGGCATCCAGGACGATGTTGTAAATCTTGTGGAACATCTCGTCCGGCTCACCGACAACCACCGTGCGGGTGATGTCAGAGCAGTAACCGCCCACCTTGGCTCCCATATCTATGACGATAGGCTGGCCCCGTTGAATCACTGTGTCGGTTGGCATGTGATGGGCCATGGCGCCGTTGGGCCCGGCAGCCACGATTGTGTCAAAGCTGATGCCGTCGGCGCCAGCGTCGCGCATGGCCATCTCCATCCGCCAAGCCACTTCGCGCTCGGTCATGCCCTCCGCGATGATGGGGCATACCTGCTCCATCGCCCGGTCGGAAGCGTCAATGGCCTTCTGGAGCAGTACCAGCTCGTCGGTGTCCTTGAAGCTGCGCAGGTCGTCAGTCAAGTCGGAGAAAGGCACCAACTCGATGCCGGATAGATCAGAGTCCTCGCTGATGGCATTCATCAGGCTGTTGTAGGTGGCGACGGTTATAGCCTGCCCCTCGAACCCCACCCGCTTCGCGCCGGATTCCTTGAGCTGGGTCAGGAGCCAATCCCATCCAATCCGGACCTGTTCGACGTTGAAGTGCGGCGCCTGGGTGGTTGCCTGCTCGGTATACCGGAAGTCAGTAGCCAGGTGGGCCCGCTCATCCGTTATGAACAGGTAGCCGGCCGACCCGGAAAAGCCGGACAGATAACGCCGGTTCTCGGCCCCGGAAACCAGGATTGCGTCCACTTCCCGTTCGGGCAGCTTGGCGACAAAAGACGCCAGTCGTGATTGCATCATTGGGATTCTTCCTCCACCAAGGCGGCCAGTATTTCTAATGCAGCAGTATAACTTCTCCACCCAAAGCCCGCAATTTGGCCTCGCGCTATGTCGGACAGCACTGAATGCCGCCGCCATTCGTCGCGGGCCAGCGGATTGCTGAGGTGGACTTCGATGAAGGGTTTGCGACAGTCTATAAGCGCATCCTTGAGCGTGAGGCCGTAGTGGGTCAGCGCGCCGCCGTTGACTATCAGCCCATCCACCCGATCACGGGCCTCCTGGATGCAGTCCACCAGCGCGCCCTCGTGGTTGGACTGGTAGAACTCCACTTCGACCCCGATACGAGAAGCGGCGGCTCTGATTTCGGCGTTGACCTCTTCCAGTGTCTTTACGCCGTAAAACCCCGCATCACGAAGCCCCAGCATATTCAAGTTGGGCCCGTTGAGAATCAGGAACCTAGACAAAAGATTCCCTCTCACCCTAACTCTCTCCCTCAAGGGAGAGGGGATTTTCCAGGGGATCGGGATCGGATGCCGGAGAAACAGGTTCGTCGGCCCGGGGGTGATGGGTGAGGTAGGCTTGCAATGCTTCGGCCTTGGTTATGTGCGTGTATATCTGGGTGGTCTGAGGGCTGGAGTGGCCCAGGAGTTCCTGAATCACCCTCAAGTCCGCGCCACCCTCCAGCATGTGCGTTGCGAAGGTGTGGCGCAGCGTATGCGGATGAACGTCATCGCGAGTCCCCGCCGCCGTGGAATACCGCTTCACCAGCGATTCGATGCTGCGACGGGATAACCGTTGCCCATAACGGTTCAGGAAGAGAGCGCTGCTCTTCTTGCCATTCTCGGCTTCTTCCGCCAGTGTCTGGCGTCCTTCGTTCATGTAACGGAGCAGCGATTCCTCGGCCGGGCGGCCAAACAGCACCTCTCGTTCCTTGTCTCCTTTTCCTCTCACCAAGACCGCCCGCTGTCCGAAGTTGATGTCGCCAACGTCCATGCCCTGAATCTCGGCCAGCCGGACGCCGCACCCATACAGCATCTCCAGTATCGCCTTGTCGCGCATCCCCAGCGGCGTGGACTCATCGGGCGCGTCCAAGAGGCGGCTAGCTTCTTTGTGGCCCAGGAAGGTGGGCAAGGGCTTGGTCACTTTCAGCCGGAAACTTCGCCCCGATGGAACGGGAGTGGACTGGAACATTCCTTCCTGCACCAGGAACAGGTAGAAAGAGCGCAGGACGGTCAGCTTCCGCGCCACGCTGACCCGTTCATAGCCCTTGCCGCCATCGCGTTCCGGTGTGGCCAGCCAGGCTAGATAGCCTCGCAGAGTGGCCCGGTCCATATCGGCAAGGGACAGGTTCTCGCGCAACAGGTGCTCACGGAAGGCCAGCAGATCGCTCATGTAGACCCGCTCGGTGTTTTCCGAGAGGCCGCGCTGCCCGCGAAGGTAGTATGGGAACCGCTCCCGGTAGGAGTCGAATTCTGCGACGTTCGAGGGAACCTGATTTTCGATGGATGGGCTAGTCGCCAACTGCGGTCAACTCCTCGGCCTGTTCCGCTGGCGCCGCAGCTTCCTGCCAGTCGCAGGATGTGCAGGCGATGTCGGTGCGGTTCTTCTGGGCCATCATTTTGCCGCACTCAGGGCAAGGTTTGGTCACTGGTTGCCGGTTGATGATGAACTCGCAGGCAGGATACCGCGAGCACCCCCAGAAGGGGCGTCCGCCCCTGCCGCGCGCGCGCCGCTCCACTAGGTCGCCGCCGCAGTCGGGGCAAGCGACGCCAATCTTCTTGAGGAGGTTGCGGCGGTTTTCGCAAGGATTCTCTTCAGCGTTGTAGCCAGTGCACGCCAGGAAACGGCCATAGCGCCCGGTTCTGATGACCATGGGCCGCTCGCATTTCTCGCACACCTCATCGGTTGCTTCCTCGAAAGGCGTACCGGGATTATCGCCCATGTCCTTGGTGTTGCGGCACTTGGGATAGCCGGTACACGCCATAAAGCGCCCGAATCGCCCTGTCTTTATGGCCATAGGCTCACCGCACTTTTCGCACACCTCATCCGTTTCTTCGGCGCGGGAAAAGGTCTCGTTAGCCTTGTCCACTGCTTCATGGAAGGGACTATAAAAGTCTCGCAGCATCGGCACCCACTCCCGTTCTCCCTGGGCCACCCCATCCAGCTCTTCCTCCATCTTGGCGGTGAAGTCCAGGTCCATTACGTCGGTGAAGTGCTCGGTCAACAGGTCGGTGACCGTGATTCCCAGTTGCGTCGGCGTCAGACGGTTGCGCTCGCGCTCCACGTAGCGCCGCTCCACCAAGGTGCCGATGGTAGGAGCATAGGTGCTGGGCCGTCCAATGCCCCGTTCTTCCATCGCCCGGATGAGCGATGCTTCAGTGTAGCGCGGCGGCGGCTCCGTAAAGTGCTGATTCGCTTCCAGTTTCGAGCAATCCAGCACGTCGCCCGCATCGAGCGGAGGCAGTGCATTTCCTCCGCTGGCATCCTCGGCAGTGTCGTCGCGGCTCTCCAGGTACACACTGCGGAAACCGGGGAAGCGCAGCACCGAACCAGTGGCCCGGAAGTTGTAGACGTTGCCTGACTGTTTACAAGCGGAATCAATATCTACCGTGGTGGCCTCGGAGACGGCATCGGCCATCTGGCTGGCCAGCATTCGCTCCCATATCAGGGTGTAGAGGTTGAGTTGCTCCCGGGACAGGAAGGCGCGCAGCGAGTCTGGGTGGCGCTGTATGGACGTGGGCCGTATGGCTTCGTGGGCTTCCTGGGCCGCCTTGGAGCGGCGGGAGTGCGTCCGGGGCTTGTCGGGCAGATAGTCCTTGCCATAACGCCCGGTGACGTAATCGCGCACTTCACTGACGGCCGAGGCAGCGACCTGCGTGGAGTCAGTACGCATATAGGTGATCAGGCCGACTGAACCCTCCCCGCCGACTTCCAGTCCTTCGTACAACTGTTGGGCTATGGACATGGTCCGCTGGGCAGTGAACCGCAGCTTGCGCCCGGCGTCCTGCTGCAGGGTGCTGGTGGTGAACGGCGGAGCCGGGCGCTGGCGCACGTCTCGTTTTCGGACATCGGCAACTGTGTAGTCTGCGTCTCCCAACTCCGATTCCAGGGCCCTTGCCTGCTCTTCGTTGGGGACGTTGATCCGGTTCCGCTTGCCCTTCACCGAGTGAAGTTGCGCCGAGAACCGGGCTTTGCCTTCGGCATCGTCATGCTTCTGCAGGGTGGCATCCAGCGTCCAGGACTCGACCGGCACGAAGGCGTTGATTTCCCGTTCGCGGTCAGTCACCATTCGCAGGGCCACAGACTGCACACGGCCCGCCGACAGCCCCCGCTGCACCCGGCGCCAGAGAAGCGGGCTGATTTCGTAGCCGACCAGTCGGTCAAGAATCCGGCGGGCCTGCTGGGCGTTGACAAGTTGCATGTCAATTTCGCGCGGGTTCTGAAAGGCCTCTTCCACCGCCTCGCGGGTAATTTCGTGGAAAACGACCCGCTTGGGCTGGGCAACGCGGCCGTCCCACTTGGCCGCCGCCTGCAAATGCCAAGAGATAGCCTCACCCTCCCTGTCAGGGTCAGTGGCGAGGTAGATGTCCTTGGCAGCGTCTCCGGCAGTCTTGAGTTCCTTCAGAAGGGAACGCTTGTCCTGCATTACAACGTAAGACGGCTCGAAATCCTGCTCGACGTTCACGCCAATCTTGCTCTTCGGCAGGTCTCGGAGATGGCCTTGCGAGGCAGTCACGACGTACTTGTTGCCCAGGATCTGCCCGACGGTGCGAGCCTTGGCCGGGGACTCCACGATCACCAGGTCCTTCCCTCGTGTCTTGGGAAGCGCCGCTGTGCGCGAAGAACCGCGCGCCGCGGATTTGCCTCCCTTGGCGGCGCTGGTAGTTGCTTTGCCCTTCTTGGCGGATGCTCCGGCTTTCTTGTTGGCAGCGGTTTTTCCAGCCTTACCGTTGTCAGCGGTCTTCGTTCTAGTTGCCATGCGTCACCTCCTGTCCTTGGGCGAGCTCGGGAGACGCTTTGACATAGTGCATACTTCCAACCTGTTCAACTTTCCCTTTGAGTTCCAGCAACGTCAGCATACTCGTAACGGAGGCTATCGGCAGGCCCGCTTGACGGCAAAGGTCGTCCACGTGCAGGGGCTGTCCGGACAAATGGCCCATTAGAGCCGCTTCCCCGGGCTCCAGGTCCTCCGTGTTTTCGTTCTCCTGCTCTGTTATGGCATTTAGCAATGTACCAGCCTGCTTCAATGGTTCGCTACCTTGGCCGCGACCTTCGGTGGCAATGTCGGGCAGGTTCAATTCTTCCAGAATGTCGGTATAGTCGGCAACCAGTTTTGCTCCTTCTTTTATCATACGGTTGGTGAAGCGGCTGGCCGGAGAGAAAATGCTGCCCGGAACGCAGAACACTTCCCTGTTCTGCTCCAGGGCCTGGTACACCGTCCACCGGGTGCCGCTCCCTTCAGCCGCCTCGACTACCACTGTCCCCAGGGTCATGCCGCTGATAAGGCGGTTGCGCCGGGGAAAACTGCGTGGGTCCGGCCGCATACCCAAAGGATGTTCGCTGATTACGGCTCCCTGCCCCTGAACGCGCCGGAAGAGGTCGGTATGTTCCCTCGGATAAACCGAGTCAAGCCCTCCCGCTACCACGGCGATGGTGCGTCCTCCGCAGTCCAGCGCGGCCCGGTGAGCGACACCGTCAATGCCCAGCGCCAGGCCGCTAACTACGGTGACCCCTGCGGAGGCCAGGTCCCGGCTAAGTACACTGGCTGCCTCCCGTCCGTAGGAGGTCGGGTTTCTGGTGCCTACGATGGCTACGGAACATTCATCTTCCGGCTTTATTTCTCCTGTGTAATACAGCACCGGGGGCGGGTCGGAGATGTGCCTCAGACGGGGCGGATAATCGTCTCCATTCCAGTTGGCGACGGAAACGCCGGCCCGCGCCAGTGATGCCATGATGTCATCAGGGTCAAGACGGCCGCGGCCTGCGATGACTTCCTGGGCGGTGCGGGAGTCCAGTCCTGCGTCCCGCAACTGTGCCGGGCCAGCCCTCCATGCGAGTTCCAGATTACCGAAGTAAGATTCCAAACGCCGGAAGCGGGCGGCGCCCAATTGCGGAACCACGCTCAGGGCCACCCAGAATTTGAGGTCATCCATAGGCGGGATTCTAGCACAAGGGAAAAAGAGCCAACAACGCGCCATGGTCACCGCTTGTGTGTTATACCGCGCCATTTCCTAGAGATGACCGATGTCAAGCGTTTTCGATAGCGTTCAGTTTCAGGTGGTATGGCCATCCGTAAGGTCAGGTTTGAAACCTGCCCCTACACATTCCCGGAACAACTTGGCAATCATGGCCGCCTAAACCGGAACGCTACCAGCGTTTGCAGATTCGTTGACAAGGCAAATCGGGCGGTGTATAGTCCATTTGCTTAGACCTCCGCAAAGAATCCCGTTGGGGTGTTGGGTTGGGTTGCCGGGAAACGCTGACTAGCGTTTCCGCCCCTGCTGGGGCCATCAGCGGCGCCTGCCGGGCCTCCGAGGAAGCAACCTGTAAGCTGTCATGACCGCCTCCGCTCTACATCCCGATACTGATCGGGATACCTGTTTCCCTCCTCCGGCAGCCTTTTTCCTTTTTCCGTTGACTCCTCCTTCATTGCGGTTGTCTGCCAATTTCTTTCGCTCCTCACAGTGAGCTGGGAGGACTCCCTCTATGCAAATGCGCGATTTCGTCGTTCGGTTCGCCGGTGAAGGCGGGCAGGGTGTCGTAACATCCGCTGAAGGCTTGGCTCAATCGTCAACCCAAGTGGGTTACCATGCCCTGACCTTCGCCACCTTCCCCTCGCAGATCCTGGGCGGTCCTACTTGGACACAGGCCCGTATTTCGGTTGATCCGGTTCTTGCTCCCGGAGACGATGTTGACGTGCTGGTGGCTTTCAACCAGGAGGCCTACGACAGCCACGCCTCCGACGTGCGGGAAGACGGCGTTGTCATCTTCAACTCCACGGAGTTCCAGTTGGAAGGCGACCCCAGGGCCTTCGGGCTGCCGGTAGAAGAGCTGGCCCGCTCCACCGGAAACAACCGAGCCGCCAACATGGTGATCATGGGCGCGCTGGCCCACCTGGTTAATATGCCCCACGAATACCTGGAAGAGTTCGTGGAAAAGCGCTTCAGCCGGGGCCGCCAAGGCGACGATGAGATTATCCGCTCCAACATTCAGGCCCTGCGCTTGGGACGGGAACACATCGCCCTGAGCGGCTTCAACCTCGGTGACCTGGCTCCGGCCAAGATGCCGGATTACCAGCAGTTGATGATCAAGGGCAACGAAGCGTTGTCGTTGGGGGCCATCGCCGGCGGGCTGGAGTTCTACGTTGGTTATCCCATATCCCCGGCAACGCCCATCCTGCTCTTCATGGAGCGCAACCTGGTGGGCAAGGACCGTTTCGCCTACCAGGTGAGTTCCGAAATTGAATCCATCACCGGCATCATAGGCGCGGGGTACGCTGGCAAGCGCGCGATGACAGCCACTGCCGGGCCGGGCGTCTCGCTGATGAGCGAGGGACTAGGCCTTAGCTGGATTGCCGAGATTCCCCTGGTCGTAGTCAACGTGCAGCGCGGCGGCCCAGCCACAGGTCTTCCCACCAAGACCGAGCAGTCCGACCTGATGAGCTGTATGTTCCCGGCTCACGGCGACGTCCGATTGCCAGTCATCGCGGTAGGGACAGTGGAAGAGTGCTTCTACGGCGCGGTCAAGGCCATCGAGTGGGCCGAGAAGTATCAGGGGCCAGTCATCCTGATGTCCGAGATGGCTTTGGCTGAACGGGCCCAGAATATCCCCAAACCGGACCTGAGCAAGGTCGAGCCAGCCAAGCGCTGGGTCTACGAGGGCAACAACGGCTATAAGCGCTATGCCGGACAGGAATTGTCTCCCATGCCGCTGCCAGGCAGCCCCGGCGCCTATGTGGCCAACGGAAGCGAACACGATGACATCGGCGACACGACGCATCTGCCGGAACGCCACATACAGATGACGGAGCGCCGCTTCGGCAAGATAAAGCTGCTGGAAGAGGAAGACTACGAGCGGGAAGGAACGGAACACTCCATCGCCATCCTGCCTTGGGGCGGAAGCAAAGGCCCGGCCCGGGAGGCATACGACGCCCTGAAACAGGATGGAGTCCCGGTGGCTTGGTACTACACCATGTTCCTGAATCCGTTGCCTCCCAAGCTGCTGGAAGAACTGAAGCAGAAAGACTTGGTAATAGTCCCGGAGCTTAACTATCAGGGGCAGTTCTCCAACATACTCCGGGGACTGGGCGTCAAGGCTGAGTCTATCACGCAATACACCGGGCTGCCCTTCAAGGCGCGCACCCTGGTGGAACGGATTACCGAAATCACCAACACCCGGTCCACGGAGGCTGTTGCGGTATGAGCAAGAAGAACCCGGAATACGATTTCAAATGGTGCCCCGGCTGCGGAGACTTCGGTGTGCGCCGGGCCTTGGAATTCGCCATGATTGACCGGCTGGAAGAGACCGGTCTGCCCATGGAAAACAATGTCGTAGTCGCTGGCATCGGTTGCTCCGGCAACTTGGTCCACCTGCTGGAAGGCGACCAGCCCTACGGTATGCACGGCATTCATGGCCGCTCCTTGCCCATCGCGCTGGGCGTCAAGATGGCCCGCCCGGAACTCAATGTGGTCGTAGTGGCTGGCGATGGAGACTTCCTCAGCATCGGCGGCGAGCATATCGGGCCGCAGGCCGCCCGTAACGTCAACCTCACCGCAGTGGTGATGGACAACGGCGTTTACGGCTTGACCAAGGGGCAGAGTTCGCCGACCACCAAGCTGGGCGTTATCACCAGCTCCACGCCCTACGGCAAGATCGAGAGCCAGATAAACCCTCTTGAATTGTACTTGACCCTCGGTGTCTCCTTCGTGGCATCCGGGTTCTCCGGCCAGCCGCGGCCACTGTCTCAACTCATAAAACAGGGCATGGAGCATCAAGGGTTCTCGATAGTCCATGTGCAATCGCCTTGCACCACCTACAACGACACCTTCGAGGAGTTGAAGGGCAACCCGCGCAAGGGCATTGAGCCAACCCTTTGGGATGTGCCCGATGACCACGACCCAAGCAGCAAGGGCGCAGCCTATGATCTGCTACAGCGCGGCGGCCTGCCCGTGGGTGTGGTGTACCAGGACGGGGATCGCCCTGCCTTGGAACAGCGCGTCGAACATATGTGGGATACTGCCCGCGCCCGCTCCGCCGAGGATTTGATGGCGGCCTTCGAGTTCTAAACTCCAACCACTGTGAGCGCACAAAGGGAATCCCCGCTGATTGGCGGGGATTCCCTTTGTGTGCCTAGCCTCGAAGTTGCCAAGCGCTACGTGGAAGTTCCGTACCCCGGCTGGTCCTCCAACTGCTCGTCCAAGTCTCGGTATTTGGAAGGACACTTGACCAGGATTTCGCTGGCGTGGAAGACGCCTTCGCCGTTATAGCTGCCTTCAAGTATGATTTCCGAGTGGGGGTTGAAAAAGAGGTCAGGCAACACACCGTCGTAGCTGGCGGCCAACAGTGCCGAGCCTGAACTTACCCCCTCTTTATCGGTTAGCTGGAAGCTGGATACCGTGGACTTCTCGGGCCGGGCGAAAGTGCCTTCCACCAGCTTGCCGGACACTCTCACCATCTGCCCGTCCTCGATCTCCAGTCCTGCCTGCTTGGTATTGAGCTCGCTTACCGTCAGGAAATAGCGGGTGTTCTCACCGAAAGCGGCCCATATCATAAACGCCAAGGAAAGCGCCACCACTACGGCTATAATGATGAATCGTGTACGGTGAGACTTGCTTTCCGAACCTTCAGTGTTCTGTGTTGCTGCGCCCTGCGCGTCCAATTCCAACTCCAATCCGTGTCAACGTAAGTTTCGCCGCAAGACTATGATCAAAACTATGATAATGATAGCAAATCAGGGTCAAACTGCCAACGCGGGACCGATGCCTTGAATACCGAAAGGCCTGATTACGCCATCGCCGTCGAGGGTCTGGAGAAGAGCTACCGGGACTGGCCGGTGCTGTGGGGCCTGGACCTGACGGTATCGTGGGGCGAATCCCTGGCCCTCTTCGGGGCCAACGGCGCTGGAAAGACCACACTCCTGCGCATCTTGTCCACCAGCGTCCGGGCGGACGCGGGGACTGTGCGCGTTGCCGGACAAGACTTGGCGCGACAGACCGGCGCGGCGCGGCGTCGCATTGGGGTAGTGGGCCATCGCAACTTCCTGTACGAAGACCTCAGCCCCCGGGAGAACTTGACTTATTACGCCCGGCTCTATGGCGTCAGTGACCGCGAAGCGCAGGTGAAGGCCGCGCTGGAACGAGTTGGTCTGAGCAGTCGGGCCGGTCACCGGGTTCGCGCCCTTTCCAACGGTATGCAGAAACGGGCCTCCATCGCTCGCGCCATCCTGCACCGGCCCGACGTTCTGCTGTTGGACGAGCCGGAAGCGGGGCTCGACCGTAATTCCCGGCAGATGTTGGGGGAGCTACTGGCCGAGTGGACCGCCGAGGGGCGCTCGGTCGCCTTCACCACCCACGACATCGAGTTGGGGCTGGCTTGGGGCCACCGCGCCGCAGTGTTGTCCGGCGGCCGCGCGACGTTTCCGGCAGAAGGCGCATCAGGGATACAAAAGGCGTTGTCCCAGTCTCCGGCGAGCGAGGCCGGGCGGTGAGAGAACTTCTGCTGCCGATGGCGACGATGGTCTGGAAGGACATCGTGCTGGAGGCTAGGTCGCGGGAGCTGGTGGTCTCGATCGTTGTTTTCGGACTGCTGCTGGTGGTCGTGTTCAATTTCGCGCTGCGGCCATCCCCGGGGCAGGCCGCCACTCTGGCCCCCGGAATCCTTTGGGTGTCTTTCGCTTTCGCCGCCACTCTGGCCATGAACCGCGCCTTTCTCCGTGAGCAGGAGGCCGGGGCGCTGGAGGGCCTGCTGCTGTCGCCGGTGAGCCGCGACGCCATCTTTCTCGCCAAGGCGGCCACCAGCTTCATATTCATGCTCCTGATAGAGGCGGCGCTTCTGCCGGCCTACGCGGTGATGTTGCAGTTCTCCGCGCTGTCGTGGACGCTGGGCGCGGTAATTCTGCTGGCAACGCTGGGATTCACCCTGATAGGCACACTGTTCTCAGCCCTGGCGGCGCAGACGCGCTCCCGGGAGATAATGCTGCCAATACTATTCTTCCCGATAATGACGCCCGTCATCATCGCGGCGGTGGCGGCCTCCACCCGCGCCGTTGGAGGCGAGTCGTTTGTGGGTCTGGGGAGATGGCTGCTGTTGATTGGAGTTTTCGACGCCCTTTTTCTGGTAATATGTCCGTGGGTATTTTCATTCATCGTTGAGGATTAAGAGGTTTGGCGAATACGGACAGAATAGCCCGGCGCTCCGGCGCATACGCGACAGCGAAAGGGGGCTTCCGTTTCACTCCCAGGCTGGTTGTCGGCATCATAGCTGCGGTTTTGATGGCCGTCAGCCTGTACATGATGTTTATGGTAGCGCCCACCGACGCCAACCTGGGCAATGTCCAGCGAGTCTTTTACCTCCACGTACCCATCGCCCTCATGTCCTTTCTGGCTTTCTTCCTCGTATTCGTTGGCAGCTTGATGTACCTGCTCAAGAGAAGCGCCCGCTGGGACAGCCTTGCCCTGTCCGCTGGCGAAGTCGGCGTGGTGTTTGTGACCTTGGCCCTGATTACCGGCGTCATCTGGGCCAAGCCGGTGTGGAACGTCTGGTGGACCTGGGAACCGCGCCTCACCACCACGCTGGTGCTGTGGCTCATCTACGTGGGCTACCTGATGGTGCGCGCATACGCCCCCAACCGCCCGAAAGCTGCGGTCTACGCAGCAGTGGTGGGCATCATCGGCTTCGTTGACGTCCCCATCGTCTACTACTCGGTCCAGTGGTGGCGTTCCATTCACCCGGAGCAGGTGGTGGGGCCGCTGGCCGACTCCGGGTCGCTGGATTCCACGATGTACATGGTGCTGATGTTCTCCATGCTGGCCTTCCTGTTCTTCACTGTCTGGCTGGTTCTGGAGCGCATGGCATCCCGCGACGCAGAGGAAGACCTGGGCCACATCAGGTTTGAACTGAGACGCGAGGGCCGCTACACAGACGTTTAAGGTAACGCCCCCACCCTAACCCTCCTTCGGAGGGGGAGGGAACGATACGTTGAGTTGCGAACATGATCCCATTGCTACAGACCGATTTGCCGCCCTCCAACCTGCCATACCTTATCTCCGCCTTCGTGGTCACCGGGGTGGTTTTCCTTGGGTACGTCTATTTCATCTTCCGGCGCCGACAGGAAACTCAGAACGAGATTAGCCGCCTGTTGAGCGCGATGGAAGAAGATGAAAGCGCCGGGAGGGAATCGCCCTGACCCGGAGCCTTTGGCAAAACTCCCCTTACTGATGAGTGAATCGTTAGCTAAACATTCCGGCGTCAGATACCCGTCATTCCCGCGAAAGCGGGAATCCAGGTGCGACTGTTCCAACTCTCGATACTGTACGCTATCAATTCTCTGGATTCCCGCTTTCGCGGGAATGACGGATGGTTTAGCAATTCATTCACTTATCAGTAATATCGAAGGGTAACGGAGGGGCGGGTTTCAAACCCGCCCCTGCCGGCGTTCAAGGGAGAGGGAATTTTGCGAATGGTCAATTCTGACTACCGGCTGACCTGGTGGTCCTGATAGCGGTCGCGCAGCACCTTCTTGTCGAACTTGCCCACGCTGGTCTTGGGGATTTCGTCAATGAACACCACGTCGTCGGGGATCCACCACGAGGCGAATCGGGGGCGGATGAAGTCCAGCACCTCTTCCCTCTGAAGCGCGTCGCGGTACTCAGTGTTTGGCACCACGCACGCCAGCGGACGCTCCTGCCACGTCGGGTGCGGCACTGCGATGACCGCCGCCTCCAACACCCCTGGGTGAGCGATGATGGCCGTCTCCAGGTCCACCGAGGAAATCCACTCTCCGCCGCTCTTGACCATATCTTTGACCCGGTCGCCTATCTGTATGTTTCCGAGGGCATCAACGGACGCAATGTCTCCGCTGTGATACCACCCGTCAATAAAGGTCTCTTCACTGCGCGGGTCATTGAAGTACTCGGCGGCGATCCACGGGCCACGGAACAGGAGTTCACCCCGTTGCTCTCCGTCCCAGTCCAGGTCGGCGCCGTTCTCATCCACCAGCCGCATCTCCACGCCGTAGACCGGGGCGCCTTGCTTACCCTGCTCGGCCAGCCGGTCGCTGCCCTGCACATCGTCCAGCGCGCTGGGAAGGCGATTGTAGGATACCAGCGGCGAGGCTTCGGTCATTCCATACGCCTGAACCAGGTCAACGCTCAACCGTTCCTTGAAAGCCTCGATCATGCTGACCGGAACCGCCGAACCGCCGCTCACCACTGCCCGCAGGCTGGAAAGGTCGAAGTCTTCTTCGGTCCGGGAAAGGTAATCCAGCATCCCCACCCAGATAGTAGGAACTCCCAGACTGATGGACACGCGGTGTTCGCTGATGAGCCGACAGATGGCAGTGGGATCCGGGCGCACCCCGGTCAGCACCTGCGTCGCTCCGGTCATCGTCGCGGAATACGGCACACCCCAACTGTTGGCGTGGAACATGGGCACCACAGCCATCACCACATCGCGCTCCCGCACCCCCGCGGCATCGGCGGAGCATTCCATCATTGCGTGCAGAATCTGGGCGCGATGAGAGTACGTCACGCCCTTGGGCCGTCCGGTGGTGGCTGACGTGTAGCACAGGCCAGCAGGATCGTTTTCATCCAACGGCGGAGACTCGAACAAGTCGGAAGCCTCCGCCAGCAACGCCTCATATACGTGAGCGGAGGGCAAGGACGTCTGGAAGTTCGAGTCTCCTGTCATCACCACAAAGTGTTCCACAGTCTCCAGCCGAGGGGCCAACGGTTCCAGGATGGGAACGAGGTCCGGGTCAACCAGCATTACCTTGTCGCCAGCGTGATTGACGATATAGGTCAGGTCGTCCGCCGACAGGCGAATGTTAGTGGTATGGGTAACGGCTCCCATAGTTGGCGGGGCGAAGTACGCTTCCAGGTGCCGGTAAGTGTTCCAGCCGAACGTGCCTACGCGGTCGCCCTTTCCCACGCCCAGTCCGGCAAGCGCGTTGCACAAGCGGTTTACCCGCCCTTTCAGGTCGCGGTAGGTATAGCGGTGCGCTCCGTCGCCTTCACGGGTGATGATTTCCTTGTTCGGAAAGTAGGTGTTGGCCCGGTCCAACAACCCCGGGACCAGAAGCTGGTAATTCATCATGGCTGGTTGCCTCCTTACTTATCCGTCATCCCTGCTCGTGTCAGCCGAATCGTCTGATTGAACCCCGTGGTGGATGGGATGACCCTGATTGATAGCTGTTTTCACTGCGGGATTTCTCTAAAGGGAGTCCTCCGAAAGTAATTCTTAACCCTTTGGGCTTTCTCTTTTTCCCGTTTGGTCTTTCGGCAAGGCGAGCAACGCTTTGGGGTTTCGTACCTCTTCTTCTGGTAATGAATCTGCTCATTCGCGCTGAATGAGAATTTTCTATTGCAATCAATGGAACGAAGGCTCTTGCAAGATTGAACTTACTCTTCCTGCGGGTCGTTGATTAACTCCCTCCAATCGTCCCAGATGGTGAACTGCGCCTCGATGACGCTGGAGCCGTCCCACGGTTCCCGGCGGGACCAGCATACGCTCACTGGACAGCGGGAACACTCCGGCTTTCTGGCGCAGCAGACCTGCCCATGCAGCCGCAATATCTCGTGGATGTCCACCATGCTTACCGACAGGGCGGCAAACTTTCGTTGGCGCTTACGATAGACGCATTTTAAGCCCTCGCGCAACGGCGCGGGCGTCCGTCTTTCATTTCCCGCCCCGAAGACCCGTTCCAGCACCCGAACACAATTGGCGTCCAGCGGCAAGGCTTCATCCCCCCATCCGTATGCCAGGACGCACTCCGCAATCTTGTCGCCAACGCCGTTTATTTGCAACAAACCTTCCCGCTGGCGCGGGACACCTTGCGTCAACGCCTGGGCCATTGAGACAACGATAGGCAACTGCCCGAGACGTACAATGCTCCCGGCTTCCTCTGACAAGCGATCCCTCGCTTCCGCCAGAGCAGCCGCATTCGGGAAACGCAGGAAAAACCTCCGGCACATCTTCACCAGGAGAGAATCCCTCGTCCGTGCGCTGAGTCCGAAGAGCGCCAGAGTCCGGTAGGGACTGCGGAGATGTCCTTGCTCGGCCCATAGAGCCGACTCCCAGGTGAAGCCGCCGTAGGCAGTCTTCAGCTCCGACAGCAGTTGCAGAACCCGGTCGGCGGGCAGTAGGGTCATGGACTCCCTTCCTGTTTTGACGCCACCCGGCAACACAGGTATCATTTGCCGGGCGCAAGCCCATTTTACTATTCTTGTGGAATACATAGCCCGCTATAAACGGGAGGATGCTACATGAAAGCGGTTTTTATTAACGAGCATGGCGGCACAGACAAGCTCATCTGCGGCGACCGGCCTGAACCCGAGGTTGGCCCCGGCGAGGTTATGTTGCGGGTGCGGGCCAGCGCCCTCAACCACCTGGACCTGAATCTGCGCGAAGGGCGCACCTATCGCGGGCCGTTGCCCCGCATTCTGGGCTGCGACATCGCAGGAGAAGTGGCGGCCATCAGCCCGGCGGCAAACACAGGTTTAAGGGTCGGGGACCGGGTTATCCTCAACAACCGCGTCACATGCGGCAACTGCCAAAACTGCCAGATGGGACATGACGACCAGTGCCCCAACCAGAAGCGGCTGGGAGTGGACCTGGACGGCGGCCACGCCGAGTACATCACCGCCCCGGCCATCAACGCCCATGTCATCCCAGACGACATGGACTTCACCGAGGCTGCCGCTCTGCCCATCGCGGCGCACACGGCTTGGCACTGCCTGGTAACGCAGGCGCAGATTCGCCCTTGGGACGACGTGCTGATCCAGGCTGCGGGCAGCGGAGTGGGCAGCATGGGCATCCAGATAGCCAAGATGATGGGCGCCCGCGTCATAACCACTGCAGGCAGTCAGTGGAAGCTGGACCGGGCACTGGAGCTGGGAGCGGACGAAGTCATCAACTACAACGAAACGCCGAACTTCAGC
This sequence comes from Dehalococcoidia bacterium, assembly GCA_965232885.1. Classification (GTDB taxonomy): domain Bacteria; phylum Chloroflexota; class Dehalococcoidia; order Lucifugimonadales; family UBA3495; genus VXOI01. Next base: position 1,063,237 of record CBDDQX010000003.1, on the reverse strand, counting down.
CGCAGGGTGCTGGAACTGACCGGCGGACAAGGCGTTGACCTGGTGTTCGACTGTGTGGGCGCCACGGTGTGGGAGGAAAACCTGCTGTCGCTGAAAGCGGGCGGGCGGCTGGTCATTACCGGCGTGACCAGCGGAGCCACCGCCAACCTGAACCTGTCCCTGTTGCAGAGCAAGCCTCTGCATCTTATGGGCAGCGGCGGACGCAGCAACCGCACCTTCGCCGACTTTATGAAGGTGGTCCGCAACGGCTCCCTCACCGGCATAGCGGGCCGCATCTTCCCGCTCGAAGAGGTAGGCGCAGCCCACCAGGCAATGGCCGACCGTGACTTCTTCGGCAAGATTGTGATAGAAAGCTGAGCGACGATACCGGCCTCGCCGATGGCAATACCCTTGCAACGTCTTGGTAGCCAACAGGCAGGGCACAGGGTAAAATTTACACGCCTGAAAGCAAGCACTTCATCCGCAAAGGAGCAATCAATGAAAATCGCCCGTTATGAGGCCCACGGACACATTCACTACGGCGTCGTTGGCGGTGAAAACGTTACCGCGATTGACGGCGATCTCTTCGGAGAACATACCCTGACCGACCACGTTCACAAGCTGTCCGACGTCAAGCTGCTGGCCCCGGTGGTTCCGGGGAAGATACTGGCCATGGGCCTGAACTACACCAGCCACATCGGCGACCGTCCTGCTCCGGAATACCCGATGGTCTTCCACAAGACGCCCACCAGCGTCATCGGCCCCGAGGACACCATCATCCGCCCCAAGGAAGTGCAGAGGTTCGACGCCGAGGGCGAGATGGTGGTAGTAATCAAGGACAACTGCCGCTATGTCTCCAAGGAAGACGCCCTGAATCACGTCTTGGGTTACACCTGCGGCAACGACGTTTCGGCCCGCGACTGGCAGCGCAAGGACCGCAACGAGAATAACTCGGACTGGTGGCGCGCCAAGTCCGCTGACACTTTCTCGCCCATGGGGCCGTGGATTGAGACCGATGCCAACCCGGCCGATCAGTGGCTCCAGACCCGCGTGAACGGCAACGTGGAGCAGGACCAGAGCACCAAGGACCTGATTTTCGACGTGCCGACAATGATCGAGTTCATCACCCGCTATGTCACTCTGGAAGCCGGCGACTGCATTTTCACCGGCACCCCCGGCTCAACCCAGGACATGGCATCCGGAGCCGTCTGCGAAATAGACATCAGCGGCATCGGCATCCTACGCAACCCGGTAAAGCTGGAAGCGTAGTCCTATCTGAACCTGCAAGGAAATGGCGAACAGCGCAAACTACTGCGCGTTATTGGCAGCGGCATGATTCTAGGATCATGTCGCTGCTTTGCTCGCAGGAAATTATCGCTAGAGTAAACGTTGATGAAGTATTTGATATTGATAGCAATTCTTGCAGTTATCGCCAGCATGGCTTGCAACAGACTCGGAAATGAATCTCCCACCATATTCCCGACTCCTAGCGGCCCGGCATTAAGCGTAGAAGAATATACGAAAGCGTGTTATTCCGCATACGAAAAGCTATTGAACGAGAGAGGTAGAGCACCTACTCAAGAGCAAATGCGCAAGTTTATTTCGGATTTGCAAGGCTTGAATCCTCCCCTCTCACTGGAAAAATTCCACTATGCCTACTTGGCGGGGTTGCAGGATATAGCTGATGTAGGGGCATCCCTCAAAAATTGGACGGAAGCAGACGCTCAAATCGGTCAAATGGATGATGAAACTCATCAGACTTTCATGGAGAGAGACGCCTGTGGTTTCGATGTATGGCCTTTTCTGTTTTTGCCGTAGCCTTATAGTTGCAATTCAGGGTTTCATCACCCGCAGGGTATAGGCGTCCCCGGCCATTATTTCCTCGATCTTTGGAGCCATGCCCCTGAAATCGTCAGCCGCTGCCGAGATGATCCTGCCGGTCAGCGCTCCGCTTTCGTCCGAGGCCAGCCACACCGCCAGTTCAGCACAGTCATCTATCGAGGCCCCGCCGCCGGACGTTACTCGTTGCCCCAGTTCGTGAATAAACTCGGCCCCGGCTTGTGCCGCATCATCCGTCATCTTATCCCACATACCGGTATGCACCGAGCCGGGGCCCAAGGCATTTACCGTAATGCCTTTCCCTTCCAATTCCTGGGCCAGCACCTCGGTTAGCCGCACCACGGCGGCCTTGCTGGAGCAGTATGCCGACATATAGCTCCAGGCGTTGGCAACTCCCGCTCCCGACAGGTTGATGATCTTTCCGGATCCCTGTTCCAGCATCGTGGGAATAACCGCGCGGCACGCCAGGAAAGTGCCGGTCAAGTTGATGTTAATGGTGTCCACCCACTCCGCAATGTCGTTGCTTTGCAGCGGGCCAATTGGACCGGAAATGCCCGCGTTGTTTACCAGCACGTCTATCCGGCCGAACCGCTCCACCGTCCTGCGGGATAATCGCTCCGTGCCCATCTGGCTGGTAACGTCGGTGCGGATGGCGATGGCCTCCGCTCCCAGTTCGGCAACGGCTGCGACAGTCTGATCCAATTCAGCCTCACTGCGGGCCGCCAACGCCAGTCGCGCCCCCTCGCAGGCATAGGCCAGCGCAATCTCTCTCCCAATGCCGCGTCCCGCGCCCGTGATTACCGCGACCTGACCATCCAGTTTCATAGCGTTACCTCATTGGAGCAGTTGAAATCAGCAACCTGTTGCCGCCATGTGTAGGCCAGCCTCTCGCTCCGGCGCTCGGGCGGCCACACTATCACCTTTCTTCCTTCCTTCCACTGGACCAGCAAAGCCGGTTTACCCGTCGGGCGGCCAGTATCAGCGTCTATGCGAAACCTGCCGTAGAAGGTGGTGAAGTCCAGCGCCGCAGCAGCCTGACGCAACTCCCGGCCATCCAGACTGCCGCACTCCTCGACGCATCGCTGGATCACCACGCCGACAGCGTATGCCTGGGCCATGGGATAGTCAACAACGGGGTGTCCCGCCCTTCGCAGTGAGTCCTGCACTTCCGGCACGCTGGGGCCGTATTCCACCGCGTACCCAATATCCGGCGCGTACCCAACATCCGGCTCCCACTGGCTGGGGCCGATGAAACCCTCGGCAGCATCGCCCAGCCGTTCCCGAAAGGCATCCACCCCGGCGGCAACCACCGCCGCCGCGCCAACGGACTTCCCTTCCTTCATTCTCTCCGTTCCCGTCACTCCCTTCATTCCCGCGAAGGCGGAAACCAGCGCTTCCGCCAAGGTCAGGTCGTTCTGAAAACGGCCCACTGCTACCAGCACGTCAGGGGCGGCGAGGCGGGCTGCTTCGGCAGTCTCGCTCAGGTCCTCCATATTGGCGTCAAACTGTGAGGACAATACTATCCGAAAGCTCAGCGAGTCAGCCGCTCTTTCTACGCCTTCGGCCACATCGCGCGGGAAGGCGCCGGTGGCCGCCCGGACGATAGCCACGGTTCCCGCTTCGGGGTGTACCTCCCGAACCGCGCTCAGCAGGCCGGAGAAGTATTCATCCGCGGGCGTGAGAATGCCAACAACCCACGGGTTGCCGCGGCGATAGACCAGCGGAGAGGCGCCGCCCTGGTTCCACAGTAGCTTGCAGTGAGCTTGCGCAACTTCCGCGGCTGTGTTGGTAAGCACTGCGGAATAGGGGCCAACTAGCAGGTCAACGCGGTCATCGGAAATCAGCCTGTTCGTTATCTCCCTGGTTTGCGCCCGGCTGCTGGCGTCGTCGTACCAAATAACCTCCACCGGGAGGCTTTCTCCGCCCGCGCGCAGTCCCCCGGAGCGATTGACGTCATTGGCCCACGCGCGTATCCCGGCCAGCGTTTGCTTGCCCTGCAAACTGAACTGGCCAGTAAGCGACACCGGCAGGCCCACTCTGATGCTCATGCTCGACAAAGAGGCCCCGACACATAAAGTCCGCCCGTCCTTCACCTACCAGGGGCGGGCGGACTTCTATACAAGCCTTCCATCAGACCGCGTCTAAACGCGGGAACGGAAAAGTCCGAAGGAACTGGTGTAGCCGTGGAGGAAGGTGGTTCCACCCACCGGGCCGATCTCGCCGTTGCAAAAGAACCCACCCAGCGGCACCTGCCCCAGCTTTTCCCGAAAGATGTCTGTGTCGTGGTTCGGTCTCCCGTAGAGGTACTGCCCGCGGCCCAAGCAGGAAAACAACAGCGCTCCCGGCACCTCATTCTCCCGGTTGTCGGCAGCGTAGCGTTCCAACACGAAAGTGAGATCCTGGGCCGAAGTCTCGGCGTCTCGCAGATGGAACTGCACCAGTTGGCCTTCTTTCAGCATCTCGCCAATGGCAAGGCTGCCGGTGCGCTGATCCATCCCAACGACATTGCGTATCAGGAAGTCTCCCTGGACCGGATCGTCCAGGAACTCGTCCATGACCACGCCGAGAAACAGGGAATGCCCCATCAACTGCCGGTCCCGCTCAGAAAGAGACCGGAACAAGTCTTGAAGAACCGCCATCGGGGGCTTTCCGTCCAGCTCCGCCAGCACGTTCCGGTGGCTGGAAGTAATCCGCATAGCGTCCCCGATGGGACGGCACCCCTGGGCCACCACAGTGTCCACCGTAATGTTGCCGTGCAAGGCCAGACCTATCGCGCCGGTGTCGTACACTTGGCCGTCCAGGAACAGGGCGTTGTCGCCGGGACGCTGTGCCCCACTGGCCAGCCCTCCGATCTTGGCGGCGCTGGGGAAGGCGAAATCCAGGCCCATAATCAGGTTCTGCACCGGAAAGGAGAACGGGTCGGCCAGCAGCACGAAATGCGGCTCCTGGGGCCCCGCAACACCCACCAGCTCCTGCCACTTGTCGGGCCCGGCGTCCAGGTCCGGAAGGTTGTCTCCGCTGAGGTGAAACGCCTCGACATCCACGCCGGGCAGCGCGGCGGCAGTGACCGACAGCGCAGGCCGCTGCTCCACCTCCATACCGGCCCCGATAATGCCGCCGCCGGAACAGCCGAAAGTGTGTTCCGCCCCCAGCGTTTCGCCAAGCATCGGGCCGACGCGGGCATAATCCGCCTGGAAGTGGGGCGACACGAAAGCCACTGCCAGTTGGGGCGGCTCTCCCAGTTGTCCGCGAATTAGTTCGGCGCACTCGGCTAGTGCGCCGTCCAGGTTGGATTGCTCAGATATGGCCGACGCCCATTTCATCAGGCCACCTCCTAACGAATGACAAATGCGAGATTGATTGAGGCCAGTATAGCACTCCGGTATCAATCGGGCGTTGACTGCGCTGTTCCGCAACCCTACGATTGCCATTGAAAATTGCGATTCATCCTTCTCGTACCCCGGACACGCTAAGGCAAAGGAGTCATCAAATGGCCGAACCGCAGCTCTCCGACGAAGAACGGGTGTTGGAACTGGCCCGTCTTTCGGGCATCTCGATACCTGACGACGAGGTCACCGAGGTAGCTAACCGATTCAGCAGCCTGATGCTGGAGTTGGACAAGATCAGCGACCTGGACCTTTCCGGCATCCACCCTGTGAGCATTTTCCCCGACGAGGGCTAAGGCTACGCCATTTAACTGAGAGGTCAACCTGATGGACAACAAAGAAATTGCCTTCCTGTCGGCTGCCGAAACCGCCAGGGCTGTGCGGGTGGGCGAACTTGCTCCTGAAGCTGCAGTGCAGGCATACCTCGACCGAATTGACCGGCTGGACTCCCGTTTGGCTGCGTATATCACGGTCACCCGCGAGGAAGCGCTGGATGCCGCCCGTCAGATTGAGTGGCGATTGTCAGGCGGTGGCGACCCCGGAGCGTTATGCGGAGTCCCTATGGCTATCAAGGACCAGTTCTGGACGGATGGGGTACTCACCACCAACGGCTCGCGGGTCTACCGGGACTTCGTGCCTACAGAAGACGCCACCATCGTTCGCCGCCTGAAAGAGGCTGGCGCAACTCTGCTCGGAAAGCTGAACCTCAGCGAACTGGCTATGGGCGGCACCCAGGAACCGCCGTGGGGCATCCCGGCCAATCCGTGGGACCTGGACCGCACGCCCGGCGAGTCCAGCAGCGGTTCCGGCGTCGCGTTATCAGCCCATCTCTGCGCCGCATCTATCGGAGAGGATACCGGCGGCTCGGGACGAGGCCCAGCGGCCTACTGCGGCGTGGTCGGCTTGCGTCCCACCTTCACGAGGGTCAGCCGCTATGGAATGACGCATATGTGCTGGTTCATGGATGCAGCCGCGCCAATGACCAAGACGGTGGAAGACTGCGCCATAGTTCTGGATGTCATCGCCGGATACGATGAACGCGACCCTTACACCAGCCGCCGCCCAGTTCCCGACTATACCGCCACCCTGCGCAACGGCGTGAGGGGTCTGCGAGTAGGGCTCATACGGGAACTGCACCAAAGCCCTGATATGCACCCCGAGGTACGGTCCGCCGTAGAAGCGTCCCTGAATGTTCTGCGTGATCTTGGCGCAGAGGTTCAGGAGGTATCCATCCCGTTGGTGGAGCTGGCCGGGGCTATCTTCGTCGGCGTTGCGGATACGGAAGGGGCTGGAGCCAGAGACGAGATACTGCGAACCCAGGCCGGGGAGCTGGACCAGGCCAGCCGCACACGCCTGCTTTCGGCGTCGCTGGTGCCGTTCAAGGTATACAACCGCGCCGCCAAGGCCAGGGTGTTGCTCCGCCGGCAGTTCATGGCGGCTCTCAACGATGTGGACGTGCTGGTGTCCCCCACATCACCCTACCCGGCTCCACTGCATACCGCGCTGACGGCACGGTTCGAGAGCGCAGAGGATGTCAGGGCGCGTTTCTTCTTCCGCCGCGCCTACACCGGATGCTATTCGCTCACCGCTTTGCCCGCCATTTCCATACCCGGCGGCTTTACCAGCGATGGCTTGCCCATCGGCCTGCAGCTTGGCGCCCGTCCCTTCGCTGAGGAAACCCTGTTCAGAGCCGCCTACGCCTACGAGCAGGCCACCGACTGGCATACCCGCATCGCGCCGACAGCCCAAGCATAAATTCGCCCTAACTAAACATACACGGGAGTCACCGCCATGACCGACAAAATTCGCGTGGGAATCATCGGGGCCAACGCCAACTACGGCTGGAGCAAGCGGGCACACCTGCCAGCCCTGCTGGGAATGCCGGATTTCGAGTTGACCGCGGTCTGCACTTCCCGCCCCGAAACCGCCGAGGAGTCCAAAGAGTTCTACGGCGCAAGTCTCGCCTTCCACGACTACGCTGAAATGGCGAATCACCCCGACGTGGACCTGGTGGTGGTATCGGTCAGCGTGCCCGCCCACTACGGCATGGTCACAGCGGGACTCCAGGCGGGCAAGCATGTGTTCTGCGAGTGGCCTCTGGGAGCCAACACCGAAGAAGCTGTGGAACTGACGAACCTTGCTCACGGCAAGGGTGTCCATACCCTCATCGGCTTGCAGGCCCGCGGCGGCCCCGCGCTGCTGCGCCTGCGGGAGCTGGTGGCTGAAGGCTACGTGGGCGAGATGCTGGCCTGCAACATGACCATGTTCCTGCCAGGATTGCTGGGACGGGGCATTGACCGCGCCTGGATGGCTGACCGCGCCAATGGGGCCAATACGTTGAGCATAGCCTCCGGTCATGCCCTGGACATCTTCTGCCACTGCGTCGGCGAATTCCGGGAACTTTCGGCCCAGGTCAGCGTCCAGCTCAGTGAGTGGAAGGGCGGAGACGGCAGCGCAGTTCCTGTGGATGCCGCCGACAACGTGGTGGTCAGCGGTGTTCTGGAGAACGGCGCGGCGGCATCGGCCCACATTGCCACCATACCGTGGAACGGCAGCGGCTGGCGCATGGAAGTCTACGGCACGGAAGGCACTCTGTCGGCGCGCTCAGAGGAAATGGTGCAATACGGCAACGTACAGCTATACGGCGCCCTGGGCGCAGGTCAGGCGTTAGAGCCTCTGGAGGTTCCGGCGCGCCTTGCTTCCGCGCCCGAAGCCGTCCCGCCGGGTGAGCCGTATAATGTGGCCCAGCTATATCGAATCATCGGCGACGCCATACGGGATGGTGGCAAGGCCCAGCCGGACTTCGACACCGCAGTAGCCAGACATCGCTTCCTTGACCTGCTGCAGCAATCGTCGGACGAGGGCCGAAGAATGACCGTCGGAAGATGACGCAATTTCAGGATTAGGGAGAAATGAAGTCCGTTGCCCTCGGTACGCCAACCCAGGCATCCGCATGACTCCATCGCCCGAAACCCGACGGGGAACAGGCCCGAAACCCGACGGGGAACAGGATGGTAAAATAGGAACCCTGAACTCGAGATGGCCAGGAATACGGTATTTCTTTCCCTCCCGGTCTGACTGGATATGAATTCGCGCACTAACCCACTTACTTCGTTGCTGCGGCTGCTGGGCGGCCGGTATCGCCAGTGGAATATGCTTCCCCTGAATGGCCGCCGCGGGCTGGAGTCCGGGCCGAGCATCGCCCTAATTGGCGGCGGCACAGGGCTGCCCAGCCTGATTCGAGGCATCAAGCATTATTCCCACAACATTGCCGCCATCGTGACCATGGCTGACGACGGAGGGAGCTCCGGCAGACTGCGTTCCGAGTTGGGTATACAGCCGCCTGGCGACATACGCAACTGCCTGGTGGCCCTGGCCGACTCGGAAGCCGTGATGCAGCAGTTGATGGACTACCGATTTTCGTCCGATGGCCAGTTGAATGGGCACAGCTTCGGCAATATGCTCATAGCGGCCCTGGCTGGGATTGGCGGCGACTTCAACCGCGCCGTGGAAATCGCAGGAGAACTGCTGGCCATCCGTGGAAGGGTCATTCCTTCCACTACCACCGACGTCACTCTGGTTGCCAGGACTGAGACCGGTGAAACGTTGACCGGCGAGACCATGGTGGCCTCTGCCACATCCAGATTGCAGGCCCTTGCGCTCTCCCCGCTTAACCCTACAGCGCACCCTGAGGCGGTGGCGGCGCTGGAGAACGCTGACTTGATTATCATCGGACCGGGAAGTCTTTACACCAGCATCGTACCCAACCTGCTCATTCCCGGAATTGCCCAAGCCATAGAGAGATCCCGCGCACTGAAGATTTACATCTGCAACGTCGCTGAAGAGCCGCACCAGACCGAAGGCTACTCTGTTCAAGACCACCTGGATGTCGTGCGCCGCTACGCTGGAGATGATTCGGTGCACGCCGTGATTGCCAACGGCAGCATTCCAGCAGGCCCCACTCCGGCCGGGCTGAACTTCATCCGGCCTCGCCGGCCGTGGGAAAACAGCACTCTTCTGGTCGAAGCCGACGTAATAGACGAATCGGCCACTGCCCGCCACGACCCATCCAGGCTGGCCCAAACGGTAGCCGCCACCTACCGCACCCATCGCGGCAAGCGGCGGCGTCTGCCAAAGCCGAAACTCGCTCCCGCTATTGAACGCAGCGAGCGGGAACTTCCGTCTCAGGCTTTTTGCAGTGATTAGGCGGCCTCCTTCCGGTGCTGGGCCAATATACCGAGACAACTCCGGCAGCCGAACAAATGCGGGAATATCCGCTAATCTGCGGTCGCCAGACAGGAAGGCGCAAAGCCGCCCGACTATAATTGACGCAATCCCAATTGCCGGAGATTGCCGGAATGGCCGACGCCAGCCCCGCACAGCGCGCCGAAGAGCTGCGGCGCGAGCTTAACTACCACAATCATCGCTACTACACGCTGGACGACCCGGTAATCAGCGACGGGCAGTATGACCTCCTGCTGCGCGAACTGCGGGAGATCGAGGCGGAACACCCGGAGTTGCTCACCGCCGACTCGCCGACACAGCGAGTCGGAGGAGAGCCGTCGCCCGCCTTCTCCGAGGTCGAGCATTCGCGCCCGATGCTCAGCCTGGGCAACGCCTTCGACTTCGACGAACTGGCCGACTGGCACAGGCGCGTCTCGGGGCTGCTGGATGGTGCGGGCTTCGACATGGCGTGCGAGCTGAAGATTGACGGTCTGGCCGTCAACCTCACCTACGAAAACGGTGTGCTCGTCCAAGGCGCAACCAGGGGCAATGGAACTACAGGCGAAGACGTCACGCGCAACCTCCGCACCATCCGCACCATTCCTCTGAAGCTGGAAGGATTTGTTCCGTCAGCCCTAGAAGTTCGCGGCGAGGTATACCTGCCGATAGCAGAGTTCCATCGCCTGAATAAGGGTCGGGAAGAACGGGGAGAGCCGCTCTACGCCAATCCCCGCAACACCGGGGCAGGAACCATCCGGCAACTCGACCCAAAGGTTACCGCCGCCCGAAATATGCAAATCTGGGTCTACTCCCTCAACAGCACGGAGGGAACGGAGTTCATCGAAAGTCACTGGGATGCCCTGGAATGGCTGGGAAGCGTTGGCTTTCGCATCAATCCCAACAACAAGCTCTGCCATTCGCTGGAGGAAGTGGAAAACTACTACAAGAACTGGCTGGAACGCCGCCATGACCTACCCTACGAAGCCGATGGTGTTGTGGTGAAGGTGTCGCCGCTGGCAATGCAGGAACGGCTGGGCGTCGTAGGCCGCGAACCGCGCTGGGCCATCGCCTACAAGTTCCCGGCGGAGCAGGCCACCACTAAGCTGAAGTACATCGGCATCAACGTGGGCCGCACTGGCAGCCTGAATCCCTACGCCGTGCTGGAGCCGGTGGTAGTAAGCGGCGCGACGGTGCAACACGCCTCGCTGCACAACGAGGAAGACATACACCGCAAGGACATCCGCGTCGGCGACACGGTAATCATAGAGCGGGCAGGCGATGTCATTCCCCAGGTGGTCGGGCCGGTGCCAGCCGAGCGCACCGGTCAGGAGCAGGTGTTCCGGATGCCGGAGCGCTGCCCGGAGTGCGACACACCGGTGGTGAAGGCCGAAGACGACGCCATGCACCGCTGCCCAAATCCGGCCTGCCCGGCGCAGTTTTTCGAACTGCTGAAGCACTTCGTAGGCAAGAGCGCGGCCGATATTGATGGTTTGGGAGAGAAATGGTGCCGTATCCTCATCGAGAAGGGCATGGTATCCGACGTGGCTGGACTGTACAGCCTAGAAAAGGACAAACTGCTGGAACTGGACCGCATGGGCGACAAGCTGGCCACCAAGATTATAACCAACATCGAAGCCAGCAAGAACCGCCCGCTGCCCCGTATGCTTTTCGCCCTTGGCATCACCCACGTTGGGGCGGAAGTGGCCGACCTTCTCTCGCAGAACTACTTGGGCATCAGGGACTTGGCAAATGCCACCGAAGAAGACTTGACCGCCATCGAAGGCATCGGGCCGAAGATTGCCGAAAGCATCATCGCCTGGTTCCAGACACCGGAAAATCGCGAAGTAGTCGAAAAGCTGCTCGCCGCTGGCGTCAATCTGGAGCAGGATTCTTTACCCGTTACCGCCGCTGCTGCGCCGTCAAAAGACGCACCGTTCGGGGGCCTGACCTTCGTAGTAACCGGCACATTATCGGCGTTCTCCCGCAGCGAGGCTGAGGCTAAAATCAAGGGGCTGGGCGGCAAGGTTACGTCGTCGGTAACCAAGAAAACCAGTTACGTCGTGGCAGGGGAGTCGCCGGGGTCCAAGGTCTCCACAGCGGAGAAGCTCGGCACTCTCATACTGGACGAAGACGCCTTCCTGCGCCTGCTGGAATCCCCGGGGAACGGGCTGTCTGAGGAACGGCAGGGCACCCTTGTCTGATACTGCAATCATCGTCGGCTTGGGCAATCCCGGTCCACGCTACGCCGACACGCGCCACAACATAGGCTGGAAGGCGCTGGACCTGCTAGCTGACCAGCTTGGCATCCCGGTGAACGAGCGCCGCCCGAAAGCGGTGCTGGGCGCCGGGTATTTCGCCGGGCGACGGGTGGTTCTGGCCAAACCCCGCACCTTCATGAACAACAGCGGTGAGGCCATTGACTACCTGATGGCCCGGTTCGGCGGCGGAGCCTCATCCTTGCTGGTAATCTACGACGAAATGGCCCTGTTGCCGGGACGAATCCGGCTGCGGGCCTCCGGGAGCGACGCGGGCCACAACGGCATACGCTCCATCATCCAGGCGGTGGGAGGCACCGGGTTTCCCAGGCTGCGAATCGGCATCGGCGCGCCGCCGCCGGGAGTATTGGCCCGCGATTACGTGCTGGGCAAGTTCGAGAATGAAGAAGCGGAAGCCATCGCCGGGGCCGTGGAGCGCGCCGCCGCTGCCGTCCGCTGTGTGCTGGAAGAGAACCTAGACGCCGCCATGAACCGGTTCAACCAGGACCCATCCAAGCAATCGGAAGAGCCGCCGCCCCCAGCATCATAAGACCATAGCGGCAACCGGGATAACCACAGCCAAGCCTGACAAGGCCATCAGCAGAGGCAGGCAGCCGAAACGCCGCCCACCTGATCCTCCGCCGCTGGGCCGTCTTCCTCCACCCCGTCTGCCTCTCCGGTTTCGCCTTTCGTTGCACTCAACGCAGGTACAAGCCGGGGGATGCGTTCCTCGCATCCGGTTCACATCATAAGACATTCCTGATAATCCCCCAGCATAGACATTCGCCTTCGGCCTGGATGTTAGGATTATAGAGGCGCGTGAAGCAAATAACAGGATGGGCGACGGCTGATAGCCAAGTCAGGCAGCGAATTACCGGATGATGAAAGCAACCACACTGTTGGCAATCGTACTTACGCTTGCGGCCTTGACGCTTGGGTGCGGCAACGAAGCGACTCCCCGACCTTCCCCAGAGGTTACTCCTGCCTCTGCCACAGCCCCATCTGCTGCTCTGCCCGACGCTGCTACCACCGTTCCGCCCGCCACTACGTTACCCGCCATCTCTCCTACACCTGCGCCGACAGCAGAGAGGGTTTCGGCGGTTCCTGCTGACAGCTTCCCCATTCCTCCGGAGCGTGACCTGTACCGCCTGGCCCAGGAGCTGATCCCGGGCGTGGGCGAAGTTGGCCGTGTCGAAGGTGCGCCCGTTCCAGCTCTTGCGGTCGGGCACCGGCAGTCTTTCCAACTGGTGGACCTGGAGGAGATGGAGCGGTACAGCAGCGAGTTCGAGCTGCGCCTGGTAACGCTCAATGCGTACTGGTTCGTGGAGGACGGCATAGAGATAGACCAGGAGGACATCGAAAAGTCGGCAGCCGAATTCGAGGATAGAATATACCCATCCGTTACCGGGGTTTTCGGCGTCGAATGGAAGCCGGGCATAGATGGCGATACCCATCTCTATGTCCTGAACGCATCCCTGAAAATGGTGGGCGGCTACTATAGCCCCGCTGACGAATATCCCCGGGAAATCCGTCCGGTGAGCAACGAGGTCGAGGCCATCTACATCAACGTCCGTGCCTTCCCTCCCGGTTCGCAGATCTACGACCTGGTGCTGGCCCACGAACTGCAACATGCGATCCACTGGAACGCCGATCATTCTGAAACGACCTGGGTAAATGAAGGTTTGTCGGAGCTGGCAGTAAACGTAGCGGGATACCCGGAAACCAGCGGCCTTGCTTTTCGTCGCGCCGGGCCAACATCGCTCACCGTGTGGCCTGCCGGGGATGTGGGCGGCGCGGAAAACTATGGCGCAGCCTATCTCTTCATGCACTACCTGACCGGGCAATACGGGGGGCGCACAGACCTGCGTCCTCTGCTTTCCCGACAGGCAGACGGCGCGGAAGGAGTTGATGCCTACCTGGAATCCCTGGGCCATGACGCGCGGTTCACTGATGTCTTCCGCAATTGGGCAACAGCCAACCTGCTGGACGAGGACTCCGGGCGCTATGGTTACCGCGACCTGGACGTCGCCGTTCCGGTATACCGGGGGCTGGATAGCGGCGAAGAATTGAAGTCCTCAATTCCTCAATTCGCCACCGAATATATCCGGCTGGAGCTGCCGGATGGTCCAACAGAATTGTCCTTTAAGGGCGATGCAGCGGTGCAACTGCTACCGGTGGACGTGGGAAACGGCTGCTGGTGGAGCAACAACGGCGACAACATAGATTCCACCCTAACCGCCCACGCAGACCTGCGCGCCATTGACAAGGCCACATTGGACTATCAGGTCTGGTACGCTATCGAAGAGGACTGGGACTATGCCTATCTTGAAATTTCCACAGACGGCGGCGAAAGCTGGCAGATTGTCGAAACCGCCCATACCAGCAGCGGCAATCCGTTATCCAGCGCCTTCGGCCCCGGCTACACTGGCAACAGCGACGGGTGGTTGCGAGAGTCCGTTTCACTGGCCCAGTGGGCTGGCAGCGAGGTACTGATCCGGTTCCAGTACATCACAGACGCCTCCCTCTATGACCACGGCCTCTGCCTTCGCGGCCTGTCTGTCACCGGCCCCGCCGGGGAAGCCGCAATGGTGGAGTGGCAACCCAGGGGCTTCGCCTGGACCAACAACCTAGTGCGCCAGAGCTTCATAGTACAGGTAATTTATGAAGGCAGAGACGACGCCGACAATCGCGTCCTGCCGATGGAACTGGACTTCGCCAACCGGGGCAAGCTGACTCTGGAACCTGCTCCGGGACTCCGGCGGATTGTCGCGGTAGTGCAGTCCATGTCGCCATCCACGCGGATGCCAGCAAATTACGCCATGAGCCTGGATTTGGCAGAATAGCGCCTGCAAGTTGGAGCAGAAAGAAGTATGGCCGACATGAAGTTTGGGTTATGCGTTATCGGCTGCGGGGCATTCGCCCGGACATTCGCCACCCGGATACAGAGCGAACTGGCGGACCTCAACCTCTACTTCGCCAGCCGCGACGGGGATAAGGCGGCCGCCTTCGCCGCCGAGTACCGTGGCGTTGGCAGTTTCGGCTCCTACGAAACTGCCGTTGCCGACACCCGGGTGGAGGCGGTCTACATCTGCACTCCGCACCATCTTCACCTGGAGCACGCCCGACTGGCAGCCGGGGCTGGCAAACACATCCTGCTGGAGAAACCCTTGGCGCGCACCGCCACGGAAGCGCAAGCCATCGTCTCCGTGGCCGCCGGAGCAGGCATCACCCTGATGGTGGCGGAAAACTATCGCTTCATGCCGCCGGTGCTGGCCGCAAAAGAGCTTGTGGACAGCGGCGCCGTGGGAACCTTGCGGCTGGTGCAGTTGCAGGAGGACTTCCCTTTCCAGCCTATGGAGTGGCGCAACGACGCGGAACAGAATGGCGGCGGCGTGCTCATAGATGGAGGAATCCACAAGGCAAGTCTACTGGCATACCTTGCGGGCGACCCTGCGGAAGTGTATGCCGCCGAGGTGCCGTCAGCGCAACCGGGCATGGCGGCGGAAGACGGCGTGTTTGCCATGCTCCGGTTCCGGGAAGGGTTGATCGGAGTCATCAACCATACCTGGAGCGCCGGCCCCCTTAGCGACCGGCCATGGGTAACGGTGTCCGGCTCAAAGGCCAGCTTGACCTTCGAGCTGGGCGGAGACTGGATAGACACCATCAGCCAGTCAGGCCGCCACAGGAGAACACTGGACGGGGACCAGACGGGGTTGACGGGAATGGTCCGCGAGTTTCGCCAGTGCATCCAGCAGGAACGCCATCCGGCAATGACCGGAGAAGAAGGAGAGCGGGACGTAGACTTGGTGCAATCCATCTATCATTCCATGCGAACCAGATCCCCGGTGCCCTTT
This sequence comes from Dehalococcoidia bacterium, assembly GCA_965232885.1. Taxonomy (GTDB): domain Bacteria; phylum Chloroflexota; class Dehalococcoidia; order Lucifugimonadales; family UBA3495; genus VXOI01. The sequence continues at coordinate 1,047,700 of CBDDQX010000003.1, read as the reverse complement.
CCCTGAAGAGGGCGTGCGACAAATCCCCTCTACCTCTGGGTGAGTGTTAGAGCCTGCTCCACGAAAGCGGGGGGTGAGGGCGTGCTCTCGGTTCTTTGCGGAGGCCGGTTCATTGGCCCGGGTCAGAAAGAGAGGCGCCGCATCGTTTGGTGCGGCGCCTCTCCGTATTTTCGATTGCAGTTTCGCCAGGAACCGCTCCGCCACCGGCGTCAGACGCTAGGCAGTGACTGCGGCGCCTACCGTTTCGATAATCAGCCTGGTCACGGTGTAGGGGTCGCAGTTGGCATTGGGGCGGCGGTCTTCGATGTAGCCCTTGCCATCTCTTGCAACCTGCCAGGGAATCCGTACCGAAGCGCCGCGGTCGGATACGCCATAGCGGAACTCACGGTAGGAGCAGGTCTCGTGCAGGCCGGTCAGCCGCTCCTCAATCCTGTGGCCGTAGTTGGCTATGTGCAGGTCGTGGCGGCCCTTCAGGGCTTCCGCCGCTGCGAAGCAGGCATCGAGGTCTTCCCGCATTCGGTTGGTGGAGAAGTTGGTGTGGGCTCCGGCGCCGTTCCAGTCGCCCTTGACCGGCTTGGGGTCGAGGGTGGCGCTGATTCCCTTGCGTCCGTCCACCGTCTCCACGTCCTCGCCGATGCGATAGAGCAGCCAGCGGGCCAGCCACAGGTGGTCGCCAACGGCGGGCGCGGCGATGGGGCCAATCTGGAATTCCCACTGCGCCGGCATAACCTCGCCGTTGATGCCGGAAATCGCCAATCCTGCTTCCAGGCAAGCGTCCAAGTGTTTTTCCACCACGGGCCTGCCGAAGACCTCGTCGGAACCGACGCCGCAGTAGTAGCCGCCCTGGGGCGCAGGGAAACCGTTGTCCGGCCAGCCCAACGGCTTGAGGCCGTCGAAGAAGGTGTACTCCTGCTCAATCCCGAACCACCAGTCCATGTTCGAGTATTGTTCCGCGGCGGCGGCGCAGCCTGCCCGGGTGTTGGAAGGGTGCGGAGACATGTCCGTGAGAAGGACTTCGCACATTACCAGCTTGTTGTCGCCCCCCCGCACCGGGTCCGGCACCATCAAGACCGGGTTGAGCACGCAGTCCGAATTTTCGCCAGGAGCCTGGTTGGTGCTGGAGCCGTCAAAGCCCCAGACGGGAGGCAGTTCGCCGTCGGGAACAATCTTGCCCTTGGAGCGCAGCTTCGCCGTGGGCTGTTGCCCGTCAATCCAGATATATTCCGCCTTGTAACTCATAGGTCAACCCTCCCTTACAAGATTTTCCCTCAAATTATAGCTGAGCCTGGCTGCCGTTTTATAGTCACGCCGCGCTCGTGTTAGCCGGTATCAGCTGCTGCATCAGGTCGAAAGTCGGATTCCCTGTCTTTGTGCTGGTAAAAAATTTAGTCCATGCTCGCACTCGGTGCTTCAAACATGGACTGACAGGCTCGTTTATTACAGGTTGCCACAGATATGGCTCGCGGATTGAATTATTTGCGGAGGAGTTTCTTGGGGAGAACCACCCAGAGGGCGAAGAGTCCGATGAAGGCTCCGGCGGCGGCGATGGCTATCATTTCTGGGTGTCCTCCGAATTCGTTATGACCATAGTATCGGGCCGAGTTGTTACGTGGCGTTTACATAGATGTTAAAAGTTTGTTACACGCCGGGCCTTTGTGGGAAACCCAGGAAGGCCGCCAGCCCTCGAAAAAGCAACCGCTCCACGCCTCAGACGATGGCTGGCGTGGAGCGGGCAAGGGTTCTTTGCTTGGCGTCCGTCTCAGCAGCGGACGGGAAACCCGGTTACTTGTTGCGGAGGAGTTTCTTGGGGAGAACCACCCAGAGGGCGAAGAGTCCGATGAAGGCTCCGGCGGCGGCGATGGCAATCATTTCTGGGCGTCCTCCGAGTTCGTTATGACCATAGTATCGGGCCGAGTTGTTACGCGATGTTTACGGGGATGTTAAATCTTTGTTACAGGCCGGGCCGCTGTGGGAAAACCAGGAAGGCCGCCAGCCCTCGAAAAAGCATTCACTCCACGCTTTGCCGATAGCCGCGTGGAGCGAACAGGAATTCCGCCGTGTAGGCCCACATCCGCAGGCCGCTTTTTACGGGTCTACTTATTCTTGAGGAACTTGCGGGGCAGAATCACCCAGAGGGCGAACAATCCGATGAAGGCTCCGGCGGCAGCAATCGCGATCATTTCGGGTTCCCTCCGAGTTCGTTGTAGACAATAGTGTGGAGCTAAGTTGTTACACCACGTTTACGAAGATGTAAATTTTATGTTACACGAAATGCCAGCGGGTTTCAGCACTGAACAATGGCGCGTGACCGGTGACCGGAAGAGTCGCCCCATGCCGGGAGCGTCATACCGGCACGGGGCGACAGGAGAGAGGCGTCGTGTCTCGCCCGAAGGCGGAATGAGCGGGAGGAAGCTACTTACCCTTGCGCTGCGCGAACTTCCTCGGCAACACAACCCACAGTGTGAAGAGACCCAGGAACGCGCCCGCAGCAGCCAAAGCCAGCATTTTCTACCTCCCGAAACACTTGTGAAAGTTTATGAGTCTATTTTCGCTGCGAGTTGTTACGCATCCTTTGCGCCTTCGTAAACTGTTTGTTACGGCCAGATAAACAGTTTGTTACAGGCAATTGAAAACGGGCCGGGGAGCAATCCCCTGCCCGTTTTTCTTCGCTGGCTCCTTGCGTGTCCGGCAGACCGCCGGATTACAAGAGCTGCTATGAGTCGCTCAGGTAGTCGTATGCCCGCTGGTTGTGTTCGGCGATGTCCATGCCCTGCTCTTCCTCTTCACGGGAAGCGCGGACACCCATGCTGAACTTCAGCAGCAGGAACATGGCGAAACCCGTTACCAGCGCCCAGGCCAGCACGACCCCCATGCTGATGAGCTGCGAGACTATCTGAAGTCCCTCACCTCCCACCAAGCCATTCACGTCGTTGTTGCCATTGGCGAAGATGCCTACGGCCAGGATGCCCCACAAACCGCAGGTCCCGTGCACTGAGATGGCGCTCACCGGGTCGTCTATCTTCAAGACTTTTTCGATGAACATGACGGATACCATCATAATCGGAGCGGCTATCGCGCCGATGACCACCGCAGCCCAAGGGTCCACGTGAGCAACGGGAGCAGTGATACCCACCAGGCCCGCCAGAGCGCCGTTACAAGCCATCAGAATGTCGGCCTGACCGGTGCGGACAATCTGGATGTAAAGGGCCATAACTGCGCCGGTTGCGCCTGCCAGCAGGGTATTGATAGCGTTGAGGCCGATGGAGTCACCTGAGTTTATGTTGAACCCGAACCAGCCGAAGAACAGGATGAAAGTGCCGATGATTACGAAAGGCACGCTGTGTATCGGCAACTGGTTGGCTGTGCCGTCGGCGTTGAACTTTCCGATGCGGGGCCCAACCACCGCCGCGCCTGCCAGCGCGATGAAGCCGCCCACCGCGTGCACCACACCGGAACCGGCGTAGTCAGCCGCGGCCGGCAGTCCGATGGCATCCAGGGAGCCGAGCCAGCCGCCACCCCAGACCCAGTGGCCGTAGAGGGGATAAATGATGGCCCCAATCATAAAGCTGTAAGCCAGATATGCCTGAGTCCTGGTGCGCTCGGCAACGGCCCCCGCCACGATGGTGGCTGCGGTTCCGGCGAACACCATCTGGAACATCCAGTCAACGTAGACCTGCCAGTCGTCTGCCCCGTCAACCAGGAAGAAGTTGCTCGTGCCAGCGATACCGGCGGCGCTGGTGCCGGTCATTATCGCGAAACCAAAAGCCCAGAAGGAGAGCGACGCAATGGCGAAGTCCATAAAGCTCTTGGTCATATAGTTGGTGACGTTCTTGGAGCGGATCAATCCGGCGCCCAGGAAGGCGAAACCGGCCTGCATGAAGAAGACCAGGAATGCCGCCATCATGGTAGTCAGATTGCCGATGTCCGTCGCATTCGCATTCGGGTCGGCTTCCTGAGCGAAGGCGAAGTTGTACCCTGCCATTATCGCCGCCGCAAACAGCCCTGCTATGACGTAGGGCAGAAATCGCCGCAAGAGCGCCGCGTTTCTGGATTGTGTAACCACCTCGGCCAGCATCGCTGTCCTCCTTATCTCGCCCAATACAGGGCTGTTGGAATTATTCCACCATAGAATCTATGCCCCTGATGTTTCAAGCATATTTCCAAGATGTTACACGGAAATGTCTAAAGTTTTACCCAAATGTTACATAACAAGACCAGTTATGTTTATATTGATGACGGAAATAATCGTAATCAGCCAATAGATACCCTCAATAACTAGATATTTGGTTGACTCGGTGGGGAATTTAGCGAGCACAACGGCAAAAGCAGAACGAGGGCGGCTTGGCAAGCCGCCCTCGTTCACGTTAGTTCGGATAGAGGGATGTATCTTCGGGAAAGCGGTTACTTCGCTATCGGCGCGCCGACGATACTGCCCCACTCGGTCCAGGAGCCATCGTAGTTGCGAACATCCTCGAAACCCAGGAGTTGGGTCAGCACAAACCAGGTATGCGACGACCGCTCCCCGATACGGCAGTAGGCGATGGTCTCGCGGCTGCCGTCAATGCCCTGGCCGCCGTAGAGGGCGCGAAGATCGTCGGCCGATTTGAAGGCTCCGTCTTCCGCAACGGCCTGGCCCCAAGGGATGTTTGACGCGCCTGGGATATGCCCTCCGCGTTGCGAGCCTTCCTGGGGAGCGGCAGGCGGCGCCAAGAGTTCTCCGCTGAATTCGGCAGGCGAGCGAACATCCACCAGAGAGATGCTGCCTGCATTGACCAACGAAAGCACCTGGTCCCGGTAGGCACGAATGCTCTGGTCGCCTTCCCCTGCCGCATAGGTCCTGGCAGCGTGCGAGGGCGCGTCCGTAGTCATTGGCCGTCCCTCTGCCTCCCACTTGACCCGTCCCCCGTTCATCAGGCGAACGTCGCCGTGGCCGTAGTACTTCAACTGCCAGAAGGCCCACGCCGCGAACCAATTGTTGTTGTCACCGTACAGGATGACGGTTGTATCGTTGCCTATGCCGGAGCTGCTCAAAAGCTGCTCTATCTCCTCTTTGCTGGCCAAGTCGCGGCGCACCGGCTGCTGCAACTGCGACTGCCAGTTCCAGCCCACGGCTCCGGCGATATGCCCCTGCTCGTAGGACGAGGTGTCAACGTCCACTTCCACCAAGCGGACGTCGGCGTCGCCGCCATGCTCCGCTACCCAATCGGTGCTGACCAGAGAATCCGGGTGAGCGTAATCTCCCATGTCAAATCTCCTTACGCAATTGAATAGATTTCCACATCAAACCGGGGTATGAAAACTAACCCCATTCTACCCCAACGGCGGCTGACTCCATAGCTCCGGCTCTGGCGCGTCCTCGTCTCATCCCTTCCGGTGATTGGCGAGGGAGAGAGTCTTTCGCCAAAGCCAAGTCGCTCGGCTTTTGCAATTTCCAGGCAGCTTGGATAATATAAAGCTATCCCACAATGCCGGTATTGACCGGGCTATCCGCCTCCGGTCAGCAAGGGGAACTTATGGGCAGTAACAGGTGGCTGCGCAACAGCTTCGTGTACCTGATGATAATCATCGGCGTGATTGTCATTTTCTACACCTTGTTGCCCAGCTTTGGCGGCAGCGATGAGCGGCCGGTCAGCGAAGTAATCGCCATGGCCAAGAACAACCAGCTCGCCGAAATCGAAGTTAATGGCGACAACCTAACCGTCTACCCCAAGGGAGACGCCGAGCCCTTTGAGAGCAAGCTGGAAAAGGGTGACAGCATCACGTCGCTTCTGCTGGAGAGCGGGGTGGAAGTAGGCTCTCCCTCCGGCGTAGCAATCTACCCCAAGGGATCCAGCGGACTGTCCAGCTTCTTCGGTCTGTTGCTCAACTTCCTGCCGTTGATCTTCTTCGGCGGCCTGATTCTGTTCATGATGAGGCAGGCACAGGGGAGCAACAACCAGACTCTCAGCTTTGGCCGCAGCCGGGCGCGGATGATGCCTTTCAACCGCCCCTCCGTTACCTTCGCGGACGTGGCCGGAGTGGAGGAAGCCAAGACCGAGCTCCAGGAGATCGTGGAGTTCCTCAAGTTCCCGGAGCGTTTCCTGTCTCTAGGCGCGCGCATCCCCAAGGGCGTGCTGCTGGTGGGGCCTCCAGGAACCGGAAAGACGCTCTTGGCCCGGGCCGTGGCGGGAGAGGCCGGCGTGCCCTTCTTCCACATCAGCGGCTCCGAGTTCGTGGAGATGTTCGTCGGTGTCGGCGCCGCCCGTGTGCGCGACCTGTTCGAGCAAGCCAAGCGCAACGCTCCCTGTATCGTCTTCGTGGATGAAATTGACGCCGTAGGACGGCATCGCGGCGCAGGGCTGGGCGGCGGACACGACGAGCGGGAACAAACGCTGAACCAGATCCTGGTGGAAATGGACGGGTTCGAGACGAACACCAACATCATTGTCGTGGCGGCCACCAACCGGCCCGACATCCTCGACCCGGCCCTGCTGCGTCCGGGCCGTTTCGACCGCCGCGTGACCCTCGACCTGCCCGACTTGGCAGGGCGCAGCGCCATTCTGCGCGTCCACGCTTCCGGCAAGCCCCTTGCGCCGGAGGTCACTCTGGACACCGTGGCCAAGGAAACCCCCGGATTCAGCGGCGCGGACCTGTCCAACCTAGTCAACGAGGCGGCCATTCTAGCGGCGCGGCAGAACAAGAAATCCATATTCATGTCGGAGTTCGAGGAAGCCGTTGACCGCATCATCGCCGGCCCCGAACGCAAGAGCCGGCTCATCAATCGGCGCGAAAAGGAAATGACCGCCTACCACGAAGCCGGGCACGCCCTGGTGGCTTGGGCCCTGCCCCACGCCGACCGCGTGCATAAGATATCCATAGTCGCCCGCGGGGCAATGGGAGGGCATACTTCTCTGTTGCCCGAAGAAGATCGCTATCTGTGGACCAAGAACCAGTTCAGCGACATGATGGCCGTTACCATGGGCGGGCGCGTCGCCGAGGAGCAGATATTCGACGAAGTGACCACCGGGGCCAGCAACGACATCGAGCGGGCCACCAAGATAGCCTTGGGCATGATCAAACGTTACGGAATGAGCCGCTCCCTCGGCCCCCGCACCTTCGGCAAGCGGGAAGAGATGATATTTCTCGGCAGGGAAATCAGCGAGGAGCGGGACTATGGCGACAAGGTGGCTGAAGAGATTGACGATGAAGTAAAGATGCTCATCAACCGCGCCTACGAAAATGCCAACGAGATTCTGATTACCCACAAGCCCAAGCTGGTGCGGCTGGCGGAGTATCTGATAGAGCACGAAACGGTATCCGGAGAGGCTCTGAATCACCTGTTCAACGAAGACCAGCCCGGAAGTGAGCCGGAAGCCAATCCGGCAGTCCCGCCGGGTCCGCCGCCCTACACCGCGCCCCGTCCTCAGCCCACCATACAGCCGAGGCCGGCGCCCACTCTGCCGTCAACCAGCGACCCCGAAGCATAGGACTTGGAGGTCCACAAGGAAACCGGACAACCCATTGCAGGGGCAGGCACACTAACCTGCCCCTGTTTTATTGGCCTTCCGATGCCTCTTCTTCCGTCGAAGCGGGAAGCTGCCGGTAGTACAAACCCCAATCCTTCATCAGCGTTTCCACGCCGGGGTCCTTCAGAGCGACCAGTTCCCGGAAGAATCCGGCCAGCGCGTGGGCCGGCATGGATTCCGGAGAGCAGACCCAGCTCCGCTCCGCGGGCACCACGTATATCAGCCCCCTCTGGTGTTCGCACACCACTCTAATGCGGGTCATGTCTTCACTGGCCTTTACTTCCAGGCCGGCCGGAGCCTGTCTTGAGCTTGCCGAAGGGGTAGTCATTTTCCTGTTGCCTTCCTGCTTGGTTTGGGTATTTCACGCGACGGATATTATACCGCCAGGGCGATGCTCGATGCTGAATCCGGTCAGGACGATTGCAAAGTCGCCGCTGCTACCTGTCATTCTGAGCGGAGCGAAAAATCCTGTCTTCAGCGCAGAGGCTCTGCGCTCCGCTCAGGGCGACAATTTATCGTACTTTGCAATCGCCCTGTGAATCCGGGCAGGCATTATAGCCGTATGCTGGCAGCAGTGTTATTATCTAGGGTAGGCCAAACGCCGGGGGAACCGGCGCAGCGAGGAATTGTCTAGTATGTACCAACCCGGAGGGCAACCCCCCAGACAGCCCGAGATGAATTTCGACCAGATGATGGGCGGCGTCCGCAACACTCTGGGCCGCTTTGCTGGGCGGCTGGGCGGCGGCGGCGTCGGACTGGCCGCCGTTCTTGTCATCGCTCTGATTGTCATCATCTGGGCAGCAACCGGAATCTACACCATCAGCCCCGGTGAACAAGCGGCGCTACGGCTGTTCGGCGCGGCGCAGGCAGCCCCGGTTACCGACACCGGCCTGCACTGGTGGTGGCCATCGCCGGTGGGGAACCGGGACGTGTTGCGAACCGATCTCACCCGGGTGATGGAGCTGGGCTTCCGCAGCGGCGAGGGCGTGGCAGACACTCCGGTGCCGGTCGAAGCTCAGATGATCAGCGGCGACCTCAACATCATTGACGTTCGTATGGTGGTTCAGTACGACATCAAGAACCTGAACAACTACCTCTTCCGGGTGGACGACCCTGGCGAAAACGACGGGGCGCAGAGAGATGTGCCGCCGGGCCGTCCCGATGGGCGAACCTTGAAAGACGCCACCGAGGCCGCCCTGCGCCTAGTCGTCGGGCAGCGTTCCATCGTTGACGTGCTGGGCGAGAATCGTAGCGCGTTGAATACTCCTATCCAGGAAAAGTTGCAGGAAATTCTCGACAGCTACCAGACCGGCATCAATGTGAAAAGCGTGGAGCTGAAAGAAGTCCAGGCTCCGGAAGACGTGCGAGCCGCCTTCAATGACGTGCTGCAAGCGCGGCAGGACAAGGTGACCGCCACCAACCAGGCCCAGGCCTACGAAAACCAGGTCATCCCGGAAGCCAGGGGCCGGGCAGAGCAGATAATCCAGCCGGCGCAGGCATTCAAGCAAGCGCGCATCCAGAGAGCGCAAGGTGAAGCGTCCCAGTTCCTGTCCATCCTGAATCAGTATTCGGACCGCTCCATCAGGCTGTCCAATACCTTGCAGGATAGCGACGGCTCAGACGGGGACGGCGATACCACCACCGGAATCGGCATTGAAGACGTACAGGTAATCAGCGGCAGGAACTTTGGGCAGGATGGGGCCGGCCTCTTCGTTTCCAGCCTCTCGACCCAGGGCGCCCCCAACTGCGGCTTTACGGCCAGGGAAGTGGAATCCGCTAGCGTCAGCCAGTTGTGCGGCTTCAGCGTAGTGGTGGACGGGTCCACCGCTTCCCCCGGGAGCGGCGAAGAGATCTCCGTGGCCTACTTGGGCAATGAAGACCTTGCCGTTCCTCAATTTGCCACATCCGGGTCCCTCAATCTTCGGCTCAGCAACTTAGCGCTGGACCTGAACAACGAAGATGGGGATGACGACCTTGCCACCGGCGTAACCGCAGCCGACATATCCGTGGTGGATGGACCGGACGGCGGCGCAAGACCTGGAATTGACCTGGCCGTTACGGGGTTTAATCCCGCGACAAACATTGTCACTCTTTCGGTGCAGGCGGGCGAAACCCTTGAGCCGGGCACTTCCTTCACGGTGCAATACCTCAACCACGAGACGCTAACCGTTCCTTACACCAGCCAGGTGACTCAGGAACGTCTGTACCTGGAAGCAATGGAAGAGATCCTTCCGGCGGTCAACAAGATATTGGTGCCGGAGGGCACAGAGCCGGTACTGCTGATTGGCGGTTCCGGCAACGTGGTGCCGGTGCCTGTCGGCCCGAGCCCGAATCCGTAGTTTCCGTCTCACCCGTTCTCGTCTCACTGGTTCTATGGGAAGCAAACGGCAATAAAGGGAACAAATAAGGGGTATCAATGGGAAAGCTGGTTATTGCGGGCGTTGTAATCCTGGTGGTGATTATCACGCTGTACACCGCCCTCTACGTGGTGGACGAAACCGAGCAGGCGGTGGTCACGCGGTTCGGTGATGTGCAGGACATTCGCCTTTCGCCGGGCCTGTACATCAAGGCTCCCTTCGGCGTGGACCGGGTCATCGCCTATGACCGGCGAGTGCTGCGTATTGACACGGCACCCGGGGCATTCATTGACAAGGACCTCAACATCCTGGACATAGACGTCTATTCCAGGTACAAGATCACCGACCCGCGCAGCTTCCTGGAAACCCTGACCACCCAGGCCAACGCCGCCACGGTGCTGGGACAGCAAATCAACAACGCATTGCGCGCGGAGGTGGCTCAGAGGAGCCGCGAGGAAATCATCGGCGGCGACGTGGACCTAGACGCCGACGGCAACCCCATCACCGACCCTGAGGGCAACTCCCTGGTGGTCCCCACCAACACGCGAACTGAGATTCTCGATCAGGTGCTGGCCACAGTAAAGCAAAATTTGGATCCCGGATTCGGTGTGGAAATCATAGACGTCCGCGTCAAGAGGGCCGACTTCCCGGTCGCGGTAGCTGGCCGCATCTTCGAGCGTATGCGCTCCGACCGCGAAAAAATCGCCCGCCGTCTCCGGGCAGAGGGTGAAGAGGAAGCGCGCAGCCGCCGCGCCGCGGCCGACCGCGAGGTGGAGATTATCATAGCGACCGCGGACCGTGAGGCCTCCCTTCTACGTGGTGAAGGCGAAGCCGAAGCCATCGCCATCCTGGCCGACGCCCTCAACCAGGACCCGGAATTCTATTCCTTCCGCCGCAGTCTGGACGCCTACCGGCAGTTCCTGAGCACTCAGTCAACGATGGTGCTTACCTCGGACTCCGACCTTTTCGAGTTCCTGCAAAGCGCCGGGGGCGAAGGGGCTGAGGAAAACAGGTAACCCTGCCGCCAGGCAGCGGGTAGATTCCCTTTCGCAAAATTCATTCGCAAAATTCACAGGGGCGCACATAATGCGCCCCTGCTTCGTTCCAGACGGTGTGCCGGCGTAGACTAACGCCCGGCCAACCGGCGGCCTTCATCCAGCCCGAGGGTGGTCTTCTCCGGTGAAGTGATGATTATGCTGAAGCCCTGCTCAAGACGCATGGGAACTTCGGCGACTGTTGCGCCGGTGGCGCAGGGAACGCCTGCCTCCTTGCAGGTCTCCAGTATGCGCAGCAGGTTGGCCTGCACATCCGGATGACCAGCGTTGCCCTTGTGTCCCATGGCTACCGACATATCTCCGGGACCGGCCCAGATGGCCCCGATGCCCTTGACCTCCCGCAGTATGTCCTTCAGGTTCTCCACCCCATGCGGCTCTTCCACGATGCCCATCAACAGCATATTGCCGTCTGGGTCGAGCGGCCACAGGTCGGCGGCGTCGTAATACTCCGCCGGGGTCAGGCCCCAGTAACGGGGCGCGATGCGATACCACCAGCCGCGCTCGCCCTCCGGCTCGAAGTCCGCCGAACCCGGAACCTGCGGGTAGCGGGCCGCCACCACTGCCGCCTGTGCGTCCTCCACCGTGTTCAGGTGGGGCAGCACCAGCCCGTACACTCCGGTGTCCAACGCCTGTTTCAGTACCCACTGGTTCCGCTCACGAAAGTTGGGCGGCACACGGACGAAGGGAGCCGGGTCGGCCTGCAATGCCGCGCCTTCGGCTATCTTCTTGCGCGACAGCAGGAACTGCAGTGACATCCGCAGCTTGTCAAAGTTGAAGTCTTGGTGCTCCATCTCGATGATGGTCATGTCATAGTCCGAGTCCGCCACGAATGCCAGGTCTTCCAGGGCGCCGTTCCAGACCAGCCCCGAGCAGAATACCGACTTGCCCTGTTCCAGCAGTTCAATCACCTTGTTGTAACGAACCATTATTCCTCCTGTCCCCATGGGCCTGCGCTATAAGCCTTATGGCCTTCCGGCGAAGGGCTCGACGGGATTATGCTTTGGGCTTGGGCAATTGTCCACCAAGCAAATTCGCGTTGACGTATGAGCCAAAATCGCCTACATTGCTTAGGGCAATTCTATCTGGCAGAGTAATGCCGGGCGCGGCCTGCGACGGCATATTTGCATACGGATTTAGCCAGACAGGAAACGGAATGAAGCTGCACGAGTATCAGGCCAAAGAGATTTTCGCCCGGTACGGCATTCCCGTGCCACAGGGCAAGGTGGCAGCCACCGCCAGCGAAGCGCGAGACGCTACCGAAGGCTTTGGCGGGCGCGCTGTTATCAAGGCTCAGGTCCACGCCGGAGGCCGGGGCAAGGCCGGCGGCGTCAAGGTTGCCCAATCTCCCGACGATGCCGAGAACACGGCTCAGGCCATGCTCTCAGCCAGCCTGGTCACCAATCAGACCGGGCCGGAGGGAGTCCCCGTCAACCAGGTGCTGGTGGAGGAACTGGCCGACATAGCCAAGGAAATGTACCTTGCCCTCACCGTGGACCGCGTGGAGCGGCGTCCCGTGATGCTGGTCAGCGCCTCCGGCGGCATGGACATCGAGGAAGTGGCCGCCACCACTCCCGAACTCATACACGCCGAACCCATAGACCCGGTGCTGGGGCTGATGCCCTTCCAGTCGCGCCGCATCGCCCGAATGCTGGGGCTGGAGGCCATGGCGGCGTCCTCAGCGCCCGGCGTTCTCAGCGCCCTCTACCAGGTCTTCGTAGATAACGACTGTACACTGGTGGAGGTGAATCCCCTCATAGTCACCGGCGGCGGTCAACTGGTGGCCCTTGACGCCAAAATGACCGTGGACGACGACGCGCTGTTCCGCCGTCCCGCCATCGTGGAACTCCGGGACCAGTCGCAGGAAGACGAACTGGAAGCCCAGGCCGCCGACCTCGACATCGCCTACGTCAACCTAGACGGCGACGTGGGCTGCCTGGTCAACGGCGCGGGCCTGGCTATGGCCACCCTTGACGTCACCTCGGCGGCAGGCGCGGCCCCGGCCAACTTCCTCGACGTGGGAGGCGGCGCCACCGTGGATAAGGTCGCCAGCGCCGTAGGCATCATCCTGTCCGATGCGAAAGTGCGGAGGGTGCTGGTCAACGTATTCGGCGGCATCCTGCGCTGCGACATAGCCGCCGGGGGCATCGTGCAAGCCTACAGGGAAACTGGCTCGCAACTGCCAATTGTCGTGCGGATGCTCGGCACCAACGTGGACGACGGCAAGCGCATCCTGGCCGAATCCGGCCTCCCCGTGGTATTCGCCGAAACACTGTCGGAGGCCGCCGAAGCCATCGGGCGGGCCGGGTAGATATGATCAGTAGTTCGATTTCTCCCAACGCCAAATTTTGGATGGTTCGCTCCGATGGCGGTCTTTATCTGGACCATTTCTTGACACAAGGCACAGTGGAAATTGGATGGGGAGTGGGGCCTATCAACCAAATTGATACCGGGGATGACATACGTAAGCGTTGTGCAGCAGCCTACCCCGGTGATAGTAACGGCTGGCATCAAATTAGGCGGTTCGTCCAACAAGCGGCAATTGGAGACAGCGTCGTTACCTATGATGGCAAGAGCCGCATCTATCACATTGGCGTTATCCGTTCCGACGCCAGTCATATCGCAGATGTCTATGGCATTGGAAAATTTTCAGGCTATTCTCGCAAAGTGGATTGGAACCAGAAAGTTTCCAGGGACTTGCTCTCCGCGGATGCCCGGAACAGGTTGGGCGGTCAATTGACCTGCTTCGGACTTCCTGCCTCAACCGCCCAGGAACTGAATCAGCTCTGTTACCAAGGTTCACAGACCGATGAACTTCTCCCAGATTCGTCGAACGAAGACGTCGAATACATCTTGGATACCGGGGACGTTCTCAAAGACTATATCGCCAAATCCGATGAATTCGTTGAGGATGCCATAGCAAAGTTGGGGCCGTACCAACTTCAAGACTTGGTAGCCGGGATTCTGCGTGCTATGGGATTTCACACCAAGGTCTCCCCTCCTGGCCCGGACGGCGGAGTGGATATACAGGCGTCGCCCGACGGCTTGGGATTGTCTGACCCACGAATCTTTGTGCAAGTAAAGCACAAGAAAGGAGCCGTCGGTGCCCCTGACGTACATTCGTTTTTAGGTGGTCGCAGCAGTAATGATCGCTGTCTTTATGTGAGCACTGGAGGTTTTACCAAAGATGCCAACTCAGTGGCGATGCACGTTCAGATTCCCCTGACACTCATCGGAATGACTGAACTAAGGGGTCTGTTGATCAACCACTACGAGAGTCTTGACCCGGAAACCCGCGCCCTAGTGCCGCTGAAAAAGGTTTACTGGCCGGTCGCAGAGTAACCATCAAGAAATACCGAATACATGGAGCAACCCTGAATGGGCATTCTGGTTGATGAAAACACGCGCGTAATGGTGCAGGGAATAACCGGGCGGGAGGGCGGCTTCCACGCCCGCAACTGCATCGCCTACGGAGCCAACGTGGTGGCCGGTGTAACGCCGGGCCGGGGCGGGGTCATGTTCGAGGACTCCGTTCCGGTGTTCAACTCGGTTGAAGAGGCTGTGGACGCCGTCTCCCCCAACATGGCGCTGATATTCGTGCCGCCTCCCTTCGCCGCCGACGCCATCGTGGAGTCCGCCGACGCTGGCATTCCACTGATAGCCTGCATCACCGAGGGCGTTCCGGGTCTGGACATGGTGCGCGTAGCGCGTTACCTGGAAGATAGGCCAGTGCGGCTCATCGGCCCCAACTGCCCCGGCCTCATCAACCCCGGAGCTCGTTGCAAGGTGGGCATCATGCCCGGCGCAATCCACCTGCCCGGTCGAGTGGGCATCGTTTCCCGCAGCGGGACCTTGACTTACGAAGCGGTGGGCCAGTTGACCAGCCTGGGCCTCGGACAGTCCACCTGCGTCGGCATCGGCGGCGACCCCATCATCGGCACCAGCTTCGTTGAAGTGCTGCGGCTGTTCCAAGAGGACGACGACACCGACGCCGTGGTGCTCATTGGCGAGATAGGCGGCAGCATGGAGCAGGACGCGGCTGCCTTCGTCAAGGAAGAGTTCACCAAGCCCCTGTCCGCGCTGGTCGTCGGGGCCAGTGCCCCTCCCGGCAAGCGCATGGGACACGCCGGGGCTATCATCACCGGCGAAAGCGCCACTGCGGAAGCGAAAATGCGGGCTTTCCGCGAGGCGGGCGCGACCATCATCCCGACGCCCGCTGACATAGGTTCCACTACCCAGGCAATGTTGCAGTCCGCCGGGCTGCTCTCCTAACCTGCCTCATCTCCTGGAGTCCTGCTCTGGCGATTACGACGGGTGCGAAGCTGAAGGAGCCTTTATGCCTTACTCCGAAATCAACGGGATAAACATTCGTTATGAAGTGCGCGGGTCTGGCGCCCCGCTTCTGATGATGGCTCCCGGAGGCTTCGACTCCACCATCGAAAAATGGACCACCTCAGGCATCTGGGCCGACATGAATCCCCTGGAAACGCTGACCAGCCGCTATACCTGCATCGCCTACGACCGGCGGGAAGCCGGACAGTCCGGCGGGAAAGTGGAACGTGTCTCATGGACAACTTACGCTCACGAAGCCAAGGGATTGCTGGACGTGCTGGGTATTCCCCGCGCCTTCGTCATGGGCGGCTGCATGGGCTGTTCCACCGCCACCGCCTTCGCGGTAACCTACCCTGAAGCCACCCTCGGTCTGGTGTTGCACTGGCCGGTGGGCGGTGTCCGCTGGCGCCAGAATGGCCTGGAGCGGTTCCAGAGTCACGTTGATTTCGTCAATCGGAACGGGTTGGCCGCCGTGGTCGAACTTGCTCGAAAGGGCGGCAGCTTCTGGGCCGAGCCCAAGGCCGGCCCTTGGGCTTCCACTATCTGCGCCGATGAGTCCTTCGCCAGCAGCTTCTCCGGTCAGGACCAAGCCCGCTACCTGGCGATGGTGGCCTTGATGGGGCAAACGCTCTTCGACCGCGACACCGCTACCGGCCCGGAGCCAATGGAGCTGATGGCCCTGCGCACGCCGTCGGTCATCATCCCCGGCGCAGATGCCGCCCACGCCACCAGCGCCGCGCGCTACTTGCAGGAATGCCTGGAGGGCGCGGTGTACCATGACGTGCCTGTGGAGCAACAGACTGCCGACGCTGTCCGCCAGTGGATCATAGAGTTCCTGGAATCCAACGCCGTGGTGGGCGCGGCGTGACATGACCAGCCCGCGACTGAGACGCGATGCCCTGCAACGACTGTCCAACTTGCGGGCAGAAGAGGCGCGGCTGTTACTCGACAATGGCTACTATTCTGGCGCATACTATTTATCAGGGTACGCCGTTGAATGCGCCCTGAAAGCCTGTATCGCCAAGCAAGTTCGGGAGCACGATTTCCCTGACGCAAGATTAACGAAGAAGAGCTACAGCCATAAGTTTGCGACCTTGGCCGAAGCCAGCGGCGTGGGTAAAGATATTGAGAATGAAATAAAGTCGAATGTGGTGTTCAGAGGGTACTGGCGAACCGTTCTCGGATGGAGCTCCGAGGCCCGGTATGCAAGCCACTCCAGAGAAGACGCAGTGGCTTTGTTCACTGCGGTAAACGATGCAAACAATGGAGTTTTGCAGTGGGTTAAAATGAGGTGGTAACCAGTAATGTTTTACACAGAGGTATTGACCAGAGAAAAAATCAAAGCAGGGAAATACATCATCAAGAAGCTGCTGGACGAGGGATGGGATGTCCAGGCCGCAGCTTGGCTATTGCACGGTGACACCCCGGAGCCTGATGAATGGTATCCCGGTTATGAATCAACGAAATACTGGTGTCTGAGCTTCGTTATGTCTCGCGGCGCTCAGAGCAGCGAAGATTGGGCCTTCGGACGGGTGGCTGAAATACAAAAAGCGTACATAGATGAACTATATGATGACGCCCTGTACGATGACTATTTTAGCGTGTCAGTAATTTCTCCAGGCGAGAGCCTAGGGAAAGCCCTGTTGGAATTGCGGTCTGTTGAACATCCCTTGGGAGAACGGGTGTCTTCTATTAGGCATTGGTCAAGAATCGAAGATAGCTTTGTCTATAATCTCGGGAGTACCCCGGAGCAGAAAAAGACTAACCTAGACTCACTGGCAGATTAACGCGCCGGGTCATATACCCCACCGGACAGGACACGAATGGAATACGAAACCGTAATCGGACTGGAAGTCCATGTGCAGTTGCAGACTCAGAGCAAGATGTTCTGCTCCTGTCGCGCGGACTACCAGAGCGCCCCGGTCAACAGCCAGGTCTGCCCCGTGTGCCTAGGGCTGCCGGGTGCGCTGCCGGTCATCAACCAGCGGGCCGTCGAGTACACTATTATGACCGGCCTCGCCCTCAACTGCGGCATTCCCAGGCTCACGAAATTCGACCGCAAGAATTACCCTTACCCTGACCTGATGAAAGGCTACCAGATTTCCCAATACGATCTGCCCATCGCCATAGACGGCCACCTGAAAATCGAAACCGACGGCTCAACCAAGTCCATAGGCGTGACCCGCGTCCACCTGGAAGAAGACGTCGCCAAGATGCAGCACTTCCCCGGCAACGATGGCGGCTTCAGCCTCGTTGATGTCAACCGATCGGGCGTTCCGCTGATGGAGGTCGTCAGCGAACCCGATATGCGCTCCGCCGAGGAAGCCCGCGCCTACCTTATGAACCTGCATTCCCTACTGCAGTACCTGGGAGTTTCCACCGGCAATATGCAGGACGGCAGTTTCCGTTGCGACGCCAACATCAGCATTCGCCCCGAGGGAAGCGACGAGTTCGGCACACGCACAGAAATCAAGAACATGAACAGTTTCCGCTCCGTCTACCAGGCCCTGAACTTCGAGGCCGAACGGCAGCGGCGAGTGGTAGAGGCCGGTGAGCGCGTGGTGCAGGAAACCCGAGGGTGGCTGGAGAGCCGAGCCGTCACCGTGTCCCAGCGCAGCAAAGAGGAAGCCCACGACTACCGCTACTTCCCTGAGCCGGACCTGCCTCCGTTGGACATCGCCCCCGAGTGGGTGGAAGAAATTCGCGCCCGCCTGCCGGAACTGGCCCCGGAACGCTGCGCCCGATTACGAGAAGAGTACGGTCTCCCGGAATACGACGCCCGCTTGCTCACATCCAGCAAGGCGATGGCAGACTACTTCGAGCAGGCTGTGAATCTGGGCCAGACATCGGAAACGCTTGCCAAGCAGGTAAGCAACTGGATGCTCGGCGACCTGTCCGGCCTGCTGAATCAGGAAAACCGTGATATTTCCGACTCACCGGTCTCTCCTGATCATCTGGTAGAGTTAATTGCGCTTGTGGGCAAGGGCGTCATCAGCACCGCCATGGCCAAGACAGTACTGGAAGAAGCCTACGCATCCGGCGATTCTCCCGGTCGAATCGTCGAGCAACGCGGCTACACGCAAATCAGCGACACTTCGTCGGTGGAGCCGTCGGTGCTGGAAGCGCTGGACGCCAACCCCCGCGCCGTGGCCGACTACCTGAGCGGCAAGGAATCGGCGGCGAAGTACCTGGTTGGCCAGGTGATGAAACTGACCCGAGGCCAGGCCAAGCCCGAACTGGTCAACCAACTGGTCGCCAACGCTCTCGAAAGAAGGAGAGAAGAGGCAGACTAACTCTTCTGTTCCCTCCCCTTCAATGGGGAGGGTGAGGATGTGGCCCAACTCTCCAAAATTTGCAATGGGGATGTGGATTAAGTTTAGATGGATACGGCAATTCTGATAGTCCAGTTGCTGGTTTCAGTGCTGTTAGTGCTGATTATCCTGGCGCAGGTGAAGGAAGGCAGCGGGGGGCTTTTCGGCTCGGCACAGTCAACCGTGCGCACAAGGCGGGGAGTGGAAAAGACCCTTTTCCAGTTTACAATCGCGCTGTCAGTCATTTTCTTAGTCATATCCATCATCGTTGTGCGGCTGTGACTTCCGTGGTCACGCCCTCCTCCCTCATGCCATGAATAGCGGACTCTCCTAGCGGCGCTGGACGGAATGAGCGGCCCACTGCTGGTATTCACCACCGACTTCGGCCTGACCGACTCCTACGCTGGCGTGATGAAGGGCGTCGCCCTCGGCATCAATCCCGGCGTGCGTCTGGTTGACCTGACTCACCGGATAGAGCCTCAAAACGTGGCGCAGGGCGCTTTCGTGCTGGGCGTTAGCTACCGCTATTTCCCTGCCGACGCCATTCACGTCGCGGTAATAGACCCCGGCGTCGGCACCAACCGCCGTCCCATCCTGCTGCAAACGCCCCGTGGCTCCTTTATCGCCCCCGACAATGGTCTGTTAAGCCGCGTCATGGCCGACTATCTGCCAGACTCTCCCGAAAGCGTGAGAACCGTGCCAGTGCCGCCAGCGTTGCAGGCGTTCCACCTAACCAACCCGGACTACTGGCTGCATCCGGTCAGCAGCACCTTTCACGGACGGGACGTGTTCACCCCGGTTGCCGCCCACCTGTCGCTGGGCGTCGGGCCGGAATCGCTGGGCGAGCCGACAGCGGAACTCACTTGGCTGCCATTCCCGCGGGCCCGCGTTACGCCGGAAGGACTTCGCGGCGAGATAATATACTGCGATGTTTATGGCAACCTGATCAGCAACATCCCGGCAACCCTGCTGGAAGGACGGGAACTGGGCGAAGTCCGCATTCGGGGCCGCTCCATTCCCCGGTTGAGCGCCACCTTCCTTGACATTGACAACAGCGCCCAAGCGCTTGAACCGGGACGAGGACCGGAATTGATAGCTCTCTTCGGTAGCCATGGATACCTGGAAGTCGCCGTCCCCAACGGCAGCGCCGCCCGCGTACTGTCTGCAGGGCCAGGCGAGCCATTAACGGTATCCTTCGCCGCCGGTTAGCCGCCGGCCGGTTAGCGAACCTTCTATTGACATCGTTTGCCCTCATGCTAGTATTGGGACAAATTTCGACTTTCGCCATTCGGGGGGAATATGGACCTCGACCGCGGCACTCTCATCAGGCTATACCGCACCATGAAGACCATCCGCGACTTTGAGGAGCGAGGAATACCGGAAACGGGACAGCGCGGAATGTCTGCCTCAGTGCATTCCTCCGCCGGACAGGAAGCGGTGCCGACCGGCGTCTGCGCCAACCTGAACGACGACGACTACATTGGCAGTACGCACCGCGGCCACGGGCACTGTATCGCCAAGGGCGTTGACCCCAAGGGCATGATGGCCGAGCTATTCGGTCGCGCCACCGGCCCCAACAAGGGCAAGGGCGGCTCGATGCACATCGCCGATATGAGCAAGGGAATGCTGGGAACCAACGGCATCGTGGCCGGCAGCGTGCCCTTGGCGGTGGGCGCTGCCCTTACTTCCAAGCTCAAGTACAACAATCAACGGGTGGCCGTGGCCTTCTTCGGCGACGGCGGAGCAAACCAGGGCGTGCTGCACGAGTGCATGAACCTGGCCTCGGTGTGGAAGCTGCCCGTCATATTCTGCTGCGAGAACAACGGGTACGCCGAGTCCACGCCCGTCGAGTATGCTTCCTCGGTGGAGCGCATTTCCGACCGGGCCGCCGGCTACAATATGCCGGGCTTCACTGTGGACGGCATGAGTGTATTCGACGTCTACGAAGCCGCATCCCACGCCGTCGCCCGCGCCCGCGCTGGCGAAGGGCCGACCATGCTGGAGTGCCGTACCTACCGCTACTACGGCCACACAGTGTTTGATAACCCGCTGTCCTACCGCACCGCCGAAGAGGAAGAATACTGGCGGGGCCGCGACCCCCTCAAGGTCTTCCGCGAAACCGTCATCCCGCAGGGCGAAATCACCGCCGAAGAGCTTGACGCCATCGACGCCGAAATTGGCGCTCTGATGGAAGAAGCGGTGCAGTTCGCCGATCAGAGCCCGCTTCCCGAACCCCACGAGCTCTACGAAGACGTTTACGTCGAATACCCGCTGGACATGATGCGCCGCGGCGCGAATATGCCCGCCTAAACCGAGAACGCGGACAATGTTGGAAGAACCCCAACTGAACGGGCGCATTGCCAGCGTCATCAATAAGCTGACCAGTTCGGCTGGGTGGACGGCCCGCGAGGAGCTCAGGGGGGCTTTACGCGGGCCTAAAACCAAGCCCGATGTGCTGATTACCCGCTCCGACGGGCCTCCCATAGTGCTGGAAACCGAGTACCCACCAGCGTCAACGGTAGCCAGCGATTGCATGAAAAGCATCGGGCGCGAGCTCGACCCGGCGGTAGTCGGCGCTACCGGCAAGGTTGGCAGCGTTATCGCCATTCGCGCCACCGATGAACTACACCAGTGCGCCACCGGGGACGACGCCCAGCGTATGTTGCAGGTCGGCCACGAAATCGAGTACGCCGTTTATCAAGGCAATGACAAAGATCAAACCCGGTTCCCGCAGTCCGGGTTTATCCAGGGAAACGTCCGCGACCTGATTGATTTCATCCGCCCTGCCTCCGAGCCGCAAGACATCATCAACGCCGCAACCCAGGCTTTCGAGCAGGGTGTAGAGGATGCCGCTGCCCTGGTCTTAGCCTGCGCCAAGGGAACCAACATCGGCGAGAGTATTGGAACCACCCTCCGCCAGCAGTGGCCGTCCTACCCCGATAAAGAGCCAACCGCCTCCGCAGCGATAAAGCAGGAAAAGGCCGACCAGAACGCTCGGGAGCAAACGGCAAAAATGACCGCCACCATGCTGATTAACGCCCTAGCCTATCAGCAGAACCTAGCCGGCTACTCGGCGGAAGTGGAAGTCAACGGCCACACGGAAACCCGGACTATCAGGAGTCTGGCGCAAATCCGCAGGTCCACCGGCTTTCATCCCGACGACGTAATCGCTGAGTGGGACAACATTCTGGCCATCAACTACTGGCCCATATTCCACATCGCCAGGCAACTCCTCCTGATTATACCGCCTACGGTGGCTACCGGGCTGCTGTCCAGCATGGCCCGGACGGCCAATGCGATACAGGACGCCATCAAGCAGAACGACGTTGCCGGAACAGTGTTCCAACGGCTGATTGCAGACAGGCAAACTCTGGCTACCTATTACACCCGCCCGGAAAGCACCACCTTGGCGGCGTACCTAGCCGTTCCTGACAACCTGGAATGGGCAGACCCGGAGACCCTGAAGAACTACCGCATTGCCGATTACGCCTGCGGCTCGGGCGGTCTGGTTCTGGCCGCCTATCAGCGAGCCAGAGACCTTCACCGTAATCACGGCGGGAATCCTGACGCCGTACATCCTTATATGATGGAGAACAGCCTCACCGCCTGCGACATAATGCCCGCCGCCGTGCATCTCACCTCTTCCCTGCTGTCGTCGGTGGCTCCCCGGGAGCGTTATACCGGAACCCGTTGTGTTCTTTATCCCTTCGGAGGCACCGGGGAGTTAGATAGCAAGGGAAAACCTATAGTAGACATCGGCTCGCTGGAACTACTGGACCTGAATACCACCAGACATCAGGCGGTTTTGCCGCTGAACGAGCAGATGGCCTTGGGCGCATCTCAGGAACGCCGGGGCGTCGAAGTGGATATGACTCCCCTCAGTCAATCCTTGGTGATAATGAACCCTCCCTTCACCACTCCCACCAATCACGCCGCCGACCACGCCAAGTCCGGCAATCCGGCCTTCGCCGCCTTCAACACCACCGAAGCCGAGCAGAAGGTAATGTCCGATAAGGTAAAACGCTTGGCGAAAGGCACTATCAGCGATGGTTACGCAGGACTAGGCTCAAATTTCAGCCAGATTGCCCACACTATGGTTAAACCCAACGGTCATATTGCTCTTATACTACCTATATCTGCTTTGCTAGGCGGAAGCTACGACGACGGTACTTTACGGAGCTGGCAGAAACTCCGCCGACTATTGGCGGAAAATTATAACAACATAGTC
Organism: Dehalococcoidia bacterium; assembly: GCA_965232885.1. GTDB lineage: Bacteria > Chloroflexota > Dehalococcoidia > Lucifugimonadales > UBA3495 > VXOI01. The sequence goes on along the minus strand of CBDDQX010000003.1, from coordinate 1,024,915 downwards.
ATCATTAGCATCGCACAAAACGCAGACCAAGATGCCTCATTTTCCGCAGATACGGATATGGCCGAGGCAGTAATCGTCGCCAGGCGTCTGGGACATAGCGAAACTCCCAAGCGCCTAGTTCACTTCGTAAATCTTGCGGAACTCCCGGCGAACAAACTAGCGGCGCAAGAAACGGCCAAGTCAGTCAGGCAAGCGATTTCCAATATAACTAAACCGGGAACGCACTCAGACATCAAGGTGGGAGACAATCCAGTTGCCACTGTTCGGTTGGAAAAAGTCAAGCCCTTGGAGAAATGGACAACCGCCCGAGTTGCGAATCTAGGATTAGTTCAATTTGCCGAAGAAATGACTCTAGGCAAACTACTACTGCCTCAGCGCAGAAATCGCGTGTCTGTCCCGATAACGCCAATGGGAAAAATCGGCAAAGTTGGCCCTGTTCACAGATTGTTTGAAATTACTTTCACTCGACAAAAGGGGGCTGATTCGGGAACAACTTGGCCTATGCTTTGGAACCGCGACAGTGATAACCAGCAGAGTTTTGTTATCAGCCCAGATTATTCCGGTATCGTAGAGGATGACAAGCAAGACGAAGCTAACAAGCTATGGAAATCAGTAAGCCACCTGCACATCGGCGCAGAATGCCGCTTCAACTCTAACGCTACCTGCGCGGCTTTCACTCATAGAAAATCAGTCGGCGGAAGGGCTTGGCCGAACTTCCAAATGGCAACGCCCGAAATGGAAAAAGCCACTTGCGTATGGCTTAATGGAACAATTGGCCTTGTAGGATACTGGATAAAAAGTAATCGCACCCAAAGCGGACGCGGCGGCACAACCGTGACAGCCATTCCAAATATCCCCGCGCTGGACGTTACCAAACTAGACGCAAACCAATTGCAAGCTGCCGTCCAAATCTATGATGACCTTTGCCAAAAGAAGATGCTGCCCGCCAACGAAGCCTGGCGCGACCCGGTGCGGCAGGAACTGGACCGCCGGCTGCTGACGGAGGCATTGGGTTTGGACGGCGACGCCGTGGAGCAACTGGCAATCCTGCGAAGCCAGTGGTGCCGGGAGCCGACGGTCACCGGAACCAAGCACACAGGGCCCGACGGATGACCGTTCCGCTTGCTTATATCAAGCATAGTGGTAAACTACCTTCGCGGCAGCTTGGCGGCTGTGGGTGAGAGAGATTGCCTCTTCGAGCTACACACCAAGGCGAGACAAGGTTGAAGCTATGGAATGGACTCAATGGATACCCCTGATAGCAGGAATGATCGCCCTGCTGGGAATATGGGGATCAATACAGCACAAACTGGGAAGGCTGGAAGCACGAATGGACGCTCTGGAAGCACGGATGGATGCTCTGGAGCGAGGGCAAGCAGAAGCCAGAGCCGAAAATATCCGGCTCCACGAGGAAACGCGGGCGGAATTCCGGCGGGAAATTCGTCTTGTCCTGCAAGTGATGCGGGAACATGTCCACGCCGACGGCAGCCCGGCCACTACGCCAGTACCAGTGGACGGCGACTAGCCCGGATAACTGAGGAAAACCTAACCGCCCCTTAACTATGGGCAAAGGCAGCTATAGGAGCGAGTGATGACGACAGCCACCGCCACCCGGGAATTGCAGGTACGCGAGGCCATCAACGAAGCCATCCGCCAAGAGATGGAACGCGACGAAACGGTCATCATCATGGGCGAGGAAATCGCCGGAGGCGCGGGCCGCGAGCATCTGGGCATCGTCGACGCTTGGGGCGGACCGTTCCGCACCACCGTCGGCCTGATCCAGCAGTTCGGCAACCAGCGGGTGCTGGACACCCCGCTGTCCGAAGCGGCCTTTGTCGGCACCGCCATCGGCGCGTCCTCCACAGGAATGCGGGCCATCGCCGAGCTGATGTTCGTTGACTTCATAGGCGTCTGCATGGACCAGATGCTGAACAACGCCGCCAAGATGCGCTATATGTTCGGCGGGCAGGTCAAGGTGCCCTTCGTAATGCTTACCCGCATCGGCGCCGGATTCGGCAGCGCCGCCCAGCACTCCGAGTCCTACTATTCCATCTTCAGCCATATCCCGGGGCTGAAGGGCGTGGCCCCATCCGATCCCTACACCGCCAAGGGGTTGCTGACTGCGGCCATCCGCGACGACGACCCGGTGGTGTTCTTCGAGCACAAGGGACTGTACACCAACCGGGGCCCGGTGCCGGAAGAGCCGTATACCTTCCCAATCGGTAAGGCCCGCACCGTTCGTGAGGGTACCGACGTTACGCTGGTGGGCATCTCCAAGATGACTTGGACGGCCAACAACGCCGCCGAGGAGCTGGCCAAGGAAGGCATCAACGCCGAGGTAGTGGACCTTCTCAGCATCTCCCCCATAGACTACGACCACGTGCTGGAGTCCGTTCGCAAGACCCATCGCATCGTCGTGGTGGATGAGGACACGCCGGTATGCAGCCTAGCCTCGGAGATCTGCGCCCGCGTCGCTGAAGAGGGCTTCGACTATCTGGACGCCCCGCCGTCCCGGGTAACTGCTCCTCACACCCCGGTTCCCTACAGTCGCGCCCTCGAGAACATCTACCTCCCCAACGAGGAGCGTGTCATCAACACCGTCCGTGGGCTGTTCAAGTAGCGCCCTCTCGCACTTAAGTGAAGTCAGCCGGGGCAGGTTCTCGACCTGCCCCTGACTTTTCCAGGATACTTTGCTGCTCCGGGAGCAATTGGCCCCTGCTCAAAGGCGAGTGCCCATGAGACGACCGGACTACAGTTGGTTGATCCTGGCCGCCGGGTTTGCCATCCTGTTCTTCAGCGGCGGCTCCAGATTCGCCTTTGGCCTCATGCTGAAGCCGATGTCCGAGGATCTCGGCGTCAGCCGCTCCACGCTGTCCCTGGCAGTGACCATGTTCATGGTGGTGTCGGCGGTGGCGATGCCCTTCGTGGGCAGGCTGGTGGACCGCTGGAGCCTGCGGGGTACGATAGCCGTCGGAGCAGGCATTGGGGCCGCGGGACTGGCGCTGATGGGGCAGGTGCAGTCGCCATGGCAGGTGTTCCTAGTATACGGCGTCGTCTACGCTTTGGGCAACTCCGGCACTTCCATCGCTCCGGTAGTCGTCATGGTCAGCCAGTGGTTCGTCGAGCGGCGCGGCGTCGCCACCAGCATGGCCGTATCAGGCAATGCCATTGGCCAGCTATTCATCGTGGCGGCTCTGGCATCATTGCTGGTTGCCATCGGCTGGCGCTCTTCATTTACCATCCTGGCCGTTGTCAACATCGCCATCCTGCTGCCCATCACACTGCTTATCGTCCGCCCAGGTCCGCCTCACGACGGCCTGCCTCACAATGCCGAGGCCGCATCGCCCGCGCCAGACAATGAGTCCGCTCCTCAACCGCTGACGCTACGGCAGGCGTTGTCCTCTCGGCCGTTCCTGCTCTTGGTGGGAATCTACTCAATATGCGGCTTCCAGGACTTCTTCGTCGCCACCCACATCGTTGCCTTCGCTCAAGACCAGGGATTAGGGGACGTACTGGCCGGCAACCTGCTGGCCTGGATGGGGGTGATGGGGCTGCTGGGCGTGCTGATAGCCGGGGTAATGGCCGATGCCCTCGGAGCATCGCGCCCCACCGCGCTGTGCTTCCTGATGCGAATCGGAATCTTCGCCCTGATTCTGCCGCTGCAAAGCACGCCAGCGATACTGGCCTTCGGCCTGCTCTACGGCTTCACCTTCTTGATTACCGCCCCGCTGACAGTGGTGTTCCTGGGCAACATTTATGGCCCGTTGCGTCTTGGCACTCTGACCGGCACCGTCTCGATGATCCACCAGATTATGGGGGGCCTCGGCGCGCTGGCGGGGGGCTGGATCTACGACCTGACCGGCGCATACGATGCCGCCTTCGCTCTGATGCTGGCCCTGTCCCTCGCCGCGACCGCGCTGACTCTGGCGGTGCGGGAGCCGCTGCGACGGCAACGGCTCCCGCTGGGCGCAGCGGTGTGCTGAACGCGCTTGCCCTGGCAGAGCGAGTCTCAATGTTGTTGCTGGCGCACATTGCAGATAAGATAAAAACGTGGACTACGAACGGGACGAATCGAAGCGCCTCTCAAATCTGGAAAAACACGAAATTGATTTCTGGAGTATATACTCATTCGAATGGCGTACTGCCACTTACGAGGCCAGCCCCCGGTTTGGGGAATTCCGCTGGGTCGCCACTGGATACATTGGCGAGCGACTATACAGGGTTGTATTCACAGATCGCGGGGAACAACGGCGCATTATCAGCTTGCGCAAGGCCAACCTGAGGGATAGAAGAATATATGAACAAGAACGTTGATCTAGACACGCTGCCATTCGCCGAATACGCCGCTCTGATGGCAGAAATAGGGGCAAAACAGCACGGAAACCCCAATACTCCTAAGTTGTCGTTTGAGGAACTTGTAACAAGCGGCATGACCTTTTGCGAGATTGAGGCAGAGTATGGAGAAGAGACTGCGATAAATGTCGGCATCGCAAAAGACCCAGACAACCCGGAAATGACCGGCGAGGACTTCGCCAGAGCCCGCCAGTGGATGAAGGACAACCCGGAAACCGTCCAAAGACTCAGGAACAGTTCAATCCAGTGGCCAGCGAAAGAGTGGACTTACGTTCCCATTGATTACGACATACTCGACCACCTACGGGCGGCTGGTCCCGACTGGCATAAACGCCTCAACGATACCCTGCGCAAGGCGGTTTTCGGTTCCGAAGGCGCCTAGTGGAACAGTAGACCGCCGTTGACGTTGTACGCCTGACCAGTCACGAACGAAGCCTCATCGCTGGCCAGGAAGGCCACCACATTCGCCACGTCCTGCGGCTCGGCGATGCGGCCCAGCGGACTGGCCTGGGCGCCCGCCTGCACTATCTGGCTGCGGAATTCCTCCTGCGTGATGCCCCGGTCGGCGGCTTGGTCCCGCTCCCAATAGCTCATCCGGTCGGTGTTGATAGGCCCGGGACAAACGGCGTTGACCGTGATGCCGTAAGGAGCCAGGTCCAGCGCTGACGCCTGCGTCAACCCCAGCACCGCGAACTTGGAAGCGCTGTAAGCCGCCCCTGTCGCGCTGGCCTGCTTGGATGCGTTGGACGCGATGTTGATGATGCGCCCGCCGTTCCCTGCCTCGATCATTCGGCGCCCCACTTCCTTCGTCAGCAGGTATGGCGCGGTGGTGTTGATTCTGAGGAAGTGCTCCCAGACTTCCTGTTCCAATTCGGTTACCGAAACCTTGTCGCGGCCAATGATGGCCCGGGCGTTGTTGACCAGGATGTCAATTCGCCCGTAATGGTCCGTTACCTGCTCAACCATGCGCTCAATCTGGGCGCTGTCGCCCAGATCGCAGTAGGCCGGAAAGGCGCGTCGCCCAGCCGCTTCCACTTCCTCGGACACCGCGTCAATGCCTCGCCAAGTATTGCGAACCTCGGCGGGCGGCAGGTCTTCCGTCTCGCGGTGAACGTCGCTCAGCGCGATGTCCGCCCCCAGACCGGCCAGCTTCATCACCGTGGCCCGGCCCACGCCGCGCATCCCGCCAGCCCCAGTGACCAGCGCCACCTTACCTTCCAGTCCTGCCATTTCAAGCCTCCCGCGAATCAAATACGATTACGGCCCTTCGGCGCATTATACCCCAGGCATCCGCCTTGACACGTCACGGCGCGGCCCTATCATAAGCGCAACCGGCAAGGCAGGGGGGAAGCTATGGCAACGTCGCTGATTCGGGGAAGATATGTCATTTGCGAAGCAGGAACCGGAGCCGGACGCAGCAGCGTCATAAGCGACGGCGCGGTCTTGCAGCGCGACGGTGTCATCGAGGCGACAGGAACCTACGACGAGTTGAGAAACCGGGAGGTTGATGAAGTAATAGGCGGCCCGGGATTCGTGGTCATGCCGGGGCTGGTGAACTCCCATCACCACGGGCGCGGCATCTCCACTTTCCAAATGGGAACCACCGACGGCTGCCTGGAACCCTGGATCGTCGAAGGTTGGGGCCGCCGCTCCGCTGACTGGCGCCTGATTACCTTGTACACCGCCATCCAGATGATCAAATCGGGCACTACCTCGGTTATGTACAACCATCCTCGCACGCCGGTAGACGGGCTGGCTGACGAGGCAGTCCAGGTACTCCAGGGATTCGCCGGCGCAGGAATGCGGACAGCCTTTTCCGTCTATTACCGTGGGCAAAACCGAGTGGTCTATCACGACGACGAGTCGTTCCTTTCCGGCCTGCCCTCGGATTTGGCCGCTGCGGTGCGCCGCTATCTGTCTGTAACGGACATGACTGAAGACGACTACTTCTCGTCGTTCGAGTCCTTGCGCGAGAGCGACGGGGCCGAAGCGTCAGGCGGGTTGGTGTCGGTGCTGCTCAGCCCCAGCAACGCGCAATGGGCTTCCGACGACTTTTTCTTCCGGACGAAAGAGTACGCTGCCCGCTATGGCTCGGCGGTGCACATGCACTTGGTGGAAAGCTGGTATCAAAAGGAATACGGCATCCGCACTTGGGGCAAGACGCCGGTAGCTCACTTGGCGGACTTGGGATTCCTGGGGCCGGAGCTTTCCTGCGCTCACTCGGTGTGGCTGACCGAGGGCGACATTGAACTGCTGGCGGACTCCGGGGCCACAGTGTGTCACAATCCCAGCTCCAACCTCCGGCTGAAGAACGGGATTGCGCCGGTCAACGCTATGCTGGCCGGCGGCGTCAACGTGGCGCTGGGCACCGACAGCACCGCCCTCAACGACGATGACGATATGCTCCAGGAAATGCGGTTGGCCTCCAGGCTGCACCGTCAGCCGGGCCTCGAACGCCCTGCGCTGGACACCCATCAGGCCCTACGCCTAGCCACGGCCAACGCCGCCAGCCCCACCGGGTTCGATGGGCGCATTGGCGCTTTGGAGCCGGGGCGCTACGCCGACATGGTCCTGCTGGACTGGGATGCCATGACCGCCCCCTATTTCGAGGACTCCGGCGATGCCAGCTCCGACGCTGTAAACGCTGTGATTTACCGGGGCAAATCCACCCATGTCGACACAGTGCTGATTAACGGGGAGGCAGTGCTGCGCGGCGGACGCTTCGTTAAAGCCGATGAAGAGGAAATCACCGCAGAACTGCGCCAACAATTGGCCCGGCCCATCGAGCCGGAAACGCTGGCGGTCCGGCAAATGGCTGCTCGCCTTCTGCCTTACATAGAAGAGTTCTATAACGGCTGGAACATTCCCGCTGACGGCCCTCATTATCTGTACAACGGGCGGGCATAGCAATCGCTTGGCCTTCCGCGGAACTGTCGCTATGGTAGTATGTTAACGGCGGTCATCCCGCCAACTTAAATCAGGATTCAGGAGGCGCTTGCTTTGGCTACTGTAGGAAGCGGCAAGTACACTTACGAAGTTGTAGAGGACTGGGCTCGGTTGCCCGAAGGAATGACCTTCGGCACCGTCAGCGCAGTCGCAACCGACTCCCAGGATCGGGTCTACGCCTTCCAGCGCGCAGAACCGCCGGTGGTGATTTTCGACCGCGAAGGGAACTACCTGAGTTCGTGGGGCAACGGGCGCTACGAAAACCCCCACGGTATCTACATAGCAGACGACATCGTTTATCTCACCGACCGGGAGGGAAGCATAGCCGAGAAATGCACCCTCGACGGTACTCCACTGCTGACTATCGGCAACAAGGGCGTTTACTCCGATACCGGCTGCGAGGTGGCAGGGGAGGTCTGCCCTCGCTCCGCCGGTCCCTTCAACTACCTGACCGAGCTGGTGCCTTCCCCTAGCGGAGACCTGTACGTTTCCGACGGTTACCGCAACGCCCGGGTGCATCGCTTCAGCGCTGCCGGCGAGCTGATTTCCTCGTGGGGCGAACCCGGCAAAGGCGGCCCCAACCAGTTCCACCTGCCGCACAGCCTCATCGTCGGTCAGGATGGGCGCATCTACCTGTGCGACCGCGAAAACAGCCGCGTCCAGGTCTTCTCTCCTGACGGTGAGTACATCACCATGTGGACGGATATGCAGCGTCCGTTGGACATCTCCCAAGACAGCGAAGGCATCTTCTACACCAGCGAGCGGCCCGAAGACGGCAAGCCGCCCCAAGTCAGCGTTCTGGACGGCGAAGGCAACGTGTTGGAGCGGTTCCCGGGACGCTCGGCTCACGGCTCCTGGGTGGACGCCCACGGCGACCTCTACTTAGCCCTCACCGCTGAGAAGAGCATAGACAAGTACGTGCGGGTAGGCTAAACCCACGTCCAATATCCCTTTCCCCCTTGAGGGGGAGGGTTAAGGTGGGGGTGAGCCGTTGGGAAAGCAGCCGCTCCGGCAGGCATATCCAGGTATATTAGGGGAAGGGAAATGAGCACAGACGCCCGTGACTCGGAATACAGGACGCTCTCCGGCCTGGAGGTCAAGCCAGTCTACGGCCCGGAGACCGCCTCGGCCATAGACTTTGACCGCGACCTCGGGCGCCCGGGCGAGTTCCCCTTCACCCGCGGCCCTTACCCGGATATGTACCGCGGACGGCTCTGGACCCGCCGCCAGATTGCCGGCTTCGGTACGGCGCAAGCCACCAACGAGCGATACCGGTTCCTTCTGGAACATGGCCAGACTGGCATCAGCACCGACTTCGATCACCCCACGCTCACCGGCTATGACTCAGACCACGAACTGGCCGAGGGCGAGGTGGGACGGCTCGGCGTCGCCATAGACTCCGTGCGCGATATGGACGACCTGTTCCACGAAATACCATTGGACCAGGTCAGCGTATCCCTGACCATCAACCATCCGTCCATCGTGCTGCTCAGTATGTTCCTGGCCGTAGCGCAAGAACGGGGAGTTGATTGGTCCGCCCTTCGCGGCACGGTGCAAAACGACTCCCTGAAGGAGTTTCACGGGCAAAAGACATTCGCCTTGGGGCCTCAACCGTCGCTTAAGCTGACCACAGACATCGTGGAGTTCTGCACGGAACACGTGCCCAACTGGTACACCATCTCCATATCCGGCTATCACACCCGGGAGAGCGGATCAGACGCGGTGCAGGAACTCGCCTTCACCATCGCGCAAGGCATGGCATACGTTGAGTCAACGTTGGCTCGCGGAATTTCCGTGGACAGCTTCGCTCCACGCCTGTCCTTCTTCTTTGGCGTCCACAACGACATCTTCGAGGAAATCGCCAAGTTCCGCGCTGCCCGCCGTATGTGGGCGCGACTGATGAAAGAACGCTACGGAGCAACCCGCCCCGAGTCCATGCGGATGCGCTTCCACACCCAGACCCTCGGCTCGACATTGATGCGCCAGGACGCCCAGAACAACATCGCGCGGGGGACCTTGCAAGCGCTGGCAGCCGTCCTTGGCGGCACCCAATCCCTGCACGTCAGCGGTTACGACGAAGCCTACGACATACCCTCAGAAGACGCCATGCGTATGTCCCTGGCGACGCAGTTAATCATCGCCCACGAGTCCGGCGCCGCCGCCACCGCCGACCCTCTGGGCGGCTCCCTGTTCGTGGAAACGCTGACCAACGACATCGAGAACGCGGCCTTGGAGTACATCAACCGCATTGACGAAATGGGCAACGGCTCCATGCGCGACGGCATCCTGCAGGCCATCAGCGGCGGCTACATCGAGCGCGAAATCGCCCGCTCCGCCTACGAGTACCAGCGGCGCATAGAGTCCGGGCGGCAGGTCATCGTCGGCCTGAATCAATACCAGTCGGAAACTCAGCAGAAGCTGGAACTGTTCCAGTTCGACCCGGAAGAGGAGGAATGGCAGAAGGGGCGCCTTGCCGAGGCCCGCAGCAACCGCAGCCCTGCCGATGTCCGCAATGCTCTCTCCGCACTGAAGCAGGCTGCCAAGGACGACGCCAACCTGATGCCTGCAACCTTGGAGGCCGTAACCGCTATGGCCACCGAAGGCGAAATCCTGGACACCCTCCGCGACGTCTACGGCGAGTACGTAGACCCCGGGGTGTTTTAGGCCAGGAAAACTCCCGGACAAGAGAAGAAATAAGACAGTGGGAACATTCAGCGTCGAACTCGAAGTTGGCAACCCGGCCCGCGAGGAATTTGTCGCGGTACAGGCGATGGTGGACACCGGGGCTATCTATACCATGTTGCCCGAAGACCTGCTCGACAGGTTGGGCGTAGCCCGCTTGGAATACGACATATTCGAAATGGCGGACGACAGCCTGGTTGAATATGCGATAGGAGATGCCGTGGTTCGACTGCAAGGCAGAATGCGGACAGTGCCAGTGATATTCGCCCGCTCAAACAACACGCCATTGCTTGGAGCGACGACGCTGGAGATTTTCCGGCTGGTCGCGGACCCTGTCAACGAGCAGTTGATACCAGCTCCACGTATCCGCGCCCGCTTCTTCTAGGGACTGTCAAGGCTGTTTGAGAGAGATATGGAAATAGTGCCCAACAAAAATTTCAGAGACGCCCGCAGCATTCCGGAAAAATTCAGCAAATATGACCCCCGGTCGGACGCATTCGTTGAACGGGAAGTGATTGTTAACCTCAGGGAATGCTCCACCATTCATCCGCCCGCTGTTCTGTGGTGCGCCGTTTACCTTTTGATGGCGAAAAGGCGCGGGAGCGATTGCTCGCTGATACTTCCAAAGGCAAAGGATGCGGCGGCCCTAATTGATTCAGGGTTAGTGCGGCTCCTGCAAGAGGAAGGAATTCCAGTACGTGAGGGTAACACAGACGTAATCGAGTCGGCTGATGCTATTTTACCTTTGGCGCGATTTGACAATCTGCAGGAAGCCGCTGAACTGACTAACCAAGTCGAAGATTCCTTGTACAGTTCTGGGCTGGGTTCGTCAAGCATCCATCCTCTTGTTTGTGAACTGTTTTCCGAATTGGTCAACAACGCGGCGGAACATTCTGAATCAACCATTGGGGCATACGGATTTATTCAGTTTTACTCATCCGGAGAAGAGCGGAGGTTTATGTGTGGTGTCGCCGATGGCGGCATCGGAATCCGGCAATCCATTGAACGTAACGGCGGTCTGGAGCACTTCGGTAACGAATGGTCGTCCATTACGCTGGCTACCAAAGAGCTGGTTAGCGGCACATCGTCCAGCACACGCGGAATTGGCCTGTTTAGTGTCTTTGAGGAAATGCGCCTTCCTGGGAGAAAATTGGTGATTCATTCAGGGAGTGGTATTCTTACCAAGAGCGAAGACTCACAAGTACAGAGCATTAGAGCCAAAATATTCCCTGGCACAATGGTTTATTTTTCAGTTCCAGCTTAGGGTTGAATATATGACAAGCCTCAAAGTATTCGACATCGTAGGCCAAAACGTCCTAGTTTCCCGCGAATCGGCGAGAAGCGTCAAGGAAGCGCTGGCGGCCAGAGAAACCGGCGGGGACAGAACATTGAGCTTGGACTTTTCAGGTGCGAGAGGTGTTGCGCCATCTTTTCTGGACGAGGCGCTCCTAGTAGCCGAGGAACATATCTGCGATTGTGGGCACCCGGATGCAACCATTATCTTCGTCCAGCCGCCTACGGTCTTGGCTGCCAAGCATCACGCCATCGCCCGTGCTCACGGCAGGACACTGGTGGCGACTGAGGACGGCGACTGGGAGTTTCGCAAAATTTGATGCCGCACCTGGGCATGTCAACTTGGAAAGAAGGCCAGAGCTTTGACAATTCCTGAACAACAAACACCTCCCAAAGTCCTCCTCGCCAAGATGGGGCTGGACGGGCATGACCGCGGCGTCAAGGTCATCGCCCGCGCCATGCGCGACGCCGGCCTCGAAGTCGTCTACATGGGTATGCGCGTCACCGCCGACCAGATTGCCCAGACCGCCTTGCAGGAAGACGCCGACGTGGTGGGCATCAGCATACTATCCGGCGCTCATATGCGGCTGGTGCCTCGCTTGTCGAAGGCTCTGGAAGAGCGAGGTCTCACGGGCGACGTGCTGGTCCTGGTGGGGGGCACCATTCCCGAGGACGACGTGGCTCCTCTCCAGGAAATGGGCGTCCACGGCGTCTTTCCGGTGGGCAGCTTTACCAGCGATATGATCGAGTTCATTTTCACCAACGCCCAACGGGCGCATTAAGCCCGGAGGCGTCTGATGACCGAAGCGAACTGGCCTCCCAATTACCCTTCCGCCTACACGCCGCCCGCAGGTCAGGAGCACTGGTCGCCGGGGCCGGAAATCATGTCGCCCGAAGAACGGAACGCCCTGATACTGGCCAAGCTGCGGCAGCAGGTGCGCTACGCTTGCCGGAACTCCGGCTTCTACCGAGAGTTCTATGCCAACGCGCCCGTTGACCCGGAAAATCTGGCCAGCCTGGAAGAATTCGCGCAGCTCCCCATCCTGACCAAGGATGAGATACGGCGCGAGCAGGAAGAACACCCTCCTTATGGCCGTTTCCTTTGCATCCCTCCCACCGGCGTGTTCCGGGTACACGGAACGTCGGGCACCACCGGCCGGGCTACGGTATTCGGCATCGGGCGAGACGACTGGGAGCGCATCGCCGAGGCCCACGCCCGCATTCTGTGGGGGGCCGGATTGCGCCCCGACGACCTGGTGATGGTGGCCGCCGTGTTCAGCCTCTATGTGGGAAGCTGGGGTGCGCTGGTGGGGGCTGAGAGGTTGGGCGCGACCTGCTTTCCCTTCGGCGGCGGCGCGCCCGGACAGACGGAGCGGGCTGCCGAGTGGGCCGCCATGGTCAAGCCAACGGCCCTGTACGGCACACCTTCTTACGCACTCTACCTCGCCGAGACAGCCCGCCAGATGGGTCTTGACCCTCTCAACGACTTCGCCTTCCGGTTCATGTTCTTCTCCGGCGAGCCTGGAGCCAGCGTTCCGGCCACCCGCAAGCTGATAGAGGACACTTTCGGCTGCTACGTCGTTGACCAGGGAAGTATGGCCGAGATGACGCCGTGGATGAGTAACTCAGGCTGTCGCCACCTGCCAGGCGGGATGCACCTGTGGCAGGACATTGTCTATACGGAACTGGTAGACCCGGAGACGAGGCTCAATCTGCCCATGGGCGCTGAGGGAGTGCCGGTGTACTCTCACACCGAACGCACCTCGCAGCCGATGATTCGCTACTGGTCGGGAGACATCGCCCAGTGGGAAATGATTGACTGCCCCTGTGGCCGCACCTATCCGACACTGACCCGCGGCATCTATGGCCGGGCCGACGACATGATAATCGTCCGCGGGCAGAACGTCTTTCCTTCCCGCATCGAGGACATTCTGCGGAGCATGGACAACTTTGGCGGGGAGTTCCGGCTACTGCTGGAACGCGAGCATGGGCAGCTTGACCGTTTGACAGTGCAGACAGAGGTACTGGCGGATACATTCGCCAGCCGCGAGTTCGACCCCAGGGCGCTGGAACCCGTGCGAGAAGAAATCGCCGCATCCTTACGCCGCGCTCTCGGCGTTGCCGTCGCAGTGGAATTGAAACCGGCCGGCGAGTTCGAGCGTACACAGTTCAAGGCCCGTCGCATAATAGACCGGCGCACCATCTGACAGCCCCCTACTGTCGCGGAAAAGGGAACTAGCATGACCTCTCGGCGCCAACCCTGGGCCACGCTGAACCACGATTTGGGCGAGACGGTGGACATCGTCCGCGAGACGGTGCGCCAGTTCACGTCTGCCGAAATCGCGCCGCGCGCCGATGAAATTGACCAGACCAACGAGTTCCCCCGCGACCTGTGGCCCCGCTTGGGCGACCTGGGTCTGCTGGGCGTCACCGTTTCCGAAGAGTATGGCGGGGCGGACTTGGGCTATCTCGCCCACACTGTGGTCATGGAGGAAGTCTCGCGGGGTTCGGCCAGCGTCGGCCTCAGCTATGGAGCGCATTCCAACTTGTGCGTCAACCAGATTTCCCGCAACGGCAGCGATGAGCAGAAGCGCCGCTACCTGCCGCCGCTGGTCACTGGCGAACACGTAGGCGCGCTGGCGATGAGCGAACCGGACTCCGGCTCAGACGTAGTTAGTATGCGGCTGAGGGCGGAAAAGCGCCCCGGCATTGTAAAGGGAACGGGGCGCTACATCCTCAACGGCAGCAAGATGTGGATTACCAACGGGCCCGAGGCTGATACCTTCGTAATCTACGCCAAGACGGATCCTGACGCCGGTTCCAGGGGCATCACCGCCTTCCTGGTGGAGCGCGGGTTCCCAGGGTTCCATCCATCCCCCAAGCTGGACAAGCTGGGAATGCGCGGCTCCAGCACCAGCGAACTGGTCTTCGAGGATTGTGAAGTTCCCGAAGAAAATGTGCTGGGAGCAGAAGGGCGCGGCGTTGCCGTCCTGATGAGCGGCTTGGATTTCGAGCGGCTGGTGCTCACCGGCGGGCCGCTGGGCATCATGCAGTCCTGCCTCGACGCCGTCGTACCTTATGTCCACCAACGCGAGCAGTTCGGCCAGCCCATCGGGGAGTTCCAGTTGATTCAGGCCAAGCTGGCCGATATGTACACCTCGCTGTCGGCTTGCCAGTCCTACACCTATGCCGTGGCCCGCGCCGCTGACCGGGGGATGATTTCCCGCAAGGACGCCGCAGGCTGTCTGCTGTTCTCCGCAGAGCGCGCGACTCAGATGGCGCTTCAGGCCATCCAGACACTGGGCGGCAACGGCTACATCAACGAGTTCCCCGTTGGCCGTCTGCTCAGGGACGCCAAGCTCTATGAAATCGGTGCGGGAACCAGCGAAATCCGGCGTATGCTCATAGGCCGCGAGCTGTTCCGGGAAACGGGTCTGTGATGCGCTCCGGCCACCAGACCCTGCGACTGCGACTGCAATCTATTGCCGTCCTGTTCGTCGTAACGCTGGCGCTGGCGACGGTTATAGCCTGCGCGGAAGAGCCTACAGCTACCCAACCCGTGACCATAGTGCCGCCTCCCTCGGCCACTCCTGCGCCGCCGGGCACAACCGCTCCGTCTTCCGGCGCTTTAGTTCAGCCCACAGAGAACCCCACCACAGCGCCAGCTGCTGCTCCGGCTGTGGAGGAAACCCAGGCTGCGCCAACCGAAGCCCCTGCTTATCCCGTCCCTCCGTCTCCGCTGAACGCTCGCGACTTGGACTTTCTGCCGGACAACCCAACAGAGTTGATGTACGCCGCTCTGGACCAGTCGCTGGCCCAGGTGGGGGCGCAAGATGGCCTATTCCCACAACACCGCCTACATCCCCGTGCTGCTGGAATTCATGCGATTCCAGCAAGATGAAGAAGCGCTGCTGACTCTTTCCTCCTTTATGGTGCGCATCCGGGACAGAATACCCGAAGAGGAATTCGCCATAGTGCCGAACGGCCAGAGCGCTTGGGACTGGTGGCAGAAATGGCTGGCGCAACACCCGGAGGTAACGCCACCGGACGGCTACGACGGCTGGAAAGGCCAGCTATTCAGCGCAATTGACCCGCCTATGGGCGCGTTTATGTATGATGGAGTGCCCACCACCATCCGCCTGGAGGAAATCGTCTGGGGGGGAGTGCGGCGCGACGGCATTCCGGATTTGCGTTTTCCGCCTCACCTTTCCCCCGAAGAAGCGGACTATCTGCAACCCGGCGATCGAGTGTTCGGAGTGTCCATCAACGGGGAACACCGGGCCTATCCCCTGCGCGTCCTGAACGCCCACGAGATGGCCAACGACACCGTGGGAGGAGTACAGTTCGCCTTGGCATATTGAACTCTGTGCGGTTCTGGAATCGTGTATTCCACCGAGATACCGGATGCGCTCAAGCCGCGCGGGCTGGGCGAGAGGACAGAGTTCGGCACTTCGGGGATGCTGTACCGTAGCAACAAGCTGATGTACGACCGGGCAACGGAAACGCTTTGGCATCAGTTCCGGGGCGAGCCGGTCGTCGGCCCCTTGGCCGGTAGCGGCATCCGCCTCGAAGTGCTGCCCAGCGTACTGACCACCTGGGTGGAGTGGCTGGCCGAACACCCGGACACCACCGTCATCAGCAACGACACCGGGGTCTATGACGCCAAGTTCTACAGGCCGGAAGAGCACGCCAGGTCAATCTACTACTCGTACCGCATCGACCCGGGGACTATGTTCCCGGTGGCGGGAATTGACGACAGGCTGACTGCCAAGGCCCAGGTCTTCGGGCTGGCATTCGACGGAGAAGCTCGCGCCTATCTTCGCTCCGGCCTCGCCCAAACTCCCGTTCTCAACGACACTGTGGGCGGGCAGGACGCGGTCATCATCACCGTCTCCGGCGGAGGAGTTCGCGCCTACGACCGCGACGGCCTGCAATTCCAGCCAGCCCGCGATGGCGCGGTACAGGACGACCAGGGCCGTCTCTGGCGCGTCCTCGAAGACGCTCTTGAGAACGCCGGTGAACCATCGCAGCGGTTGGCGCGGCTGCCATCCCGGGATGCCTACTGGTTCGGCTGGCACGCTTTCTACCCGTATACGGACATATACGTTCCCTAACAGAGACCTACAGGCTCTTTAATTCTCTCTCTCCCTTCAGGGAGAGGGTTAGGGTGAGGGTGAAATCTTGGCGTCAGCGCTTTGCCCACAGCGCATAGACGCCCACCTCCCTCTCCCTAGGGAGCAGGCTCTAACCCTCCCCCGAGGGAGAGTGAATTATCAAAAGCCCTGCCTTCCCCAACGTCCGGGTTGACGGGCCGGAGTTGTGGCCTACCGGCCCGTCGGCCTGAGACATATAATACGAGCGGTCGAATAACGTCTCCCTCGCTAACGAGGGGGCCAGCTACAATTTCGGAGGTGAACTATGCCCAGAAACACACCTACTCTAACTCTGGAAGAAGCGGAAGCCATCCTCGCGGGAGCCAAGGCCAAGGTGCTGGAAATGGGAGTCAACATGAGCATCTCGGTGGTTGACCCGCGCGGCGACCTGATTACCATGATGCGCACCGACGGGGCTTCATGGCGCACTCCGGCTATCTCCCGCGCCAAGGCCGTCGCGGCGTCCTGCTTCGGACACGCCAGCGGCGAGCTGACCGAGAACGCCCTTGCCCCGGTGTTCCGCGGCCTGATGGCCATGGAAGGCGGCCACATGATCCCCGGCCAGGGCGCTCTGCCGGTGTTCCGGGACGGCGTACTGGTGGGAGGCGTCGGCGGCAGCGGGCGGCACCGCCCAGGAAGACGAAGGACGCATCCCTGGCAGGCATCGAAGGCGCAGGCTTCTCCGCCACACCGTAAGGCTACGGTTTATCCTCGGGGATAGCAAACAGGGGGCGCACGGTTTGTGCGCCCCTGTACTTTTCACCAAAGTTCACTCTCCCTCCGGGAGAGAGTTAGAGCCTGCCCCCGTACTTGATACGGGGGTTTAGGGCGTACCCTCTAGCGCTTCTGATACACCTGGAAGCGATGGCGGTTTGGTTTTCCACCACGTACAGCCGCCCCTCTCGGTCTAGCGACACCGACACCGGCCCCCAGAAAATACGGCTCAGTCTGCGATGAGATATGGTATGGGCGTATTCAGGTGCGGGGGCAGCTCCGGCGTGAGGTTAGACTGGTATCGCTCCACAGCTTCCTCCGGGTTAGCGTCGAAATATTCCTGCGCCCACTTCGATACGGTGGCCTCGCCTCGCAGAAGAACCTGGAAATGCCCTTCTGAGTCGAAGATCTGCACCCTCTCGTTGCCCCAGTCGGCTACATAGACGTAGCCTTCGCCGTCTACGGCCACGTGGGTGGGGACGCTGGAGCTGGCCTTCGCCGTAGCCGGGCGTGCCGAAGGTGGTCAGGAAGTCCCCGTCAGCCGTGAACTTCTGGATGCGGTCATTGCGCCAGTCGGCCACGTAGACGTTGCCTGACGCATCAGTAGCCGCGCCCCAGGGCAGGTTTGAACTGGCCGGGGACCGCTGCCAAAAGACCCCCACTGACCGACGTAAACACCCTCTGTCGTGAACTTCTGCACTCGGGCGTTGTGCTGGTCCCACCACGTAGATGTAGCCGTCCCCCTGAGCCTTCCGAAGGACCGGCGGCGATACCGGCCGGGCCGTTGAATTCGCCATCACCGCGGCCAGGAGTTCCCCACTTGCGGAGAAACTGTCCGTTGCTGTCGAACACCGTCCACCCGCTGGTTCTGTTCGT
The DNA here is from genome assembly GCA_965232885.1 of Dehalococcoidia bacterium. Classification (GTDB taxonomy): domain Bacteria; phylum Chloroflexota; class Dehalococcoidia; order Lucifugimonadales; family UBA3495; genus VXOI01. Next base: position 1,006,898 of record CBDDQX010000003.1, on the reverse strand, counting down.
CCGTGACATACAGGTGGTCATGGCTGTCGAAGACCAGCGCCACAGGCCAGCGGAACTGCGTGTCTCCGTTCCCCGCGCCGTCGCCGAACTCGAACAGGTAGTCTTCGCTTAGGTCGCACACCCCGATGCGAATACCGGAAGCGCGGGCCGGGTCGCAGCGGTTGAGCACGAAAATGCGCCCGTCGCCGCTCACTGCCAAGTCATAAGGGTTGGCGAATCCACGGCCATTCAGTCCATTGTTGACGATACCGATTGTCTTAACGTATTCCACTGCGATTGTGGAGGCTTGGGTCTGCGTGGTCACTTGTCTTTACCTCAACTCTGTTCCTGACAAAGATTTCACCCTCACCCTACCCTCTCCCTCAAGGGAGAGGGTACATAATTAAGGGAGAGAGGGCTACGGGTTCTTAGGCCAACTGATACTCGCGGGTGGCCGCAATCAGGCGCAGCATATTGCCCACACGCTGCTCGGAGCCGTCGCCGGGCTGCCGCTCCCGCAGGTCCAGGTCGCCCTGCCTGGCGGCATAGTCAACCAGCACGGCCCGCGTGTCGTCACTCACCGCGATGGGGCCGAGCAGGTCAACACAGCCATCGGCGAATTCGGCGGGCGAGAGCGGGCCGTCGCCCGACTCGGCCAGCCGGTCAATGATGGCGCGCACTCCTGGGCTATCGGTGTTGGACAGCTCTTTCGCGGCGAAGTTGACTCGCTCCACCAACGAACCGCTGTCTATCCATTCGACACCCTCGTGCCAACCTTCCACAGTGGGCGGCTGCAGCAGGCCCTGCCCCATGTACAGCATATTGTTGGAGACTTTCTCGATGCCCAGGGTCGGAGTCTGATAGCTGCCAGCCATGCGGATTGCGCCGACCACCAACTCCACGGGCCCCTTGACGCGGGCGAAGCGCGCCTCATCGGACTTGAAGTATTCGGAGTTGAACAGAGTCCGCAACACGTTCCTGATCTCGTAACCGGACTCGAAGTAAGTCTCCTTCATCGCGTCAATGGCGCGACGGCCCCGGTCGGTGACCTCGTCGGCAGCGAAGAACTGGAACAAGCGGGTACAGATGAATTCGGCGGTGGCGTCCTGCTTGGCGATGATGCTGATGATGTCCTCGCCGTCGAAGTTGCCGGTCTCGCCGAGGAAGGTCTTATCACCGTTGTCGTGATCTTCCTCGCGGTAGTCGAAATGCCAGGCGATACGACCATAGGGCCAGATGGAGTCCTTCTGGGCGCGGACAGCCATATACTCGGCATTGCCCAAAGTCCAGCCAGTGAAGGCGCGGGCGCACTCCTTGATGTCGTCCTCAGTGTAGTTGCCGATGCCCATGGAGAACAGTTCCAGCAACTCCCTGCCGTAGTTCTCGTTGATAGCGTCGCCGTGGTTGTCCTGGTTATCCAGCCAAACCAGCATGGCCGGGTCTTTGGAAATCTCCAGCAACATCTCGTCGAAGCGGCCCAGGCCGTTGCGCCGGAACATCTCGACCTGGTTAAGCTGGGACCGGGCCTGGTTGAGCTTGGCGTAGCCGGTGGCAAACAGTCCGTGCCAGAAGAGGGCCATCTTCTCTTCCAGCGGCTTATCCGTGGAAATCATCCGGTACATCCAGTAGGCGGCGGAACCGGCCAGGTCCCGCAGTTCCGACTGTTCCACGTGATAACGGCGAATCAGGTCGTCGGGCATACTGCTGGCATCGCCGGTGTCCAGCAGCGCCTCCACCGTGTCCTCGTAGCCCTGCTCCGCCCAGCGTTCCAGCTCGTCCCGGCTGGCCCCGAACCCGGCCCGCCGCATGAGGTGGGACATCAGGGCGATGTTTTCGTTGCTCATTTCAGACCTCTCACTCAAGGATTTTTAAGCCCGCTTGAAAAACGGGGCTGAACGATGTTCTAGGCGTCGGCAGTATGCCCATTCTGTGTTGCGGGAGGCGGCGGCTCTGTGAAAGGCTGGCCGCTGGCTTCCGCGTCCATCCTGCGCTGGTTCCAAGCTACCCACCTATCCCGTTCCTGGGCCACGGCTCTCTCGGTCCGTTTCCTTCGGTAATCTTCGTAAAGGAGCGTCAGTATCATAACTATATCCACAACCACAACGCTGTCGGCTCTTCAATGTGGGCAAAGTGCTGATACCAGGATTTCACCCTCACCCCAACCCTCTCCCTCAAGGGAGATGGAGAATTAAAAGACCTTGGGCTAAATCGCTTTCTAGCGGTCGGCAGTATGCCCATTCTGCGTTGCGGAAGGCGGCGACTCTGTGAAAGGCTGGCCGCTGGCTTCTGCATCCAGCCTGCGCTGGTTCCAAGCCACCCACCTCTCCTGCAATTGGGCTAAAGCTCTCTCGGTCCGTTTCCTTCGGTAATCTTCGTAAAGGAGCGTCAGTATCATAACTATATCCACAATCACAACGCTGTCGGCTGCGATTACCCCGATGCCCGGCGCTGCGTCCATTCCTATGGCGAATACTGTCTCCGGCCAGGGATCTCCGGTTCTGACGAATACCTCATACCAGACGGCCACTCCAATTAAGGCTGCTGTCTGGAGGGAAAAGATGGCGAAGAACAGCTTACGCCATCTCTCCGGCACGCTCCAGATAGAAACCCGCTGCTCCGGGCTGGGCGTTGACATCACCTCGAAGCCGAATTAGTTGCGGAAAAGATCCAACCGCTCGAACTGGCCGTTGACGATGGGATCAGGGTCCAGACCCAGCCACTTGTCCAGTATGACCGAATAGGTGGAGCGGAAGTCGTTGTTGGGGCGAAGGTCGCCGTTCAACTGATCTGCTTCGGCCAGCGACGGGTACTGCCCGTACAGGCCGCCGTTGACCGCGCCTCCAATGAGGAACGCCACGCCGCCGGAGCCGTGGTCGCTGCCGGTGCCGTTGTCCCTGATGCGGCGTCCAAACTCGGAGAACACCAGCACCGCTGCGTCGTCCTCCCGGCCATGCTCTTTCAGGTCGTCCATCAGGCTGCCCACCGCTCCGGCCACATCGTCCCACAGCGAGGCGTGAGTCGGCAGTTCGCCGGAGTGGGTGTCGAAGCTGCCATGCTGGGTGTAATAGATGCGAGTGCCCAAGTTGGCAAGGAAAACCTGAGCGATGCTCTTCACGTTCTGGGAAAGCGAATCGCTACGGTATTCCACGTTGGATGAATACTGCTCGGGCGCGGTGCGAAGAATGTCGGCCCCTACGTAGGCATCCTGTCCGGTCTTGCTCAACAGGGACATCACCGGATCGCGTCCCGCGACATTCCCATACATTCGGGAAAATGCCTCGAGGGTGAACATTCGCAGTTCTTCATCCTCGATGTCCGGGAAGAGGCCGTAGGTAGCCAAGTCTCCCACCGAGGCAACGGAGACGCCGGGGCAACCCAGAGCGCGGGGCAGGCCGCGTCCGAAGTTGACCGCGGTCAGCACGTTTTCGCCCTGCGGGTCCATGTCACGGATGGCCCGGCCCAACCAGCCTTCGGTTCCAATGGCGTCAGGCTCAGCGGTATGCCAGATGTCCATGGCGCGGAAGTGAGAACGGTTGGGGTTCTCGTAACCGATACCGTTGATGACGGCCACCTTGCCTTCGTCCCACAAGGTCTTCATCGGCCCCATGCTGGGGTTGAAGCCTATCTCGTCGTTTAGAGGAATAACCTTCTCTTGCGGGATATGCACCTTGGGACGGGAATCGTAGTAACGCCCATCGCCGTAAGGCACCACCGTGTTCAGATAGTCGTTCCCGCCGGATAGCTGGATAACAATCAGGCCCTTCTCATGTTTGTTGGTAGTCATGCTTTGCGTCCTCTTCTGAGGGTGGTTTGCGGTTTTCCGTCGGCAGAAATTGCCGCTATTTTACTTGTTACAATCTACTATGAAGCTCCATTTTCAGCAAGTTCTCCCTCCGGCGCAATCTCACCGTCAAAGACGACAGCGTTCCAAAGCAGACAGTATGGACACCAACAATCCGTCATTCCCATGAAAGTGGGAATCCAAACCCCTGTCGCCATTCAATTGGCCTCCCTAAATTGCGACGCTGCCGAACGAGTAGGGTCTTTGGGTTCCCAGCGCAATTTTCTGAACTGTGATTCATGGGATTTAGTGGATTACCATGATTTCCCAATCATGGTAATCCTAGAATCGGAGAAATCACAGTTCAGACAAATAATCGAAAGGCCCTGCGAACGAGTACGTGATGTTTACATACGAAGCGGCCGCAGATACCATGTCTTTGTCCTTGGACAGTCATCGTCGCTATGTGAACCCTGGTTCCGCTGGCGAGGCGCCGATATGAGCGTCTGGCCCGGCCCGCAACGTCCGTTCCAAGTACGAAACGGTCTATCTGCACAATCACCAAGTGCAGAAAGAAGATTTGCGAAGGCTCTACGAAAACGCCAAGCGCGACCAGGGGTAATCTTCCCTACAGCATTGCCCTTATCAATATCAACGACACCACTCGGCCTTGCCCTGTCGTATTCGGACCTGGCGATGACGCACTGCTAGGGGCAACCACCCTGGAAATCTTCAAGCTGCTGGCCGATCCCAATACCGGATCTTTGCTGCCCGCCAGTCATTCGCCCTTAGGCGGAGGCGGGCGGCCGATGCCCCTATTGCCTTAACGTTATCCCTGTGCTGCTGAATCCCGCGTCAGAATTCGCCACTCAGGACGGTCCGCCATGCACGTAGGTATGTCTACCGTGTTCCAGAACCCGGACAAGCGCATATCCGACTATGAGGTCTATCGCAACGAGCTTCGGCTGGCAGACCTGGCCGAGCCGCTGGGTTACGAGTCCATCTGGGGCGTGGAACACCACTTCACCGACTACACCATGTGCCCCGACGTACTGCAATTCCTGTCCTACATGGCCGGGCGCACCGAACGTGCCAAGCTCGGCTCGATGGTGGTGGTGCTTCCGTGGCACGATCCGGTGCGCGTAGCCGAAGAATTCGTGATGCTGGACAATCTCAGCGACGGACGGGTCATTGTCGGCGTCGGGCGGGGACTGGCCCGCGTGGAGTATGAGGGTTTTCGGCTGGACATGAACCAGTCACGGGGGCGATTCAACGAATCCGCCGAGCTTCTCGTCAGCGCGCTGGAGGAGGGCTATGCCGAGATGGACGGCGAATTCGTGCGCCAGCCGCGGGTGGAAATCCGCCCCAACCCCTTCAAGACCTTTGAAGGCCGCTCCTACGCCGCCGCCATCTCGCCGGAGTCCAGCATCGTTCTGGCCAGGCTGGGCGTCGGCGTGCTCATCATTCCGCAGAAGCCCTGGCCCGACGTGCAAGCGGAGCTGGCTTCCTACCGCGCCACCTACCAGGAAGTCAACGAAGGCGCTCCGCCAGCCCCGGTGGTGGTCACCTTCGCCTATTGTGACGAGGACGAGGAGCGCGCCGCCGAGATGTCCCGCAAATACGTCGGTGGATACTGGGAATCGGTGATGAAACACTATGAGTTCCGCAGCGACCACCTGAAGACCACACGGGGCTACGAATACTATGGCAACTTTACCGACAAGATAAACACCTACGGCGACAAGGACGTCGTGGACTTCTTTGTCAATTTGCAGGTCACCGGCACGCCGGAGCAGTGCTACCAGAAGGTGATGGACATTCACGGCTACACCGGCGCCGACTCGCTGGTGGCCGCCTTCAGCTACGGCGGTATGCCCTACGATGACGCAGAGCGGAGTATGCGGCTCTTCGCATCAGAGGTCATGCCGGAACTCAAGAAATTCGAGCCAGCACCCGCGTGGGGTTAGGCAACTCCCCCTCGCAACGACCGTTCTCAACGAACCAGGGGCCGACGATTTGTCGGCCCCCTTTAGCGGATCACCTGCCCACGAGCGGCAAAGTGGCGAGAAGCCTTATTCCCCGGCGAATCTCGTCGCCTCTCCTGCGGACTCGCCTCGAGCCCGCCACGCGAACCTCTCCGCGTAGCGATTCGGCTTGCCCTCCACCACGTCTGCTGTTACCTGGCCCAGAACCGGGGTGAACTTGAATGCGTGGCCGCTTCCCCCGGTGGCGATGGTTAGCCCCTGAACCTGTGGATGCCTCGTGATATAGAAGTCGGCATCCCAAGTGTCGTTGTAGAAGCAGGCCCGGCTCCCGGCCAGGGGCGCATTGGCCAGGTCCGGCAGCGAGTGCGCCAAGAATTCCCGGCAGGACTCTATGACTGCGTCCTCGGCATCCCTCGGATCATCCGCGTCAACCACGCGCCCCGGCCCGTGGTTCGCCATTTTGACAACGCCCTCGCTATTTGCGGGAAAGCCATACCAGCCAGTGCGAGGTATATCAGCGCCCCATGGCGGAAACGAAGGCGGCCTGAACCGCTCCGGCAGATTCGGGCGCAGGTACACCAGCGTCTGCGCCACCGGCGTCATCATGTCCTGCATTTCCCGCACCAGCCTCGGCGTCCACACCCCGGCGGCCACCACAACGGCATCGGCCCGCACCTCCTCGCCTTCGGCGGAACGAATCCCGACCGCTCGTCCTGAGTCTATCAACAACGTCTGAGCCGTGAATCCTGATCGTATTTCGATTCCCGCAGTCTGTGCCTCAGCAGCCATGAACGATACTGTCTCTCCCGCTTCTGCCCAGCCCCCGCGAGGGTTATAGTAGCCGTCGGTGTAGTGCTCCGCGTTCCACAGCGGAAACCGCTCGGCTACTATTCCCGAATCCAGCCGTTCCAGTGACCACCCGGAGGCGGTCAGCAGATCATAGGACTGCCGCTCGACTGCTCCGTCTTCCAGCGGGTGGCTGGTCAGCACGAGGAAACCGTCTTCGTGGTACAGCGGACGGCCCCTCCGCTCGTTCCAAACGTGCCATCCTTCGATAGCTTCAGCGGCGAGGTCGCTGTACAGCTTGTCGTCGGCATAGTCCATCCGTACCATGCGGCTCACGTCGTTGGACGCCGCCAGAGGATGAGGAACCGGGCCGGGATCAACGACTGTGACAACGTAGCCCCGGCTGCGAAGTTCAAGGGCTGCGGACAGCCCGAAAATCCCGGCGCCCGCAACGAGTATGGATGTTTGAGCGGACATACAGCTTTTCACCCCCACTCTAACACTCCCCCTAAAGGGGAGGGGACATAGCAGCCTAGCGGCCCATCGCCTCGATTATGGTCTTGAGTTCATCAACGCTGAGGTCGCCGAACTTGCGCCACCCCCCAATCAGATAGGTGGGGGTGCCTCCAATGCCGCTGGCGCGAGCCGTTTCGTTGGACTCCACCACTGCATCACGATAGTGGCCCGATTCCAGGCGCGGCCCCAATTCCGACCAGTCGAGACCGGCGGCATCGGCCAATCCCTTGATCACTTCCAGGCTCCCCAGGTCGGCGCTCTCTTCCCAGTAGGCGGAGGCGGCAACGTGGTGGAAGCGGTCGTCAAGCCCCTGCTCCTTCGCATACAGGGTGGCTTCGTGAACGTACAGCGTATTGGGCGACCACTGCGGGCGGCGCATGACCAGTCCGGCGTCCCGGGCGCGTTCCTGCATCGCCGGGTTCAGCTCGGTTTCCGTCTCGCCGTCAAACAACCGGCGCGGTTGGCCCTCCGGCGGACAGTCGGGCCGCAACAGGAACGGCCTGCGGTTTATGGTTATGTCAAGTTCCTTGGCAACAATATCGAGCCTGCCCAGGCCCACGTAGCAGAAGGGTCAAGTGTAGTCCTGCCAGACAGTGACCTCGACGGGGTTGGCAGTAGCCATAGTTCTCTCTTCCTGAATATAGATTTTTGACGCAAAGATGCAGGGACGCAAAGATTACTGAGAAAGGCTTCTAACCCCCCTTGCGTCTTTGCCCCTTTGCGTCCTTGCGCCTTTGCGTTGAAAATTAGTCGTCGGCGGGAGCTGGAACGGCAGAGCCTGCGAAGGCTGCGCGCAGGGCGGCGGTGGCTTCCTCCATGACCTGTCCACTCTTGTCCATCACGCCCACCATGCCGAAGAAACCGTGAATCATGCCGTCATACCGGCTGATGGTAGTGTCCACCCCGGCTTCCTGCAAGCGGCGTCCGTATGCCTCGCCTTCATCCCGCAGAGGGTCGTACTCGGCGGTGATGACCAGCGCCGACGGCTGTCCGGCCAGAGAATCAGCCTGCATCGGGGCGGCATAGGGATTGTCGGCATCGGCCTCGTTGTCCAAGTAGGCGTCCCAATAAAACTGCATGGCGTCGCGGGCCAGCATATAGCCGGTCGCATTGTCCACGTAGGAAGCGGTCTGGTAGTTGCGCTCCGTCACCGGGTAGACCAGCAGTTGGTGGACGATGTCCGGACCGTTGCGGTCGGCGGCCATCAGCGAGATGGCGGCGGCCAGGTTGCCGCCGGCGCTGTCGCCGCCCACGGCCAAGCGGGAAGCGTCGGCGTTGAGGCTGGCGGCGTTGTCGGCGGCCCATACCGTGGCGGCATAGCAGTCCTCGGCGGGACCAGGGAACTTGGTCTCCGGGGCCAGCCGGTAATCAACAGACACCACCACGCAACCAGCGCCCTTGCACAGATGCCGCGCCGTGGGGTCGGCGGACTCCAGGTCGCCAATCACCCAACCGCCGCCGTGGTACCAGACCAGTATGGGGAAGGGGCCGCTCCCTTCCGGTGTGTAGATGCGAACGGGAACGTTGCCGTCAGGCCCGGGGATGCTGCGGTTCTCCACCGCGGCAACTTCCGGCCCGGCGGGACGCGGACGGGCAGCGGCGTTGATACGCGCCTGCTCCGGTGATACTTCCCACACTGCGGGGAGTCCAAGGGCGTTCACTGCGTCAATGACTGCTTGCGCTTGCGGATCCAGCGGCATGATGCGCCTCCAAAAATTTATTATCCCTTCTCTTTCAGGAGAGGGCCAGGGTGAGGGGAAAAGCTGCTAGTTGGGCGTCCAGGCCAAGCCGCGCACCTCGCTGAACTCGCGGGGCAGCTTGACCCACCAGTCGCCGCCGTCGGCGGTGGCGTATATCTGGCCGTAATGGCTGCAACACAGTATGAAGTCGGCGTCCGACGCATGGGTGGCGAAGGCCCACATCGGCGTGTTGGGTTCCTGGGGCAGAGCCATACGCTCCCAGGTCTTCCCCCGGTCGGTGGAGCGCTGTATTGCGCCGGTTACTCCGAAGGGAGACTCGCCGGTCGCCACCATCAACGTGTTGGGATCGTTCTGTTTGACGGTAATGCCCCGGCAGTATCGCAGCGCAAAGGATGCGCCCACGCCCAAACCCTGCCAGCTCTCGCCGGTGTCAGTGCTGGCGAATACCTCGCCGGGAGTGCTGGTGAACACCGTCACGTCATCCCCTGCGCTGACGGTCATGCCGTGTATGTCGGGATCGTTCAACCCCCCGTTGATTCGCGTCCAGGTATCGCCGCCATCCAGACTGCGGCGCACGCCATCCACCTCCACGCCGGCCCACACAATGTTGCTGTTGTTGGGGTCAACTTCCAGAGCGGTAACGCGGGGAACGCGGACGTTGGGGCATTCTTCAGCCATATCAACCTTCAACTCCTCCCAGCTCTTTCCGGCGTCAGTGGAGCGGAAAAGCGCAGAGGGACTGGTTCCGGCGAAAATCGTCGAAGGGTCAGACGGACTGACCGCGATGTTCCACACCTGCATGGAGTTCATCGGCGAGTCCAACCGCTCAAAAGCCTTGCCACGGTTGACGCTGCGGAATATACCCTCGTCAGTACCAGCGTAGACTACGGCAGGGTCGCTCGGGTCTACCTTCAGGCCGAAGACCTTCATGTCGCCCCAGATGCCGCCGCCGCGACCATAGTTTCGTCCGCCGTCGTGGCTGACCCACAACCCCGCTCCAATAGTTCCGACCAGTATCGTAATGTCCTTAGCCATTACCGCACCTCCTTAATCTGGGCACTCTGTTGTGGGGGTTTTGACGTACTACTCCTAAGCCTTGAAGGTGGCAAACACCTTGTTGGACGTGAAGACGCGGGACTCTACAAAATCCATGCTGTCGGGCTTTGCGCCCAGTTCGGACATGGCCCCCAGCATACAGGCCCAGTTGAGCAACTCGTGCTGGCCGGAGGCTTCCATATCGGCGGTGGTTCGGGTACGCCAGGCCTCGTAGTTGCCCTTCTTCAATTCCTCATACAAGGCGCGGTCTGAGGGAACATCAGGCCACAGGTAGTTGTTCTTGGCGGTCAGGAAGGCGTGAGACCAGCTTGAAGAGGCCACCAGCGCTACCCGGTAGGGGCTGTCCTTCAACACCCGCGCCACGGTGGCGCCCACATCCATGCAACGCTTGGGCGACGGGCCGGGCGGATCGGGGTCCAGGGTCTGTCCGTTGACCTTGTGAGGCAGAATGCCGCCCCGGTTGCTGATTACTCCCCGGCCATAGCAGTTGACGGCGAAGGGCATGACCGGGAAGTCGAACCCCTCCCGGTCGTAGTCCAAGTAGAGCAGCGTATTGATGAAGGCATGGGCCAGGCCCGGCTCATGCAGCGGCTTGTAGGCGTAGGCCATATCCACGCCGGAGTCCAGCAGGCCCCCGGCCAAGAACCGTGCCGCCTCCGGGTGCCCCCGGTAGCTGAACACCTTGTCGGCGGGTTCCTCCCAGACATTGCGACGAGGGGTGCCGTGCCGCATGAACGGGGTACACTGGAACCCTTCGTATGCCAGGATGCAGAAAGGAGGGATTATGTCTTCTCGAAAGTTCTCGTACTGGTCGTCGCCGAATACGACCACGAAGTCCGGGTTGAAGTCGAGAATTTCCTGGCGCACACGCCGGAACCCCTCAACCAGTCGCGCCCGGTGGACGGCAGCGGACGCCATACCCTGATCATCGCCGTACTCTTCCTGCATCGGCTCAGGCCAGTTCAGCGGGTTTTTCAGCTCTTCAGGCAGCCGCTCATCGCGGTTCAGGGTGACGTTGATGGGAAATCCCCGGTCTTCGTCCGGGGTAATCAGCGGGGGGTAGTGGGTGCAACCGACGCCAATAATTTCTGCCATTGCGCGCCTCCGGTTTCTTCGTCTGACGGTCGTTCCGTGAAGTTGGCTAATGATAGCAGACGGGCGGGCAAGCCCATAAGCCCAATTCCGCTTTTGGCAGCGCCGCTAGTCCACCGCCAGAATTATCTTGCCAAAGTTGGTGTTGCTTTCCATGTGCCGGTGGGCCTCCGCTGCTTCGGCCAGTGGATATACGGTATCAACAACCGGCTTGATGGCCCCCGACGCAATCAGCGGCAGCACATGGCGCTTGATCTGATTGGTAACGGCGATCTTCTCCTCGATGGGGCGGGAGCGAAGCACCGTGCCGGTAATTCGCAGGCGTTTGAACATCAAGGGGCGCAGGTCTGCCTCGACGCCTCCGCCGCCCATGGTGCCGACGAGCACCATGCGGCCCCGCAGCGCCATGGACGCCAGGTTGCGCTCCCAGTAGTCCGCCCCGATAACGTCCAGCAACACGTTCACCCCTGCGCCGCCGGTACATTCCCGCACTACATCGGCAAAGTCCCGCTCCCGGTAGTTGATCCCCACGTCCATGCCCAAATCGGCGGCCCGCTGCAGCTTGTCCTCGCTGCCCGCGGTGCCCAACACGAACGCGCCGGTGTTATGCGCCAACTGCACCGCAGCCGTGCCGACTCCACTGCCTGCCGCGTGAATCAGCACGGACTCCCCCATCGCCAGTTCGCAATGGTTGAACAGGGCATCATAGGCGGTGAAAAAGACTTCCGGTACCGCCGCCGCTTGCACAAAGTCGAGATTGTCTGGAATTCGCATTGCCATGCGGGAGTGCGTCACCACACGCGAAGCGTAGCCTCCACCCCCTAGCAAGCCGAAGACGCGGTCGCCCTCTGACAAATCAGTTACCAGCTCGCCCGTTTGCAGCACCACGCCGGAGAACTCCAGTCCCGGAATTTCGTCGGGACTGCCCGGCGGCGCGGGATAGCCTCCCTGGCGCTGCAGAGTATCGGCGCGGTTCAGGGCCGAGGCCTTGATCTCCACCAGGACATCATCCGGGCCTGGCACGGGGTCGGGCATCTCCCGAATCTTGAGAACTTCGGGACCTCCAGGCTCAGTAATCACAACAGCACGCATGAAATTCAGCACCTACCGGGAAAAAATTCCCTGCCAGTTTAACACCAGACAAAAGAAACGGCCCCGAAATGTTTCGGGGCCGCGAGTCCCTCTAGCAAGGGATTGCTACTTACCGTTGCCGTTGCTGCGGGTGGCGATATACTCCTCGGCCAAACGGCGGCCGGTTTCCCGCATCAGCTTCTCATCTTCCTCCGGCGTCGCAGCGGGTGGAGCAAAGACCACCGTATCATTGCAGTAGGTGGAGAAATGCTCCCCCTCCAACTGCGCGTGGGAGTTGAGGTCTTCTCCATTCTGCACGGAGCGGATGCCCCGGCGAAGCTGGCGGCGGAACATCGTAATACCCCGGTCGGTGGCGCCGAGATGCTCCATGCCGTGGATGGCGATGGGCCGCTGCGTCACCTGCGCCTCGTAGTCGCCGGGCTGAAGTTGCTGCTCGCGGGGGTCGTCGGATATGGGGAGTTGCGCCGGCAGCATCTGGCCGCGGTCCAGCCACCAGGCCGGCTCCTTCTCCTCAGACTCAGAGATATGCCGGAGTTCCAACAGCATGGTGCTCTGATTGTCTCTCGGCACAATCCAGCGGGTCATCATCGGGCCGTCGAACCCGTGAACATCCTTACCGTCTTCCCAGATGGGCGCCACCTGTTGCAGGTTGGGCAGGACGTTCTCCACCGAGCGCACCCAGATGTTGTCGCCCACGCGCCGGGTGGCGATATAGATGATCCCGGCGGGAGTCTCCATGAAGTCCAGGTTGGGAACCACGCCGAACTCGTCGGTGAACTGCGAGCCGCTGACGATGGTGTGCAGGAACGACGTATGCACCGGGTCCATGGCGTTTTCCAGGATTTGCAGCCAGTTGCACGGGTAGTCATATCGCTGACCCGGCATCAGGCGGTATCCCTCGCGGTCGAAGCTGTCCGGAATGGGGAAGGGAGGCATCTCGTCCGGCGGTCCCATGTAAGCGAAGATGGCGCCACAGTATTCGCGCACTGGGTATGCGCCGTGGCACAGCCGGTCCTTGAAGGTCGAACCCGCAGGCTCACCCGGGGTCTCGAGTATCGTACCGTCAACGTCGAACAGCCAGCCGTGATAGCAGCAACGGATGCCCCGCTCCGAGACCAGCCCGAACTCCAGCGAAGTGCCGCGATGGGGACAGTGGGCCTCCACCAGCCCAATCTGCCCGCTGAAATCACGGAAGGCCACCAGCTCTTCACCCAGGATTTTCAGTCCGACCGGGGTGTCGCCCAGTTCGTCGGCGTAGCACACCGGCTGCCAGAACCGGCGCAGATACTCACCGGCCGGGGTGCCGGAACCGACGTGAGTCAGTTCGCCGTCTTCCTTGGGAACCTGCGAGTGATAGTAACCGCCATACTTGGTGGAAAGAAACGGAGCGCGGGTGCTTGTCATCATCAGCCTCCTGTGCTTTCAACCTATTTTCCGCAGAACGTCGAGCCTGACTCAACGTCCCGCTCTATTGTTGGCGGGGATTATATGTATCCCCGCTAGGGTGGTCAACCAAGGCTACGCAGGGGTTGCCGCCTGCTTCTGCGCTTCCTCGATCCTCTGCATCAGTTCGCGAATCAGGGAAACCGAAAGTGAGGAACGACTGCCAGTTGGTCAAATTACTCTGTCCGATTTAGATACTGCCACGTTGTCTCAAGCATGCATCCGCTATCGTATAGTATGAACTGTGTATTCTTATCCAGGTTGGACACCGCGTCCAGGATTGCTAAAGCCTCCTCTGCAACAATTTCCTCCAGCCCTTCCATCTCTTCCTGTGAAATCTCTCCGTCTAGTGCTGCTGCCTTCATAGCAGGGATAACTTCGTCAATACTGACTCTCATTGACTCTAGTCTGGCATTGTGATACCTCTCCAAGGGTTGGGGCGGGTCAATGATTCTCAAGTTATCGTACCCGTCTTGAGACAGATCCCTTATCCGATCAAAGTCGCCCGAAGCACCCGCTATCGCTGCCTCTCGTTCACCATCTTGAATTATCTCGCCACAGGCCAACGCATACTTCTTGATGTCTTCCTGATTATCTGAACTGCAGCCAGATAAAATCAAAACGAGTAAGGCCATCACCATAATTCCAACCTTCATCTCTCCAAACCCTCCCTCATCAGCCGCGCTATGGCACACACCAACCGTATCTGGTCATCTTTGCCCGCAGTTAACTCTTATCGCGCCGCCTGCTTCTGCGCTTCCTCAATCCGCTGCATCAGTTCAACCACCATGGGCATGGCCGGGCCATAGCGGTCGGCGTCGTCAATGGCGTAACCCTTGTGATATGCGCCTCGGAAGGACGACAAATCGCTGCCCGCGCCCGTAACCGATGACTTGCCTTCCGACTCCCCTTCGTCCCAGTCGCCCCCGTGTATCAGCCCGGGCATAGCATCCGGGTCACGGAACACGTTCATCGGGTCGCCGCCGTCTTCGACGATGCGCATCTGCTCCTCGAACTGCCGTCGCATGAATACTATGGGGAGGTCGGTGCGGCCCAGGTGTTCCTGCGTCCGGTCGGTAATCGGCCCCTGGGAAATCCAGGCGTGGGCGTCCTGGGCCAACACGAAGTCCAGGATCGGCTTGCCGTCTTCGTCGAACAGCGGCACATCATAGTACGGGATGGATTCCTGCGCCGGAGCGGGCACTTCGCCGGGGGCCATGTAGCAACCGTAGTTGATGTGGTAGGTATTGGTGTCATCCACAGGAACCCGGATCTGGAACTCCTGGCGCACCATACCCGGCCCGCCGGTCTGGGTGTAGAAGGGGAAAATGACCGTGGCGTGGCGCGAAGTGTGGTCCCGGTCTGCGCCCAGCGCCTTGGAATACTTGATGCCCTTCTCCATTCCGTACCGCGTCGCGTTGACGTACAACGACTCGATGCCTATTCCTGTTTTCATGCGGGCATACAGCGTGTGCATCTGGCCATCCGCGGCCCGCTCATCCAGCTTCCCCTGTTTCCTCAGCACATACTCGAACAGGTTCCCATGCAGGTAAACGCTGTGCGCCGGGTCGCCGGTGTTCTCATGGCACTGCAGCCAGTTGCAGTTCAGGTTCATAATGCCAATCTGGCGGATGGAGTTGGGCATAACGAACAGGTCCCAGGGCGGCAGCAGCGGCGTGGGTTCCGGCCCCATGTAGGCCCAGACCAGCCCGCCCATCTCCTGCACCGGGTAGCCCTTGATGCGAATCCGGTCCTTGAACGGGTCATTGGGCGATTCCAAAGGCGTTTCCACGCAACGCCCGGCGGGGTCGAACATCCAGCCGTGATAGCAGCAGCGAAGCCCTCCCACATCGGGAATGCCGTACCTCATCTCGGTCATCCGGTGCGGACAGCGGTCGCCCACCAGTCCCATCTGCCCGTCGGCGGAACGAAACAGCACCAGGTCTTCGCCCAAGATACGGACAGCCATGACCTCTTCTTCCACCAATTGGGCCGTAGGGCGGACGGGAATCCAGTAACGGCGCATCAGTTCGCCCATTGGCGTTCCCGGTCCAACGCGAGTGAGTCGTTCATTGGCTTCGGCGGTCAGCATTCAAGTCCTCCGTGGATCGTCCAAGGCTCGTGATCGCCCAAGGATATTATAAGCGACAGTATACCCCACTACCGGGTTGCGAATGGACTATACTTACGTCCGAACGCTGATCTGGGAGACAGTACATTATGACAACAAAGCGGTCGCTGTTGAACGACACCCTGAACGCCTTCTGCGCCGACACTGACGCCTACCTGGACGGCGCGCCAGGCGGGCCTCTGTCCGGTTTGACCTTCGCGGCAAAGGACATTTTCGACGTTGCGGGACACGTCACCGGGGGCGGCAACCCGGACTGGAAAGCCACGCACCCGCCCGCGGAGCAGACCGCCTGGATCATCCAGACTCTGGTAGACGCCGGCGCAACCATGGCCGGCAAGACCCATACCGACGAGCTGACCCGGGGTATCCTGGGCGAGAATGCTCACTATGGCACCCCGGTCAATCCCAGAGCTCCCGGCCGGGTTCCCGGAGGCTCCTCCAGCGGCTCGGCAGCAGCGGTGGCTGGCGGACTGGTAGACTTTGCCCTCGGTTCCGACACCGGCGGCTCGGTGCGCATTCCGGCGAGCTTCTGCGGTCTGTATGGCCTGCGCCCCACCCACGGGCGCATCCCGCTGGACGGCATTCTGATGCAGGCCCCCAGCTACGACACCATCGGCTGGTTCGCCCGAGACGCCGCCACCTTCGCGCGGGTAGCAGAGGCGGTCTTCGGCAGTTCAATAGTTCCAGAAGCACCGGGACGGATTGTAATCGCCGAAGACTTGTTCAACGAATGCGACCCTGCTGTGGCCGCTGCCCTGCGCCCGGTGGCGGAGCGAGTCGCCGCGATGGCGTCTTCGTCTGAAACGGTACGCCTGGCGCCCGATGGAGTGGACGGTTGGGCTTGGCAGCAGAACACGCTGCAATCCATTGAGGCGTGGCATTCGGTATTTGATTGGATTGACGCAGTGAACCCCCGTTTCAGCTACATGGTAACCGAGAGGTACGCGCTGGGAACATCCTTCACTCAACCCCAAATAGAAGCGGCGCGAGCGACCCGCGATGCAGTCCGCCGCAGATTGGACGACGTGGCGGGCGCAGGCAGCTTCCTTTGCTTCCCCACGTCGCCCGTTGCAGCTCCTCCGCGGGACCAGCCTCTCTCCGGCAAACGGGCGTCGCAGGGGCGCATTATCCGGCTGACCTGCATGGGCGGCACTACGGGGCGTCCGCAACTGTCCATGCCCCTGGGAGAGGTTGACGGTCTGCCCATCGGCCTGTCGCTGATG
This sequence comes from Dehalococcoidia bacterium, assembly GCA_965232885.1. Taxonomy (GTDB): domain Bacteria; phylum Chloroflexota; class Dehalococcoidia; order Lucifugimonadales; family UBA3495; genus VXOI01. The sequence continues at coordinate 990,114 of CBDDQX010000003.1, read as the reverse complement.
GGCAACCGGGGCGACGACGAGGCGCTCATAGGGTTCGCCATGGCAATAGAGCGTGGGCTGGCAGCATAGCAGCGAGTAGACAAAGGCGGTGGCTCAATTTACTATGCCTAAGGCATCAAGTTATTGAGACTTCGAGGGTAGCGTAATGGCCCATCAGGTTCAGGGTGTAGTAGCAGAATCACGAGGGGGGGCAGTGCGGTTTACGACTATAAATGTCCCCGATCCGGGACCCGGCGAAGCCCTGGTGCGGGTGCAGGCCTGCGGCGTTTGCCACACCGACCTGCATTACCGGGAAGGGGCAATCAACGACGACTTCCCGTTCCTGCTGGGACATGAGGCGGCAGGGGTCGTAGAGAGCGTCGGGCCGGATGTGGAAAACGTGGCCCCCGGCGACTTCGTCATCATTGCTTGGCGCGCTCCCTGCGGCACCTGCCGGTCCTGCGTTCGGGGCCGTCCGTGGTACTGCTTCGCCAGCCGCAATGCCGCCCAGCCGATGACCCTGCCCGACGGCACTCCTTTGTCTCCCGCGCTGGGTATTGGAGCCTTCACCGAGCTGACGCTGGTGGCCGCCGGACAAGCAGTCAAGGTTCCCGCCGAAGCCAGCGCCGCTGCCGCGGGACTCATCGGCTGCGGCATCATGGCCGGTCTGGGCGCAGCAGTCAACACCGGCGGCGTTTCGCGCGGCGACTCGGTGGCCGTGTTCGGTTGCGGGGGCGTGGGGGATGCCGCCATCGCCGGCTCGCAACTGGCTGGCGCGCACACCATCATCGCCATAGACATTGACGACCGCAAGCTGGAGTGGGCGCGGGAGTTCGGCGCAACCCACACCGTCAACGCCCGCAACACCGACCCCGTTGAGGCCGTGCGGAACCTCACGGGCGGCAACGGCGTTAACGTCGCCATTGAAGCAGTGGGCAACCCAGTGACCTTCGAGCAGGCTTTCTATGCCCGCGATCACGCCGGAACCGTGGTGCTGGTCGGCGTGCCCAGCCCGGATATGAAAATCGAACTGCCTCTCATCGAAGTATTCGGGCGGGGCGGCGCCGTAAAGTCGTCGTGGTACGGCGACTGCCTGCCCACGCGCGACTTCCCCATGTTCATCGAACTGTACCTGCAGGGACGCCTCGACCTGGACCGCTTCGTATCCGAGACTATCGGCATCGGCGACGTCGAGGAAGCCTTCCACAAGATGGAGCAAGGCGAAGTCCTGCGCTCGGTGGTGGTGTTTTAGGTGGCTTACGACGATGATCTCGCTGACCGCGTCCGGTGTCTCTTCGCTGAGCTTTCCGGCGTTCGGGAGCAAAAGATGTTCGGTGGGCTGTGCTTCATGCTGAACGGCAACATGGCCTGCGGCATTCTCGGCTGCGAACTTTTTGTTCGTGTTGGAAAAGAGAATCTGGACGAAGCCCTTTCCCAACCCATTCCCGGCCCTTCGACATGACAGGCCGTCCCCTCCGTTCCTTCGTCTGCGTTGCCGCCGAAGGGCTTGATACCGACGAAAGGCTGGCAGAGTGGGCCAGTCACGGCATCGCATACGCCAAGACATTGCCTCCCAAGTAGCAAGACAGGTATCCCCTTAGCCGTATCAAAACGAATACTAACAGGAGATTGGAATGGACATTGGCGCGATGATGTTTGTAACCGACTACTCCATGCGTCCCGATGAACTGGCGCGGTCGCTGGAGGAGCGCGGGTTTGAATCGATGTGGGTGCCGGAGCACACGCATATTCCGGCCAGCCGCATCTCGGCCTGGCCCGGCGGACCCGACCTGCCCCAAATGTACTGGCACACCTACGACCCCTTCGTTGCCCTGACCGCCGCGGCCGCTGTCACCACCAACCTCAAGCTGGGCACCGGCATCTGCCTGATGATCGAGCGCGACCCCATTACCACGGCCAAGGAAGTCGCCAGCCTCGACCTCATCTCCAACGGCAGGTTCATCTTCGGCATCGGCGGAGGGTGGAACGCCGAAGAAATGCAGGACCACGGCACCAACTACCAGCGGCGCTGGCGCATCCTGCGGGAGAACGTCCTGGCCATGAAGGAAATCTGGACCCAGGACGAGCCGGAGTTCCACGGACAGTATGTGAACTTCGACAAGTGCTGGGCTTGGCCCAAGCCAGCCCAGAAGCCGCACCCGCCGATACTCATGGGCGGCGACGGCCCCACCACCTTCGACCGCGTGCTGGAATACTGCGACGGCTGGATGCCCATCAGCGGCCGCGCCGCCGAAGGCCCCAGCCTTCCTGAGAAGATTCAGACTCTGAAGCGCAGGGCCGAGGACATCGGACGCGACCCGGACTCCATCAACATCACAATCTTCGGCGCCCGCCCCGACCCTGAAAACCTGGCCCGGATGGAAGAACAAGGCGTGGACCGTGTGCTGTTCAGCCTGCCCTCGGAAGGCTCGGACACCGTCACTCCAATCCTGGACGAGTGCGCCAAGCTGCTTTAGAAACCATTCCAAAAGTTCCCTCCCCTTTGAGGGGGAGGGTTAGGGTAGGAGTGCAGAGCGTAATTCGTGTGCCCTATTCGCTGTCTCCTCGTGCCAAGTGGGACTCGATACGCGCGAGGATGTCCCGGATTTCAACCAGCGTACCGCTGCTCGGAACGGCCTCAGCGGCGACTGCTGGCGCTTGTCCGGTTTCCGCCTCAATGACCCGTTGGCGCTGGGCCAGCACGGCGTTGCGGAAATCCTCGGCGTCAATCACGCCGATGAGATTGCCCTCGGAGCCAGCGTCCTGACCCGCGCTGCCGGCAGTCTCCACCTTCAGCCCACGCAGGCCGTAGTGGCGCATCACCGGGCCGTCGTGCAGTCGCAGGTCGGTGATGCGATTCAACGGGATTGTGGACTCCTTGCGGAAAAACACTCCCACCTTTATTTCCAGCGCGTTGGTCGTCAGGCTCGCCGAAACGCGGCGCATATACTCCGCCCCGTACCAGAAGCTAATGGCCCACCAGAAGGGAATCAGCAGAATACCCACTACTGATATAAAAAGAAAACCGCAAACGACCAAGCGCCAATAACTGGCAAACTTCCGGTCGAACTGCGCCTCCGCAATGACATCCCCGGTAACTGCTGCCACTTCATAACTCCTTCCATTTACAAGCACCCTGTTTGGCGATGTTCCCGACGCCTAACCGGCGGCCCTTCGGGACAGCGGCAGCGCTGCAAACACCACCGCAGCCAAGGCAAACAACGCAGCGTTAAAGTACATCGCCTCTGCGAATCCCATAGTTCCATAGATCCTGGCGGAGATCAGAGCCCACGCCGCCGACATCAGGAAGGCGATACAAGCTACCACACCCAAGCCGGTCGAGGCCACTTCCCGGCCCACCACGTCGAACACGGCAGCGGTCAGGATGGGCTGGTCAGGGTACAGGAACAGTCCCAACAGCGCTATCGTTATTGTCAGGGCAATTCCGTCGCTGAACGGAATCAGGGCCAGGGTTACCAGGCAGGACCATATCAGCCCCGGCACCAGGACCTGTTTGCGGCCCCAGCGGTCGGAAAGATACCCTGCCCCCGTCTTTGCCACCAGTCCCACTACTATCAGCAGCGAGATATGGAAGCCGCGCCAGAACTCGCTCATCTCCAGCACATGAACAAAGTACAAAGACAGTATCGTAACCAGCGATGTCAGGCACATTCCGCGCAGGCCGCGTACGAAGGTCAGCCCCCAAAGCACCGGGTTGCGAAGCAATTGGCGGGTCAATTCCAGTCGCTTATCCATGGTAGGAGGGTCGGCTGGTGTACCGGACTCGGTGTTCACGTGGCCTATATGCCGGAAGGTCCAGACAGCCATGAAGCCAAAAAAGAATGGAACGATGGCATAGATGCTCATCAGGCCCCGCCATCCCAGGAAAGCCAGCAACGCGCCGGTGGCGAGCGGCCCAACCACGTCGCCGATACTGCCGCCGACGCCGTGAAACGACAGCGCAGTGCCCCGTCGCTCAGCGAAATGGTAAGAGAGCGAGGCCGAGGCCGGCAGGTGCCACACCGAGTGGGAGATTGCCACCACGCCGATGCCGATTAGCAGCAGCCAATACGCCGGAGACACGCCCATCACCAGCGAGCCCAGCGCGGCCAGGCCAAGGCAGGCCGCCAGCAGGAGCCCCCAGTACCGCCGCAGGACATCCACTACCACGCCGCCGGGAAGAGCTATCAGACCCGCCGCCAAATCACGGGCCGACATTACGCCTGCCGCGCCCAAAACGTTCAGGCCGAAAAACAGTTGCGTCTCCGGCAGAACAACAGCGACGCTCTGGATTATCCAGTGAAACGTGACGTGTCCAGCCGCCAGGCCGGGGATCATCAACCGCCGGGAGACCGACGAAGGAGTAACGGCTGCCGGGTTTTCCTGGGCCATACTGATTTCCCCTCGGATTGCTACGGGTATGCTCGGGTGGTTCAGGTTCCGATGCGCACAGGGTCGGCCACGTCGCGCACTGAGCGGATGATGGACAACGCCGTTAGCCTGCCAGTCTTGGGATTCTCCGACGGGATGTTCTCTATGTGAACGCGCAGGAGGCCGAATTCGCCCTCCACGGTTATGTCGTGGCAGTTGCGGCTGAGGGCGGGATCAGCGATGATGCGCACCATCGTCCTGTCCGGGCCGATACCGGCCAGGCTCACGGCAGCCGACACGTTCAGATTGGAAGGAAAGCCGCGGACGGCCTCCCGCGCGGGTCCGTAAAACACTTCCCGCTCCTGAACCAATCCCTCGACCGGGATTTCGTTTTCTACCAGATAAGGCGCTCCCTCCAGCGCCGCAATGGGCTTGCGGGAAACCATTTCCACTCGGTCAACCCGGCCCTGGCAAGCAGACTTGATGCCGTCCAGCCCGGCGATGGCCCCGGAGGGCGCGTACAGGCGGCAGCCCAACGCTCGCGCCCGCCCGATGACCTCCGGGTGTTCAAGAAGCGCGCCAATGCTGATGACCATCAGGTCTTTTCCGGCTCCGAAAGCCGCCTCCGCCAATGAAGGCACGACATGGCCGCCTGCGGTCTCGATGAGCAGCGACGACCTCCCCACCAGTTCGTCCAGCTCCAGGTAGGGAGGCGGCGAGTCCAGGGTGTCCAGGAATTCCCGCGCCGCGCTCGCTGTACGGCTGGTGACGCCCGCAACTTCCATGCCCAACTCGCCCGCGTCGCCTGCCCTTAGCAACGCCCGCCCAATGGCGCCGCATCCCACGATTCCTATGGCGTGAGTCATGCGCGTCCCACTGGACTGAGACATATACAAACCTCCGGCAAAACTCTGCAACAAAAGGAAAAAGAGCCGCTCAGATTAGAGCGGCTCTTGCTGGTTGCCGTGGGATGACCTAGCGGCGGATGGTGCTGAAACAGTCGCTGCAATACACCGGCCGGTCGCCGCGCGGTACGAAGGGAACCATGGTGTCCACGCCGCACTGGTCGCATACGACCGGGTGCATCTCGCGGGCTCCGCCGCCCTCACCGTAGCCGCCGCCGGACCGCTGCTGGTTCTTGCGAGCGCTGCGGCACGCAGAGCATCGCTTGGGGTCGTTGGTATAGCCACGGGACGAGAAGAACTCCTGCTCTCCTACGGTGAAGATGAAAGGCGCCCCGCACTCCACACAGGTCAACTCTTTGTCTGCCAATGCCATTCGGATAACCTCCAGATTTTTGTGATGGTATGATGCGCTCAGGCCGCGCAAGCCGTGGGGCTCAGTTCCAGGTTATCCGAGGCAGCGGTAACGGTTTCTGTAACCAACAGCAGGACACCCTAACTTGCTCCATATTTATTATACCACTACCGCGCAATATAGGTATGTATAGCGCAATATCAATTCCTTTTTCGTTCCGCTTCCGGCGCTAGTCTTCCGGCGGGAGGTACGCTTGCGGCACTATCGCGCTGCCGCTTCCTACGCCGGTAGTGTCGCCCCGCTGGTTCTGCGCCTCGATCTTGACGCTCACCTTCAGGCCGTTGGCTTCTCTTGAAGCGCCGGTTACCTCCCCGGTGAAGGTTATGGTGTCTCCGGGGCGCACCGGCCTGAGAAACCGCAGGTCCACCATGCCGTTGTGATTGAAGACGTCGCTGCCAAAGTGCCTGCGCATCATCTCCAGGGCAAAGCTGACGGACATCCGGCCCGAGGCGACGGTCCCGCTGGTTCCCAGGGTCTCGCGGGCGGCCTCTTCGTCGGTGAACTGCGAAGGCTCGGAATGCCCCGCGCTGCCCTCGAACAGATTGATGGCTTCTTGAGTGATTTCCTTGACCAGAGGCCCCACCGGGTCGCCCTCCCGCACTTGTAGAAAAGCCGGGCCTCTCTCTAGCTGTCCCATTTCTTGCCCACCTCCCAAGGCTGCTTCAGTTCGTGGGTGATCACCCGGTCAATGAGCCGTCCGTCCTCGTCCACGGACACGGCTTCGGTCACGATGTAGTTCTTGCCGCGGCGCAGGTACTTGTCGGCAACCCACGCCGTAACGGTCAGCTTCTTGCCTGGGATGGGGGAGTTGTAGCAGTGGAAAGCGCAGCGGGCATTGACCGACCCGTTGTCGCTGTACTTGGCATTGAATTGCCGCACATCCACCTTGTGCGAAATGGTGGGGAAAGCGGCCTCCGTGTCCATCACGCCGCAACGGTATTCGTCAATCATCTCCTGGGTGAGCATATACTCGAACTTCTCGAAGACCTCGCCCACTTCCAGGGCCTCCCAATCGAGGGGAACGCGGCTATCTGCTTCGACCATTTTCGACTCCATCGTAAGGTTTACTTGCGTAAGGTTTACTTGTTCTGTGCGGTTCACTCCCACCCTAACCCTCCCTCTGAGGGTAGGGAACATATGTTATCTGCCCTTCCACACCGGGGGGCGCTTTTCGGCAAAGGCGCGGGGGCCTTCAGCGAAGTCATCGGTGCGGGTGAGGGTGGAGAAAAGCACGTTCTCAAAACGGAGGGCATCCTCCAACGCGCGGCCCAAGCTGCGAATCATGGATTCCTTGGCCGAGCGCACTCCCAGCGGGCCGTTGGCGGCTATGGCGGCGGCATAGCGTTCGGCGGCGGGCATCAGCCCCTCGGGCGTAGTCACCTCGCTGACCAGTCCAATCCGCAGCGCCTCCTCTGCGCCGATATGCTCGCCCGTGAGCTGCATCCGCAGGGCGTTGCCCAACCCTACAATCAGGGGCAGCCGCACCGTGCCGCCGTCGCAGTGGTGGAAGCCGCGCTGTACCTCGGAGCAGCCGAAAACCGCGTTACCCGACGCCACGCGGATGTCGCAGGCGAGGGCCAACTCCAGCCCTCCGGCCAAAGCGTACCCATTCACTGCGGCGATGATGGGTTTCCAGATGTTCAGTCCCCGCGTGATACCGCCGAAGCCGGGACGGTCGGCGTCCTGTCGCAGGTCGTAAATGTCTCTCTCGCCCAGAACGGGCGTGTAGGTCTTGAGATCGGCCCCGGCGCAGAAAGCGCGGTCGCCCTCGCCGGTGATGATCGCCACCCAAGCCTCCGGGTCATCGCGAAAGGCGTGCCAGACCTCGATGATTTCAGCCTGTTGCTCCGGCCCAAGGGCGTTCATCGCCTGAGGACGGCGTATCGTAATGTAAGCGGTGTGCCCACGCAGTTCGTAGCTAATATCGGCCATCGGCCCGCCGGTCTGAGACATACTCATTACCCGTCCCGCCAATCCGCCAGGACCTGCGCCGCGCTGAGATGCCCCGTGCCCAGCAAGGGAAACACGACTTCCGCAATCCAGCGCGCGTACTCGGAGCCGGAAGCCGTCATGCGCTCAACCGCCTTGTCCGGGTCATCGCCTTCGAGGTATGCCACCAGCAGATCGCCCTGTGGGGTTTCCTGAAGACTTACAAACTCGCGGGTTATGCCCATCACGCGGCGGTTGTCAATGCACTGCTGCTCCCGCGCTCCCTCCATATCCGCGAAGGCTGACTTGAGGGCTTCGGTATTTCCATCCGGTATGGGGATTATGTATACCCTTGACGTCATTTGAAAATCCTTTGTTCCTAAGGTAACCCAAGTTCCAGGGTAACCCAATCCTAGAATCAGCCACGTATTCCGTCAAGGCAGCCGAGTTCCCAAGGCAACCGGGGCCCCGGCATTTCGCTCTGCATCAACTCCCTTGCCCCGCCCGCTGCAACGTGCGACACTACGCGCCAAACTCCGCTACAACAGGAGGATTGGCGATGAAACTGGCGCTCTACGACGATTTTCGGCTGGGAGTGATTGAGGGAGACCGGATTGCCGACGCCATGTCTGCGGTAGAGGGGATGAGTTTTCGGCGTCCCCAAGACATGATGGAAGAGGTCATCATCAACTGGGACGAAATGCGCCCTCGCATAGAAGCCGCCGTTGCGGGACAGGACGGCGTGGCACTGGGCAGCGTGCGGTTGCGGCCGCCGGTGCCGCGCCCGCCCAAGCTCATCTGCGCCGCGGTCAACTACCTGGAGTTCGGGCAGCGGGAGCCAGCGGTTCTCGACGCCTTCCTCAAGTCGCCGACGGCGGTCATTGGCAGCGGCGACACCTGCGAGCTGCCGCCGACCCCGGCCTCGATCTTCCACCACGAGCCGGAACTGGCCTTTGTAATAGGCCGCACGGCCAGCAAGGTGGAGCAGGACGATGCGCTGTCGTACATATTCGGCTACACCAATTTCCTGGATATGTCGGCCCGCGGATTGCAGGGAGCAGTCGGCAACAGCTTCTTCCTGGGCAAGTGCTGGGACACCTTCGCGCCGATGGGCCCGGCGCTGGTCACTGCCGACGAGATAGCCGACCCGCAGGAACTCCAGGTGCGGCTGTGGAACAATGACGAGCCGCGCCATGACTTTCCCACCAGCGACATGGCCCACAAGATTCCCGAGCTGATCTCGGAAATGTCTAAAATCACCACGCTGGAACCCGGCGACGTCATCGCCACCGGCGTCAACCACCAGCACATCGGCGCGGTACAGAACGGCGACGTGCTGCGCATGGAAATCGAGGGTCTCGGCCCACCCTTGTTCATCAACGTCTCCGACCCGTCGGGACGGGAATGGCCCCGCGGCATAGACACGGAGTTCGCCGCCATGATTATCGCCAGCGGACGGCGCTAGGGCCGAAGCCGCCGGCGAGCGCATGGGCGCGTGTGAAATTCGCCCATGTCTGCCCTGAACCAATTTGCGGTTGCCGCGCTGCGGGCGTCGGCCTGAGACGTGATCGGCCTGTCGGCCTGAGACATGATATTATGCGAAGAGTCGCCCATGTTACCGATGCGAGTCCATGGTGAGAAGACTCCGGCGTTGGAGGTAAACCATGACGCAGGCCAACACGCTTAACGATACCCTGCAATTCGGGCTTTTCGACTGGATCGAGTGGGACAAATCAGCGCCCCACGACATCTTCGAGAACCGGCTGAAAATGCTGGAATATGCCGACCGCGCCGGATTTTACAGCTACCACCTGGCAGAGCACCACATTACTCCCCTCAGCGTATCTCCGTCGCCGTCGGTGTTCCTGGCGGCGGCAGCCCAGCGCACTTCGAGGCTGCGGCTGGGGCCGCTGGTATACCTCCTGCCCTTCTATAACCCCATACGCCTGTATCACGAAATCTGTATGCTGGACAACCTCAGCAACGGACGCCTGGACCTGGGCGTAGGACGTGGGGTATCGCCGGTCGAGGCGGAGAAATTCGACGTTGACCTGGACACCAGTTGGGAAGTGTTCAACGAGCAGATGGACCTGTTCACCGGGGGCTTCTCCAGCGGTGTTTTCAATCACCAAGGCAAGCACTACAGTTACGAAGACATCGAACTCTGGATCAAGCCCTTCCAGAAGCCCTATCCCCCGCTTTGGTACGCCAGCAACAACCTCGAAACCGTGCCGTGGATGGCCCAGCACGGCTTCAACACCTGCCACGTCTTTGCCGACAACTCCGCCACCAAAGAACACTACGACCTGTACAAGCAGGTCTGGAACGCCGAGCGAATGTCCGACGGCCTGAACAGCCACGTCGCCGTTCCCAAGCTGGGGCTTGTCCGCCACGTTTACGTAGCTGGCACCGACAAACAGGCGAGGAGCGAGTGCAGGGAAGCCTTCCAGACCTGGTTCCACAACATCAATTTCCTGTGGGAAAAGGCCGGTTTCGACTTCCTGAATTTCATTCGCGACTTCGACGACCTTGAGCACCGGGAGATAGTCATTACCGGCTCCCATGCCACAGTGCGGGAAAAGATACAGCGGGCCATAGACGAAACGGGCATCAACTATTTCTGCCCCATTATTGCCTGGGGCGACCTTACCCCCGATCAGGTAATGCGCTCCATGGGTCTGTTCGCAGACGATGTGATGCCAAACCTGCGCCCGGGATCCCGTGAGTAGCCACACATTCCGCCTAAATCTGACAGGAGCAACACAATGACCACCGGCAACCCCACTGCCCCGGCATCTGCCCAATCCATTCGGCGGACAATCGAGGCGCTGGCCGCCCGCAACGTGGAGGCTTTCCTGGTGGACAGCCGGGAGGCTGCCCTCGCAAAAATCCAGGAACTGGTGCCAGAGGGTTCCGAAGTCTTCGTCAACACCTCGGAAACCCTTGATACCATCGGCTACACCGAATATATGCGCGGCAACGACAGCTACGTGAACCTGCATGACCAGATGATGGCCCAACCCGACCCGGCGTCGCAGCGCGAGTTCCGGCGCAAGACCACCACCGCCGACTACTTCGTGGGCAGCGTACAGGCCATCGCCGAGACCGGGGAAATCGTCATAGCCAGCAGTTCCGGCAGCCAGATAGGCGCCTACTCATATGGCGCCCGCCGTGTCATCCTAGTGGCGGGCACTCAGAAGATATGCTCGTCGCTGGCCGAAGCCGAATCCCGTACCAGAGGCTGGACACTGGAGCGCCACGACCGCTGGCTGGAGGACCGTGGGGTCGCTCCCACTCCCATCGGAAAGTATTTGGTGATGGAACACGAGCCGGTGGTGGGGCGTATCTCCATGGTGCTGGTGCCGGAAACCCTGGGATGGTAAGATGGGCGCCTGCAGCTCACTGTACGCCGAAACTCAGCCGGGGCGCATGACTGTGCGCCCCAGCCTCTGCAATCTTCAACAAACCAGCCGCGTGTCAGTCGAAGTAAATCGGCTCGCCGTTGAGGGTTGATTTATCCTCGAACGGCGTGGGGTTGGCGACGGCGGCGCGCACCCAGCAACCGTTGCGCGCGTTGCGCAGCATGGCTGCTACCCGGCCCGGCTCGTCGGAGGATTCGATCTCGTAGGTGGTCTCGACCTTCGGGGCGCTGGCCTCAATGGTGCCGGCAAGAACCGAGCCTTGCAATCCGAAATGAACGGCAACGTGGGCTTTCACGCTGCTGATTTCGACCTTCATCAATTGAGAGTACCTCTCAATCTGGGTCATTTCTCAAAAGACAATGGAGGCGGCGAAGTAGTGCAGCGGGGCGGGGGCCGTACCGTTGCCGCCGATGGTCGAAGGCTCGTCGCAATAGATGGTGAACTTGCCGTGAGTATCAACAAAGGCCCGGCGCAGCATCTGTCCCATGTCTTCAACGTCCAGTTCTATGACCATTGAACGGCTGGACTGTCCGGGTGGAAACGGATTGTAGTTAGGTTGTGGCCGTCCTGTTTCCTCTGGCATTATTCCTCCCGATTCGAAAAGTGAACGGAACACTAGCACAGCGCGAATATAAGCGCAATCTCAATTAGTTGACAGCCAAGAGGCTTAAATATACAGTATTGCGCCGTATCGTTAGCGTAACGATAGGAACTTGACCACACGGAGGAGAGCTAGATGACAGGTTTCCGCTGGAAGATTCCCAGATTCGCTTTTTTGGCAATGCTTTTCCTGATCCCGGTTCTGGCGGCTGCCTGTGGGGAATCGGCAACTCCGACCTCTGCGCCGGCGGCCACCGAAGCCTCCGCCCCGGCGGCAACTTCCGCTCCCGCGCCCGCCGCGACCGAGGCTCCTGCCCCGGCAGCGACTTCCGCTCCCGCGGCAACACAGGCTCCGGCAGCTACCACTGCTGCGCCGCTGGCTACCGCCGCCCCTCTGGCGACCGCGGCTCCCGACACAAGCATGATGATGGAGCCGTCTCACGCGCCGTCTTTTGCTGAGTACTGGCAGCCGCATACCGATTTCTACGGCGAGCCCGTTTACGGCGGCCATCTCCGCATCAACTACGAAGACCCCCTTGACCACGCCAACATCTGGGGCGCCTACTCGGGCGTAACCGCTCGCCTGCGCATCCCCACTCACAACTACCTGGTCGAGGACAATCCTTACGACGCCGGCAAGATCATCCCCGACCTGGCGCGGGGCTGGACCAACCACGACAACGCCACCGGCGTCACCATGTTCTTCCACGAGGGCATCACCTGGCACAACGGCGAAGCCTTCACCTGCGAAGACGCTCGCTTCACCCTGGAGACCATGCTCACCGGCGAGGGTCTGACCTCCAGCGAAATGCAGGGCAAGCTCGGCTTCCTGGACCTGGGAGCCTCGTCCTGCCTTGATGACATGACCCTCGAGCTGAACTTTGTGGAGCCTAACGCCACCGCGCTGCTGGCATTCACCGACCGCGCTGCGGTCATGTTCAACAAGGCCTGGTTCCAGGCCAACGGCGAAGATGCCATGTTCACCGACATCACCGTGGGCACCGGTCCCTTCACTTGGGACGAGGGCCAGAAGGTGGGCGTTAATGAACAGAACTTCACCAAGAATCCTGACTACTTCAAGGACGGCCTGCCCTACGTGGACAAGGTCACTATCTTCGGCATCCTGGACGAGTCCGCCCAGCAGGCGGCCATGCTGGCGCGCCAGACCGACTGGCACTGGGTCCGCAACTGGGGCCAGTACGATTCCTACGTGGAGAACGACCAGATACAGACCGTCATACGCGCCACCCGCGGACACCATACCCTGTGGTTGAACCCCCGCACCGCCCCCTTCGACAACGTGCGGGTGCGCCAGGCCATCATGATGGGTATCGACCGCGACACCGGCATACGCATTCTGCAGGACGGTCACGGGGCCGCCGGATTCCAGATGTCTCCCGGAAGTTCGTGGGAGCTGGACCAGGCCACCGGCTGCACCGTCCCGGGCTGGTGCCCGCCTGAAGACGGAGACTGGGACGCCCGCCGCGCCGAAGCTCGCGCCATCCTGGAAGAAGAGGGATTCCCCTTCGACCAGACCTTCACCTTCACCGTGGAATCCGACGAGCAGGTGCAGGCTCGCGCCACCTTCTTCCAGGAGCAGTTGAGACTGCTGGGAGTCCAGACCGACTTCGACCTGGTTGAGACCGTCGCCTACCGCAAGCAGACTTCCGAAGGTTCCTGGGGCGACATCCTGCCACGCAACGACACCATGCCAGCGGACGACCCGGCCCTCGGCATGGGCTACTACTTCCGCTGCGTTTCGGCTCTGAACCACTGGACCCCCGGCACCGACTGCGACGAAAAGGCCGAGATGCTGCTCGACGCTGCGGCCACCACCATTGACCCGGCCCAGCGCAAGCAAATCTCTGACGATCTCCAGTTGTATTCCATGCAGCAGTACTGGCGGTTCCCTCTATACTGGGAGCAGGAAGCCGCCGCCTTCTGGCCTGACGTGCGCGGGTACTACCATCACCCACAGCCCTCCAGCTCCTTCGTCCGCTGGGAACATATGTGGATGGACCCGAGCATGAAGGACGCAGGCGGCTACAGCGGACAGACCAGTGGGGTTCCCGGCGGACTCTAGCATGGCGCTGACCGCAATCTGACCAATACATACACGGCGCCATGGAGGGAGCAGCCTTGCGCTCTCTGTGGCGCCGCCGTTATTCTCCGGATGTATCTCTCAGAAGGAAGATTCCCCGTCCGGCGATACCAGAGCAAGGGGTTCACGACGTGAAGAAGCGAGAAGAGCAGGACAGGTGAAGAGATGACAAGCTACGTCATTCGTCGGCTGCTTCTTTTCATTCCGACCGCGGTCGGTGTGTCTCTTATCATTTTCTTCCTGCTCCATATCATCCCCGGCGACTACGCAACCACAGTGGTGCTGGGAGGCGAAGACCGGGCCAATCTGGCCACGGAAGAAGAGATACAGCGGGTGCGGGAAAAACTTGGCCTGGACCGCAACGTCTTCGTCCAGTACCGGGATTGGGCCCTCAACTTCATAACCGGCGACCTCGGACAGTCCCTCACCAACCGCCAGTCGGTGGCGGAAAGGATGCAACCCCGCATCCTGGTCAGCGCACAGCTTGCCATAATGGCAGTTGTCATAGCAGTCGTAGTAGCAATTCCCTTCGGAGTCATATCAGCAGTCCGCCAGGACACGCTCATAGACTACGGGCTCAGATTCTTCAGCATGATTTTCGAGTCCATGCCAAACTTCTGGCTGGGACTGCTGCTGCTGGTGGCGTTGGCAATAATCTTCGACTGGAAGCCGCCAATTTCCTATAGAGACCTGTGGGAAGACCCTTGGACCAACCTCCAGATTATGCTCTTCCCAGCCCTGGTTGTCGGGTCGAGAAGCTCAGCGGGAATGTTGCGGATGACCCGCTCCTCCGTGCTGGAAGTGCTGCGCGAAGACTACGTGCGCACAGCGCAAGCGAAGGGCCTGCACCGGGCGAAAGTCCTTTTCGTCCATGTGCTGCGCAACGCCTTGCTGCCGGTCACTACCCTTGCCGGGTTCGAGGTGGTGATTCTCTTTGGCGGGCAGGTGGTGATTGAGCAGGTGTTCCAGATTCCCGGCCTCGGCCAACTGCTGGTGCAGGCCGTTGCAGGCAGGGACACCCCGGTCATTCAGTCAATCATCATGTTCATCGCCATGGTGGTCCTACTCGCCAACCTGGTCGTGGACCTGATGTACAGCCTGCTCGACCCTCGCATACGCTACAGCTAGAAAGAAGTTAAAGCGGAACGGAACGAAGTGGCTCATACGACCGAAATACTGGAATCGGAGCCTCGCCAGCCCCTGGAAGTAGAGCACCGGAAGCGGACATTCGCTCGAATGGCCTGGCATCACCTGCGCTCCAAGCCCCTGGGGGCGCTGGGCCTGATCGTGGTGGTAGTGGTGGCGACGGTAGCAATCTTCGCCGACGTCATCGCTCCTTTTGACTACCAGGTCCAGAATTACGACGCTGTCAGGGTTGGGCTTGGAGGGACCCATTTGTTCGGCACCGACGAGTTCGGCCGGGACGTGTTCAGCCGGGTGGTCCACGGCGCGCGGGTCTCTCTGCTGGTCGGCTTCGCTTCCGTCATCCTGGGCACCGGAGCCGGGGCGCTGCTCGGCCTGCTTTCCGGGTACTTCATGGGCTATCTGGACTCGATAGTGCAGCGGATCATAGATATGTGGATGGCGCTGCCCGACCTTATCCTGGCCCTCGCCATAGTGGCGGCCCTGGGAGAGCAGTCCACGGAAATCCTGATAATAGCCATCGCCGCCACCATCCTGCCCCGTGGCGTCCGGGTCATCCGCGCCTCCACCATCTCCCTGCGCGAGTCGGACTACGTCCTGTCGGCCCGGGCCATCGGAGCATCCGACTGGCGGGTGATACTCCGCCACATTGCGCCCAATTCCATGGCCCCCTTCCTGATAATAATGTCGTCAATGTTCGGCACGGCGATACTTACCGAAGCCGGGCTGTCCTTCCTGGGCCTGGGCATCGAACCGCCCACGCCGTCATGGGGCGGAATGCTCACCGGCCAAGCGGCGCAGTTCCTGAGGACTGCCCCGTGGATGCTCGTTTTCCCCGGCCTGGCCCTGAGCATCACGGTATTGGGGTTCGCCTTCGCCGGCGACGCCCTGCGAGACATCCTCGACCCACGACAGCGGGGACGGTAGCCGACAGAACCACTCCCGCTCCCAACTTCACCCCAACCCTCTCCCTCATAAGGAGAGGGAGTTTTATGGAGAGACCTGTGAAAAGCATAGACATCCATGCTCACCTGACGCCCCAGTGCTTCATCCAAGCCATGAACCGGGGCGAAGATTGGCACGGCGTCAAGCCGGGCACAATGCGGGTTGCGCCTCGCGCGGTCTGGACACCGGAGCAGCGGCTTAACGACATGAACTCCCTGGGCGTGGACGTGCACGTGGTGTCCACCGGGGCTGCCTTCTACTTCTACGACAAAGACCCGCAGGTCATCGCGGCGATGCACCGCGAGTGCAACGAGGAAGTCCACCAGATGACGGTGGACCACCCCGACAGGTTCAAAGGGTTCGCGCAGATTCCGATGCAGGACGTCAACGCGGCCATCAAGGAACTGGATCACGTGATGAACAATCTGGGCTTCGTCGGCGCGATGATCAACGACACCGCCAACGGCCGTACCTTTGATAAACCGGAGTACCTCCCGCTGTGGCAGGCGGCGGAGCAAATGGGCGCGATCATGTTCATCCATCAGCAGGGCGGCGACACGCTGGTCACGCCCCGGCTGAACCGCTACCACTTGGCCAACACCATCGGGAACCTGGTGGACCGGGCCGTGACTTTCGCTTCCTTCGTCTTCGGAGGGGTGATGGATAAATGTCCCGACCTCAAGGTCTGCCTAGCCCACGGAGGGGGCTATACCTGCTTCGGCGTGGGCAGAATGGACCGGGGCTGGCAGGTGCGCTCAGAGGCCCGGGAGCACATTTCACAGCCGCCCAGTTCCTACCTCGACAAGTTCTACTATGACTGCCTCACCCACAGCGAACCGGCCCTGCGGATGCTGATAGACAGCGTGGGCATTGACCGCGTGATATTCGGCACTGACTGGCCAGCGGACATGGCGATAGACTGGCCGGTGTCATGGGTGCTGGGCTTGGAAAGCCTGACTCAAGACGAAAAAGACGCCATCCTCTGGAAGAACATGGAAAGGCTGCTGGGAGTGTAGATTTCCTGATCCTGCACCTTCCACCCTCACCCCAACCCTTCCCTCAAGGGAGAGGGAATTTTTGAGAGGCTAACCAATGCGGGCCATAGATATTCACGCCCATTCCACGCCCCAATGCTTTCAGCGCGAGGTATTGCAGGGCCGCGCCTGGCACGGGATGACCGCCGCCGAAGGCGAGCTGCACAATCCGCGCAACGCTTGGACGCCGGAGCAGCGCATCGAAGACATGGACTCCATCGGCGTTGACGTGCAGATAGTCTCCACCAACGTCGCCTTCTACAAATACGACGAAGAAGTCGCCACCACCGTCGCCATCGCCAACGACTGCAATAACGAAGTGCGCCAGATGACGATGGACTATCCCGACCGGCTCTCGGGACTGGCAACGCTGCCGATGCAGGACATACCGTCGGCGATTGCCGAGCTGGAACGCGCCGTGACACAGCTCGGCTTCAAGGGCGCGATGATCGGCGACCACGTGAACGGACACACCTTCGACGATCCTCAGTTCCTTCCCTTCTGGAAGGCGGCGGAACAGATGGGCGCGGTGCTGCTGATTCACCAAGCCTTGCCGACCACCGTGACGCCGCGCCTCAACCGCTACCACCTGCCCAACACCATCGGCAACCTGACCGACCGCGCTGTCACCTTCGCCACCTTCGTGTTCGGCGGGGTGATGGACGCCTGCCCAGACCTGAAAATCTGCCTGTCCCACGGCGGCGGCTACACCTGCTACGGCGCGGGCCGCATGGACCGGGGCTGGAAGGTCAGGCCGGAAGCTCGCGTCAACATCCAGCAGCCGCCCAGCTCATACCTCAACCGCTTCTACTACGATTGCCTCACCCACAGCGAGCCCGCTCTGCGTTACCTCATAGACACCGTGGGCATTGACCGCGTTGTGCTGGGCACCGACTGGCCCGCCGACATGATGATTGACTGGCCCGTTGGCTGGGTGATGGGCCTGTCCAGCCTGACCCTGGATGAGAAAGAAGCCATCCTCTGGAAGAACCTGGAGAAAATGCTGAATCTGTAAGGGGCGTGTGACAAATTCCCTCTCCCTCTGGGAGAGGGAATGTAGCCAACTGCATAAGCCCTTAACCTGTTTCTCTACTTGAACGTTGCCGCGTCCTCGCCTACCCACTTGAGAATCAGGTCATCCAGAGAGCCATCGGCCTTCATGGAAGACAGAGCCGCGTCGAGCCTGCCTTTCAGTTCGCTGCCCTTGCGGACTCCGATACCCAGGCCCCGGTCCAGCAGAACGGATGGGCCCACAATAGCCAGTTGGCCTTCGTATTCCGCAAGTTTCTTCACGCCATAGCCGTGATCCACAAGGATGGCGTCCACCTTGTCGCTGAGCACAGCTTCGATTCCATCTACGTAGTCATCCAGCTCCACGAAGGGTGTGCCCAATTCCGTAAAATAGTCAAAGTAGATGGTGTTTGGCGCAGCGCCAATCACCCCTTGGACGGCTTCATCGCCCTCGCCGGCCTTCGCCAAGTACACAGAAGGAGCCGGCGGGTAGTACGCTTCCGTGAAGTCTATCAGCTCCTCCCGCTTGGCCGTGATGCTCATACCGGCGAGGATTGCATCGAACTCATCCGCGACAAGGTCGGGAATCATGCCTTCCCAATCATTCTGAACCCATTGGCATTCCAAATCAGCGCGGCGGCACAGCTCATCCCCCAGTTCACGTTCAAGGCCGTCTATTTCACCTTCCTCATTGATGAAGTTAAAGGGATGGTAATCGCCGCCCGTGGCTATCACCACTGCGTCAGCTCCGCCGCACGAGGCAGACAACGCCACGAGGGTTGCCATCAACATAAGTGCGCCCAGGGTGCGAATGAGCCGGTCTTTCAATGTAAACCTCTATCGTGTATTCAGGCTGGACCGATAACTCCGGTTCAGGACCGGAGGGCTGCCTGCGCGCTGGCATCGCTACTCGGGGGAACAGCTTCACAGAGCGCATCGCCCCGGGGCGTCAGGCATCATCCCAAAAGGCTTCCGGCGCGGCGCCTGTCCTTTCTTTGGTTTACTCCATTGGAACCAGTTGAAACAAGTATGCTTCCATTTCCTTTTGCGGCATGAACCGGGCCCTGCTCGGTGGCCCTTTGGCGTCGGCTTCCACCATTTCCAGCGTCAAAGCCTCTCCCTTTGCAGTTCTGAAATGCGCCGAAAGATCAGGATGGGAGGAATCCAGGAGCAAGCTGTCTCCGTTTAGCCCTCCAATCAGCCGGTAGCCAGGGTCAACATGAGCGCGGGCGGCATCATAATGCGAATTGTTGGCCAGCAAAAGACCTCCCGGCTTCAGAAGAGAACGGCAGGCTTGCGATATGAACCCGGCGTTTAGCGAAATCAACAGATCAAAGGAGGCCAGAGGCTCGGCGGCAAAGGCAGTGTAGTCTTCTTCATAACCACGGATGCTCGCATCGTCCGGGTATTCCCGATGTTCGCTGACGTATTCCAGCAGTTCAGGTGATCCCAGGGCGGCGCCGACACCCTTGAGCGAATCAACATAGCAGACTTCCGGGAACACCAGCGACGGCGTCACGTGCAGGTAGCTGCCAGGATACAGCGCTCGGCGGCAGCCAAAATTTTCCCGAACCAGCCGAAAGGCCCAAAGCAGATCGTAAAGGCCGTCATGCTTCAGCCGGTAGTTTGCCAGGTAAGTATCCAAGGGCTGCTTTATTCTCAAAACGCATCCCTCCAGCTATGGAAGTCTATCATAGGAAAAGAACGCACGGGAAAATGGCGCACGTGGTATAGACTAATTCTACTCTCCGAGAAACGGAGCGGTCAGTACGAATTTCGGCTATAATTCCGAAGTCTCAATTCCCTGTCTCAATTTACTTCAACACACAGGAGCTTCCCCGTCAGATGCGAACCATAGATATTCACGCCCACATCAGCCCGGAAGGCATGGTCAAGGCCATGGCGGAAGGCCGGGACTGGCACGGCATCTCTTCCGCCGAGATGCTGCCTACCCACGAATACACCCCACGCACCATGTGGACGCCGGAACAAAGGCTCCAGGAAATGAACGAACTGAACGTGGACGTCCATGTGCTCTCCACCAACTCTTTCTTCTACTTCTACGAGCGGAACGCCGCGGCCATCACGACCATGGCCCGCGAATGCAACGACTACGTTTCCCAGCTCACCAAGGACCATCCCGCCCGGTTCGCCGGCTTCGCCACCCTGCCGATGCAGGACGTAATCGCCTCCGTTACCGAGCTGGAACGCGGGATGCAGACCCTGGGGCTGAAGGGCGCGATGATCGGCGACCATGTGAACGGCGTCACCTACGACGATCCGTCCTTCATGCCCCTCTGGAAGGCTGCCGAAGCATCGGGCGCAGTCATTTTCATCCACCAGGCCGGTGACACGGTGGTCAGCCCTCGCAGCAACAACTACCACCTGCCCAACACCATCGGCAACCTGGCCGACCGCGCCGTCACCTTCGCGTCCTTCGTCTTCGGCGGGGTAATGGACGCTTGCCCTGACTTGAAAGTCTGCCTGTCTCACGGCGGCGGCTACACCTGCTTCGGAGCGGGCCGCATGGACCGGGGCTGGCAGGTGCGCTCAGAGGCCAGGGTCAACATACAGCAGCCCCCCAGCCGCTACCTGGACCGGTTCTGGTACGACTGTCTTACCCACAGCGAGGATGCCTTGCGGATGCTCATTGACTCCGTCGGCATTGACCGGGTGGTGTTCGGCACCGACTGGCCTTTTGACATGGCAATTGACGAGCCGGTGTCATGGGTGCGCAACATGACCAAGCTCACTGGCGAGGAAAAAGACGCCATCCTGGGCGGAAATATCGAAACCCTGTTGGGACTCAGTTAGGGAGACCAGAGAATGCGCAGCATAGACATCCACGCTCACCTGATGCCCCACTGTATGCTGGAGACGCTCTACCGGGGCGAGTCTTGGCACGGAGTCACCGGGCATCGCAACGCCAACGGGCAATTGATTTACGGACTGGGCGAGCTGACCCAACCGCTGACCCCGGCCTTTGGCTGGAACACCGAGCAGAGGCTGGCCGACATGAATTCGCTGGGGGTGGACGTTCAAGTCGTCTCTACCTTCGTCGGCTACTACACTTTCCCCAGCGCCGGCGACGCCGTTTCCGCCTGCCGCGAAGCCAACGAGGAAGTCGCCGGAATGATGCGGGAACATCCCGACCGCTTCTCCGGATTCTGCACTCTGCCAATGCAGGACATCAACGCCGCCGTCGCAGAGTTGGAGCGCGGCGTGCGGGACCTGGGACTCAAAGGCGCCATGATAGGCGACCACGTTAACGGAGTCACATACGACGATCCGGCCTTCATGCCCCTCTGGAAAGCGGCCGAGGCCCTGGGCGCAGCCATCTTCATCCACCAGGTCGGCGATACGGTGGTCTCGCCGCGCAACGACCGCTACCACCTTCCCAACAGCATCGGCAACCTGGCCGACCGCGCCATTACCTTCGCATCCTTCGTGTTCGGCGGCGTGATGGACGCCTGCCCCGACCTGAAAGTGGTGCTGGCCCACGGTGGCGGGTACACCTGCTTCGGCATCGGGCGCATGGACCGGGGCTGGCAGGTGCGCCGCGAGGCGCGGGTGAACATACAACAGCCTCCCAGCGCTTACCTCGACAAGTTCTATTACGATTGTCTCACTCACAGCGAAGCGGCGCTGCGCTACCTGATTGACACCGTGGGCGCTGACCGCATTGTGTTTGGCACAGACTGGCCTGCGGATATGGCCATTGACTGGCCGGTTTCATGGGTGCTGCGCCAGGAAAGCCTGACTGAGGACGAGAAAGAAGCCATCCTCTGGAAAAACGCGGAAAAGCTGCTGAGCCTGTCCAATATGTGACAGGTTCAGGCTTTCAGGGCCATTGTCTGAATCAGGATTTCCAAGATTATAGGATTTTCAGGATATATGTCCCAATTCTGAGCATAGAGGTTGAGAGGTACGCCCTCACCCTCAGGGAGAGGGAATTGTAGTCAACTGCGTAAGTCCCATCCTGATTCAGACAAGCCGTGGCGACAGCGGTCTCACCGGTTATGGGCGGACACTACCAGCGAGATTGGGCGGCCCCTGTGAGTTCGCGCAGGAAGGTGGTGGCGTAAGAACCGCTGGGAAGGGCGAACTCTACCACATAGCCCTCCGGGAAAGACCGGAGGGCGACTTCTTCCGGGCAGACGCGGCTTATCCGCCACGACCCGCGGGTGTAACGCCGGAAGTCGCTGCGCCGCAGCCCGAATCGTAGCAACGTTTTCTCTTCGTGCGCCGCCGCGTCCTCCAGACCTCCGGCGACCTTTCGTCCGTACAAGGGAAGGGCGGCGCTTATCTCCAGACGCCGGGCCCGCTCCGACTCCACGACTCCGTCGCCCACCAGAAACATACCTCCGGTGTCGTGACGGCGGGCCCGGTCTCCGGTAAACACCCGGTCGTACATCCCCTGCTCAATGCGCTCTTTCAGGTTCCAGTTGAACAGGTGGGATTGTAGGGCGGAAATGAAGAATTCGTTGAGCCTTCTCCCGCCCGGCACCTTCTCACCCCGAATCATACGCACCCCGTCTATGGCGTTGCTGTTGAATCGCCCGAACCGCTGCGGACCGAAATAGTTGGGCAACCCGACGCTCCGCAATCGTTCGATTATTGCGTTGGCGTGGCTTTCCCATCCGGAATACGGCTCACGAACCCTCGCCTCGAACTTGTTGCCGCGCAGATTCCCCCGGCGCAGCCCCTCACCATGGCGCGAGGTTTCCACCACTCGCACTCCTTCCATCTCGTCCAGAGCCTCGAGATGCCGGGAAAATCCATCGGGGACACTAAGCCACTGCCGCGTGACAGCATACTTGTCTTTCAGGCCGGCGATGCCCACGGAGTTATACGGCACTCCTCGCTCGCGTAACGCGGCTATAAGGTCCTGGGTGTTGAGATTACGCTTCTCAACATAGGCATAGGCGTAGTCCCCGTCCCCGGACGGAAGGCAACGAGGGACTTCGGAGACCACGAAGTCTTCCACGCAGACCAGGGTGCGGCCTCCTGTCCCCGCCATCCCGTCGGTGATGGCGGGCAGCGCCGCCCAGTCAAAGCGGAAATCTTCCAGCTCCGGCGACGTGGCGAGAATGTCCGATGTGCTTTGGAAGGTCATGCTAACAACCTAAGAGGGCGGGCGCGAAGCCCGCCCCCCTAATTACGCGCTGGAGACAATTTGAGCCTTAACCCAGCCCTTTGGCGCGGAATATCTCGTTGGCGGCGTCAATGGCAGCGCGGGTGAAGGGGATGCCGCCGTAGAAGGTGGCGTGTATGAACACCTCCACGATTTCCTCGGGAGTCAACCCAACGTGGAGAGCGCCGTTGATGTGGCTGCGCAGTGGCCCTTCACGGCCCAATACGGTCAGGCAGGCCAAAGTGCAAATCGAGCGCTCCACAAGTTCCAGACCAGGGCGATTCCAAACGGAGCCCCAGTAATATTCCGTGCTGAGCCGGTTGAAGTCGCGCTCGGCCTGGGTCACCGGGCCTGGGCGTCCCTCTGCGGGCGGTCCCATCAGTTCCTCCCGACGGGCTGCTCCACGCTGATACAGGTCGTCGGGCGTCTCCGAAGGATCGAACACCAGTTGCGGCTCGAAATCTATGCCCAGTCCGTCGAACACCTCTTTGGCCACACCCATAGCGTTGAAGGCGGTGGGAACGCCGCCATACCAGGAAGCGTGAATCATCACTTCGACGACCTGCTGCGGAGTCAGGCCGAGGTTCAGAGCGTTGGCAACGTGGCGGGTCAACTGGTTCTCCCGCTGGAGCACGGTGAGAGCCGACAGCGTGATCATTTCCCGCCGACGGATAGGCAGGCCGGGGCGCTGCCAGATAGTGCCGAACAACGCCTCCATTGCGATGCGGTGCAGGTCTGGGGCAACTTCCTGGGATGCGGGCACTGAACCGCTCCCTATGGGCCCGCCGCCGACAAATTTCGACCTGGTCTCCAGCCCTTTCTCGAAACGTTCGTTCAGGGTTGTCATTTCAATCTCCGGGTTGCCGATTAGTTTAGGTGCGTCACCTTCGGGGCCACCTGCTCCATGAGAAGTTGCTGCGAGCGCTGCACCAGCGTATGGTCGTCAGGGTCCATGGTGATGCCCAGGAGGGTACCGAACCCGCCGGTTTCCTCGTAGGTCTGCTCGATCTTCTCGACCACTTCCGCTGGATCGCCGACGATCCAGATGTTCTCCATCATGTAGTCAACGGTGACGTCTTCATCGGCCATACCCGGATCGTTCTTGAGGTGGCCGAGTATACCGCCGGCCTGGCGGTTCTTCCACTGGTGTTCCTCGAAGGGCTTGCCGAGAACGATGCGAGCCTCCTCGCGGGCCGACTCAGGCGTTTCGCCAACGTAGATGTCACGGCCCAACCGCAATTCGCTCCGGTTGGCGACGCGGCCCGCGCTGGCGGCGCCCTGCTCGCAGGTGTGCCACAGGTCGGGAACGAAGCGGTTGGGCAGGTTGGTCATGGGAATCCAGCCCTTCTCTCCGGCCATTCGGATGGTCTCCGTGTTGGGAGATGACGCGGCCACGCCGATGGGCGGGTGGGGCTGCTGGTAGGGCTTGAAGTAGAGACGACGCCCCAGTTCAGCCATACCTTCCGGCGCATGAACCTGGTAGTGCTTTCCTTCGTATCCGAACTGTCCACTATCGGCGTTTTCCCACAGGCCGAGGACGATTTCCAGGGCCTCCCTGCCTCGCTCGCGCACGTCGTCCATGCTGTCGTATTCCACGCCGTAGAGTTGCAGGTCGGTGGGCAAGGAACGCAGACCGATGCCCCAGTAGAAGCGCCCTCTGGCCATATGGTCCAGCATAGCAATGCGGTGGGCCGTATCCACCGGATGATGCAGCGGCAGCATAGTGACGCCCGTCGCCAGGATGATGTTTTCGGTAAGGGCCAGCGCCTGGGCGATAATCAGCTCCGGCACCGGGGCATTCTCCCAAGTCTCTGTAATGTGCTCACCGACCCACGCTTCCCTAACGCCCAGCTTGTCGGCCTGCACGATGAGCTCAACATCGCGGTCGTAGGAGTCCGACGGCGAGCGGCGCGGGGGATGCAGCGGCATCATAAACAGTCCAAATTCCATTTGGGTTCCTCCAATCTGTACGGTTGTGCTATATGTTTGTGTCTAGTTCAGGGCTTTCGCCCCCGTTCCCACAGAGAGGGGTTATTGAAGTCATTCCAGCCAGTCAAACTATCTCCCCTACTCAGATAGCGGAATAGTCGCGGTGACCCTTGGTTTGTCGCCCACGGCTCGGGTGGTGTGTCCCTGCCCGGTCAGGTCTTCTGCCAGAGTCGCGTGTCCCGGGCCGTAGCGGTGCACTGTCCCGTCGCCAAGACCAATCTCGACTTCGCCTTCCAGATTTATGACAAACTGGCGGCGAGGCGCGTTGTGCCAGTCGCTGAAGTAGCCGGGTTCCACCGTGCGGAATACGATTCCGGTGGTGGATTGCAGGCTCGCCAGGTCTGGATGCGATTCCGGGTTCATCTCTTCGATGTGAGTCTGTCCGTCGTCGCCCGTGTAGAGTCGGATAATGCTCATTCCATCCTCCAGCATATTCCCAGGTAATTTTAATCCCAACGAATTTTCGCCAGTGTAGCCTTACCGGGGCCGGGCGTCAAAAGCAAGGCGGCCACGGCTCCCCGCTAATGCCGTGGCCGCCTCGATTTCAGGGCTTTCTGACTGCTAGGACGAGGCCCGCAGCACTTCCTCGACGGTGCCGTGTATCCGGTCGTCGCCTCCGAAGGCCGCTCCTGTCTTGCTGTCCAGGAACTTGGTCAGCACCAGGTCGTATATGACCTCCGGGAAGGGTATGTAGCCGGTCTCGCTGACCAGTTGGCGGTTCGCCTGGTCCAGGTAGAATTCGACGAATGCCTTCACATGGGGCTGGTTAAGCGCGTCAGCCGTCACGTAGATGAACAGCGGGCGGGACAGCGGCGCGTAGGTTCCGTTGTTGATGGTTTCTTCGGTCGGTGTAATACAGCCGTCCCCACCGTCTATCGCCACTAGCTTCAGCCGGTCGGCGTTCTCGGCGTAGTAGGCGTATCCGAAGTAACCCAGCGCGCCGCGGTCGCCGGAGATGCCGGTAACCAGCACGTTGTCGTCCTCGCTGGGCAGGAAGTCGCCCCGGGAAGCCTGGGACTCGCCGTTCACCGTCTCGGTGAAGTAGTCGAAGGTGCCCGAGTCCACACCGGGGGCGTAGAGCCGGATGTCTTCTTCCGGCCAGCCGGCTCGCACTTGGCTCCACTTGGTCACCACGTCCTCGGCCTCGGGAGCCCAGACGGTGCGCAGTTCTTCGACCGTCATGCACTCCACGAAGTCGTTGGCGGGGTTGACCATCACGCTAAGGCCGTCAATGGCGACGGGCAGCTCGATGAACTCGATTCCAGCCTCAGCACAGAGGTCTATCTCCGACTGCTTGATCGGCCGCGAGGCGTCGGAGATGTGGGTCTCGCCAGCGCAGAACTTCTTGAAGCCGCCGCCGGTGCCCGATACGCCGACGGTTATCCTGACGTTCCCGTCGGTGGCAATGCCGAACTCTTCGGCCATCGCCTCGGTGATCGGGAATACGGTGCTAGAACCGTCCACGCTGATGTCGCCCGACAACTCGGCCACCCTCTCCGGGCCCGTGGTGAGCGCGGGAGGTTGAGTGGGTTGCTGCTGCCCTTGGGTTCCGGCGCCGCCGGACAGAACCGCCGTTGAGGCGGGCTGGGCCTGAGAACCAGTTGACGGCGCCGAGGTAGCCGCAGTGGCTGTCGGCTCTTCATCGCCGCCGCATCCCACAGCGGCCAGAGCCAGCAATCCTGCTGCCAGCAGGACAGCCAGGGAGAGAAAGTGTATGGGAACCTGAATCGGGTTGAGGCGCATCTACGTTTCATCCTCCGATGAAATTCTTTGGTGCCGCTGGATCCAACCCAGTAAGGCAATTGAGCCTCCTCCCTGAGCCGGAAGGCAGACGTTACCGCCGACAGCCTGTCAGATTTGCCGGGCCGGTAGCGTCATGGCCAATTGGCGGGGCCTCTCTGGGTGTAATCCCTAAATCAGTCAGCCGGAATCCTCAGCATTCCGCTATGGGAGGATTCCGGCAAGGCAAAAAATAAGCCCCGAATAAATCGGGGCTTGCCTGGTGAAAACTAAATTGTGAAAGTAAGGATGCCGACTGCCGCTTTGCGGAAATAAAGCCTCTATTCTTTAGAGGCTTCTTTCTGTTCAAGAATATCAAGGCCGTTACTTCCTAATACAGGTGGCAGCTTACCATGTGGCCGCTGCCGACGTCCTTCTGCACCGGCTCATCCACGGAGCAACGGTCCATGGCAAAGGGGCACCTGGGGTGGAACCTGCACCCGGACGGCGGGTTGATGGGCGAGGGCACCTCGCCTTGCAGCACGATCTCCTCCCGCTCCACATCTGGATGCGAGGGCAACGCCGCGGAGAACAGTGCCTTAGTGTACGGATGCAAGGGGTTCTCGTACAACTCCTCGGTCGGGCTGTACTCCACAATCTGGCCCAAGTACATGACCGCCGTCTGGTGCGCCATGTAGCGCACGGTGGCGAGGTTGTGCGCGACCAGCAGATAGGCTACGCCGGTCTCCTGTTGCAGGTCAACCAGCAGGTTCATCACCTGGGCGCGAATGGACACGTCGAGAGCGGAAACCGGCTCATCGAGAATTATCAGCTTCGGGTACGACGCCAAGGCACTGGCTACGGCCACCCTCTGGCGCTGGCCGCCGCTGAACTCGTGGGGGTAGAGGTCCGCCTGGGCCTTGCGTAGGCCAACCTGGTTCATCACCTCTTCCACCCGGTCATCCCGCTCCTTGTTGGTGACGTCGCGGTTGACCACCAAGGCTTCCGACACAATGTCCCGAACGCGCATCCGAGGACTCAGCGATGACCAAGGGTCCTGAAACACGGCCTGTACCTGGGTGCGATAGTCCTTGAGTTCAGGGCCGCGAAAGTCCTTGATGTCCTTTCCGCTGAGGTAAATGCTGCCGTCGGTAGGCTCTTCGAGACGCAGGACCAGCTTGGAGGTGGTGGTCTTGCCGCATCCCGACTCTCCGACCAGCCCCAAGGTTTCGCCTTCGTTGATGGCGAAATTGATCCCATCCACCGCCTGCACATGGCCGACGGTCTTCATCATTATCAGACCCTTGGTTACAGGAAAGTACTTTTTCAGATTTTCTGCCCGCAGCAGTTCCGTGGGCATTCGGATTACTCCCTTTGTCCGGCCAAGGCAGGTTGAGTCCAGGAAGGATCGAGCATCCAGCAATTGGCGGTATGACCCTGCTTGACAGTGGTGACTGCCGGGTAGTCCCGTCGGCACATATCCTGGGCGTGCTGACAGCGCTCAGCGAACCGGCAGCCATCGGGCAGATCATAGAGAGCCGGGGGCTGCCCTTCAATGGCGTAGAGCCGGTCGGTTCTTTCCATCTGGGGCACCGAGGCCATCAGCGTCTGAGTGTAAGGGTGTTGCGGGTTGTTGAACAGGTCCCGCACGCTCGCGTCTTCCACCACCCGGCCTGCATACATCACGGCCACCCGGTCGCACATCCGGGCAACGATGCCAAAGTCGTGGGTGATGAATATAATGGCCAGCCCGGTTTCGGCCTGGATTTCCTTCAACAGGCGCAGGTACTGGAGCTGGATGGTAACGTCGAGCGCTGTGGTGGGCTCGTCAGCGATGATGACCTTGGGAGCGCAGGAAATGGCGATGGCGCCGATAACCCGCTGCTTCATCCCTCCGCTCATCTGGTGGGGGAAGTCATCCATTCGCCGTTCCGGGGCGGCCACGCGGACGCCGCGAAGAGCGTCTATGGCGCGGCCCACCAGTTCCTTGCGTCCGCCGGACTGGTGGATGCCCAGGGCCTCGAGAATCTGGTTGCCGATGGTGAACACCGGATTCAGGGAAGTCTGGGGGTCCTGCAGAATCATGGAGATTTGACGGCCCCGAATCTGGCGCATTTCCTTGTCGGTCTTTTCGACCAGATTTTCGCCGTCCAGGATAATTTCCCCGGACACAATTCGAGCCGCCGGACGTGGGATGAGGCGAAGCAAAGACAACGCAGTCATCGTCTTGCCGCAACCCGACTCGCCAACAATCCCCAGGGTCTCACCCTCACGCAACGAGAAGCTGACCCCGTCTACCGCCTTTGTCGTGCCCCAGCGGTTGAAGAAGTACGTGTGGAGGTCCTTCACCTCCAGAACAGTATCGCCAAAGTTACTAGCGATGACTCACACCGTGCCTTGTCGAATACTGGTTCCTTCCATTCGTCCCTATTCTAGTTGATCAAAGGCCGAATCGCAAAGACTACAGTTTAGTTAACACGGCGCAGGAAGCCGTGTCAAGAGTGTGCTGGATGACAACCGGCCTGAGCCGCCATATAATGCCATCAACGAACGGGACGGGCAGCTTGGCAAACCAAAGCCGAACAAAGGCCGACAATTTTAGGAGGACGAGCATGGCAACTCAAACAAAGTTCGAGGTTGTGACCCAGCCCCTGGTCAAGATAACTGAGATGGACCACATCGTTCTCCGCACCAAGGACGTGGAAGAGTCCTTGCGCTTCTACACAGAAGTGCTTGGGATGCAAGCGGAGCGGGTTGAGCAGTGGCGCGCGGGCGAGGTGCGATTCCCCTCAGCCCGGCTGAACCCCGACACCATCATAGACTTCTTCGCCTCGGACAACATCCCGGCAGACAAGGATGACGCCAGGAATCAAGACCACTTCTGCATGGTTATTAACTACACCGACATGGAAGCTCTGAAAACGCGCTTCGAGGAAATCGGCGTCGAAATACAGGCTGGTCCAGGCAAGCGTTGGGGTTCGCACGGCGACGGGATCTCCCTCTACATCTACGATCCCGACAACAACGTTGTGGAGTTGCGGCACTACTAGGCCGAGACGATTGGGACGACCAACGGAAACGCAGGGGCGGGTTTGACACCCGCCCCTACTGTTATGCCACAGACTAGGGACACCCTCTCCCTCTCCCATAGGGAGAAGGGGTAAAGGATCATCCTGTCTGCTGGATTAACCAGTCGGCGACGCGCTCGCCGATCATAATAGTGGTCAGGTTGGTGTTGGCGCGAATGACGTCGGGCATTACGGAGGCATCGGCAACGCGCAGATTCTCAATGCCGTGAACGCGCCCGAACTGGTCCACCACCGCCATCGGGTCGCTGGAAGGACCCATCTTGCAGGTCCCCGATAGGTGCTGACCGATGTCCACCGTCTCCAGCATCCAGGCGTCCAGCGCGTCGTCGGACTCGATTTCCTCGCGGGTGGGAGAGATGGGTTCCTCCACAATGCCGCTGAAGGACTCATGCTCCATGAACTGGAAGGACATCCGCACCGCTTCGCGCATCCGTTCGCGGTCGAATTCCTCCTCGAGGTGGCGACAGTTGATGTCCGGGTTGTCGCCGGGCGTCGTGGAGCGCAGCCTGATCTCGCCGGAACTCTTGGCCAGCTCCAGGATGCAGGTAAAGCGAATGCCCTCCTCCGCATACGGGTCTCCGCCCAGGGGTGTGGAGAAGGACGACGGCAGAATCTGCATATCGTTTCGCAGGCCGGAGCCTGTCGCGGTGTAGCGCAACACCGTCTGGATGCGCGGCGCGGCGGGATCCAGCGGGAAGTCCGGCTTCGTCTTGACACGAACGGCGCACAGGGGATGGTCGCGGAGATTCTGTCCGACCCCCGGCAGGTCCTTGACTACGGGCAGGCCCATTTCCTGCAAGTGAGCCGCCGGGCCGACGCCAGAGAGCATCAGAATTTGCGGGGAGGCCACAGCGCCGCCGCACAGTACCACCTGCTCGCTCTCGACGGTGAAAGTCTCGCCGCCGCTCTCGACCTCAACCCCAACCGCCCGTGGCGAGCCTGTCGAACCACCGTCGAACAGGATGCGGCGCACCAGCACGTTGGCGCGGATGGTGAAGTTCAGCCGGTGGCGGTTGTTGGTGATGTAGGTGAGCGCGGTGCTCATCCGCACGCCGTTGGGGTTGTTCATCGGCAGCGGCCCGACGCCGGTGGAATCCGGGTGGTTATGGTCGTAGACCTCGGCATAACCCGTCGCCATCGCCGAAACGTGGAACGCCTCCGCCAGCGGCAGCCAGGCCTCGCGCTTGTGGCGGCGCACTGGCACCGGGCCGTCGAAACCGTGGAAGTCGTCAACTATATCAGTGTCAGTTTCCAGCTTGCGGAAATAGGGCAGGCACTTCACAAAGGACCACTCGCCGTTGCCCCACTCGGCCCAACTGTCGTAGTCCTCCGGGACGCCGCGCAGGAACACCTGGCCGTTGATGGCGCTGGTGCCGCCGACCACCTTGCCGCGAGGCACCACCACGTCCTCGGAGCGGGTAGCGCTGCCCTTTCCGGTAAACGACCAGTTATGCGGCGCTCCCATCTCCGACGCCCTGGGGGCATACCCGAACTTCAGGTCATCGGGCGTCTGCTCAAGGTCTGTGTAGTCCGGCCCGGCCTCCAGCAATAGCACCGAGCGATCAGGGTCTTCAGCCAGCCGGGTCGCCAGTGCGCCGCCGCCTGAACCGGCTCCAATAACAATCACGTCATATTTCATCGCGACCTCTTGTCTGAATCAGGATTTTCAGGATTGAAGGATTGACAGGATTTCCGGTTAATCCCCCACAGGCTGAACCTCTGGCATCCGACCGGCCACAGCCTGGTAATGTTCCCCCGCCTGCGAGACCAGCGGCTCCACATCCTCTCTCAGCAGGTAGCCGACGGCTACAAGCTGCCGGGCGGCGTTCTCTATCTGTTCCAGGAAGTCCGGCCTGGAAGCGTAGCGCTCTTCGATTGACGGGCGCGGGTCTCCGGTTTCCTCGCGCTCGCTGCGGGTGGCTGCGAAGGGTATGGAAGAACCGCGCAGGGTTCCGCCGGACGCGCCGCCGGTGGATAGAGTCTGTCCCTCGCCGCCGATGTCGGCGTGTCGGCGGTTCCAGCCGAGATGGGCCGCCAGCGGGACGGACACCAGCGGCAGCCGTATGCCCGCCAACTCATTCCCGTCGGCATCCACCTGCGAGACCAGAGAGGGGTAATCGCGGCCTATGGCAGCGGGGATGACGGTGGGAACCCCGGGATCCGGGCCAAAGTCCAGCCTCGTAAACTTGCGGAGCGGCCGGGGCAGCCTAACGCCGGGGACTGCCTCCAGCCCGGCCGCCGCTTCGGTAGGCACAACAGCCGTTCCGTCCGCAATTCGTGGGTGCTGGCTGGGCGGCGGCTGTTGGCCGCTCGATACCCAGCGGTCGAGGTTGACCAACGCCGCTCGGATGAGGCCGCGGTAGTCCAGGCAGTTGAAGGAGTGCGCTCCACGATAGCCGTCCGCCGGGTCGGTATCGGTGAGGGGGAGGCCGCCGAGGGCGTGCTGCGTTCCTGCGAAGGCGTAGACTCGGACGGTATCCGGCGGCTCCACGTCTCGTTGGCCTTCGGTATCGGTGTGGACCAGCGCGCCGTGGCCGGCCCAGTATTCGGACGACGTATAGGTGTACATCACCTTGGGCAAGTCGCCTCCGCCCTTCGCGCAAATGTCAGCGAGGCGCGACAGCAGACCGTCGGTAAGGCCCGTGTCCGGGTCGGTCAGCGGTGCGTCATGGAAGGGAAACAGGCTGTTAACGCTGCGGGTAGCCTGGCTTGATGGTTGGGCAAAGCGCTGGTTGAACTCGCCGCGCTTGCCTCCTGCCACATGGGGTATGAAGCCGTCGAACACGTCGCGGCCCGATTCGTCGCGGTTCAGGCCGTGGTAGAGGAAAGAGCGCAGGAAACGCCCGCTCTGCGATACGCCGAAGGCATAGGCGCGATCCAGTCGGCCATCAGTGTCGAAGCGCAGGTGCGACGCTATATCGCGGGTTGCCGCCAGGCCCAATCCGGCTATGGGCGCTCCGGTGGTGGTGTAGATGACCTGATACACCTTGCCCGGCTGGAATCCGCCGGCGAGATGAACGTAGCAGGGGTCAGGTATGCGACGCCCGTCCTCCACGCGAGCGAACCACCACTGGTCGCGCGGAATCACCTGCTCAGGCGCATCCTCATCGTCCTGCACAGTCATCACCGATTCCCAAGACTCCAGGTGGTCGGAAGCGTAGGCGCGGTGCATCCGGTCGGACAGGTACTGCGACTCGACGACGGCGTTGGGCTGGAAAGTGACGACAATTTTGCCGGAAACCGGCTCGCCGTTCTCCATCACCTCAGGGACGTTGATACGCAGCAGGCCCGGGGCGTCGGGAACGTCGTGCTGCCAGCCGCACCAGACGAGGGTGTAGCCCTCGCGCATCAGGAACCCGTTTCCGGGATTCATCGGTGCGTCAGGGGCAACATCCGGCGCGCTGTTGATGTTGCGCAGAGCCAGCGCCTTGCCCCGGTTCAGCACATCCAGCAACAGACGGCGGTTGCCTTTGCCGGAGTCGTCGGGACGCAGGATGCGAAAGTCTGCGCTGAACTCCACCAGCCCTTGCGTGTTGCGAGGGGCCAGCCTGATGTCGGCGATGGTCTCGTTGGCCGGGTGCAAGGGATCCACGGCGAAATAGGCCGTGCCGTCTATCTGGGTGTACGCTCCCACATTGCCGAAGGGCTGGCCGTCGGCGAAGGGGCGCTGCGAAGTGATTTCAAGCCTCGTAACCGGCATGGTTCACTCTCTGTTGAAAAATTCAAGTTCTATCAGCAACCGGGCGGTGGTTCGTTGAATGGTTCTCCCTTCTCTTCAGCTTCCTCACGCCGCCGGTTCCATGCTTCCCATTTGTGCCGCTCTTCTTCGCGACCCTCTTCGCGACCCTCTTGCCGCAATTTCTCGTGTAGCGGTTTGAGGAATTTGTCACCCAAGTATCGTGCTGTTACCACGATAGCTCCTCCTGTAACGTCCAATGCCGCTATTGCCATTAGTGCGTAAATGGGTATGAGCGGCGCCGCTGGCGCTGTGCCCTTCACGACAGCGTTTGCGATTGCCGACAAAGAATAATGTTCTCCGCTGGTTATCTCCAGCCAAGCGATGAATGCCGTCCAGCCGATAGTCAGGGCAAAGATTAAGCCAAAGTACCAAGGCAGCCACTTTCTGCCGATGCTCCAGATGGATTCCCGGTCGGGAGGCTGTTCATTCATTGGCGTGCTGCTTGAGAAAGTGGCTACCAGACTTCAAGTATACATTGCTGAGGAGAGTCTACCGGAACTGGCGGAAGAACTCGCGCACTTCATGGGCCAGCAGGCCCGGCTCCTCGAATGCCGCGAAGTGACCTCCCCTGGGCATTTCCTGCCAACGGCGGACGTCGTAGGAGCGCTCGGCCCATTCGCGCGGCGGCCGGGCGATCTCCTGCGGGAACATAGCCATACCCGCCGGGGCTCCCACGCGCTCCTCTTGCTCCAGCTCCCATACGTGGGTCTGGTTCTCCCGGTACATCCGCACCGAGGAGCCGATGGTCTGGGTGACCCAATAGATGGTGACGGTGGTCAGCAGTTCGTCCTTGGTGTAGATGCTCTCCACGTCGCCGTTGCAGTCGCTCCATGTGCGCCACTTCTCCACTATCCAAGCGCATACTCCGGCGGGCGAGTCGTTGAGGCCGTAAGACAGTGTCTGGGGCTTGGTGCCTTGAATGTGATTGTAGCCGCCCTCGTCGGCAAACCAGCGCTCCCGCTGCGCGCTGTGGGCTTCCTCGGCGGCGGTCAAGGGGCGCGAGTCAGCACCGAGATAGGGCGTCGGGCGCGTGACCGAGGTGAGGTGGACACCGTGCAGCTTGTCGGAGTGAGAATACGCCAGCCGTGAGGTTACACCGGCCCCAATGTCGCCGCCCACCGCGACAAACTTCCCGTAGCCCAGGTTCTCGGTCATCAGCTTGGCCCAGAGGTCAGCGACCCGGCCAATCTCCATGCCCCGCTCACGGGAGGGTTGCGAGAAGCCGAATCCGGGAAGCGACGGCGCAACAACATCGAAGGCGTCCGCCGGGTCTCCGCCGTGGCTGCCGGGGTCTGCCAGCAGGGGGATGATCTTGCTCATCTCGAAGAAGGTGCTAGGCCAGCCGTGAGTAATGACCAACGGGATTGGGTTGGGTCCCTGACCTTTCTCGTGGATGAAGTGGATATCAAGGCCGTCAACCTCCGACTTGCAGTTGTTGAAGGCGTTGAGCTTCCTTTCCTGTGCGCGCCAGTCGAACCCGGTGCGCCAGTACTCGCACAGTTCCTTGATGTAGTCCAGGTTGCTGCCGTAGTCCCACTCGGAACCGGGGATCTCGTCGGGCCACCGCGTGTCAGCCAGGCGCTGCCTCAGGTCGTCCAGCGTGGCGTCGTCTACTGAAATCTCGAAGGGTCTGACTTCCGGCATATTCTTGCTCCTTGTCGGTCGTTGAATGCGAAGATTTCACCATCTCCCTCTCCCTTTGAGGGAGGGGGGATTTGGTTGGGGGTACTGGATAGCACAGCGTCTTGTTAGTCCAGGCGGTAGACGCGGGCAGCGGTGTCGTGAAACATTTCGCCCGTTCCGGCGCCGAGTAGCCCGCGGACACGCGCTTGAAAGCGTTGAACAGCACATGATACGAGAACGACACCTTGTCCACCGGGAAGTTGCTCTCGAACATACACCGCGACGGCCCGAACTGCTCGATGAGATAGTGCATCATGGGCGCAATGAAGTCGGCAATTTCCTCTGAGCCTACGGGTGTCTCGCGCTGGTGCCAGTCGAACCCGATACGTGGCATTCCGATGCCGCCCAGCTTCATCAGGATGTTGGGGCAGGAGGCCACTGCGGCGATGCCCCGTCGCCATTCCGCCATCACTTCGTCATTGGAAGCCGGGTTCGGGTCCCGCCCGGCGTAGGGGCCGATGCGGCAGAATCCGCCGAGGTGGTTCAGGACGATGGAAACTTCCGGCACGGCGTTGGCGAAAGACGCCAGATCGTCGAGCTGCGGGAAATACAGGGAGTTTTCCAGAACGTGGCCCATATCCGCCAGCACACGGGCGCCAGCGCGGTAGTCGTCGCGCAGCAGGCAGCCTTCTACCTCGCGGTTGTCCAACTCCGGGCTGGGGTCCCAGCCTACGGAATGGCGAATGCCCCGGAAGCGGTTGGGGCTGGCCTCCTGCAAGGCTTCCAGCACTGGGCGCACGGCGTCGCCCAGCTTCAGGTCTGCCCGCCCGATGATGCCGTGGGCCGCACGGCCGGGCCCGTATTGCCCGGTGGCGCTGGCGTCGGCGATGGCCTGAACGAACTCCACTTCGCCCACCGAGCGCAGTTCTTCAGGACCATCGGCGCGGTAGCTGGAGCGGGCCTCGACGAATACGGTGGAACGCACGTTATGCCCGCTATTGATGTCGGCGGCCAAGTGTTCGAGAAGGTATTGCTGGTAGTCCAGCGGCTCGGGACGTTGCACCCAGAAATGATGGTGCGGATCGCAAATGGGTATGTCGGGTTCCAGCGTATCTTCGGTGGTCAAAGCCAGCCAATCGTTGCCGCTCGGAGCCATGATTCACCCCCGCGCGCCCTGAATTTGCCGAAGGGCGGTGTTTGGGCGAATGATAGCACAAGCGGGGAAGTAATCAGGAAGGGCTATGCTATAATTCCGCAGGTTACGAAAACACGCCGTCAGCAGGGAAATTCCGGCACAAACGGCTCTTGGAGAGCTATCGAATGGGAATCTTCAGAGACATCGGCTCGGCTTTGTCTTTCGGGGCAATTGAGACCACCAAAGCAAAAGACGTCCGGGGGCGGTACGAGGCACGGTGCGACCGCTACTTGGAACGTCTTGGCAAGTATGAAAATTTTATCCGTACGGCACTCCCCAAATTCCAGCGCCTTCAAGCCAAAGCCAGCGAGGGCCGCGAGACCATCATCGCCACTGGCGCATTGGTGGTTGACCTGCAAGGTAAGTTGCAAACGGGCTGGTACTATGCCGGAATCGCTGACATCGACGGCATCCGGGATAGCGGCGGCGCAGCGGCAGCGCTGGCTGGCGGGGCAGGTGCCATTGCCGCGGCCATTGGCGCCCCGGCCGCGGCATGGACTGCCGTCGGCATCCTTGGAACGGCGTCCACCGGGGCCGCTATCAGCGGACTCTCCGGGGCCGCGGCAACATCCGCTACTGCTGCGTGGTTTGGCGGTGGCGCCGTCGCTGCTGGCGGGTTGGGCATGGCTGCCGCACCCTTTGCGCTTACCGGCATCGGTGCTCTGGCAATGGCCCCAGTGTTGGCAATCGGATTCCTGAACTCCAAAAGAAAAGAGAAAGAATGGCTCGATGCTATCAACGAGCAAACCGCCGAGATCAACGCCGCGGAGCGAGAAATGAACGAGCGTCAGCGCCACTTGGAATCCATCATTCCGCAGATTGCCCCGGCCGTCGACCGGCTCCAGGCTGCGACGGCGGAAACTAAGTCGGCTGATGCAACCCGTCGGGGGAAAATCGAGGATATGCGTACTGCGCTGTCGGTGGAGTGCGCCAAAGTGGGCGAACTGACGCAGGTCATCGGCGACGCAATTCAGGCCACCACTGGGGCCCGCGACGAAAACGGGACGCTGACTGAACAATCCCAGCGTCTAGCCTCAGTTGCGGCGGAACTGTACTCTTCGGCGAAAGAGCACGAGGGAATCGTCAATCAGGCGATCGACGAAACCGTCAGGAAAATCGAAACCTTGGGGCAGGCGATTCATGATGCCGACAACATCATCCAGCAGGCCGACCCGGAGTATGGCAAAGGGTAACAATGAGCCTCAAACTGAGCATACTGGACCAAAGCCCCGTCCATGAATCGGATTCCCGCCTTCGCGGGAATGACGCGGTGGACGCCCTGCGCCGCACCATCGAACTGGCGCAGAAGGCTGAAGAATGGGGCTATCACCGCTTCTGGGTGGCGGAGCATCACGGCTCCGGCAGGGTGATGGGGTCGTCGCCGGAGGTGTTGGCATCGCACCTGCTGGCCCACACGTCGCGCATCCGCGTCGGCTCCGGCGGGGTGATGCTCCAGCACTACAGCCCCTACAAGGTGGCCGAGAACTTCAACGTGCTGGCTTCCCTGGCTCCGGGCCGCGTTGACCTCGGCATCGGACGCGGGCCTGGCGGGCTGCCTCGTTCTACCGCCGCCCTCCGGCGCGGCGTCCTTCGACAAGCTCAGGATGAACGGAAGATGGGGGATCAGTATGAGCCAGCGATGACGCTGGCGGAAAAACTGGACGAGCTGCGGCAGTTTCTGCATGGCGATCTCGAAGCGGAGCACCCGTTGCACGGACTCCAGGCCAGCCCATTGCCGCCGCAACCGCCCGACCTGTTCCTGCTGGGAACCACACGCTCAAGCGGCGACATGGCGGCGGAACTGGCAATGCCCTACGTCTTCGCGCTGTTCCTGAACAACGACGCAGATGAGATGACCGAGGCCGTGCGCCGCTACCAGTCCGGCTTCGGGCAGCCCGGCTTCTCCCGGCAAAGAACGCCCCCACCCCAACCCTCCCCAGAAGGGAGAGGGAGTGGAGTGTGCCCTTATACTATGTTGGCCTTGCCAATCATAGTAGCCGACACTGACGACGAAGCCGCAGAACACGCCGCCAGGATACAGGTCGTCCGCATCACACTCGACAGCGGACGCACCCTCACCGTCGGCAGCGTCGAGGCAGGGGAAGAGTTCGGGCGCCAGTCCGGAGAGGGTTACGAGATCACGGTGCGTCAGGCGGGCGTGGTTCACGGCACACCCGAATCGGTGAGACGGCAGTTGCAGGAAGTGCGCCAAAAGCACGGGGCTGATGAGATAATCGCGGTAACTGCCATAGACAGCTTCGAGAAACGGCTGCGGTCCTTCGAGTTGCTAGGCGGGTTGATGGGAAAGATTGTCTGAATCAGGATTTACAGGATTTGAGGATTTTCAGGATGAAGATTCCCAATCCTGCGAATCCTTTCATACTGAGAATCCTGATTCAGACAATCACAGACGAGACACAACGCCCTTAGGAAACGGAGATCGTCATGGCGGAACGGCGGATGATGCGCATTGGGACATTCCTGGCTGGCACCGGCTCCAACATGGCGTCGTGGCGGCACCCCACCGCCGTGCCGGACGCGGCCATCAACCTCGACTACTACCGGCGGCTTACTCGCAAGGCCGAAGGCGCCAAGCTGGACTTTGCGTTTTTCGGCGACGGGCTGTATATCAGCGAGAAGTCGCATCCCAACTTTCTCAACCGCTTCGAACCGCTGACGCTGCTGGCGGCCTTGGCGATGGACACAACTCACATAGGGCTGGCAGCCACACTGTCCACCACCTACAGCGACCCCTACACCGTGGCCCGGCAGTTTATGTCCATTGACCACATTTCCAACGGGCGCGCCGGCTGGAACGTGGTCACCTCGCCGCTGGAAGGCTCGGCCCTGAACTACAACAAGCCGGAACATCCGGCCCACGACCTGCGGTACCGCATGGCCTCCGAATACATCGAGGTCGCCAAGGGCCTGTGGGATTCGTGGGAGGACGGCGCATTCATCCGCGACCAGACCGCCGGACAGTTCATTGACGAAGACAAATTGCACCGCCTCAACCACGTCGGCGAATTCTTCTCGGTGCAGGGGCCACTGAACATATCGCGCTCCCCCCAGGGCAGGCCAGTGCTGATACAGGCCGGGTCGTCGGAAGCCGGTCGCGGGTTTGCGGCCAACATTGCCGACGCAGTATTCACCGGGCAGGCGAACCGGGCCAGCGCCGAGGAGTTCAGCAAGGACGTGAAGGGCCGCGCCGCCGCCGCCGGACGCAACCCGGCGGAGGTCCTGATTATGCCCGGCTGCTCACCCATCGTCGGGCGAACCCCGGAGGAAGCGGAGGAAAAGTACCTCGAAATTGCGGGCTTGGTGGAGGTCAACCAGGCGCTGAATTACCTGGGCCGTTACTTCAACGACATGGACTTCACCCAATATGACCTCGACTCGCCTTTCCCTGAGTTGGGTGACTTCGGACGCAACGGCTGGGAAAGCTCCACCGACAGCATCAAGAAGACCGCCCGCGAAAAGGAGTTGACCTTGCGCCAGATGGCGTTGCAGGTCACTACGTCGCGCCACGAGTTCATCGGTACGGCGGAACAGGTGGCCGACACGATGCAGGCGTGGTTCGAGTCCGGGGCTTGCGACGGATTCATGCTCAGCGGCGCGGTACTGCCCCAGGGCTTCGACGACTTCGTGGACCACGTCCTTCCCATCCTCAAAGAGCGCGGCCTCTTCCGCACCGAGTACGAAGCGGACACCCTGCGCGGCAACCTGGGGCTGCCCAAGCCGCAAAACCGCTACACCGCCGCGCGGAAGGCGTCCACGTCTCGCTAGACCCCTCTCTACCCCAGGCAGAGAACTAGGAAGTGGTCGTCTCTCCCAAACAAAGCAGGATTGAGGAAAGAAAAATGCCTATTCCTTTCATCGCAATAGGTCTCGGAGTAGGAGTGTTGTCCATAGGCTCCATCATCCACAGCACTATGAAGGGCCGGAAGTGGCAAAGGATTCACAACGAAGCTCTGAAAAAATGCCAGGCCGCTGAATCGGCAACCAAGCAGTTGGCAAGCGAGTTCAACCAGCAAGCTGAGGAGCTTGGCCGTCTTCGGTTTGACGGTATGGAAACCTTGCGGGAAGCTGCTGAATTTCTCAAGAAAGCCAAAGTCAAGCAGCGAGACTTCCAGGAAACCCAGGCAATTTCCGATGAAACCATAAGCCATTGGTACGATCTACATCACGAGGCTCTGAAATCCCTGGGCATCGGAGTTGCCGGAATTGTAGTGACAATCCCTATCGGTATAGCCGCAGCCGCTTGGGGCGAGTGGAAAGCCGAGCAGGCCAAGCAAAAAGTGGAAGCCAAGCTGAAGGAATTCGCCAGAGCAGAAGCGAAAATCCAGCAGCAGAGCAGCGTTATGAAGGCCGGACAGCTAAGGATAACTGAGCTGAAAATCAGCATCACCGAGGCTCGCGCTGCCTTGCGTAACTGGCTCACCAAAGCCGACACTGACAACATCGAGGACGCGCACAAAGCCTACAAACTGGCTACTACGTTGGCCGAGCTGCTGGAACAGCCGGTGCTTACAGAAGCGCAAAAGAAGGTGTTGGAAGAATGACAATGTACGCAAAGGCAGGGCCGATGGCAGCGACATTGGTAGGGCTGGATCCCCAAGCGATTATTAACGCTGGCGTTGATTACCTGAAAACGCGGGAAGTCGAAAAGACCAACCGTGAATGGATACGAGCTAACCACCAGGCGTTCTTGGCCGCATTGCAGGCCAAACAGGAAGCACTACTCGTCTACTTTGAGCAGCGGTTTGCCGAGCGGCGTGAGGCATTGGGAGAGTTCTATCAGGTGCTCCACAAAGCTGTTGAGACTGGAGACGACCATCAACTTGACATAGCCATCTGCGGCATATTGGGCATCGTCAAGGACAACCCGCTGAATGACTTCGAGAAGTTCCGGCAGACCTACAACGACCCCAACTCCATAATAGAGTTGTAAAACCATTGGAAGACACAGGAGAGTCCATGCCCGCAACGTTGCTCGCCATCCACGGGACGGTCACCCGGCCGGGGCGGCTGTATCAAGCGATCCAGGCTGCGCTGTCGGGGCTGGAAGGGGAGGATTCGCCTGCTGCCGAGACGCTGCGCTTGGGGGACTATCGCATTTCCTTCGCCGACGGGCGTCCTTTATCCGGCTACGGCGATGATACGCAGGCAGTGGTGGAGCGGGTTATAGCCGCCGATATGTACCTCATCGCCACGCCGGTTTTCCGGGCGTCCTTCACCGGGGCGCTGAAGAACCTGCTGGACCATGTGCCGGTAGAGGGAATGCAGGGAAAGGCTTGCGGGCTCATCGGCATGGGCGCCACCGACCACCACTACCTGAGCATAGACGCCCAGCTTCGCCCGGTGATGGCGTGGTTCGGAGCCCACGTCGTCCCCGGTATGGTCTATTTGCAGTCCCGCCACTTCCAGGACGGTCATCTCGCCGACCCGCAGGCCATCGCAGACCTGCAATCCCTTGCCCGCTCCGTCGTTGCCTTGCGCCGCGCCACCGGCACCGGAGGTCTCTCCGGCCCGCCGCCTCTCGCCGCCCGCTGATCCCTGCGCGAACTGCCGCCGCAATTCGCCCGCCTGCCGTATCAAGGCAAGCGGGCCTTTCTTTGTAGCCACCGCTAACAGCGCTACAGACCAAGTCAGCGTATTTACGATATTCGTCTATTTTCAGACGTATTTCGTATGCTTGCTATTATTTTCACAAAAAATTACTTGCGAATCAGGGTTGCGTTGGCAAATTGCCTTTGTTATATTGCCGCGCAATCGGCTAGGGGTAGATACCCGCCGCCGGTTGGGAAAAAATATCCAGGAGAGTCTCTGATGGTAAGAAAAATCATGCTAACAGGGGTATTGGCCCTTTTGATGGCGGTGATTCTCGCCTGCGGTGAAGCTGCGGAACCTACGGAACCTCCGCCTCCTCCTACTGCGGCGCCGACAGCTACCCAGGCCGCGGCTCCCACAGTCCAGCCAACGGCCACCGAGGCTGCGATGGAGGAACCGACCGAAGAACCTCAGATGATGGGAGGCGACGCTGACCTCATGGCGGCGGCGGCCCGGTTGGCCGGCGGGCCGGGGGCGGTATACGTAGGCGACCTGAACCAGTTGGTCGGCCCAGTGCCGGAACCCATAGAGGACGACGTCGGCGACTACGGCGGCGTCCCCTACGAAGGGCTGGAAGACTATCTTTACGTCTTTGAGTCCGACTACTACCGGGGAATGGTGGAGCGGGCTAACCTTGCCAACCCCACCCAAGCCACCACCACGGGCATGGAACTGTCCTACCAGTTTGCCTGCATCAACCGGGCCCTGACCCACTGCAAGCTGGCGGAATGGTTCTCTGACCGGGTTTTCGAGCGCACCAACGGTCAGTTGAGGATTGAAATCATCGGATACCCGGAGCTGGGCATCGCCGGGCCGGACATCCT
The DNA here is from genome assembly GCA_965232885.1 of Dehalococcoidia bacterium. Classification (GTDB taxonomy): domain Bacteria; phylum Chloroflexota; class Dehalococcoidia; order Lucifugimonadales; family UBA3495; genus VXOI01. Next base: position 947,340 of record CBDDQX010000003.1, on the reverse strand, counting down.
GGAGTTGCTGGCCAACGGCACTCTGTCCTTCGCGGAACTCCCCGCTGCGTATACTGCGGGCGACCTTCCCGCGATGGACATGAAGTACCTCTGGGGTATGTACCCGGACAACGAGACTTTCTATAAGGCCACAGTGGCCTCCATACCTGACCTTGACCGGCTGATTGAGGAACGGACCGGGGGCGGAGTGACCATATTCCAGCTCTGGCGGGTGCCTGAGAATGAGATTTTCTTCTTCTCCAAGGAACCTATCGAGGAGTTGGAGGACTTCGAAGGGCTGAAGGTGCGCAGCTTCGGTGGCGCGCTGTCCGACATGATTGACGGCATGGGTTCCGAGGCCCAATGGGTGGCGTTCAGCGAGGTCTACACCGCCCTTGAGCGCGGCATCCTGGACGGCGGCGTAACCGGAGCCAATGCGGCCTACGGCCAGCGGTGGTACGAGGTGGCCGACTATATGTCCGGTCCACTGCCGCTCTTCACCGTCGAGAACGCCACCTTCAACTACGACGTTTGGCAGGAGATACCTGAAGACTTCCAGAAGATTCTGTGGGAGGAAGGAGCGATTTACGAGCTTGAGTTCTTCCGGTTCACACCCGTCCTGTCTTCCCTGGGGATTCCCAAGCTGCTGGACGAGGGGATGATATACACGCCGTTCAACGATGAAATCAAGAAGCATCTGTTCGAGGAAGTAGCCCTGAATTACGTGATCCCCCAGTGGGTGAGCCGGGTCGGCGGTTACGACACCGAGGCGGTGCAATTGTTCAACAAGAATGTCGCCCCGGTAGCCGGAATCCAGATCAATCCCGACGGCACAGCATCCCTGGTGGACAACTAGGGTGTGTTTACAAACCGCAAATAGGGCGGAATTAACCTGCAAAATCCCCTCTCCCTTGAGGGAGAGGGTTAGGGTGAGGGTGAAATCCTGGCATCAAACAACCGCGCCGATACCCAAATATCTTTGCCGGTAGAGTTTGTAAACACGCTCTAGATGCTCTGGAACCTTGACCAGGGAGCAACAGGGCCCCGGAATATTTTCGGGGCCCTGTTGCCTTGAACGCTATTTATAATGAATTACTGAATGATGATACATTTATATCAATATAGATAGCAACTCGTCTTAAATTTGCCGCTATTCGTATGCAGTAGGTTTTTCAATCGTGAAACTTAATCCAATATGCCTTGCGTGCTGATTTTCCTTTTGGTATATTCCGCCGAATCGTGCGGCGTCCCGTTTTGGGCACCCGTCCCAGCGAGAGGAAACTGGACAAAATGCGCGTAGGGTAAATTCCCAAGGAGAGTGCATAGAATGGTTAAACCAGTCCTGTTAGGCGCAGCGCTGATTCTACTGATGGCTTTTATACTGGCCTGCGGCGAGGCGGCCACGGCAGTTCCAACAGAGCCTCCGCCAACGGCAGTCCCAACAGTGGCTCCAACGGCGGCCCCTACCCCTACTGAAACCGCGATGGGAGCCACCGAAGAACCGGCCATGACGGATGCTGACGCAGCCCTCAAAGCCGTGGCGGACGAGCTGGCCGGCGGGCCTGGCTCCATCTACATCGGCGACGGAGACTTCAGCCGTCTCGTGGGGCCCGCTCCGGGCGTCACCGAGAGGGAGGACGAGGAAAGCGGCGAAATGGTCCTCGATGACCCGCTTGGTGACGGTAACGGCATGGTGCCGCTGGAGTTTGTAGAGAAGAACCGCCACATCTTCGAGACTGACTACTATCGCTCGCTGCTGGACAAGGCCAAGCTGACCGACCCGACGCCGCTGACTTCCAGCGGAGAGAGTCACAACATCCAGTATGCCTGCATCAACCGCGCGCTACTGCCATGCGTGCTGCAGACCGCGTACTTCGCCGAGAACGTGAAGGAACGGACCAACGGACAGGTGGATTTCGAAGTATCCAGCTACCCCGAGCTCGGATTGGCCGGGTCGGACATGATCGAACTCGTGGAGCAGGGAACCATTGAGTTCGCTCAGATTCAGCCCGCTTACGTCGGCGGCACCTGGCCTTTGATAGACATCATCTACGTCTGGGGCCTCTGGAAGGACTTCAAGTCGGAACATGAGGCCAACACCGCCCTCCTGCCGGCTCTGGATGCCGGAGTCGAAGAAGAAACACAGGGCGGGAAGCTCATCTATCACATCTGGTACGGTGGCAACGACCAGTACTTCTTCTCCAACCGGGGGGCGGAACTGGAGGACTTTGACGGCCTCAAGACCCGCAGCCACGGCACCACCATGACCGACGCCATCAACGGTCTGGGCGGCGAGGGGCAGTTCATGGCCTTCGCCGACGTCTACACCGCCCTGGAGCGCGGCATCCTGGACGCTGGCGTTACGGGCGCTCACGCCGGACACGGCCAGCGCTGGTACGAAGTGACCGAAAACCTTATCGGCCCCTTCATCTCCATGCCCATGGGCTTCGAGACAATGAACGTGGACACCTGGAACCGCATTCCTGCGGACCTGCAAGCCATCATCATCGAAGAGGGCGCCAAGATGGAGTTGGAGAACCTCCGCCTTGCCGCAGTCTGGAATGAGACCGGCGTCAAGGTCAATGTAGACGCGGGGATGACCTTCCTCGAATGGTCCGACGAAATGAAGCAGTTCGTCTATGAGAACGTGGCCTTGGGCCGCGTCCTGCCCAACTGGATCAAGCGCGTTGGCCCGGAGGAAATCTCCATCTGGAACGAGATAGTCTCCCCTTGGGCCAAGGTCTGGATCGAAGACGACGGCTCTCTCTCGTTCATCGAGTAGCCAGGCGAATCCCGGCTGGGCGGGGGCTTTTAATTCTCCCTCTCCCTTGAGGGAGAGGGTTGGGTGAGGGTGAAATCCTGGCATCAGCACTTTGACCACATCGGAGAGACGCCCCCACCCTAACCCTCCCCCGGAGGGAGAGGGAACTATTAGCGGGAGCCTTGCCCGGCCCGTGATTCTTCCAAAGGCCCCGGCCATCCGCCGGGGCCTTTTCCTTATGTAGCGAAAGCTCGTCATTTATTGTCAACTTTTCGCTAACATATTCTATTTTAACTGTCTATGTATTCGTGACATAAAAGACGACTATCGTAAATGTGCGTATTTAGATGTGGTTGCGTGCAGCAATACCTTTTGCTATATTCCGCCGAACCGCGCGGGGACGGCCCGCATGGTCCGGGCATACTAAATTTTCCAGGAGAGTGCGTAAATGCTCAAACCCCTTCTGCTTGGCGGAGTTCTAATCCTGCTGTTGGCCTTCGTAGTGGCCTGCGGTGAAGCCGCTACCCCGGTTCCCACGGAACCTCCGGCGACAGCGGCTCCGACGGCTGCCCCCACCGAAGCGCCCACCGTCGCCCCGACTGCCACGGAAGCAGCAATGGAAGAGGAAGACTCGGCGATGATGAGCGACATTGACGCGGACTTGCTGGCCGCGGCCGAAGCGCGCGCCGGCGGCCCAGGGGCGTTCTACCTCGGCGACGGCGACTTCAGCCGTATGGTAGGCCCGGCCCCGGCCGAGGGCTTGGGCGACGCCAACGACATGGTGAACCTGGCCGGTCTGGAGCGGGAGAGCTACCTCTTCGACTCCGAGTACTATATGAACTTGGTGGAGAAGGCCAACTTCACCAACCCCACCGAAATGACCTACGACGGCCCACCCATCGAAATCCAGTTCGCCTGCATCAACCGCACGGTTGCTCCCTGTGAACTGTGGGCCAACTTCTTCAAACCCCAGGTCGAGGCCCGCACCAACGGCAAGGTGCTGGTTCCCATCACATCCTTCCCCGAGCTGGGCATCGCCGGGCCGGATTCCCTGGAGCAGGTCACCAACGGCACCCTGTCATGGGCGGAAATCACCAGCGGCTACGTTTCCGGCCACATGCCGGAGGCTGAGCTGGCAATCATGTATGGCGTATACCCCGACCACGAAGTCGAGTTCAAAGTCACCCAGGCCATCGGGCCGGAACTGGACCGCCTGTTTGAGGAGAACACCGAGGGAGGCATAGTCCTCACCCACATGTGGGTCTCCGGCGGCGACCAGTTCTTCTTCTGCAAGGAAGGGATAACTGAGCTGGCCGACTTCGAGGGACGAAAGGTTCGCAGCCACGGCTCAGCGCTTTCCGACTGGATCAACGGATTCGGAGCAGACGCCCAGTTCGTGGCCTTCGCCGAGGTCTACACCGCCCTGGAGCGCGGCATCCTGGACTGCGGCGTAACCGTAGCCTTCGCCGCGCACGCCCAACGCTGGTATGAAGTGACCGACTACATGGTCGGCCCGCTTTCCAGCCAGTTGCTGAACACCGTGATAGTCAACCGGGAAGTCTGGGACGGCCTGCCCTCCGACATCCAGCAGATACTGCTGGAGGAAGGCGCGCGCCACGAGCTCGAGGCCATGAGGGTAACCCCCGCATGGAATGAGGTATGGATCCAGCGCAACATAGACGCAGGACTGGAATACCAGGAATTCTCGCCTGCCTTGATGGACCACATGAGAAACGTGGTGGCCACTGAGCACGTAGTTCCCGGGTTCATCAGCCGTCAGGACGAAGACAACAGGGACAACATCATTGCGCTGTTCAACGAGAGAATCGCTCCCATCGTCGGCCTGAGGGTTCTGCCCGACGGCACCACCGAGAGAGTGCCCATAACCCAGTAGCCCGTCAAACCGAAACCACAAGCCTCCTGAAGGCCCCGGTATGTGATGCCGGGGCCTTCGCGTTTGGAGTACGTCAAGCGGCTCATACATATATTGAAACTGTATAATTCCGTATTGCTACGATATTCGTCTGAATATATGTCGTATTTAGATAATACAAAATATATTATTTGTCATTCTCAATATCAATTCGTATAATCTTCTTGCGCCTGGGAGGTCATTTTGGTATATTCCGCCGGGATGTATGGTCAGCCGATGGTCAAGACAGGCGAACTCGGCGCATAACCTGCAAATCGCACGGACTGTCGGGGAGGTTACCTATGGTCAAGACGTTCCTGTTAGCTGCATCACTGATTCTGCTCCTTGCTTCGATCCTGGCCTGTGGAAGCGCTGCCGAACCCACTGCAGTACCGCCGACCGATGCGCCCACTGCGGCTCCGGCGGCTACCGCTGCTCCGGCCCCCACGGCCACGGAAGCAGCAATGGAAGAAGAGCCGGATGAAGACTCGGCAATGATGGACGACGTTGACCCGGCCCTGGCCGCGGCCGCCGCTGAGCGGGCCGGAGGGCCCGGCGCGTTCTACGTCGGAGACCTCAGCCAGTTGGTGGGGCCAGCGCCCGCAGAAGGCTTGGGCGACGCAAACGATATGGTCAACCTGGCCGGCCTGGAACGCGAGCGCTACATCTTCGAGCTTCAGTACTATAGGGACCTGGTGGAAAAAGCCAACTTCACCAACCCCACCGAGATGACCTACGACGGCGAACCTATCGAAATCCAGTTCGCCTGCATCAACCGCACCGTTGCTCCGTGTGAGCTGTTCGACCACTTCTTCAGGAAAGAGGTTGAAGAACGAACCAACGGCAAGGTGATAATCGAAATCACTTCGTTCCCGGAACTGGGCATTGCCGGGCCGGATTCCCTGAACCTGATAACTAACGGCAGCCTGTCATTTGCCGAGATTTCCAGCAGTTACGTTTCCGGGGCGATGCCCGAGGCCGAACTGCAGATCCTTTTTGGCGTATACGAAACCCACGAGCACTACATGGGGGTCCAGCAAGCGATCGGCCCGTTGGTGGACAGCCTGTTCGAAGAGAACAGCGAGGGCGGGAAGGTAATCTCTCATATGTGGATTTCCGGCGCCGACCAGTTCTTCTTCTGCAAGGAACCGATTGAGACGTTGAGCGACTTCGAGGGCCGTAAGGTGCGCAGCCACGGTTCGGCCCTGTCCGACTGGATCGAGGGATTCGGCGCTGCCGCCCAGTTCGTGGCCTTCGCCGAGGTTTACACGGCCCTGGAGCGCGGCGTCCTGGATTGCGGCGTGACCGTTGCCTTCGCGTCGGTGGCTCAGAGGTGGTACGAGGTGACCACCTATATGGTCGGCCCGCTGGCCACCCAGGCCGTGAACACCATCATCATGAGCCCGCACGTATGGAACGAGCTGCCGCCCGACATCCAGCAGATACTGGTAGAAGAGGGCGCGCGGCACGAGTTGGAGGGCCTGCGCGTGACCCCGGCGTGGAACGAGGTCTGGATCCCCAGAAACGTTGAGGCCGGCATGATATTCCAGGAGTTCACGCCCGCGCTGCTGGAGCACCAAGCTAATGTGGTTGCCCCGGACTTCGTCATACCCGGCTTTGTCAGGCGCCAGGACGAGGCCAACAGGCCCGCCATGATCGAGCTGTTCAATGAGGAGATCGCCCCCATCGTGGGCATAAGGATACGACCCGACGGCACCGGAGAGCGAATCCGGTGACCTTGTAGCCGCTCGAAGGCCATCGTTCCGGATCAGAGCAAAGGCCCCGGCGACAGACGCCGGGGCTTCACTTTCCGTAGATGAGAGGTGGGCTAGTCGTCCCCGGCAGCCGGAGCCGGGCCACCCAGCGGTTGCGGCCGTTTGCCGCCGATGGACAGTACCAGAAGCGAGGATGCTATCAGCAGGGCAATGTTGGACCAAATGGCCCAGTCGTAGGTGCCCCGAATATCGAACAGGTAGCCCCCGAGGGAGGAACCCAGCCCCGACCCTATGGGCATTACCGCAAACATGGTGCCGTAAATTTTACCCATGTGGGCTGTGCCGAACCCGTCGGCGGTGTAGGCGGCGGTTATGCCGACCACTGCGTTCCACGAAAGTCCCACCAGCAGCACCCCGGCAATCAGGGCCACTATACCCATTGACGGTACGCCGAGGAAGGAGATGCCCATGGAGAGAAGGACCACGACGAATCCCAGCGCCCGTAGCTGGTAGGAAATGGCCAGCCAGACACGGCGGCCATTCTTGTCAGAGAGGTGCCCCAGCCAAAGAGCGCCGACGATGGACGTTGCCCCGATGATGCTGAACATGAAGGCCGCAGTCAGAGGGGAGTACCCCAAGTCCTGCGCATAAGTGACAAAATGAGCATTCACGAAGCTCATCGAGTACCCTCAAACGAAGTACCCGAAGGTCAGCTTCTGGAACATAGGGGTGCGGATAGCCTCCATGAAGGAGAAATTCACGTCCCCGCCGCGGCGCCGGGCTCCCCCTGATTGGTTGTCTCCGGCGCCGTAGGGCTCCAGGCCTTTATCTTGGGGACGATCTCGAATGAGCAGAATTCCGATGGGCAGAATCACCAGCAACAGGAGAACCGCCAGGAAGAGATAGGCCTCCCGCCAGGAAAGCAACACCAGAAATGCGGACGTCGCCGGCACCAGGATCATGGCCCCAAAGGAACCTGCCCCGCTGACCAGCCCCAGGGTCAGGCCGCGCCGCGCCAAGAACCACTGGCTGACTATCTTGGTAAGGATCGGCCCGGTTCCCAAGGTCACGCCAAAGCTCATGACGGCAAACATCACATACAACTGCCAGAGTTCCTGGACGGCGGAAATCAAGGCCAGCATCCAGCCCATCACCAACACTCCCGCCAAAGCCACCCACTTGGGGCTGTACCGGTCCGCAAGATAACCGGCCAAGGGGCGCATCAGGCCGGATATCAGGTAAGTGACTCCAAAGGCCGCTGACAGGGTTCCCCTGCTCCAACCAAATTCCTCTGTCATCGGCCTCATAAAGACGCCAAAGGAAAACTGGCCGCCGGCCACTCCGAAAACGACAAGGGCGCAACCGATAGTGACCCACCAGCCGTAGAAGGTCTTGTTCTTGATCAGGTTCATATTCCCTGTCTCCGAGCCACCCCGGTTTGATGGGGGAATACTAATCCCGCAGCTATTCTTTGTCCACGGAGTACAGAAGCGGGAACCCGGAAACCAAGATACCCGCGGGGCCTTGTAATTCTCCCCTTCTCTTGAGGACGAGGGAACAGCTAACACCCTCTGAGGAAACTTCGGTATGCCTGTGCGCCGGTTTGCAACGGCGTGTAGAATGAGGCTGGCATTCTTGGAGGTCTTACCAAATGTTCGAAGAATCGCGCCGCCGGGTTCGGGAAGAGTTGCAACGGCTGGAAATTGATGCCTGCCTGGTAACCACTCCGGCCAACATTTTCTACACCACCGGCTTCTACAGCCCGGTGGTTAACCTGTCATTCCGCCTGATGGGCACGGACATGGCCTTGATCCCCGCCGACCCGTCATTGCCAGCAGCATTGATGACCAGCGACTTCGCAGCCCCGGCGGCAAGAGCGGTCCTTCGCCAAGCTGAGGATGACGTTATCGAGGACGTTCGCACCTACCGGATGTGGGTGGAGAACCGCGATCTGGACGTCATCGCCGGGCCGTCCGGCGGCGACGCCCGCATATCCCGTCCGCCCCAGTGGAACCCGGACGAACTAGACGAAGCGGTGACCGCGATGCTGGAGGAGCGAGGGCTGTCGGCGGCCACGGTGGGGCTAGACCTGCGTTATGTCTACGCCGACTCACTCTTCCGGCTGCAACAGAACAATCCTGAATGCCAGTTCGTGGATGTTACAGGAATGCTCTACGGCCTGCGGGCCATCAAGCACCCGCAGGAAATCGCCATGCACCGCAACGCGGCAAGGCTGTTCGAGGCGGGCCTGCGGCGTGCCATCAACGAGGCTCGGGAAGGCCAGAGCGCCCAGGACATCAAGTATCAGTACCAAGCGGGAGCGCTGGAAGCGGCAATGGCCGACCCCGGCCTTTCGACAGGCGCGGGGGGCGAATTCCAGTCAGCGTATGGGTTCATCAGCGCGGGCACTGGCAGCAGTTTCGGCGACCGTTCCGGTCTGCACTCCGGCGACCTTATCAAGTTCGACTGCGGCGTAGCCGTCGGCGGATTCTACAGCGATTGCGGGCGTACTTTCGCCTTCGGGCGCGCTTCCGGCGAGCAGAGACGGGTGCACGACGCGCTGGCCGAAGCCCACGCCGCCGCCCGCGAACTGATGCGCCCCGGAACGCCCATCTCGGCTGTCTACCGGGCGGCGGACGAGAGGATGCAAGCCCTCGGCTTCCCCGGGTACAGCCGCGGCCACTACGGACATTCCATCGGGCTGGACACCTTCGTGGAAGAACCGCCCTTCATCAGCGCCACCGAGCACAGCGAGCTGCAACCCGGTATGCTGCTGTGCTTGGAGTTGCCCTACTATTCCGCCAGCCTCGGTTCCTATCAGATAGAGGACATGATTCTGATAACCGAAACCGGCCACGAGAATTTCAACACCCTGTCCTACGACCTGGTGGAGTTGTAGCCGTTTGCCCCTAAATGAGGTATCCCGATGCCGGCGGTTGAAAAAATTTCCATCCAGGGATTCAAGAGCATCGCCGAAGTCGAGGTGGAGTTGCGCCCGGTCAACGTGCTCATCGGAGCTAACGGGTCGGGAAAGTCCAATTTCATCGGCGCCTTCGATTTTCTTCGTGCCATCCGCGCCGGGAGGTTGCAGGACTACGTTGCCCGTGCTGGAGGGGCGGAGCGAATCCTGCATTTCGGGTCAAGAGTTACGGAGATGCTGAGGGTTCATATTCGCTTTGAGAACGACGTTAATGAATTCAGCATTTTCTTAAGAGCGACAGACGATGACAGGCTTTATCTGTCTGCCGAATATGGGTCTGTCTGGAACAAGGACAGTGCTCCCCATCCCATTTATGAACACATTGATGGGTCTAGTCTGGAGGCAGGAATCAGCGGCGCTACAGGACAAGAAATTGCAACCGACATAAGAAATCATATCGACAAATGGCGTATCTACCACTTTCACGACACCAGCAGCAGTTCCCTGTTCAAGAAAACCGGCGACTTGCACGACAACCGCTTTCTGCGGCCGGACGGTTCCAACCTTGCGCCATTCTTATATTATCTACAGGAGAAGCACCCAATTGAGTATGATCTGATACGGCGCACAGTACAACTAGCTGCGCCATTCTTGGACGACTTTTGCCTCGAACCCTTAGCCTTGAACCCTGATAAAATTCGCCTTGAATGGCGGCATCGGGGTTCGGATGCCTATTTTGACGTTTCTGCGTTTTCCGATGGCACATTGCGATTTATCGCCCTGACCACCTTGCTCTATCAGCCGGAATCTCTGCTGCCCTCACTCATAATCCTGGACGAGCCGGAGTTGGGTTTGCACCCTTACGCCATCACTCAAGTGGCCTCAATGGTCAAAATGGTGGCCGCAAACAACACCCAAGTCATTCTCGCCACGCAGTCGCCAACTTTGCTGGACCACTTTGGCCCGGAAGATGTGCTGGTAACCGACCGGGTGAAAGGCGCGACGGAGTTGACTCGACATGACACTGAACGGCTTGATGCTTGGTTGGAGCGTTACAGCATAGGGGAATTGTGGGAGATGAATTACCTCGGCGGCCGCCCCGCAGGGAGTTATCACGAGCGGAGACACGATGACTAGGCTATTTATTCATGCGGAAGGCGAAACCGAAGAGACATTCGCAAACGAAGTTCTGGCGTCGCACCTCTACGGACTTGGCTATACTCAGGTCAGCGCCCGTCTGATAGGCAAGGAACGAGAGCGCAACCGTCGCGGTGGAGTTCGACCTTGGCCAGAGGCGCGAACAAACATACTGGACATTCTCAGCAAAGACCCGGAAGTCATCGTAAGCACGATGGTGGATTACTATGGAATGCCGCAGCGTGGCGAGGGAGCCTGGCCCGGCCGCGCCGGAGCGACGGCCCAACTCCGGTTTCCAAACAGTATTGAGGAATCGCTGTTGGCGGACATAGCAAACGTTATGGGCGGCAATTTCAACCCGCGGCGATTTGCTCCCTACGTTATGATGCACGAATTTGAAGCTATGCTTTTCAGCGATTGCGCGAGATTCGCCTACGGAATTGGCCAACCTAACTTAGCCTCGGCATTTCAAACGATTCGAGCAGCCTTCCGCAGCCCGGAAGACATCAATGACTCCCCCGACACAGCGCCATCAAAACGTATCGAAGCTCTCGTACCAGGCTACCAAAAACCTAACCAGGGTATTCTGTCAGTGACTGCTATTGGCTTAGAAACAATCCGCGCTGAGTGCCAGCATTTCCGGGGGTGGCTGAAGCATCTGGAAGGTCTGGCGAATTAGGAGGATCTTATGAAGGCATCCTACCTGGGGGCGATGGGGTATGCGCTTCGGCGGGATTTCCCGGCCACCTGGCCCACGCCGTCGGCCTACAATGATCCGGCGCTGTCGGTGCAGAGCTACCAGGACGGCATCGAGGAATGCGAATTCGCCGAAGAAATGGGGTTCGAGTGGATCAGCTTCTCGGAGCACCACTATTCGGGGCGCATCGCCACTGGCACGCCGTCGGTGATGGCCGCCGCCGTCGCCGAACGGTGCAGGAAGGCCCGCATCGCCATGCTGGGGCACCTGCTGCCGCTGAACAACCCGGTGCGCATCGCCGAAGAACTGGCCTTGCTGGACAACTTGACCAACGGACGGCTGGTGATGGGTTTTCTGCGCGGCACTCCCAACGAGGACCAGGTCTACAACGTCAACCCCGCCGAGGGACGAGGGCGGATGCTGGAGAGCATGGACCTCATCCTGCGCGCCCTTACCGAGCCGCAGCCTTTCGCTTGGGAAGGCCGGTATTACCAGTATCGCACCGTGTCCGTCTGGCCCCGCCCGGTCCAACAGCCGTTGCCCCCGGCCATCGTCGCCACCCGCAGCGACGACGCCGTCCATTTCGCTGCCACCCACCGACTGGGGCTGGGCGTATCCTTCCTGCCAGTGGAGGATGTGGCAACCATAACAGGCAAGTATTTCCAATGGTGCGATGAGGCGGGCTGGAAGCCCCAACCCGACGATGTAGTCTTCCGGGGCAGCGTTTACCTGGCTGAGACGGACGAGAAGGCGTGGGACTGGTTCCAGCGCCAGGAGGATCAGGGCCGCGCCCGCGGCATGGCCATGCGATCATCGGTGGCCCAGGTAATCCAGGCACAGCGAACGGGCCAAGACATAGACTACAGCCACGTCTTCGCTGGCAGCGCGGCAGGCGACATCGTGGGCGGAGCGCCGGGCCTGACCTTTGTCGGCGGGCCGGACTCTGTTACCGAACAGATACGGGCCTACCACGACAGATGCGGCGCTGGCGTCATAGACCTGTTCTTCCAGCAGCCCAGCCTGGACCACTGCGATATCATGGCAGAAATCGAGCTGTTCGGGCGGGAAGTCCTTCCCCGAATCAAAGAGTTCTAGGCGATGGCATCAGCAAAAGACAGTCACCCGGAGCCTAAAGACAGTCATCCTGAGCTTGTCGAAGGACTGCGCTACTCGGAATCCGGCGCCGGAGAAACAGTCGTGCTGCTGGACTGGACGCCTTGGCAGACCGGGGCGCTCGCCGATGCGCTGTCCTCCCGATACCGGGTCATAAGCATAGAACCGCCCGATGCCGGCTACCTTTCCGGTTCGCCGCAGGACGCGGCGGAGGCTGTATCAGCGGTTGCCGAAGCCGCCGGGTTGACCTCATACTCGCTGGTGGGTGTATCGCTGGGGGCCGATGTGTCCTTCCGGCTGGCGCTGTTGCGTCCTTCATCAACAAACGCGCTGGCGCTTGTCTCGCCAACCTGCATCTCGCCTGCCGTATCGCTTAGTTGGGATACGCCTGCGCAGGCCGCCAATCTCATGCTGGCGCACCCGGAAACCGCCTCGACCAATCTGCCGGATTCCGGCCGGACGGCGGCTCTGGCGGCATTGGCGGAGCGGTGGCGGAACACGGAAGGCGACGCGGCGGGCCTGCTCTCCGTCCTCGTATGCGCCACGCTGGCAGTGCTCGGGCAGGAGGACCGGCTGATTTCCCGGGAGGCAGGTGGAGTGTGGAAAGAGCGTGTGCCCAACTGCAACGTTTGCTACGTTTACGATGCCGGTCACGCCGTCGCGGTAGACCGGCCCGACGCGCTGGTCAACGTGGTTTTGGACTTCTTGGAGCGGCGCGAAACGTTCATCGTCGAGAACCGCAGCAGCCTCATCAACCCGTAAACGCATAAGGATGTGAGCTGCGATTGTAGTAAGATACCCTCTATGTTAGTTTCAGAGTTAATCCAGGCCGCGTTGAGGCCAAATAAAATTTCGGAGTGTGCTACATGGCAACCAAGAGGAACGGCGAAAAGTATCTGGGGCATGAACTCCACGTGCCGCTGTCTCAGGACGGGCAGGTGACGGCATACGTGTGGCCGGTGCGGGCGCTGAACGTGCGCGGCTCGTGGTGCGGCGGGCCAACCATCGGGGTGGACGTGGGCAACGAAGAGATCATCCGCTTCGACTGCCACGACAGGCCCGGCCACTGGCACGGCGGCGGCTATGACAAGTCCGGCTCCCCCGGCAACTCCCACCGCGACTTCCCCGAGGGCATCGTCGCCGTGGCTGACCAGGTTGACTGGTCGCTGCAGCAGGTAAGCGATCGCACCGCAGAGCTACTCATTGAGGCAGACCACAGCGAAGCTGCCGAGTCGCTGGACACAGAGATGCTCCAGTCCGCCATCGGGCTGATCCGCAGCCACCTGGAGCAGCAGGGCGATCTGCGCGGCCAAGCCATCAGCGCAGGCATTATCGAGGCATAGGGCAGCGCAAATGGGCGCGTTCTATACGACCATTGAACTGGGAGACGAACAGGGCGCAAATTGGCGGACGCTGGACGCGCTGGTTGACACCGGCGCGTCCACTACTTCGGTTCCCGCCAGCGTCCTGCGGGCGTTGGGCGTCCGTCCGGTATCCACCGAGCGGTTTCGCTTCGCCCAAGGCGAGGTGCGGGAATTGCCAGTCGGATACACCTAGATAAGATTTTCCGGAAAAGAACTGATAACTCAGGTGATATTCAACGCCGAAGGAACCTCGCCACTGCTCGGCGCGTTGGCCTTTGAGGCCGCCTACATGGCCGTCGCCCCCGTAGCGCAGAGGATGACCCCGGTCGGGGCTGCTGATGTAATCAATTGGACAAGCAGTTGTCCAAAGTATCGAATTGGGGAGAAATATGGGTATTTTCTCCGTCGAAATCTCTGTTGGAGACACTGCCGGACAGCAGTGGCAGGAGTTATCGGCAACTGTGGACACCGGGGCGTTCATTTCGTCCGTTCCGGGGTCGATCCTTAGCCATCTGGGAGTAGCTCCCACGCTGCAGGATACGGTCCGCTTGGCCGATGGCAGCAGAAAAACCGTTGACATCGGGTACACTTGGCTAAAGCTGAATGGACGCCAAGTGATGACCTACATCGCCTTCAACGAAGAAGGCAGCACACCGTTGCTGGGCGCACTGACCCTTGAAGAGCTCTGGCTGGGGGTTGACCCAAGAGAGGGGCGATTGTTCCCGCTAACCGATATGCCTTTGTAGCTGGAACACCTTATGACTCCCCTTACAGCCCCGCTCTTCGCCTCTGCTCCTCCTGCAGGTCGTCTATACTCTCCCTCGACCTCCCGTAGATGTGCGGCACGTCCCAGCCTTCCAGTCCTGCATAGGTGTCAATCTGGCTGCGGTGATGAACCTCGTGCTCGAAGAGCATCATCATCATGCGCCAGCCGCTGAGCATCCCGTCCGTGTCTATCATCTTCACCCGCCGTTGCAACCACTCAGGGGGACTGTCGTCCAGCCGCCGGTGAAATTCCTCGAAGGATGCCTCGATGGCCGGAAGCCAGCCCGATTGCCGCTCGGTGCTGGGAACAGGCCAGTCGTACAGCCAGCCCCGTCCGCAGTATGCGCTGGCGAAGTAGAGGCGCGACTCTGCTATGTGATGCACGATTTCCGCGATGCTCCAGGCCTTTTCTCCCTCGCCTCTGGGCGGCCGCCAGAACTCAGCGGCAGGGGGCAGCGCTTCGATGTCGCGCACCGTGCGCTGATGGAAGCGGTCGAAGTAGCGAAGCAACGCCGGGAGATCCGTAATCATATCCAACCCTCGCAGGAAATTTTGTCCCCACATTATAGATTACCTATTCTGTCAGGCATGATAGTTAGCCTAATGCGCAGCGTCAACGCACTCAGTCTTCGCGCCTAGCCCCGGACAGCGGCAGGGTGTAGAATCGGCGCCACATTGAGGCGTCTTTTTTGAGGAATGGCAATGAAGTACGACGTTATTGTAATTGGCGCGGGGTCCGCAGGATCCGTGGTCGCCAGCCGGCTTTCGGAGGACCCACAGCGGTCGGTTCTGCTGCTGGAGGCAGGACAGGACTACCCCGACCCTGAGCAACTGCCGGAACCTGTCCGAAACGGTCACTCGTCCGAGGGCGAGGCCGTCGGCTCGGCGGTATCCTGGAACCTGCGCGGCGTCATCAACGACCAGCAGGGCGAGATCAATATCGCACAGGGCAAGGTCATCGGTGGCTCCGGCTCCATCAACGGGCAAGTCTACCTGCGCGGCCTGCCAGAGGACTTCGAGCGCTGGGAGTCCTTCGGAAACGAAGAATGGGGCTATCTGAAGGTGCTGCCCTACTACCGCAAGGCTGAGACAGACCTGGACATCCAGGATGACTTCCACGGCACTGAAGGACCCATTCCCATAGTCCGCCGGGAAAAAGAAGAGTGGCCGGCAGTGCAAAGGGCCTTCTACGAAGCCTGCATGGAGCGAGGCTACCCGCCCAACCACGACCTGAACGGCCCAGACTCCAGCGGCATTGGCGCGATCCCGATGAACAACCGCAACGGCTGGCGGATGAGCACCAATGTCACCCACCTTACATCGGCCCGTCACAGGCTGAATCTCACGATTCGCGGCAATGTGTTCGTGCGCCGCGTCGTTATCGAAAGCGGGCAGGTCGCCGGAGTCGAGGCCGAAAGCGGCGGCGAGGTTTTTACCATCGCTTGCGACCGGGTAGTGCTTTGTGCTGGCGCCCTCAAGTCGCCCCACATCCTCATGCTGTCGGGCGTCGGGCCCCGCGAGCAGCTTGAAGAACACGGCGTTCCGGTGCTGGTGGACTCGCCCGGCGTGGGCCAGAACCTGTTCAACCACCCAATGGGATCGGTTTCCTTCCAGGTCAGTGATGACGTGAGACTGACGGCCAACGCGGAAGCCCTCCGGTTCGGGCTGCGGGTAACCTCGGAACCGCCGTCGTATCCCAACGACGTGATGCTGCATACCTTGGCCATCTGGAACGTGATGACCGGCGAGATGGTGCCTTCGGGGACTGCGCGGATCGCCTGCGCCCTGGAACTGCCCGACGGCTCCGGCTGGGTGCGGCTTCAGTCCGGCGACCCCGCGATGCAGCCCTCCATCAACTATCGCTACCTGCACAACGAAAACGATATGCGCCGGATGCGGGAGGCCGTCAAGCTGGCGTGCAGCCTGCTGGAATCCGGCGTCTACAAGGGCATATCCGAGGGCCGCATAGCTCCCACCGACGAAACCCTCGCCAGCGATGACGAGCTGGATAGCTGGATTCGCCAGACGCTGGGCAGCTCCCGCCATGTTTCCGGCACCTGCCGCATCGGGCCTGATGGCGACGGGATGGCAGTGACGGACCAGCAGTGCCGGGTGCGCGGCGTCAGTGGACTCTGGGTAGCCGACTCATCCATCATGCCTCAGGTCACACGAGCCAACACCAACGCCACCGCAATCATGATCGGCGAGCGGGTTGCGGACTGGGTGGCTGGCGGTTAGCTCTAACCTTGAAAGCCGGAAGTTCCAATCAATGGAAAGTAAGGAAGTGGGATGATGGGAATTTTCAACGTCTCGATTTCTATCGCAGACAATGACCGCCTGAATTGGGTTGACCTGTCAGCGACAGTGGACACTGCGTCTTTCGTATCCTCTGCGCCGGGTTCAGTCCTCCGGGACTTGGGGTTAGCCCCTGCTATGAATCATCCATTCCGGATGGCAGACGGCACATTGAAAAACATGGACGTCGCCTACACTTGGGTGAGGGTCAACGGCAGGGAGGTAATGACGCACGTGGCGTTTAATGAAGAATTCACCAGCCCGCTACTCGGCTCCTTGGCCCTTGAGACTCTGCTGCTGGCAGTTGACCCGGTAGAAGAACGGCTGATTCCGTTGTCCAGCATTCTCTTGTAGTATGGGTAAGGGGCAGCAGGGCGGCCTTCCTTGACTTTCGCTGGCGATACGGCGTTTACATCGTCAGCTAGACAGGTAAAAAATGAAGTTCGGTCTTTTTCATACGGTGCAGTTGCCCAACCCCTCGGAGCAGGATCGCTTTTACCGTGAATCGCTGGAACAGGTGCTTCACGCTGAACGGTTGGGATACAGCTCGGTCTGGTTTACCGAGCACCACTTCACGCGGCACGGCATCGTGTCGGCCACCCTGTCCGTCCTGGCCTACCTGGCCGGCGTCACCGGCGCCATCCGGCTGGGAACGGCGGTCACTGTGCTGCCCTTCCACAACCCGGTGCAGCTCGCCGAGCAGACGGCGACGGTAGACGTGCTCAGCAACGGACGGCTTGACCTGGGCGTGGGACGCGGCTACCAGTGGGGCGAGTTCCACCGCATGGGCATACCGATGGACGAAGCCACCCGCCGTTTCGAGGAATCAATGGAGGTGCTGACCCGCGCCTGGACTTCCGTCGAACCTTTCGACTACCGGGGCGAGTTCTGGAACTTCAACGACATGACGGTGCAGCCTCGCCCGGTGCAGCAGCCCCATCCGCCGGTGTACGTGGCGGCATCGGGACCCGACAGCGTGGCCAGGGTGGTGCGCAACGACTGGAACCTGCTCATCGGCCAAGGCGAGACCTACGGGCAGGTGGCTGACCAGATAGAGTTCTACCAAGACGCTCTGGCCGAAACGGAAGGTGAATACTCTCCTCAACGGGTAGTGGTGGCCAGGGCCATGTACGCCGCGCCAACCACTGAGCAAGCCCGCCGTGAGGCTGAAATCCCCTTCATGTGGTTCAAGCAGACCGGGCAGGAGGTCAGCGCCCCGCCCGGCCAGCGGGTTGACCTGCTGCCCGAAGAATATGCCGCCTACCGGCGGCGCTATTCTCCCGACGCCAAGTTCGACTATCAGGCCATGTGCGACAACGTCATGCTCTTCGGCAGTCCAGGCTATCTGGCGGAGCAGATAGGGAGTCTGCGCGAATCAGGCGTCGAGAACCTGATTTTCTTTGTCAATTTCGGCGGCATTGAGCATCAGAAGGCGCTGGACTCGCTGGAACTCTTCGCGTCCGAGGTCATGCCGCAGTTCGCGGATTAGCCTCTGCCGTTTGTTCCCTCTCCCTGGCGGGCGAGGGTTGGAAGTTGCCCCTACCTGATACCGGGGCAGGGGCGTCTCCCTCAGCGAACGGGCTGCACCAGTTCTATCAGCACGTCGTCGGGGCCTTCGATGTAGGCCAGTTGGGAGCCGGTGAGGGTCTTGGTAAGCGGCAGCACCACGCGGATGCCGTCGGATTCCAGACGGGCCAGTTCCAATTCCAGGTCTTCCACGTCGAAGCCGAAATGCTCCAACCCCAGCCGGTTCAGTTCCGCAACGCTGCGCTCATCGGACGTTCCGGCGGGCTTGGAGGAAATGTTCAGCCGCACCGGCCCGCCGACCTCCATGCTGACGGTGACGGTGCCGGGCATGATCTCGCGGGCCCACAGCTTCTTGGCGTTGAAGTACTTTTCGTACCATTCCGCCGAAGCGTGAGGGTCCTGCGCCCGCACATGAACGTGATTGATGTGGTACTGCATAGCTCTGCCCCTCCTGCTTCGTTGTCGCTCCCACTTTACAGCACATCGCGCTTGAATGAAATTGATTAACGTAATTCGACGGCAGGTATCCTTAACTTAGACCTAAAACGATAAATTTTCGGACATATATTGACATCCAAACCTGCTAGGCTATTATTGTCGGCATCATCCAGAAATTGCAGGCATATTGAGAAGGGATCCATGAGAAACATCAGCAAGTCTTTCCACTGGCGATTCCTGCTTCCCATTGCGGTCATAATTGCGCTGGCTGCACTCGCTGCCTGCGGCTCATCGGCCACCGAGGCCCCGGAGCCAACAGCCACGACCGCGCCGCAGGCACCGGCGGCAACAGCCGCGCCAGCGGCAACGGCAGTGCCAACAGCGGCTCCGGCGGCCACAACCGCCCCTTCGACCAGTGGGCAGGCGGAAGGCCAGTTGACTTTGGGACTGACGGGGTACGGTAACGAGGTACCGATTCCATGGCAGGAGATCGCCTTCGGCAAGAATTACGGACGTTTCATATGGGACTACCTAATTGGAACTACGGACGACGCCCAGCTATCCACTGAGACCGGCCTTGCAACTTCATGGGCAATGGCCGAAGACGGCCTGAGCTGGAACTTCAAGCTCCGGGAGGGAGTGCCGTTCCATAACGGCGAGGAGTTCATCGCCGAGGACATGATTTTCGCCCTCCAGCAAACCATGAACATCCCGGAGGCACCTGCATCATATAAAGAACAACTCACCTGCTGCGTGGACAACATTGAGCAGGTCAGCGACTACGAGTTCAACATCACGATGTCCAGGCCCCAGATTTTCCTGGACTGGGACCTAACGGATGCTCAAGGCAACCTGGGGGCGCCGGTAGACAAGAGCCACTATGAAGCCGTGGGCGAGGACGAATACGCCCGCAACCCGGTTCACACCGGTGTTTACCAATGGAGTGATCACTTGAAAGGGGACTTTATCGAACTGGCCTCTTGGGGCGACCACTTCAGGGAGGGTATTCCGGCCTTCGAAACAGTGCTGATTAAAACTATTCCGGAGGAAAGCACCCGCATCGCGGCGCTTAAAACGGAGGAGGTTGATATGATCAACATCTCCCGAGAGCGAGTGACGGAAGTTGAGGAGGCAGGTTTCCAGATTTTCCCAAGACCCGGCCAGGCAGTGATAGGGTTCTATTTCCATCAGCAATGGGAGGACGTACCCTGGGCCGACCTACGGGTGCGTCAGGCAATGAACTTCGCTATCAACCGGGAAGAGATGGTCGAGTTCATCTTCGCTGGTCGCGGGAGCCCGGGCGTTGTCTACCCCATGCCGCTGTCAGGCGAGGTATATGGCGGGTGGGATCGCTGGGGACCAAAGCTGGACCATTATCCCTATGATCCTGAACGGTCCCGTGAACTCTTGGCCGAGGCGGGCTACGCCGATGGTTTCTCCATCAAGATGCACTCGTATCCGCGTCCAGACGCGCCCGAAGGTCCGCGGATGGTAGAGGCTATGGCCGGATATTTTGAGGCCATCGGCATTGACGTGGAAATCCAGCCTATAGACTCGGCCACCTCCATCGCAGAACGGGCGGCCTTCGAGCTTTCCAACACAATGACTTTCTTGGACGCTCCAAACCGCCCATTCCCTGGCTTCGCCGGACTCATGTTCACACTAGAGCACTCGGAGGGTCTCTTCCGTAGCACCGAGGATCCTGAACTGGACAGGCTCATCGAAGGAATGCAGGCAACCCTCGACCCCGTAGAAGCAGAGGAGTGGTTCTTGGAGATTTATCAGTTCCTGTATGACCACCACATCCATCTGCCGGTGGCCAACTTAGACGTTTCCTACGCCGGTAATGACAGGATCCCCTCAGACTGGAACAGGGCATGGCGATCTTGGGAGGCCAACTACCTGGACATCGTCCGCCCTCGATAATTCTTAGCGTGCAGGTCCCGTCCCCCGTCGCTCTCTCAAACGAGGCTATGGCGGGGGACGAGTTGCCTGTCTCGCTAGTCCTCATCCCTTCCAATTGATTGATGCTCCGAGGAGACAGTGCAGCAGTACATTCTCAGACGGTCGTTCCAGTCGATAATTGCCCTGTTCCTGTTGTCAGTTATCGTATTTGGAGTCGTCCGGCTGACTGGCGACCCCTCCTATCTGCTGATCGACGAATCGGCCTCTGAGGAGCAGCGGTTGGAGATCCGTCGGGGACTGGGCCTTGACCGCCCCTTGGTCGTGCAATACGGCATATTCATCGGCAACTTCATGCAAGGGGACCTTGGGAGGTCAGTAAGAGGCCGCACACCGGTGAAAGACCTGCTAGCGGATCGGCTCATGCCTTCGGTTAAATTAGCAGGGTTTGCCCTGCTGATAATTGTCGTGACAGCCGTACCTTTGGGTGTCATCGCCGCGGTGAAGAAAGGGACGATCATTGATTCAGCTGCAAAACTGGTGGCCGTTCTGGGACAGTCATTGCCCTCTTTCTGGCTGGGAATAATCCTCATCGAAATTTTTGCCGTTCAATTCGATCTTTTGCCAGCCCAGGGCATGGGAGGAATATCCCATTATGTCCTTCCTGGATTCACGTTGAGTTTGTTCCTGGTGGCAGGCGTCATGCGCCTGCTGCGCTCCAGTATGCTTGACGTGCTGGACAGCGAATACATCAAGCTGGCAAGGGTCAAGGGACTTTCTGAAAGCAAGGTTATCTGGAAACACGCCTTGAAAAATTCCCTGATTGCCGTGGTCACCTTCGGTGGAACCTATGTTGCCGCGCTGATTACGCTGGCAATCCTAGTGGAAGTGGTGTTCGCATGGCCGGGGCTGGGCCGGATGGTGTTCAACGGAATAATCAATCGGGACTTCCCAGTGGTCCAGTCCTTGGTCATCCTTACCGGAGCGCTGGTAATCGCGGTGAACTTGCTTGTTGACATTCTCTATGCTTATCTGGACCCACGAGTCAGGTTCGAATAATTTCAAGAAACGGGCAGGAAGCAGTGGCTCAGGCAGATACAGCGCCAATTCTTGTAGCAGAGCCTAGGCGTGCAGGCAGGGTGATAGACGCGCTCAAACGCGCTCCTCTAATACCGCTCCTCATCCTGTTGTTCTTTGTTGTGCTGGCGATTTTTGCCGATGTCATCAGCCCCTACTCACCCGTAGATGTCAGCCTCAGAGACCGTCTGACTCCGCCTTTCTGGCAAACGGAAGGCAACATGAGCCACCCTCTCGGTACGGACCCGTTGGGTCGAGACCTCGCCACGAGAGTCGCATATGGCGCCCAGACAACCCTGATGATCGCAGCGGCGACTGTCCTGCTCTCTGCTGCCATCGGCGTATTCCTGGGCCTCATTGCTGGCTACAACCGGGGGATCGTTGACACGGCCATCATGCGGGCTGCGGACATCACAATAGCCTTCCCCATCATTCTATTTGCCATCATGCTGGTGGTCATCCTTGGAGCGGGTGTTTTCAACCTCGTAATCTCAGTGGGCGTCGTCCTGTGGGCGCGCTTTGCCAGAGTCATTCGAGGTGAAGTGCTGATCTTGATGGAAAGGGACTTCATTTCCCGAGCGAGGGTGTCGGGCTGCTCCAGTGTCCGCATCATAGCGGTGCACTTGTTCCCAAATATCGTCAACACCATGGTGGTGTTACTGACCTTGCAGATAGGATTCGTCATCATCATCGAGTCATCCCTTAGCTTCCTAGGCGCTGGGGTGCCCCCGCCGACGCCAGCCTGGGGATCAATGATTGCCGAAGGACGAGAGTACACCACCACCGCTTGGTGGGTCTCGGTGATTCCCGGAGTGGCGCTGGCCCTCATCGTAATCTCATTCAACCTGCTGGGCGACTGGCTCCGAGAGGCTCTCGACCCTCGGCAGCGGCAAGTATAGGCGATAAAGCGCCGGGGGCTTGTTCGACGGTGGAGAGGGGGATGGACTGGTCCATCCCCCTCTTTTTTTGCGCAAACTCCCCTTCAACCGGAGCCTCGCCATATGATCTGAAGACGCGGCAACAACGGCAAGTTTCAATCTTGTATAACTGCTTTTGCATCATATTTCACAATATATTATCGCAAATAAGTTATGATTTACGAATTTATTATTGCATAATTTACAGAGTTCTCGTAACGTGATATATTCAGCCATCCTTTGCGCACCGGAAGCGAAATCCGGCGGAGATGCGTATGAGGGCGGCCCGGCATGGTGTCGGCCGCATTCTTGGGCAGGCCGAATCCCGCGGCCAAACAGGAGGAAGAAGCACAGCGCTGTCAGTTCGGGCGCAAAATCGCCCGTCGTGATGGAGAACTCGATAACGTCCCGCGCCTTGTTTGGTCACTCTGAACTTCCAATAGCTCCAGAGGAGGAACACCAACCATGCGTACTCCGTTATTGCTCGCTCTATCCCTGATGTTGATCATGGGCTTGCTCGCCGCCTGCGGCGGAGCAGCTACCGAGGAAGAGGAAGCCCCTGCGGCTACCGCGGTTCCCGCCGCAACGGCCACCCAGGCCCCCACAGCCACTACCGCGCCCACGGCAACCACCGCAGCGGCGGCGGAAGAACCCACCGAAGCGGCAGCGACCTCCGGCGTAGACCCCGCGTTGCAAGCATACGCCGACGAATATGCCAACGGACCCGGCGCAATCTACGTGGGCGACATCACGCAGCTCGCCGGCCCGGCCAAAACGATAGAACAGGGAGATTTCGACGGCAACGTCACCCTCGAGTCACTGGAGAGGCATCTCTGGATCTACGAGAGCGCCTTCTACCAAGAACTTATCGAGAAGGCCAAGCTCACCGATCCCACTCCAATGACATACGACGGTGATCCCATAACCATCCAGCACGCATGTATCAACCGCGCCCTGTTGCCGTGTGTTGCGCTCGCAACCTACTTCTCGCCCAACCTGCTGGAGCGCACCAACGGCAAGGTGGAGTTCATCACCAGTTCTTTTCCGGAGTTGGGACTGGCCGGGCCCGACACGCTGAGCCTGGTAACCGACGGCACCCTTGATTCAGCAACCATCTACGGCGGCTACGTCGGTGGCGAGATGCCTCCCATTGAGATCCAGAATCTCTGGGGCATTTACAACAGCCGTGAGCAGGAGTTCGAAGCCACCGAGGCCGTAATCAAAGACATCGAGGAACTGGTGCTCAGCGAGACCGGCGGCGTGATAATGAACCACAATTGGTACGCCGGAAACGACCAGTTCTTCTTCTGCCGCGAAAGGATTGAATCCCTCGACGACTTCGAGGGGAAGAAAACGCGCAGTCACAGCGCCGCCCTGTCCGACTGGATCAATGGCATGGGAGCTGACGCCCAGTTCCTCGCCTTCGCCGAAGTCTACACCGCCATTGAGCGCGGCATCCTGGACTGCGGCGTGACCGGCGCGGATGCCGGCTTCGGGCAACGCTGGTACGAGGTGACCGATTACATCGTCGGTCCGCTGGTCAGCTTCCCGTCCAACAATAACGTGATCAACGGCACGAAATGGGCCGAGATACCCGCGGACCTGCAACAGATTATCCTCGAAGAGGCTGCCAAGTCGGAACTGGAGGCCCTGCGCATCTCCGCCATCCAGAACGAGATGGGGCTGCTCAAGAACACGTCCGATGATCCCCGCGGGGCAGGAATAGACGCCATGGAGTTCGTGCCCTTCTCCGACGAGATGAATTTCCGCAGCCTGAACACCGCCGTGATGGAGCACGTTGTGCCAGCCTGGGTGAACCGGGTGGGCGACACCGGCCACTCCATCATCGCCGACACCTTCAACAACAAGGTCGGCCCCATAGTGGGCCTGCGGATTGAAACCGACGGCACGGTGGTCAAGATCAATTAGGCCGCCCGCAGAAAGGGTGGGACAATTACGTTGTCGAGCCTTATTCGGCAACGAGTGTTCAAGGCATGAGAACATACAAGGGGGCGGGCTTGACCCCGCCCCCTATCGCGCTCTTTCTGTTCGAGCATGGCCTAGCGTGCGGTGGAACGCTCCTTGCCGGTACGGAATCTGCGCAAGGCAATGCCGCCGGCTCCCACCAGATACACGGTGATGTTGGCGGCCAATGCGGCCCCCAGGCTCGCGAAGGTGAATGGACCGGTACGCGGCTCAGCGCAGCACTCAATCTCCCGGTTGACTCCGTAATCGTAACCCGCCAAGGCCCCGGCAAGGCCCCCGGCGATGGCTACCAAGATCGTTGCGATGATTGAAGGCCAATGATGCCGGTCCAGCTTCAGCCACCCCAGGTAAGCGCCTATGCCAGCGCCGATGCTGGCCCCGGCGATAAGCATAACCAACCAGGCCATCCTGGTGGACGATCCGGAAAAAACGAACAGCCCCCAAGCTACCGCCAAGCAGACCATGCTCAGGACAAAGCTGAAACCCAACCCCAGAACGATGCGCCCGGAGAGAATGGACGCCGAGCGAAATATGCCTGATTTGTCCATACTGCGTATATTTACCATACCAAGATTGTAACCCGGAATAGAGACCGTCGAGAAGGGGCAGGGACTCTTCAAAGTAATTGTCTGAATCAGGATTAGAAGATGCTCAGGATTGGAACGCTTATCCTGAAAATCCTAAAATCCTGACTCAGACAATCGCCCCAGCGAGACTTTGGAAAAGCCTTGGGGCATCACAGCCTTGACAGCGAATTTCGGACGGCATACACTGGAATTGCCGGGTGAGTAGCCCGGCTGTTTCTGGCCCGGTGGTGTAGCGGTTAACATACTGGCCTGTCACGCCAGAGATCGTGGGTTCGAATCCCATCCGGGTCGCCACCCCGCACCGACATGGGGACGCGCGGGTTCGACAGGGGTGTTCTGTAACGGATTGCAAGCCGAGGAGGCCATCTACCTCGTTAATCCGGTGGCACAAAAGTAACTGGCGAACGTGAATTCGCTCTAGCGGCCTAAGCGCCGCTACGTCTGCTCCCAGCTATTCCCGGATGAGGGGATGCAGGCGCCATAAGTCCGGGATGCGGCCAGTCCTATGCCGGTAACGGCGGCCAAAGATTAACCGGCTGGGCCTCTCCAGATCGTGTCGGCGGTATCTGAAGAGTCCAAGAACAAACCGCTGGACAAGCTTGTAGCACATCCGGTTTATAGGCTCTTCTGGACGGGGAGTTCGACTCTCCCCCGTCTCCACCATTCCTTCTAAAACATTCCCTTTGGCCTCTGACGCGGCTACATACCATCTGCCTGCCGTCGTCAGGAAAGGGGCGGATGAGGTTCTTTAGAGGGCCAAGCCAGTCGTCTGCTTACTTTCAGAACCGCCGCGCATCGCTCTGAGCATGGTCCGCAGTCATAGGTTACGTTGTAGCGCCCTCTCCTCCCGCCTGAGATTGCGAAAATCCCCCAGCAGCTTCTCTGCATCCACCACACTCTCCAGCCCCGGTATGTGCGCACTGGCCGCCAGCCCATCGGTCTCGTCTGCTATCCTTAGCGCACTCAGCCCAACACCAATCACCTTCCATTTACAAGCGCCAATCTCATTCCATGCGATCCTGTACTGCTTGGCGCTTGCGGACAGCACCAGCCGCTGACGTCCAGGCCGACAGGAATGAAGGACAATATGACCAGGCAAACGGCGCAAGCAAAGGGCAAGGAGACGAACAAGGCGTTGTTCTACTTTGCGCTTTGCCTAGTCGTTTTTGGCACCATGACCGGGGTAATGATGGTCCCGGCGCTACTGGTGGAGATCGCAACAGCCTTTGATGTTTCGGTGGCCGTCGCGGGGCAATTGACCACGGCGACCTTTGCCGCCTGGGCGGTCTCCATTGTTGCCGTCGGGCCGCTGGCAGACTCCATAGGCCGCCGGCCACTGGCCCTTGCCGGAGTGTTCCTAGTGGTGGTCTCCCTTCTTGCGTCTGCTTTCGCGCCCAATATCGAGACTTTTATGGCGCTTCGTGTGCTGGCTGGCCTAGGAGGGGGTGCAATTGCGCCCACATCCATCGGAGTGATTTCCGACGTCATCTCCCATGCCAGGCGATCCCAGGCTATTGGCGGCATTGCCAGCACCATCGTGTTGACCTCGGCCATCAGCGTTCCATTGATGGCCCTGTTCGCGGACCTGTGGGGCTGGCGGTTCACCTTTGTCCTAGCGGGGCTGTTTCTGGCGGCAGTGTGGCTTTTGAACTGGGTCTTGTATCCCCGGGACAGCCGGGAGCGACTTCGCGGCTTTGTGTTTTTTGCCAGGTATAAGTCCCTGCTTTCTCTGAATTATTTCCGTGTGGCCCTTGCGGTGAATGTCACTCAGCGCATGGCTTACTGGAGTTTAATCAGCTTCTTCGCCGCCTATTTGATACAAGCCTACGACGTAAGCGTAGGCTTCGTGGCCCTGCCGCTGGTGATTTCAGCACTGGGCCAAGTGGCGGGAAGCTACACCGCTGGGATCCTGGCGACGAAGAGTTACCGGGTCACCCTGGTCGCAGCGTCCTCAGCCGCCGGGGGTGTCTGCGGACTCGTGTTGTTCGTTTTCGATATCGGGCTCTGGCCCGCGGTCGGGGTAGCTACGGTGGGATCGGGCCTGCTGAGCATTACGACCCCCGTGCTGCTGGCAGGCAGCACGGAGTACTCGGGAGAATCCAAGGCCACCGGCGCCAGCCTGATAGGGTTCAGCAACCAGTCCGGTGGAGTATTCGGGGCTGGCCTCTCCGGCGTGTTGCTGGCAACCATGGGCTACGATGGGATTGGCTACCTTTGTATCGCATTCACCCTCGCCAGCGCCCTGATGGCGACCACCTTCGCCCGGCCGCTGCGCGTTGGCGCCGGCTGAGCCGCCAGTGCCGCACCAACAGGAACCGAAGCCGTCAGATGCTTCGTTCGGCGTACTCGGCCTTTGCCGTTTCCACCATCGCGGCGTCGAGCAGCAGGTCGCTCGCGGTCAGACTCAGGGCCTTCGCGACCAGCAGAGCGTTGTTGAGAGCCAGGTCCGTAACGGCCGTCTCCTGCATCTGCCTGGTGTGAGAAGGCACCGGAGTCTCGCTGACGGCATACCTGAGCTCGAAGCCCGGCATAGCCTGGCTGACATTGCCGAAATCGGTTGAAGCTCCGCTGCCCGGGCGGCCTGGTAGCGGCTCATCCAGTTTCATTCCCAGCGCCTGGGCGTTGGCTCCCACCGCTTGGGCCAGGGTCACATTGGGCCGCACGTTCTCGTAAAACGGATAGAACTCCTCCATCTCAAGGCGCGAGCCGGTCATGGCCGCTGCGCCTTCCGCCACCTGCCTCACCTTGCCCACCACCTCTTCGCTCAGGTATCGCCCGTCCCGGGAACGCAGCATGAAGTTGGCGGCGGCGAACTCCGGCACCACGTTGGGCGCGGCGCCCCCGTCGGTGATCACGCCATGAATGCGGACATCGTCTCTCAGGTGCTGGCGTAGCGCGTCTATTCCAGTAAACAGGTGTATAACGGCGTTCAGCGCGTTGATGCCTGCCTCCGGGTAGGCTGCGGCGTGGGCGGCCTTGCCGTGATACATATAGCGGTATCCGACCATGGCCAGGCTCCAGCTCTCTCCCTTCGGCGAGGCCGCGGGTATAACAGTGCGGTTGGAAAACGGATGGGACGAAAGAGTCGCGTCCACTCCCTCGAAGGCCCCAGCCTCCAGCAACCGTATCTTGCCGCCCCCGCCTTCTTCCGCCGGGGTTCCGATGACCACCACGCGGCCGGGCAATTCCTGGGCGTTGGACTGCAACCCCAGGGCGGCGCCCATCGCAGCCATCGCGATGAGATTATGCCCGCAGCCGTGGCCAATCTCCGGCAAGGCGTCGTACTCCGCAAGGACGGCGATTGTCGGGCCTCCGCCACCACCGCCCGGTATAGTGGCCCGGAACGCCGTTTCCACGCCGCCGATGCCCCGTTCCACCGCGAGGCCGTTCCTTTCGAGGAACCCCGCCAGGGCGTCGGATGAGTAGTATTCCTCGTAGTTCAGCTCCGGGTGGGCATGGACATCTTTCGATAGATCGAACAATGCCTGCCTGGAGGCTTCGATAGCCGAGTTGGAACGGTTTGCCAGTTCGTCTTTTGCCGCGGATTGTTGGTTGGTCATGGTGTGCCTCCTCTTTACGGGAGAGGTTGGGGACGATAATTTTAGGGAATTATATCGAATCTTAGCCAAAGGAGTGAGGGTGCCAACATGACAGGAGCGACACTTATTTCCATCCCGGCCCGTCGAGGCAAGGCCGTCTTGGTGGATCAGGGTCAGAGCGTCAGGGTGATTAACACCCACGGGCAGCAGGTGGTGGACACATGGGCCTTCCGGCGCGGCGACCTGACGGAGTTCATGTCCATGGAGCACTCGCGGACTTCCCTGGGGCGCATCATGCCCCTTGTCGGCGAGTCCATGGTGACCAACCGCAGGCAACCGATTCTGACCCTGGTGGATGACACCTCGGGCGGGATACATGATACGCTGCTGGCAGCGTGTGACCGGTATCGCTACAAGTTGCTGGGCTGCGAGGGATACCACGACAACTGCACCGACAACCTGGCGGCGGCGCTGGCGGAATTGGGCCTGACGCCACCGGAAACGCCCAGCCCGTGGAACCTGTTTATGAACATACCAGTTGCGCCGGACGGCTCGGTAAGTTTCGAGCCGCCCGTCTCCAGGCCGGGAGATCACGTGACGCTCCGCGCCCAGATGGATTGCGTCGTCGTATTCTCGACTTGTCCCCAGGACATAGTCCCCATCAACGGGGTTGACTGCGTGCCCACAGAGGCCCATTTCCAGGTCATCTGAACGATTCCCGCCAAGCGTTGGGCGGACGGTGGTCGTGCCAAGCGATGGCCCGGTGGATTCGTCTTAGGACCCTTTGACCTGACGCTGCAGGATGGTTCGCCAGCAATAAAAGAAGTCTCTTGAGTTTTCCGGCAGGCTTGCACGCTCAGTGGAAAGTTTGCCCGCATTCGTGAGTGATAGTACTATGGCTCTCGCAGACAATTATGGATTGGTGTTGGAGCCAGCCAGTTGCCAAGCAGTTAAATGTAGAGAAACCTAGCGGAAGTCCCCAATAGTTAAGGAGGCAAAACCCATGCTTTCACACAACTACACGTACCAAGAGTGCCTGGACATCTCGAAGAGGGTCTCCTGGCTGGAAGACGATGTATTGGCCGACAAGAATTTCGACTTCTCGAAACGCTTTCTGCCCAACAGGTTGACCGGCGTAGACGAGATCGGATGTTTGAACGACGGTGAGAAGCTTCTCCTGAACCAGATTATGGGTAATGCCTACTGCCATATCTTCGCCTTCGTGGAGGAATTCATCATTCCTGCCGTCACTGAAGAAGCCATGAAGGATGTCTACGGAGATGAGGTGCGGGCCCGTTCGCTGCTGCGGTTCGCTGAGGAAGAGTTCAAGCATCAGGAGCTGTTTCGGAGATCGGTCGAACTCTTCGGCCAGGGTTTCGCCACTGAGTGTGACCTCATTCCCGGCAGGGAAGAGGTGGCGGAAGCAGTCAGGAGCAAGTCGAAGCTGGCTGTCATGTTCCTGACCGCGATTATCGAATGGTTCACCCAGCTCCACTACATAGAGCACGTGCGCGACGACTCGGACCTCGACGGGCTGTTTCGGGATCTCTTGAGGTTCCACTGGATGGAAGAGGCCCAGCACGCCAAGCTGGACACGTTGCTGATTGGCGAAATAGCCGAGGACTTGACCCTCTCAGAGCGGGAAGCGGCCATAGACGAAGTACTGGAGCTTGGCGGGGCCATAGACGGCCTCCTAGCCCAGCAGATTGGGATGAATATAGAAGCTCTGGAGCGGGCGACCGGACGGACCTTTACCGGCGCCGAGAAAGAGGAAATCACGTCGAATACGCAACGGGCGTGCCGGTGGACCTTCCTCGTATCGGGATTGCAGCATCCGAACATCGTCAAAACAATCGGTGAGCTGACGACGGAAGGCCCAGCGAAAATAGAGGGCGTCGCCGCGGCGCTCTCGGCGTAATTGCCACAGCCGCAGTTATGAGCTCGCCGTGTCTGTAATTGTGGCTGCCCAAGGTATCCTGCAAACTCTACCGCAACTGAGGTGTGCGATATGGCGCGACTACCGGTACTGACCAGAAGCGATGCCCCGCAGCAGTTTCTGGAGGCATTCGACGAAGAGACCTCGGCCAGCGGTGGGGTCGTTGACTCCGGCCCCGGCTCGGTAATGATATATAGCCCGGAAATGCGGCGGAGGGCCAATCACTTCGTTGGCTACTTCCGGCAGGTAACCGACCTGCCTCACAAGCTGCAAGAGCTGGCGATGCTGTTAACCGCGCGCCACATGGACTGCCAGTACATCTGGTACGCCCACGCGGCGCGCGGACGGCAGCAGGGCCTCAGCAACGAACTGGTGGACGCCTTGCGGGATCGCAAGCCCCTGCCCGATATGCCCGCGGACGAAGCAGCCCTCGTGGCCTACGCCAACGAGATGTTCAACAATCACCGGATAAGCCCAGCCACCCACCAGGCTGCCATGGAGCAATTCGGCGCCCGTTGGCTCATTGAGCTCACGACCATGATGGGCTACTACACGACGCTGGCATACAACGCCAATTCCTTCGAAATTGATCTGCCGGAAGGCGGCACTGAGCCTGCACTGCCCGTTTAGCCTTCGCGGAAACCCTTCCGCATCCGTTGGCCGCAGGATTGGCTCACACCCGAATGTCGAAAAGGAGGCCGGGCGATGCCTGAGAAGCAACGCATGACCACCAGGCTCAAGGAATTATTCGAGCGGGAAGAAATCTTCGTCCTGGCCGGCGGAATGAACGCCATGGGCGCCAAGATGGCGGAAGTCGTCGGCTACGAAGCATTCTATATGTCCGGGGGCAACACCTCGGCTCAAGTAATGGGACTGACCGAGGGCGGCACCAGTATGCGCGACATGGTGGACAATGCCCGCCGCATCGTGAACACGGTGGAGATCCCCGTATTCTGCGACATGGATACCGGATACGGCGACGCCATCCAGGTTTACGAGACAGTGAAAGAGTACATCCGGGCCGGAATCGCAGGGGCCCATCTGGAGGACCAGACATATCCGCCCAAGACTGGCCCGCGACGCCGCTGCGTCTCCATTGAGGAGATGGTGGGCAAGCTGCGGGCGGCCATGGACGCCAAGATGGAGTTCGACCCTGACTTCGTTATCGTTGCCAGGTGCGACTACGCCGGCGTCCCCGGAGCGACCTTCGAGGGAGTTATGGAACGCTGCCTGGCGTACAAGGAGCAGGCGAACCCCGACGTGGTCTGCCCTGCCGTCCAGTCCTGGGAGGAAAACGTGGAAGCCATCCGGAGGATTCCCGGCCCGGTGCTGCCCCTCTTCACCCACGGCGGCCAGACCAACCCCACGCTGGAGGAGTTGCAGGAAGCCGGAGCCGCTGCTGCCTGGTATCCTGCCCTTACGACCATGGCGGGACTCCAGGCGTCGTGGGACTTCCTCCACGACTTCAAGGAGCGGGGCACCGGCGCAATAGACGATTTCCTGGCGTCTGCCGCCCAGAGCGAATGGGGAGTCGCCACCAACGGCGGCATCCTGGGGGCGCAGCGCATACGGGAAATGGAGGACAAGTACCTGCCCTAGCGCAAAGACGAAACTCCCATGGCGTGGCGCAGGCCCGGAAGCGGCGCGCAGAGTATCTTCAATTCAATCCGCTACCGGATTTTCGGAGCGGGTATGAGCGCTGAATAATGCGTCAGGCAGCGTCCGCTCTAGCGTGCATAGTCGTGATGCCTTCGACAAGCCCGGGCTGGGATTGACCAAGCAGTCGCACTGTTTTTGAACAGTCCAGCCCCAGCTTCTCCCCGTTCCCTGGCTGGCCGGACCCCTCATATGTCTCCGGGCCTGCCGGAATCACCAGCCCGCGGTCAAGCTGAAACCCGTCGGCAACGGCAATGGCGAAATCATACATACTCACCCAGTCCCTGCCCGCAATATGGTGGATGCCGGGATAATGATCCTCCGCCAGCCTTGCGATTCCGTCTGCCAGATGCTCAACGTATACCGGCGTCCGTAGTGAATCGGTGGGAGCATGGTATGGCTGTCTACTGCTAAGCCGCTCGATGAGCCACGGAACGAAATTCCTGTGCGCCTGTAGCGGCCACCCGTACACGATGCTGGTGCGGACAATGCTCCAGGCCGAAGCCCGCCGCGCCACTTCACGCTCTGCTTCCCACTTCGTCTGACCGTAGATAGTGGTGGGACTGGGCACCTCATCCTCTCGATAGTAGCCCCGCTGGCCGTCGAACACGTACTCGGTGGACACGAACACCAGCTTGGCATCGTGCTGTTGGCACAACTCCGCTATCGCGGACGTTGCCGTCACGTTGACAGCCGTGGCCCGCTCCGGCTCCCTTTCGCACGTTCCCACGTCGGCAATGGCGGCAAGGTGTACGACGGCATCGGGGCGGGACAGCCGGAATATCCTCTCCAGTTCGGCTGTATCGGTCAACTCGACGCGATGCCAGGAGCCGACCTCCGCCCCCGGAGGGCGGGAGCGGAAGGCGCCGAAGACTTCACTGCCCGGTGTCCCGGCCAACCGCCGCACCAGGTATCGCCCGATAAACCCGCTGCCTCCGACGACCAGAACGCGCAACACTCACCTCTACTCGACAGTTCCGTTTGCTTATAGGTGATAGCGGTTTTGTTGCATTTCTCAGGTAAACCATTCCTAAATATCAGCGGGTGCATGTTCCAGGCACCTGCGGCACACCTTACGGCCATAGATGTTGCCAGTGAAATCCTCATCGCGGGCCATCTTTTTCAGCTCGCCCCAGTCTTGGGTAGAGTAAAACGCTTGGCCGTTGTACCCGCAGGCAGTCCCAGGCCGTCTGCCGAGGTTGTACGAAAGAGCATTAGAGTGGTGAAACACCCTCTGCATCTCCGACTCGTACTCCTGTTCCTCTCTCTGCATCTCCGAAAACGTCTTTTGCGGACGCACGATATTAATCAACTGGTCAAACACCCGCAACATGGCCTCTACGCGGCCAGGCCCTGCTCTGAGGGCATCCTGAATGCGCTCCTCATTGTATTGAGCCTCTTTTCGTGTACCAAATGGCATTGCCATGCGCACACGGAATCCCCCTCTGTTAGCAGTAGCCGTGCTCTTGCCCGCAGCGTGTTCAGTAAACCGCGAGGCCGGCGCATTTGTGTGGCCGACATAGAATGACCCATCGTCAAACTGCAACACGTAGGAAAAATAGAACTCCGGAGTGCCTTTTACATCAGCCTTTGCCATCCGTTCCTCGTGTGTCGCCATCTGCCTCCTCTCCGTTGAAGAATATCATGCAACATACAGTAGCATCTGGCCATCACCTAATAAGCAAACGAAACTCGCTTTGATGAACGGCGGGGCAGAGCGACCGGCCTCGTCTCAGAAAAAGAGCTTTCACCGGCTGCCGGCAGACCTGCCTCCGTCCACCATGTACATACCGCCGGTGCTGAAGCTGCTGTCATCACTAGCGAGGAACAGCATCATGTGGGCCACTTCCTCAGGATTGCCGTAGCGTCCCAACGGTACGCGGTCGGCGAATGACTGCTTGGCAACCTCTACGGTCACTGCGGAGTCGTCCATCGCGGCCACGCGCATCTCTTCGATGGAACGCATCATGCGAGTTTCGATGGGAGCGGGATGGACGGTGTTGACCCGGATGCCCAGCGGCGCGCCCTCCATGGCGGCGGTGCGCATAATCCCGATAACCGCGTGCTTGCTGGTGGTGTATGCCGACATTTCGGGGGTGCCGCCGATTCCCGCAGTGGAAGATGTGATGACAATGCTGCCGCCTCCCCGTCCTTCCATCACCGGAACAACGTACTTGATGCCCAGCCATACGCCGCGCACGTTGACCGCCATCACCCGGTCGAACATATCCACGGGGTAATCCGGTATAGAGGCCAGCATACCCTCGATTCCCGCATTTGCCAGCAGCACATCAATGCCGCCCCAGCGGTTCACCGCGGCGTCAATATACGCCTGCGTCTGATCGGGTTGGGTGACGTCGGCCACCGTGTAGCTGGCCTTATCTTCACCGATGGACTGCGCGACTTCCCGCAGCGCGGCTTCATCCAGATCAACCAGCGCAACCTTCGCTCCCTCGTCGGCAAACAGTTTCGATGCAGCCCGACCGATTCCTCCGGTCGCCCCGGTAATCACTGCCACCTTTCCATCCAAGCGAGCCATGTCCAACCTCCTTTCAGTTAACCGATTTCGCGTACTCCCTTTCGGGCCGTCACGCCGCCAGCCCCATGCTCGCCAGCATGAATGCGTACTCCTCGGCCACTTCGTACAGGCGGTCATATCTCCCCGACCTGCCCCCGTGGCCTGCGCCCATATTGGTCTTCAGCAACAGCAGGTTGCCATCCGTCTTGAGTGTCCGCAGCTTTGCCACGTACTTGGCCGGCTCCCAGTAGGTCACCCTGGGGTCGTTCAACCCTGCGGTAACCAGGATTGGCGGATAATCCCGATGCTCCAGTTGGTCATAGGGGGAGTAAGAGCGGATGTAGTCAAAGGCATCCTTGTCCTCTATCGGATTGCCCCATTCCGGCCACTCGATGGGCGTGAGGGGCAAGGTGTCGTCCAGCATAGTGTTCAGCGCATCCACGAAGGGAACATGAGCGGCCACCGCGCCCCACAGCTCCGGCGCCTGGTTTACGGCGGCTCCCATGAGCTGACCGCCCGCGCTGCCTCCGGCAATAGCAATGCGCCCTTCCGCTGCATACCCAGACTCCACCAGATGGCGGGCAACATCCACGAAGTCATTGAAAGTGTTGGCTCGTCTGTCCAGCTTGCCCGCCTCGTACCAATGGTATCCCAAGTCATCGCCGCCACGAATATGGGCAATGGCGAAGATGAATCCCCGGTCCAACAGCGACAACCGGGTGGTGGAAAAGGACGGTGGCATGGCGAGGCCGTAAGCGCCGTAGCCGTAGAGGTACAGCGGGGCAGAGCCGTCCAACGGAGTTTTCTTACGGCGGACGACGGACACGGGAATTCTTGCCCCGTCCCGCGCTGTTGCCTGTATCCGGTCGGTAACATATTCGGACGCATCGTACCCGCTGGGCAACTGCTGTACCTTCCGTACTTCCAGTTCGTCCGAGGCAACGTGATAGTCGAAAACTGTCGCCGGGGTCACCATTGATGAGTACTCGAGCCGCAGGGTATCCGTCTGGAATTCCGGGTTGGTGTCCAACTGGACCGTATACGCCGACTCAGGGAAGGACACGTAAGAAGATTCACCCGCGAGGTCAATCAGGCGCACATGGTCCAGACCGTCAATGCGTTCCTCCACGGCTATGAAGTCCCGGAACGATTTGAAAGCCTTGATGTAGTGAGAGTCAGAGGCGTCAATCAATGGTGACCAGGCCCCTTCGCTAGGGTCGTTTCCGGGTGCAGTGGCAAGCCGCGTGTTCTTGTGCGTATCGTTGGTGCGAATGACGAAACGGTCGCCCTGATGGTCCACCGAGTATTCGTGGCCGGTGCGTCGCGTGGATACCAGCATTGCCGGGGAATCAGGGGCCGATGCGGGTATCAGGCGTATTTCCGAGGTTACGTGGTCTCCGCTGCCGATGATGACGTACTCCCTGGACGTGGTAACCGACAGCCCGACAAAGAATCCGGGATCAGTCTCTTCGTAGACTACGGAGTCGTTATCCACCGCTTCGCCGAGCGCATGGCGGCGCACCTGCCACGGACGCCAGTTCTCATCCACCAAGGTATAGAAGAACGATGCGTCGTCAGCCGTCCATACCGCGCTTCCTATGGTCCCCTCGATGCCTTCCCTCAGCATTTCCCCGGTGTTCAGGTCCTTGACCACCATCCTGAACCGCTCGGAGCCGTCGGTATCGGCGCTGTAAGCAAGCAACGATCCGCTGTTGCTCACCGAAAAAGAGCCGAGACGAAAGTATTCCAGTCCTTCCGCCAGTCCCGGCTCGTCCAGTATCGTCGAGGAGTCTTCGGTCGGCGCTTCCCGCGCTTCCGCTGGGGAGGCGGGCCAGCGCTGCCACACGCGGTACTGGCTTCCCTCCTGGTAGCTCCACTGGTAGTACCAGTCACCGCGCTTCCACGGAACACTAGAAAGGTCCGGCTGTTGCCGACCCTTGATCTCCTCGAAGATCGTCTCGATCATCTCCCGGTGGGGCAACATAGCGACTTCAAAGTACTCATTCTCAGCCGTGAGATAGGCCAGCACCTCGGCGTCTTCCACCGTCGGATACTTGGGGTCGCGCAGCCAGCGCCAAGGGTCTTCGATGGTCACGCCATGGCAGGTGAAACTGTGGGGCTTCTGCCCAGCCACGGGCGGAGAGGGCAGCGAAACGGCGCCGGAGAAGGCCGATGGTTCCGGTGTCTCATTGCCTGCCGGTGATGGTATGGGCTGGGACGTCATGCGCGACACCTCGAAGCGACCGTATATGTTATGGAAACAGCTCAGTCATTCTACCGGAAACCGCCGGTTCAGGAGTCCGAGTGCCTCCCACGGTGGTCAGCTACGATACGGCCATCCTTCAGCACCAGCAGAAGGTCGCCCAGGTTTTCGATGTCGTCCAGCGGGTTGTCACCCACCACTATCAGGTCGGCAATTTTCCCTACTTCCACCGTTCCCAGGTCGGAACTTCTGCCGCAGAGGTCTGCGCCATCCCTGGTGGCGGCCAGAAGCGTTTGCCAGGTTGTCGCGCCGTCCTTGACCCACAAACCCATTTCCAGCAACGCCGAGTCGCGCAGCGGATATACGTCAGATCCCAAGGCCATCTTCACTCCCGACCTAAGGGCCTGCTGGAACCAGTTGCGATGGGTGTCCACCGCCGCTTCCGCCCGCGCCACCAGGTCCGGCGCGAGATTCTTCTGTTTAACCCAACGCTTCTCCCGCTCAGTGGTAGCTTGCGAAGGCGTCAGGTGAGTTATGCCGAGGGTGGGCACATACCAGGCATCGTTTTCCGCGAAGAGTTGCATACACTCTTCGTCCATGATGTACCCGTGCTCCACGGTGTGGGCGCCCATAGTGAGAGCGGCCTTCACGGCGTCCGGGTTGGTGGCGTGAGCCATCACCTTGTATCCGCGCTGACGGCAGAGGGCAAAGACAGCCGCCAATTCCTCTTCCAGCAGGAAAGAGTGGATATGACGGTCCCAGAAGGGCCCCATCACTCCGCCGGACAGGTTCAGCTTGATGTGGTCTACGCCGTTCTTGATTTGCTCCCGCACCGCGTTGACAAAGCCATAGGGGCCATCGCACTCGCGGGCATGGCCGGAAGTCAGGAAGTGCCCGCCGGTAGTGGTGAGGAAATTGCCGCAGGCGAAGACTCGCGGCCCGTCCACTTCGCCCGAGGCGAAGGTGTTGCGCCACGCCACATCCATGAAATGCCCAGCGCCGCCGCAGCGGACACCAACCACACCGGCCTCGGCCATGCCCCGCATCAGGTTCTGCCCGAACCTGGCGGTCTGCTGGGCTACGGTGATGTTGGGATCGGTGGCATAGTCGGGATGAATGTGCACATCCCACAGCCCCGGGAGCAGGTACGCGCCGTTTAGGTCTACTACCTGCGCGTCCTGTGTATCCGGCGAACGGCCGCCGTCCGTAATCTCGACGATGCGGCCGTCCTCTATAACCACGCTTGCCCCAGCTACAGGCTTGGGATCAACGCAGTCAATCAAAGTTGCATTGGTCAACGCCAGGCGCATATCTGCTTCTCCAATTACCGTTATGAACACTTCCTTACTTTCCCGGGCCGGTCTTCCGATTGTCAGCCCAGGCGGCTGACACACCGCGCCGGATCGGACTCCGACAGCACTTGCGGGCGGTGCCCCGTGTGGATGTAATCGGCAATCAGCTTGCCGGCCATCGGCCCCCTTCCGAAGCCGGACGAGGCCAGGCCGCTGACTATGTACAGGCCATCCATCTGCGGAATCTTGCCGATGATGGGTCTGCCGTCCAGGGAGAAGGGCATTGATCCCGCCCAGGTGCGGGCTATGGAAAGTCCGCTCAATAGCGGCAGGATTTCCCTCGTATGGCCGAAGTTCACCTCGATGCCCGCCGGGTCAACCGTTGTGTCATACCCGGCCATTTCGCGGTCTCCGCCGAAGATTATCTCCCCGCCCTTCGTTTGGCGTCCATAGAGGTGTCTGGTGACCCGGCGACCCTCTATGTGGGTCAACTCAGGCGGTGTACTGGCATCGTTGCCTGGGGAGGCATTCCAATGCGAGGGCGACTCGGCCGCCGAAATCGAATGAAAGACCCGGGGAGGAAGGGGTTCCGTCGCCCACATCTGGCCCCGTACCGGAATTACCGGTATGTGGAGTCCCAGCATCTTGCCCAGGGGCCCGCACCAAGCCCCCGCTGCCAGGACCAGACGCGGGGCGGTATGCGCTTCCTCCGGGCAAGTAACCCGGTAAGCGCCATTGCCTAGATGAGTGATTCCCGTAACCTCGCGCCCGGTGAGAATCTGAGCGCCGCGATGCGCTGCGGCAGAGGCGAAGGCGTGGGTGGCCTTTTGGGGATCGGCCTGCGCCCGTAGCGGAAAGTGCACCGCTCCAGCGATTTCCGGGTTCAACTCCGGCTCGATGCTTCTGGCTTCGTTCACCGTCAGCAGTTCCGCAGTATATCCGCGCGACTTCAGGGCCAGCACGTTGTCGCGGGAGTATTCGTACTGTTTTGCAGTCTGGATTGCCTGGAGCGAGCCGGAAGCTCTGAACTCGATGTCATAGCCATGTTCCAGTTGCAGGGTTCTGAATATCTGAAGACTGCCCATGGTCAGGTAGGACTCCAAGTTGGGAACATGGCCCCAACCCAGCGCCCCGATTCCACCGGCGTTGACCCCGGACGCTTCGGACGCAATTTCCCCCCGTTCCAGCAGGGTAACGCTGCGCCCGTGTTCCGCCAGATGGTAGGCGGCTGCCGCTCCGGCTATACCGCCGCCTATGACAATGACTTCAGAATCGCTCATGCCCGCCACTCCTTAACGCTTGCGCTAATATAATCGGACTGAAGCGTGGTATTCAATGCAGGCGACCGGGGTCACAGGGTTTTTCAAAGTCTTGCCGCACGCCATTGTCTGAATCAGGATTTCCAGGATTCAAGGATGCTCAGGATTGGGATAGCTATCCTGAAAATCTTAAAATCCTGGAAATCCTGATTCAGACAGTAACTTTGAAATGGCCATGTTGTCTTCATATCTGCCGGGCGCGTATTGTTCCGGTAGGGTAAACTCTCCAGACTGACCCTCTTGAAACTGGCAGGAATTACAATGCTGACTGGTACCCGCCTGTTCTGGTCCTTCATCCTGGCTATATCCACCCTGATGCTGCTCTCCGTTTCCTGCGGCGGTAGCGCGACTGGCGTCCCATCGCCTACTGCCACCTTCGTTCCTCCGCCCACGACCACTCCGGGCGTAGAGGTTATTGACCAGGAAGACCTGGTTGGTCAGTTAGAAAGAAACTCCGCCAGGTTCAGTTACTCCATCGGCAGCTACGGCGGCAGCATTACCTACGCCACCATCTCCGAACCGCTAACCTTCAACTACGCCCTGGCCAACGACGCCGGGTCCAGCGGCTATCTGAGCTATGTGTTCGACGGGCTCACCGAAACCTCATGGCTGACCAACGAAGTTGAGC
The DNA here is from genome assembly GCA_965232885.1 of Dehalococcoidia bacterium. GTDB lineage: Bacteria > Chloroflexota > Dehalococcoidia > Lucifugimonadales > UBA3495 > VXOI01. The sequence goes on along the minus strand of CBDDQX010000003.1, from coordinate 907,157 downwards.
CTTCCCTGGCGGAGTCGTGGGAACATTCAGACGACGGCCTCACATGGACTTTCCGCCTGCGACGGGATGTGCAATGGCACGACGGAACGCCTTTCACCGCACGGGATGTCGATTTCACCTTCAACCGCATTCTCTACAACGACGACATCCCTACTGCAGACCGGAGCACGTTTATTTTCCGCTTCCAGGACGCCGAAGGAGAATGGCAGGAAGGACGCATGACGGTCAATGCTGTGGACGATTACACCGTGGAGTGCGTTCTCCCTGTCCCATTCGCCCCTTTCCTCCGCTACATGGCGACAGCCATTTATCCCAGCCACATATTGGAGCCAGTGGTTGACAGCGGCAGTTTCGAGTCATTCTGGGACATCAACACCGACCCTTCCGAGGTAATCGGCACTGGCCCCTTTACAATTTCCGAGTACGTTCCACTGGAGCGCGTAACTCTGCAACGCAATCCGAACTACTGGCTACAGGACGCTGAAGGCAACAGCCTCCCCTACCTGGATGAAGTGGTCTACCACATTGTTCCCGACTTGGAAGCCGAACTGGCCATGTTCGAGTCGAGAGTGACTGACTACCACGGCGTACTGGGGGAGGAATACGAAGCTCTCAAGAGCAAGGAGGAATCCGGCAATTTCACCATCCACCGGCGCGGCCCGGCCTTCGGCACCACTTTCCTCACCTTCAACCAGAACCCGGGCATGAATCCGGAAACCGGCGAACCTCTGCTTTCCCAGGAGAAACTGGCCTGGTTCCAGAACGTCGAGTTTCGCCGGGCAGTGGCCCACAGCGTGGACAAGGCTACTATCGTGGAAGAGATTTACGAAGGGCTGGCCTATCCCCAATGGGCGCCGGTCAGCCCTGCCGCCGGAGAATTCCACAATCCGAACTTGCCTCGCTACGAGTATAACCCAGCCGAGGCCAACGCTATCCTTGACGGCCTGGGTTGGACAGACACGGACGGCGACGGTATCCGCGAAGACGGGGACGGCAACCCGATTGAGTTCGAGTTGATTACCAACACCGGCAACAGCGTGCGTGGACGGGTGGGGACCGTCATTGCAGGCGGCCTGGAAGACATCGGCATAAAAGCCGACTACAGATTGGTAGAGTTCGGCGAGCTGGTTGACCGCCTGGTCGACACCTACGAATGGGAGGCCCTTATAGTCGGCTTCACCGGCGGCTCAGACCCCCACGGAGGCATTGTCATCTGGCACAGCGAGGAAGACTTCCATTTGTGGTATCCCAACCAGCCGGAACCGGCCACGGATTGGGAAGCCGAAATTGATGAGATGTATGTCAAGGGGAGTCAGGAACTGGACCGCGAGAAGCGCATCGAATACTATCACCGGGCCCAGGAAATCGCCGCCGAAAACGTGCCCTTAATCTATACCACGCTGTCCGAGCGGCTCGGCGCTGCCCGCAATGTGTTCGGCAATACTGCCCCTACCCTGTACGGACTCTGGGACATTCGTTACCTTTACCGCACCGATAATTAGCGGAGGGCGTTCAACCGCGCTGGCCAACTCACGCATCGTACCGTTTGCCTTCAGGTCATTATAAAAGCTGTCGGGCACGCAAACTCTGCTGATTCATCGCTTGTTTGCAGTACCGTCCTGGGTTGTCGCTGTGCCACTGCAAACGGAAATGCCGTATAGTCACCGGCGCATACTGACGAACCGGCCGGAGGTGGCATGAAATACGACACCATAGTTATCGGAGCCGGGTCGGGGGGCGGCGTGGTGGCGGCCCGGCTCAGCGAAGACCCCCAACGTTCGGTGCTGCTGCTGGAGGCCGGGCCGGACTACCCCGACTTCGAGCGTCTGCCCGAAGAAATCAAGTTCGGCTTCGCCTCGGGCGTTGACGTTGTGACGCATCATCACAATTGGGATTTCAGTGGCCGGGGCACTGACACCAGTGGCGAACTCCAGATTGCCCGGGGCAAGGTCACCGGTGGCAGCAGCGCCGTCAACGGGCAAGTGTTCCTGCGCGGGGTACCCGAGGACTTCGATTCCTGGGCCGCCGAAGGCAACGACCAGTGGAGTTACCAGAACCTTTTGTACTACTTTCGGAAGCTGGAGACCGACACCGAGTTTGGCGGCAGTGACTTCCACAACTCCGACGGGCCTATCGTCTGCCGTCGCTTCAGCCGCGCCGACTGGCGCCCTGACCAATCGGCCTTCTACGCCGCCTGCCGTGGCGTTGGGATGTCCGACGCGCCCGACATGAACCACCCCGAGGCAACGGGTGTCGGGCCGGTGCCATTGAACAACCCCAACGGAATCCGCTTGAGCACTGCCTTGGGCTACCTCAGCCTGGCCAGACACCGGCTGAACCTGACCATCAAGGCCAACTGCAACGTCCACCGCATCCTGTTCGACGGCAAAAAGGTCACCGGGGTACAGGTGGAGTCCGGCGGGGAGACTTTCGTTGTGGAGGCCGATGAAATTGTCCTCAGCAGCGGCTCTATCGGTTCTCCGCACATCCTGCTGCTGTCCGGCGTGGGGCCGGCGGGCCAACTTGCCGCGGCGGGTATCTCCCAAGTCCACGAGCTGCCCGGCGTGGGGCAGAACCTGCGCGACCATCCCATCGTCTTCGTCCCGTTCAGAACAAAGGAGGAACATGAACTGGACGCTCACGCCCCGCGAATGCAGGTAGTGGCGCGCTGGACATCCACCGGCTCCCCCTACCGGAACGACTTGCAGATTCTAATGAGCTCCATGATCAACCCGGATTTCTACCCCATGTCCGATGGACGCCCGGTGACCGGGCTGGGGATGTATACCTTCATCAATCTGGAGGAGAGCGCAGGGGAACTGCGGATTGTCTCTGCCGACCCCAGCGTCAATCCGCTGATAGACTTCAAGTTCTTCGAAAGCGAATTCGACCTGCAACGCTGCCGCGAAATAGTACGGATTGCCGCAGAGTTGGGTAATCATCAGGCATTCGCGAACATCATCGAAGAGCGGCTCCAGCCCTCCGACGAAGAGCTGGAGTCAGACGAGGCGCTGAACGGCTTTATCCTCCAGAACGTGGTCAGTGGCCTGCATCTGACCAGCACCTGCAAGATGGGGCCCGCGTCAGACCCCATGTCCGTCGTAGACCAGCAGGGCCGCGTCCACGGCATACAGGGGCTGCGCGTAGCGGACGCCTCCATCATGCCCAACTGCGTTCGCGCCAACACCAACTGCACTACCATGATGATTGGCGAGCGAATTGCCGACTTCATCCGGCAGGGTGGATAGAAGGGCGTTGGTATGTGATACGGTGGGATAGAGGCGCGCCAATGGGGATGGTATATGTCACCGCTGAATTGGGAGCCAGCAAAGAAAAGCTCGTACCGGTGCGGTTCTTGGCTGACACCGGGTCATTTTATACGCTCGTCCCACCCGAACTGGCTGCCGAGTTGGGGCTGATCTTACCGGGTTCAACTAACGTAATGTTGGCCGATGGCACCCTGACTCCTGATCCGCTGGGAACCGCTTTTATCCGAATCTATGGCAGGGAATCCGGTACGGTGGTAGCCTCGATGGGTGCCTTCACGCCTCTCCTTGGCGCTCTCTCAATGCAGTTGCTAGACATCAAGGTCAACATGAAAGACGAGTCCATTGAGTTTGTTGATTGATAGCCAATGGGGCGTGATTCATGCCCCCGGTTAGCGCAGAACGCGAGGTTTTCCCATGGCGAATGTGTATGTCACCCTCGAAATAGGCCCAAGCAATGATAGGGTTGCCCCAGTAAAGTTCGTGGTAGACACCGCGGCGCTTTACACATTCATTAGCCCCGAACTGGCTGACCGGCTAGGGGTGGGTTTTTTCGCCACAAACTTGGCGCAATTGCCCGGCGGCGCCCACGCTGACATCCCTGTTGGGTTTGCTTACATCCGAATCCAGGACCGGGACGGCGCCACTCTGGTGTCCACTACGGACGCTTTGGAGCCGCGGCTGGGCTCCGCTGCCCTCCAAGCCTTGGGGCTGGAGGTCAACCACAAGAATGGCGCCATTGAATTCACAGGGTTATACCCCACAAAGGTTTGATGGACGCACCTGCCCGCCTCTTTCTCAAAAGCAAGGTCATTGATAGGGCTACCTCCCGTTGCGGACGTAGTCGGCTATCTTCTCCCCGATCATCATGGTGGTCACGTTGGTGTTGGCGCGAATGCAGTCGGGCATGACCGAGGCGTCCACCACCCGCAGGCCCTCCAGCCCGTGCACTCGCCCGTGCTGGTCCACCACTGCCATCGGGTCGCTGGCCGGCCCCATCTTGCAGGTGCCGGAAATATGGTGCCCGGTGGTGGCGTTTCGCTTGATGAAGGCGTCCAAAGCAGCGTCGGCGGCCAACTCGGAGTCAGTGGGGCTGATCCGTTCCTGTATGTACTCCGCAAGGGCGGGCTGTTCCGAAAGGCTGACAATCAGCCGGACTCCCTCTCGCATCCGAGTCAGGTCGAACTCTTCGGCAAAATAGTTGTAGTCCAGGAGGGGTTGCTCGTCCGGGTCAGGGGATTGCAGCCTCAATTCTCCGGCTCCCACGGCGAGATACAGGCCAGAGGCGATACGGAAACCGATGGGATCAACGTTTTCCGCATTGGTGTCGCGGGTCCATTCCTCAGTGGCATAGGACAGCACTACAAAAATCATGTCGTTGCGCAGGTGCGAACCTTCGGCGGTCCAGCTCATCATCATCTGCAAGCGAGGGTCGTGTTCGTTGAACACGTGACCGGGCTTAGTCCTGAAGGTGACCGGCACGAAGGGATGATCGCGCAGGTTCTGCCCCACTCCCGGCATATCGTGGACCACAGGCACGCCCTGAGACTGGAGCTGCTCCGCCGGGCCTACGCCGGAGAGCATCAAGATGTGGGGCGAACATACTGGGCCGGAGCTGAGGATGATTTCTTCGCCTTCCACCACAAACCTTTCGCCTCCGCTCTCCACCTCCACACCGGTGGCGCGCTTACCCTCGAACAGGATGCGCCGCACCAGGGCGTTGGGGCGAATGGTCAGGTTCAGGCGGTGGCGGGCCGGGTCCAGATAGCCCAGGGCGGTGCTCCAGCGGATACCGTTGGGGTTGTTCAGGGGCGAAGGGCCCACACCCGAGGCCTCCGGGTGGTTCTGGTCGGGGCTGTCGGGGAATCCGGCGGCCAAGGCAGCGTCATAGAAACCCCGCTGCTCCGGCATCAAGTTCGCCCTGGAAAACCGTCGGGCAATAATCGGGCCGTCGGAGTTGTGGAAGTCGTCTCCTCCAAATTCAGTGTCGGTCTCGATCATCCGAAGGAAAGGCAAGACATTCTGGAAGTTCCAGTCGTCGTTGCCCATTTCGGCCCAGGCGTCATAGTCTTCGGGCACGCCTCGCAGGAACATCTGTCCGTTGATGGCGCTGGAGCCGCCGGTCACCTTGCCGCGCGGAACACGCATGGGCGGCGCAGTATCCGTGGCCTTGCCAATAAACTCCCAGTTGTGGTCCTCGGTGATGACGTCGGTGGCCGTCGCAAATCCGTACTTGACCTCATCCGGCAGATGCTCGAAGTCCGGGTAGTCGGGGCCTGCCTCGATCAGCAGCACGGAGACGCTGGGATCTTCGGAGAGGCGAGAGGCCATGATGGAGCCAGCCGAACCGGCTCCCAGCACGATGTAGTCGTATTTCATACGTTCTCCACTGAAAAATCGCTGGATCATCACTGTCTATGCCCTGTTCCTGCCCTTTGGCAGAGATACCGGCGAGAGACATGATAAGGGATATTATACCGCTAACGTGAGATTGCTTTCACAGGTTATCAAAGAAGTCCGAGCCTTCTCAGGTCATCTTCATTCCAGCGAGTTCCACCAACCAGGTCTCCCAAAGTCCCCGGGGAGTGTATCATCGAAATTACCCATCGGCTGACCGATATTCTATCCTGTTTATAGCCCTCCAGACCCGTTCAGGCTTGAGCGGTATGTCCAGTGAGGCCACTCCCCGGTGAGACAGAGCGTCGGCGACGGCGTTCACCACCGCAGGCACGGCGGAGATGGTGGGAGTTTCGCCCATGCCCTTAACTCCCAGAGGGTTGAAGGGACTGGGAGTTTCCATCAGTTGCGTGGTGAAATCGGGAAGGTGCTTGGCCAACGGCATAGCGTAGTCCATGAAGCTGCCGGTCAGGAGCGGGCCGCTGTCGTCCCATACCGCTTCTTCCATCAGGGCCGCTCCAATACCCTGCGCAAGACCGCCATGTATCTGGCCGTCCACCACCATGGGGTTCACCACCACACCGAAATCGTCCACGGAATAGAAATCGGTCAGCCGAACCACCCCGTTGTCCGGGTCCACTCGCACAACGGCAACATTCGCGCTGTACGGGAAGGTGTAGCTCTCAGGCTCCCAATACACGCTGGCCTCCAGGCCGCGCTCAGTGCCTTCCGGTACCGGCTGGGGGCCTATGGACATTTCGGCCACATCGCGCCAGGTGACGTAGCGGTCGGGTATGTCCTCGGCGAAGAAACCGCCCCGGCGCAGTTCGACGTATTGCGGCTCGGTGCGCAGCAGGGCGGCGGCCAGCTTCAGTGCCTTGTCCTTCACCTGGCGGCTGGCCGTTGCCACCGCCGAGCCACCCACAACTATGGAGCGGCTGGCGCGGGTGCCCGTGCCTTGGGCGATCAAGGCCGTGTCTCCATACACCACGCTGATGTCTTCCAGCGGCGCCGCCAGCTCATCGGCGGCAATTTGGGCGAAAGTCGTTTCGTGGCCCTGGCCGTGGGGCGATGAGCCGGTGTATACCGTGACGTGTCCGGTAGAATCCACCTGCACGGTGGAAGTCTCGTATCCCGGCCGGACGCTGAGGGATCCCGACGGCCCGAAGCCGGAAGCGTCCACTGTGGTGGAGATGCCGATGCCCAACATCTCCCCGCGTTCCCCGTCGTTTGATGAACGCTGGCGCGCCTGCTCCTGCCGTAGCCCGGCGTAGTCCGCCAGTTCCAGAACCATATTCAGGCCCCGGTGGTAGTCGCCGCTGTCGTGGAGACGACCGGAGGGCGTCCGGTAGGGAAAGGCGCCAGCGGGAATCAAGTTGCGCCTCCGCACCTCTGCCGGGTCGAGTCCCAAGGCTCGCGCGATGCCGTCCATCACCAACTCGGTGGCGTATGCGGTGGCGTGCTGCCCATATCCGCGGTAGGGGCCCACCGACATCTTGTGGGTATAGACGCCGAAGACTTCCCACTCCAGGTTTTCCACGGTGTATGCGCCAGCAGCGCCGGAGGGGGTGAGAGTTTCGGCAACTCCGTGAGTCCCGCCGAAGCAATACGCCCCCAGGTCGGTGTAATACTTCGTGCGCAGGGCGAGCAGCTTGCCGTCGTTCCGGTAGGCCGCCTCGACATATTGCACCTCGCCGCGTCCGTGGATAGTGGAGGTAAATTCTTCCTGTCGCTCTTCCACCCAGCGCACCGGGCGGTTCAGACGCACGGCCGTCGCAGCGGCGATGATGGTTTCCGGGTAGGTGTCTATCTTCGCGCCGAACCCGCCGCCCACGTCGCGGGACAGCACTCGAATCCGGCCCTCCGCCATTCCCAGCACCCCGGCCACGGCTCGGCGTTCCATGTGCGGCGCCTGGGTGGACAGCCACAGCGTCACCTCGCCTACGCCACGGTCGTAGCTGGCGGTCACTGCCCGCGGCTCCATAGCGTTGGGCACCAGCCGTGGCTCCACCAGCCGCAGCGACAGAACGCCGTCGGCTTCGGCAAAGGCAGCGCTTGGGTTGCCAGCGCTGCGCGACCCGCCAACACAGAGGTTGGTTCCCAGTTCCTCGTGGACCAGCGGCGCGCCGGGATCCAGCGCCCGCTCCGGGTCCACCGTGGCAGGGAGCGGGTCGTAATCAACTTCAATAAGTTCCATGGCGTCGCGGGCAAGATAGGCGTTCTCTGCCACCACCACGGCCACAGGTTCGCCTTCGTACTTGGCAGTATCTGCCGCCATGGGCCAGCGGCTTACGGCCTTCATGTGCTCCCGAACCCCGGCCAACGGGAGCCGCTCGTGGCAGGCAGCGTTGAACTCCGCTCCGGTGACTACTGCCAGGACACCGGGCAGGCTCCGGGCCGCCTCTGCGTTTATGCTCCGTATGCGGGCATGGGCGTGAGGGCTGCGCAACACCACCATCGCCGCCGCGTCGCGGGGCTGCACGTCGCCGGCATACCTGCCTTCTCCTTGAATAAGCCGAAAGTCTTCCTTGCGCCGGACGGACATACCCACCATCTTGTCGTCGTCATGGGTTTGTGAAGGCTCCACGGAGTGCCTCCTGCCGTTGAATTTTCCGCATCAGATTTTGCTACATGATAACTTATATAGTAAAAGAACGGCGGTGTAGACTACGCGCTTTATAATGCGGCTAAACTGGCCGCGGGTAGCCCGAATTCGGCAAAGTCGCTCAATGGAGCGAGGGAGGATGTATGGCTACTTTTGGAGATCTCGAAAGAGCCCTGGCTGACTTGTACCCGTACCGATGGGCTATAGGAGCCGCCGTCCTGGCGCTCATCGCAGCATTCCTGGCTTTCGCTTGGTGGCGCGGCTGGCACCTTGTGGTATGGCGATACCGCAAGCCTCTGGGAATAATATCAGCGCCTCTCCTGCTGGTCACCCTGTGGCTCGGCTGGTCGTTGGGTTCGCCGCTGTTCACCAACGTAACCGTGGACGAGGCGTTCCCCTTCGCGGCCACGGCGACAGTGCCAGAGGGGATGGAACGGGAGGAAGTGGAGGAGATTCTCTTCGGGTTTTCCAAGGTGGACAGTCCCGTGATGGAATCTATGCCCGCCCCAGCCGCCATTGAGGTCTCCGCGGTCATGGCAGCGGAAATGATGGGAGCAGAAGACGCGCCGATGGTAATGACACCCGCGCGCCGGGCTGACCTTGAGGAAGGCATGACGATGGCGATGAAGGCAGCGGAAGCAGACAGCATGGAGGAAGCTGCCGCCATGACGGAAGAGGGCATGGCGATGATGGAGGAAGCCATCGAGCAGTCGGATATGATGGCCCAGCCCGCCGCAGCCAATGAAGTACAGGCGGTGGCCATGGGCAGCTTCAAGGACGCCGACGCCTTCCACCGGGGCAGCGGGACCGCAACCATCTATCGCACGCCGGACGGCGCAGAGATCCTGCGCCTGGAGAATCTGGAGGTTACCAATGGCCCGGCCTTGCACGTCGTCCTTTCCACCCATCCTGCCCCAGAGCGTTCCCAGCATGTAAAGCAGGAAGGATTCGTTGACCTGGGCGATCTCAAGGGCAACCGGGGCAACCAGAACTATCCGATACCCGCAGGAGTGGATACTTCGATTCACAAGAGCGTGGTCATTTACTGCTACCCCTTCGCGGTGGTGTTCAGCGTCGCAACGCTGGAGGGTTAGGAAGCCTTGCCCGCGGACGTATGTTGACGCATAATGCGCCAAACTACCATGCAATCGGGACGGGAGGCGAAGAAGTCATGTCTAAAGTCAACATGATTCACCACGTCAACATCCAGATTACCAACCGGGAGCGTACCCGCGAGTGGTATGAGAAAGTTCTGGGAGCCGAGTTCCTGGACCGCGGCCCGGCCCTCAACCGCCGGATGCTCCAGCTTCGCATCGGAAACGGCGAGATACACACCAGCGAGGTGGATGAGGTTGTCTTCATTCCCCGCGTCCACTTCGCCATAGAGGTAGAGGACTGGGATGCCGCCCTGGCCAACCTGGCCGCGCTGGGAGTGCCCTACTCCCGGTCAGCGGGCGGAGCGTTCATGGGCACAGGCGGCGAAGACCCGTATCAAGGGCAACGCGAGGACACCAACGAGCATTACACCTACATCTCCGACCCCGACGGAAACCTGATAGAGTTGGTCTACCACCCGCTGGGGCTGGAGAGCACAGAGGGCGATGCCATTCCGCTGCGCCGCGACACCGCCAACCCCAAGTGGACGCAGATACCGGGTTTCGTGGAAGAGGCGTACAGGGAAGCGGAAGTGATGGTTTCAGACTAGACCAGGCAGACCACCAGAAGAGGCTGGACTGGGCGGCTCAAAATGAGCCGTCCCGTCCCTTTAGTGACACTAGCATTCGTCTATAGGTTGTTGGCGTCCTGGAGCGCCTGCCACACTTTCTCCGGCGTCAGCGGGGTGTCTATGTGCTTCACTCCCGCATTGGAGAGGGCGTCCATCACTGCGTTGGCAATAGCTACGGGAGCGGCCAGGGTGGGCAACTCTCCGATGCCCTTCACGCCAAGGGCGGTGATGGGCGACGGAGTCTCGAAGGTGCTGTCGAGGTCGAAGTCGGGCAGGTCTGTGGACTTGGGCATTACATAGTCCATCAGGCTGCCGCTGAGAGGCTGCCCGGTCGAGTCGTAGACCATGCCCTCCCACAGCGCCTGACCGATGCCTTGGGCGATTGCGCCGTGTATCTGGCCGTCGTATAGCATGGGGTTGATGACCTTGCCGGAGTCGTGGACTCCGGTATATTGCAGTATCTTGATAGCCCCGTTTTCCCGTGAGACTTCCACTACCGCGACATGGGAACCGAAGGAGTACGGGCTCCGGCTAAGGACATTGGTGCCGTCGAAGTCAACTCCCGGCTCCTCGCCCAGAGACAGCAACTCCTCGTTGTGCGCCGCAGCCGCCAGTTGCGCGAAGGGGACGCTGCGGGAGGGGTCGTTGCGGTCAATGGCCCGGCCTCCGGAAAGGTCTACGTCTCCGGGCGGGCAGTCCAGCAGGTGGCCGGCGACGGTTATCAGCTTCTCGCGCGCTTCCTGCACCACGTTGTACAGCACCGTGCCACCCGCTATCACCCCGCGGCTGGCAGAAGTGCCGCCGCCCGCGGGAAGGATGGCGGAGTCGCTGTGGCGCACCCGCACATCGCCGGGCGCAATGCCCAGTTCATCGGCGACCACTTGGGCGAAGGTAGTCTCAGTGCCCTGGCCATGGGGAGAGATTCCGGTGTGGACCTCAACGTCTCCGTCCGGCCCGACGATGCACCGGGCGTGTTCTTCCAGGAAGGTCACCTTGGCGCCGGAACCCTTGACCACCGTCGCAATGCCCACGCCGATGAGTCCCCCGCTGTCCTCTGCCTGCTGCCGGGAGCGTTCCCGCCACCCCTCGTAGCCTGACATTTCCAGGGAGCGCTCGAAGACGGCGGCATATTCGCCGGAGTCGTAGATGATGCCTGTGGGTGTTTCGTAAGGGAAGTCGCCGGGCGGGATGAAATTGCGGCGCCTGACGTCGGCAGGGTCAAGGCCCAACTCCTGGGCCACCAAGTCAACGGCGCGCTCCATGCAGAATGCCGCCTCGGGCCCGCCCGCGCCACGATAGGCTCCGGTGACAGACTTGTTGGTGGCAACGCCCACCACTTCAACCGACATAGCAGGCGTGCGGTATGGCCCCGTCAGACGGTGGCTGGTGAGTATGGGCACCGTGGGAGTGGACATGAAGAAGTAGGCGCCCAAATCCGCAGTAACTTTCACGCGGATGCCCAGCAGGGTCCCGTCGCTCTGCGCCGCCGCTTCCATATCTATGCTGTGGCCGCGCCCGTGGAAGCAGAGCATATTTTCCTGTCGGCTTTCCACCCACTTGATAGGACGTCCGAATTTCATAGCCAGGTATGGGATTGCCAGCTCTTCCGGGAAAAAGCACCCCTTCTCTCCAAAGCCGCCGCCCACGTCGGGGCAGGCCACCCGCACCGACTCCAGGGGGCGGTGCAGCAGGCGCGCCAGATGCTCGCGGATTTCGTGGGGGTGCTGCGTTGAGTCCCACACAGTCAGCAGGTCGGCATCGGCATCGTACTCGGCCAGCAGACCGCGCGGCTCCATGGGCGCGGGCGCAACCCGCTGCACGTCAAACCGCTGGGCGATGACGCAGTCGGCCCCGGCAAAGGCCCCGTCCAGGTCGCCGCCAGCGTTCAATGTGCGAAGGACGATGTTGCTGCCAAACTGCTCGTGAATCACCGGCGCGCCCTCGCCGGTCGCCTCCCGCGGGTCAATGACGGCAGGGAGAATCTCATAGTCTATGGCAACGAGTTCGACCGCGTCCTCTGCGGTATAGATGTTCTCCGCCAAAACGATGGCAACCGGCTGCCCGGCGTAGCAGGTTTTGTCAACCGCAAGGGCCGGATGGCGGGGCGGGTGCATTTCGTCCGCATCGGAGGACTCGCGCGTCGGAAGCTGGGCGGCGTCTTCTATGTCCTGGGCAGTGATGACCGCCGCCACGCCCGGAAGGGCCAGCGCCGCCGATGCGTCTATGCTGCGGATTCGGGCGTGGCCGTGGGGGCTGCGGATGATCAGGGCGTGCAGCATCCCGGTCCGGGTCATGTCATCCACGTAGGAAGATTGACCAGTGAGCAGGCGGTGGTCCTCAAAGCGCTTGATGGACTGCCCGGTGTATGTCGTCATCGCTGCCCTCCGTAATAGTCTGCCTTTTGTACTCTGCAACAAACGGAATAATACCACTACTTTAGTAGAATGTTGCGGCAATAGCGGACGATCAGGCTGGAAGCATCCCGCTGCCGCCGCCGCACATAGCGTAAGGCTGGTCAACAAATGGCGGCTAGTCTTGAAGTCCGGGGACAACAGGAGTAAAACAGAGTAACTTGCCCTAGGCGCTAACCTCGCCTGGGAGATCCCGCGAGTTGGTTAGCCTTAACAGGGAAAGGATGCACAAATGGACACCGCCCTTGCCGTCCTGCCCTGGCTGCTGCCCCCGCTGCTCGGAGCAATCATCGGCTATGTGACCAACCGCATCGCCATCAAGATGCTGTTCCGCCCGCTGAACCCCAAGCGGATTCTGGGCGTGCGCGTCCCCCTGACTCCCGGTGTCATTCCCCGCAACCGCTTCGACCTGGCCCGCACCATCGGGCGCATGGTGTCGGAGCAGTTGCTGTCGCCCACGGCCCTGAAGGAACAACTGGACAGCCCGGAGTTCCGCGAAAGCCTCAAGGGTTGGATCGGCGAACGGCGCCGCGCGCTGATGCAGCGGCCCATCAGTATGCCGAGGGTCAACGGACGCGCGGGTACGGAGGAAGATCAGGGCAAGAGGGAGACTGGATTCTCTGATGAGTTGTGGGAGCAAGCGCTGTCGGGGTTCCTCCAGTCGCCACAATGTGCGGCAATGGTCCGGTCGCTGGCTGAAAAGGTTGCAGAAGACGTTGGCGACAAGCGCATCTCGGACATCACCAGCCCGGAGCAGTTGACAGACTTCGTGCACAACAGTGTGTTGCCGGCCCTGCAAAACCCCGCATTGGGTAATACAGCCTCGGAGTTCGTGAGCAACTGGCTCCGGGATCAGCTAGATCAGAATAAACGGCTGAAGGAGTACCTGACGCCGGAAAACCTGGAAGCGGCGCAGGCGCTCATCCGCAACAATCTGCCCACTGCCACCTGGCTAGTGTTCAATTGGATGCGACAGCCGGATATGTCGCAAAAACTGGTGCAGATTGGCCGGGACTGGGTGGAAGATACGGTGCGCCAGCAAAGTCTGATGACCAGAGCGATCCTGGGCCTGAGCGGGAAGAAGGAAGAAGCCATCAGGGATATGCCGAACATCATCGGGAACCTTGTTGATGAGGCGGAACGGTCCCTGAGCGCACCGGAGATGCAGAACCTGATTGCCGAAGCGGTGGAAGTCACTCTGGACCGCATCTCTAGCAGGCGCATCAAGTGGCTCATAGGGCGCAACGAGCAGACCATCTACTGGATGGCCGACCGCGCGACACGGGGAGCGTTCACGGCACTGGCTCAAACGTCGCGAGCCAGTGTGCGGGAGGCGGCTGGGCGATTCTACAATGAGAATTCCCAAGCTACGCTGGGAGAAATGGCGGAGCGCACTTTGGGCGTCCAGACGGCTGCGGTGTCGGGAGTCACAACCAACCTGATGTTAGACTACCTGACCGACCCGGAGACGCCACGGAACATCACCGGCATGGCCAGGCAGTTGGGCGTCAACGGCGATGGAGACCCGGTCACCCTTGAGTCTCTGGTTCCGATTTCGGACGCGACAGCGGAACGCCTGGACGAATACCTGGCCGACCAGACCATCGGGTTCCTGGGCGAGCAAATGCCGGAACTGAGCAGGATCCTAGACGTCGAGACCCTTGTCACCAATCGTATCAACAGCTTTGATGTAAAGGACGTTGAGGATCTGGTGATGTCAATTTCGGGTAAGCACCTGCGCTGGATCAACTGGTTCGGCGCTGTCCTGGGGGCCATCATAGGACTGATACAACTGGCGGTGAACCCGCCGTTGTGACGCGTCGGCGCTCTCATTTCCCGCTCTCATTTCCCAAGGTATTTTCCAACGTTCCATTGACAGCAATGTATGTAAATCATAGGATTAGCGTAGAGTTACCTGCGCGTTGCGTCGCGCAATTTCCCTTTTGTTGACAGACCCCAAGTTACAGGAGGGTCTTATATGCCCGACAAAGAACAGATCGCACTGATGGGCCACCTCATGCGCCGTGCCGGCTTCGGCGCATCCTACGAAGAACTCGAAGTCCTCGCAGCCAAGGGATACGAGGCGACGGTTGAGGAACTGCTCTATCCCGAAGAGCAGGAAGCCGTGGACATGGAACTGCTCTATCGCTTCATGCCCGGCTATGAAGGCGCCCTTGGTCCGCCCCTGAACCAGGCCGAATGGGTCTACCGGATGATTAACACCCGGAGGCCGCTGGAAGAAAAGATGGCGCTCTTCTGGCACCAGCTTTTCGCCACCGGCAACTCCAAGGTTGACAATCCGCCGGAACTGACCCAGCAAATAGCCATGTTCCGCGAACATGGCCTGGGCAGCTTCCGCAATCTGCTGGTGGAGCTGGCGCGTAATCCGGCCATGATCTTCTGGCTGGACAACAACGGCAACCACATGGGCGCGATCAATGAGAACTGGGGCCGTGAGCTGCTGGAGCTGTTCTCAATGGGAGTGGGGAACTACTCCGAGGACGACATCAAGGAAGCGTCCCGCGCATTCACTGGCTGGACCATCGGCCCAAAGATTCCGCGCAACCCGCTGGGCCGGTTCTATTGGAACTTCGAGTACCGCCCCGAAGACCACGACGACGGGGAGAAAACCTTCCTGGGGCATACCGGGAATTTCGACGGGCAGGACATCATAGACATCGTCGTCAAGCAACCGGCATCTGCCCGCTTCCTGTCCCGCCACCTCTACAACTTCTTCGTGGCCGACGAGCCCCAGGTGCCGAGCTGGAACATCACCCCGCCCAACGACCCGGCGGCCATTGACGCATTGATTGCGACCTACAACGAGACGGACGGCGACATACGCTCCATGCTGCGGACGCTGTTCAACTCCGACTTCTTCAAGGCAGCGCGGTACTCGCGGGTGAAGAGCCCGGCGGAACTGGTCATCGGAGCCGCCAAGATGGCTGGCAACTACCAGGGGCCGCGCCCAGGCTTCAACCAGCTCGCCTTCGAGTGCGCCTACCAAGGGCAGGAACTGCTGAACCCGCCCAGCGTGGAGAGCTGGCATACCGGCGCAGAGTGGATTGACGGCGGCGCGTTGGTGCGCCGGGTCAACTTCGCCGCCGGACTTCTGGGCGATACCTCGCTTCCGGGCGTGCAGTCTATTATCGCCAATCTACGGGAGCGCGGCGTAATGACTCCGGCGCAGTTGGTGGAGTCGTGCCTCGAAATGTCCGGGCCGGTGGAAGTCAGCGAGGCCACATACTCGGAACTTCTGGAACAGGTCCGTCAGGGAGGCGACCTCTCTTGGGACAGCGACGATGCCGAGAAGCGCGCAGGCGTCATGCTGGCCCTGATTGCCGCATCCCGGGATTTCCAGTTCGCCTAACCCCTGATCGAGAATTGCCCTCCGTCGTACTTGGCACGGAGGGCCGGCCCCCATAGCACAGAAAAGCGGAGGAGCGTGATGGCTACTACCAAGAAAGACCCGGTGGTGGTTGTGCTGCAAATGACCGGCGCCAACGACTACCTGAATACCATCATCCCCTATACCAACGGACACTACCGGGACGCCCGCCCCAAGGTCGGCATCCCCGAAGACCAGGTCCTGCCCATTGACGGCGAGCTGGCCTTCAACCCCAACATGAGGCCCATAAAGAAGCTGTACGATGAAGGAAAGGTAGCCATCATCCACGGCATCGGCTATGAAAACTCCCCTCGGTCGCACTTCCGGTCCATGGACATCTGGCACACCTGCGAGCCGGACGTCGTCGGGACCGAGGGTTGGGCCGGGCGCGTCATCCGCGACCTTGACCCCAACGCCGAAAACGTGCTGAAGGGTGTCAACTTTGGGCAGGGGCTGCCCCGGGCCTTGGCGCTTCGCGGCGTGCCGGTTACGTCGGTCTCCAGCCTGGAGTCCTACGGCGTACTGTCCAGCGTTCCCGGCGTGGCGGCGGAGGCCGAGCGCACCCAGATCCTGGAACGCTTCGCCCGGATGTATGCTCAGGCGATAGGAACCGGCGAGGTCATGGACTACCTGGGGCAGACCGGCCGCGACGCTCTGCAAGGGGCCGACATCATTCGCTCCGCCCCGGAGCGCTACTCCTCCTCGGTCGAATACGCCGAGACGCCCATCGCCAAGTACCTGCGAGACATAGCCCAGGTATACCTGGCCGATCTGGGCACGCAGATGTTCTACACCCAGCACGGCAGCTTCGACAGTCACTTCAACCAGCCGCCGATGCACACCAAGCTGTGGATTGATATGTCCAGCGCCATCAGCGACTTCTTCGACGACCTCAAGGAGCACGACGCGGGCGACAACCTGATAATGGTGCTCTTCACCGAGTTTGGCCGCCGGGTGAAGGACAACGGCACCGGCACCGACCACGGCGCGGGCGGCGCGGCTTTCGTCATCGGCAACCAGGTTAAGGGCGGGATGTACAGCACTTACCCGTCGCTCAAGCCCGAGGACCTGCAACAGGGCGACCTCGCGCCCAATTACGATTTCCGCGGCTTCTACTCGACCATTATTGACCGCTGGCTGGGCCTCGACCCGGTTCCCATCGTCGGCGGCAAGTTCGAGCAGATGGACTTCGTGTAGGAAGCTAAACGCAGAGTTCGCAGAGACGGCGCAGAGGACACAGAGGGAATAATCAGATAAATCTCTGCGCTCTCTGCGAAACCTTTGCGTCCTCTGCGTTTAATCACATTTGGGGGTGCAACAATGCTGACGACAGTGGCCGCAGGCAGGGTGTTCGATTACAGCTACTGCTTGGGAATGTACGGTATGTCGGGCCAAGGGTTCTGGACGCCGCAGGACATGGCCTTGGCCCCCGCATCTAACGGGGATACGGGCATCGTGTATGTCATCAACCGGGGCGCTGAGGAGCTGGGGCAGCGCATCAGCCGCGTGACTCTCGACCACCAGTTTCTCGGGCAATTCGGCGCATTCGGGCGCGGCGAGGGGCAGTTCGTCTGGCCTCGCGCCATCGCCCTGGACAGCGACAATAACGTCTTCGCCACCGACGATTTCCTGAACCGTGTTTCGATGTTCGATCCAGAGGGCGTCTTCGTCTCAAGCTGGGGCGAAGCGGGCAGTGGCGAGGGACAGTTCAACGGCGCGGCGGGCATCGCGTTCGACGCCAACGGTAACGTGGTTGTAGTGGATAGCATGAACCACCGCGTCCAGCGCTTCACCCGCGGCGGCGAGCACATCGGCGGGTTCGGCAGCCACGGCAGCGGCGACGGGCAGTTCGATATGCCCTGGGGTCTCACCATAGACGGCGAAGGCGCAATATATGTGGCCGACTGGCGCAACCGGCGAGTGCAGAAGTTCGACGCCGACGGCAATCTGCTGCTCAAGTTCGAGGCGTCCATCTCCGGCTTAGGCGCGCTGGAGGGGCCGACAGGCGTGGCGGTGGACTCCGAAGGCGACGTATATGTCGCTGACTGGGGCGCGCACTTGCTCCAGGTCTACGCTTCCGATGGCCGCTTCATTACGTCGCTGGTGGGTGACGCACAGCAGCCCTCGCCCTGGACGCAGACCTACATAGACGCCAACCCGGACATCATCAAGGCTCGTCGCAGGGTCAACCTGGAACCGGAATGGCGCTTCCGCCGTCCCGTTGCGGTCAAGGTAGACGAAAACGACAGTATCTACGTGCTGGAAGCAGCCCGCCATCGCCTCCAGGTCTACGACAAGGTCAAGGACTACGAAGAACACCCGCTGAACCTGTAATTCTGCGGAAACAGCACCTGTCTGATTGTGGCGACGTCAATGGCGTCGCCACAATTCTTTTACGGGGGATTGTTGCGGGGATTGCCTTGGCTTACTTGAATGGTGAGAAGAGTCAGCCATGCCGGAACCGGCAAATCAGGCCAAGCCAGCTTGTTTGGCAACACTTTGCCCGTCTTGTTGTAGAATAGCCCCGCAAACTCTTACCGGATGGCGCTATGAACGAAAGACGAGAGCAACGGCCCGAGCGGCCTGAGCGCATAGGAACAACCCACGTTTTCGCTGGCAATCCCATGGACCGGGGCGAAGTGGAGCGGCGGGATGAGGAATGGCTGACGGCCCAAGCCAACGATCCTGCCAGCCGGATGCTCCCCATGTGGCAACTGAACGTGCCAGTATCCGCTGAACAGACCCTGACGTGGCTCAACATCAACGACTTGCGGCGACTAAACGTAGCAGCCGAACCCATCTTCCTGGGGCTTATTGACGGGAGTTCTCACTTTGTGGTGGATGTGTCCGCTGCCGATCGCAGCGAAATCGAGCAGGGCGGATTGACCTTCGAGGACGCCCGCACCACTGCCGAATACCTGAGCGGCCCGGAATCGGGGATAGTGGCCCAGGCGCGCTCACAACTGAGCTGGCATGGGAGCCACGGCTTCTGTGCCGTCTGCGGACGCCCCACCCACATCGCTCGGGGCGGGCAGGTGCGCCGCTGCGCTCCAAGAGATGACGGGGGCTGCGGCAGGGAGCATTACCCGCGAACGGATCCAGTGGTCATCACCGTGGTGCATGACGGCGACCGTTGCCTGCTGGGGCAGTCGCGGGGCAGGTTGGTAGCCATGCGCCGCTACTCGGCCTTGGCCGGATTCATGGATCAAGGCGAATCCATCGAGGAAGCGGTAGCCCGCGAGGTTATGGAGGAGGCTGGCATACAGGTGGGCGCGGTGCGTTACCATTCGTCTCAGCCGTGGCCCTTCCCTTCGTCGCTGATGATTGGCTGCCATGCCGATGCCGCCACCACCGACATCGCCTTCGACGCCGAGGAAATGACCGATGTGCAGTGGTTTTCCCGCGAAGAGGTGCTGCTGGCGCTGGAGGAAAGAAGCGAGATACTGGCCATTCCCGGCCCTACCGCCATCGCTCATCACCTGATTCGAGCCTGGGCTATGGGAGAAGTGGGGTAGGAAACACGATTGAACGCAGAGGGCGCAGAGATAAACGCAGAGAGCGCGGAGGCTTTTGCTATGACTCAGACAGCGTTGAAGATTGACCCGGCCAGGTCTGTTGTCCTGATAGAGGACTTCCAGCAGCGCATCATCGCCAATGTGGCCTCGGAGCCGGAGGCCGTGGTGCGGAACGCGGCTCGCGTTCTGGAAGGCGCCCGTTCCGCCGGGGTCCCAGTCATCTACGTGGTGCATCGGGGCGGCCCCTTCGCCGAGTACGCGCCGGACGTGGAACTGCACGAGGGCGTTGCTCCGGCAGAAGGGGAGCGCATTATCACCAAGACGAAGCCCGGCCCCTTCTCTACCACTGCGCTGGACGTCAACCTGCGGGAGATGGGCAAAGACACGCTCATCGTCATGGGTGTGGCCACCAGCGGCTGCGTTCTTTCCACGGTGCGTTGGGCGGTTGACGTCAGCTACAGATTTATCGTGGTAAGCGACGCCTGCTCCGACGCTGACCCGGAAGTGCATCGGGTGCTGACAGAGAAGGTCTACCCCCGTCAGGGCACGGTAGTCAGCACAGACGAGTTCCTGACGGCTCTATAGCTCCCGATAACGCAAGGAATGCAAAGTACATCTACCATGAACGCTAACACTATGATTGATACAGGCCATCTTGGGATGATCCCAACAGCAATGCGACCCAAAGCGCCGCCGATTAAGACGCAGGGCATAAAGACGAAACTGATACCCTTCATCGCAAGCCACGTGGCATGGGACTGGAACGGTGTCTGGATAGAGCCGTTCTTGGGGTCCGGGGCGGTATTGCTTAACATTCAACCTCCCCGTGCTCTTCTGTCTGATACTTGTGTGCACATCATTAACTTCTACCAAGCCTTGCAATCCGGCAACATAACAGCAGCTAGGGTTGAAGCGTTCCTAGTGGCAGAAGGAAAAGAGCTCAAGACCAAGGGCGCACCTCATTACTATGCCATTAGGGACAGGTTCAACAACATTGGCAGTCCTTTGGATTTCCTTTTTCTCAGTAGGGCTTGTTTCAATGGCTTGATTCGATTCAATCAGAAAGGCGAATTCAATACGCCATTCTGCAAGAAACCAGAGCGTTTCAGCAAAGCCTATATCACCAAAATTTGCAATCAAGTGAGTTGGGCTAGAAACGTTATCAGCGATAAAAAATGGGACTTCGTCTGCACCGATTGGAAGACCACTCTCTCAATGGCAACTCAATCGGACTTCATATATGCTGACCCGCCTTATGCCGGGAGACATGCCGATTACTACAACCAGTGGAAAGAAAAAGACGCGGCCCAGTTGGCTAACGCGCTCCGACAGGCCCCTTGTCAATTCCTTCTTTCTTCTTGGGTACAGAATCAGTTTCGCAGGAACGATAGCTTGCTTGACTGGTTCCAAGACTATCAAATTGCAACGTTCTCACATTACTATCATTTAGGGGCAACCGAGCGTCTGCGCCATGAAATGCAGGAGGGGCTAGTAATAGGATGAGGGAACATATCCTTAACCATCTGGCCAGCATTGAAAATGGGTACAGCGTCTGCGGAGTGATTGACCGCCGACGGCGAATCTACCCTTTGGGTACAGATACCAAAGTACTCAGCACTATCTTTGAGATAATTGCCCGACAATCGGTGGCTGACTTTGCCAAACAAGCTAACTTGCTTTTGATTGATTCCGACAAACAAAACTATTACCCAGATTTTACGCTGGCTACGAATTCGGACGACTCAGAAAAGATAGCCATAGACGTCAAGACTACTTACAAAAACAATCCAGATGATCTTTTTGGTTTCACTTTAGGCAGTTATACGAGCTTCCTGAGAAATGGAACCAAAAACATCATCTTCCCTTTTACACAATACAAGGAGCATTGGATTATTGGGTTCGTTTACCGCCGTGTTCCAGTTGATGCCAGCGCTGCGAGCAGGCGGTATTCCACAACAAATCTCTCTCAAATTCCGGCCCCGTTTTCTGATGTAGAAGTTTTCGTGCAGGAAAAATGGCGGATAGCAGGAGATAAACCTGGGAGCGGCAACACTACTAATATCGGAAGTATCAGAGGAACCCTGGCAGATTTCCAGCAAGGCAACGGAGTATTCAAAAACGAGCCTGAATTTCTGGCATACTGGCGTGGATATGGCACAACTGCCCAAAACCGAAGATACCGGAACATTGAGGAATTTCGCGCACTTCAGAGTTCTGAATCATCAACACAAGACTGATAAAGCGGAGAGTGTCTATGAAATACGACGTTATTGTTATCGGCGGGGGGTCTGCCGGGTCGGTGGTGGCGGCGCGGCTGTCGGAAAACCCGCAGACCTCGGTGCTGCTGCTGGAGGCCGGGCCGGACTACCCCGACCCGGAGAACCTGCCCGATGACATCCGGTTGGGCCACACCCGCACCGCCGAAGCCCCGGACTCGAAGCATAACTGGGCCTTGACCGGCATCCTCTCCGAGGAACAGGGGCCGGCTCATGTGGCCCAGGGCAAGGTAATCGGCGGCGGCGGCTCCATCAACGGGCAGGTCTTCCTGCGCGGGCTGCCCGAGGACTTCGAGCTGTGGGTCGAGCAGGGAGCGCAAGAGTGGTCTTACCTGGACGTCCTGCCCTACTACCGCAAGATGGAGACCGACCTGGACATCCAGGACGATTTCCACGGCACCGACGGCCCGCTTCCCATAACCCGCCGCAACAATGCTGGCAACTGGCCTGCCATCCAGAAAGTATTCCATACCGCTTGTCTCGAAGCAGGGCACGGAACGGCTGCCGACATGAACGGCCCCGACCACCTGGGCGTTACTATGGTGCCGATGAACAACATGAACGGCGTGCGAATGAGCACCGCCCTTACCCACCTCAGCGCGGCCCGCCACCGTCTGAATCTCACCGTCCGCGGCGAAGTTTTCGTGCGCCGCATCTTGTTTGACGATGATTCGACAGGCTCGCCACGAGCGGTAGGCGTCGAAGCGGAGAGCGGCGGAGAGACTTTCATCGTGGAGGCCGACAAGATAGTGCTGTCGGCTGGGGCGCTTAAATCGCCTCACATACTGATGCTGTCCGGCGTTGGCCCCCGCGAACAGTTGCAGGAGTTCGGGATTCCGGTGGTGCATGAGGCGCCGGGAGTCGGCCAGAACCTTTGGAATCATGCCATCACCACCATCTCCTTCAAGGTCAAGGACGGGGTGACTCTGGCCGCTGACAACCTCGGCACCAGGATTGCGCTACGCTATACCGCCGAGGGTTCATCCCACGTCAGCGACATGATGATGACCACCAGCTCGGTCTTCAACGCGCTGACCGGGGAGGTAATGGACGACGGGACGGCGCGCGTTTCCTGTGTGCTGGAGTTGCCCGAAGGTTCCGGGTGGGTGCGGCTGGCATCTGACGACCCGACTGAGCAGCCTTATTTCAACTACCGTTATTTCGAGCATCCTGAAGACACCAGGAGACTGCGGGACGGCGTCCGCATGGCCGCCAGTATGCTGGAAACCAAGGCCTACACGGATATTTACGACGGGCGCCTCACTCCCACCGATGAAGTGCTGAACGACGATGACAGCCTGGATTTGTGGATGAAGCGCACGGTCAGTTCAGCTCGCCATGTTTCCGGCACCTGCAAGATTGGCCCGGACGACGACCCGATGGCGGTGGTGGACCAGCACTGCAAGGTCAAGGGCATTGAGGGAGTATGGGTGGCCGATTCGTCGGTAATGCCCAAAGTCCCCCGGGCCAACACCAACGCATCCGCCATCATGATCGGCGAAAGGGTGGCCGAATGGCTGTCCTGATTTGACAGTTGCGGTAATACTCGCTTTCCTGTCTGCCTGCGGCTTTGCTTCGGGCAGCGTCTTGATGCGCATTGGCACGCAATATGTTCCGCCGCCCGCCGCCACCTTCTTCACGGTGCTGGTGGGCGCGGTGCTTATCACCGGCATCGCCTTTGCCGTCAACTTCGACGAAATCAAGACGCTCCCCCTGGAGGTCTACGGGTGGATCACCGCCATGGGAATCCTGGCCTATTGCGTCGCTCGTGTGCTGCACAACTGGGCTTTGCGAATGGTGGGCGCCACGCGGGCTGTGCCGATGATCTCGTTGCAGCCTTTGATGGCCTTCGCCATCGGATTCCTGATTCTTGGTGAACGCCCCAACCTGCTGGTGACCATCGGCACGCCTATCGTGGTGGGCGGAATTCTGCTGGTGGTGATGCCCCGCCCTTCGACAAGCTCAAGACGAACGGTCGCGGCGGGATCGGGGCAGGCGGGGTCCCGGGGAGCGGGGCAAATTGAAGTACGCAAGCTGGGATACCTGCTGGCCATTGGCGGTTCGATGGCATTCGTTACGCGAGACTCCATCAGCCGCCATGTGCTGGGGTCGCTGGCGCTGGCTCCCCCCTTCGTGGTGTCCGGCTTTGCGTTGGTCATCGGGGGAGCGATATTGTTCGCCTTTATACACCGGAGCGTGTTCAACAGTGTTCGCAACCTGCCAATGCGTTACGTCGGAATCTGCTGCCTGGCCGGACTGTTGCAGGGTCTTGCGGTGGCGTCGCTGTTCCATGCGTTCAGCCGCGCCCCGGTCACCATCGTAACGCCGATATACGCCAGCCAGCCCATCATCGCCCTAGCGCTGGCGTCGGTGTTCCTGCGGCAGTTGGAGTCGGTGGACTGGCTGCTGGCTGCCGGCACGGTGTTGAGCGTGGCGGGGGTGATATTGGTAATCTTGGGCGCGACAATGTAGAGTACTCTGGCTGACAACAACCCCATACCTCTCCTCTCAAGGGGGAGAATTTGAGAGATGGAACTCTCGACTGGAGGAATGAAATGTCCGTTGGCGTAATTGTACCCCTGCCGGCCTACACCCTGGACCCTGCCTTCGTCGCCAAGAAGGCGGAGGAACTGGGTTTCGAGTCCATCTGGTATCACGAGCACCCCATTTTGCCCGTCACTAGCGCCAGCCCCTTCCCTGCCACCGGCGGGGAGATTCCGTGGACCTACCGGCATTTCTCGGAGCCGTATATCGCGCTGGCCATGGCTGCCGCCGTTACCAGCAAGATCAAGCTGTGCACCGGAATCACTTTGGTGCCGGAGCGCAACCCGCTGATACTGGCCAAGGAAATCTCGGTGCTGGACCGGCACAGCAACGGCCGGTTTGTGTTCGGCATCGGCGCAGGCTGGAACCGCGAAGAGACCGAGATGATGGGCGGCGACTTCGATCACCGCTGGACGCAGACTCGGGAGGCCGTGCTGGCGCTCAAGGAACTGTGGACGAAGGAAGAGGCGGAGTTCCACGGGCAGTATTATGACTTCCCGCCCGTGTATATGTACCCCAAGCCTGTGCAACAGCCGCACCCGCCGGTGCTACTGGGGGGCATGGCCCGCAACGTGCTGCAGCGCGTGGCCCGCTGGGGCGACGGGTGGCTGCCCAACCGCGTCACGCCGCAGCAGGTCGAGGAGGGCCGCAAGGTGTTGGACGTTCTCGCCGACGAGCGCGGGCGTGACCCGGAGTCGCTGACCATATCGGTCTTCGGGCGTCCCCCCGAAACCACGCGGCAGGAAGTGGATGACCTCCTGAACGCCGGAGCGCTCCGGGTGTGCGTGTGGCCCACTCACTGCGACACCGAGCAGGAGATGGGCGACCAGTTGGAGAAGATGGCCGAGGGACTGGTGCGTTAACTCTTCGCTTCTCCTATTCGGATTGCGCCGGAATCAGGGCGCAGAACGCCGCAGAACAGGTGCTCGCCGCAACCGTCGCCGTCTCCGGGCAAGGGGATGCGTTCGGCGGTGAAGCCGGTTTCTTCGAGCAACGACATCCAGGTTGCAATAGGGAAGATGCCGGTTACGTGAATGTCGCGCTCCATGCGGCGGGCGCCCTTTTCAGTGATGGTGTAGGTGAAGTGGGACTCCACCAGCGTGTCGCCGGGGTCTGGGTCGTAGACCGTCTCTTCGGTAATGATTTCCACCCCATCCCGCTGCGTTGACCAGCTAAGGCGCATACCGGGCCGAAAAGTGTCGCGCACCAGGTCAGGGGCTACCAGGAACAGCCCGCCGGGCCGCAAGTGGGTTCTTGCCGTTTCGAAAGCGGCACTCAGATCGTCCTCGGTCTGCATATAGCAGATGGCGTCGTGAATCAGGACAGCGTCGAAGGTGCGGCCGGGCAAGCGAAAGGTGCGCATATCGCCCAAGTGATGCTCAACAGTGGGGTTGAGGCGGCGGGAGAGAGCCAGCATCTTGGGAGAGATGTCCACAGCCGTCGCATCAAACTCCGCGGTCAGGTGCGAAAGGTTATGGCCGCCACCCACGCCGAGCTCCAGCAGCCGGTGCCGCCCGGGTCCCAATTGCTCCCGCAACGCCTGCCGCCAGTGCACAGCCTCCAGAGCGTAATCCTCCGGGGGGCTGATAACCGGCCAGAGATAGGCCAGCTTGTCGTAAAGCAGGATTCCGTCTTGCATTGCCGCCTCTAGCCTCCGTCCACCTCGATAACGCAGTCGCAGATGACGGCGGTGTCACCGGGCAGGGCGGCCATCCCGGGAGCGGAGCGGGCGTGGCGTCCAGGGTCGCCGTAGAGGGCCACGAAAAGGTCGGACGCGCCGTCCACCACTGCGGCCTGCCCGGTGAAGGATGGGGCACTGTTTACCATGCCCACAACCTTCAGGATGCGGGTCACCCGGTCAAGATCGCCAAGCTCCGCCTTCATGCGGGAAAGCAGGTTCAGGGCAGCCCAGAGCGCCGCTTCGTAGCCTTGCTCAACAGTCAGGTCTGCTCCCAGTTTGCCTGAGATTCGCTCCCCCGTTGCCTTTCGCGACCCTACGCCAGCCATCCACATGATGTTGCCGCTGCGAGCTACCGGCAGGTAGTTGCCCACTGGGTCGGGCGGGGGAGGCAGCTCATAGCCCAGCTCCGCAAGTTTCGCTTCCACAGCGGTCATAGATCATCCTCCGTTTGGGCAACCACGAGGGTTGTCCTACTGCTGAGACTCGCGGATGCACTCTTCCAAGAGATGGAAGGCGCGCTCGGCGAAGACCCACATATTGGCCTCCCGGTCGGGGTCGCCGGTCTCGATGGTGATAACCTTTTCGACCGGGCCTGTGACAGCGACGCAGGCGTGGCCGTAGTTGTCGCCGTAGCGGTTGCCCGTGGGGCCGCTGGCGCCGGTTTCGGCCAAGGCCCAGTCGGTGCCCAGGGCCTCGCGGGATGTTCGCGCGTTGAGCAGCGCGTAGGGTTCGGAGCTGGCGCGGAGACCCTCCATGGCTTCGTCGGGAACCTGCAGGAGGCCCTTCTGCGACACGCGGGTGTAGATGATGCTGCCGCCCACGTAGTAGGCCGAGGCGCCGGGGATGGCCACCAGCGCAGCCGAGAGCAGTCCGCCGCAGGAGGACTCGGCCACGCTGATGCTCTGTCCGGTCTCTTTCAGCAATGCGCCTGCCGACGCCGCTATTTCACTCAGTTGAGACATATTCGCCACCTCTCTGATACGGTAAGGGAATCCTGCCTGACATTATCCCGCAAATTTGGCTCAGGGGAAACAGGCAGCGTGTCACCGCAGGAATACGGTATGGTAAACTGCCGTGAATCAGACGAAATGCCGCAGTCCTGCGGCCTGGAATGTAGCGGAGGAGCAGGTTGGCCGACAGCTTGATTACCGGCGAGGCGCGCGCCCTCATCGGCACGGAGACGCCGCCGGAAAGAAACAGGTTCGCCATCAGCGAAGAGATGATCTACGACCTAGCCGACGCCACGGAAGATCCCAACCCGCTGTACGTTGACCGGGAGGCCGCCGAAGCCAGCCGGTTCGGGGGCATCATCTGTCCGCCGCTGGCGACCTGGAAGGACATCACGCCGCCAATTGGGTACTTCGGCGCCGGACAGGAATCGCACTTCGAGGTTCCGCTGCCCTTCAACAGCTACGGGCTGAACGGCGGGAGCGACTGGCAGTTCCTCCGCCCGCCCTACGTGGGAAGCTGGATAACAAGGCAGTTCAAGATACTGGACATCTTCCAGAAGCAGGGCCGTTCCGGGCCGCTGGTGTTCGTGGAGCGACTGGAGACGCAGACTGACCAGCACGGCCAGGTGATACTGCTGGCCCGCAGGGTGAGCATACACCGCGCGCTGGACCAGGATGCCACCGCCCCGCAGCAGGGCGCGACGGTAGCCAGCGAGTTGCAGACGGTTAACCTTTCTCCGCCGGGACCGGGCGAGGAGGTGCCGAGACCCACGCCATCTAACCGGCCTCAACTTTATTTTGAAGACGTTTCCGAGGGAATGGCACTGCCTCCCGTGGTCAAGGGGCCGCTGACAACGACTCACCTGGTGCGCTGGGCAGCGGCCAACGGGAACTACGCCCGCATCCATTGGGACCTTCCCTTCGCTCAGATGCAGCAGGGGCTTCAGAATGTGGTAGTCAACGGCTCCCTGAAGAATCAGTACCTGGGGCAACTGCTGGTGGACTTCGCCGGACATGGGGGCTGGTTGCGGCGGTTCTACGTGCAGCATCGGGGGATGGACTACCCCGGCGACGTGCTTACGGCTAATGGCATCGTCACTGGCCTGCGCGAGTTGGAGGGCATCGGACACGTGGACTGCACCGTTACGCTGACCAACAGCCGTGGACACCAAACGGCGTCGGGCGTGGGTACAGTGGCGCTGCCGCGCCGGGGCCAAGAGCTGCCGCTGGCCTGGCAGCCGGAGGACTAGGGTGCTAGACGGACTGCGGGTGCTGGATATGGGGCCTGGCATTGCCCCGTCCTTCTGCGCCAAGCTGCTGGCCGACTACGGGGCCGATGTCATCAAAGTGGAGCCGCCGGGAAGGGGCGACCCGACCCGGAGTATGGGGCTTTTTGTCGGAAATGACCCGCACCAGGAGAAGAGTATCCCGTTCCTCTACCTGAACACCGGGAAGCGTGGCGTGACACTGGATTACTCAAGCGAGTCGGGCCACACTCTGCTCCACAAGCTGCTGGACGACGCCGATGTACTGGTGGAGGGGTTTGCCCCGTCCGACGCCGGCGAGTCGGCAATCAGCTACGAAGCGCTGTCCAAGTCACATCCCCGGCTGGTGGTGACATCCGTTACGCCCTTTGGGCAGGATGGGCATTACCGGGACTTCCAGGCCACCGACATCATCACCTGCGCCATGAGCGGGCTGATGTACCACTCCGGCGACTCCGACCGCGAGCCGCTGCGCAACACGCTGGATCAGTCGCTGTATGTGGCCGGGGCCAACGCAGCGGCGGCAACGCTTGTGGCGGTGTTCGCCCGGATGGCGTCGGGGGAAGGGCAGCACGTGGACGTGTCGGTGGCGGAGTGCTTCTCGGCGCACCTGGTGCAGCCGGTGCCTTATTACAACTACATGGGCGCGACCAAGGGCAGGCGTCCGGTGCGCGGCTCCGGCTTCGAGGAACTTATGCCCGCCCGCGACGGCTATGTGGTGCCGTCGGTGCAGGGGTCTCAGCCGTGGGAGACGGTGGCTGACCTCATCGGGCTGGAAGAGCTGCACGACCCGCGCTTTGCTTCGGGCGCGGGACGCATCGCCAACGGCGAGGAGCTGAAGGCGCTGCTCATCGAGGGGCTGGCGCAGTGGGACCGTCTGCCGTTGTTCGTCGCATCCGGCGAAAGGCGGTTGGTGTTCGGCATGGCGCAGGATGCGGGGGACCTGACCGCTTGCCCGCACCTGGAGGCGCGGGGGTTCTTCCGGGAGGTGGAACATCCGGTGGTGGGACAGGCGGCCTACGCAGGCATGGGCGCAAGGCTGCTGGAAGCGAATGGGGCGGGAGTGGAAGAGCGTCAGATGGAAGTACCTGCGCCAGCGCCTCTGCTGGGGCAGCACAACGTCGAGGTGTACGGCGGCGAACTGGGGTACAGCGGCGACGAGCTGTCGGCGCTGCGTTACGCGGGGGTAATATGACAGCATTTATACGGGGCGGGCCGCCGCTGAAAAATATTCGCGTAGTTGACCTGAGCCGGGTGTTCGCCATGCCCTTCGCCGGGGCGAACTTGGCAGATCTGGGCGCGGAGGTCATAAAGATAGATACCTGCCAAGTTCAGTTCATGGAGACCACGCGCACCATCACCGGGCCGTTCCCGGACAACGAGCCCGGACAACTGTGGTGGGAACAGGGCGGCACCTTCCAGACGCTGAACCGCGGCAAGCGCAGCCTGACGCTGGACCTGCGCTCGGAAGAGGCCCAGCGCATTGTGAAGGAACTGGTGTCGGTCAGCGACATCGTGCTGGAGAATTTCACGCCGCGGGTAATGGCGAGGTTTGGCCTGGACTACGCATCACTGCGGTCGGTGAAGCCCGACTTGATCATGGTCTCCAACACCGGGTACGGGCATTCGGGCCCCTGGAGCAATTTCGGGGCTATGGCGTCCGCTCTGGAGCCGACGCATGGCACCGGGGCATACATGGGATATATGGACGACGGTTCGGGCGTACTGCAACCGGGCGACGTGCCGAACAAGGTTGGGAATTCGTACACCGACTTCCTGGCAACCTGGACGGCACTGGTGTCGGTGATGGCCGCGCTGCTGCATCGGGCCAAGACGGGACAGGGGACGTGGATTGACCTGGCGATGTACCAGAACGGGGCGTCGTTCATCGGCGAGGGGCTGCTGGCATACTCCTTCAACGGCGAACGGGTGCGGCGGATGGGGAACCGGCACTCGTCCATGGCGCCCCACGGGTGCTATCCGTGCCTGGGTGAAGACCAGTGGGTGACCATCGCGGTGCGCGATGACGCAGACTGGCTGGCATTCTGCGAGGCCATCGGAGCGTCTGGGTTGGCGTCGGACGCGCGGTTTTCAACCGTCCGGAGGCGTCTGGAGGCGCAGGACGAGCTGGATGTCATCGTTTCGGAATGGACGAGGCAACGTACCTCGTACCAAGTGATGGCCATTCTGCAAGGCATGGGCGTTCCGGCCGGGCCGGTGCTGACGGCGGGGCAGGCGCTGGCAGACCCGCATTTCCGGCAGCGAGGGTTCTTCGAGAAGGTTACTCACCCGGCGGAGACCGGGCTGGGAACGAAGGAGTACATCGGGCGGGGGTGGAAGTTCTCGGCCAGCAGGGCTGGAATCGGCGGCCCTGCTCCCTTGCTGGGCGAGGCCAACGGCTACGCGCTTCGGGAACTGCTGGGGCTGCCTGGGGAGCAGGTAGACGCGCTGGCGGAGAAGGAAGTTATCGGCGCAGAGCCCATTGGCGGGCGGGCGCCGTCACAGGTGCCGCTGGAGACGCAGGTGGAACTAGGTTGGGTCGCGGCGTTCGACCCGGACTTCAAGGGGTAGCGGGCTTACGCAGTTGGCTACAATTCCCTCTCCCTCTGGTAGAAGACTAGGGTGTGTTTACAAACCGCAAATAGAGCGGAATTAACCTGCAAAATCCCCTCTCCCTTGAGGGAAAGGGTGAGGGTGAGGGTGAAATCCTGGCATCAAACAACCGCGCCGATACCCAAATATCTTTGCCGGTAGAGTTTGTAAACACGCTTTAGGGTGAGGGCGAACCTATCAACTGCGTAACTCCTATCTTCAGTCGCGGAAGTGGGACATCACCTGCTCGCTGAACAGTTTCAGCGATTTCGCTGTCTTTTCCTTTGACATCAGGCCCCGGTTGGTGAGCATCAGGTTGCGGATTCCTGCTTCGCGCATCTGGGTTAGCTGCTCGGCCACTCGCTGGGGACTGCCGATGATGTTTTCGGCAGCGTCGGGATCGGGCGTTTCGGCGTAGCCTTCGCGGTTCATGGGCGGTGTCTGGCGCTCCATGGGGTACTCGGCGGGATTCCAGCGAGTGCGGTATTGCTCCATGCGGGTGAAGGCGCCGTACTGGGCAGGCAGAAACTCCTCGAAAGCCTGATCGTCGGTTTCGGCCAAGTGCATCTCGCGCCACACCCAGACCTGGTCCAGGTTGCGCTCTATGGCGGCCTCGTCGTGTCCAGCCTCCTCCATGGCCTCGCGGTAGACACGGATGTTGGCGGCGGTGGAGTTGGTGGAACGGCCCCGCAGCAGGACGGGACGCCCTATGCGGCCCATTTCGCGGACGGAATCAGGGTTCAGGCAGGCCCGGGCCAAGCGCGGGTGGGGTTTCTGGTAGGGGCGAGGGCGCACCATCGGGAAGGATGCTTGGTAGTGCTTGCCCTTGAATTCCAGGTTGTCGGTGGTCCAGGCCTTGACCAGCAGCTCTTCGGCTTCCTCCATCTGCTCCACACCGAGGTCGGGGTTGGTGCCGAAGCCGATATATTCGTAGGCGTTGTAGTTGGAGCCTTTGGCTGTGCCTACTATCAGGCGGCCTTGGCACAGGTTGTCCAGCAGAGCGGTCTGGATGGCCACCCGCACAGGATTGTGCAGGGGAAGCTCCAGGATGCCGAAGCCCAGCTCGATACGGCTGGTCTTGACTGCGAGGGCGCTGGCAAAGACCAGCGGGTCGCCGTAGACGCACTCGCCGGTGAAGTAGTGCTCGGCAATCCAGATGGCGTCGAATCCCAACGCTTCAACCAGCACGGCCTCGTCCAGGCATTCCTGTATGGCCTGCTCGTCATTGGAGTCGTCGAATTTCATAGGGTAGAAGAAGTGGCCGAAGCGCATCGTGCCTCCGTGTTTTGTTTCTGGATATGCCGGGCTGCAAGGGTTTCACCCCCACCCCGTATCAAGTACGAGGCAGACTCTAACCATCCCCCTCAAGGAGAGGGAATTGCTTCGAGAAATGCCTCTAGCTATTCCATCACCTTGGCGTCGGGCAGGCCGAGCATGAACTGGCCGTGGTTCTCGTAGGCGGCGTCGCTGACCATCTGGTGCTGCGCCCCGGCGTTGATGTCGCGCAGGCAGCGCTGCAGGATGCTGTCGTCGAACAGAGCAGCCCCGCCAGCGAAGCGGAAAGCCTGGGTCACAATGTCCACGGCCACGTCGGTGGTGTGGCTGCACAGGCTGCGCATTTCCGTCTGCAGCAGCGGTGACGGGGGATGGCCTTCGTTAACTGCTCGCGACGCCTCCTCCAGTATTTCCACGTTGAGGAGCCTGGTCGCCCGCAGCCGAAGGTCAGCCTCGCTGAGCATACGCTGGAAGGTGGCGCGGTGAGCCAGCGGGTTGGCAGAAGTGTAGCCGCGGGTCTTGGACTGGCCTATCTCCAGCATGGCGTTGAGGGCGCGGCGGGCGATACCAAGGGCAAAAGCGGAATGCTCGTTGGTGACGAAGCCGGGCCTGCCGAGACGATAGATTGCGCCGCCGCGCAAGGGTTCGGTCAGTGACACATCGTAGGCGAAACTGGCGGGTACGAAGAGGTCTTCGGCAGAGAAGTCGCAACTCCCTGTGCCGCGCAGGCCCATGACGTGCCAGTTATCATGAATCTTGACGTCGGACGTGCGGACGGTGGCCCTGACCTGCGCAGGGTGGCCTGGCGCTTCAGTGATGACGCGAGCGCCGCAGGAAATCCAGTTGGAGTGACGTATGCCGCTGGCGAAGGACCATCTCCCGTTGAGGAGGTAGCCGCCATCCACTGGCACGGCCCTGCCGAAGGGCGCAAATACCCCGGCTGTCTTTGGCGGGTTGCCGCCAACGAAGATTTCCTCTATGGCGTCATCAGGCAGGAAAGCGCCTACGCCTCCCAGGCTGGCTGCTCCGATCATCAGGCACCAGCCCGCCGACGGCTCTATCTCGCAGACAGCCTCCAACACGTCGAGTTGGGTGACCAAGTCGGCTTCGGCGCCACCCAGGACATGGGGCGTCTTGAGGCAGAGCAGGCCGGAGTCATAGAGGGCGTCAACCGACTCCTGCGGCAGGGTGCCGGTCCCCTCGCCTTCCTCTGCACCGGCTTCGAGGATGTCGCGCACACTGTCCACCGCGTCCATCAGCACGCGGCGCTTTTCTTCTCTATCTACGGGGAAGGGATTCAATTCACTCACGAAACCGTTGGCGTATCAAAGGTGTATGACGATCAGGTTTTCACCCTCGTCCTAACCTTCCCCTTCAAGGGGGGAAGGGATTTGGGGATGGTTCTCAGGCATCCACTTTCGGGATAACCTCTTCCACCAGTACGTCCATTGAGTCCAGCAGTTGTTGCAGGCTGCCGGAGCCGTTGAAGTTCATCTGGAATTCCTCCAGCCCCGCCTCCTGCCGGTAGCGTTTCATATCGGAGGCCACCTGCTCCGGGGTGCCCTGCCCGGTAGGGCGGCCACCGGAACTGGAACTGCCGGTGATATTGCTGAAGTTGACGCGGAAGCTCATGCGGGTGCGGGGAGGTTCCCGGTCCATCTCAGCGGCCAAGTCGCGCAAAATGGCCTGGTTGCTTATCAGGTCTGCTAGCGGCGTCGGCGTGGGCTGCCAGACGTCGGCGTACCGGGCCGCGCGCCTCAAGGACGGCTTGCCGGAGCCGCCAATCCATATCGGAGGGTGGGGCTGCTGGAGCGGCTTGGGGTTAACGTGCATATTCTCGAAGGAAAAGAATCGTCCGTGGAAGGTAGTGGGGCCCGGTTCCCAGCAGGATTTCCAGAGGCGCAGGTATTCGTTGGTCCGGGCGCCGCGCTGCCGGAAGGTGACTCCCAGGGCATCGTATTCTTCCGCGCTCCAGCCGGCCCCGATTCCAGCGATGGCGCGTCCGCCGGACATCTGGTCGAGAGTGGCGAACATCTTGGCGGTGACTATAGGGTTGCGGTAGGGCATTATCAGCACTGACGTTCCCAGCATTATGCGGGAGGTGCGCGCCGCCACGTAGGACAGCGCCATCAGGGGGTCGTAGACGTTGCGCCACGGCTCGCTGCGCGGGGAGTCGTCTACAATGACGTGGTCGTTCACAAGCAGGGCATCGAAACCCAGTTCCTCCGCCTTGACAGCCGTCTGGACGATGGCCTCGGTGGTGGCCGGAAAGCCGAGGTAGTCTGCATTGGGGAGCCGGAAGGAATACTGAGCCATATAGCCTCCGCCAGTGAGCGCTGGACGGAAGCTATGATATGTCTAACCGCCCTTAGGCACAATGGCAGTGAGGCAGTTGGTAGCGTTCCAATTACGGTATACTAAGGCATAAATTGGGCGCGCCATGAGCTCTTACGTGCTTCGGCGCAACGCAACGCCAAGCCAAAACCGGTTGAAAACGCTAGAATAGCTCATTGTCATCATCCTGAGAATCAAAAAGGCAGAGGTGTGAACATGGCCACGCTGCAAGGTCATCCGGCATACCGGATGGGTGAGCGCTACGGCGAACACCCGGACGACGGAGAGTATCCTGGAACTCTGATTATAGTTGAAGGCATTGACGGCTCCGGCAAGAGCACCCAGATCGACCTTCTGCAGAAGTGGCTGCGCAGCCGCAACCTGGTGACGGTCTACACCGAGTGGAACTCGTCTCCCATTGTGAAGCGCACTACCAAGCAGGCGAAGGTCAAGGAACTCCTGACCCCAATGTCTTTCAGCATGATTCATGCCGCCGATTTTGCCAGCCGGGTGCACGCCCAGATACTGCCTGCGCTGCGGGCCGGAGCAATCGTGCTGGCCGACCGTTATGTCTACACGGCGTTTGCGAGAGATGCGGTCCGGGGAGTCAACCGGGACTGGGTGAGGCGCATTTACTCCTTTGCGGTCAAGCCCTCGCTGGGCCTTTACTTCAGAGTGCCGCTGGAAGTGTCCATCGAGCGGCTCAACGCCGGGAGAGCGGAACTCAAGTACTATGAAGCAGGGCAGGACATGGGCTTCTCCGAAGACCGCCAAGAGTCATTCCGCGCCTTCCAGAGTATGTTGCTGGATGAATACGAGGGCATGACGGAAGAGTACGGACTGATGACCATTGACGCCACTCTGCCGATTTCGGTGCAACAGCAACAAGTCCGCCGCTACGTGGAGCCGCTGATCGAAGACTCGATGGAAGCGGGAGGACAAACTGTGCCGTCGGCCCTGGGCAGCGCGGGCCTTACGGGACGCTACATCACGGAACCACCGCGCCGAAGGCTCACCGAGCAGGATGTTCTTCGCCAGGGAATGGACCAAAGATAAACGCCGCATCCCCTCAACCACATCCTTCTCAAGCCCAGGACAGCCAAGCTCAAGACAGCGGGGACAGTAAATGAGTACGTTGAGTTTCTATGGACACACTCCTCCGGGGATAGGCTCGGAATCTGTGCCGGGCCGCCTCATCGTAATTGAGGGGACCGACGGCGTGGGCCGGTCTACGCAGATAGCAATGCTGCAGGAATGGCTGGAGGCGGAGGGGTATGCCGTGCTGGTCACCGGATTCCGCCGCTCCGAGCTGGCTGCCTCGGGAATAGACCGGGCAATGCGGGGCAATACCCTGGATGCCCTCACTCTGAACCTGTTCTATGCTACCGATTTCTGGGACCGGATGGAAAAGAGCATCGTGCCAGCCTTGCGCACCGGCATGGTGGCCCTGGTAGACCGGTATATCTTTTCCATCATCGCCCGGGCCAGGGTGCGGGGAGTGCCTTCCCGCTGGCTGAACGACGTGTTTGAATTCGCCCTAGTGCCTGACCGCGTGCTTTTCCTGGATGTGGACGTGGAACACCTGCTTCCGCGAGTGCTGTCGGTGCGGCAGTTCGACCATTGGGAGTCCGGCGAGGACTTCCTGCGCGGGCCGGACCTGTACGACAACTTCATTCGCTACCAGGGCGCGCTGATTGAGGAGTTCCGGAGCCTGGCAAAGGAGCACAACTTCGTTTCCGTTGACGGCAGAGGAAGTGTGGGCGACGTCTTTCGTACCCTGCAAGCCGAAGTCAGGGAAGCTCTGAAAGGTATGGGCGGTCAAGTCTGATGGTCTCAGTCAGAGAAGGAACAAGCGCCTCTTCACTTTGGAGCCAAAGATGACCGGCATCTACCTTGACTACAACGCCACCACGCCCATTGACCCGCAGGTTGCCGAAGCTATGCTTCCCTATGTACACGGCCTGTTCGGCAACCCCTCCAGCGGCCACTCCTTCGGGTTGGCGGCGCGGCAAGGGGTTGAACTGGCCCGGCGGCAGGTAGCCGGGTTGCTGGGCTGCGCCGAAGATGACCTGATTTTTACCAGCGGCGGCACAGAGGCCAATAACCACGCCATCAAGGGCGTCTCCGGGGCCGGCCGTCAACGCGGCGGGCACATAATTACCTCGGCTATCGAACACCCGGCTGTGACCGAGGTGTGCCGCCACCTGGAAACCCAAGGGTTTCGGGTTACATATCTGCCGGTGGACGAATATGGACTGGTTGAGCCGCAACAGGTCGAGGAGGTCATCACTTCCGAGACGCTGCTGGTCAGCATAATGCACGCCAACAACGAGGTCGGGACGATTCAGCCCATCGCGGAAATCGCTGAGGTTGCCCACCGCCACGGCGCGCTGATGCACAGCGACTGCGCCCAGTCGGTCGGCAAGATTCCGGTGCGCGTGGACGAGATGGGCGTTGACTTGCTCTCCATCGCAGGCCACAAGCTGTATGCTCCCAAGGGTATCGGCGCACTGTACATCCGGCCCGGCGTCAAGCTGGAGAAGCTGATGCACGGGGCCAATCACGAGCAGGACCGCCGGGCCGGAACGGAGAACGTCATACAGATGGCTGGCCTCGGTAAAGCCTGCGAACTAATCGCGGAAAACCTGTCCGAGTATGCCCGCCACATGGCAGAGATGCGCGACCGTTTGGAGCGGGGCCTGTTGCAATCCGGCGTGGCTGCGCGAATCAACGGCCACCCCGAGCGGCGTTTGCCCAACACGTGCAGCATCAGCTTCCGGGGCGTGGAAGCCGACCGGGTTCTGGGAAGCCTGCCCAACGTCGCAGCCTCCGCCGGAGCCGCCTGCCACAGCGATCAGGTCGAGGTGTCGCACGTTCTGGCGGCGATGAACGTCCCCGAAGAATACGCCATGGGCACCCTGCGCCTGACCGCGGGGCGTTTCACCACGGAGGACGAGATTGACCGTGCGATTGCCGAAATCAGGGAAGTGGTTACGCGCTTCGCCCCCGTTCATTCGGCGAGTGATTGAAGAGGATTGTCTGAATCAGGATTACCAAGATTATAAGGATGGACAGGATTGAAAACGTCCATCCTGAAAATCTCAAAATCCTGATAATCCTGATTCAGACAAGAACCGTCAAATAATCTCACCAACAGACTGACGAGTAAGGATTGAATGACATGACCACAGAGACCAACCCCGGCAACCTGAACTCCGCGACACTGGCCGGCTTTCAGGAAGCCTTCGAGTCGCAGCCCCACCACCGGCTGATGCAGAACGTGGTCACCCAGCACGACGTGAACGACGTGGCCCTCAACCGCAACATCGTGGCCGAGGCGGTGCACAGTTTCTCCACCGTTCTTGACAACTGGAACGTCACCAACCAGGCCCGTTCAGGCCGGTGCTGGATGTTCGCCGGGCTGAACCTGTTCCGCTCGGAAACGAAGAACCTGCTCAACGTCAAGGAGTTTGAGTTCAGCCAGAGCTACCTTATGTTCTGGGACAAGATGGAGCGGGCCAACTATATCCTCGAAGCGGTCATCGAGACCGCCGACCACCCCGTGGACGACCGGGTGGTCGCCTGGCTGCTGCACCAACCATTGGGCGACGGCGGCCAATGGGATATGTTCGTCAGCCTGGTCAGGAAGCACGGCGTTGTACCCAAGACCGTCATGCCCGAGACGGAAAGCTCGGGCAACTCCATGCGGATGAACGCCGGTCTCAACTACCAGGTGCGCCAGGGAGCACGGAACATCCGGCGGATTTACGCCGAAGAGGGCGGGCTGGACGAGATGCGCCAGGTCAAAGAAGAAGCCCTGCGCTCCGTTTATCACATTCTCTGCACCCACTTGGGGAATCCGCCGTCTGCCTTCGACTGGCAGTGGAAGGACAAGGACGGCGAGTTCCGCCGTGACGGGGCCATGACTCCGCTGGAGTTCGCTGAGAAGTACATCTCCACTCCCATGGAGGACTATGTCTGCCTCGTCCACGATCCCCGGACGGCCAATCCCCCGGGTCGTACCTACACCGTCCAGTATCTCGGCAACGTGGTGGACGGAGCCCGCATCAAGTACCTCAACGTGGACATCGAACTGATGAAGGACATCGCCATGCGGATGCTCCAGGACGGCCAGCCGGTCTGGATGGGCTGCGACACCGGCAAACAGATGCACCGCGACAAGGGCCTGTGGGACGCCGAGCTGTTCGACTACGCCAGCGTCTACGACGCCGAGTTCGATATGAACAAGGAGGAGCGGCTGGAGTACCACCAGACGGCCATGACCCACGCCATGCTGTTCACCGGCGTGGACGTGGTGGACGGGCAGCCGCGCCGCTGGCGGGTGGAAAACAGTTGGGACGACAAGGTGGGCGACAAGGGATTCTTCCTGATGAACGACTCCTGGTTCGCCGAGTATATGTTCGAGATAGCCGCTCCCATGAGCTACCTGCCCGACGGCCTGCGGGAAGCCCTGGACCTGGAGCCGGTGGTGCTGCCGCCGTGGGACCCCATGGGTTCGCTGGCAGGGTGATTGTCTGAACCAGAACAGGATTTACGCTGTTAGGGAAAATTCCATCCTGTGCATCCTGTACATCCATGTAAATTAAGCCTCCCCCGGTATTTTTCCAACATGGATAGACAGGATGCACAGGATGGGAAGGGATGGTTCTCTCTGGTTGTCCCCGTTGCCATTTGCGGGTAGTCTACGCTCGCCCACGCGGGATGAGCTCGAAACGCACCTACCTGTCCTCTTTGACCCGCCGACGCTGAAGCAGGCGGTAGACCTGAACCCCTGCCCACACCGCGGCCGCCAGGGCCACCAGATGCAGGACATACCACACGACACGTCCGCCTGGAAGCTGGACGATAATTTGAGCCAGAACCATATAGGTGATCAGCCCGGCGACCACCCCGGCGAAGATATGCAGTCCGCGCGAACTGGCGTCCCTCGGAGTCTGTGGAGCAATGTCCCCCGGAACGGGAAGGCCGGGGCAATCGTCCCGGCCTTCTGCTGGCTTGACCCTCCGGCGCCAATCCACAAACTTCCGGTAGAGCTCACGGACTGCCTAGAAGAGTCCCACAAGCCCCAGCACCCCAAGAAAACCCATCCAGATTAGAGTTTCCATTCGCTTTCTCTCAAGCTACCCTGGTTGGGTAGCTTCCGCTTCAGTCGGCCGGGCCTGAATCCAATTCGCATTCGAGGTCGCTGGGCCCTTCGAGCAAACTACCAGCTTTGCATACCGCCCGGTCGGTTGTTACGGTGACTTCAGTCAGTATTAGTATATAGAATAGTAATTGTCTACATTATGAATATAATCACGCAATTGTTTCCGCAACCAGGGCGCAGCCTGTTACAGGAACGGGAAGGTCATACCAGCGCCGTGGGTCAGCGGAGAAGCTGACGGGGGAGTCCAGCGATACCGGGGCAACGGCTTGGGTTCCCATTCAGACCATTCAACGGTAATCTGTACGTGGCCTCATCGGTATATGTCTGAATCAGGATTTTCAAGATTAAAGGATTCACCGGATGAATCCCTATCCTGATAACCTGTCCATCCTGAAAACCCTATAATCACCAAAATCCTGACAAATACGGCTACAAACAGCACAGAGGGAGCTTACAGCGTGAGCGACAAAACTTTGGCAACGATTCTTTCCACCGTGGGGTTGGACGCAAGCCGCGCCGCCGAACCCGAATTAACCGGCGGCTCAGACCCGATTCTGCCAACGCCCTTCCACATCGGCGAGACCGCCGCCGCCAGCTTGGCCGCCGTGGGCCTGGCCGCCGCGGACTTATGGGAACTGCGCACCGGGCGGCGGCAGGAAGTCCGGGTTGACGTGCGGCAGGCCACCGCCTCGCTGCGCAGCGGCAAGTACCTGGAGATGGACGGAGTGCCGGTAGCAGCGGAGCGCACTCCGGTGATGGGCGTGTATCCGGCCAGGAACGGACGCTGGAACTACCTTCACTGCAACTTCCCCAACCACCGCGACGCGGCCCTCGGCGTGCTGGGCGTGGACGAGGACCGGGAGGCGGTGCGCCGGGCCGTGGCCCAGTGGGACGCGCCGGAGCTGGAGGAAGCCATCATCGCCGCCAAAGGCGCCGGCGGTATGGTGCGCTCAATGCAAGAGTGGGCGCAGCATCCACAGTCGGCGGCGGTCGCTTCCCTGCCCTTGCTGGAAATAGAGAAGATCGGCGACTGTCCGCCGGAAGCCTTGCCGGAAGGTTCCAGGCCGTTGTCGGGAATACGAGTGCTGGACCTGACCCGTGTGCTGGCCGGCCCGTCCTGCGCCCGAACCTTGGCGGAACACGGGGCCGACGTGATGAAAATCAGCGGCCCGCACCTGCCCTTCAGCCCATCGCAGGAACTGGACACGGGGCACGGCAAGCTCTCAGCCCACATTGACCTGCGCAATAGCGCCGATGTGGAGACTCTGAGGGAACTGGTGAGCCAGGCTGATGTTTTCTCGCAGGGCTACCGCCCCGGAACCCTGGCGCAGCGGGGATTGTCGCCGGAAGACCTGGCCAAGCTCCGCCCCGGCATCGTGTACGTATCCCTGTCGGCCTTCGGGCGCGTGGGGCCTTGGGCCGAACGGCGCGGCTTCGATACGGTGGTGCAGACGGTGAGCGGCATAACTCACCGGCAGGGGGAGCTGTTCCCCGGCGCGGAGCCGGGGCCTCAGTTCTATCCGGTGTCGGCCATAGACTACCTGACGGGCTACCTGATGGCCTTCGGCGCGATGGTTGCCCTGGCTCGCCGGGCCACGGAAGGGGGCAGTTGGCTGGTGCGGGCATCGTTGGCGCAGACCGGGCGCTGGCTGGTGGACCGGGGGCAAATCCCGGAAGCCGAACTGCGGGATGTGCCGGAGGAGTTCACTTCCGGCGAAATAAAACGCTGGTCTACGACAACCGGCGTTCCAGCCGGACAACTCCGCCACCTGGCGCCGGTTGTGCAACTCTCGGAGACGCAGCCATATTGGGCGAGACCCACGGCGCCGCTGGGTTACCACGACCCGGTATGGCCGCAGCGGACAGTTTAGCTCTCCCATTGTCCAGACCCATGCAACGCTGAGTCCCCTCGATTGCGGTCGAGGGGACTCAGTGTCTGAAATAACCCGCCGTCGTGCGATGCCGCTAGGGCGTGTTTGTAAAATGCTTGCCGAAATCCGTTCTAGTCGTCCAGGTGAATGGTGGCTACGACCCTGGGGGCATCGCCCACGACACGGGTGGTGTGCCCGCGGCCGGTCAGGTCTTCGGCAAGGTTGACGTCTCCTGGGCCAAGCCGGTGGATCGTCCCGTCGCCAAGCCCGATTTCCGCCTCGCCCGAGAGCGTGATTAGGTACTGCCGCCGCGGGGCCACATGCCAGTCGCTAAAGAACCCCGGCGGCAAGGCTCGGAACACAATGCCCTTAGCGTTGTGCAACTCGGTCCAGTCCGGGTGGGAGGAAGGGTCTATTTCTTCGATATGCGATTCTCCGTCATCGCCGGAATACAGCCTGATAGATGCCATGTCCCTTCTCCTGTTTTTATGAATTTCCAGACATTTTAACCCGTCATCTCGGTAGATACTGACGAAGCCTCAAACGGCCGCTTCACAAAACCTGGCCGTCGAGGAGGTGAGGGATTTATGCGCCAAAGAGCCTGATATATAAAGTGGCGGAGGGAGTGGGTTTCTAAACATTTTTAATCCGTAGTTGAAATGGG
This sequence comes from Dehalococcoidia bacterium, assembly GCA_965232885.1. Classification (GTDB taxonomy): domain Bacteria; phylum Chloroflexota; class Dehalococcoidia; order Lucifugimonadales; family UBA3495; genus VXOI01. Next base: position 865,230 of record CBDDQX010000003.1, on the reverse strand, counting down.
CAGTTAGAGAGCAGTTGAGCCAAATTTTCCCACATTTGTTCCCACACGGACATCGGCTTGTTGTGGCATTTCTTGGGACTATCCGGCACGAGGCCGGCGTGACTTAGTGCCCCGGCAATGTAAACCCGTGTGGCTGGCCAGCGCTCAAGCGGCCTTGCGGCCGGATATTCCGTGAAGGGATTCGGCGTGGGATTCTTTCTCCGTCTGCCGCTCAGTGGCCATTCTCTTCATGGATTTACCGGAAATCGTCCAATCGGCGTTTGTTTGCATGTAGAAGTATCACACGGCAGTTCACTACACGACGCCAGAACTCTACCTGCCGAAGAAATTCCTCGTTTTGGTCAGGCGTAATGGCTTCTCCATGATCTGGCCCGACAAAGAAATTGTGCATGGCAGACCATCCATCGAAAAAACGTTGCCTGGATTCCGGGCCGCGAAAGGCCTTTCGTTTTCTCATGGTCTGCAAAGGCCCCCAGAAAGCGCCACCGGGACCAAGTATAAGGCTGTACTCAGGCGGAATTTCTCCGGGCGGGATGTACTCACTGGAGGGAAACTGCCGTTTGATTGCCTCCAGAACATCAAGGAAGTCTTCCGATTTTCCGAATTCTTCGTCTGTCCCAAAGGTGAAATAGGAGACTTTTTCTGGCAGGTGTCTGATTGACGCTCGAAATTTCTCAATCACTTCCCTAGCCGCACCAGAATCAAACACACTGCTGGCCTGAGCCGCCAAGACGTAGGATGTTTGCAGATCCTGCACAACCCAACAGCCACTCTCGGCCGGATGCAGGGATGCAAATTCCACGCTTAGAAACTCAGAGCTTTTAAAAGGCACGATTCCCAGCAGTCCGCCAGCATCCCCTGCTGCCAGGCTGACATACTCCTTGACCCAATCAAGAACTGTCGACCCTGCGATTCTGGTATCGGATATAGAAAACCTGTGCTCGATTTCGGCGGCTACCTTCCTAAATGGCATCCCTGCGAGATGAAGCCTAATGGAAAGAGCGATAACCGTGTCAGGGAAACGTTGCCCAAACGCTTCTGGTTTGTCGCTGAACTGGCATCCACACTCCGCTGACTTGCACCGATAGTGCTGCCAGCCATTCCGGCGGCCGTAATTCATGACACCTGCACTTAAACATGCAGGGCACATGCTCTCCACTGGTAAACCGAATATCATCTGTCCCCCCAAAGCTTTAAGCCTTGATCCAATTATACCCTGCAAAACACAACAAAAAGACAGCCTTTGCGCGCACTATCGTAGCTAGTGCGACCAGATTTGAGGGTGGAATCCCGGTTTTTCGGCACCTCGCGAGAAAATTTGCTCAATGTCGCGTGAAACAATCGCAGGGACACCGGCTCTGTCATTGAGTCATGGAGGTGCCAATGTCTAGCGACGAGTATCGTCTCCTCCGGCTACATGAGGTGCTGCGGATGTGCAAACTGAGCAAAAGCACCGTGTATCGGATGATCCGGGCAGGAGAATTCCCCGTTCCGGTAAAACTTGGCCAGAGGGCAGTCGGATGGTGGGAGAAGGACATTAAGGAGTGGGTGGCAGCTAGGCCTGTAGTATCCAGGTAAGCAATGCCTATTACGGCAGCACTGACGGTGCCAGACTGACCAGGAGGCTATTGTTGTGGCCGCACGCACAGAGCGAGACAGGCGGGCGGCCAGCCAGCGCGCGCGGCGGATGGCTGCGCGGGCTTGTGGCCACTGCGGCTCGCCGGCGGAGCTAATGATTACTTGGGGAGACGGGCAAAATTTGGCCATCTGCCAGTCGTGCAGGGCCCGGCTGGATGCTCCCGTCCTGCTGTCCCCCTTTTGCAGCTTTGACGAAGTCAACCCGGCGACTCTGAGGTCTGCCGCTCGTTCCGGCGCTATGCAGGAGCAGACAGGCAGACCAGAGGGTGAAAAAGGGACTGGACTCTTTGGCAAAGTGTGGACTTGGCTGATGAAATGCTGATGCGCACTGGCGGAAGAATGGACTGTTGATAGGCCACAAGGTAGGAAAACGAAATGGATGCTCAAGAGGTACTGGTTAATTTCCCGTTCATCAGCCCGGAAGAAGCGGCAGCCGTCATGTGCTCGAACGTGTCCACGGCTCGTCGGCGTTTCCAGAGGATGCGCCAGAATGGGCTCGCCACCTATCACATGGTGGGGCGAGTCGGGCACCTGGAGCAGCGGTGGGTGCTGACCAGGGAGGGGCTGCTTCATATTTTCCACGCTGCCGACGGCGTGCCGTGGTGGCTGAAGGAGCCGGGGTTGCGGAGCCTGTATAGGAGAATGGAGCATCTCCGGGTCCTGTACCGCTTAGCGCCCACGCTGTTTGAAGGGGCGGGCCGGGACTGGCACCAGTTTCCCAAGACACCCCGGCTGACCGGCTGCACTTACGTTCGAGGCAGAAGCCGGGGCCAGGCGAGGCAGGGACCGGGGTTGATCCAATGCGTACTTTCCTACACCCAAGATATAAGCATCCCTTGCTGCCCGGTGGGTACCCAACTCTCGAAGGCTCAGATGAGGCAGAGATGGCAACGCCGTTTTGTGGGCTTGGAGGTACACTCGGGATCAACGTACCTCGACAGCCTCGGCGCCCCATTTGTCCAAGTCTCCGACCCGCAATATGATTCGACGCCCCACCCGTCGGGATATCTGGTTGTGGCAGCCGATGAGCTGGCCTTCGTGCAAGCATATTTGGATCTGGATCAAGAGGGCTGCTGTGGCGATCAGCCCCTCCTGTTCGTCAACGCGAAGTCCGGTGCCTCCATCTACAGAGGGGTTGTGAGCCCGGTATCTCATGACACGGTCGAAGACCGCGAGATCTTTGATCCGTCGAGCATAGGTAACCCCGGGAAGGTCCTCCCGTTTGATGGGCCTCCCTGCCCCGAAGATCTCTTTGGAGAAGCTCTGCCCTTCAACGTCTTTGAATTGGTGGACCAGTGGCCGGGACTGAGAGTTCAGGACATCGCCCGGCTCTGCCGCCGCTCCAGGAAAGAGGTGCATGACCTCACTCAAAAGATGGTCCGAATGGAATGGCTACAGGAACGTGGGGAAATGCTGTATTTGGAGAAGAGGGGGATGCTCTACGCAGCCCGCCGAGACCGAGTGTCGCCCAGTAGGATCCAGGCCAGGGTGAGGGATGCCATAGCGCAGGACCACAAGCCGGTTGGGGGTCATCGCCGTCACACCTTAGCCGTCAACCAAGTGATGATCAGGCTGCGCGAGGCGGGCATCAAGGTGTTTCCTGGGTGGAGAGCCGTCGTAGACATCCCGGGAGTCACGCAACTAAAGCCTGACCTTGTAATGTTCGCTGAAACGCCTCTGAGAGCATATCTTTACTACATCGAGGTGGAGAGGACCGCCGTCCATCCCGAGCAGGTGGCGAACAAACTTGCCCCTTACCGGAGTGCCCACGAAGCGGCGTATTTTGCCCCTGCCGTTTTCTTAACCGAGAGGCCCGATGCCGAAGAGCTTTTCCGGCGGCAGAGCCGGGGCCTCCCTGTGCTGACCAGCACTTTGGCGGATACCAGGCGCGGCCCGCTGGCGGGCGAGATTTCGGTTTGGCGTCTCGACGGGCAGTCCGTGCCACTAAGCCCCGTCACCTTGCTGTAAGGTTCTATTTGTGTTCCAAAACCAGGTGCAAATTCTGAGACATTCGAGGTGGGGTACGGGGAGTGAAGCCCACTCAGTATGTATACGGAAAATCCACGCCTACGGGTGCGATCCGGACCTCTCATCTCTTCCTAGGCAGTACAAGCAGGGGCCTATTAGGGGAATCCTGTATGGCCGTAGCTGAAACGCCGGTATCCGGGTGCGGACGCTGGCCGGGCCTGGCAGCCGGGTTTGTAGAGGATTCAGGGATAGTGAGGCCTTGCAGCTTGACGTGGCGCGGCAGGAGAATCGCCCCCCTGGCCCGCGTCAAGCATTCCTCCCGATCTGATGCCAACTATTCTTGCCTGTTCGCCCCCTGCTCCTGACCTCGCTGCTGTCCCACCCCGGTTCTGTAGCTGGGGACGTCAAATTCCACGAAGAAGGAGTGATGCACCACCCGGTCGATGGCCGCGGCGGTGTCCCTGGGGTTGGCGAAGATGCGCTCTCACGGGGAGAAAAACCGGTTGGGGGTTATTTCCCAGGGACCGGCGCTCGTAGCGTTCGGAGATGAAGGTTAAGAGCGCCTCAGATTCCTCAGCCCCCTGGGGCAGGTTTCCGAGGTTGTCGAGGAGCAGGAGGTCGTAGTTGTCGCGGCGGGGCCAGGTCCCTCTTGGTGGTCAGCAGGTCCCGGAGCAGCCGGTGGGCCTGGGCAAACAGCACCGGCCGGCCCGACCCACCAGCAGCCCGTCCGAGAAGGACCATCCCGGGGTGCCCGGTGACCATGCGCAGCGCTACTTCATCCACCCGGACTCCCGCATCATGCCCGGGCCTGGTGGCAAGGACTTCCAGGAGTCGTACAACTGCCAGGCGGTGGCGGACAGCATCCATCAGGTGATCGTGGCGGCCCGGGCGCTCAACTTGAGCCCGGACAAGCGACAGGCGGCAGCCATGGCGGAGGACGCCATCGGCGATGTGGACGCAGTTCCCAAGGAGGTATCCGCCGGTGCTGGATACTACTCGGCCAAGGCAGGACTTAAAGCTCTGGGTGTGGATTCGTTCATTGAGCCGGAGAAAACCGCCACGGCACGAGGTCGGAGCCGGCGCCCCGGGGCCGTATACAGAGTGGCCTGTCAGCCCGGGACCAGATGAGACGGAAGCTGCGGACGATACGGGGGCGCCAGCCCTACGCCCTGCGGATGGAGATGGCGGAGCCGGTGTTCGGGCAGATCAAGCAGAGCCGGGGCTTCCGGCAGTTCCTGTTGCGGGGCCTGAAGAAGGTGAACCGCGAATGGCTGCTGATCTGCGCCGGCCACAACCTGCTCAAGCTCTTCCGGTTCGAGACCTGCCTGCCAGGCAGGGGAAGCACAAACGGCCCGGCCGGCGCCGCCGGGAAACAGCGTCGCGCCGTCAACATTCCGATGATCAGGAAACTGGCCCAACGCGGGCATTCAGCATCGTCAGGACCGGTGGCCGTCTCCAGACGCAGCCCCAATGTCGAGGCCGGTCAAGCAATCCCCGGACGGGCTGCTGGCTTGTGCTATTGGCAGGATAAGCAGGCACAACGGGAGTGAACCGCATGGAGCCGAAGTTGATCTACCTGGTCAGCGCCCTGGCGACCATCTTTCCGGGCATGTCCGGCGGCGAGTACGTCAGCCTGAAGGACAGCATCAGGAACCTGGGGCTGCTGGAGGATATAACCATGTGGCGGGGAATGGTGGTGGACGGCTACCACCGGCTCAGGGCCTGCCTCGAGCTGGGCATCGAGCCCAGCTTCCACCACCTGCCCGGCGACGCCATACCCCTGGAATACGTGGCGGGAAAGAATGCGAGCCGCCGGCACATGTCCACCGGGCAGAGAGCGGTCGTCGCCTTCCGTGCCTCCCGGCTGTCCGCGCCGGGACGGCCGCGGGAAACCTGGGAAAAATGCGCAAATTTGCGCAGTTACATGACGCAGGGCCAGGCCGCCAGCCTCTTCGGCGTCAGCAGACGCTCGGTGTCCTCCATGGTGCGCATACTGGGGCCTGAAAGCACGGCGGCGCCCGAACTGCGCCGGGCAGTCCTGTCAGGCCAGTTGACGGCCAGCGACGCTGCCTCGGTGCTGGGGGAGCCGGAGGACGTGCAGCGCAGGGCGGTGGAGCTGGTATTGCGCGGCGAGTACAGGACCCTGAGGAGCGCCGTCCACTCAACCGGCGGCGCCCCGGCCGGAGCCGTAGGTCACGGGGATGCCGGTTTCGTCCAACATGCTGCGGCGGGCAGTGGAACGGCAACCCTTCACGCCGCGCCGCTGGCCGGCCTGCACGAGATCGTCGAGGCTGAATCCGTCGATGCCGTCGTGACCTTTCCGCCCGCCAACGCTGCCTCCGGACCACTGCTGACGGACCTGACATCCTTCGCCCTCCACGCCCTGGGGCCCGCCGGGGGAATGTTCGTGCTGACCGGCAGCGAGAATCTCCCCGGCCTCGTGGAGGGTCTGCGCCATCCGGACCTGCGGTGGGTGTCCGCTCTTCCTTACTTTCACCCCGGCAGGCCGTCACGGTTGAGGAACCATGATGTGTCCCTGACTCACAAGATGATCATGGTCTATGGCAAGCGCGGGTTCCGCCTGCGCCGCGGGACAGACGTGATCAGCATCCCGCCCTTCGCCGAAGGAGCGGGCGGGGACGCACGCAGCCAGCGCCTGGACCTGGGGATGCGTCTCATCATTGAGCACTTCACTCAGCCCGGCCAGGTGGTGTGCGACCCCCTCCTCCTGGGTAGAGGGGACTCCGCCGTGGCGGCCGCCGGGCTGGGGCGACGATTCATAGGGGCCTGGGATGACAGGGAGTTCATTGCCCGCCTTCAGGCCCGGCTGGATGGAGAGGATTGGAAATAGACGTCCCCAGCTGCCGGACCGGGGTGGACCAGGATCGGGGTCAGGAGCAGAAGGTGACCGGGCAGGAATAATCCGCGCCCACCGGCAGAGGTGGTTGACGTCAAACTGGCGACCAACGGCAACCGGACCTGCCGCGGGGCAACGGCATTCGGGGTCAGGCGCCCGTCAGCCCTGCAGAACTCCTCGCAGTGGCGGACTTGTCGGTCTCCTGAGGGGATTGGATCTCTTACCCCGCGGTGGCCTGATCTCCGGGTGCCATCGACAGCACCAGCCCGGATTTCGTCAGGCTGAGCACCATCCGGTCCAGGTGGTCAATCTCAACCGTCGGGCGCGTCACAGCGTCTGCAATGCCGAACCGCTGGCGCGCCAGGGATGCGCGGTCCGCCCATGGCCAGCGGGTGGCTCCCTCCCAGAGGGACCGGAACCTGGCCTGTGGCTCGCCGCTGGCGGTCAGCGCCAGCAGGTGGCGCGCCCTGGTGAAGGCCACGTAGTGCCGGCGCGCCCGGTCCAGGTCTCCGGTGCGCTCCGGCGGTTCGCTGCCTGCTGTGCCGCAGTATTCAAACAGGTTGCGGCCCACCCGGTCCGTGTCCTGGTCCGGTCCGCCCAACGATCCCACGATGACCACGTCCCACTCCCGTCCCTTGGCCTGGTGGATGGTGGTCACCAACAGCTCATCGCCCAGAGGCACGCCGACGTGTCCGGCGGGTTCGCAGCGGGCCGGCACCCCCGCCAGCTCCAGGCCGTCCAGATAGGGGCCGCTCACCCAATCCTTCACACTGTGCAGCAGCAGCACCGCCTGACCATAGCCCGTGATCACGCCATTCGATCTCAGGAACCGGAACAGCTCACCGACCTGGCGGGCCTCGTCGCGGGCATCCGTCCCATGCACGGAAATGACTGCGGGATAATCCGCATGGGCCTCGGGGGCGTTGGGCACTATGCGCTTGGCGTACCGGAGCGAGTGGCCATCATTTTCCCAGTCGGCGGAAGTGTCCATCCACCGGCCAACGGATTTAATGATGCCACGATGAGAGCGGTAGTTGGTGGTGAGTTCCGCCGTGCGGCAGCCCGGAAACCACCGGGGAAATTCCAGCAGGTTGCTCACGCTGGCGCCCCGGAACCGGTAGATGGACTGGTCGTCGTCGCCCACCACCATGATGTTGCCGTGAGTCTCGCTCAGCCTGCTCAGTATGCGCAACTGGACCCGGGAGGTGTCCTGAAACTCGTCCACCATCAGGTGCCGTATGGCTGCACCCGTCCGGGCGGCAATGTCGCCGTCCTCCAGCACCATGTCCGCCCAGACCTGCAGGTGACCGAAATCCGCCGCGCCATGCTCCAGGAGCAGCATCCGGTAGCGCAGGCAGCAACGCCCCAGGGCGGCAATGAACGGACGCCCGGAGGCTGCCAGGACCACCGGGTCGATCCGCTCATCACAGATGCGGTCGAAGTAACGGGCGGCCTCAGCCACCGTCTGAACTTCATCCCGCCAGCCGCGGCCCGACAGTATGTCCCAGTCGGGGCCGAATATGCCGTCGAACTCCTGGTGCAGCAACAGGTGCTGCTCCTGCTCGCCCAGAACACGGTAATCATCCCCAAGTCCCACCAGCTCCGCGTGTTGGGCAAGCAGCCCGTGGCACAGGCTGTGAATCGTGCCGATGCGCACTCCTGTGAGGTCGCCTGAGACATTGTAGTCCTCTGCCGATGTCGTGAACCGCCGCTGGAGCTCACCGGCGGCGTCTCTGCCAAAGGCGCACAGCACCAGCTCCCCGGGAGCGGCCCGTCCCGTGAGCAGCAGATTGACGGCCCGGAGCTGGATGCTGGAAGTCTTTCCCGCCCCGGGGCCGGCGATGACCCGCAGAGGTCCCCCGGTGTGGCCGATCACCTCCCTTTGCTGCTGCGACAGCTCCGGGTGCAGGCGTAGAATGATGGGTGATATGTCCATCGGTCTCTCCTGTCCGCCGGGTCTGCGCTAAACCCCGCAGACCCGGCGTCTCGACTTTCCTTGAAGATTCCCCGGCGGACGTGTTACATGCCAGGGATCTGCAGCTCCCCGTCTGTGTCCCGGTGCTGGGGACATTGCTGGACGATCAACGTGTCCAGGTGCTGGATGTGGATGGTGGCGGAGCCCAGGGTGAACTGGCCTTCCGCTCCCTTCCCCTTTTCGGCATCCTGTGCGCCGCCCCGCATTGCCCGTTCGCCGTTGCCCGGGCCCTGGGCACCCTGGTATTGCAGCTCATGGAGACGGTTCCACTCGTTTTCCGAGATCCTGGACCTGGGCGGACGGCGGAATTCCGCCTCCCGCGCGATGCGCTCCAGGTCCTCCTGCAGGTTGTCCAGCCCCCAGACAACGAATACGTGGTGCTTCTCCAGGGCAACGCGCTCGATCCTGTCGTCAGGCTGCATGTCCGGGAAAATCAACACTCCCGCGACGAAGTTCCTGTAGCTGGTGGCCTCAAGAAGGGCGGCACGCATTTCCATGCATCCATCCTCCGCCTCCTCCAAGGGGGAGGATGGTGCCCGTTCCAGATTGCCGTCGGGCCTGCGAAGGAACCACTGGCCGGTGTCATCCATCTCGTAAGAGCCCCCCTTCACCTGCGCGGCAATCCGGCCCTTGTCGTGCAGCCAGAGCGGGTGGTCCACCTGCTTTCCCTTTTTGCGGAAGCGAAACTCGTAGAGGCCGTGCCCCGCGAGGTCCAGATTCTGAAGGGCGTCAAACACCCTGGCTTCCGCAGCCCTCTTCGGGTCCTGCCGGCGATGTTCCGGAAATTCCTCGGGTTTCATCTGTATTGCCATGACTTCTCCTATCTTCTGCTCTGAATGAAAGAGCCGCGCCTGACGGCGCGGTACTTTGAAATGGCGGCAGCTGTCTGCGCGTCAGCCTGGACGCGGTGTCGGCCTGCTGGCCGTGTTACATGTCAACCTCCTTCGGGCCCATTTGTGCTTTGGACTTAATTGGTTGCCGGTGCCGCTTCGGGTTTCACCTCCCCGTGGTTGGGCCGGGGCGCCGTAGCGCGTTAAGCCCCGCCACCACCCCCCAGGCGGCGGCGGGGCGACAGGGGAAAAAGGGGAGAAAAGGATAGGGTCCGGCCGCCTGCCGGCGCGATTGCCCCCGGCGTTTATCTCTCAAACTGATTAGGTTGCCGGTGCCGCTTCGGGGTTTCACCTCCGCGTGGTTGGGCCGGGGCGCAGTAGCGCGTTAAGCCCCGCTGGCATCCCCCAAGTGGCGGCGAGGCAACAGGGGGAAAAAGGGGAGAAAGAGAAAGGGTCCGGCCGCCTGCCGGCGCGCTTGTCCCCGGCGTCTACCCCTCAAACTGAATTGGTTGCTGGTGCCGATTCGGGGTTTCACATCCGCGTGGTTGGGCCAGAGCGCCGTAGCGCGTTAAGCCCGCCGCTACCCCCCAAGTGGCGGCGGGGCAACAGGGGGAAAAAGGGGAGAAAAAGAAAAGGTCCGGCCGCCTGCCGGCCCGCTTGCCCCCCGGCGTTTATCTCTCAAACTGATTAGGTTGCCGGTGCCGATTCGGGGTTTCACATCCGCGTGGTTGGGCCGGGGCGCAGTAGCGCGTTAAGCCCCGCTGGCACCCCCCAAGTGGCGGCGGGGCAACAGGGGGAAAGAGGGGAGAAAGAGAAAGGGTGCTGCCGCCTGTCGGCGTTGACACCCCCGGCGTTTATCCCTCAAGGAGGTTGATTACAGCGAAGTCATCCTCGCGGCGGGCCGCCTTGGGCGTGGTACGGCAGGCCGGAAGGTGTCCCTGGGGCCCGTCGAAAGCACACGGGGACTATCCCAGCCCGTCAATGTCCCGGTTGGTGTTCAGGCCACGGCGCTCCAAGTCCGCAACTATTCCGGGCTGGCCGGACACGGCCATGCCGGGGTCGGGGCCTTCAAATCCGGGTGCGGAATTCTAGGCGTTCGGGGGATGGCACAGGGGGTGATGCTCACGCCGCACGCAGCCGGAAAATTCCGGAATCCGGGTGCAGGCTGGGGCTTTCATTTGCTCTCACCCGGTACAAACGGGGGGCTATTAGGAAATCCCGTATGGCCGTAGCTGAAACACCGGGATTCGGGTGCGGGCCGTTGTCCGGGCCGGTATGCCGGATTTGCCGCCGGTTCAGGCTGGTGATGTCCTCCGGCATGAGGCGCCACACCAGGGAAAGCGCCGTATAGACGCCGGGAATTCCGGTTTGCCAGACCGCGGGAACAGGTGAGGGGCGTGGCATCCCAGTAGCATGTCCGCCGCGTGGTGGTTGTGCGGCGCGTCCGGGAGGTGGGTAACCGTCAGTCAAGGGGCACGGCGACTGGTCCGCCGGACACACCGGCCAGTGAACCGAACGCCGGACTAACGGTGGCGGTCTCGCTCTCGTGCAAGCCAGCCCAGGGCCGGGGTGGCCTGGGCTGGGCCACGGTTGTCAGGGCGTTGACTGCTGGCTCCGGATGGCATCCTAGCCCGGCCCATTGCGCCTCAATGGGCGTCGGCATGGGGATGTCCCTCCGGCAGGCATCGGCGAAGGCCGTGAGGCGGCGACGCTTACCGTCCGCCTCGGCAGTGGCGCTGAGCAGCCGCTCCACCTCCATGCCCCCGTCCCTGTTCGTCAGGGCCCAGACGCTCTGGATGCACTGTCCCAGGATCGCCGCGTCCCGGCGGGACCTCGCCGGACCGTTGCCGGCATATAGCAGCCCATTGGCGGACCGCTGCAATACCCGTTGTGCATAGAAGGGTTGCCGCTGTCTGCCCGTCCAGCCAAATGGCGACCTCCAGCTCGTCATGCAACAGCGCCGACCAGAACATCACTCCCTGGCGGGTATCGCCCGGCGCCGGTTCTCCGTCTGCTTGATAGCCCGGCCGCTCGCCGCCATTGGGGGTTATGCTGTACCGGACAGCCTGCCCGGGAGGGGGCTGGGCCATTGGCGCCCGGCGCCGGAACTCGGCCTGGGTGATGGTGTGAACGTTCCCCACAGGGTCATCATACCGCCCGTCCGGCAGCTCGCGCAGCGCTTTGTCCGCCTGGGCTACGATGGACATGCCAGGTCATACCGCCATCAGGTATTCACCGGAACCCACACGGTTCTCGCCAATGTGCGTGAGTCATCTAGAAGGATTTCTGCCGGGGCCCACCCGTTCCTGTATGCCCGGGCGATGGCCAACCAACCTGCCGTGCTCATCGTGATGTTCACCGGGCAGGTATGCGGGTGATTTACCTAGGCCGAGTATCCCCGCTGACTGCAAGCGCAGGGAGCGCACGGTCGCGCGTCCCTGCGAAATGCGATTCCCACGGAACGAGGTACATCCACCTTCGAGGCCGCGACCTTCTGGCGGCTCCTATGGGCAGATAAACCTCTGAAGGGCCGCCTGGGCACCCTCCTCTTGAATAGCATTTTCGAAAGCGGAACTGTAGTTCCTCAAATGCCTGCCGTCGAGTCCCATCTCTTGCAGGTTAGAGAGGTTGCATAACTCCGGCGGTATCTCCCCGCTCAACCGGCCGTCCCCGCCGAGGTGCAGCACTTTCAGATTGGTGAGGTTGCCCAGCTCCGGCGGTATCTTCCCGCTCGGGTACTGGATGTACAGCATTTTCAAGCCGGTGAGGTTGCCCAGCTCCGGCGGCAACTCCTTTCCATATATTCCATTGTCTCTGCCCTCGCGCGACAAGGCTGCGACGCGGCCGCTGGAGTCAACGGACACACCCTCCCAATCGGCAATTGGAACGCGTCCCAGCCAGTTTTCCCACTCTGGCTGGCCCCAGGCTTCCCAGGCTTCATATAGGGCAATCAGCGTTTCCGTGTCGCCGGGGTGGTCCGGCGGCGCCGAGCATTTTCCCAGGCCGGTTCCCATATTAAAGTATTCGGCAAAGTAATCCGATACGCATCCGACGAAGTTGTTTTCCGAGAAGCCATCCCACCGATAGCTATAAGACAACAAGTTCTCTCGGATAGTTTCAATTGGACGATAATCACCATACCCCAATGCGAGGTTTTCCAGTTCCGGCGGTATCTCCCCACTCAACTGGTTGTTACTAAGGCCCAGTCTTGTCAGGCTGGCGAGATTGCCCAGCTCTCGCGGTATTTCCCCACTCAACTGGTTGTTGCTGAGGAACATGAAGCGCAACTTGGTCAAGTTTCCCAGCTCCGGCGGTATTCCCCCGTCCAACTGGTTGTTACTAAGGCCCAGCCATTGCAGGCTGGCGAGGTTGCCCAGTTCCGGCGGTATTCCTCCGTCCAACTGGCTATCTAAGATATTCAGCGATTGCAGGCTGGTTAGGTTGCCCAGTTCCGGCGGCAACTCTCCAACCAGCCCGTATACCTCCAAGCCAATGACCCGGTCGTCGTCGTCGGTGGTCACCCCCTGCCATCCGCCGACTGCGCCGCGGCCCAGCCAGGAGTTAGTGGTGTCCCAGGTTTCGCCGTCGGTGGTGTTGAACAGGGCAATCAGGACTTCCCTGTCTGTCTCCGGTGAAGTCTGGGCAGGAGACAGAGGGACAAACCTTGGCTTAGGAGTTGGCGTAGGCCGGGGCGTCGCCGTGGGTGCCGGGGTAGCCGTAGGCGCTTGTGTGGGTACTGGCAGCGTATTCGTGGGTACTGGCGCGGACAGCGTAGCCGTGGGTGCGGGGGGCGCCGCGGTCGGTATGGGGGCTTCCGTAGGCGCCGCGGTGGGCACAGGCGGCGTTGCCGTGGGCAACAAGTTTGCGGGGGTCAGTGGAACTCTAATAATCTCCCGGTCCAGCAGGATGTCCCTTCCGGGGTCTGCATACAGAAATATTCCGAGCACCAGTTCGCACTCTTGGCCCAGGTTCTGCCAGCGGCGGCTGAGCTCTCGGTCGCCCGCACTGGCCCTCCGGACGATGTCCTCTCCCGGGTACATGTCGACCGACATGTCCTTGGTCTCTCTGGGGAAGATGTCCAACCATACCATTCCCAGGCCGTTGAACCAGCGAAACTGCCCTGGATGGGACAGCACAATCTCCTCCACGTACAGCTCCACAGCGGGGCTGCGGTTGCTGACCTTGTAGGCGATTCTGGAGTTGGCGATGAAATCGCTTGGTTCTCCGGTCACTTCGATCATATCCCCGTAGCTGAGGTGGTCCCCAAATGGAGGGTCGTCAATTAGCTGGCACTCCTGACTTGTTATGGGAGTGGCAGTAGGCCTGACGCTAAGGCTGGCGGGGGTGGGGCCGTCTTCCCCGGGGTCCGGGGTTGCGTCCTCGGCTGGCTGCTCCATGGTGGCCGTGGGCTGGCGGTCAGTCCCGTCGGTACGCTCCGCCGCCTCTTCCACGGTGCAGGCCAGCAGCGCCAGGATGGGGGTGGTCAGAAGGAAAATCGAGAAAATCAGTCCGGCAGTTTTCGCTCTAATTGCGACTGCACAGGCCGTCTTTGCCGGTTGGTCAAAGACGCGCTTGCAATGGGAGGGCAGTCGCGGGGCGAGAAGCGGAAGCAGAGGCAGTAGCCGCATGGGGCCTCCTTGCGATTGAGGCTGGACGCTCCCCACGAGCTACCAGACCCACACGACGCAAGGAGGCACGAAGTCCTTCCTCAGAAGTCGTGTGGGTATCCTGCTCGTGGGGAGCGACGCTACTCTACCAAGAGTTCCTGAATGAAAACAAGCCCTACGCTACCTGTAGAGGGACGCTGGTCAGGTCCAGGACGATTGCAAAGTCGATGCTGCACCCTGTCATTCTGAGCGGAGCGAAGAATCCCCATCCTGCAAGTGAGACCCTTCGCTCCACTCAGGGTGACAACTTGATGGACTTTGCAATCGTCTGGGTCAGGTCAGCAGGCTATTGATTTGCGAATATTAGTTCTCAATCATTCCACGGCACCCGTTCCCCACTCGATAATCGAACAGTTAGCCGAGGATGTCAGGGCGAACCGGAGTCTATGGATTGCCATTCATTGCAGGGGCGCCCTGCTCCGGGCTGCCGGAGCGGATTCATGCCCACGCCGAACAATTCATCCGCGCCCGCGCCCGCAGCGTCGCCGGTCCTGGCGAACCTTCCGGCGCGGACAGCGGCATGAAAATCGCCTGCGTGCTGGTCACCCACCTGCGGGCCAAGGTGGAAATGCGAAGGCAGCCCCACCTGAAAGACCGGCCTGCCGTCATCATCGGCCGATGCCGGGGTCGGCCCGTGGTCGTCGACCGCTTCCCGGCCGCCACCGGGGTGGCTACTGGAATGACCCCGGAGCAGGCCCTTTCCCGGCATCCGGACAGCATCTTGCTGGAAGCGGACGAGGCCGCCTACCGCCGGGCGTTCCGGCGTATGCTCGCGTCCCTACAGGGAGTCAGCGACCGGGTGGAAGAGGCGGAACTGGGCACGGCCTACGTGGGCCTGGACGGGCTGGAAGCGATGTACGGCGGCGAAGCCCGGCTGGCCGCTGCCCTGCTGAACGTCGTCCCGCAGGACCTGACGCCCCGGGTGGGCGTGGGCGTGGGCGAGGCCAAGTTTCCCGCCTGCGTCGCCGCCCGCTGCGGCCGACCCCTGGGTGCGATGTGGGTTACCCAAGACGCGGCCGGTTTCCTCTCTCCCCATGCCATTGATTTATTGCCCGTCTCCCCCACAGTCCGAGAGGAACTGCGCAACTTCGGCCAGCACACCCTGGGCGATGTGGCCGCCATGAAGGTGGAGTCGCTCATCGACCGCTTCGGGCAGCCCGGACAAAGGGCATGGGAACTGTCTAACGGCATCGACGTCCGCCCGCTGGTTCCCCTGAAGCAGGAGGAGTCCGTCGCCGAACACATCGCACTGCCCTTCGCCTCGGCGTCAATGGAACTGCTGCTGACGGCCGTGGACAACCTGCTGAGCCGGGCGTAGGCCCGGCCCGGGATGCAGGGGCGCTACGCCGGCGGGGTGGTTATGGAGTGCCTCCTGTACCGGGCCCAGCCCTGGCGCAAGGAGTTTCGCTTCAAGCAGGCCGTGGGCGACTGGCGGCAGGTTTCCCGCATCGTCCGGGGCCGACTGGAGTCCGACCACCCACAGGCCCCGGTGGAGGAGCTGACGCTGGAGTTGTCGGGCATCACCGGGGAATCTGGAACGCAGTTGAGCCTGCTGGCCGACGTGCGGGGAGACCGGGAGCGGCGGCTGGCCGGGGCGGAACGCCAGTTGCAGGCCTGGACGGGTGGCAAACCCGCCCTGTACCGGTGGCGCAGGTGGCGCCCTGGCACCCGGCCCCGGAGATGCGGGCCATGCGGGTGCCCGTCGAGCCTTCGGGCACCAGCGAGATGCGGCCCCTGTCGCTGCCGTCCCCGGTGGCGGTGCAGGAGGGACCGGAGGGCGAACCGGCGGCGGTGCTGCTGGGGGAGCGGTGGCCCCCGGAGGTTTCGCATGACCACCGCCAAGACGCCGGAGCCCGGCAGCCGCTTCCGGCTGCCCGACCCGCCCGAACGTGAGCCTGTTGACATCCCTGATCGCCAGTTTCGAGTTGACCCACCTCCTCCTTGATCTTATATCGCCGAACTGGAATTGACCCACCCTTCCGCTGCCAGACTGTTCAGTCTGTTGCCAAGTGACCAGCGGGCGCTGTCCCTGGTCTCCTATGCTGCGGGAAAGGGCCAGGGCATCGTCTACTTGCAGGGCGGCCTGGTGCCGGGAGAGAGCACATTCATCCGGGAGCGCGCCCGGGAGAAGGGGCTGACCCAGAAGGAACTGGCCCGGCACTTGGCAGTGTCGGAGGGCTACATGTTGTCGGACGTATGCCGGGGCCGCCGCGACATGAGACCTGCGGTGCAGTTGTGGGTCGAGAGGGTTCTGGGCAATCCGGTGCAGATCGTCCCCGCCGTGTGCGTCAACCGTCCCGCCGGGTGGTGAGCGCCGCCAGCATCTACATCCGGGAGCGGGCCAGGGAGCTGGGCATGAGCCTCAAGGAACCGGCCCAGCGGGTGGGAGTGACCATCAGCTACATTTCCTAGGTGGCCCGAGGTCTGCGGAGCATGAACCCGGCGCTCCAGGCGCGGGTGGAGGAGGTCCTGGAGGCCCCGGTCAAGGTGGAACCGGCCCAGCTTCCCACCGTGGACCCGCAAGCCCTGTGGGACCGGATGGATGCGCACGGCCTCTGTCAGAACGAGGTGGCGCGGTGGGCCGGCATCAGCCCCTCCCATCTCTCGCATATCATGACTCCGTCGGGGGACGTGCTGGGGAGCCTGTACGAGGTGCTGTTCCAGCTCTCGTCGAAGGAACTGGTGGTTCCCGCCGAGGTGAGGGTGATGACTTGGAAGAAGGGTTCCCGCAACGGCGTGGTGGTCAAGGGCGCCGGCGGGCCCGGAAGCGGCACGATTCGCACCGGGGGCCGGGTTCCCTGGGGCGCCGAGGTGGAGTACGCCTACACCAGCGGCTATGACAGCCGGGGCCGGCTCTCGGTGAACCACGTGGTCGACGAGCGGGGCTATTCCGTGATGTTGAAACAGCGTTAGCCGGAAGGCGGCCAGTGCAGTGGACGCCAAACCTGCTGACTGTCCGGCTGGAACCGAACGGCGGCCACCATCGGGGACAAGAGAGCCCTCGAGCCGTTTCCCTCCCGGCTTTCGGCCTCTCCCTGTTCAGAAGTCCAGTGCTTTCATCCACTGATGACGCCCAGTGTCCTATAATCCTTTGCCAGGACGCGGTGGGGCAGCACGCCGCCCGGATGGACGCTCCCAGGGCAGCCGCCAGCCCTCGACTCGTATCAGGAAACTGAGAGCATGCTCAAGGGCAATAGCAGAGAAGCAATCTACGACGCCGTAGCCGTGATCGGAGCCATCCCCGCACTGGAGGACCTGGACGTCAGCAGCGTCAAGCTGGGCGTGGTGCTCCGGTTGCTGAACGCCGCCGGCTGGGACGTATTCGACGTTTTCCAGGTTGTACCGAACTACCCGACCGGCAATGGCCGGGTCGATTTTGCCCTGATGGCCTCTCCTACCCGTGGCGCAAGCAAACCTGCCGCGCCCCAGGTGCTGGTGGTAGTGAGACCCTTTGGCGAGGATCTCGACGGCGTCAGGCAAGAGCGCCGGATGGCGGCCCAGTGTTCCAGGGTGGGCGTACCGCTGGGGGTGCTCACCGATGGACGGCGGTGGCTGCTGCTGTTCCAGGCCCCCGGCCTCCAGGGGAGCGGTCATCGATTTTGCCAGGTGGACCTTGCCGGAGACCCTGTTGCGGCAGCGGAGGAACTGAACCGGTACCTCTCCAGGGACAGGGTCGCCAGCGGCCAGGCGGCGCGGTCTGCGGAAAGGACACTGCGAGACCTAACCTCTGACGTAGTAAACCGCCAAGCCGTCCTCGACGGCTGGCGGCAGGTGGTTCTGGGCTTCCAGGACGGGCTGATGGACCTCGTGGCCACAGTGGCCGAGCAGAGAACCGGCTATAGACCTGATATACGCCAGGTCAGGCGGGTGCTGACGGACAGCAGGGCTGAACTGCTGCCCCCGGCTGGGGACCAAGGGGGTCCGGCAAGCGCCGTTGGCGGGAACCTGCGCCGGAGGCCCGCCTCGTTCACCTTTCTATCGGAGACGCGGCCCGTATCCTCATGGCCTGACCTGCTGGTCCAGGTCGTCCTGGTGATGCGCCAGCGGCACCCAGAGGACTTCGAGAGGATATTGGAGATTAGGGGCAGGAAGAATCGTTATTTCTCGAGGTCGGCGGAAGACCTCTACGTTCCAAAGCCGGTTGGGGATTCCGGAATATACGCGTCCTGTCAGGGAGCCGGTACATTGCTTGAACAGCGGGCCGTAAGAGTAGTGGAGTTCTTCGGATATCCGGCGGAGTCCCTGACCATTGAGCTTCGATAAACAAAAGTCTCCGTCAATCCGATGTCTATCGTTTGTTGCGGGAGCCATATTTCTCTCTCGTTTCCGTTGTGATACTGTCCAACCTATGGGGTCCATCTCAACCAATCCTCGGACTGGCTGCTAGGCAGTTCGGTTTAGGTTATGATGGCTCTACTCTTAGTTACTGTCTATGGAAGCGTCTATGGTTAATGAAGCAAAACGAAGGACAGGTATCATCTTAGTACCTCTCTCGTGGCAAGTTTTAAATAGGAATGAGGTGAGAGAGACTGATTTGCTGGCGCTACTTAAGAAGGCGTCAATTGATGATGTTTTACCAACTCTGGTTGGGCTCTTGCAGTACGGAGACTCTTTCACTCCTCCAGCATTTGACTATCTCGACCGCCGAGTTAGGCAGTTGTTTGGAAGCGTATTGGCACATAGGGTCTCTGCCAAATTGGAGCAATCTGACCACTTGATATTCTTCACGCGTTGGCAATTGCTCTTGGCTATCAAGTTGGTGTGCACCTTTGGGACGAGGGCCGCTGAGCCGGTAGGAGTTGGTGCCTCTCGGGTTCTTGAGCTACTGTTAATGGTCAATTGTTTTATTGACGACCGTCCCAAGGAGCCTAGCAGACTTGACAATCATGATGACCTAGTAGACGCGGTTAAGGCGTCAATACTAAAAAGCTACTCCCTGATCGACAACGAGCCACCACTCGCACTCGTAGGTCGATACTCGGAAATGTTTAAGGTATTGGCAAACTCTACCAACAAAAGGACGTTCAAATCTTGGGTGGACATCGGTGAAGTTCTGGAATCTCGCCTGGGGATTCAACTCCCCGCATTCAAGGCAGTACTTTTCTCTCTATACGGGAACACTTTGACTCAATCGGGGGGTGCGGAACAATCCGGTGTGCCACTGGTCAGGAGATTTGACCCAGGGGAATGGTTTTGCAAGACTCAAATGCCCGTAGAAGCCTTACAGGACGTATTATCCCTTGTAACTGTCTCCCCTGATCAAATTAGGGAAAACCACCTGGAAAACAACGGTGAGACCATCGGTAATGCTTTTGACCTCTCTGTTCTTGTGCGGAGACCTGTCATCAGATTGGAAGGCGGAGATTTAGCAGGCTTATCTGGCCACTTATTGATACAAAGATACACTTGTGGGCTGTATTGGGATATACACGATTCGTTGTCGGGCGGGCTATACACAGAACCAAGCAGGCAAAGATTTCAAACCTTTTTCGGCGAACTTCACGAACGCTATGGGCAGAATATACTCCGGAGGATTACTGATCGGCAGACTAAGGCAGGGAAGAATGCCACGTTGGCAATTGAGAAAAATTATTTGAGCGAAGCCGGGCCAAACCCAGATAGTGTGCTCGTAGAGAGTATTGGCAGTCGCAACGTGCGCTGCGTAATTTTCGAGTTTAAGGTAGGTCGTCCTAAGTATAAGCAAAGTCTCGTCGATGGTGACGTGAAGGCGTTCCAAGTCGACATGGAAAAGAAAATTGAAAGCGGTCTAGATCAGGAAATGGGGTTTTGCCGCCAACTTTTATCTGGGCAACGCGGGGCGGCTGGCATTCCGGCGGACAAGGTAAACAAGTGGTTTTTCGTAATAGTCGTCACGGACCCGTTTCCAGCTTTTGGCGTGTTTTTGGAACGTCTCCGCGAAAAGGTTGCTGATCTACAATTAGAACTAAAACCGGGATTTCACGGACCGTTTATTCTGAGCCTTAACGAGCTTGAGGAGCTAGAGACACTCGGGCTGAATAGAGTTACAGAATTGTTAATCGCGTGGGATTCGAGTACGTACAGGGATTGGCCATTTCACTCGTACTATGCGGTTCGTACTATAGGTAATCCCATGATAAACGAACATGTGAGTGAATTGGGAGATCAGGATCTGGTAGAAGTCGAGTTGACGCTTTTTGGCAATCCGAATCCCCCCTGAATACTGAGGTGGACCAAAAAAACTGGCTCTTCCGCAAATTTGGTGAAAGGAACTGGAAATAGGCGTGGGCATTAAGGTCAGCAACGTCTGACCTGCCTGGGGCCCGTCGATGCGATCCCAATTTACGCAAAAATGAAGGTCCTTTTCCGAATTATCACCAAAAGTGCGGAACAGCCAAAAACTGGACAAGTGGCTAAGCGAGGGTCCTGCTCCTACACTTAAACCTGAATCCACCGAGGGGATGCGATCGCGAGTGTGAGACCGGAGGCAAGAGGGGAGGGAACGACATTGCTGGGCTCGATACTGGTAGATATGGGCTGTTGCCGGGTGTGGCACTCATGAGAAGGGGACTTCTGACGGCCCGTAATACTAGCGGGGACGAGATCGGTGGCCAACTGGAAGCAGTAGACATACGTGGCTTGACTTGCACGGGCCCGCGGAGAGGTTAAGTAGCCTTGGGGACGGGTCAGACGGCAAAGCCGCCGTCAGGAAGGGAGCGGCAGTGCCTGCAATCGGGCGAGGGAACTGCTGAACTGAGCCTCCCAAGGCCGGCCATGGGGCAGATGCAGGGTGAGGCGGCGGACCTTGCGGGTGAGCCGTCCGGTCAGGGAGAGGATGCGTCTGCGGAGGGTCTTGGTGGTTGCCACCGGCTCACTCAGAGCGATGCGTCCGGTCCAGCGGGCCAGGTTACGGGCCATCACCTGTGCGGCCAGCCAAGCGGCGTTGGCGCAAAAGCGGCCCGAGGGGAGATGGTTGAGTCCCACGCCGTACTTCAGGTCCCGGATGGCATTCTCGATCTCGGCGTGGCGGCGGTGGTCGGCCTCCAGTTCCAAGACGTCGCCGTCGCGGTCGGTGATGAAGGCGTGATAGCTGTAGCTGGCGAACAGAGCGAGTTGGGAGCCGGGCGTGGGCTTGACCCTGCGAACGATGAGTCGCACAGGCGCGGCATCGGGCTCGCTCTGGAAAGGCGTGTATTCGGCCTCCGCCACGTCGGCGGCACCCTCCATCCAATAGGGAATGGGCCTCCACTCCGCCTCGGGGATGGCCTCGATAAGGCTGCTCAACCGGGAGTGCTGGCGCACGGTGATGGAGAAGCGGACCTTCATCCTGCGGCAGACGGCGACGATGGAATGGGCGTAGAAGCCGCTGTCGGCCCGCACCGTGATTGGCCCCTGGCCCCGGCATAACGCACCCGGCCCAGCGCCTCCCGCAGGAAGTGGGCCGCTCCCCGGGCGGTGTTGGCCCGGCCCTCCCGGAGACGGGCCATCAGGATGTCGCCGGTTCCGGCGGCAACGGCCAGCAGCGGGTGATAGCCCCGCTGGCCGGTGTAGCCGTGGCAGCGGGCCCCCTCCTTGGTCAGGCCGTAGGTCTCGCAGATGGTGGAATCCAGGTCGATGGTCAGCGGCTCGTCGCCGGGTCCGGCCACCGGCGGCCCAGGCCCGGGACAGCAGTTCCCGGCTCACCCGGTCCAACTGCCGGACATGGCCCCAGCGGAAGCTGCGCAGGAAGGTGCCCAGGGTGGACGGCGCCTTGACCACGCAGCCCAGCACCCGCCCGGTGCTGCCGGAACGCAGCGCGTCGGCGTCGTCGATGCAATCGCCGCCAGCCAGCGCCGAGGCCACCAGGGTAAGCAGCTTGTCGCCGGGGTTGGCCCGGCGGCCAGGGGCATCTCCTAGGTCAACGTGTTGGTCCGCCAGTTCACCTAGCCCCAGGCGCAGGGCAAGGCTGGCGGGCAACAGCAGCCCGGCATGGGCCACCAAGCGGTGGTCGTCGAAGGCGACGCGGATGCCGTCGGGGTGGTTGCGTGGTAGCATCTGAAGGGTGCTCCTTTTCCGGGGTCGGTTTTCTCATCAAAAACCATTATCCCAGATTCAGAGGAGCACCCTCTCACCCTTTCAGCGGACCTCTAACCCCCACTCCTTCGGTGGATTCAGGCTTAGTCTTGCACCCTGCGCCCGTCTGACGTATGCAGGAGTTGCTGTATTGCTGGCAATCAGCGCGAAGTTGTAAAGTAGCGTCTATAAAAGTGTGCTAGGAAACGGGGGGCGAATGAGAGAAACAAGCATACCGGCCCGCCAGCGCAGGCCTCGCAAGGAAGCGGTTCGCATGGGCAAGGAGATATACCAGCGGGACATCCTGCCCAAGGTTGAAACCGATCACTTCGGTGAGTACGTCGCCATCGACGTTGAGACGGGGGGATGGGCCGTCGCTCCTACCACCCGCGACGCGGTGGAACGTCTACGGGAGCAGCGCCCGGACGCGGTGGACGTCTTGTGCGAACGGGTCGGCTACCGGGCGCTCCGCAGCTTTGGGGCAGGGTCCCTGCGGAGGACCGGTTGATCCAGGGTGAGGTCAACGCCGCCTACGAAGCTGTCGTGATTCTTCCCCTCCAGGACCCGGAAGGGCGGACGCGGGATATCGAGGCCGTGGTGGACACCGGCTACAGTGGATTCCTGACCCTGCCGCCCGGCTTGGTTGATGAGTTGGGGTTGCCCTTTGCTTACATGGGCCAGGCATTGCTGGCCAATGACGCTGAGGTGGACTTCGACGTCCACTACGTCACCATGCTCTGGGACGGAGAACCGAGAGACATCGAGGTCGACGCGACGGGCAGCACTTCGCTCGTGGGTATGCTTCTGCTCGATGGGCACAGCTTGAACATTGAAGTCGAGAAAGGGGGCCGCGTGGTCATAGAGGCCAGAGCATAGCTGGCTCGGACCGAGGGATCGATACCCAAGTGTCCGTCTGAGTTCTTCAGATGGAAGAACAAGGACCCAACCGGGTGAGTCATGATTGCCAGAGACCACCTTCTTGCAGTTCTGGGCGGAATCCTGCCGTCGACGACGTTCCACGTTTACGGAAACCTGTTGCCGATGGATCACTAAGGATTCCGGGGGACGCTACGAACACGTTGGGGCGCTGGGAAATGGGCGAAGGTCGCCGCCAGGTTTTCGGCCCGCGCACATTCTCTAGGTGGCGTCAGCATTCATAGTGTGTCAGAGACAGAACACGAAAGATTAGCTTGATTGCTCAATCGCATGATGGCTGCCTTCGTAAGCCTGGAAAATCCGGGGATCTCTCTGGTCATTCCAACTCAGCAGGGACGGCTAATGCGTCGCCCCATACCCACTGTTGTTGAGTTCTCCGGACCTGTTGTAAAGGGCGCCGCTCTGCATGGTACGCCAGAGACGGTCGATTTTCTCCTAAGCTTGATTGATGGAGAGCCAGTTCGGTATACCCAAGTGACGACCTCACAAGAAGAAATTCGGAAGGAGTGAGATGGTCCCACAAAACTTGGACTTTCCCCGGCACAGATAATGGGCAGACTATTACTATTGACAATACAGCGACGGCGTTAGCATAGGCGTCCTCATGCTGGGGAAGTGTCGGATGGAAATGGATGAGCAGGCGCCTCTTGTTACAAGAGCTTGGAGAATAGACTGATGACCTGGGAGCCCGTTACAACGATCTCTGTAATGGCGATTGCAAACCTCGACGCAGTTGACGAACTGATGAAGCGTAACGTCGGAACACTTGGCTTTCTGCCACGCGCTGCCCTGGAAGACTATCTTACCAAGGGAGGTGTACTGGGAGCCAACACCCAGAACGGTCGACTCGTCGGCTATCTCATGTACGCAGCAAATCGTGACCGATTCCGTGTTGCGCAACTCTGCGTATCGGAGGGCGGGAGAGGTAGAGGCGTCGCTAGGAACCTTCTGGAGGCTTTGAAGGCGTCGGCCAGCACCCAGAAGGTCATTGTCCTCAGATGTCGTAACGACTTTCCGGCGCATCGCATGTGGCCGAAGCTGGGATTCGTGCCGATAAGTGAAAGCCCCGGCAGGTCAAGAGAGGGTCATCTTCTGACTTTATGGCGTCTTCAATTGGCGCGACACGATCAGTTGGAGTTGTTCCGGGCCAATATGTCCGATGACGTCCTTGATGCCGTTATCGACGCTCAGGTATTTTTCGACTTTGACAGACCGGACAGCGACCTCACACAACCATCGAAGGCCTTGGTTTCAGACCTCTTCGTCGATTCGGTGAATCTCTGGTTTACCGATGAGCTCCTCAGTGAAATCAATCGAAGCGACAGCCCATCGGAACGGGAAGCAGCGAGAAGACGGGCCGGACAGTTCCTTGAGGTGAAGCATCATCCGCACCTGGTCGAAAACTTCGAAACGAGGCTCAAGGGGATCTTGCCCAGCCGGACAGAGAATCAACGGTCGGACATCATGCACCTGGCAAAGACTGCCGCCTCCGAGTTGGATGTTTTCGTGACCAGAGACCAACTGCTCTTGAACAGATCAGCACAGATTCATGAGGCCGTCAGTGTCCGGGTGCTGTCCCCGACGGGGCTGATCCTCAAGCTGCGTGAACTGTCTGAGACCCAGCCGTATGCGCCGGACCGCGTGTCCGGCCTCGGTCTCTCATGGCGTTACCTGACGTCCCAGGAACTCCTGGGTTTCCCTTTCGACCGCTTCCTCCACCACGGCGAGCGTCCCAGAGAACTCAGAGCTAAAATTGACTCTCTGGTCTCGGATAACCCCGGGAGCGAGGTTGAAGTCCTCTGGGCCGGTAATGAGCCGGTCGCTGTTCGGGGAATTGCCTACGGCTCGCCGAGCGCCCTCACTTTACATCTGTGCAGGGTAGCCGGCTCTGTTCGTTCCTCGTCCATGAGACTCTTTCCAATTGCGGACGCGATCAGCAGGGCCGTCACAAAGAATCTTGATGTGGTAGAGATGGAGGAGTCCGCCGTTCCCCTTGATCTCCTACCCGCGATTTCTGAAATGGGATTCACCCGCTGGAACGCCGGGTTCATCCGATTTTGCTTTACAGGCTACAAGGGACGAGACGCAGTATTGTCCAGGATCACCGAACTGGTCCCGGGCTGCGCGGACAGCTACGGGGATATGCCCGGCCTTGATCTGGAACGATCCTGTTCGCCTCTGCTCTCGGATACTGCCCAGAACTACTTCCTGATATCAATCAGACCAAGCTTTGCCCGCAATCTTATCGACAGGCATCTCTCGTCAATCGATATGTTTGGCGGGGACCCCGACGTACTACTGCGCTGGAGCAATGTGTACTATCGAGCTGCGACCCAGCATAGAATGCTTAAGGCCCCTGGGCGGATACTGTGGTATGTGAGCGGAGGCTCAAAAGAGCTTGCGGCCATATCGCATCTTGACGAAGTTGTGCTCGACAGGCCAAAGGAACTGTTCAGGCGATTCAGAAGGTATGGGACCTTCGAGTGGAGGCATCTTTACGAGACGTGCGGTGGCGACGTATCAAAGGAGGTGATGGCTTTGCTGTTCTCACATACCTTTCCCCTTCGGAGACGTGTACCGCTGGGCGAAATCTGGAACGTGTTCGACGAGGACGGAGTAGCACGGTCGCTGCAATCGCCCAGGAAAATCGAGCCCTGCACGTTTCGGAAGCTATTGAAACTGGGATACCCGGAGCAAATATGAGTGAGATACCCAAAGCGCTGCTTCTTTCGCTAAAACCCCGCTATGCGGACCTGATATTTGAGGGCTTGAAAAAGGCCGAACTGCGCAGGCGTTCCCTGGTGCAGATGGAGGGGCGCGACGTGTTCGTCTACGTTACCAGCCCCGTCATGATGCTGCGGGGAGGATTCCGCGTCGGAGAGGTGTGGGCCGGGACGCCGCAGGACATCTGGGACAGGGTGTCCGAATTGGCCGGCCTCGATAAGGATGACTTCGACGCCTACTACGCAGGGCAATCGATAGCATATGCCCTGGAGATCACCGAAGTCTGGGAATACGCCACTCCGCCGGGACTTGCCACTCTGAGGGGCCAATTCGACAACTTCATTGTTCCGCAGTCCTGGCGGTACGTGACGCCTGAGGAGCATGAATCCTTCAATGAGATGGAGCGCGCAGTGGAAACCGGGATCCGTGGCTGGACTCCTGACAGCACCAATCGCCAGAAAGCTCCGGCAGTCCCCTGCGGTCCTGACCGTATGATTGGCTTGCAAGAACAGACCCTTGACCGTGGAGCCGCCATTTTCGCCCTGTGCGTACGGCGCTCTGAATCGCCGGCCATTCGAGGAGCCACTACCTTGAATTGAGTGCCGGTTACCTGTCCGACACATAACGATGGTGCAGGTGTAGTTGAAGGCGAGACTAGGCCGGCTGAGCCGGCCAGATAGCGACAGGGTCGCCGGGTCTGCGCCGGTCGGAGCTTTATATTATGGTCCTGCAGACGTCTGGGGCAAGAACGTCGAGATTCCCGGGGATTTCGCCCGCCACTGTTGCGACGCAACCTACCGGCCGACCGTCGAAGCCATAGCGGCACTGGGGAGGCAGACCATCGGCGAGAGGTGCGCCAGTGCCGGGATCGGCCGGGCTGACCCAGGAAGTGTTGGCTCGTTCTGCGCACGTCGGGAGGGTTACACTGGTGAGGCTGGAGCAAGGGACTACGGTCCCCCAGGTTCAGGACCCTGAAAACGGTCCGTGACGCCCTGGGGATGGAAGTCCCGGATTTACTGATTGAGGCGGAGTTCCTGCCCCGGTAGACTGCCGGAGTTCGTAGTCAAGGGAGATGGACATCGGTGTTGACGTCTGATACCCACATCTCGAACTGAGGGTTCTGAGGCCTGTAACCATTTCGAACGTCAGTTTAAACAGGGTTCGTCCATACCGCTTGTTATGCCGGGGAATTCTATGCTTAGGTAGGCAGGACTCATCCAGGGAAGAGGGACATTCACGCAGCGATATAAAGGTGACAAAGAAAGCATGGAATCACTTGCAAATGTCGTAGCTATTCTGCGCTACGAGGACCGCCAGGACTTGTCGGCACTACTGGCCGGCGCTTACCTGGAGTTCCAATACCTGGATACTGGGTTCTCGATGACTTCCGACGCAGAAATATACTTCGTAAACGCAGCCATCTATGCCCCGATACCGACCTGCAAAGCGCTAAGAGGCCTTACCGAAAAAGACCATGATCTGATACTTGATGCCTTGCGAGAGGTTTGGACCGCTACTGAAGCGGGCGGCACGTATATACAGAGGCTCTCATTTCACATCAACACAGATTCGTTTCAAGATGAGTTTACCCACCTGTTTACGAGTCCGACAGGATGGCAACGTGTTGACCGAACCATGGAGAGGATACGCGAGTTATTGGTGACGGCCTCAACTGAAGAGCATTTTCAAGAGGTCGGTGTCTTGTGCCGGGAGGGACTAATTTCAGTGGCCCAGGCTGTATTTGACTCGAAGCAACATCCGCCTCTTCCCAACGACGATACTAACGTCAGCGACACTGACGTAAAACGAATGTTGGCGCGATACGTAGCATCGGAGTATCGTGGACCTTCGGGCAAAGAAATTCGGAAGTGCGTCGACAGTACTGTGGATCTTGCCAACAAGGTTACGCATCGGAGGAACTCAAGCTATCGAGACGCAGCCCTTTGTGCCCAGGCCACCCTTAATGTGGTCGGTCTAGTTGCACTCTTATCAGGGAAACGGGACCGAAACGAACTGCGTTCATCCGTTGAGGCTCAACGAGAAAAGGGTGACGAGGCTGACGACTTGCCGTTCTAATTCGGTTCACAATGCTGGCAACGCTTAATCTGTTCTCAGGTGGCAAGTCCGAGGTCTGTCGCTCCCTCTCTGCCGCTGCCGGCACTTCAATTAATTCTTAAGATGGCCCACCGGAGTTCGTGGACGAAGGAGATGGACGCAGGGAAATGGCGGCGAGTGGAAATAAGCTGACGGCGGCGATAGAGGAGTACCTCGTCGAGTTGCGCCGCATCAGGGCCACTGGAGGCGGCACAGGCGAGCTGTCCTACTATCCGCCGCTGAACAACCTGGTGAACGCCGTGGGCGGCTCGCTGCGGCCCAGGGTGCATTGCATCAGCCAGTTGGCCCAGCAGGGAGCGGGACATCCCGACTTCGGCGTCTACGCCGCCAGGCAGGTATCGAGAGGCCAGCCCAAGCAGGGACAAGTCCCGGAGGGCGGCGTGGTCGAGGTCAAGCCCGCCAGCGATGACGCTTGGCTCACCGCCGACAGCGCCCAGGTCAGCCGCTACTGGGAGCGCTACCGTCTCGTGCTGGTGACCAACACCCGCGATTTCGTGCTGCTGGGGGAGGACTCGCAGGGAAACCCCTTCAAGCTGGAAACCTTCCGGCTGGCAGACTCCGCCGCCGACTTCGAGGCGAAGCTGCAACGCCCTCGCGCCTTCGCCAACAGCGTCGGCCCGGCGCTGGCCGAATACCTGTGCCGCGCCCTGTCCCATCGGGCCACGCTGGCCGAGCCTCGCGATCTTGCCCGGCTGCTTGCCTCCTACGCCCGCGACGGCCTGGCCCGCGTGGAAGCCTCGGGCGACGCACCGTCCCTGAACGCCGTCCGGTCTGCGCTGGAGGAGGCGCTGGGAGTCCGCTTCGAGGGAGAGCGGGGCGCGGCCTTCTTCCGCTCCACGCTGGTGCAGACCCTCTTTTATGGCGTATTTTCGGCATGGGTCTTGTGGGCGCGGCAATCGCCCCCGCCGGGCCAGCGGTTCAACTGGCATGAAACGTCCTGGCTCCTGCGCGCGCCCATCCTGCAAGCTCTGTTCCAGCAGGTCGCCAGTCCCGGGCGCCTGCAATCGCTGGACCTGGTGGAGGTGCTGGACTGGACGGCGGCGGCCCTGGACCGGGTGGATCGCGATGCCTTCTTCGCCAGGTTCAACGAGGGCGAGGCGGTGCCTTACTTCTACGAGCCGTTCCTGGAAGCCTTCGACCCCGCCCTGCGCAAGCAACTCGGCGTCTGGTACACCCCGGCCGATGTGGTGCGCTACATGGTGGCCCGGGTGGACCGCGCGCTGAAGGACGACTTGGGTATCGAGGACGGGCTGGCCGCCGAGAACGTCTACGTCCTCGATCCCTGCTGCGGCACCGGGGCCTACCTGGCCGAGACGCTCAAGCGCATCGCCGCCAACCTGCTGGGCAAGGGTCTGGGCGCCCTCACCGGGGCACGGGTGAAGCAGGCGGCGACGCAGCGGGTGTTCGGCTTCGAGATTATGCCTGCTCCCTTTGTGGTGGCCCACCTGCAGGTCGGCCTGACCATGCAGGCCCTGGACGCGCCCCTGTCGGAGGATGGCAACGAGCGGGCCGGAGTGTTCCTGACCAACGCCCTGACCGGCTGGGAGCCGAGGACGCAGAAGCCGCTGCCCTTCCCGGAGCTGGAGGAAGAGCGGGACCGCGCCGAGCGGGTGAAGCAGGACACGCCGGTGCTGGTCATCCTGGGCAATCCGCCCTATAACGGGTTCGCCGGCATGGCCGTGGACGAGGAGCGGGAGCTGTCCCAAGCCTACCGCACCGTCAGGGAAGTGCGGAGACCCGAGGGGCAGGGGCTGAACGACCTATACGTGCGCTTCTTCCGCATGGCGGAGCGTCGCATCGCGGAGAAGACCGGGCAGGGCGTGGTGTGCTTCATCTCCAACTACTCGTGGCTGGACGGGCTGTCCTTCACCGGGATGCGGGAACGCTACCTCGACTCCTTCGACGCCATCCGCGTTGACTGTCTCAACGGTGACAAGTACAAGACCGGCAAGACTACGCCCGACGGCCGGCCTGACCCCAGCATATTCTCCACGCCGGGCGACCCGGTGGGCATCCAGGTGGGCACTGCCATCGCCACGCTGGTCAGGAAGGCGGACCACGCCCCCGCCGAGTCGGTGGCCTTCCGCCACCTGTGGGGGCAGGCCAAGCTGACGGAACTGACCTATACTGCGGAAGAGGAACCGGCGGCGCTTTACGGCGACATCGAGCCTGTGTTGCCGCTGGGCCTGCCCTTCGCGGAAGTGGCGGTCAACCAGAGTTGGAGCGACTGGCCTTCGCTGCCCGACTTGTTCTCGACATCGTTCCCCGGAGTCAAGACCAGCCGTGACTCTCTTGTAGTAGATATTGATCTCAATAAGTTAAAAGCGCGTATAGAAAACTATGTTGACTCTAACCGGACAGCAATGACTGTACCGGATGAGGATGGATTTATTCGATACGCCTATCGTTCGTTCGATACGCGATGGCTATATTGGGAAGCGAATAGCGGATTGCTTGACCGTCCACGGCCAGACTTCAAGCAGCACGTATTTGATGGAAATCTCTGGCTAGAAGCACGACAGAGAGAATCCAGAGAGGACTTTGCCAGAGGGACACTTTGTAGACATCTTGCCGACAACTTTGGTAATGGCCTTTCCAGTTTCTTTCCCGCATACCTACACGGCGAACAACCGGAAGGCCAGCAACCGAGGCTGGACGGCGGTGGGGAGCAGCGGCGGCCCAACCTCTCGGCTGCGGCGCAACGCTACCTCGACCGGCTGGGGCTGGGAGTGGAGGACCTGTTCCACTACGCGCTGGCGGTGCTGCACGACCTGGCCTACCGGGAGGCCAACGCCGGGGCGCTGCGGATGGAGTGGCCACGCATCCCGCTGCCCGGCTGGCCCGACGGCGACGCCCCTGGTGCTGCCGAAGAGTTGCGCGCCTCTGCCGCCCGGGGCCGTGAGCTGGCCGCGCTGCTAGACCCGGAAACGCCGGTGCCGGGAGTCACCGCCGGAACGCTACGGCCGGAACTGGCGGCCATCGCCGTCCCGTCCACCGCCGACGGGCGGAACATGACCGGCGACGACTTCGCGCTGACCGCCGGGTGGGGGCACTTCGGCACCGGCGACGCCGTGATGCCGGGGCAGGGCCGCGCTGTGGGGAGAGACTACACCACCGCCGAGCGTGACGCGCTGGGTGATGCCGTTGTCGTGCTGGGCGATGCCACGGTCGACGTCTGCCTGAACGACAACGCCCGCTGGAGCAACATCCCAGCGGCGGTATGGAACTACAAGCTGGGCGGCTACCAAGTCCTGAAGAAATGGCTGTCCTACCGGGAAAGCAAGGTGCTGGGCCGCAGACTGCTGCCGGAGGAGGTGCAGCACTTCACCGACACGGCGCGGCGGATTGCGGCGGTCCTGATGTTATGAAGAGATTTTTAGGGGCCATCCCCAAGTATGGCCACAATCCGCTCTTCCAAATAGCTAGGTTCATCAGACGGTGGGAAGGAGTGCTGTGGTTAGCTGGAGCAACCGGTGTAGTTTTGATCGGGGGCATCCTGGCTTGGCGATTTTGGGACAAAATTGGCAGCGACGCGGAATCCTTCAGCACGACTCTTCGCAATGTTGCCTTTGTGATAGGAGGAGTAGCTGCCATATTGCTTGCTGTCTGGCGCAGTAGGGTCTCGGAACGCCAAGCCGACACCGCGCAACATCAGGCCGAAATTGCCCAGCATGGCCTTCTGAACGAACGATATCAACGTGGAACGGAGATGCTTGGGAGCGACGCTCTATCGGCCAGGCTGGGCGGAATCTATGCCCTTCAGCAACTCGCTGGGGACTATCCTGAGCAGTACCATTTACGGGTCATACGCCTTTTCTGCGGGTTCGTGCGCCTTCCGACAAGGGATCGGGGGATCGACTTCCGTCCTGAAAGGAATGTAGCACAGGATGAGGGGCCACAGACGCTACGTGCGGATGTTCAGGATGTAATGCAGGCCATCGCGGCCCGCAGTCCCTCCGGTATTGACCTAGAAAGGAAAGAGGAATTCAAGCTGTATTTGCGTGAGGCAAATTTGAGCAATTTGCAGCTCCAAACCGCGAATTTCTCACATGCTTGGCTTACAGCCGCAAACCTTGCATGCGCGGTACTCCCACACGCAGATTTATCATACGCCAGACTTCGAATCGCTAACCTGACCGGTGCAAAACTCAGGAACGCTGACCTGTCGGAAGCCGACTTATGGGGCGCGAATCTGGCTGGGGCAGTGCTATGGAATGCAAACTTATCCGGTACTGACTTTTGCGGGATCCGTGCTCGCTCTGATGCGTACAGGACTCCGGCGTGTGGTCTGACACAGTCCCAACTTGACGAAGCTTGCGCCGATCCGGCTAACCCGCCCAAGTTGAAGGGAATCCTTGATGCTGGAACTGGCGAGCCATTGGTTTGGCAGGGTAAGCCCTGTGCATGATGAGCAGTCGCTCAAAGGGCTGACTCGCCCCGGTCGTTGAAGGATGCACCGAAAAAGCTTAGATTACAGGTGAATTGGAGTCGCAATAGACTAAAACGGGTCGTGTTGAACCTATGGCGGAGCAGGAACTAGCGGACGGCGGGACTCTCACTTAACTCCGCCTTGATTCTGTCCAACTAACCGGGTCCATCTCAGTTGCATGAATATTGGCAGCACATGAACTGCCCCAACTCCCTTTGAATCGAGCTACGCTACTCGATAGCTTTCCGGCATTCCCAGGTGGGTCATCCGATTGAAAGCAGCACACTTCACCTTGGCTTCCACCTTCTGCTGCGGTAACTTCCTGGCCTGAAGATAGGAACCAAAGATGGTCTTGAACCGAAACATGGCAGTCTCGGCCAGGGAACGCCGATGATAGCCCGACTCTTGTTTCCACCGCTTGCGTCCTACCTTCCGAATTCTTCTCAGGTTCTCGTCCCGCACCAGGGGCGGGGCGGCACAGTTCCCATGCTGCCAGATACGGGCATCCTTTCGAGGTGGAATTGCTACCCGCCTGATACCTCTGACAGCGCAGCCCTCATATACCTTCCTTTTGTCGTAGGCCCCATCGCCACCCACCTGCTCCACTGACTCGGTGCTCTGGTCCAGAAGGCCGGGCGCCGCTCCCGCATCGTCCAGGCTGGCCTCGCTCAGTACCATGGCCTGGATCTCCTGGGTTTCACTGTCCACGCTCAGATGGAACTTCCTCCAGGTGCGCCGTTTGGTATAGCCATGCTGACGCACCTTCCATTCCCCCTCCCCAAAGACTTTCAACCCGGTGCTGTCCAGTACCAGGTGCAAGGGCCCAGCAGCTTTCCTGAGCAAGCAAACCGCCGGGCGCTTGGCGCGCTTGCAGAGGGTGGTATAGTCCGTCACCGGCAACTCCCACTCCAGCAAGTGAAACACGGACCGGAGAAACCCTTCGGCAGCCCTCAGGGTCAAGTGGAAGACGCTGCGCACCATCAACAGACACTGGATTGCTCCATCGGAATACTGAAACTGCCCACCGCGCTTTCGGGGGCCGCCGGGTTTCCAGGCCCCAATATCCTCTTCGCTGGTCCATAGGGTTATTGAACCCCGCTGGACCAAGCTTTCGTTGTAGTCATGCCAGTTACGTATCCGACACTGGGATTTCCTGGTGGTGGTGCGTTTCTTGGGACGAGCTTTGGAGGCTTGCGGTGTTCGCTTCATGCCCCCAGCTTAGCACCACCTCCTATTCATTCAACAATGCCGATGGCCACTGAAAGAATTGCAGGGATACTATCGCAGAACCGGTAGCGCACCAGGAGCCGGGAAGGTTATTTGAAGTGGCGCGCCTGCGTTTCCAGGGCGGCGATGCAAATTGCTAGGCGGGGCAGGTCGCCCGGAGGCGCAGAGCTGGAAAGACTCTTGGAGGTGCAATTTCTTGGGTGAACCGATATGCTACCAGTCTCTCTACCAGTGAATAAAACCGTGGAATCTCTCCTCGAAAGAGATGGGTACATTTCTTGGAGGATTAGCTAGTAATGATTTATCAGGAGCGCCAATGGACCAACCCCTCTGTTGTGGCCTTTGCGCGAGGGTCTGATCCGGTAAGCGCCATTCAAACTAAGGCCAGACAAACGGTAGTAGAAGCTGCGGAAAGGGGTTGGCAAGGCCCACCGTATGATCCTTTCCGTTTGGCCGAATTGCTCGATATCAGCGTTCTCCCAAATGACGCGGTTCTCGATGCGCGTATAGTACCGGTCGCAGAAGGCTTGCGCATCGAATTCAATCCCAGCAGACCGCACGGGAGAGTCCGGTACTCGGTGGCTCATGAGCTCGCTCACACACTGTTTCCAGACTGCGCCGAAATGGTGAGAAATAGAACTCCATCGGTTGAGTTTCGAGACGATACCTGGCAACTCGAACTGCTTTGCAACATTGGCGCGGCTGAGCTTTTGATGCCAACGGGGTATACGGACCTTGAAAACGAAGAAATAGAAATAGATAACTTGCTCAGGCTGAGGGGTGAATTCGATGTCTCTACCGAGGCGATACTGCTCAGAATCGCCAAACTGACCAGTACGCCTTGCGCAGTTTTTGCGGCTGCCCGTGTAAGTACAGGCGGAGGTTATCCTGGTTTCAGGATTGACTACAGTGTCCCGTCACGCACTTGGGACGTGGGTATTCCGTCAGAGTTCCGGGTCGAGTCAAGCACGGTCCTGGCAGAATGCACGGCCATAGGATTTACGGCGAAGGGGACCGAAAATTGGGGGAGCCAACTCCCTGTGTTTGATATTCAGTGTGTCGGAATCCCGCCGTTTCCCGGAGACCGGTTCCCTCGCATAGCCGGCATCCTTACCTCGGAAAATGCCTTCCAGCCCAGCGCTCTCCAAATTGCCTATTTGTTCGGCGACGCCAGAAGACCAAGGGGAACTGGCAAGCGCATCATCGCGCATGTAGTCAATGATGGAACGCCGAATTGGGGAGGGGGATTTGCCTTGGAAGTTGCTAAGGAGTGGGGCTTTATACAAGAGGAGTTCCGGGATTGGGTGGAGCAGGACCGAAGTAATTTGTCGTTGGGCAAAATCCATTCGGCGCATATTGAAGAGGACTTGAGCATCGTACATATGGTCACTCAGAGAGGCTATGGCCCGTCAACTAGACCACGTATCCGGTACGCCGCCCTGAGCGATGCTCTGGACCAACTTCAAGAGGTCGCCTCAGACCAGGGCGCCAGCGTCCATATGCCAAGGATCGGAACCGGCCAGGCCGGAGGGAACTGGGAGTTAATAAGGGAACTGATAGACGAGCGCCTGGTGAGGAGAGGAACGCCAGTTTTTGTTTACGCGCTGCCGGATAGGATGCCCTCTCAAGTTCAAGGAATGCTGGACCTCTGACCACCTTTTGGCCATGTGAAGCCATGAGAATAACGTATGGATAGAAGGATCATTTTACTGTCGGGCCCGGTGGCCTCCGGCAAGACTACCTTGGCAAGTAACCTGGCAAACGAGTTCGGCATGAAATTGCTGAGGACAAGGGACTGGCTAACCTCTGAGCTGGAAAACAGGGGGCGGGTAGGAAGGGTCGACCTCCAACGGGAAGGTGAACGGCTCGACCAGGAAACTAATGGGACGTGGGTTCTCGAGGGCCTTGACCGAGACTTGCGTTCCAGGGGTACCTCAGAAAGCGTCGTTGTCGATTCCGTTAGGATAGAAAAACAGATTGAAGCGATCAGAGATGCCTACGGGGCGGCGGTTACTCACATACATATGACTGCTCCGGTACCGGTTCTGTCTGAGCGATACGACAAAAGACAACAGGAATCTGCAGATCCTGATCACATGACCTATCAGGATGTCCAACGGA
This sequence comes from Dehalococcoidia bacterium, assembly GCA_965232885.1. Classification (GTDB taxonomy): domain Bacteria; phylum Chloroflexota; class Dehalococcoidia; order Lucifugimonadales; family UBA3495; genus VXOI01. Next base: position 829,712 of record CBDDQX010000003.1, on the reverse strand, counting down.
ACAGTACCGAATACTCCGTGGATGGACTACAATACGCCGCCGATGTGGTCGTTGACTCAGATAGGTGTACTCATGAAGATGTGCTCGTGCGGGTTGCGAGCCGCCTGGGTCTCTACGGTTTAGCAAGCAGCGGATATGTGGACGTAATTGTCGGCGGCCAATACGGCAGTGAAGGCAAGGGTCAAATTGCTGCTTTCTTGTCTGGCGAGTACGACCTCCTAATACGCGTAGGAGGGCCCAACGCCGGACATACAGTCTTTGAACTCCCTAAGCCATATACCCACCATCAGTTACCATCAGGGACTCGTAGAAACGAAAACCCAAGATTGCTGATAGGGCCCGGCGCGGTTTTGGACGTCGATAAGCTGCTGGTTGAGATCGCTGAGTGTAAAGTTGATGTCGGCAGGCTCGGTATCGACGGCGCAGCAATGATCATTTCAGCGAAAGACAAAGAAAATGAGAAAGGGTTGGTAGCTGGCATTGGGTCCACCGGACAGGGTGCGGGCGCGGCTTTGTCTAGGAGAATTTTAGGTCGAAACTCAGAGGATATCCGTCTTGCCAGAGACATTCCTGAACTCGCTCCTTATATGTGCAGTGCGTTAGAGGTTATACAAGAAACTCTGGCAAGAAATGGTCGAGTCTGCCTTGAAGGAACTCAAGGCACGGGCCTAAGCCTCTATCACGGCCATTATCCGTATGTCACGTCACGGGATACCACCGCGTCCGGTTGTCTTGCCGAGGCCGGTATACCGCCTGGAAAGGTAAGGCGTGTGATAATGGTGTGCCGAACTTACCCCATCAGGGTTCAGAATCCCGAGGGAGGGACCTCGGGACCGATGTCTCAAGAAATCACTATGGAAGACATAGCCGAGCGGTCCGGCATAAAGTTGGACGAACTGGAGCGGAATGAGCGGACATCCACAACTGATCGGGAAAGACGGATCGGGGAATTCGACTGGGATCTGCTAAGAAAGGCTTCCCTGCTGAATCGGCCAACCGATATTGCTCTTACCTTTACCGACTACTTAACGATAGCGAATCGCGCCGCGATTCGCTTCGAACAACTCCACCCCGATACTATCAATTTCATCGAAGAAATCGAGCGGGTGTCTGAAACCCGTGTGTCTCTTGTGGGGACGGGATTTAATCGTAGAAGCATTATAGACCGACGTTCGTGGTGATGGCAGATGGCGACTTCAGAGGAAATCATAGCCCGGTATCCCGTGTTGTTTCATATGGCTGAACTGGACAGTTGGCCCAGTATCCAGCGTTATGGGCTTCGGAGCACATCAGCTCTTTTGGACCTTTACGGAATTACCGGACCTGCCCGAGTCCAGATTGAATCGCAGTGGCGCCCCAAGAGCATTCGACTAACTGATCCGACTTTTGGCACAGCCGTCGTTAGGGACCAATTACCTATGCCTGAGGACAAGCTGCGTGACTGCCTAGTCGATATGACGACGCGGCAGTGGTATGAGTTGATTAACGGAAAGACCTTCTTTTGGCCCGAAGAAACTCCACTGGGGTGGATGCTAAACGCGCCGCCATACCGGGGAAGAGAGCACGCAGTAATAGTGGTCCCAACGGGTGCACTGCTATCTCACCACGCAGGTAGCGTAACGCTTTCTCCGATCAACTCTGGCAGTGTAAATCCCGCAAGGGCTACCCGCCTGCCACGCCCAAGGGGACAAGACACCTTTCAACCGATAAGAAATTATACGACCCGGTGGATTAGTGAATTGGCTGTTGAGTACAGCGTCCCAAACATAGCGGATTTGGCGATTCGTGTAGAAGCCTGGCAGGGGAAACGCTCGCTGAGGGTTATCTGGAGCAGGGACGCCGACCAATGAAGAACCAGTATTTTGGCGACATATATGACTATATCAAGTATGGTCTGCTTCGCCAGTTAAGTTGCTGTGGAAAGGTCAGCACGGCCGTCTGTTGGATGCTCACGGAGAACGTTGACAGGAGAGACGGGCGTCGCGTGAACTACTTGCAGGAGCCGGAGGCGTGGCGGGCCTTTGATCCCGCCGTGTTTGATTGCCTTCGCACGGCAGTCTTGGACCGAAAGGAGCGAAATATCAGAGCCGTAGAGGACAGCGGGCTTCTGCTTAATACGAGCTTCTATTCTCGATTGTTGACTGACAGCTCCGATGAACGCCGAAGGTACTTCGACGGTTTTCTTGAATCTTCACGCGGAAAGGAGTTGGTTTTCTTTGATCCCGACAACGGACTAGAAATCAAATCGGTAAAGTATGGACGAAAAGGTGGCTCCCGGTATCTTTTCCTGCGTGAGGTGTCCCAGTCATTCTGTGCGGGCCACTCTCTGCTTGTCTATCAGCACATGCCTCCCAAGCCGAGAGACCCCTTCATCAGTGACCTAGCGAACAGGTTGATACGGGAAACTGGCTCGGAGTCGGCGTACGTGTTCCATACTCAGCGCGTAGCTTTTTTCCTGGTGCCACAGAGCGAGCAACAAAGGCAGTTTTCGGAAATTGCTTCCAGAGTTCACATCAATTGGGGCAGCCTGCTGAATGCAAAACGATACACGGTAAAGGATGGCAACATGACGAGAAAAGATCTCCCGCGCGTCATGTCGTAGACAGGGAATTGCACTGACCACTCGAAGCACTTTGGCAGTGGTCCACCTCGTCGCCAGCCTTGGCGGCAATGGGACTCTCGTTAAATTCCATCCCGACCTTGTCAAACTAATAGGGTCCACCTTATTCGTCTGTAAATGCTATGAGCGCGAAGACCTCATCGTCGACTATCCAAGTATCGATGGAAACGAGGCCGAATCCGATGGCACCGCCCGCGCTGGTTTCCCAGCTACCCAGGTCCTCGTGACCCGTATGCTCGACGCCGGTTTGCCAAGAGAGTTGTACCAAACTCGATTCAGGGACACGCATCCATTGGTGAATCCTGATCCTGGCTGCTATTGCGTCGTTATTAGGAGACGCCTCGATGACGCGGAGCTTGGGCTCATATTTCAGATGGCCGCGGGAGTCGGCTTGCGAACGAGCCTCGGTTCGTTTAACTCGCATCGCACATCTTATATACCAAGCCGGCCGGTCCATATGCGGAAGCAATGCAAGTGCTGAGGCTTGCCGACTGGCTTCTTCCGCCACCGAGGCACGAAGGGCGTCTGCAGCTTGGAAACTCAGTCCCAGTGTGCCCAGTTGTTCTTTCGCAACCGGCGCAACGATGTCTGGGTAAAAGGCAAGTACCCCGGCAACCCTATCAACAAGAATCTCGCCGGGGTCTTTTTCGTCATCCCCCGACGTGCGGCACGCGAATTTCAACTGTTCTCCGTCGATAAGCCTGTGTACTAGCTCGTGCCACTTTGTAAAGTATCGACGGTGGAAGTGCCACCCTTGGCAGTTAATCACCGCCAGATACGGTCTTTCCCAAGGTTCGGGATACCGCCGCCTGATGGTAACCGCGTCGGTATCCTCTTCAAATTCGACTGCTACAGTCGCCAGTGCAGGCTCGCGGGACAGAGGAATCCTTGTATACAGATTGGCCAGATCTTCATCAGAATGAATCTCTACGAACTCGACGTCCAAGGATACCGCCATCATATCGAGGAGTTGGGCCACAGTTGTTGGAAGACCGTGTTTGGCTACCGCACTCGAAACCTGCCGTTGACAGTAATCCACAATCCCCGCGTCCGCAGATGGCCCATGAGAAGGGAGACCGAGGCGCTTGGCGGCGCGCTGAGTCTCCCGAATGTACTCAGACTTGGTTTGCCTGTTCAAGACTTATCCTCCAGAAAGGCTTTCACTCCCTCATAAAGCTTCCCCCAATCATCCTTTGACATGTGCGGCTGGCCAGTGCGCCTACGCCGGGCCACAAGAGATTGATTGACCTCGAGCAATGCAACGGTCTGTCCGTAGGTGAGCTGCCGCTCTTCCGCCAACTCGCCCAGTTCGCTGGGTATCTCGACCGACCGAGGTTCTTCCATTCCTGGGGTCCGCTGCCCCCGTAGGAGGTAGTCCAAAGAGGCACCTAAGACATTGGCGACTTTCAGAAGGCGCTCGCCGCTGATTCCCGACTTGCCGTTTTCAACCCCTGAGAGAAAGCTCTTCGACACCTCCGCTTTGTCCGCCAATCGATCTAACGACAGCCCTTGCTGCTCCCGAACATACCGCAGTCTCTCGCCCACTGATTGCGGTTCCGCCATAACTTGCCATTCCTTTTAGTGTCTGATATATTGTATACTGACCGATAAATCGAACCTATCCTGTATGAGAACCACTAATACATTGTACATCCAGTATAGGCGATGCGGCAAATCGGCGACAAATTCTTATTCGGCCGGTAGCGGCGATACGAGGAGAAAATTGTGAGCGAATCCAAGCAGGTCAAAATTACAGTCGCGACCCTCTCTGACTCCCACACGGACACCTTCGACGTTGGGCAGAAACTCCAAGACGTCCGAGACAAAGCATTCCTGTCGTTCGATATCAAAGTCACCCCTGGAGAGGAGTGGCAGCTCTGGTATGACGACCAGCTGCTGAACCTGCAGAGCACCATCGAAGAGAACAAGATCCCCGACGGGGCAACCCTCCTTTTGGCACCGAGAGAAAGTGGCGGGGGCCGCTAGCGGTGCCTCGCGAGTGCACGACGTGGACAGGACAGTCAGTATCAGAAAGTTCGACAGGGCAGTTCAGTCACTGACCAACAAAGCCTCCCTATTTGTCGGTGAACGGGGATGGGCCGTAGTAGCTGCGGTCTATCCCCGCCTTTCAGTCGTATTCAAACATCCCCGGTCTGGCCGGAAGATCGAGTTTCGCTTCAACTGCGAGGATTGGGATGAGCTTCCTCCTTCATTGACGCTGCATGATCCGGCGATCGGACAGGAGATACCTTGGAAGCACTGGCCGCAAGGAGCGTGGTCCGTCCTGGAATGTCATCCAGTAACGAGGAAACCATTTCTCTGTTTAATAGGAATCCGAGAGTATCACAGCCACGACAGGCACCTTGCAGATCTGTGGGAGAATTATCGCCCGCTGAGTTCCTACGGTTTGCTTAGCATCATTGACCGGGTTCAACAGAGGTTCAATGACTCCAATGGCTAGGACGAAAAAAGGCAACTCACTCAAGTACAGCGTGTCCCGAAGTATCCTTCAGGAATCCGCAGTAACGCTGCGGTCGTTGAGCTTTGGAATTCGGGAATCGGTAATTCTGTGGATCGGGTCCGCAGACGATAGAAACGCGCGGGTGCGGGCCATTACAGTACCCAAGCAATTCACAAGCCCCGAGCATTTTGAAGTTCCGTTAGACGCGCGGCTCAAGCTCACTCAGCGGCTCGTGTATTCCGGAGAGAAGCTGCTTATCCAACTGCATACACACCCAGGGGAGGCGTTCCATTCACCGACAGATGACCGACTTGCACTCCCTCGGCACACCGGCGCGTTGTCCATAGTAGTCCCAAACTTTGCCGATGATTGGACCGGAGACCTGGAAGACACGTCAGTCAACCGCCATCTCGGTGAGGGTGTATGGATAGAGCTTAGCCCCGAGACAGTTTCGGCGTTGTTCGAGGTGCATTGATGACGTTTCGCGAGGAGAATGTCAGGTTCGCCGGTCAGTTTGGAATTGCTGCCCAAGCGTTCAGCGAACCAGCCATCACAATCGAGTTGGGTCCCGACGCCGCCAAGAGGCGAGGAAATACCGCAGCGTTTCTCCTGGCATCGAATCTGCTGTCCCGAACGTTTGACAATGTGCATGCAGTCTTCCCGGACGGGATTACGACGGACTGGCACCCCTGGCGCCTAAATGCAATAGACGCAGTAATTGACGAATTAAGTCGCACCGTAGGCAAAGACCTTCGCTGCGAACCGCCTAGGCGCTCTGACGTTGTTCTCTCTATAGGCCAGGATCCATCCGTACCAGCTGACCGCCGAATCGTCGTCCACGGATCGCATTGGCGTGCTTCCTTGGACTGTGGCCTTCCCGGGTCGGGGGAGGGAGTTATCGGACCCTTGTATTCAGCTTGTATGGGAGCTGCGCAAGTCCTGCTCCACGTGCTCCACAGGATGGGCGCCAACTACAGGCCAATGCGCCCCTTTAGGTTCTCTGTCTTAGACCTCCGCATAGATGGAGCGGAGGAGAATGATGTTGGAAACCTTTGGATCCCGGAGGCCCATCTGGTGGGGGTTGGAGCTGTCGGTTCTGCCCTGGTCTATACGCTCGCTCATTTCGACGAAATCGGCGGGGCGCTTCACCTCATCGACAATGACCAAGTGGACGATTCCAACCTCAATCGCTATGCCCTAATGCGACTCCAGGATGTAGACCGCTGGAAGGTAGATATCGCGTCTGACGCACTCAGTGGAAAGGACATCCACACTTACCCATATAGAGGGGCTTACTCCGAGTACGTCGATGAGCAAGGGGGCGAGGTGGTCATCCTACTTTCGCCCGTTGACAGCGAAGAGGGCCGTCGGGCTCTTGCCAGAACGCTGCCCAAAAGGGTCTTGAATGCAGCTACTGGTGGTACCACGATCACGCTCTCCACTCACGGTTTTGGGGACGGCAAGGCCTGCTTGCATTGCCTCTACCTGCTTGAGGTGAATCGGCCTAGCCGCGAAGAACTCATGGCTGATGACTTGGGGGTTTCTCTGGCTGTTGTCAAAGACTTACTCCGAACGAACAGGCCTATGGGTTCTGATTTGGTGGCGGAAATCGAAAGGAACCGTGCCATGAAACCTGGTACATGGGCCGGCTATGTGGAGCTGCCGGTTGACTCCTTCTACGTGCGAGCGGTTTGTGGTGATGCACGGGTGCAGCTGCCCACCGCCCATATAATGGCACCTTTGTCATTTATCTCCGCTTCTGCCGGCGTTCTCTTGGCGGCCGAATTGCTGAAGGCTGGTAATGATCAACTCAGCGGATGGGCACTCGACAACTACTTTCGCTCGGATACCCTCCACCCGCCGCAACCTGATTTCCTCAGGGTACGAAGCCAAGACAAAACTGGGAGATGCATCTGCGGTGATGCTGATTACCTCGAAGCGTATGACCAAAAATACCGCCACTAATTGATCGATTGGACCGCTAAAACCGCATCTCATAGCACTGTGAGCGGAGGGATGACGGGCATTGATCTACCCCGACACTATTGGGGATCAGGGCTAGGGCAGGTCTGACCTCCAGAGTCAGATACTACACGAGGTGGAACGGACGGAGATGAAGGAGCAGGTAGTGGGGATGGCAAGGACTACGTGGAGGGAGGTTATCCATAGGGACGACGCTACTGACGAGGAAAAGGGAAAGCTCATTGAGAGGGCGAGGAATTCGCCGCCGATGTCACGCATGTACGCCTTTCTTCACCCGTTCCTATTGATGCGAGCTCATAGGCAACTCAAGCAATATCAGGGAAAAACGTGGCTGTGGCCACGTTTGTTTTGGGTCCTCTTAATCGTTGCAGTTGGTATCCCCACGATACGCTCTATTGTCGAGACGCTAACCATCGCGACCTCGACTGGGGAGATAGTCACCGCACTGGTCAGCCTCTACACCATGCCTCCAATGATCGTCCTAGTTTCCCACTTTGTGACAACCAATACTATGCGTCTAAGCGATACATGTGTCTGGTGCCATGTCGTCCAGAGAAATTCGGACGGGTCAATAGAGGCCACCTTGTCTTTCCTGGCGTACAGGTTACCTTTCATTGACCCGTCCCGTACTGAAGTATCTCCTTGGAACGGGGATACGGGAACCTATTGGAAGTCGAGCTATATGGACGTGACCCTGGAGACTGAGAAAGACATAAGCCAACTGAGATTCGCACACATATATGATGAGACGGTGTGCGGGGTGCGGTCTGCCATCGCGATTCCGCCTTCGGCTAAGCGATATGTGGCCGGTAATACCAAGCAACACGGCGATATCATCATCAAAGAAAAGAGGGGACTAGTAGTCGAGCAGAGTTGTATTGATGGATAATAGGTATAATCAAGTGAGAAAAATAAGCAGATGAGGGGAGTGGGTGATGGAGAAGAAGTACCGGGTCAAGCTGAGTGCGGAGGAGCGGGAGGAATTGAAAGCAATGGTTTCCAAGGGGAGTTGTGCCGCGTACAAGCAGACCCATGCCCGCATCCTGCTGTTGGGCGACGAAGGGCAAGAGGGAGGGGCTATGAAGGATGCAGAGATTGCCCGGGCCCTCCAGGTCGGCCGTGCGACGGTGGAGCGGGTAAGGCGCCGCTGTGTGGAGGAGGGTTTGGAACGGGCATTGGGGCGCAAGGAGCAACTGAACCGCCAGCGGAAGCGGTTGGACGGTGCGGGGGAAGCCCATCTGATTGCCCTGGCCTGCGGGGAACCGCCCGAGGGACGGGCCAGTTGGACGCTGCAATTGCTGGCCGATGGACTGGTGGAAAGGGAGATAGTGGAGAGCATCAGCCATGAAACAGTGCGCCAGACTCTGAAAAAAAACCAACTTAAGCCTTGGCTGAAAGAGTGTTGGTGCGTCCCTCCGCAAGGCAGCGCCGAGTTTGTCTGCGCCATGGAGGACGTGCTGGAAGTCTATCAGCGCCAGTATGGGGACAACGAGGTCCTGGTCTGCCTGGATGAGACCAGCAAGCAGCAGGTGAAAGAGACGCGCCAGCCGCGACCGGCCCAGCCCGGGGCGGTGGGCTCCTACGATTACGAATACGAACGCAACGGAGTGAGCAACCTGTTCATGTTGTTCGCACCGCTGGAGGGGTGGCGCCGGGTGGCAGTGACGGACCGGCGTGCCAAAGTCGATTGGGCGCAGGTGGTCAAGCAACTGGTGGACGAGGACTACCCGGACAAAGACCGTATCGTACTGGTGATGGACAATCTGAACACGCATCACCCCAGTTCATTGTATGAGGCCTTTGAACCTGCCGAGGCCCGGCGCATCGCGGAGCGGCTGGAAATTCACTACACGCCCAAGCACGGCAGTTGGCTGGATATGGCCGAGATTGAAATCGGGGTGTTGTCCCGCCAATGCCTGAACCGTCGCATTCCGGATCAAACAACTCTAAGGCGGGAAGTGGCAGCGTGGCAGGACCGGCGCAACCAGGACAGGATACGAGTGGACTGGCGCTTTACCACCGCAGACGCTCGCCTAAAATTGAAGTCTCTATATCCATCAGTCCAAAACTGATGGCCTACTAGACCTTGGACTAGGGCCGCAGCCTCGGACAGTGGTTATCGGTGGTGTCGTCACTGCCGTCTGCGCCATACCCGGCATCCTTTCGCTCATCTTCCTTTAGCCCCGTTCGCACATTTCACCGGCTTGATCGGAAGAATCAATGTGGGCCTGGCGTGCGTCCGCATCAGATCCATCCAAAGCCGCCACGAGCCGAGTACAGTGCCTTATGGTCTCAATGCGCATCTCGGGGCAGGAATTCCCACTCGAAATTGGTTCTGGGGCGGCCACCTTCAGTTAAGGCGCGCAATCTAAATTAGGTGCTGGTTCAGCGTGGGTACAGCTATGCTGAACGTCGAAGAAGGCAGGAGGCTTGCTGAGGGAATGCCTCCTGCCTTTATTCTTACTAAGCCCGAATCCACCGAAGGGATGCGGTGGGGCAGGTCAGACGAGGTATGAAAGGTGAAGGGAAGGGCCGGCAGGGCGTTGGTCCCGACGGATTGGGACGGATGCTGAGTGTGTGAGCGACGCGAAGAGGATTTTGACCGGCGGCAGCGTCGGCGACGGGCAGGATCAGCGGACAGATTGCAGTGGGAGACACGAGGGGACCGCAGGCGCTGATCCGCTAGGTAGTCCAGTGGACGGGTCAGACACCGTTGGGCGGTCAGGAGGGTAGTGGCAGGGCCCGCAGTCGCTCCAGGGCGGAGCTGAACTGGGTTTGCCAGGGCCAGCCCTGGGGAAGGTGCAGAGTGAGGCGGCGTGCCTTGCGGGTGAGCCGTCCCGCCAGGGAGAAGAAGCGTCTCCGCAGGGTCTTGGTGGTTGCCAACGGCTCGCCCAGACCGATGCGCGTTGTCCAGCGTGCCAAATTGTGGGCAATGACCTGGACAGCCAGCCAAGCGCCGTTGGCGGGGAAATGGCCCGAGGGGAGATGGTTGGGCCCCACGCCGTACTTCAGGTCTCGGCGTGGCGGCGATGGTCGGCCTCGAGGTACAGGGTTTGCCCCTCTCGGTCGGTGATGAAAGCGTGATAGCTGTAGGTGGTAAAGAGGGCCAGTTGGGAGCCGGGCGTGGGCTTCACCCGGCGGACGATGAGCCGCACCGGCACGGCATCAGGCTCACTCTGGAAGGGGGCATAAGTTGTCTCCGCCACATCGGCGGCACCTTCCATCCAGTACGGGATGGGCGTCCAGTCTGCCTCGGGTATGGCCTCGATGATGTTGCGCACGCTCTGGTGCTGGCGGACGGTGATGGAGTAGCGGACACTCTTATCGCGACAGGCGGCGACAATGTCGTGGTTGTAGAAGCCGCTGTCGGCCCGCACGGTGAGTTGACCGGTGGCTCCGGCGTAGCGCACTCGTCCCACCGTCTCGCGCAGGAAGTGGGCGGCGCCCCGCGCCGTGTTGGCCCGGCCCTTGCGCAGCCGTGCCATCAGCACGTCGCCGGTTTCAGCGGCCACGGCGAACAACGGGTGATAGCCCCTCATGCCAGCATAGTTGTGGCGCTGCGCACCCTCCTTGGCCAGTCCGTAGGTCTCGCAGACGGTGGAATCAAGGTCGATGGTCAACGGATAATCGCCCGGTCCGTCCCCAACGGCCCAGGCCCCAGCCAGCAGCTCTCGGCTCACCCGGTCCAACTGGCGGACATGGCCCCACCGAAAACCCCGCAGAAAGGTACCCAGCGTAGATGGCGCCTTGACCACGCAGCCCAGCACCCGATCGGTTCCCCCAGCGCGCAGCACGTCGGTGTCGTCGATGCAGTCACCACCGGCCAATGCCGACGCCACCAGGGTCAGCAGCTTGTCTCCCGCATTCGCCCGACCCGGCGCATCTCCCAGGTCAACATGTTTGTCCACCAGCTCGCCCAGTCCCAGGCGGTGGGCCAACGTGACCGGAAGCAGCAGTCCGGCGTTGGCCACCAGGCGGTGGTCATCAAAAGCGACTTGGATGCGGTCGAGGTCGTTGCATGGTAGCATCCGTTGGGTGCTCCTTGTTTCAGGGTGGCTTTCTGTTTCAAAAACCATTATCCCCGAAGCCGGGAGCACCTTCTTATCGCTTCACCACGACGCCACGCTCATCTTTTCGGTGGATTGGGGCTAAGTCCTTGGACAGATCGACCGCATGAGTCGACCTACTGTACTACCGTGGGCCGTGGGTGTTTAACGACAATTAACTTGGCCGGCGTATTGCCTCACCCAACTCGTTACCCACGTTGAACATACCTTGAACGACATCCTCCTGCGCCTCACCTGAGCTAAATGAGTGGCCCGGCTCAGGATAGACCAAGCCTTAATGTTCCACCAAACCGGACTCGGACTTCCGTTCCTCGGGGGACTACAGGACCAGCACCCATTCAACAGTTCGTAGTACAGTAACGCTTGGCCGTCCCCTGTGTACAATAGACGGGAACGATAGGATCAGAGTGCAGGTGAACCCTACAGCAAGCTTCAGGAGGACCGCTCTGCCATCGAGGGCTTACGAGTTGGGGCGGCACCCTGTTGCCAAATGTTTGCCCACTAGGGTTAAGGAGTGTAAACATATGGCTTTAGGCAACAGACCAGACCGCCTGGGTGATAGCTGACTTCGTCGGCAGGAGAGGTTTCGAACTCCAGGATTCATGGTGGCGTTATCTTCTCGATGCTCCCATCGTCCCGGTGGCATCAAACATCCGAGTTCAAGGAACGAGCAAATGGACGACAGCACTGAATTGGTCAAGGCAGAGCTTGAATCGCTGGGATACAACACAACAGTCTTCGATACCCCCCGAAGGCGGGTTGTATCCTTCCGCTACACCATCGAAACCGGTACCCACAAGGGGAAAGAGGTCTTGGTAGGCGTAGGATTCGAAAAGGAGGTCTACCCCGAATATCCCCCACATTGGGTCTACGTCACACCGCCCATAACCGACGGTAAGGGCGGTGCCATAGAGAAATACGTGGATCCCGAGGGAAATACCTGGATTGCAATGAGCAGGCCCCCCGGCGACCTTTGGGATCGCTTGCCCACAAAGCATATGGACTCTTACATAAAGGAGCACCTGAGGCGTATCTGGAGCGCAGTCTAGGCGCGAGGTGGCTCTTCCTAGCACGGGCGTAACTCGCGCTGACGGCATCCGATCCCTTTATATCGGTGGAGGTAATCTGCTAGTGAAGCCGGGCCAAATGCCCTTGACGAGGCGGCCCCATCTTATCAACCATCTTCCGACCCAAGTGTCACGGGTAAGAAGGTGACCGTTGAGCCAGCGGGAGCAGCACCCGGTATTACGAGGCGCGATAGGGGATCTTGGAAGCCTCAATTCTGAAATCGTTGAGCCCTACCTGGCGTTGCAGGTGCTTCAAGTAAAGGTCGACGCTATATTGGTCGGGCACACAGGGGCCGAGAACTAGCTTGCTTCCACTAGTCATAGTCCTCTTCAGGGCGAGTTCGTCCATCTCATAAAAGTGTTTAACCCGGGAAAGGCCGCCCCCATCGTCCCACGGCTGGAATCTCACCTTAGCTTGGTCATAACCAGGCGAGTCCGTCGTAAGCACGACGCGCCATTCATTCTCGAAATCGTAAGCTGAGTTTTTGTAAAGGAACCTCACGGCTTCCAGCCTTCGCCAAATTGTTCGTGATATCTCGCTTCTGAGAGACTCGTAGCGTTCCGCCACTGGCTGCAACTCGTCTAGGACCTGCGACAATAGATCTCTGGTGGGTTTAACCTGCCTCTCTCCGTAGAAAACCCTGCGAAGCAACTTAGTCTCCACGACCATCGTCAGCGAACAGCCGGAACCTTCGTCTCCGTATGTTCGCCAGAACACCAGCTCATTGCTCAAGTCGCGTTCCTGTTCATCCATGATTAGAGAGGCGATATAGGCGTGCCCTCCGGAGCTCCCTTCCGCCAGCCACAGGCGCTCAGGCGCAGAACTCAGGTAGTTAACCAGATAATCGCCCTCCTCGGGATCGTTGCAGTGTAAGGAATCGTACAGCCGCAGCGATGCGGTACTGCCCGAGATCTCCTGGGACAGCATGTTTAGTACCGTCTCCAGTCTAGTGTAATGGGTGGCCCGAGAAGTGGCGCCCTCAACGTCGTCATGGACCATATGGAGGCCTTCGATTTCCGGGGCCAGGAACTTCATTGCCTGATCCAGCGCGGGCATCACCAGCTGGGAAGCAGTCGCGGGTCCGACATCATTCAATCGACCTAACGATTCCACCCTCCTTGTTAGTTCCTGGATGGCCGCATCTTTTTCAGTCATTTAATTCCTTCCAACGGAGGCTACCTTCCGCTAGTGGTGATTCGCGACTTCCTAGGGCAACCAGATAGAGTCTTACACTAACCGGGAGCCCAGGGAAGCTTGCCCAAAAGGCGACCCAGAAAGTCCTTCCAGCTTGCCGGAGGGTTCACGCCCGCATCCGGCGTGTCCCAGGGGCCGTCGGTTTCTTTCAGGTATGGTGGTGCAGCCAAGTCACCCAATGCCAAGCGCCGCCCAATTTCACAGCCAGGGTGGCATTCTCCATCTAGGGGGAAAATAGTTCCCAGAATGAAATGGTAGTCCTGTTGACGGATTTTGGGCCACCAATCCAGCGCCAACAGGTAGTGGAGCATAATGTTCACCTCCATACCGGCTAGGCTGAGACCGAAAGGAAAGACGTTCTGGTTACCTCCCTGTTCTGGTTGGGGCAGCGTAGTAATGTACGAAGGATCATCAAGTGAACCGTCCAACTCGGAGACAACCATGCTGGTGTTGTACTGGCCATTGCACCTCATGCACTGGCGATGCGGACCGACAAGATGCGCCCTCCAATGAGCGGAATGGAGATAGTCGTTCATGGTCTGAACTTCCACTCCCCCATCGATTACCGGGATCAAGTGAGCGTAGGCGATGAGATTGAGCACGTCGCGTGCCACCGGGCGGTCGACACAGGAAAACAGGATATCGCAATCTAATGCAGCCTCATATGCGGAGCGGTCGTGAATCGATCGGGGCAACGAAACAATCTGAACATCTTCGCTGGTGGACCGGCTCCGGATCTCCCTCTCAGCCAGTTCTACCTTTGGCCTGCCAATGTCCGACACCGTTGCGTGCAGCAGCCTGTCCAAATTGTGCTCCTCCACGCGGTCGGGGTCTATCAGCGTAATGTTCGCGATCCCAATCCGGGCCATCACTTCGGCTACGATGCTGCCGACGCTGCCGAGACCGACAATCCCTACCCTGAGACGGGAAATGTCGCTCTGAATGGGCGACCCCCACGTGTCATAGGTCCGCCGCAATACCTCCGTTCTTTCGGGCGGAGGAACTAACTTGTCATCAAAATGGAACTGGTAAGAATCGGGGCCGACGACCCTGACCTTCGCACAGAGCGTTCCCAACATTTCCCCTTCGCTCTTTTCCCAAAACCGGGCGCTCCAGTAACTGTCTTTTCCAATGGCTAGCCCCAGCAGGGGAAGGCTTGTTGCAACTCCCGGGTAAGCCAATATGTCCCGCTCAGCCTCCACGTAGATCTGGTTCATGCCCTGCCCGCCGGTGCCAGGATGACTATGCATAAAGGCTAGTCCGACTTGATCATTGATCGCCGTCCTGATGGCCCGAGCAAAGTATCCAGGCTGCAAGCTGGCGTTGCCATGCAGGTGCCGCTCGCCGTCTCCAGGCAAGAGAATCTCGTATACCAAGGCAGTCTTCCGGAGCCCCCCAGTTGATGGCCGCCAGAGGGCGAAACAAAAGTCGTCTTGGTAACCGCCCGCAGTGTAATGCTGGAGCAGGTGGGCGCTGGCGGTATCGCTCACCTCCCGGGTCATGGCCACCTCGGGATTCATAAGTGGCTCCAGAAACGCCGCATGTGCCCCTCAAAGTAGTTCTTCATGCCCTTCTTGGGCAGTCCGTCCCACAGTTGGCTTGGAGGACGGCTCATCGCCCCCCATTCTCGGACTCATCAGTCCGATAGGCTTGTACCCCGCAGGACAGCCCCTCGCTTTCCGGCGGATTGACGTGAATCCAGTGAGGGGGTACTCAAGGTTAACTCCCTTGTGCACGCTGGTCGTTATCCTCAACAAATCTCCCCTCCTCGTGCCCGTTTCCACCTTGTTGTCGCACTCGCCCACCATTCCTTGATTTCTGTGGCGAACCTCTGCGTTATATCTAAGAGGGTGTGTGACATATTCATTTGGCTGCATGACAAAGCAGGTTGCCGGAGCGTCCGCTATTGGTGAGAAACAGGGTACGCCCTCACCCTAACCCTCTACCAGAGGGAGAGGGAATTTGTCACACACCCTCTAAGACCCTCCAACTCAGCCTGCATCTTTTCGACATCCTTTGATATAGCCGAGCGGGATCCTAAACCAACACCAACGTGGGATGTGCATTTCTGGGGTCTTGAGGTCGACCGACGGGACTCCACAGCGCCTCATATCACCTTTAAGCTCCAATGGGGTAGCCACCGACAGTGTGGTATGCGATATGTACATCTCACCTTGGCTCTAGTTTAGTATTACAACGGTGGATTATTTGGCGGCGGGACTCTTGGTGTGAAATTGAACTTGGTGACGTACTGCTGGAAGCCTCCCACGATAGCTGGCTCAGAGCCAGACAGGACGCCCCAGCCGGATTTTTCCACAAACTGTCGTTGTAGTGCTATGCAGCCTGAGCGGAACTCATGGGAAAGGTGAGAAAAACGTTTTCCTCTCGAAGATCTACCCGGGCGACCCCATGGTATATCCCCTTGTCGCCCTGCAATGCGTAATCCTCCGGGTTGTTTGGAATGGCTCCTCCCTGCTTAGCGATCATTAGAATCTCCAACGCAGTCGGACTCTGATATTCCGTCTGAAATTCTGTGCCGTTGACCTTAAAGTCGTACTTCTCGTCTATTGTGGCCACGATGCCTTCTCCTCCAGGAGTAAATTACGGTTCCCCATTACCCATCACTACCCGGCTTGAACCTGCTCTATGAGGGTGCCCCCGTGATTGTTGTAAGTGCCATGGAAAACCACCTTGGACCTCAGTCCGGTGCATTTGCGCAGTAAGAATCCCCACTCAGTCAGGAAGTTCTCCCAGTAACGGTCCCGCCTCAGCCGAAACTCCAAACGGATGCGGGCGGCCTGTTGCGACATCCCGCAGCGGCGGCTAATCTTGAGTAAAGAACCTTGGAACGCTGCGGACTCTGGGTCCGGAACCGGGAGCATAGTTCCACCCCATTGGTCATCTTCAACGACCGCATGTACCACCGACTTGAAAACCTCGGCAGGCATTAGGAGCAAGGCCATGCTGAGGTTTGCCGGGACCTGCTTTCAATCGTGGTGGCAACGCCCGAACGAAACATCACGGGTCAGGCACCTCATCATTCTCGTAGTATAGACTTCTCCGACGTCGAACAGGACCTCAGTTCTGCCGAGGCCTAAAACCGCCAACGGTGCAGGATTATATGAGATCCCTCGTGTGCCAAGGTCGGCATCCATCGCCCTCGAGTCCCGTGAAATGCCCACTTCTTCTCCGCCTCCGATGTCAATCCCTAGTTAATGAAATACGAGAAGCCTGCCCTTGCGCACGAAATCAGTTATTCTCAAGACCCCAGGCTCCGGTGGAGCATGTAAATCCAGCTTCACTCGAAGGCCAATTTCCAGGAACTCCTCCAGGTCCACCGGAACCGTTGTTCGAGCCATTGATATGAGCAGTGGGACTATTCTTGATTTTACCTCTGGAACCCTGCCCGCGCGAGGCCGTGAGGTTGACTCGGGCACAGGTTTAACTTCACCTGACCAACTGTAAAGCTCGTTCTGGCCTAAGGCCGCGAGATTTACGAACGGTGGAGGTAAATTGTTCCGTGCGGGCGGGTAGTCGCTGACAAAGGGCGGTTGCAAATTGGGCCGCTCGCCGCCATTCATAGGGCAGTAGTCGACCCTACGGATGGTGCCATGGATATACACAGTGGACGTATATCTGCGGGTTCGCCGGGCGGTGATGGTGGAGGGCATGAGCGTCCGGGAAGCTTCCCGGGTATTCGGTCTGCACCGGGACACGGTGCGCAAGACGCTGGCCTCGCCGGGCTACCTGCAGCAGACCCCGCCCAGAAAGCCCAAGTTGGAGCCTTACACCGGCGTCATCGACCGCATCCTCGAAGAGGGTCACCGCGGCCACAAGAGGCAGCGCCACACCGGCAAGCGCATATTCGAGCGGCTTAGGGACGAATACGGCTTCGACGGCGGATACACCATCGTCAAGGACTACGCCAGGGAGCATCGCCGGCGTACCAAGGAGATGTTCGTGCCGTTGTCCCACTCGCCGGGCCACGCCCAGTGCGACTTCTGCCGCACTTTGATAGATGGCCCGAGGGAGTTAGGAGGCTTACAGGTCCATCCATATCTCAAAAACGGTACTGTCTATCGTCAAGTTAGGCCCACCAGAACGTCCCGAAGCGATAACTCGCCCGCTCAGGGCGAGTTCTGCTGTGTCCGCTTCTCCCATGGGGCTGTCGTCGGGCATGGGCAGGGAGTAGATGACGGCGGCCCGGCCGGGCTTGACCAGCACCTCCTTAACGAAGGACTTGACAAAGGCGCGGGTCTCGGTCAGCTCGCTGGTCTTGAGAAACTCGCTCATCTCCTCGGCAAAGGCGGCGATGGTGTCGGCGCTGTCCAGCACAGCCCGTCGCTCGGTCAGCATCGACCTGGCCTCCTCGGCGGCTATCTCCAACTGCTGCTGCCGGTCCCGGTGCTCCTTGATGCGTTCCGAGGCGTCGGCCATCTCGATGTCGGTGGTTTCGACGAACTGCCAGATGCGGCCCAACCGCTTCTTCACGTCCTCCAGTTCCTGCTCGATGGTCTCCAGCCGCTCCCGCTGCTCGCGGGCCGCTCCGTCCATCTCCTCGTCCAGCAGCTTCACCAGGTCGCGAATGTTGGACTCGGTGAGGACGTTCTCCCGTATCTGGTCGATGATCAGCTTCTCGAAGGACTTGGAGTTGAGCCTGGGGGTGTCGCAGGTGCCTTTGCCCTTCTTCAGCAGAGAGTGGCAGACGTAGTAGGTGTATTTGCCGCTCTTGGCGTCGGCGGCGGTCATGGCCTTGCCGCAGGTCTCGCACTTGAGCAACCCGCTGAGCAGGTAGGCGCTTGAGGCGCGGCGAGGATTCACCTTGCTCGGCGCGCGGGACTTGAGCAGCCGACGGACCTTGCGGAACTCCTGCTGGCTGACGATGGCGGGGAAAGCGTTCTCAATCCTGACCGGCGGGGTACCGTCCTTGGCGCTGGCGCCCCAGACCAGGGTGCCAGTGTACGCCTCGTTGGCCAGCATGGTGTTGATGGTGGTCTTGAGCCACTTCTTGCCGTTGGTGGTGGGGATGCCCTCAGAGTTGAGGACCTTGGTCACGTCCAGGATGCTTTTGCCGTGGAGGACCATGTCGAAGATGCGGCGCACCACGGCGTCGGAGGGCGGGTTCAGTTCCAGCCTGGGACGGGTCTTGGCCCCATCCTGGACGTGGACCTTCTTGTAGCCGTAGGGGGCGTAGGAGGTCATCCAGAAACCCCTGGATGCCGCCTCCCGCATACCCCTGGAAACCTCCTGGGCAAGATTTTCGCTATAAAATTCGTCCACGGACTCAATGATGGCCTCAAGCAGTTTGCCGGTGGGAGTGTCGTCGGCCTGCTCGGTGATGGAAACAACGCGGATACCCCGGCGCCGCAGCATGGACTTGAAGGCCACGGCGTGTTCCCGCTTGCGCGTGAAGCGGGAGAATTTCCACACTAGAATCTCATTGAAAGGGGCCTCTTGCTTGCTGGCCTCATCAAGCATCAGGCTGAACTGGGGCCGGTCGGCGATCCTGCCGCTCTCGGCCTCGTCCACGTATTCGCGGACCACCAGGTAGCCGTTCCGTTCGGCGTAGTCGCGGAGCGCCCGAAGCTGGGCGGCCACGGACAGGTCCACGTCCTGGCGTTCGCTGGACACCCGGGCGTACAGGGCCGCCGGGATCAGGTCAAGTCGTTGATTCATCGATTTCGCCTCCATCGTTCTCTGGTTGGGCAACCTGTCGGGAGCGCAGCCGTTCCAGTCGTACCTGGCGGCGCAGGTCCCGCTCTTCCATGTACAGGCGGAGGGCTTCACGGACAAGCTCGCTCATGTCCCGGCCCTCCTCATTCTTCACCCGCTGCACCTGCTCGAACATATCGGGCGGCAGGGAGAACGTGATGGTTCTGGATTTCCTGCGTGGGGGCATGGTCTCTCTTTTTGCCAGCGTGGTTAATAGTTTGTCTTACTATCCATCATCGGACAACCGGACGGAAGTGTCAAGGTACCGCTGTCACACCCCGTAGCGTTCCCGCCAGTAGTTGGCCCACTCCACGGTCTCGTCGGGAAGGCTGCGTATCACACTTTCCAGCAGCAGGGACGGCGCCACCATTCCGAACTGAGTGTCCGGCCTCTTGAGGGATGCCCGCATCACGGCTTCCACCGTATCCAGGTGGGGGAAACGGCGGATTAACGGTGGGGAGGTCGTGGTCCTGCCGTCAGCCACGGTGCGGTAGGCCCAGTTGTCGTCCGGCACCACGACCACCACCCTGGCCTCGTCGACATTCAGTTCCCGCCGCTCCACCATCCGGTCGGCCAGGAGCCGCTGCCGCATGATCTGGTAGAAGGGTTCGTAGAGGAAATCGTCCAGTTCCGGGGCAGCGGCAGGGCTGAATGAGGAAAAAGGGGCGTGAAACAGGTGCTGGTATCTGCGCCGGCGAGTGTCGCCGGCATTGCCCTCGCCCTTGAAGTCCGGCCTGGTGGCCAGGTACTGCTCGACATACTTCCATTCCAGCAGGTAGGCCCTTCTGCGTCCCGCTGCGGTCTCAGCCACCAGGAAGGCGTCCACGCTGGTGTTCTGGGCGCCCCTGGTGTTGCCGCCCTCCAGAGAGTGAGGAATGCCCAGCCACTCGAACTCCACCGGGGAGGAAAGACTCCCTTGCCGGATGTCCACCACGGAGCGCACGTCGCCGTCGATGGAGCACAACGCCGCCGTCAGGGCGCCGGGGATGACAGCCAGCGGCAGCAGAAAGTTGACGCAGGCCACCTGGGAGCTGGCCATGTTGCGGGTAGGGCCGCCCGCCTGGGTGTCGCCACCACTCCTGGAACTCTTCCACCACCTGATGTTGCGCTCACCGAAGAAGTCGATAGCGCCGCCCCTGCCTCTGATACCTGGGAACAGGTTCTCTTCCTCGCAACCCAGGGCCAGCAGGTGGGGGTTGCGCCGCCCCTTGTCATCCGCTGGCTGCCTTGCGTCGTCGCTGATGGTTGGAGACTCGTCCCGGAAATCTTGTTGGCGAATCTTGGCGGCTCGTTCAAAGCCGGTCCTCGAGTATCGGTGCTGCATCTGGCGTCATCCTTACGCGGCCGCCGTCCTGGGATTCCAGGAACGGTCTGCCGGACTTGTTCCCGTCGCAATCCTGACCTGGGGCTCCAGAACATGGCGGTGTTCCCAGGGTACGGCGGCAACCGCCAGCTTGGCCAGGCGGTTCTTCCAGAGGACGGGCCTGGCGGCCACGGCGATGCCGTCCCCTTCGTCGTATTCCGGCCTGCCGCTGCGGGCCGCCCGCTCCGCTAGGGAACCGGCGGACAGCGCCTTGCCCTTGTGGGGCGTGCCGCCCCGCCACCCGTTGAGCAGCCGAGACCGGGGCGCCCCCATGTTCGCCGTTCGTCGCATCACCGTGACCCGCAGGTCTCCCAGCCTGGTGGGCGCGGGCCAGTGGGCCGGGTCCTCCTGACTCCTGCGCTCGTAAAGCGCAAGCAGCAGGGGCTGGTGGAGCATCACCTCGGACATTCGAAGGGCCACGGCGGAGTAGGCGCAGTTGAAGAGGTTCTGAAGGGCCACCACGTCCAGCCCGCCAGCCTGGGCATAGGCGGCGAAGACCTCCCGGGGCATCAACGTCGCCGCAGCGAACCGCTCCGCCTCCGGGCAAATCCCTCTGCTGGGCTGGCAGTCATGATGCCGGTCCCACACCTGCTCGTGGATGATCTCGTAGGTCTCGTGAAGCACGGTGAGCTTGCTGGTGCCTTCCCACTGGCCCTCCAGGTAGTGGATGGCGTAGGTGCCGTCGGGCTGGATGTAGTGGATGCCCCGCAGCCCTCCGGCCAGGGGCCTCTCCGACACCTCCCCGACCCCGGCGCATTCCAGCAACACGGCCAGATCTTCCAGCGAGACGCGGAGGGGCACCTGGAAGTAGTCAGTGAACTCCGCCGCCAGCCCCTCCGGCTCCAGCCTCTCTATGGGGTGTTCGTCGGCCATGATCCGGTCGCAGAAGTCCTCAAGAGTCATGGTCAAAATCACTCCAGTAGCCGCTTCCCGGTGAAGCGCTCGTACATTTCGACAATGAACCGCTTGGCCTCCAGGGACAGGGGGCCGGAGGGACGGGTGCCCACCCGGAACTTGGGGTCGGCCAGCACGTACTGGTAGGCCCGCTCCACCTCCTGAGGTTCGTCGTCCCGTGGAGTCACGTCCTCCGGGTCGTCCAGGTAACCAGCCTTTTTCAGCAGGTCCTGCACATCCACGCCGTAGAGGGAGGCCAGGCGCTTGAGCACGCTGGGCCCGGGCCGGCGGTCGCCCCGCTCTATCTGGGACAGGTAGGAATTGGAGATGCCGGCCATCCCCCGCACGTCGCGGAGACTAGTGTCTCCCCGGAGCCGCTTGAGCAGTGGCCCCAGCTCCTCGTTCCGTTGGTCGTTGTGCTGCTCCATCACGTCACCCCTCGTACCATTACAGCAATCATACTATGATGCTTAATTCTTGCGTGATTCCTGTCGAATTATTGTTCCATTCCTGCAAGCACTTGTCAACTCAGACCAGAAAAGGCCGAAGAGGTTGTTGTGCTGCTGATTGCTATATTGGTACAATCCAACGAAACAGACCCGATGTTCTATTCAGGCATTATACCCAAGGGCGCGGCGTTCCGCCACCGGAGGCTGACGCCGGATTTCCGGGGCAGATTTCCAGGAGAGCCGAGGGATTTGAGAAAGAAACAGGGACTCACCAGGAGCCAGGAGCGCCGGCGAATCGAGGGTCTGCGGATCCTGGCCCGCATCATCGCCCGGCACTACATGGCCCACCCGGAGCTGTACCCCCACCCCAACGGGGCGGACGGTAAGGAACCGCCGGTGAACGGACACGCAGTCGGGGACGGGAAGGCTGCCGGGAGGGACGACGAGCATGGCCCGTAAGCGCGCCACCGAGAGGGTGATGCTGAGAGCGGAGGCGGCCTGGGACCTGCTCCGCCATTTGAACATGTCCCAGAACGAGTTTGCCGACCGTTGCGGGCTCACCTCCGGGTACATGTCCCAGCTTTTCACCGGGGAGCGCAGCCCGTCGCCGTCGGTCCGGCGCAAGATACAGCAAGTCCTGGGCGTTGAGGATTTCGACGCCCTCTTCATAGTTGTGAGGTTGGATGAGTAGGAAGCGCAAATCCCAGAGAATTGCATTCATTCCGGGCGTAGCGGTGATGCCCGAGGACTTCGGCGTGCGTTTGGTCCGACTGAAGGAGGCCTCGGGCCTGACCTGGGACGGGTTTGCCACCGCCATCGGCGTGGACATCCGTCAGGTGCTGCGCTGGCGCAAGAAGGGCTGCGAACCCTCGGGCGGGGCCATGCTGGCCCTGGTGGACTTCGCCATCCAGGTGCAGGGGGGCCTGGGCATTCTCACGGGCCGGGACGTGGTGGTTACGGTCCGGGGCAGGGAGTAGAGCCGTGGGACGCCAGCGATGGGTCTACCGAGTGGAGCCGTGTCACTTCCCGGAGGACTTTCCCCAAAGGCTGGTGGAGTTCAAAGAGGCCGCCGAGTTTTCCTGGCGGGGCTTGGCGCGGGAGCTGCGGGTGGACATTCGGCTGATCAAGCGCTGGCGGAACGGCGTCAAGCCCGATTCCGCCCATCTGGTTGCCTTGTTCGGCCTCGCCGCCCGCCTGGGCCTGCTTCACCTGCTGCTGCCGGACGCGGGGGAATCCGGCGATGCGCGAATCAACTGCGGCTAAAACCTATTCCCGTCCCAGGCGTTATCTCGCAGTAGTGCTAAGTTTCGCGCTTAGTCAAAAGAAACTGCGTGGGATTGTCCACTTGTCCGTTCCGGCTTCCGCGCTGTTTCTGCGGATAGTCCTGTGTCAAGCACTAGACAACTAAAAGGAACGCAATTTGGGCAGGAATGCGTTCAAATTGTCGATTTCCCGCCTACACATGTCTGCCGTATCTCCAAAAATTCCGCACTTAACAAAGGGAGACTCGTCATTTAGTCGGTCCAGCGACTCTTGAATTTCCGTCAGTACCCGACTCCTTTCGTCATGCCGATAAGCAAAAGTCCCGGGAGGTGCCCAATATCCAAATCGCTGTTTCTCTCGATGAGCAAACCCGAGCGCCAAAAGAATCTCCATCTTGGCAAAAGTCAACTCGTGCTGTGCCTCGCTTCGGATAAAATCCCTTGTATGTGTCCGTATAACACTGTACATCCAGTCGCTTAAAGGATAATAGTGCCGATCAAGGCCAGGCAATAACTTAGCGTTTGAAACGACGTCACCGGCCAGGCAATGGCGTGGCAATACCTCGGCGACAGAAATGTCGCCTTCGTTGACTTCATGAATTCTGGTACTAAGCAAACGGCCGACCAAATCAACCTTCTTAGCCTCGAGGGCACCAATCCCTAAGGCAAACAGCAGCAGCAAAGCGGGGTACCGCTTCATGGACAGCCAGACGGTATTTCCATTGCGTTCGTCTACAGTACCCATTTGTGACAGCGCTCGTTCTAGCACAGAGTAGTGTTCAGGTTCCGCCCAATAACCCGCGACCGGTCCAATCGTTAAAAGTGTCGAACACACCTCGTCGTACCCGCGCAAACGTTGAGTGAATGAATCTCCAGTTGGACGAGCACCTGCGGCGGCAAATGCATCACTGGAGGTTCCCCTAATCACACTGTTAACGACTTCATCAATCAGTTCTGAAAACTGAATTCGATACCGAGGTTCGGACATGTAGCGTTTCATTGCTGATAAGGTAGCCGCAGTTGACAAAGGGTGAGGCCTTGAAAACTCTTCCACCGCCTCAATATATTCGTGAAGGGTGTGAAAGAAATTGTCTGCGCTATGGATCGACAGGCTATCTGCCTTGCGATGGCCGATTAGGCGCTTGGCTTCTTCTCCAGTCTCGCCCCGAGAGGCCCAGTAAGTTGCAAACCGACGAGACTGACATCGGTATATGCCATTGCGCAAAGCCTCGTCCCACTCTGCCGACCAGCCACAGACGATGAGACCGAACTCATCAAGAACCCGGTCGAGGAGGCTATCAAACTCAGGAGGGTAAGATTGCAACTCAGACGCCGTATTCCGTATGCGAGTGTCGAGGTAGTCTCCATG
Organism: Dehalococcoidia bacterium; assembly: GCA_965232885.1. Classification (GTDB taxonomy): domain Bacteria; phylum Chloroflexota; class Dehalococcoidia; order Lucifugimonadales; family UBA3495; genus VXOI01. The sequence goes on along the minus strand of CBDDQX010000003.1, from coordinate 805,270 downwards.
AAGCTTGATTACGCAACATTGGGTATGGATGAGGGGTAATGCCCCGTGAACCTGATCGGGTGTGCTCAAGACGGTAGGTTCGACGCCGACTTCGCGCAGAGCGTTTTCAATTAGGCGGTCAAAGTTGGTGGTGAGGATCACTCGAACGTAACCTTGGGCAGCCAGCGCTGCGATAGCTCGATGGGCCGCAGTGGGTTGCTTTTTGCCTTCTTCCCGTTCTTGGTCTGTAGGTTCAAAGTATCGTCGAAGTAACTGCTGCCGCTCAGCAGGGGTCCTAGTTAGTTGGACTAGCAGGTCAGAGTAATCCGCCTCCTTCCCGTATTTCTCGTAATACCAGGATTCAGGCTCGGAGCCGGGGGCGTCCCCATTGACGGTAGCGAGCTTTTGAATCAGGTCGAGCGTAATCTCCCAGCCGGTGGGTATTCCGGACGCACGGGAAACGCCAGACCCAAGAAGCAGAGCATAAACGCCGGGATTACCTTGAACCGAAAAAGCCAGGGTGTGTACTGGATCAATCAACTTGAGAGTCTCCCCGATTACCCAGCCTCTTAAATTGCCCAGACGTAGAGGCTCGCAGGGTGCCACGCGCAAAGGCGGGAATCGTCTGTAACTCTCTCCATTCTATCAATCATTTGCCACTCAGTTCATAAACCGCCGTGGAGGTTTCCACATACAAAGACTCCGACAAGGCATATGCGTCGGCTTATGTTCTCAGGGGCAGCCTCTTGAGAGACTGCTAGGGGTGTTCTGCCCCTGGTCCGCCGCCTCTCCTTTTGGTCACCCGCAGGAACGGTCCTGCTGCACTGTTGTTGCCGGAGACGGGCGACCGGAGGGAGTGGGACCGGCGGAACACTCGACAGGAATCGGTAGTTGGAAAACAAGGAAGCCGGACGGTTGATTCCGTCCGGCCTTCCCTGTGCTTTCCACCCCTTCCATTTCCCGTCACCGCCGGACCACCCCCCGCGGGTCGTTCCTAGCGGCCCGGCGGTTCAGGGCGCGGTCGAGGACACCGAAGGCCCCGGCCAGGCCGTCGGAGTCCCCGCCGGGGCCGGGCGGCTCCTCCTGCCACAGGAGGGCGTGGGCCACGAGTCCGGCCAACTGTAGCAGGCAGTCGCTGTCGGGGTCTCGGAATGCCGGGCCGCCGATGATGCTCCCTATGGGGACGTTGCGGGTGTGCCAGCCGTCATCGCAGGCCCCGTGGCGGGTGGGCACCGGGTTGTAGCTCCTCAGCCTTTGATAGAGGCTGGAGACCATCTCCTCGGGTTCCTGGTCGAAGATGACGAAGGCGTGAGCGCCCGCCTGGTTGGCGGTGGCATTGATCCGGTTGAACAGCCGGTCCAGGCTGACCCGCCGGTATGCCGGTATGTCGTCCTTGTCCAGGCAGACGTTGGTGACGCCGACGCCGCCGGACTCTACGGCAAAGTCCTCGATGAGGCGCAGCCCCTCGCCAATCACCTTAGATCCCGGGCGGGATGTCGGTTGCGGATGGCAGCCGCAGGTGCAGGACTGCGGGACGGAAGCGAGTTCTTCAGGGCGCAGTCCCAGATCGGCGGGGATGCCGAAGCGGGATTCCAGTTGCCGGCGCCATTCGTGTACCCGCCGGTTGAACCGGTTCCAGGCCCGGGCGTCCACACCCAAGGCGGAGCGGACGTGGTGACGGAGACCCTCGGCTTCCGTTGCGTAGTAGATTCTCATGTCGTTCATTCCCTCTCGTCAGTTTGGTGTCTGCCGGGTCGAAAGGCGGATTCGGGCCGGAAGGAGCCGGGCCTCAACCAGGCCGCGCCCAGCGGCCCCAACCTTTCCAGCACGGCCCGGTGGGAGACCCACAGGGGCACTCTGACCCTGGCCCGCCGCATCTCCCGGTCTGCCACCTGCAGGAAGTGGCTGGCGGCCAGGTCGTCGTCGAAGACCACCAGGACGGCGGGGATGGCGCCGTGGTCGTCTAGGGGGCGGCTGTCGGCGTAGTAGCGCAGGTAGGGGGCGATGCGGGCCGCCATGGTTCCCGGCCGCACCGCCCTTCGCTCCCACTCGAGGAAGAAAGGTTGTTGCTTTCCGTCGCGCTCCAGCACTCCGAAGGCATCAGGGCGCACCGAGTGCAGCCTGCCGTCGCGGTGAAAGAACCTGGTTGCCCGCCGGGGCGGGTCGAGCTGGGCCAGCTGGCAGCCCTGGCTCTGGGACTGGTTCGCAAGAATACCCACGAACCAGTGGACGGCCTGGGTGTGGTCCAAGTTGCGCAGCAACTGGCGGCTGCGGGAGCCGTGGACGTTGCGCCAGTCCAGGGGGGAATCGGGGTCCACTGGGGCCACGCTCCACCGCTGGCGGGCCGCGCCCACGGCGGAGCGGTCCCGGCGGGCCAGCACCCCAAGCCCACGGTCCGACAGGGCCAGGCAGCGCCCCTTCCCAGCCTTCACCCCGGTCGCCAGGCCCAGAGACTTCAGCCGTGCCAATACCTGGCTGACCCTCGTGGGGTTCACCCCCAGGAACTGTTCCAGGTGCGTCGGGGTCAGCCAGGGCCAGTCGTGGAGCAGGTCGAGGACCCGCTTCTCGGAACGCTTGAGCAGGACGGGCAGCAGGTGGCCGGGGACGCTCTCATCATCCGCCATGTCCAGCCGCAGGCCAGCGGGTATAGTTTCCCGCTGGGCCGGACCCGTTTCGGGCAGCTCCCCGCCGGAGGGCACGTATGCCAGCGCTTCCCCCAGGTTCAGAGATACGGGAGTGGCCGGGGAGCGCCAGATGCGAGACTCCCCGCCGGCGGCTCGGGCCGCGTCGCCTTCCAGGGCCAGGAAGTACAGCAGGGGCAGGTTGTCCAGCATCCGGCTCACCTGGCGCAGCCGCACCTCATCCGGAGCCAGGAGTAGCACCGCGTCAGGGTGGGCCTCCTGGCTTAGCCGCCACAGCCGCTTGGCGAAGGCGGTGCGGTCGGCGGCGTTGCCCATACGCACCACCCCCAGGGTGCGGCCACCGGGCAGGATGATGCCGGCGTCCAAGGGCCCGGACCGGTACCACCGGAACCCCAGGCCGAGCTCAGTGTGGGGTAGAGCAGCGGCGATACGGTAGCTGATGGCTAGGGCGTCCAGCCGTTCCAACAGGACCCGCCGCCAGCGGGCCGAGACGGGACGGGAGGCAAGCAGTTGCTCCAGGGAAACCCGCTCCAGCGCCGCCAGGTGTTCCAGCCCAGCGGCGGTGAGGCAGTAGCGGCGGGTGGGGAAGGTCTGCTCCGAGGCGTGGGTGACGGCCTGGACCATCCCCCGTTCCGCCAACCGGTCCATGCTGCCGTAGACGGCGCTGCGGGACCGGCGGCAAAGGGTGACCAACTCCAGCCGGTCCAGGAAGGGCATCTCTGCCAGGCGGCGGAGTATATCCAGCTCGCAACCTGCCGGTATCATCATTCCACCTCCCCTTCGTCGTCTTGCAAGGCCGCCAGCAGCCGGCGGTACTCCCTGACCTCGTTGGATTCCCCGTCGCCGCCATCGTCACCGCCTACCGGCGGTGACGCTCCGTTCTGCCCCGGCGTCCCAGTTCCGGCCTCCTGCTGCCGCTCCGCCAGCAGCCTCCGGTACTCGCCCACCTGCCGGCGTCCCTCGGCGTCGCCGGCGTCGTTGGGTCGCAGGTAGGCCGAGGCGTCGGCCCGGATGCGGGCGGCGACAGCAGGGTTGCCCGGCTCGGGTTTCAGCACTGCCATGGAGAAGGCGGGCATCCGTTCGACGCCCACGGTGGCCCGAACGTAGCAGTGGTGCACGTCCAGGGACACGATGTCCTCCTCGGACACCCGGTCCCGACCCAGTTCCCACACCATCTGGCGAGCGTCACTCCCCGCCACCTGGAATACGGCCAGGCAGCCGACGTTGGCCAGTATGGTGTCCCGCATGGTGCGGGAGAGGTCCTCCAGCTTGGCCAGGCTCTGGGTGGCCAGGACGAAGCTGGCCCCGTACTTGCCCAGCTCCGACAGCATGGCCTCGTAGTCCACGCCGGGCATGGACTGCATCTCGTCCACCACTATCAGCGCGCCCCGCCGCTGCGACAGGGGCAGGCTCTCCTGCTCCCGGATCACCGAGTCCACCAGGTTGAGCAGGGACGCCCCCACCAGGGCGGATACGTCCCTTCCCACGCTGCCCTGGGCGGTGGAGACGAAGAGAATGCCGCCCTCCAGGATGGTCCGGCGGATGTCGATGGTGGAACGGGACTGGCCCAGGATGGCCCGCGCTTTCTTGGACGATGCGTAGTAGGCCAGGCGGGTCTGCACCGGGGCGATGGCCTCGCCCCGCCGCTCCCGGTTCCAGCTGAGGAAGTCCCGGGCCCAGAAGCGCAGCAGGTAGGGGTCGTTGACCTTTGCCAGCACCTCCCGCCGGAACCTGGGGTCGGCCACCAGGGCCAGCCCGTCCAGGATGGTGTACTGTTGGTCGGCTTCCATCTGCTCGTTGGCTTCGTGCAGGCTCTTCACGGTGTGCTCCAGGATGGACTGCATCCGTGGACCCCACTGCTCCCACAGGCCGTGCATCACCCGCACCACCGAGTCGGCGGTGCGGTCGCGGTCGGAGAAGATGCGGGTGTCCAGCAGGTTGATGCCGGGGGCGCCCCACGCCTCGGCCAGGTCGATGAGGCGCACCCTGTCTGCCAGGGATTCGGGCACCTGCTCCAGCAGACCGGACACCAGGTCGGCGTGGGGGTCCACCACGACGATGGCGTCGGTGTCCCGGCCCGCCTCCTTCTCCCGGAGCTTGTGGGCCACCACGTGTTGCATCAGGGTGGACTTGCCCATGCGGGTGCGTGCCAAGTAGAGGTGGTGGCGGCGCAGCAGGTCGTCGGGGAAGCGTATCTCCCGGGGGCTGCCGGTGGTGGTCTGACCCACCGGGGCTCCGCCCTTCACGCCACGGGCCGAGGGCAGGAGCGCCCTGGCGCCGGAGCGTTCCAACAGGGGCGTCTCGTCCCGCTCGCCGGGCGGGTGCCAAAGGGCGGCTACTTCCCGCACGCCCAGGACGCTGCGCCTGCCGAATAGCCCCGACCCGGCGGGATGGAGATTCATGATGGGGACGACAGGACGCACTCTGCTCACGTTGAACCTGGCCCCGGCAGGGTGGTCGTAGTGGCGGTAGGCGGCTGCCACCGGCTCCAGGACTTCCCTGGCCCGCTCCGGCCCGGTATCGGCGGGCAGGACTGAGATGACCTCTAGCTCGGCGTCGAAGGCGATGCGGCCCACCTTCTCCTTGATCAGCAGCGGGTCGAAGACCCGGTTCCTGGCCTGCTTCCAGCGCCACCAACCCCAGCCCGCCACGGTGAGGCCCAGCAGGGAACCGGCGCCCAGGAGGGACGCCTTGAGAATCTCGCCGTCCTGGACCCACAGGTAGCCCCTGAGTGCGATGAGCGCGCCCACGCCAAGGACGGCCATGGTCACGCCGTCCAGCTGCAGGGGCCTGGTCTGGTAGGTGTAGGAGGGGTCGGGCCGCTGGTAGCCGGGGTTCTTGAACACCTTCTGCTGGTGGGCTTGGGACCAATCGGGACCCAGGGAGCGCAGCAGCAGGCGGGCCAGCACCCGCTCCCTGGGACGCAGGGCGGACAGGGAGCCGATGACGGCCAGCAGGGGATCGGAACCGGGGTCCAGAAGGTCATCGTCGCGGAAGGTGCGCAGGGGCACGTACTCCGGCCCTCCGGAACGGAGGGTCAGTCCCCAGGCCTGTTCCCCGGTATGGACGAAGATGGGGTCCTCGCCCACCGGCACCTGCCGGATGCGGGCCTGGGGGTAGTGGGCGGTGAGCTGCTGCCTGACCACCTGGTCGTCCTGGCACCGGGCCAGCAGGGTCACGCCGTCCATGTCCCCGGCGATCTCCAGGGAGAAGGGTTCGGGGACGGCGATGGACTGGAGCATGTTCTCCACGCCCAATAGCGTGCGCTCCCCAGCCCGGGGCGGGGTCACCGCCAAGAGCACGGGAGGGCGCCTGTCGCGTCCGTCGCCGAACAGGGCTTTCTTGATATTGATATTCATAAGGGTTACCTCCGTCTATGGGAATTGATTGGGCTCAGTGCCTGGGTCCGGGCCGCCACTCGATGACCTCCGTTTCCTCGGGCGTGGCCTCGATGCGGACGGGAAAGCGGTTGCCCCGGGTCAGCAACAGGCCATCCCCGCGCGGGCAGGACAGCAGCCAACGTTGCAACTCCTCGGGCAAATCGAAGGCTTCGCCCACGGTGCTGACGGCGGCGGCGTCCTGTTGCAAGAGCAGCTTGAAGGCGGCATTCTGCAACAGCGCCCTTCCCGAATGTCCGGTGATGGTGCGGGACGAATCCTCGGAGAGGAGGTCCTGCACGTCCTGGGTGATGAACTGCAACCCAAGGCGGTGCTTGCGGGCGCGCTTCGCCATGCTGACCATGAATGCCGCGCCCTCCGGGTGCTGCATGATGCTCCACACCTCGTCCACCACCAGCAGTCTTGGCCGGGGTTCCTGGGCGGCAGCCGCCCACACCGTCTCGGTGCAGACCATCGCCGCCGCCGGTCTGAGTTCCGGTTCCAGCAGGTGCAGGTCGAAGACGGTGACCAGGGCTTCGTAGGCCAGCAGGTCGTCGCCCTCGTCGGAGAGCAGGTCCCGCAGGCTGCCCGTTGCGAAGGGGCGCAGCAGGTGGGCGATCTCCGGGGTCTCGTTTTCCAGGTAGCCGTAGAAGTCGCGGAAGCCGGTGCGCTCCCTCCTCTCGGAGTAGTAGCCGGCCAGGGCGTGGTCCAGGCTGGAACGCCGCTCGGCGCTGAGCCTCTCCCCCACCATCACCTCGATGAGGCGGCGCAGGCTGCCGATGCGCTGCAAGAGTTCTTCCGAATCGCCCCGGTCGATGACAAAGGGGTTCATGCCCTGGCCGGGGACGCCGGGGGAAAGAACGCGCCCGCCGGCCGCCCGCGCCATGTCGGTGTACTCGCCCTCGGGGTCGATGATGTAGGCCCGCACGCCGCGGCACAGCCCCCGCAGCACGCCCAGCTTGGTGGCGAAGGATTTTCCCGAACCCGATCTTGCCAATACGGCCGTGTTCGCGTTGAGGTGGGTGCCGTCGAAAGGGTCGTAGACGATTGGGGCGCAGGCCCGCAGGTCGATGCCGTAGAGGGTGCCTCTGCGGGTGTCCAGGTCCGGCGGCGAGAAGGGAAACAGCCTCGCCAGGCTTGAGGTGTCCAAAGTCCGCCAAGTTGACACGGCGTTCAGGGCCAACGGCAGCGTTGACAGCAGCCCCTCCCTTTGCCGGAAGGCCAGGCTTTCCAGCTTGCCCAACGTTGCGGCGAAGTGGGCCCGGGCTTTCTGGGTCAGGTCCTTGAGCGTTTCGGCGTTGTCGGCGTGCAACGTCACTGACAACGATGCGTGGAACAGCCTCTCCCTGCCCCGCTGCACCTCGTCCCTGAGTCGGCTCACGTCCTCCAGGGCGATCTCCGCCTCGGGGGACATGGAACGGCCCCGCTTGAAGGAAAGGCTCTGGGCCGATTCAAAGCGGACCTTCTGCCACTCCAGGGTGCGGGCGGCCTGCTCCGCCGGTATGGCCCCCAGGTGGATGGACAGGTCCATGGGCGCGCCGGTCGCCATCAATCCCTGGAGAAAGCCCGGGGCCAAACTGCGGGGCCACTTGCCCAGGTGCAGGGAGCGGACCAGGCGCTGGCCGACGCGGATGTCGCGGCGGTTGACCTCGACCTCCGTGTCCCCTTCTTCGTCCCTCTCCACCGGCGAACCGCCCAGGGCGGCGGAGAGCCAGAGCAGTCGCAACGGCTCGGCCGTCAGGGGAAAAACGCCCAGTCCTCCCCGGGCCAGCAGCCCGTGGAGCTCGTCCATGCGGCTGTGCTCGCAGACGGCGTAGAAGCGCCGGTCCAGGATGCCGTCCCGGTTTTCCAGCGTGGTCAGCAAGCGTCCCAGGCTGTCGGCGGCGTCCCTGGTCTGTTGCGGAAGGTCCTCAGGCTGGGCCGCCGTCAGATTGTTTCGGAGGGTTGCCAGCACCGGCGGGTGCTGGCGCACCAGCAGCTGCACCGGGAAGTCCAGGGCGTTCAGGGAACCGGCGAAAGCCCCCAGCTTGGGTTCGTCCAGCTCCAGCCCCATGACCTCCGAGACCGCCAGCTTCACCCCGTCCAGCCGCACCGGACCGTCCTCCTCCAGGTGGGAGAGCATGAAGAACAGGTTCAGGTCCGGCGGCGGCTTGGGCTCCGCCGCTGCCTCGCTGTTTTCCATGTGTTCTTGTTGAATATCGCCGGAGTCGGCAGCCTGTCCCCTTCTGCCGCGTCCGGCCAGTTTCCTGATGTTCGGTAATGTCGCTTTCATTTCTCTTCTCCTCCTATCGGATGCTGATTGCCTACGGGCCGGGCATAATGGGACTCAGGCCGCCGCTGATGAGCGCCGCGATGGCCTTGGCCAGCAGCACCACCACCAGCCCGACGACGGCCATGACCACGGCGTTTCTGGCCTTGCCGCGGCGTCCGTCCCCCTCGGCGCCCTCGGCCATGAGCACGAAACCGGCCCAGACGATGGCGAAGAGGCACAGGCCCGCCCCGGCGTAGGCCATGCCGGTCAGCACCTGGTCGAAGGCGGCCAGCATCAGTTGCTTCTTGTCCTCCGGCGCATCGGCGGCGACGGACGCCAGTGCCTGCCCCGTACCGGATACGGAGGGCGCCACCAGCGCCAGCAGGGTGTTCGTCACGCGCCCTACCACGGCCACCAACTCCACCAGGAGGAATCGCCCACCTGGGTCTGCTCGGCCCGGGGCGCCGGCGGCTTGGGTGGCGGGACGGTGAGGTACCGGAAGGGGTTGTCGGCCCCCACGCCCAGAGCCTCCGCCAGTGACAGCGTTTCCGGCCTGGTGCGGGTGACGGGGCTGCGCTGGTTCTCCACCGCCCGCACGTGCTCCGGGTGGTAGACGCGAATCGTTACGGTCCTGGACGTCGAGCACTTCCCGCACGTGAGGCTAACCGTGCGCCGGTAAACGTCGGTGCGGGCCGGGTGGTGGGTGGTCTGCAACATGGGCGGCAAGGGCACGTTCACCGTGGCCGTCAGCTCCGCCGTGATTTCCAGGTCGTGAACCGCCTGCCGGTCGGGGACGGGCAGGTCGAGCCTGGTATCGCCGTTGGCGACAAATGCCGCGCTGGTCCGGTGCGAACCGGCGGCCACGTTCACTGTTCCCACGATGCCGGTCACCGTGGCGTCCAACAGGGCGGGCACCGACTGGCTGAAGTGGCCGCCGTAGACCGGAAGGTCCACCTCCTGCCTGGTCTCGGTGATGCACTCCGAGGCGATGACGCCTTGGATGCTGCCCGGCGTCCACTCCAGGGAGGTCATCTCCAGGTCGCACAGCCCGCCGTCGTACTTGGGTAAGGGATAAGGAATCTGGTCGCTCTTCAGGGACACCGCCCCGGAGAACCCCAACGAGTCCGTCCAGGAGAAGGTGAAGGACGGCTTGGGGCCGTTCAGGGTCAGGTTGTAGATCTTGCGCTCCCCGGAGTGGACGATGGCGTTGGCGCCCATCTTCAGGGTCCGGCCCGTCCTGCCGCCGAAGACCCGCACCTTCAGGTCCAGGTCGTGGGCCGCCCGCAGGGTTACGGCGGCGGTGTCGCCGGAGACGGCCAGCCTCTCGATGTAGATGCGGCGTCCGGGCACCGGGTCCGGCGGCTGGAAGTAGATTTCGTCCAGCCGCCAGGCGTCGCCGTATGGGTCGTCGTCCGGGTCGTCGGCCAGGACGGCGGCGGGCAAAATCAGCACGGTCAGCACCAGCAGCCCCGCCGCCGCCAGCAGCCGGTACCAGGGCTTCCTGTGGTTGCTTTCCCGCAGGTTCGGCTTGGCGGAGTTGCCATTCCTTGGCCGCCGCCGCTTGCCGAACCAGCCGTGTGGCCGGAAGGGACGGCGATTCTTGCGTTGCCGTACCGCCCTGGCCGCCCTCCCTACGCTGGACGCGGCCTTTTTGACCAGCAGCCGCAGCGGGTCGGGCTTCGCCTCGGGCACGGGCGGCGCCTCGCTGCGGGCCAGTTGGGCCGGGACGCCGGCGTAGTGCCTGGCCCCCAGGTTGAACTTCAGCAGGTCGGCGGCCACCAGGGGCAGCCCCCGGCCCCCCACGTTGCCCACGGCCAGGGTGATTCCCGCTATCCCCAGGATGATGGCAATGCCCAGGCGAAATTCGCCGGGACCGAAGGGAAAGTAGCGGTAGGCGCCGTAGGCCACGGCGCACACCGCCACCACCGCCACGATCTGGGGGAAGGTCAGCCACAGCAGCACCTTGTCCTCGGCCTGCACGTGGGTCGGTACTTCATGCTCTCTCATTCCGCGCCTCCTACTTGACCTTCTTGGGGTCGGGCACGTTGGGGTCCACCGGATTGCCCACCACGGCGTTCATCACCAGCTCGACGACTCCATAAGCGACGAGGGCCAGCACGATGCCCGCCAGGGCGGTCATCATGGCCGCCTTGCCCCGCTCCATCTGGTTGGGGGCGCCCGAGGCGGTGAGGTAGAGGTAGGCGCCGTATATGAAATAGCCAACGCCCACCACGCCGACTAGGCCCAGCAGGATGCCCACCAGGTTGGATATGGTCTGGGTCAGGTCTGACATTTCTTGCTCCTTCGGACTGATTGATTGGTCGCTGCCGGTTCGGACCGGTCTCATATCGCTACTGGCACATGGCTCCACCTCCCGGGGTTGCGGTAGGCGCGAATCGGGTTCGCGCCGCTGGTTGTTCTTGGTCGGCTACGGCCCCTGGCTGCGGGGATTGGGACCGCTCTGGGCGGCAGGGGTGGCGTTCTGCGCCGCTGTGTTCACTGCGCTGGCGGCGGTGCTGGTGGCCGCTCCGGTGGCGGCCGCTGCGGCAGCCGCTCCCGCCGGTCCTCCGGCGGCCCCACCGGCCAGCAGTCCCAGGGCGCGCCCCGACCGGACCATCGAACCCGGCAATGACATGCCGAAGTAGAGGGTGTGCAGCCAGGCGTCGAAGGTGCCGTGATGGCCCAGCATCGACGGGACCCGTCCTGCCAGGTACATGAAGGCGATGGCCATCAGCAGCATCCACACCAGGTCCTGGGCCGCTTCGCCGCCGGTGATGTCGGCGAACTCGTCGAGGAAACCGAAGGCCAGGGCCACCGCTATGAGCTGGACCGCCTGCTGGAACACGGCGGTCATAAAGAGCCGCAGCCAGTGCTTGCCCCAGCCGGCGGTGTGGGGCAGGATCCACAGCCCCAACGCGATGGGGGCCAGGCAGAGCAGAATGTCGATGAGGGCCAGGCGCAGGACCATCTGCACCAGCAGGTAGAGGACGAAGAACCCGAAGACCAGGTAGAGCAGGGCGATGAACATCGCCAGCCCGGTGTTGGCGGCCATTACGGCGTTTAGCAGCGGGTCCAGGGGAGCGCGCAGCAGGTCGCCGGGGGTGACGTTGAGGGACGCCGCGATGAACTGGGAGACGGCGTGGGCCACGTCGATGACCAAGGCGCACCACCACAACGACGACGCGGCGGCGGTGAGGCCCAGCACCAGGCGGGGCACCATCTCCCGCCAGCCGGCCTGGTGGTGTCCCAGGTGCTCCTGGACGATGAAGCTCAGCCCCATCCAGCCCAGGATGACCACCAGCATCCCCGACGCCACGGCCCAGACCGCCAGCCAGGCGGCCCGGACTATTTCGTGGTCGTAAGTGAGGCCGGGAGGAGTTCCGGTGAGAATGTCGCCCATAACCGCTACCCCCCGCACTCGGCGATGTCGGTCTGGGTTACCCCTTCCACCACGCCGCACAGGGTCCCGTGGACGCCCTGGATCACCCATCTGGCCCCAGCCCGGGCCCAGCGGTCCGGGTCCAGGGCGCCCAGCACCCGGTCCCACAACCCCTTGGGCTGGTGGACGGGAACCAGGGCGTGGAACAGGTGGTCGCCGCCGCCGCCAGTTCTCGGCACGGACATCACCATCAGGAATGCCTGCTCCGGGTCCAGCTCGGGCTGGCCGTCCAGGACCGGGTACTCGAAGGTGTACTCCCAGCCCTCGGTGAGTTGCTTCTCGCCGCCCTGGACCCGGTAGGTGTTGGTGACCCACTTGCCGGTGTCCGGGTGGCGCAGGGCGTAGAAGAGGACGTCGATCTTGCGGCTGAATACCGGCCTGGCGACGAACTCGCCATCCTTCTTCCGCTCCACCATCTGCCGGTTCCGGTTGACCAGGGAGAGGTTGTCTCCGCCCGGGGGTGGGGACTGGGCCAGGACGACGCCGCTGGCGGGAACGGCAACAATAGCCGAAAGCAGCAGCGCTGCTGCCAAGAGGGTCAGGCGTCTGGCCCGGCCCGGGATTGGGATGAATCGACGGAACATGGTTGCCTCCTGTCCTTCGGTCTGAGACCTGATGTTCGACAACCAAGTCTGGCGGCTGGCCGGGCCGGTGGTAATGCCTTGAAAGGGGGGGTGCGCGCACCCCCCCTTTCAAGGCATGGGATTTACGGGGTCCGTCGTGGTGTTATGGACGTGTACAGGAATCCGGACTTGTACCGCAGCCGTGGACGGCAGGGGATTCGTAGCTGAAATGGGGGGTATACGCCCATTTCAGCCCTATTTCTGTAAGCACTTTTAGTTCAGGGCCGGTTCCGGTCGGCGGATGCATCGGCCCCGTTGGAGCGGTGCATCGGACGGGCGGGCGGAGACGGGACGGCGGTGCAAGGCCCCTATTGGAAAAGTGCAATTTGCACCGGGGAGGAATGAGCATGAGTCAGGATGAGACCATGGTGGCGGCCAGCCCTGGCATCGCGCCCGGCCACACTGGCGATGACGCCGGGGTTGGTGGTGAAGGGGCCGTGGGGCAAGTGGCTGGCGGCGGCGGTGCGGTGGACGACGGCGCCGCGCCCGGCAAGGCCTTCGCCGAGGCGGCAGCCCAGGTGGTGGAGGACGTGTACGAACTGCGACTCACGGCGCTGCTGCACCAGTTGGTGCGGACCCGGGGTTACAAGGGCGCGGGCCGGGTGCTGGGCGTGGACCCCAGGACGGTGACCGCCAGCGTGCGGGAGGGGATGTCGAGGCGGGTGCGGGATCAGGTGGAGCGGATGCTGGTGGACAAGGACGGCGGGGCCAGGGACCAACTGGAGGAGGCCGTGGCGGAATTGTCCGGGCATGTGGACGGGCTGAAAGGCCAGGTGGCCGGGCTGGAGTCGGAACTGCGGGAGGGGATGAACACCCTGGGGGAGACCCATGCCCAGGGAATGCGGCGGTTGGAGCAGCGGCTGGTCCTGGGGGAGACCCGGGTGGGCGGCCCAGCCGGGGTGCCGACGCCGGCGCCGGTGGCGACTGTTGCGTCTCGCAGGCGTTACCCCGACCTGGTGACCACGGACCCGGCTGATGACGACGAGGACGTGTTCGGCGATGCCTGGCCCCTGGTCGAGGAGTGGCGACGGCTGTGGGACGGCCATCCCCCGCAAGGCAAGGGCCTAGCCTGGGTGTCGACGCGGCAGCGGATTCTGGAGGTGGAGGTGGCCATGCTGGAGGACCACGGACTGACCCTGCCGCCGGAAACTGAGCCGCTGCGGGGCTTGGACCGGGGGGCGCAGCTGAACTGGCGGGTGCAGGCGCTCTCGGAGTTTCAGAAGCGACGGGCCAGGCTGGAACTGCTGGACCGGCTGCGGCGGGCATTGAGTCCGTGGCAGTGGCCTGGGGCGGCTCGGACCCGGTTGGAGTTGATCTTGCTGCGGTGGCGCAGGTAGCCTGCTTCGGTCCTGGTGCTGGGGCCCGGCGGTTTCTGCCTGACTCTTGCTGGATTTTTGCCGGATTCCAGCCAGACTGGAGCAAGTGATTTGGCTGAATCGTCTGACGGAGTCTTGTCAAGGGGCACACCGGGCCGGATACTGAATGCGTTGTCTGGCTTTACCAAGGTTTCCTCTGCCTAGAAACCTGGGGGCGTGATCCCTGCTCGCCCGGGCCTGCTCCGCGAGGATCGAGTCTTTTCTCCCCGGAGCGCCCGCGAGGGAATTGCTGCAGAGCGGAGTGACGTATCCTTCGTCCGCAGCCAGTGAACCCTTTATCCACGAGGCGCACGGTGCGTCTCACCGGTATCCCAACCCACGGCACGGGACCCTTCCCATCGAGGCGCCGGTTGCGCTTCACACGGTATCCCCATCCAAGGCGGTTTCCCTGTCCCACGGACTGAATCAAGGAGGTGGCGAACAGACCCAGGACGGTATCCCGGCATTCCTTACCCCAAGGTCTTACCTGCGGAGCGGCTGAGTCGCTTCGCTTTCTCTACAGCCTGCGGTTGGAGCGGACACCAGGTCTTTCCGGCCGTTTCCACACGACTGCGGCGCAGCTGCTGAACATCGGTAGCGGCGCCGTGGCACTCTCACGCTCCGGTCGGCCAGCGAAAGTGGACCGGACGCTCACCTTTGCCATGCAGTTTCCACCGGGCCGGTCGCTGATGATTCGGGTCCGGGCGGTCTGCGTTCCTCTCCTTTTCCCTCTTTCCTGCAGTTTCGGCTGAATGTCACCCTGGCCGGATTGCGTCTTTTTCCAACCCCTCGACTGGCGTTCTCCATGACGGTTTCGTGCCCGGGGCGGAGTGCGTCCGGCGCCGGGTTGTTTTCCAACGTAGTTCACCAATTCAAGGAGGTGCGTATGCGCATCAAGGACAGGTTCATGCGAGTCAAGTCCGTTGCGGCGGCGATCGTGGATTTCACTAAGCGGCACCCGAGGGCGTCGATTGCGGTGGCCGTAGCCCTGCTCATCATCGGGCCGCTCCTCACTGGCGCCGGCGGCGAGAGCTTCTTCCTGAACCTGGTTGGCCTGGCCATCGTCGCGCTGGTGGTGCAGCGGGTCATGCGGGCCTACGACCGGCGGCAGGCGGCCCAGGCGAGGCAGGCCAACTGCCGGTGCCGGTGCCACTGCCAGCAACAGTCGGCAAATCATCAACCGTAAGGAGGTCTTCAATGACGTCGATTACCCAGGAATCCCCTTCTTCTGCTGGCCGGTTGGAGGAACTGGTGGACCGGATGCTGGCGGCCCTGTTCCCACCCGAACCGGCAAAGGCACCCGTAAGCGGTCTAGCTCGCACGGTCCACGAGGCACGGCGACTGCGGCAGGCAGGCCACCTGGACGGGGCGCTAGAGGCCCTGGCGGACGTTGACACGACAGGCGCGCCTCAAGACCAACTCCGGTGGCTTTACGGCGAGTGGCTGGACATTGCACGGCGCCGGTTCACTGGCAGCGACGCCATGCTCTACAGCCCGTCCACCGGGAAGGCGGCGGTGTTGCTGGAACGGGACGACGGCGCTCTTGAAACGGCGGCGGTCGTGGGGATGCGCTGGCCGGTGGGCAGGCCTGTCTCGAAACGCAGCCTCCGGGGGTTGAAACCGCTGGCGAAAGGGGGTGCGTGATGGTCGCAGCCAACCGGACCGTGGACATAGCGGAACTCAAGGCGCGCCACCCCCTGGGCGACACGGTGGAAGCGGCTGGCGTGGCGCTCAGGGGCAAGGGGCGGGTCAGGCAGGGCGTCTGCCCCTTTCACCAAGAAGCTGAAGGAAGTTTCACCGTGTACGCTGACACCGAAAAGTTCTACTGCTTCGGCTGTGGCGCCGCCGGCGACGTGCTGGACTTCGTGGGACGGATGGAGGGGCTGACCCTGCCCGAGGCCATCCGGCGGCTGGATGACGGGTCAACGCCGCTGGCCGCGAGCCGTCTAACTTCAACCCAAACCCCGCGTCCCACCGTTCCCGCCATACCGCCCCGGGACCCGGCGGTGCTAACGGCTGCGGCGCGGTTCTACGCCGGGCAACTGCGGCGCAGCGCCAACGCCAGAGAGTACCTGGCCTCGCGGGGCGTTGGCGTTGGGGCCGCCGTGAGTCTTGGCCTCGGTTACGCCACGGGTGGCGGCCTGCGGGAGTACCTGCAACTGGCGGGCTTCGACAACCAACGGTTCAGGGACTCCGGCCTGTTCCTGGAACGGGGCGCGGAGCGGTTCGCCGGGATGATCACGGTGCCCGACCTGGCCCACGGCTTGGTCCGGTGGCTCACCGGGCGGGCGGTTGACGCCAACGCCAAGCCCCGCTTCCAGGCGGCGCCCGGCCCCAAGCCGGTGCTGGGCCTGGCCGGTCTTGGCCCCTCTCCCCTCTGGGTAATTGTCGCCGAGGGGGTGTTCGACCGGCTGACGCTGGCGGCCTGGGGCTACCCCGCCGTGGCCGCCCTGGGCACCCAGGGGATGGACAAGGTGGCGGCGGCGCTGCGTGGCTGCCCCCGGGTCTTCCTGGCCTTCGACAACGATGACGCGGGCAACACGGCGGCGGATAGCCTCAAGCAACTGCTGGGCAACCGGGCCGCCGTTGTCAACCTGCCCCAGGGCGTCGGCGACGTGGGCGAGCTGGCGACTGTGCCCAACGGGCCACTCCTCTTCCACCGACTTCTGGCAAGGGCGGCGTACAACGCCCGCTAGTCCAACTCGCTCAACTCCGACTCTTCCTCTATCGGCCCGCCTTCACCGGCGGGCCTTTCCTTTTCCAAACCAACAAACAGCACGACGGGGCCAGTCCCCGCTTACGGCTTTGCGTCGCAGCGAAAGCCGCCTCAACCAACGGCAAACCCAACATCTCAACGCAAAGGAGCAACGAAATGGGCAACAGCAACAACCAGAACGGTCACCACAACGGCAACGGCGTCGCCGACATCACCGGCCACGATCTCCTGTGGGACGGGCTGCCCCCCGCAGTGGTCAACGCCCTGGAGCAGCCCCTGGACCCGGCCCTGGTCTCCCGGCGAGACGGCCGCGGCAACCGCCAGTACGACTACATCGAGGGCCACACCGTCATTGACCAGGCCAACAAGATTTTCGGCTACGGCGGCTGGGGCTACGAACTGGCCGGCGACGTGAGCCTGCGCCGCATCGAGAAGGTGGACGTCAGGACCGGGGAGGTCAAGGTCAACTACGCCTACAGCGCGCCGGTGCGGGTGAGCGTGGTGGGCGCGCCGTCCCGCACCGACATCGGCTTCCACGTCGTAACCGAGGACACCCCGGAGGGCCACGAGACCGCCGCCAAGGGCGCGGTGACCGACGGCCTGAAGCGGGCGCTGCGCAGCTTTGGGGACAGGTTCGGCAACGGCCTATACGGGGACCAGCCTGCGGCCAACAGCAGGCCCAGGGCGCAGGCTCCGGCCAACGCCAACGGCAACTCCGGCCAGGGCAATAACGGGAACGGCCGGCGGGAAGGCAGCTACCTCCAGCAGTTGCGGGGGCGGCTCATTGCCCTGGGCGCGGAGCAGGGCTTCGGCGAAGACCAGGTGCGGGAGGCGGTCAAGAAGCAGACGGGCAAGGAGCTGGACGACCTGCCCGCCAGGGACCTGAAGCCCCTGGTGGAGGGCGCCGCCCGCAAGGTCAACGAGGCGAAGGAAGCCGAGCGGGGCAATGGCAACGGATAGACACCGCTGCCGACGCCATTCAACGGGGCCGTCTCCATCGCGGGGCGGCCCCGTTTCTCATTACCGGAAAAGGAGGAACTTCAGATGAACGCAACCACCATCCACACCCCCTGGGGCTGGTCCCAGGACATAGAGGAACTGGCCGATGGGGTCTGGCGGGTATCCACCGCCGGACACGGCGGGCTGAAGCTGAGCCGCGAGCGGTGGGATGAACTGCCCGACGTGGTGCGGGACAGCTTCCTCAACCCGACCTTTGCCGAGGAGGACTGCGAGGAACCCATCGCCCGGACGCTGCTGGGCCTGGGCGACGAAAGGGACCGGGAACTGGCCATTCGGATTGCGGGCTACTTCGACCGCTACGCTCCGGCGCTTCCGTACCTGCGGGATACGGGGGGAACGCCATGAACGCCGACGCCACCACCCGCCACCGGCCCCGCTGCCTGCCCAGCGTCACCACCAGGCTCAACACGGAGTTGGGCAACCTGTTCGTCACCGTCGGCCTGGACGACGACGGCCAGCCCTTCGAAGTCTTCGGCTCTCTCGGCAAGGCGGGCAGCCTGCAACACGGGATGACCGAACTCGCCTGCCGGCTGGTCTCCCTGCACCTGCGGCGGGGAACGCCCCTCGACGAAATAATCGGCCAGGTACGGGGCATCAGCGAGATGCAACCCTGGCCCAACCGGATGGACGATGGGCGCACGGTGTACGTGCGGGGCTTGGGCGACGCCATTGCCCTGGTCCTGCGGGACTACCTGGCGGAGCAAGCCGACGCGGAACCGGCGCAACTGCCCATCGCCGCCGACTGAACAATCCACACCGACCCATCAGGGCGCACGGGGCCGTCTCCAATACGGGGGCGGCCCCGCTCTCATTTACCGGACCACTGAACATGACGGAGGAACGACAACCATGACTATGACGATTGACGAAACCAGGGACGCCATCTACTCCCGGCCCAACGCCCGTTTCGACGGGGACGGGACCCTCGAGATCCGGGCCTCGGCGGTGGGCAACTGCCGCCGCGCCCTGTGGTACGAGGCCACCGGCCACCAGGTCACCAACCCGCGCAGCGACGACTCCCTGACCATGCTGGAGGCGGGCAACGCCCTGGAGCCGGTGGTGCTGCGGGCCATGGCGCGGGCCGGCTGGGACATCACCCCCACCGATAGGGACAACCCCCGGATGGTCTCCCTGCGCCTCGACCCCACGCTGCTGGTCAGCGGCCACGTGGACGCCGCCGGCGTCGCGCCCATCTTCGGGGGCGAACCCAGCGTCGTGGAGGTGAAGACCCGGGGGCCGGAAGCCTTCAAGAAGTGGCGGACGCTGGGGGCGGAGCGCAGCCACCCGGAATCGGTCTGGCAAGCCGCCTTCTACACCTACGGGACCTTTGAGCGGGCCCGGGACGTGGTGATCGCCACCCTGGACACGGGCAGTCGGGTTTGGGACTACGAGGTGATACCGGCGCACCGGGTGGAGCGGGCCTTCGAGCAGGCCTGCGCCCGGCTGGGGGAACTGGCGGCTCACCACGTCATCAACGGGCCGGACCCCTACGCCCTGCCGGAGCGGGACTTCACCGCCGACGACTGGCAATGCCAGCGCTGCCCCTTCCTGAACGTCTGCCTGCCGGGGTCGGCGGCGATGGCCGACGAACCGGAGGACGAACCCGACAAGGACACCGGGCCGGTCAGCGACGAGGACGCGCGGGCGGCGCTCCTGGAGTACGAAAACGCCCAGGAGATGCTGAAAGCCATCGAAGAGGACAAACAGTGGGCGTTGGGGATGCTGCGGACGTGGCTGGCCCAGCGGGGTGAACAGAAAGCCAAGCTCGACGGACGGGAGAAGACCCGCACGGTGGGGATGGTCAAGTCCACCCGCTACAACGTGGACCACAAGAAGCTGAACGCGCTGCTGGACCCGGAGACCAGGGCGGGCATCGTCACCGAGAACGTCTCCCACTACCTGCGGGTCAGCTAGTACCGGATGACATCGGAACCCTGACGCTCCAATGACGGAGCGCGACACGGGGCCGCTCCTTCCTACCGGAAAGGGCGGCCCGCAGTCAGTTCGGAAATCCCTCAATCACAAAGTAACGGAGGAACAATCATGGCGAAGACCATCAACAAGGTTGAACTGTTGGGACGGGTCGGCAGCGACCCGGAGATGCGCTACACGGCGTCGGGCATCGCCGTTACCCAGCTGCGCCTGGCCACCGACCGGGGGCGGAAGAACGGCGAGGACGCCACCGACTGGCACACGGTGGTGGTGTGGGACAAGTTGGCAGAGGCAGTGGCGCAGTACGTGGAAAAGGGCCAGCGCCTCTACGTGGCGGGGCGGCTGGTGCAGAAGTCGTGGGAGGGCGACGACGGTCAGCGGCGCTACCGCACCGAGATCCACGCCCAGGACGTGGTGTTCCTGGACTCCGCCCGCAACGGCAACGGCAACGACGGCGGCAATGGTAACGGCAACCACGCCAACGCCCAGACCGACGACGACCTTCCCTTCTAGCCGGTCAACAACATAGCGACGCCCGCCACCGGCGGACGCAACACGGGGCCGCTCCCTGCCGATAGGGAGCGGCCCCGCTTTCGTTTCCAGACCAATCGTAAAGGAGTCAGCCATGCCCCGCAAGAAGCAGACCAAGCAGGAAGAAATGCCCCTGACCATATCCGAACCCGCCGGCCCGGCCACGCCGGAGGGCGAGGCCGTGCTGGAGGCCCTGCGCTCCAACCTGGCCCTGCTGGGGGAGCTGGCGGCCCGCTACCAGGTCGACTTCCAGCCCGAGCGCCCCGCCGACCGGCCCCAGATCAACTCCCCCCAGGACGTGTTCAACCTGCTGGGGCCGGAGATGTCGGCCCTGGCCCAGGAGCAGTTGCGGGTGCTGCTGCTGAACACCCGCAACCAGGTGATGGCGCAGCGCATCGTCTACCAGGGGAACGTCAACAGCTCGATAGTCCGTCCCGCCGAGGTGCTGCGCGCCGCCGTCATCGAGTCGGCTCCCAGCATCATCATCGCCCACAACCACCCTTCTTCGGACCCGACGCCCAGCCCGGAGGACTTGAGCATCACCCGCGACCTGGTGGCCGGCGGCAAGCTGCTGGGTATCGACCTGCTGGACCACATCGTCATCGCGGGCAGCAAGTACGTCAGTCTCAAGGAAAAGGAGCTGATGGACAGCTAGCCCCATGGACACCGAGACCGGCGCTGCGCCGCCGGTCCTCACGCGGGAACTCCATCCCGCGCCCTTCTCCAACACTCACCTACAGGAGGCAACTCATGATTCCCACGCAACCCGCCGTGAACGGCGAGGATTTGTTCACCATCAACGCCGGCGGCTACTCGGCCACCGCCGACGCCTTCGCCCGCGACCCCGACACCGGCGGCCTCTGGTTCCTGTCCATGGTGGGGCCGCAGACCGCGCTGAAGGCCATCTGGGCCTCCCTGCTGAAGCAGCCTCCCGACACGGCTCACCTGATCCGTGGCGTGGAGGGGATGGGCATTGAGCGGAGGCTACCAGCAGTGCCAGGTCCCCCATCACACCGTCGGCACCTGGACCACCCGCATCGCCCGGCTGCCTGCCAGCCGGGGGTGGCACGCGTTGGTATACACGCGCCTGGCCGAGTTCAGCTTCGAGCGGGACGACTTCCTGCTGCTGGCCCAGGACCAGGTTGACGCCCCAACCCTGCACCACCGCTTTCTGGACCGGCGCAGCCCCCTGCCCCTGCACCGCTCCTGGCGGGACTGGCTCTGGCGGCGGGGTCTGGACAACGGCGAGATCGTTCCCCTGGAGTCCGCCGGGCTGCTGGCCTACACCTGCAACCCCAACGGCGAGGAGCTCAAGGCAGACCTGTCGGCGGCGGTGGCGGCGGGGACGCTGACCCTCAATGAACCGGAACCCGAAACCGATGAAACGGAGGAAGACAGCAATGGATAGGACGCTGAACCCGGTGAAGCGGGGCAACAAGCGCCGCCGCGCCCGCAACTGGAAGGCCTGGCAGCTCTTCTCCCCGGATGGGGACACCTGCCGGTTCTGCCCCCACGGGGCCGCCGACCACCTGACCTCATCCGGTCAGCCCCATTTCTATCAGCCCGCCGCCGAGCAGGACTGGCGGAACTCCAACGAGAAGCTCTACCACCACGAGCTGGAGGACGGCTCCGAGGTGCTGGTCAAGCGGGTTACCGTCGCCAGCCGCGCCGAGCTGCTCACCGCCTTCTGCACCGCCTGCGCCGCCGACAAGGACACCTCGCAAGTCCTCTGCTTCCAGCGGACTCTCGCCAAGGGCGAGGTGGTGGGGCTGAAACACTATGCCAACGGCAACCACAAGAATGGGAGGTAGCTAAATGGCCGACAAGCAGACCCTGTACTTTCCCTGGCCCTCCTGCGGGGCGCGGTTCTGCCAGGTTGAGGAAACCGACGAGGACATCCACGCCGGCGAGACCTATCACTGCAACGAGTGCGGCGCAGCCGTAGTCCTGGTGGCCCTGAGCATGGAGATGCTGGCCTCACCCGAAAACATCCGGTGGGGCTGCCACTTCTGCCAGCCCGGCCCCTGCCGGTTCGCGCCGTCCACCGGCGGGGCCGGCGATTCACCCAAGGACGATACCAATTAATCCATTCCAAACAACAAGGAGGACTGACATGAGACTCGCCGCTCAAGCGAAAGGCGGGTATTACCCGACCCCGCCGAGGATAATCGACCTGGTTGCCCAGCTGCTCTACGGGGCCCGGAGCCGCCCCCGCAGCGCCGACACCCTGCGCATCCTGGACCCCTGCTGCGGGGCCGGCGACGCCCTGGCCCAGTTCGCGGACCTGGTGCGCGACCGCAGCAGCGTCCCCGTGGAGACCTGCGGGGTGGAACTGCACCGGGACCGGGCGGAACAGGCGGCAAACGTCCTGGACCGGGCGCTGGCCTGCGACCTCTTCGCCACCTCGATTGCCAACAACGCCTTCAGCGTGCTGCTGCTCAATCCGCCCTATGACTGGGACAAAGAGGACAAGCGGGTGGAACACGCCTTCCTGACCCACTGCACCCGTTACCTGACCGACGGCGGGCTGCTGCTGTTCATCGTGCCGAAGCAGCGCCTGGCCGTCTCCGCCCGCTACCTGTCGTCTCACTACCGGGACCTGCGCTGCTGGGCGTTTCCCAACCCGGAGCGGGAGGTGTTCGACCAGGTGGTCCTGGTGGGCAGGCGCAAGGTCGAACCCAGCCCCGACCCCTACGCAGAGGAGCAGGTCCGTGCCTGGTCCTTCGGCGAGCCGGAGGAGTTCTCGCCGCGCCCGTACCCCGTCTACGACCCGCCGGTGGTTCCCACCGGGGACATCCTCTTCGCCACCCGCACGGTGGACCCGCTGGCGGCCGTCGCCGAGGCCCGCAAGTCCGGCCTGTGGGCCAGCCAGGAAGTGCGGGACTCCCTGTGGCCCGCCGACGACCGGCGCACCCGCCCCTTGATGCCGCTGCGCCGGGGCCACCTGGCCATGCTGGTGGCGGCGGGTTTTCTGGACAACCTGGTGCTGGAGGCCGACGGGCAGCGCATCCTGGTCAAGGGCCGCACCACCAAGGAGATGATCCTCGCGGAAGAGACCGAGAACACCGAGGTCTACCGGGAGCGGCTGAAGACCACCGTGGTCGCCCTGGACCTGGACGGCGGCGAGATCACCGACATCGCCGCCTGACCATCCTGCCATCACAGCCCCGCCAACAGGCCCCGCCCTTCCCTTGTGGGAACCGACGGGGCCTCGGCTTTTGGAAAGACGAGCACAATCCCATTCATAAAGGAAGGATGCCATGCAGATGACCCTGACTCTGGAAGCCTGCGCCCGGTGCGGGCATCCCATCCACCCCGGCCATCCGATGAAGCAGACCGCCACGGTGGACATCACCGGCGGCCGGGTGGTCGCCTCGCCGCCGCGCTCCTACCACCTCGCTGGCCGCTGCCCCGGCGACGCCGACGACGGTAAGAACATCCGCTCAGCCGCATAGACGGCTGCCCCGATCCGCCATTGGCTGACGACACGAAGGCCCCGCCGGTACTTGAAACCGGCGGGGCCTTCGCATTTTTCAACGGCAACCCTCAAATCAAGGAGAACACCCATGAACCTGTCAGGTTTCATCGACACCTTCAAGGAGGCCATCGCCAAAAGGGTGGTGGAATCCTACCCGCCCCTGTACCGGCCCTCGGAAACCCCGGTCAAGCTGCCCCGGCTGCTGAGGACCCCGATGGGGGGCCAGGAGGACGCCATCAAGGGCACGGCCCTGTCGCTCCAGGCCCACCGGGGCACCACCGTCGTCGGCGAGATGGGAACGGGCAAGACCTTCATCGGTGCCGCTGCCGCTCACGCCGCCGGTTTCCGGCGCATTTTGATCCTCTGCCCGCCTCACCTCACCCGAAAGTGGAAGCGGGAGGTGGAGGATACCGTGCCCGGCGCCCGCGCCGCCATCGTCGCCTCCATCACCGACCTGGAGCGGCTCCGGCTCTCCGTGGGTCCTGCGCCCCTCTTCGCCGTCATGTCCCGGGAGCGGGCCAAGCTCTCCTACCGCTGGCAGCCCGCCGTCATCCAGCGGTGGGCCGCCGCCGGGGGGCGGCTGGTGCGGGACGAACAGACCGGCGAGCCCTTCCAGGTCCCCTGCTGCCCCACCTGCCACGCCCAGGTGGTGGACAGGGACGGGGTGCCCCTGACCGACGCCGAACTCTCCCGCAAGCGGCGGGACTGCGACCTGTGCGGCTCCGCCCTCTGGCAGGCCGAGGGTTCCGGCCCCCGCCGCTACCCGTTGGCCGACTACGTGAAGCACCGGATGAAGGGCTTCTTCGACCTGCTTATAGGCGATGAGGTCCATGAGTATAAGGGAAGAGGCTCCGCCCAGGGCATCGCCGCCGGGGTGCTGGCCGACTCCTGCGGCAAGTCCCTTACCCTTACCGGCACTTTGACCGGCGGCTACTCCTCGACGCTGTTCCACCTGCTCTACCGCTTCAGCCCCGACATCCGCGCCGAGTTCGGACGCGCCGAGGAGGGGCGCTGGATACAACGCTACGGCTTCCTGGAGGAGACAGTGCGCCACGCCGACGACGGAGACTCCTTCGAGGACGGGCGCAACAGCCGCCGCAAGGGGTATCGCAAGACGGTCAGGGAGCGGCCCGGCCTGGCTCCATCGGCCCTGTTCCATCTCATCGGCAACAGCGTGTTCCTGCGGCTGTCCGACGTGGCCTCGGGTCTGCCGCCCTACGAGGAGCAGGTGCTGCTGTCGGGCATGGACCGGGAGGCGGACCACACCGGCTTCTCCCAGCGCAAGGCCTACGACGCGGTGTTCGACACCCTGAGACAGGCATTGGCGGCGGCGCTTCAGAAGGGGTCCAAGCGGCTGCTGGCCACCTACCTGCAAACGCTGCTGGCCTACCCCGACGGCTGCACCCGGGGCGAGACGGTCTTCGATCCGCAGACGGGCAACGTGCTGATCCAGATGCCGCCGCTGTCCGAGGACAAGCTCTACCCCAAGGAGCAGGCGCTGGTGGACCTGGTGGCGGCGGAACGGCTGGCGGGCCGCAAGGTGCTGGTCTACGCGACCCACACGGGAACGCGGGACATCACTGAGCGCATGGAGCAGTTCCTGACCACCCACGGGTTCCGGGTGGCGGTGCTCAAGGCCGACTCGGTGGCCCCGGACCGGCGCGAGGCCTGGGTGGAGGAAAAGGTCAAGCAGGGCATCGACATGCTCATCTGTCACCCCCGCCTGGTGCAGACCGGCCTGGACCTCATCGACTTCCCAACCCTCTGCTGGTTTGAAACCGACTACAGCGTTTACACGATGCGGCAGGCGTCGCGGCGCTCCTGGCGCATCGGGCAGAAGCGCCCGGTGAAGGTGGTGTTCATGGCCTACCGGAACACCCTCCAGGCCGACGCCCTCAAGCTGGTGGCCAAGAAGCTGCAATCTTCCCTGGCGGTGGAGGGGGAGCTTCCCGAGGACGGGCTGGCCGCCTTCGGGGACGACGGCGACGACCTGATGCTGGCCCTGGCAAGGCAGATCGTCAGCGGCGACGAAACCGACGCCGATACGGAGACGGTGGAGGACGTGTTCGCCCGGGCGCGGGACGCCGAGGCCAGCGCCGAGGAGTTCCTGGTGGACGACGACTGGCAGGTAGTCGAGGTCGAGACGGAGGCCGTGGCGGTCAACGGGAATGGCCATCATTCCAACGGCAACGGACACGGCGACGATATCGAGGCGACGGTGGAACTGGTCCTGGGCAACGGAGCCAACGGCAACGGCCACCACGATGATGCGCCCGCCGAAGGGCAGCAGTCCCTCTTCTCCTGGGCCGAGTTCCTTACCGAGGAACCGGTCAAGTCCAGGGGACGGAACGGCAAGCCGAAGCCCGCCGCAACCTCCCTGTTCCAGTGGGCGCTGGACAAGGAGCAAGAACAGGAGAAGGAGCCGGTGGGCGCGGGCCGCTAGACCGCAAAGGCACACGGGAGGGGCCGTCGTTTCATCGGCGGCGGCCTCCCCGCAAACGGCAACGAACCGAAACAACACCATTCACTAAAGGAGACCAATCATGGCGAGAGTGTTTGTGTACGACGACCGCGAGTTCCCCGACCCGGACCCGGAAATGAGCGTGGAGCAGGTGAAGGCGACCCTGGCCGACTTCTACGGCGAGATCGCCAACGCCTCGGTCAAGGAGACCACCCGGGGCGAGGACACCATCTTCGAGTTCCAGCGGCGGGTGGGCACCAAGGGAGCCTTCACCATTGCCCACAGCTAGGGAGGCAGCACATGGACAACCCGACCTTCGCGGGTCTGCTGGCGGCAACCCCGACGGCGGACCTGAAAATCACCGAGCTTGCGGCGGAGCTCACCCTCCCCGACGGCGGCCTGGACCTGGACGCGGCGGCGGCCCGGCAGCCCGAGGTGGAACTGGCCTGCGCCCAGGCCCAGGACTACGCCTCCGCCACCAAGCGGCTGCTGGAGGCGCTGCAATGGCAACTGCGGCCCCGCCGGTACTGAGCAACCTGGCCGAAACCCTCCTGCGGCGCCCGCCGTCGCTGCGGGAGCTGGTCGTCCGGCTGGGCTACGCCGAGGACTACGCCTGGTTCGCCGGACTGGCCCGCCGCCTCTTTCCCGAAGAGGCGGAACCGATGCTGGCGACCCCCGACGTGGGCAAAAGGCTGGAAAGCTTCGCCCGGCTCTTCGAGGAACGGCACTTCCCCCTCTACGCCCCCTTCATCGAGTTCTTCGTGGACGAGGGCGAGGATCCGCCCTTCACCTGGCTCCGGCGAGGCATCCCCTTCCAGCTGATGGGCATCGGCTACGACGGTCTCCACGAGATGTGGGACGGCTACCGGGAGGGCATTTCCGCCCTGGCGCTACTGGCCGAACCCCCCGACGCCTACTACGACGAACCCGGCGGATTGCGCACGGCCTGGCTGGAAGCCGCCGCCCAGCGCATTCCGCAGGAGACGCTGCTCCGCATCCCTGCTGGCGGCATTCCGTTGGAGACCTTGAGCGAAGCCGTCAGTGAAACCGACTACCAGGCGGCGGCCCGGGCCGCCGCCTGGGTGCGGGCCGAGACCGGCAACTTCTTCCTCGACCATTCCTTTGAGGATGGCGACTACGACGGCTTCTGCGACCCCTGGGAGGACGAAATCATCGCCGAGGGGACGCAAGAATGGCAGAAGGCCAGCGCGCTGGTGGGCTCGGTGCTGAAGCTGGCCGACTGGCTGGAGGAGGACCTGCCGGGCCGCTTCGCCGAAATGCTGGACTTTATCCTGCCCCGGCTGCCCGAACCAGACCAACTACAGGAGGAAAACGATGATGACGACCAATGACACGAACCGGACCGAGTGGTCCCTGCCGGGCCAGGA
This sequence comes from Dehalococcoidia bacterium, assembly GCA_965232885.1. GTDB lineage: Bacteria > Chloroflexota > Dehalococcoidia > Lucifugimonadales > UBA3495 > VXOI01. Next base: position 778,078 of record CBDDQX010000003.1, on the reverse strand, counting down.
CGATGTGCCCCGGGACACCCTCCAGGCGCAACTGGAGGTGTACGGCGAGACCATCCTGCTGCGGGGCTTCGAGGCGGACCGCAACTGGGTCAGGACCGTCTCGGCGGACGAGATCGCCAACGTGTTCATCCGGCACCTGGGCTTCTCGTCCGGGCTGCTGCCCGAAAACGCCCTCTGGTGGAACCAGGGGGAGACGGGACAGGTGATGGCCCTGTGGCGCTCGCCGCAGGTCTGGCCGGTGGCGTTGCAACGGGAGGCGTTCCAGCCTCCCGCAAGGCTCCGGCTGCCCATGCCGGGGCTGGTCTTCGTCTGCTCGCCAGGCCGGGCGCCCTGGGTCTATGCCGCCCTGGAACGGCCCACGGACTCCGAGCAGCAGCTGTACCGCGCTCCGGCCTTCAACGTCTTCCGCGACGGGCGGGTCTGCCCCGGCAGCCACCGTTTTCCCGAGGAGGTGGGACGGATACCCGAATCCTTCTTCCAGTCCTTCTTCTCCCTTACCGGAGACAGCCAGGGCCGGTCGAAGCGACACCCCGACAACCTGCAAGCGCTATGGGAGGAATTGGATGGAAAGGCTGAGTACCCGGTTGAGGACCTGGTTCCCCAATGCACCGTGGGCCACGTCATGGCGGCCTCTGAAGGACGGAGGGGCTACTACGCCTAGCGACGGCGCTGGGAGCAGCGCCGCTGATTCGCCGGTGGGCTACTTGGTGAACCATCCCGCCGGACTCTCCGGTTCTCAGGGGATCGGCTTCGACTACGTTCTCGGGTCAGGCGGCCTTTACGTCCAGTCCGAGAGCGCCCACCTGACGGCGCGGGCGCTGGTCGCTCCCGCCGAAGTGCGAGGGCTGGCTCCCGTGTCCGAGAAGCTGGAACTGGCCAACGGCTTGATACCGGCGCACGTCTTCGAGCTGGGGCTGAGCTGGCTCCTGGCCGCTCCGGGCACCGAGCGCTTCTTCGCGGTGCGTTGGGACGGCGGCACCTACCGGCTGGTGGTCCCGCCGCAGGAGGGGACGGGTTCGTCCCTGACCTACCAGCCGCCCCAGGGCGTCATCGCCGAGTTCCACTCCCACGGACGCCACGGGGCCTTCTTCTCCGCCACCGACGACAGGGACGAGCAGGGCTTCCGCGTGTACGGCATCGTGGGACGCCTGGACGCTCCCGAACCGGAATTGACCCTTCGCGTCGGCATCTACGGACACTTCGCGCCCCTGCACTGGTCCCAGGTGTTCGACGGCCCGCTCCCGCCGGGCCTGCGGCTGATGGGCCAGGAACCCGAACCAACATCAAGCAACCTGCACATATAAGGAGGTAAAGCAACCATGCCCTACTACCTGGACAACCAGTTCCTGCTGGACAACCCCTGGACCACCGTCGTCGGCTGCGGCGGCACCGGCGGCTTCGTCGCCGAGGGCCTCTGCCGCCTCTTCCAGGGCCGCGACGCCACCATCGTCCTGGTGGACCACGACCGGGTGGAACCCCACAACCTGCTCCGGCAAAACTTCTACGCCGATGATGTTGGCAAATTCAAAAGCCAGGCGTTGGCTGACCGGCTGGCGAAAGCTTACAACCGGCCCGTGGGCTACTCGGTCTATCCCTTCCGGGAGGAAGAGTGCCGTTACCCCGGCCTCTCCTCCCACGACGGCCTGATCATCGGCTGCGCCGACAACGCCGCCGCAAGGCGGGCCATGGCCGAGTGCCTGCCGGGAGACCCCTGCCGCTGGCTCATCGACGCCGGCAACGACACCAACTGGGGCCAGGTTCTCGTTGGGAATGTCTCCGAGCCGGTGTTCCTGGAGGAACCGCCCTTCACCGGCGACACCTGCCACCTGGCCCCGGCACCCACGCTGCAACGCCCCGACCTGCTGACCGCCGTGTCCACCCGTCCGCCGGACGTGGACTGCGCAGCGGCTCTGGACCTCACCGACCAGGACCCCACCATCAACCAGATGATGGCCTCGCTGGTATTGCAGGTGGTCCGCCGCATGGTGGCGGGAACCTGCCCCTTCCTGGGCCTCTACCTGGACATGGACCTGGGCACGGTCACGCCTTCCTACGTCACCCCGGAAGCGGTGGCGCGGCTTGTGGGCCGGGCCGACGCCGGGTGACCGGCGCAAGCAAACACACTCGAAACAAGCAAGGAGTTGAGCAACCATGATTGACGAAAGGGAAACCACCACGACCACGATGATGTGGCAGGACCGCCACGACGGGAAGCGGGGACACCAGCTGATGACGCAGAAGCTGGCCGACACCATCCCCGCTCTCGGCGCCAATGAAAACGCCCGCGACTACGACGAGGTGCTGGCGCCGGGCAAACTGTTTAGTCCCTACTCCGGCTGGACCTGGTACATCACCGAACTGGACCCCGCTACCGGCCAGTGCTTCGGCCTGGTGGAAGGATTTGAGAAGGAAATAGGGTACTTCGACCTCACCGAATTGGCCGAAACCACCGTGTTCGGCGGCGTTCCCGCCGTGGAACGCGACCTCTATTGGGAACCCAGGACCCTGGGCGAGATCAAGCGCGGGGCGCAGGGAGACCCGCCGCGCAACCAGGAAACGGATGGAGGTGAAACCATGACCGACGAAAACGGAACGGCAATCGACTCCCCGGAGGTGGTGAACGTTGAGGAGTTCCTCTTCGGCGCTTCACCGGATGATGCCTCCGCCGACGTTGGCGGGGAGCTTTCCGCCGAAGCCGCTGCGGACGACGCGGGAGACGTGGAAACGGCCCAGGAATCGGACGCCGACACGGAAACCGCTGCTGAGGAAGCCGACACTGCCGACGACGCCGGCGGGGACCAGGCCGCTCCAGACGAGACTGAAACCGGCGAGGAGTTGAAGGTCGTCCTTTCCATCAGGGACGGCCGGGCCACCATCGGGGTGCAGCGGCCCTCGGCGGACCCCCACATCGAAGCCTTCGATGATGCCGACCTGTTCAGGCTGGCCGACCAGTTTCCGGCGGTGGTGGCCAGGGCCCGGACCATCTGGGAGGAGGAGCCCAAGCACCCCGCCTTTGAGCGGCCCGCTCCCCCGCCCCGGCAGCGGAACCGCCGCCAGCAGGCCACGGCTCAGCCTGCGACCACAGAGGGCGAAGGAGAGGAACCGCAGCCGCAACCCGAGACGCTGCGGCTGTTCTAGGGGCATACAGGGCGCAACCTTAGGGGGAGACCGGTCAACGCGGCGGTCTCCCCCTAATTGCCCATGTATGCCGCCTTTTTTGCGTTTGGTGCCCGGACGCCCTTGGAAGGGCTGTTTGCGCGGCCTTTTCGTTTGTCCGTAAATCGGCCGGCAGTGTAGAATGACAGCGAGGAAACAGACAAGCACGGGGGCTATCACGATGAACACGCCAACCCGCCCGACAGCGGAGATCGCCCGCCTGGGCAAGGAAATCTACCAGCGGGACATCCAGCCAAAGGTGGAGGACGGCCACCACGGGGAGTACGTTGCCATTAACGTTGGGACCGGGGACTGGGCCATCGCCAACAGCGAGCGGGAAGCGTTGGAGCGATTGCGGGCGCAGTGCCCTGGTGTTATTGACGTCTTGATGGAGCGCGTCGGGTACCGGGCGCTGCGTAGCTTCGGTGCCGGGTCCCTGCGGAGGACCGGGTGATCCAAGGCGTGGTGAACGCCGCGTATGAAGCGGTGGTATCCCTTACCTTGCAGGGCGCTGAAGGGCAGACCCAGGAAATAGAGGCCGTGGTGGACACCGGCTACACTGGCTTCCTGACCCTGCCGCCGATGTTGGTTAACGAGTTGGGGCTACCTTTCGCTTATGTGGGCCGGGCATTCCTAGCCAACGACGACCAGGTGGAGTTCAACGTTCACAACGTTACGCTCCTGTGGGACGGCGATCCGCGAGACATTGAAGCCGATGCGACGGGCAGCACTCCGCTGGTAGGAATGCTGCTGCTTGATGGGCACAGCTTGAACATTGATGTGGAGAGAGGGGGCCAAGTAGTAATACGGGCTATGGCATAGCCGCAGAAGACCCGGGCGCGAAGCAGTCAAGAAAAGTAACGCAGTTGTGGCAGGTTCGGGAGGCCGAGGAATATCCACCCCGTGCTCATCTTGGCATCTGCAAGGGCTACAGCTTGGATGCGGATACGAGGGATGAGGTTTCTGCTAAGCTCGGCGGGCTAGGCCTACCGGAACTTCGCGAGTTTCCACTATCCGACTCTCAAAGGGATTCACTTTACTTATGTCCCACACTCTGCCCCACATGGCTGTTGTTCGACGGCTATTTGAGCCGGCATTGGACTACCGTCAGCGAATATCTTAGCGAGGGAACGAAGAGAGATGTCAGTTCTCTCACGAAATGCTTGATCTGTGAGTCGCTGAGACGGGAAGTGCTTTGAGTTTTCTTCAAGTGCGATGGCCTTATCGTAGAGATCGGGGTGGGTTTCGTATAACCAGCGCCACCGGTCAACTGAGTTGAACGGGCAGAAGAAACACGAGCTACGCTGCGGGATGGGCAGTCCAGCCTCCTGGATGATGGCTACGCAGTCCGCCCTTGTGAGACGCCGGTCAATCAGCGGATACAGGTTGGTCACATAGTCAACCCGGCTGTCCTTCATTCTATGGACCTCATCCCACGCGATAGCCAGGTATTGGTTGATGTGGACATCCGACGACCTGTAATGCCGCTGAATCGGCGTAATTTTGAAGTCCCTGGTAGACCATCTCCAGATAGCTGACGGGAATACCCGACGGTCCCACGCGGTATCGTAGAGTGAGCGCCCCCGCTTGGACACTACAGTGAGGGGTATCTCATGATCGGCCAGATACTGCTTGGCGGTCTCCAAGTATTGGTACGTCTCGGGAACCTCTCCTCCCGTATCAGCGAATATTGCCTCATCAAAAGGTAGCTCTTCTTGGAGTAAGACGACCATGAGGGCAACGCTGTTAACTCCTCCACCAAAGCTCAGGACATGTCGAATTGACATTAGGTTCCTCCATAGCAGGAGATAATAAAGGTAAGTCTCCTGCTATTGTAGCACCAAATCTAAATGAAGGATATACTAAGGACCATGAAGACCATGGATCTACGAGTGCCGTTATCAGCTTCGACCTTCGGACTAAGAATCAAACCAACCGGCACTCACCTGAGTAGCACTCTGAAGTTGGAGGAGCTACGCATTCTCTTAGCCAGCCGCCCCTTGCCTGCCACAGAGAATGCTTACAGGACTGCCATAGTTGACCAGAACCTCTTGGGCAAACCAACGGCCTCTGCGCGTCGCATCACCTTCGAGCGGCTTCGCGAGCTCTATGGGCTGGACCCCAACATGCTGATCTTCAGAGCCCTCAAAGACCTATGGGATGCCGATGGCAACGCGCAGCCGATGATCGCTCTGCTATGTTCGACTGCGAGAGACCCAATCCTCCGAGCGATGACTCCGTTCGTACTTCGCCTTCCCATGGACGCAACGGTCACGCCCCATGAATTTGCGGAGGAGGCCGAGCATCAATTCCCCGGGAAGTTCATGGCAAGCTCCCGCGAGCGCTTAGGTAGGAATGTGTCGTCTTCCTGGGAAAAAGCTGGCCTATTGTCTGGGCAGCAGACAAAGAAAAGAGCCAAGTCGGGTGCTCGTCCAACATCACTCGCTTTCGCTCTCCTATTGGGGGATCTCTGCGGCAAGCGCGGTCAGGGCCTCTTCACCACGCTGTGGGCCAATATGCTAGACGCGCCGATTCAGGAGCTAAAAGCCTTGGCGGTCATAGCTTCCCGTCAGGGATGGATCGATTACAGAGCAGCTGGAGATGTAGTGGAAGTGAGCTTTCGGCATCTTATGCGTGACCAAGGAGACCCCGCACTATGAGTGAGATAGAGGATCTTCTGACCTGCTACGAGAGATACGTGAAGCTTCCCTGGGACTCCAAGCTCGCTGGGGCGCAGAGAGTATGGTTTGCAAGGTACGACCCCGGCCAAGAGCGTCGCCTGCGGCTACGCATCGGCGAGTTTCAGACCGCCACGACTGATGCCGGACATACGTGGCACCAGGTAGACATCACCGATTGGTTCGCAGAGTGGATGGCTAGCCACGAGTATAAGGATGCGTACTTTGAGCATCCGGAAGATTTGGAACTGGCGCTCGTTGATTTCTCAGACTACGTGGCGGAACGAGTGCGGCAAGAATTGAAACGCTCAGGCGTTGATAAGAATCTTGCCAAGGATACGGTGGTGGCGCTCCTTGGGTTGTCATCGCTCTTTGGACTCATTCGGGTCGCTGAACTCATAGCGAAGGTCGACTCGGAGGTACCCGGTCGTCTGCTTGCGTTTTTCCCAGGACAACGAGACGGCTCCAATTGGCGACTGCTCAATGCCCGTGACGGCTGGAACTACCACGCTGTGCCGATAGAGGGGGGCAACTAATGCCAGACATGAGAATCCGGGATGTTCTCTCGAGAGACCCACTTACTACAGTCATTCCCAACGACGGCGTAACTAAGGTCATCCAGCCCCAGTCGGAGAACGAATGGAACGTCCTCAAGTACGAACTAGAGTCATTCGTATGTGAGGGAGAGTACCGACAAGGCTTGGACCGGATACTCTCGGCGTTCCTCACCAACATCTCGCAGGCGCAACAACAAGCCGTCTGGGTGAGCGGCTTCTACGGTAGCGGAAAGAGCCACCTAGTCAGAGTACTCGAATACCTTTGGCGGGATGTGGAGTTCCCTGATGGTGCTCGGGCCCGTTCCCTGGTTACGCTCCCCTCTGACTTGAGTGCTCACCTTGTGGAACTGTCGCGACTAGGCAGTCAGGAAGGAGGACTGTGGTCTGCGGCGGGCACTCTGGGAGCGGGGGCTGGCGCCGTCAGATTGGCATTGCTGGCTGTCCTCTTCAGGGGCGCACAGTTGCCCGAACAATACCCGGCAGCTCGACTTGTCATATGGCTAATGCAAAACGGATGGTACGACGCTGTAGACTGCGCAGTTGAAGCACAAGGCAAGAATCTCAATCATGAACTCCGAAACATGTATGTCTCGCCAGTGCTTGCCGAATCCCTGCTAGAGGTGATCCCAGGATTGGCGTCCAGTCCGGCGGAGGTCCGCAGTTTGCTGCGTGAGCAATACCCGAACGTCTCAGACATTACGGATGTCGAACTGCATAGCGCGATTTCTGATGTGCTCGCACTTCAGTCGACTGCGTCAGGCAAGCCGCCCCTTACTCTCCTAGTCTTCGACGAACTCCAGCAGTTCATCGGAAACGACCCGCAACGAACCCTCCATGTACAGAACGTTGTCGAGGCCTGCTCCACTCAGTTCGGAAGCCATCTCCTGTTCGTTGGCACAGGACAGTCGGCACTCCAAGCCAATACAGAACTCTCAAAGCTCCAGGGGCGATTCTCGATACGTGTGACTCTCTCTGACGTCGATGTCGAAAAGGTGGTTAGGGAAGTGGTTCTGCGAAAGACGCCGGACAAGGTTGCTTCCGTGAAGAGCGTCCTAGATTCGGCCAGTGGTGAGATAGACCGCCACTTGGCGGGCACAAGAATCGGCCCCCAGCCCAGCGATGTCCAGGACCGTGTAGCTGACTACCCGATTCTTCCCGTGCGGCGTCGTCTGTGGGAGCGGATGTTGCGGTCAGTCGATAGTGCGGGGACTGCCGGACAGTTGAGAACGCAGCTACGCATCGTACATGACACAGCCCGTGAGGTTGCAGCAAAACCACTGGGCACAGTTGCGCCGGCAGATGCCATTTACTGGCAAGTCGAGACAGAGATGCTTCAAAGCGCCATCTTACCTCGTGACGTGGCAACCGTGATCCGGGAGTCAGACGATGGCACTGTGGACGGCAAACTTAGGGCTCGCCTTTGTGCTCTGATTTTCATGATAGGCAAACTTCCACGTGACGAAGGCCCATTGACGACTGGAGTTCGAGCCACTGCGGATGCCTTGGCCGATCTGGTGGTCGATGACCTTACTGCCGGAAGCGCATCTCTCCGGCAACAAGTCCCGGTTGTGCTGCAGGGCCTCGTAGATAAAGGAACTTTGATCTTGTTCGATGGCGAATACCGACTCCAGACTCCGGAGAGTATTGAATGGGAGACGGACTACCGTAGCCGCCTGTCCCGGGTTCTTGGGGATGATGTTCGTATGGCTGCCGAGCGCGAAACGGCTGTGCGAGAAGCCCTTGCCACGGCTCTCAAGGGACTCACTTTCCTACAAGGAACCACCAGGACATCCCGCAAGTACGAAATGCACCTGGGTTCAGAGAGGCCAGCAACGGACGGAAGCAGCGTTCCTCTGTGGGTACAGGATGAATGGTCGACGGCGCTCGGGTCCGTGCGTGAAGAAGCTAGGCAGGCGGGGGTCGATAACCCTACCGTGTTCGTCTTCCTGCCGAGACTTGAAGCTGACGAGCTGCGACAGGCTATTGGTCGGCTCCGTGCGGCTGAGGAGACTGTCAGCACTCGTGCGGTTCCGCAGACCAGCGCAGGGACCGAAGCAAGAGGAGCAATGCAGTCTCGTATAGACGTCGAGGGTAAACACATCAGCGACCTCGTGGACAACATCATCAGAAACGCCCGCGTCTACCAGGGAGGGGGTAACGAGATCATTGCCGCGTCCTTCCCTGAGGCCATTAGACAGGCTGTCGAGGCAGCCTTGACCAGACTGTTCCCCAAGTTTTCAGATGCGGACCAGAGCGGATGGAACAGAGTAGTTACTAGGGCATCGCAAGGCGCCGCTGATGCCCTTTCAGCCCTCGGATACTCTTCCGACGTGGAGAATCATCCGATATGCCAAGAGATACGGAGCTTTGTCGGGGGTGCAGGCAAAAAGGGTTCCGACGTGCGCCGTCACTTTTCAGACCCGCCATATGGGTGGTCCCGCGACACCGTTGACGGCGCTCTATTGGCACTGCTTGCAGGGGGGGTCTTGCGGGCCGCTCGCGGCGGGCAACCATTGACTGCCAAGGATCTCAACCAGCAACAAATAGGGGTTGCCGATTTTCTTAGCGAAGGGGTCGTCGTGTCTGCTCCCCAGCGTATAGAAGTTCGCAAAGTCGCGTCAGCGATGGGCCTTTCAGCAAAGAGCGGTGAGGAAGCTGAGGCGGTGGTGACGATCTTGGAGCGCCTCCAGAGCGAAGCCCAGGCCGCTGGTGGAGAGGCGCCCCTTCCCGCACAGCCGGACACCACGATAGTCAAGGAGCTTCGGGATTTAGCTGGGAATCGTCAGATCGCTGAAGTGGCCGAAAAGGCAGACACTCTCATCGACTGCCATAGGGATTGGTTGTCGGCTGGTGAGGCTGCTAAAGAACGCTTCCCCGAATGGCTGCGCTTGGAAAGACTTCTACACCACGCTCGCACACTGCCAGTCGCTACTGAATTGAACTCCCAGATGGACGCGATTCGGTCCCAGCGCTCTCTGCTGACTAATCCCAATCCCATCTCTCCACTTCTCAGTAAGGTGACAGACTCCCTCCGGAAGACGGTTTCTGACGCACACGGACGCCTACGCAATGAGCGCGACCGGGAGGTTACTGATCTGGAGAGGTCAGGTGACTGGCTGAAGTTGGAGCCTTCCGATAGAGCAAGGCTCTTGACATCCAACGGGCTGATCCCAGTTCCCGATCTCAACATTGGCACTGACCAGGCCCTCATGGAATGCCTTGAGGACACGGGCCTCCAAGATTGGGATGATCGACTCCTAGCCCTGAAGCCGCGGGTAGACCGGGCGAGAGAAGAGGTAGCCCGACTACTGGCACCGAGGGCCGTCACAGTCAGACCCACTTCGGCAACCCTGAATAGCCGTGAAGACGTAGAAGACTACATTCAAAGGTTGCGGGAACAGCTGTTGGCCCAGGTAGATGAGCACCCCGTGATCATTCCCTAGAGGTAAGAACAGAAGATGGCACCACTCGAATCCACGCTGAGGTCCGACTTAGAGAAGGCTATCGTTGCGGCACGCGATGAAGCCGAGGAAGCGGCGCGCGCCGCCCTGGACGTTCTGGCCGTCAATCAGCCAAGGGCGTTCGAAACGCTCACTCGTGAGCAAAGGGCACTTCGCAATGCTCTACGTGCAAAGGCCCGCCAACTGGGTTCCGGCAGCCAGTCCGCCGGATTCGAGTTGCTCGTCGAAGAGGTCGCCTACGTGCAGTGGCATCGGATGCTGTTCCCTCTGTTCCTGGCAGAGAACGACCTGCTCATCCACCCCACCTGCGTAGCCGTAACCATGGAAGAATGCGAAGAACTGGCTGCGGCAGAAGGGGATCCGGACCGGTGGGCAACAGCGGCCCGGTACACAGCTAATATGCTGCCAGGCATCTTTCCCTTCGATGACCCCAGCGGACAGGTTACATTCGCTCCTGAGGGCCGCGCCGCTCTTGAGGTCATCCTAAGTGCCCTCCCCAGACCAGTATTCACGTCCGACGACGGCCTTGGCTGGGTGTACCAATTCTGGCAGTCGAAGAAGAAGAAGGAGGTCAGCGGTAGCGGGCGAAAGATCGAAAAGCTCGACCTGGCCGCCTACTCTCAGCTCTTCACCGAAGACTACATGGTGCGTTTCTTGCTGGAGAACTCCCTCGGGGCATGGTGGGCCGCACGGCATCCTGATAGTCCATTGGTAAGAGGCTTCAAGTATCTTCGATTCCAGGACGATGGAGCGCCGGCAGCCGGTTCATTCCCAGGATGGCCAGAAAGGGCGGCGGACGTCACTGTAATGGACCCATGCTGTGGTTCGGGCCACTTCCTGCTAGTTGCGTTTGAAATGCTCCGCAGAATGCGGATAGAGGAGGAGGGACTCGGCGAGACTGAGGCGGCTGACGCCGTGCTTCGTGACAATCTGTTTGGACTAGAGATAGACCCTCGGTGTGTTCAGATCGCTGCCTTTTCACTCGCCCTCGCGGCATGGAAGGCAGGAGGCTACCGCGACCTCCCCATTCCAAGTGTCGCGTGTTCCGGCATCCCCGTTAGTGAACAGCTAGATGAGTGGGCCAAGCTTGCAGGGGACGACGCCAATATGCGACAGACCTTGGAGAGGCTGCACGGGCTATTCGTGAATGCGCCAGACCTCGGCAGCCTGATTGATCCCACGGGTGCTCCTGTCCGAGAGCGGATGTTCACACCAGGCTTTGAGAAAGTAGCACCTCTCCTAGAGGAGGCTCTGGTAAGAGAAACCGCTGACGATCCGGTCGCAGCGGTCTTTGGGAGTGCTGCCCTGGGAGTTGCGCGTGCCACCGAATTGCTGGCAGGTCAATATACTCTGGTTGCGACTAATGTGCCGTATCTCGCACGCGGTAAGCAAGGAGATGTACTCAAAGATTTCATTGAGTTGCGCCATGGGGAAGCCAAGGCAGACTTGGCTACAGCTTTCGTGGAACGATGTCGATCGTTCTGCCGATCGAGCGGGTCTTTTGCTGTCGTCACTCCGCAGAACTGGATGTTTCTTAACTCGTACCGCAGTTTCCGGGAGCGAATGCTCCGTGAGCAGTCTTGGTGCCTAGTAGCCAAACTGGGAGAACGAGCTTTTGAAAGTACTTCTGCAGCCGGTGCATTCGTAACCTTGTTGGTATTGCAAAACCTTCAACCACCAACTAACCACGAATTGAAGGGTTGGGATGCATCCGGAGCTCGCAGTGCGAAAGACAAAGAAAATCTCATACGAACCGGTGAAGCTCTGAATGTAACGCAAAGCAGCCAGTTGTCTAACCCCGATGCGTGCGTGTCGTTAACCGCGATCGATGCAAGCACCCTGTTGGCCTCATATGCTGTGTCGTTGCAAGGCATTTCTCCAGCGGACCTCTCCAGATATGGCCGGTTTTTCTGGGAGTCGTCAGACCTAACGCAATGGGAGTTTTGGGCTAGCAGTCCAGATAAGACTATGCCGTATGGAGGCCGTTCGCGAGTTCTGCGATGGAACCGGCTCCAGGAAGCAATAGAGGCAGGATCAGCGTTTGCTCGTGGCACTGAGGCATGGGGAAGAGATGGGGTCGCCGTTGGCCAGATGAGGTCCCTGCCTTCAACCTTGTACAAGGGCGATAAGTTCGACACCAACGTGGCTGTAATAGTTCCGAAGGAACCCGACAAATTGCTCGCAATATGGGCGTTTTGCTCCTCGTCAGAGTTCAACGCAGCCGTCCGACGGATCGATACGAAAATCAATGTGACCAACGCGACATTGGTGAAAGTACCCTTCGATTTGGAACGCTGGCGGTCTGAAGCTAGAGAACGATGGCCTAACGGTCTGCCCGAACCATACTCAAACGATCCTACCCAATGGATATTTGAGGGTTCCCCTGCCGAGAGTACGGACCCATTGCAGGTGGCTGTCGCAAGACTCTTGGGGTATCTGTGGCCCCAAGAGGAGGCGGATGGCCTTTCTCGCTTCGCCTTGCCAGATGGGATTCTTCCGCTTGCATCCTTAGCCGGACAGGAGCCCGCTATAGAGCGGTTGCGCCGTGTGTTGGCGGTCTCTTACGGGGACGATTGGTCGGTCGGACGACAAACGGAATTGCTACGGCAGGTCGGTTTCGTTGACAAAAGCCTTGATGCTTGGCTCCGCGATGGCTTCTTCGAGCAGCACTGCAAGTTGTTCCACCAGCGCCCATTCATCTGGCACATCTGGGATGGTAGAAGAGACGGATTTTCCGTTTTGGTGAACTACCATAAGCTGGATGCGGCCAACCTTGACAAACTCATCTACACCTACCTAGGCGAGTGGACTCGCACCCAGCGAGCCGCCGAAGAGACCGGCGCGCCGGGAGCCAGCGCTCGGTTGGTAGCAGCCCTCGAATTGCAAAGAAAACTCGAAGACATACGTGACGGGGAGCCGCCCTACGGCATCTATGTGCGGTGGAAGCCTCTACACGAACAACCAATCGGCTGGAATCCTGACCTCAACGACGGTGTGCGGCTAAACATTAGGCCATTCGTTACCGCAGGCGTTCTCCGAAACCGAGTAAACGTGAACTGGAAGAAGGACCGTGGTCGGGACCTCGACGGCTCCGAGCGGGTGAACGACATGCACTTTACCTTGGCGCAGAAGCGCGCTGCGAGGGAGGCGAAGATAGAATGACTACCGCCTCCGTTTCTAGAACCTTCCTCGATGCTTTGGCCGACGCTATCGAGGTCGCGAGTTCGCATAACAGGCAGGACCAAGTAACGCCTGCCGCCGTCCTATGGACGGACGAGACCCGCCAATGGGAAGAGCTTTTGCCGTTACTCAAGCAACGGCTGCCTCTCTTCGTTCTAGGAAAATACTCCCCGGACGACCATACTGGCCCGGCCTATTGGTTGAGGTGCATTATTGCCCGCACGATTCCTCACCCTGGCCTACAGGCGGGGAAGGTTCCCATACTCTACCTGCCCGGCTACTCCCGACAGGACATGAGGGCGTTGGAGACTTGTCCAATCGAGTTGCAGCCCTTGGCTGAGTTGCAATACCGGGGTGTGCTATGGAGCCAGAAGAACGGCCGAGACTGGACGATCAACGCCTTCCTACAGAGCAGGGACGGCGGGCTTGGTATAAGTGTAGAGGGAGATCAGGGTACTAGAGAGGCACTCCAGCGCTCTCTCCTGAAGCTGTCGGAAGAGCCCATTGAGGCTATCCATAAGGCCGCTCCAATACGGGCCTTCTATCTGGACGGATTGATCCACCCCGATAACGTGAAGGACGTGCTTCGATGGCTGAACGACCCCAAAGGATACCGGGATGAATGCTCAGACCAGGAGTGGGCCGCATTTGTAGCACTGTGCGAGAGTCACTACGACTTTCACCCGGACAGGGACGGCCAGGTGACAGTCGCCGAGAAGTTGGGGCAGCAATACGGTAATTGGGACATGGTCTGGCGCCGCTTTGCCGAAACCCCTGCATCATATGTAGCCATCCCTGACCGGCTGCGAGAAGCCAAACCACAGATGACTTTGCCGCTTCTCGACCGCTCGGAATCGTGGCCCCAGAACAATGAAGCAGCGGAGATAGCTCTTCGTGACGCCCTGGTCGGCATGTCGAGCCTAGACCCTGATGCTGCTCGGAGCAAGATTCTCGAACTGGAACAGAACCACGGTGAGCGGCGAAGCTGGGTATGGGCTTCTCTGGGGTCTGCTCCTCTTGCCAAGGCTTTACAGCATCTCACGAAGATGGCGGAAGTCACCGAACGGATGACGTGGGGTACGTCCATACCGGAGATAATGCACAACTATGCAAATGACGGATGGGTTGCGGACTTGGCGGTACTTGACGCCCTCGCTTCCGTAGAGAGGCTGGATGATGTCAGGGCCGTCCAATCTGCCGCACGGACTGTGTATCGTCCGTGGCTAGAAAGGATAGTTGAGACGTTTCAGGACGCTGTTATTGCATCCGAGCCAGACGGATACCAAGCGGCATCTCCACCGGATGTTGCGGACGGAATGTGCCTGCTGTTCGTCGATGGCCTTCGGTTTGATTTGGCGCGTCGTCTTGGAACTATGTTGGAACAGCAAGGAATCGAGGCGGGAGTAGAGCCACGTCTGACGGCCCTGCCATCGGTGACCGCTACGGCGAAACCCGCAGTTTCGCCTGCGGCCTCCGCGTTAGGAGCCGGCGAAGACTTCGACACGGTGGTTCAAGCGAACGGATCAAAGGTAACCGCTCAACTTCTGCGAAGGGTGGTGGGAGATGCAGGCTTCCAGATTCTGGGAACTGAAGAGCTTGGCGACGTTGCCGGGCGTGCCTGGTCGGAGTTCGGAAGCATAGACGCATACGGCCACGAGCATGGATGGAGAGTTGCCCATCACGCCGCCGCCGAGCTTCGAGGACTTGCCGAAAGGATAACTGTTCTCTTGGAGCACGGATGGCAAAAGGTGGTAGTTGTCACTGATCACGGGTGGTTGCTGATGCCTGGCGGTCTGCCCAAAGCCGAGTTGCCGGAACACCTCACCGAGTTACGAAAGGGGCGGTGTGCAAGACTGAAGGAAGGCTCCCGGCCCGACCAACAGGTTCTATCTTGGCACTGGGACCGCACCGTCCGCATTGCCGTAGCGCCGGGTATCCATTGTTATGAAGCTGGCAAGGAATACGAGCACGGTGGCCTCAGCCCGCAGGAGTGCGTGGTCCCTATTCTTTCTGCAACAGGGCGCGCTGCCCAGGCTACCGTGTCCGTAAGTGAGGTGAGGTGGAGGCGGCTACGGTGCAACATTACGATTGAGGGGTCAGCGACTGGCGCACGTGTAGACATCCGTACCAAAGGAGGCGACCCCGCTACCACGTTGGCTATGGGTGGTAAGGAGCTTGGCGACCAAGGTGAAGTGTTCCTCCTAGTTGAAGATGCAGAGCATGAGGATACGGCGGCGTTGGTCGTGGTAGTTGGCTCCGACGGCATAGTTCTGGCTCAAACGAGCACAATCGTTGGGGGTTCATAAGTTGGTCACACTCGTCATGGATGAACTAGACGTTCTAGCGGCGCAAGCCTTCGAGGGGTATGTGGTTCGCAAGGACTTAGCCCGGTCATTCAAGGGGAGATACCCTGTTCCCGAATACGTCGCCGAGTTCTTGTTAGGGAGATACTGCGCGAGCACAGATGAGACGGAAATACAAGAAGGCCTGAACATCGTCGAATCGCAGATGCAATACCGGACCGTCAGGGCCGGCGAGGAGGAGCTGTTCAAGTCACGTGCCCGTGAGCTCGGCTCGGTCAAGCTCATAGACATCATCACGGCTCGACTTGACGCCCGTTCCGATTCCTATATGGCTACCCTGCCGAGCCTGAGGCTGAACGACGTTCGTATCTCCGCAGAGCTGGTTTCTGCGCACGAACGTATGCTGACTGGCGGGTTCTATGCGGAGCTAGAGCTTACCTACGACGCCACCGTGGCAGAGGAAAAGGGGGGTAGACCCTTTGGAATCGAGGCCCTACGTCCGATCCAGCTCTCCAAGCGTGGGATGCTGGACGATCTCGCTGCTGGGCGTAGGGCCTTTACCACGGGTCAATGGAAGCACCTGATGCTGAGAAGCGTTGGCTTCGAGCCTTCCGCCCTTAGCCCACGGTCCCAAGATGTCCTGTTACTGCGGATGGTCCCATTCGTAGACCGCAACTTCAATATGGTTGAACTCGGCCCTCGCGGTACGGGCAAGTCTCACCTCTTTCAGCAAATATCCCCTGCTTCCCACCTGATCTCTGGGGGCAAGGCAACGGTAGCCCGCATGTTCGTGAATAACGCAACGGGACAGCGCGGCCTGGTTGCCCAGTACGATGTCGTCTGCTTCGACGAGATCTCCGGCGTCTCCTTCGATCAGAAGGATGGCGTCAATATCATGAAGGGCTACATGGAGTCGGGCGAATTCAGCAGGGGCCGCGAAAGCATACGCGCGAACGGTAGCTTGGTGTTCGTGGGTAATTTTGACGTTGATGTCGAACACCAGCAGCGGATTGGCCACCTGCTGGAACCTCTGCCGCCAGAGATGCGGCATGACACCGCCTTCATGGATCGTATCCATGCCTATCTGCCAGGTTGGGACGTGCCGAAGTTGGACCGTTCATACTTCACAGACCACTTTGGTCTGGTGAACGACTTCCTATCAGACTGTTGGTCCCAACTGCGATCTGAAAACCGGCTTTCCTCCATTCAGGGACGAGTCCAATATGGTGGCGCCCTTAGCGGACGAGACACCACAGCAGTGAATCGGACTTTGGACGGCCTGTTGAAGCTCCTCCACCCTGATCGGGAAGCAGAAATTCTGGACGAAGACGTTGAGTGGGCGGTCCGCTTGGCGCTTGAGTGCCGTCGCCGAGTCAAGGAGCAACAGAAAAGGATTGGCAGCGCCGAGTTTAGGAATACCCACTTCAGTTACACGATGGGCGAGGACGGAGTCGAACGATTTGTTGCCACGCCCGAACTCCAAAGCGACGATGCAATTGCGGCAGACCCGCTTCCTCCGGGGCAGGTCTGGGCCATCAGCCCCGGAGGGCTGGATGACAATGCGGGTCTCTATCGCATTGAGGTAAACGTTGGACCAGGTTCAGGAATGAGGATCATCAACGTTCCCGCTCCTGGTCCGTTCCGAGAGAGCGTCAGATATGCTCAAGGAAACCTGGTCACGCAGGCCAAGGACTTGGTGGGGGACCGAGACCCGCGCGCACATGAGTTCACAATCCAACTCCGTGCATTAGACACTTCGAGGACCGGAGCGTTCCTTGGACTTCCCGCTCTATTGGCACTATGCGGCGCCCTTCTAGGGAAGAGCCTAAAGGGCGGACTTGCAACGGTTGGGGGCCTGAATCTCGGAGGTGGGCTGGACCCCGTGCACAACGCAGTGAACGTGGCGGAACTCGCTGTTGAGAAAGGAGCGGTCCAGTTATTGATTCCAATCTCCGCTAGAAAGCAGCTGAACGACTTGTCCGACGACATGGCGACCAAACTGGGTATCATCTATTACGCAGATGTGAGAGAGGCCTTATTGAAGGCACTGGGAGATTGAAGCTGGGGATGCGATTGCAGGTATCGAAATCTTGTTTTCGGGGTGCAGTTATTTCCCCAAACTGAGGAGGGTCGAACCGATCTCCTCCTTGTCGATACGCTTTACCTAGTTAACAGCTTGCAGACAAGCTGGCCAAGAGTAGCGCAGTTTTCCGTAGTGATTGCAAGGGTCCAATAAAGGCTCTTGATCTTGACTATTTGGTAGACCGTTCTCGATGGCAGGGACAGCAAAGATGACGCGGAACCCAAGTGATGAAATGCTGCACAGGATCCAGACGATTCGGGTCGCCTTGCGGCACGGCCGGCCCTCCCCTCACAAGCCGTTATTGCTGTTGCTTTCCATTGGGCGTCACTTGAGTGGGCAACAGAGACTAATTGCGTATGGGGAAATAGAGGGAGACCTGAACGGGTTGATTCGGCGATTCGGCTTACCCGACAGCAGAGAGAACGCACATTACCCATTTTGGCACCTGACCAATGACAGGTTGTGGGAGCTTGATAGACCGGAACTCGTAAGAACGACTACATCAGGAGATCCCTTCCTATCTGACTTACGAGAGCACGACATTCGTGGGGGACTTACCCAGGATTTCGTAAACACCCTTGATTCGAACCCTGACTTTGCTTGGCGCGTGGTAGCAAATCTGCTCGGCACCTACTTTCCGCCATCCTTGCATCAGAACATACTAGAAAGTGTGGGGCTGGTGGGCAGAATAGACCCAAGCTGGCCGGTTGGCACGATGCCCAGACAAGATGCGCGTGATCCACGATTCCGACAAGCGGTGCTCCAAGCCTACATGAGTCGGTGTGCCCTCTGCGAGTTAGATGTACAGGTCGCTGGGCAGCCGATCGGAATCGAGGCTGCGCACATCCAATGGCACTGCGCTAAAGGGCCTGCGAGAGTCGACAATGGCATGGCTCTGTGTGTTTTGCACCACAAGTTCTTCGACGCGGGGTTGTTCACTGTGCTTACAAACCTCACAGTATTAGTGGGAGGATTGGCCTCAGGGGAGAGTGTTGAGGAATCGCTGAACAAATACGGAGGATCGGTCCTACAGGTGATTCCTGACCGCAGTGACCAACGTCCGGCCGCTAGGTTCTTGCGGTGGCATGAACGAGCGGTGTTCAAGGCTTAGGCAACTGAATAAGCAAACCGAGATTGTCATCAGTGTCAATGTCTCATCAAAACTGAGATTAGCCCTGGCAATCGCCTACCTCGGGGCCGCCCTGTCGATTGCCAAGGTTCTTTGCGTGCGTGCGTCGCTGGAAGTGACATGTTGGGAATAGATGTTGAATCACTGGACAAGGCAGTTCGGGAAGTAGAACGGCCGGCGGGTGGATTGGAAGAAATCGCAAAGTCAATTGAGACCATCGACGGTCGCGTAGTCAGAATTCTTGACCGGGCAAGGATTATGCTAAACGGGCTCGACAGGCAGGTCAGCGTACTGGACGAATAGGTGAGAGGGTTGAAAGCACTGCCAAATACTATGGAATAGGGTTGAAAATCCGATAGGCGACTCCACCAACTTCTTGAGAACCATCGAGTTGACATTCTAGATAAGGATGGACCATATCCGATATGCCGACACATGATGACATTCTGAAACTTTCGAGCGGCGCAGGATGGCTCAAGGCTGACCTGCACGTTCACACGCCGGCGTCTATCGACATGGACGATAAATGGAACACCGCTACCGCCGAGGATGCGGTTCGCATCGCGGTCGAGAAAGGACTCAACATCATAGGGATTACTGACCATAACACGGCCGCATTGTGTGACCCAATCAGTGAAGCCGCGAAAGGAACTGGCCTTACGGTCTTCCCTGGCGTCGAAATTTCTACTCCACAGGGACACCTTCTAGCTCTCTTTGATTGCAATACCCCAGCGTCTCAGATTGAAGACCTGCTGGTTACTGTGGGCATATCCCGCGACCAATTCGGTTCACTTGATGTTGCTACAACAGATGGTATTGTAGATGTCTCAGCCGCTACGGCGAGGGCTGGTGGCGTAGCCATTGCGGCACACGCCGATGCCAGTCGCGGCTTCCTGAAGATGATTAGCGTAGGAGCAGAACGTCAGCGCGCCTACGTCTGCCAAGACCTATGGGCTATAGAAATTCTGGATACTTCACCAAGAAAGGAGCATCAGTCGGGAACCCGTTATGGCAGACGCATGACTTGCCTCCAATCTTCTGACTGTTGGCCACAAGGTGCCGATCATCATCAACTCGACGGGATGGGGACTAGGTATTCCTTCCTGAAAATGGATGAGAGATCCATCTCGGGGCTTAAATTGGCCCTAATAGACCCTGAAATCCGAGTGCGATTGGAAGAGGATGTGTCGCCTTCACCAAGCTGCTCGATCTTGGGGATGTGGGTTACTGGTGGGTTTCTTGATGGCCAAGAACTTCGCTTTAGTGAAAACGTAAGCTGTCTAATTGGGGATACCGGCAGCGGGAAGTCCGTAGCGATAGAACTCCTTCGCTTTGGCCTAAATCAGCAGGCTGTCGTCTCAAAAATCCTGAGAGAGGTGGAGAGCTTGCTGAAACAGCAACTCGGCAGCCTGGGTACGGTTCATGTCCTGTTGGGAAAGGGTGATTCACTTTACTTGGCTGAACGCACTTGGGGTGAAACTCCCTCAAAGCCACTGGTACAGCGCGTTACGGCAAGCGGATTGGAACCAGTCGACGATCTGGACATTCGCAATTTCTTCCCAGTCAAATGCTTTAGCCAAAGCGAGATCATCGAGTTTGCCCGCGAACCCGAAGTCCGCCTCTCTCTGACCGATGACTTAATCGATTGTTCGGCTGAAAATACTTCGATTAGAGACTTGAAGGCCAGCCTCGCTAAGAATGCCGGCGATGTGAGTGCGGAACAAGCAAAACAGCAGACCATCCTTAAGCAACTAGAAGAGCGCCCCAGTCTTATAGAGTCCATGAATGAACTCGATAAGGTTTTGAATCACACAAGGATCGCGGAACAACAGCAATGGTACAAGGAACAGGAACTCTTCGACAACGCCAGGACCCAGGTAAATCAACGAACCGGTAAACTAAATCCTGCGATAGATCCTTTAGGCATATCATTCAGCTGGCCGGAGGACATGAACACCCTCCCCAACCGCGATCTACTGGAGCAGACGCGAAGTGCCTTCAAGGATTGGCAGCAATACGTTGAAGGGATGAGAACTGAAACGAAGGCCAAGTTGGATGGCCTAGTGGACGCCCTTAAGGAGATCAGAAAACTGTGGGACGAACGATTTCAGACGGCAGAGGCGTCTTATCGCCAGCTATTAGAGGAACTCGACGAAGGTGGAGTCGGCCTACAAGCTTTGTCTGAGCGTCGCAAGAGTATCCAAGGACAAATCTCCGCTTTGGACGACCGTGAGCGCGAGCTTCAACAGGAAATCTTACCTTTAATCCAGAGTTTGGAAGCGGACAGGGAGAAGTTGTTGACTGATCTCCAGGACAGCCGAAGGGCCATTACTAAGAAACGAGAGGAAAAAGCAAAAAGCCTTACTACCAAGTTGGGGCACAAGATCCGACTCAAGGTTCACTCACGGGCCCAAACGGAGGGCTTTGAAAGGGCTCTTCAAGAGATAGCCCAAGGCTCCTATCTGCAAGGTGCTGATTACAAGGTTCTGGCTAGCAAGTGTCATCCAATTTCCTTGGTTAAGAAACTCCTCGCGAAGGACTTTGATGGCTTGTCAGCTCAATCTGGGTTGGAGTCCTCAAAATTAACCAGAATGTGGGATACTATCTTGGAACGAGATCGGCTATCGGACCTGTACAACTTACAATTGACTGATGTCGAGGACGTCATTGACGTGCAGCTGCTGGTCGCACAGGGAAGCTATCGATCACTAGAAGACCTTTCTCATGGGCAAAAGTGCATGGTCGTCCTAATGGTGGCGCTGGCAGAGGGCGATTTCCCTCTGCTCGTCGATCAGCCTGAAGATGCTCTTCATGCTCCGAGCATCGAAGAGGGAATCGTTGCAACTCTAAGATCCGGCAGGGGGGCGAGACAATGCCTTTTCGCAACCCGCAATGCCAACATCCTGGTCTCTGCGGATGCCGAGCAGATAATTGCATTGGAAGCTGACGCCCACATGGGACAAGTAGCTGGGACTGGTTCATTGGACCGATTTGACCATAGGCGGCTCATAATTTATCACGTAGAGGGTGGAGAGGAGGCTTTTCAACGAAGGAAGATGATGTATACCCTTGAGCCTTCGTCATAATGTCTATTAGGAAGTAAGTAGTCCGGTTAAAGGGCTGCAAGGTTTGACTGTGAGATGGACATTACATTCTCGTAGCCTGCTCAGGTCATATTGATGCCTGTAGGCAGCAGTGTCTGCGGGATGGAGCCGGTAACGAGGGACTTGGCAGGGTGTTGCTTCCACAATGGGCAGGTTCTCAACTAGCATAACCAAGTTTGGTCAAATGTAGACACTAATCGAATGGACTTTAAAGAACCATCCACACCTCAAATTGGGCGACTGTCTTTCGTCAAGTCGATCCCATCAAACTGGGAACCTTATATCTGGATCTCCCACCGAAAAGTTCGCAATTCGGTACGCCCAGGCCCACCAAACTGGATAAAATCAAGAACCTTTCAGATCAGGTTCCCGGTGGCAGTGTAGTCATAGGCGACCCTGACACATAATGAACCCCAAGAGCCCCTTCTCTTGCGATTTGGAGAAGGGGTTTCAATTTGGTGGATTGACCTGCTTAGTTGGTTGCAATGGGGCCACCGCCTGTCGGCGATGGAAAAGTCCAGAGGACGCTGCGGGTGCTAGGCAGTGCTAATGCTTCAATGAAGCCATAGCAAGACTATGGAAAGACTCTGCCCGCAGGGTAGTTGACAGTCAAGAGGCAGGCACTTACCCTTTATAAGCACTGCGTAGCATAAGCCCGACTCCAGGAGGTAAGTGATGGATGATAATTTTCGACCTCTCCCAACCGATGACCAAATTGACCAATTGATATTGGATTGTGCTGTTTCGGGGCGACTCGCCCTTAATGGCGTGGATATGCTGGTTAACTACGTCCGCGCGATGAGGGGGAAAATCTGCCAATGTGAGGAGTATATCATCCCGAAGGGCAAATCAATCACATTTTCCTGACTCCCCAGAACCCCCAGCCAAACTTCGATGGAGAAGAGACGATGGACATTCTTAATTTGGATCACATTAAAGAAGCTCTGTCCGGCAACGCCGCAGCTTTTCGCTCAGTTACGGAGTACCAGCCGGCCGGCGGCCCCGGGGACAAGATTTTCCCGCCCACCTACGAAGGAGGCAGTTACGCCACGGAACTGCGATACATCGACGGCGAAGAAGTCAACTGCGTCCTGCTTGACTCGGTGCAGTCCCAAGCTAACCGCATGGAGTTGGCCTTGCTGGAGGAGTGGGAGTCAGGGAAGGCGCCGTTGCCGGTCATCACCGTGGATTTTACCGGTGCAGATCTGCCCAAACCTTTTCGAGTTACCAGTCTGGACGCGCCCCACCGCATCGCCGACGCCCTCCTGCGCGACAGCGAACTGGACGGTGTTATGTTTCGCCAGTCCGTAACCGGCAAGCGGCTGGATACTCTCGACCCCCGAAACGGAACGGCATTGTTCGAGCTATGCCCTACCGCCCTGGTCTTCGGGATGTGGGACTCTACCGGGCCCCGGGGCGGCCTCGGCGTCAAGTTCCAACGCGCTCTGGTATCGGAAATCATGGGTTTTCACGCCCAGCAAGGCAAGAAGACCAGCAGCCGCCTCGACCCGGCGCAGATATTGAGGGATGCCGGACCGGTGTACCGTACCAAAGATGGCGATTGGACCCTGGAGCAAGCCGAAGCTGGAGAACGGAACAGCCGAGGGGTTCGGCCCTCCGAAGTTAATCATGGCAACATCCCTCCAACAATTGCCGACGGCGGTTTCACCATCAGCAAGGCGTTGCAAACAACTGTGCTTTCCCTGCCAGCATTGCGCCGGCTGCGCTTCCCCATAAACGGAGCTAACCCCGACTCACAAGCGGACTTGGCGGCTCGTACCGTTCTGGCTTCCCTTGCCCTCTTCGGTGGCGCGCTGGTCCGCGAGCGGGGAGCTGACCTGCGCTCCCGCTGCTTGCTGTATCCCACTGCCCCGGCAGTATGGGAGTTGCTCGCCCGCCCTGGCGAGGAACCCAGGAAGTTCGATTTCCCCGCAGAACAAGCCCTGAAGGTACATCAACAGGCGGTGGATGAGGCCAGAGGCGCCGGGCTTCCCTGGCTGGAACAGGAGTTGGTCCTGAAACCATCGAGTCAACTCTTGGCCCTTGTCCGCCAAAGCCAAGTGCTGGCCGCCGAGGTAACGGCGGATGGCGGGGAGGAGTAATCATGGCCGCCATCGGCATACGCTTTCTCATGGGCTGGTCGATGTCCACCCACTCCGCCGACCGGGAGCGCCCCGAGTGGCCGCCCCACCCAGACCGGGTATTCATGGCCCTGGCCGCCGCTCACTATGAGACGGACGGCGCCGACAGCGAGCAGGAGGCATTGCTCTGGCTGGAGAGTCAGGGAGCCCCGAATATGTGGGCCAGCGACGCCGCCCATCGGGAGACCATGACTACCTACGTTCCAGTAAATGATACCTCTGCCCTCGGTCGTAGACCGGGCAGGCGACCTTCAGCACAGCAAGTCAACGCCGGGTTGCAACTTCTCCCGGAAAACCGCTCTCGCCAACCACGCCAGTTTCCGGTAGCCATCCCCCGCGACCCTAGGGTGTACCTGGTCTGGCCGGATGACCCCTCGCCGGAAGTGCGGGCAGGGCTGGAATCTCTGTGCAGCAAGGTTGTACGGGTCGGACATTCGGCATCGCTGGTCCAGGCTTGGGTCGAGGATAACCCTCCCGAACCCAAACTGGTTACGACTGCAGGCGTGGCCCAACATCAGCTGCGGGTATCCGGGCCGGGCCGCATGAATCACCTGGCGGCCCAGTACGAGAACGACCGCAGACCTGAACGTTCAAGATGGGTTGCCTACACCCGGGCGCAACCGGATCCCGATCCGACAGCCCCCGGCGGCGTCTTCCATGACCGGTTGCTGGTGCTGCGCCTGGAGGACGGCAGAAGGATGGGATTGGAGAGCACGCTCATACTATCCAATAAACTTCGCAATGCAGTGGTCAGGCACTGTCCTGAGCCGGTGCCGGAATGGGTTAGCGGACACACCGCTGACGGACGGCCATCCCAGGAACCGCACCTTGCCTTTCTGCCCCTCACCTTCGTGGGCCGCAAGCACGCCGACGGACACCTGCTCGGTTTTGCCCTGGCCATACCAAAGCGCGTTGACCCAGCCGAACAGAGCCGATGTCTCAGCCCGGTCCTGGGTTTCGACGAGGACGGTTCCCCCCGCCGGGTGCGCCTCTATGACGAGGCCAACTTTGAATGGCTGCTGAAAATGGAAGACCGGGAATCGCCCCCCACCTCACTTCGATCTGAAGTATGGACCCGCCCGGCCCGGCGCTGGGCAACGGTGACTCCCATCGTATTCGACCGCCATCCTAAAGGTCAGGATAAGGAAAGTCAGGCAGAGCGAATGGTGGAGGAAGCCTGCGAAAGAATCGGGCTGCCCCGTCCCGTGGATGTAGTCCTCAATCAGGTTAGCCTGCACCTCGGCGTTCCTTACAGCCGGTCATTTCCTGCCATACGCCGCAAGTCCGGTAACGGGCGGTTGCAGCATCTTCATGCAGTGTTGACCTTTGCCGAACCCGTCGCTGGCCCGGTAATTCTCGGCGCAGGCCGCTACCGGGGCTACGGCCTGTGCCGGCCGATCCAGTGGGATGGAGGTGACTCGGAATGAGAGAGTTGACCGCAGAGCACTTCGATGATTTCTTCCACGACCTTTGGTGCAAGGAGACGACCCACCGGGTCCCTCAGTGTTTTACGCCTTTTCCGTGGCAGTCCGAACTGGCCCGCCGGGTGGCGGAGGCCCGACCAGGCGATTCCTATTCCTGCTGGCCGCAAGCCTTGGCCCTGCCGACCGCGGCCGGCAAGACCGCCTGTGTCGATATGGCAATCTTCGCCCTCGCTTGCCAAGCAGACCGCGCCCCCGGGGAACGCACTGCTCCCCGCCGCCTATTCTTCGTGGTGGACCGGCGGGTAATCGTGGACGAGACCTTCGAGAGGGCGCGCAACTTGGCGGAAAAGTTGCGCGATGCACGTAAAGATACTGGAGGCATACTCAAGAAGGTGGCGGACAGTTTATGTTCCCTCACGCAGAGTGGCGATGAGGATGACCCGTTGGCCTGTTTTCTACTCCGTGGTGGGATGTACCGGGATGACGCTTGGGCTCGGTCGCCGCTCCAGCCCACCGTGGTGGTCACCACCGTTGACCAGTTCGGTTCCCGCCTCCTGTTCCGGGGATACGGGTCAAGCCCCGGTATGCGCCCCGTCCACGCCGGCCTTGCCGCCAACGACTGCCTGGTACTGCTGGACGAGGCCCACTGCGCAAACCCCTTCCGCCAGACGGTTTCTTCGGTGCAGCGCTACCGCGAGTGGGCTTCCCAACTCTGCAACATCGGGTCTATCCCCTTCCACTTAACCCTGATTTCGGCCACCCCTCCCCAGGACATGAGGGACGAAGAACGCTTCACCGCCGGAGATGAGGACCGGAAACACCCGGTGCTGGGCAGGCGCATCAACGCATCCAAACCCACCAGGCTGGTGCCGGTGAGAAACCGTCGGGGTTCAACCTCGGTGGGGGACGACGCCCGGGATCTGCCGGAGGAAAATGCGGCCGATGGGCGCCAAGCAGAATCCGAGAGGCGACGTAGAGCTCGTGAGCGGCAGGAACTGGAATGCCTGGCAGAGACCATCGCCAGCGAAGCCGTAAGTCTGGCCGGCCCCCAGCGCAAGGCCATCGGGGTTATGGTTAACCGGGTCGCCACGGCGAAGCTGGTATACGAAAACTTGCGCAAGGCCGACAAGGACGCCACCCTGCTTACTGGACGGATGCGGGCCATTGACCGGGACGATGTTGTCCGCGACTTGTATCCCCTGAAGACCGGCGAGGAACGCGAGGAACGGACGCGCTTCATTGTCGCCACTCAAACCCTGGAGGTGGGCGCCGACCTGGACTTCGACGGGCTGGTCACCGAGTGCGCCAGTCTCGACGCCCTGCGGCAGCGCTTTGGACGCCTGAACCGGGATGGACGCGACATCGAAGCCCAGGCCGTCATCGTCATACGGGCCGACCAGACCAACCCCAAAAACAAAACGGCGGACGACCCGGTTTACGGCACAGCATTGGCTGAGACTTGGCAATGGCTCAATCACAAAGCCGGAAAAGACATCATCGATTTCGGCTACGGGAACATGGATGGCATCGTCCCCACCGACGAAGAGGAGCTTAACAAGCTGACTCAGCAGGCAGCGGACGCCCCGGTAATGCTGCCTGCTCACCTGGATGCTTGGGTGCAGACCTCGCCAGTCCCCACACCGGATCCCGACCCAGCCATCTTCCTGCACGGCCGCACCCTTGGTGCGCCGGAGGTGCAAGTCTGCTGGCGCGCCGACCTGGCCCGGGAAGATATGCTGGACGCAGAGCGCGCCGTTGGCATCGTGAGCCTTTGCCCCCCTGTATCGACGGAATGTATCTCAGTCCCGATTCACGTCCTCTGCCGCTGGCTTGGAGGAACGTACAGCGGCCCCGATACTGAAGACAGTGACCTGGAAGGGGCCTTTCTCCCTGATGAAGACTCGCCAAGAGAGCGTGGCGGAAGCCAGCACGCTGCCTTGCGCTGGAGCGGGCCGACGGAAGGCCGCCTGATTGTCAGCCGTGCAGACCTGCGCCCCGGCGATACAGTGGTCATCCCGGCGGAGACGGGCGGATGGGATGTTTTCGGGCACATACCCCCTAATCACGTCAAAGACCTGGGAGGCCGGGCGCATCTCCAGTCCAGGGACAAACCCCTGCTGCGTATCCATCCCAAAGTAGTGGAGTGGTGGCCTGAGGTCCCAGCGAAAGCCTTTTTCCAAATAATTGCTCGGAAGCCCCAATCATCCGAAGATTGGGATGACTTGGAAGCTCAAATTCCAGAGAGCCTCGACAAATTGGCAGTGGAAATCACGGAAATTGAAGATACTCGCCAACGGGAACAATGGCGATGGCTGGAAAAATCAGCCGAGGCCCTGGCCAAGGAATACAAGAGGGGACGACGTCCCAAGATGACGCCCTATCCCGAACCCGAAACCCGGGAGGCTGACGACGAGGTCTATGGATTCGTCCTGCAGGGTTCCCGGCGTCTGTACCAGTATACGTCCTCAACCCTCACCAGCGAGGACGATTCTTATTCTGCAACGGTGTGGGTACCACTGGACGACCACCTGGAAGGCGTGGAGCGGTGGGTTAAAGGAATCGGAGAAGGTGCCGGACTGCCTGACTCGCTGGCGGCAGACTTGGCGTTGGCGGCCCGTTGGCACGACGCGGGCAAAGCCGACCCACGGTTTCAAGCGTTGCTGCACGGTGGCAACCCATGGGCCGCAGGACCGCCGCTTGTCGCCAAGTCGGGCAGGCTGCCCACCGCCCGGCGGGAATATGAACGCGCCAGGCAGCAAAGCGGCTACCCCAAAGGTGGACGACACGAGATGCTCTCGGTACGTATGCTTGAGAACTCCGGCCTCTCGAAAGCGGCAAACGACGAAGACCTGGTATTACATCTGGTCGCCAGCCACCACGGGCGTTGCCGCCCCTTTGCCCCGGTGGTAGGCGACAGCAATCCGGTCGAGGTGGAGGAGACGATTCTCGGACGCCAAATGTCGGCAAGAAGCGATACCGGACTGGAGCGGCTGGGCAGCGGGGTAACGGAGCGATTCTGGCGACTGGTAAGCCGCTACGGCTGGTGGGGCCTGGCCTGGCTGGAAGCCCTGATGCGCCTGGCCGACCACCGTTGCAGCGAGGAAGAGCAGAAAAAGCACGACGACGCTGATAGTCAGGCGAAGGAGACCGCGAAATGACCCAACAGAAAAACGCCGGACTGCTGCTATCTGGGCTGGACGGCGCCAACCCGCTGGCATTCCTGGCGGCCCTGGGGACGCTGCGGGGCCTCACCATCGCTTGGCCGAAGCGCCTGGTATGCCTCTCCTGGACGCTGCGGGACATCTGGCGGCCCAGCCTGCAAGTTGATGTAGACGCGCCGACCGAAGATGAGGCACTGGACGGGCTGGAGTATTTTTTGGAAATGCGTCCGGGGCATGAGGCTTTGGAAATTGGGGATAACCTTACAGTTCCAACCGGCGATTTCCGCACCCACGCGCAAAATGCAGCCTTAGCAGCATCTCCCTCACCCAAAGGACGGTCTACAGCGGACTTCATGGCCGCTTTCGGCTGCGACTTGGTTGAGTCTGCCGACCGGAAGGGACAGATTCAGGATACGGCATTGCGCACTATGAGCGGGACTGGTCATCAACACTTCCTCAAGACCATGCGCGACCTCACGGAGAAAGTCGGCCGGGACAAGTTGCAGCAGTGTTTGTTTGGCAGTTGGGAGCGGAAAGACCCTCAACTGTCCCTGCGTTGGGACCCGGAAGACGACCGCCGGTACGCTCACAGGTGGAAGAATCCCAGCGACGACAAGGTATCCGTCAAAGGCCAAAAGAGCGGCGCACCGACCGAATGGGGCGCCAACCGCCTGGCCTTTGAAGCCTTGCCGCTCTTCCCGGTAATGCCGATACCCCGTGGAATGCAGACCACCGGATTCTCGGGAACTCGGAGCCGCGACACGTTTTGGACATGGCCTATCTGGGATGTTCCTGTAGGTCTGGATACGGTTCGCTCCTTGCTGGCTTTACCCGAACTCCAAGGCCGCGACATTAGCCCGGAAAACCATGAACGAATGGCCGCTATGGGTATCCGGCAAGTGTTCAGATCCCGGCGGGTCACCATCGGCCAATATCGCAACTTTACCCCATCCGCCCCAGCGTGACCTGCGTCAATTATCAGGGAGAGTGAGGCGAATGATGACGAATGGCAGCCAGAAAACCACGTCAATTACCCCCACCACGGAATCCGGGATGTCCACCATTGCCCTTCCGGAACTGGTACCCGCCCGGATGCTCAACGAGTACGCCTATTGCCCTCGCTTGGCCTACCTGGAATGGGTGCAGGGAGAATTCGAGGACAGCGTGGATACCGTCGAGGGCCGTTTCCAGCACCGCCGGGTGGACCGGCCTTCAGGAACGCTGCCCGTTCGGTCTACCGGCGATGCTGCCGACTTGCCGGGCGAAGACGGCGCTGAACATGAGACCATTCACGCCCGTTCCGTGATGCTTTCCGACAATGCTCTGGGCGCCGTCGCCCGCATCGACCTGATAGAAGGCCGGGGCAACGTGGTCACCCCGGTGGACTACAAGCATGGCAAAGCCCCTGATGTTCCCGAGGGGGCCTCTGACAGGGGTAGGTAACGGCTAAAACTGGCTTGCGCCGTAACTTGGGAAGGCGCATCAGCCTCCGGCATCTTGGTTGTGATACGACCAGATGTAGGAGATCCGCGATGCGCCTTCCCAGGGAATGCTATCAGATGCAAAAAACGATTGAAACGCATTTACCTCACCTCTCCCAGCCACAATTGACTGGCCTGGTGCTGTGGGTTTGCGGAGCCATCCTGGCAGGCAGCGCCTGTCAGAACGCTGTGGCCTCGGCTCTCTCGCCCTGGGGCAGATGGAACAACCTCCGCCAGTACCTCCGGGAGTGGCTCTACGACGGCAGCGACCGGACAAGTCCCTGCCAGACCCAACTGGACGTTACGCTCTGCTTTGCGCCGTTGCTGAAATGGGTCCTCGCCTGGTGGCATTCCGGCCCTCTGGCCCTGGCGATTGACCCCACGCTCAAAGGGGACCAGACCACGGCCATCGTCATCAGCGTCGTGTACCGCAGTTGCGCCATTCCCGTGGCCTGGCGCATCCACCGCGCCACCCAGAAAGGCTCCTGGATGGATCCGATTGTGGAACTGCTCCAGGAACTGGCTCCGGCGGTTCCAGCGGAAATGACCGTCATCGTGCTTTGCGACCGGGGCATATCCAGCCCCAAGCTGTGGCAGCAGATCCGCGCTCAAGGCTGGCACCCCTACATGCGGTATCGGAACAACATCACCTTCTGCGCCGACGGCGGCCAACGATTGCCCGCCCGCGCCTTCGTCTCCGTTCCCGACACGGCCTGGGTGGGCAGCGGCACCGCTTTCGGCCAGCCCACCGCAAAGCGTCGTTGCACCCTGCTGGCCGTCTGGTACGCCGAGCAGGAAGAACCCTGGATCATCCTCACCGACCTGCCCCCAGAGGAGGTTGGGGTGAGTTGGTACGCCCTGCGCTTCTGGATCGAGCTGGGCTTCAAGGCCATCAAGAGCCTGGGCTGGAAGTGGGACAAGACCCGGCGCACCGACCCGACCCGCATCTCCCGCCACTGGCTGGTGCTGTCGGTGGCCACACTGCTGGCCCTGGCCTACGGCACCAGGGTGGAAGACGCCCAGGACCGCCGGATCGCCCCAGGCAATCTGCGGACGCCGCCCAAAGCGCTGGCTCCCAATCACCGGAACCCTCGGAGCCGTCCAGCGCGCACCGTCAGCGTGATCCGCTACGGCATCGACTGGCTTAGGCGGTTGCTGCTCAAAGGACGCCTCTGGAGCCGCGTCTGGCTGCTGCCCGAACCCTGGCCAGAACCCAAGAAAGGCTTGGAGATCACCCATCATGCGCCCCCGTAACACCGCTTACCTACCCCTGTCAGCGAGGGGGCCTGGGAACCGGAACGGGTCCAGGTCTGCATCCAGGGACTGTTGCTCCGGGCCAACGGATACACTTGCAACGAGGGAATGCTTTATTTCGTCGAGTCCCGCCAGCGGGTAACGGTGCCTTTTGACGATGCCCTTGTCTCCCGGACTATGGAACTGCTTTCGGGCATCAGGAAAATGGCAGTGGCGGGTCAAATCCCCGAACCCCTCGTGGATAGCCCCAAGTGCCCCAGGTGTTCCCTGGTAGGCATTTGCCTCCCCGATGAGGTGAACTTTCTCTCTGCCAACGGGCAGAAAGTCAGACCGGAAGATGTTCGCCGCATGGCCCCGGCCCGGGACGACTCCCTTCCCGTCTACGTCCAAGCCCAGGGAGCCGTGGTCGGCAAGTCCGGCGACCAGTTGGAAGTGAAGCAGAAGGGCCAGTCGCTGCAAAAGGTCCGGCTGATGGAAGTCTCCCATCTGGCTCTCTTCGGCAATGTCCAGGTCACCACCCAGGCGTTGCGTGAACTGTGCGATCGGAACATCCCCATCTGCTACTTCACCTACGGCGGATGGTTCAGCGGCATTACCAATGGCATGGGGCATAAAAACGTTGAACTGCGCTGTCGCCAGTACCTGGGCGCCATGACGCCCGCAACCGCCCTGCCCATCGCCGGCCAGATGGTCTTCGGCAAGATAAAGAACTGCCGCACCCTTCTGCGCCGGAATCACCGGGAGCCGCCCGCTCCCATTCTGGCGGAGTTGGACCGGCTGGCGGAACGGACGCAGACGGCTCCATCCCTGGATACTCTGCTGGGCATTGAGGGGGCTGCGGCCCGGACCTACTTCTCGGAGTTCAAAGGAATGATCAAGTCCGATTCCCTGGACTTCGACTTCCATGGACGCAACCGGCGTCCGCCCCGGGACCCGGTGAACGCCGTCCTTTCTTTCCTCTACGCCATGCTGATCAAGCAGGCGATGGTCACGGCCTTAACGGTGGGATTCGACCCCTACCTGGGCTTCTACCACCAGCCCAAGTACGGCAAGCCCGCCCTCGCTCTGGACCTGGTGGAAGAGTTCCGGCCCCTGATAGCGGACTCGGCGTGTCTGACGCTCATCAACAACGGGGAACTGGGGCCGGAGCACTTCATCAATCGGGGAGATGCGTCGGCGCTCACCCAGAATGGCCGCCGCAAGGTGATAGAAGCCTACGAGCGCCGGATGGACACCCTGATTACTCACCCGCTCTTCGGCTACGCCGTCAGCTACCGGCGTATCCTGGAAGTACAGGCCAGGTTGCTGTCGAGACATTTGCAGGGAGAACTTCCGGCCTACCCGGTGTTCAGGACGAGGTAGATATGCGCAATAGATTTCTGGTGTGCTACGATGTCTCCGACTCCAAGCGGCTGGCCCGGACCTATAAGAAGATGAACGGGTTTGGCGAACCGGCGCAATACTCGGTGTTCATCTGCGACCTGTCTCCCAAGGAGAGGGTATTGCTGGAGGAAGCCCTGACGGAAATCCTGAACCTGAAGGAGGACCGGGCCTTGATTGTGGACATGGGTCCGTCCGAAGGTCGGGGAGGAGAGAGCTACACTGTTTTGGGAAACGCCCGCGAACTCCCCCGCAGGACGGCCGTGATAGTGTGAGGTACAACAGGAGCAGCGGCGCCTTGCGAGAGGTCCAGAGGTGAGGAATCTCCCTTACACCTCTCGCAGGTCCACAGGAACAAAACTGAGAATGCGCGGCGACCAGACATGAAGAGGGTACTGATTTCGGAGATTTGTGTGGTAACAATTGGACTACATCATAGACTGAGTTCCGAAAATCAGCACAGATAGCGCTTTCCATCGCCGAAAGGCGGTGGCTCCATTGAAGGCCAACAACGTCGGCAATTGCCATTATGCGCTGCCTCCACTTTCCATCGCCGAAAGGCGGTGGCTCCATTGAAGGAGGTTGACCCCAAGTCGATTACCCTGACAATCGCAGCTTTCCATCGCCGAAAGGCGGTGGCTCCATTGAAGGGTATGTAACAACCTGCTTGGCGGCTAGGCTCCCTACTTTCCATCGCCGAAAGGCGGTGGCTCCATTGAAGGAGGAATACACGCGATCTCACCAACTACCAGATCAGACTTTCCATCGCCGAAAGGCGGTGGCTCCATTGAAGGGGGTAGGTGTTTCGGCCGCCGCTGGGGTCGACGTCGTCTTTCCATCGCCGAAAGGCGGTGGCTCCATTGAAGGTCCAGGTGCCAATTGCGGCTTGGGCCGCCGAGGTCTCTTTCCATCGCCGAAAGGCGGTGGCTCCATTGAAGGGCTCTTCTGGTGTAGCGGCATTTCGCAGGGCTTCCAGCTTTCCATCGCCGAAAGGCGGTGGCTCCATTGAAGGATCATGGCCTCGCCACCGACTTTCTGCCTGAAGGTTCTTTCCATCGCCGAAAGGCGGTGGCTCCATTGAAGGCGTAGTCCTCCGGCTCCATCGCTGATTTTCGCAGGTCTTTCCATCGCCGAAAGGCGGTGGCTCCATTGAAGGCAAGCCCTGATCCCGATCCCAAATTGACAGGAGGACCTTTCCATCGCCGAAAGGCGGTGGCTCCATTGAAGGTGGTCGATCTTTGACGAGCGCCGGAGGCAATGGCGCAACTTTCCATCGCCGAAAGGCGGTGGCTCCATTGAAGGCAGCAACGGCAAGCGGCACTCCGCGATTGAGTTCAGCTTTCCATCGCCGAAAGGCGGTGGCTCCATTGAAGGGACGTCGTCACCATCATCACCGGCGACGAGCCGGCCACTTTCCATCGCCGAAAGGCGGTGGCTCCATTGAAGGTGAAATCCTATTAAACACTCGCATGGCCCTAACTAACTTTCCATCGCCGAAAGGCGGTGGCTCCATTGAAGGATGCCCCGGATGTCAACCCCCCGGCCCGCAGGCGCTCTTTCCATCGCCGAAAGGCGGTGGCTCCATTGAAGGGAGACGTAGTGCTCGCGGGCGCCGGTGTTCCGCACCCTTTCCATCGCCGAAAGGCGGTGGCTCCATTGAAGGACCAACAAACCCATTTTGATTGCCGCCATAGCCGCCGCTTTCCATCGCCGAAAGGCGGTGGCTCCATTGAAGGGCTAACGGCCAAGAACTGCGACAGCAACCGGATATGAGCTTTCCATCGCCGAAAGGCGGTGGCTCCATTGAAGGTACCCAGCTTGGTATGTCTCTCATCTCATCACACCACCTTTCCATCGCCGAAAGGCGGTGGCTCCATTGAAGGTACCCAGCTTGGTATGTCTCTCATCTCATCACACCACCTTTCCATCGCCGAAAGGCGGTGGCTCCATTGAAGGGAGTAGCCTAGTTATGAAGGACATCCCCATTTCCCCCAACTTTCCATCGCCGAAAGGCGGTGGCTCCATTGAAGGCTGGCCCGAGACTCCGGTGGCCTCAAGCCAATGCCGGCTTTCCATCGCCGAAAGGCGGTGGCTCCATTGAAGGCGGGAGAGCTACACGGCGCAAAGCGGCAAGCGGCTGCTTTCCATCGCCGAAAGGCGGTGGCTCCATTGAAGGCAGGGGGCAACCGCAACCCCGACGCCACGGGGCACCCTTTCCATCGCCGAAAGGCGGTGGCTCCATTGAAGGATGATAGTGGTCATGGTGTCTCTCCCTCATGATGGACTTTCCATCGCCGAAAGGCGGTGGCTCCATTGAAGGAATGGAGGCAGAGGATGAAACGCGGCCCGCACACTGACTTTCCATCGCCGAAAGGCGGTGGCTCCATTGAAGGTGTAAGATTACTCGCAATTTTGCCTCACATTAGAGAACTTTCCATCGCCGAAAGGCGGTGGCTCCATTGAAGGAACAGGAAGTCGAAAAATGTGATTCTGGGAATCGCCACTTTCCATCGCCGAAAGGCGGTGGCTCCATTGAAGGTTGAACTTACCCATGCGCGTCTCGGCTTTGTCCACGCTTTCCATCGCCGAAAGGCGGTGGCTCCATTGAAGGCATCGAGACGAAAGACGAATCCTGAACGTTCATATTCTTTCCATCGCCGAAAGGCGGTGGCTCCATTGAAGGACGAGCAAAATTGGCGGCGCTCTGAGGCAGCAGCAGCTTTCCATCGCCGAAAGGCGGTGGCTCCATTGAAGGGGATATTTCACCGAGCATTGAGATTTGATGCTCCATCCTTTCCATCGCCGAAAGGCGGTGGCTCCATTGAAGGGGGACTATCGGCGTCGCTGACACAGGGCGCGGTATGCTTTCCATCGCCGAAAGGCGGTGGCTCCATTGAAGGGAGGGTGCAGAGTTCGACGAATCCGACTTCCTGGCCCCTTTCCATCGCCGAAAGGCGGTGGCTCCATTGAAGGATGGGATTCGTGGTTCAGCCGTGGCGGTCGGAGCCGCTTTCCATCGCCGAAAGGCGGTGGCTCCATTGAAGGCCCACGTCCGAACCGCCGGGGTCGCACTGGTTGCCCGCTTTCCATCGCCGAAAGGCGGTGGCTCCATTGAAGGCGGCATTAAAGGGGACGCCCCCGGCGTGATTGTGGTAACTTTCCATCGCCGAAAGGCGGTGGCCCCATTGAAGGACGTAGATTGGCGACTGTTTCCAGAGGCGTCTTCCGGTCATTTCCATCGCCGAAAGGCGGTGGCCCCATTGAAGCGCATTGCGAGCCGTCACGCGCACATGCGAGACTCGGATTTCACTGCCGAGGTCATATTCCCTCTCCACCCTGAGATGACCCCAGGTCGGGTTGCCCTTGTCCTTCTAAGCCCGCCGTAGCTTTCTTACCTTTCTTGATTGAATCGCGCTCCCGTTCACCTCTTATCGCCGCCGATGACCCGTGACCCGGTTGGGATTCATCTGAGCGTTCAAGGAAGAAGGACATTAGGAAGTTGGCCGGGTCCATAGCAGAGCTCGCAACTGGAGACTGAACAACCCGATATTGCTAATAGTCTATTTTGGACTAGTCTAAAACGGGTTGTAAGCTTATCTCCAGGTAGGGGGTATGAGAAAGTCGATTTATTCGGATGGGTACTTGGAATTCCTCAGCCGGCTGCGAGCGGTCCGTATAGAACAGGAGATTACACAGGCTGAACTCGCAATCAGGCTCGGAACAACGCAGTCCTTCATAAGCAAGTGTGAACGCGGCGAACGCAGGATCGACCTGATTGAAGCCCGGTTGTTTTGTGAAGCTCTGGAGGTGGACTTCATAGGCTTCGTAACCGCCCTCCATAGTCGTCTTTCGACCTTGTCTGAACGAATACCTGAGATAAGCAACGGTGAATGAGCATAAACTCCAAGAGTACGTTGATACTCTCACCCGCAGATATAGCGGCTCCTCGATGGAATCTCTGATGGCTGTGCTGTGCCCGTTGCTGGTACCCATCCGTTCGCTGGACAAGACGGTCTTCAAGGTAGCAGGCCAGAGCAATTACCGTGCGTCGTTCACCGTGGAAGTCACCGACGAGAACCGGGCAGTCCTGCAACGCGGTCGGACCGGGAAATTCATACCGGGTGGCTTCAGCGCCGACGCTGCTGTGGTGTGGAGGGAAATAGCCAAAGGACGCATCATTGAGGTCGATGCCAGTGCCGGAGTAGCTTCAGGAGAGGTATATACCGGGGGTCCGCAGAAGAAGCTGGTGGCGGCCCTGGAAGAATTGAGGGATACTGACCTTCTCGAAATCGACCAATATGGCGCCTCGGCGAAAGTCCTGAGCGGCCTGGCCGAATACCAGTTGGTCGAGATAGCGCAAGATGCCGGTTTCGCGGTCCGCCGGATGCCCGAGGACATGGCCAAGCACTTGGGAGCCTATCCCAATTTCGACTTTGAACTGGAAAGGGACAGCGTTATCAAGAAAGTTGAAGTCAAGTCGGTCTGGGGCACCAACACAGAATGCGCTAGGCTCATCCACAGCACCACAACCAGACCTGCCGGCCCGGAAGCAGAGTGGACCGCCGGCCAGAGAAGGAACTATTACCCTACCAGCAGTTGCAAATTCGAGACCCAAGACATCTTCGCCGTAAGCCTATTCCTCCGCACCGGAAACATTCAGGATTTCGCCTTCGCCCGCTCCGTTCCGAGCGACCAAGCCGCCTACGGGCTGCCACGCGCCGAAAGGCACCCGGAACATGTTCACCAGAACCCGAGTTGTCAGGTTGGTGACGGGACTTGGTTCGCATCCATCGACGAAGTTTGGAACCTGGCCTGAGTCTATCTGCCAAGCCATTCTCTTATTGCTCCGTTCACGTGCAAAGCGAAGTTGTTCTCAGCTTCCCGCAGCTTGGCCCGGACTGTAGCGACATCACGTGCGCAGGCGGCAAGCGAGTCGAGCTGATCCACACTGACTGGCAAGAGAATATCAGATATGCAATCTTCGTCTACTGCGGGGTAGGCGATGCCCACGTTGTTGCGAAGGATTTGAGCGTTGGCGAAATCACTTTGAAGCAACCGCGCCAGCGTGTGTGAACTAATCCCTTGCGGTCTCAGCACGGCAAAGCCGGTTGAGCAAATCCCCCCATCCAATTCTTCTCCCACGACTCCCACCGTTCTCCTCTCAGGGCGCACAGTGGATATAAGGACGTCACCCGACCGGATGACCTTTCTGGCACGGGAAGGTGCGTCACAACACTGCACCAACTTATGACCAACCGCACAGGCCCGGGAATCCACGTCAGAAATCTCTACATATCTAAATTCCTCTTCGCCGAATCTCCGGGGGTCTGCCCTCTCCTTCGAGATTGAAGCCACCTGACAGACGCGAATACCACGAGTTTCAGGGTTTTCCATCCTTTGCTGGACTTCAACGGGCAGACCTGCATGATAGGTAGCATCCCAGCGGGCGGCATCCTGATCCAGTCGAACCCAGCGGCCAATTTCCGGAGACAATTTCCCAACAGCTTCACTCAGGATTCGGGGTAGCTGCCCCGCGTCCTTGGGAATCCTGTACCGCTGTGACCCTTTGGTTGTCACGTCGTATCCAATGTTTTGGCAGATGGCGAAGAAAGTTCTATGGCCGGGCTTCTCACGGTGCTTACGGAGGTGGAGGATTGAAGTCTTGGTGCTTGTGCCAGCCGCTTCGAAAGTCACTGGGGGAAGGGACGTGACCGAAAGTAGTTCCGCAGACTCGGAAATCACGCTGCGAAGTTCGCTAAACAGGCCCCTGTTGGTCAGAACGCTATCGGGAACAATCGTAACCAGCACACCATTAGGAGACAACCAGTCAAGATAGCGTTCCAGGAAAAGAATCTCTGAATCCACCTTCTTTGGCGCATGGGATATCCCCGTTCGGGCAATCCGGTAGCCCCAAAGGTCAAGGCCGGAGAACTCCGCTCCGAAGGGAGGATTCGTAAGGATAAGCGAGGCTCGCCCGGTAAGTTTTTCGCAGAGTTCTCCATCGATTCCAACACGAAGGAGGCTGTTTGCCAAATGGAGATTGGCCGCCGGAGCGCCGAACAGGGCTAGATTTGTCGTAGCCAGCCGTATCATTCGCTCGCTCTTGTCAATGCCTATTATGGTGTTCCTCAGCACACTGGCGACCCAATGGTCGAGGTCTGCCGGCGTCAGGCGGACTTTGGCCTTGGCATAGAGAACCCGCAGCGCTTCTGCCAAGAAAGAACCAACTCCGCAAGAAGGGTCGAGAATCAAGCCTGGTCTCCGGTTTTCATCGGGAGAGCACATAGCCTCAAGCAGGCCGTCTTCCAGTGAATCCAACCCGAGAGCAACCATAGTTCTGACTACCTCGGTCGGCGTTAGATACTGGCCTAGTTCTCTTTCGTCCACGAAGGAGTCCACGAGAAACTGCCCGAAGGTCTCATTCAGAATGTCGAGTTGACCAGCACCACGCGCCCGCAACAATTCCGCTTTTGGGGCCTTCTCAGCTAGGCTATCTATCAACTCCATGCCGAGTCTGTCCTCGGTAGGACGAAGCTTTAGCTCAAAGTCGGATACGCCTAACTCAATCGAAAAGGACTCTGGCAGAAAAGAATGGAAAGATTCCGACACAAACTCGCGTAGCGCAGTAGCGGGAGACAACGAATCCTGTAGGATATGCCGCCCAATCCCCCTCCCTCCGTTGTCAATTGACACGACATGAGCAAAGAGCAGCTTCGCAATCTCATCCAGTGCTTCGTGGCGTGATGACAAACGTCCGCTCCGGTGCAAGACCTCTCGTATATCTCGCAACGTCGCTCCGACGGCGGTTCGTACACGGTACTCCTCGGCAGCGGAGGGGTAGCCTGTTTCATGTATGCCGATTGAGGGGCCATTCGCTGAAGCCTGCAGTTTCAGTGCGTGGGCCCGGAGGCGTCCTTCGAGTGCGGGCCGAGGCCGACTGCGCCCAGTCGTCCAACGAGAAATGGTCGCCGTCGATACGTTCATCTCGCGAGCGAGTCCGTTCACCCCGTCTGGATCTGATTCCACCAGGGAATTAACCAGCGTTTGTACATCCACGGTTCTTTCCATGCGTTAGATAATACCACGCAGAGTCCTTGCTATGCGCAACAAAACCTTAACACGGCGTGAGCCAACAAGAAACTCAGATCAAAGGCAACAAAAAAGACCCACACACAAGGACAGACGAGGGAGGCTGCCACCAAAACGTGGCGACCTCCCTTGCTGTTTATTTAGCGGCCCGCATCAACCTGCTACGCCTGCCGCACGCCACAATGCCCACTCGAACAGGTGGGTGTGGCGGGCTGGGGCTGACGACCCCTAGCTTCGCCGGATCCCCGGCCATGAACTCCGCCCTGGAGAAGAGCTTCCACCGGACTAAACGCCATCCGGCTCCGGCCGCTTCAGCATCACGCCGTAGCCCCGCTCGTCCACGATGTGGTTGACCGAGAGCCGGCCCCGGCTATCGTAGCCGGTGGTGTAGGCGAATTCCACCTCGGCGCCCCAGGGAACCCGCCCGCCGGTGCGGATGCTGTCCCCACCTGGCCCACCGGCGCCCCTGACCACCACGCCGTTGCGCCCGCCTTTCTTCCAGGCCATGACCTTGAGCTCCACCGGCGCCACCAGTTCCTGTGCGGTCGGCGCGAACAGGGCGGCGTGCAGGTTCCCCAGCACCTCTCCTGACGGAGTGCGCTGGCCATTCATGATCTGGGAGAGCATGGCGGAGCTGATGCCGGCCCGCCGGGCAGTCTCGTTCTGCGACCAGCCCTGGGCATCCATTCGTTCCCACAAGACCCTGGGGTCCACGACGGGGCATTGGGCGGCCTCGACCTTCACGGGAGCCTCCAGCACGGACTCCATCCGGGCCTGGGCGGCGGGGCTCAGGTTGCGCTGGCCCCGTGACGCCTGCACGACGTAGCCGTAGCTCAGTCCCGTCCGGTCCGCCACCTGCCGCAGGGACATGCCCCGCTCCCTGGCCCGCTCCCGGATGTAGGTGCTTTGGCCCTGCACCGGGCCGTCCGAGCGGTTGGCGCACACGGCGGGGGCGATCTCCACCGGAGCGTCCAGGACCGACTCAACCCGCGCCTGAAGCGCCGGGCTCATGTTGCGGCGGCCCCGGCACACGTCCGACATGTAGCCTGACGACACGCCCACCTGCTCCGCCAGGTCCTTCTGGGTCAGACCCTTCTCCCTGGCCCGCTCCCGGATGCAGGTGCTCTCGCCCTGGACCAGCCCGCCCTGGCGGTAAACGATTCCCTGTCCGGGGACCTCGCCGAGGACCGCTATTGCCTTCTCCCACAGGTCGGTAGTCCAGGGCCGGCGGCCGTTGGCAACGGAGCACAGGTGGCTGTAGTTGGCGCCCATCCTGTCGGCCAGTTGCTTCAGGGTGAGGCCGTGGCGGCGGGCCGCCCCCCGCAGTTCGCTCTCGGGCTTGCCCTTGCCGTCCCCGTTGGTTACTGCGCCATTGGTTTCCTGCGAAGTCCGCTCCGCCATGTTCGCGGGGTTGACCTTGCCGTTGACCTTTGCCGTGGTGTCGATGCTGGTGATAGTCTTCATGCCGTTTCCTCCGAAACGCAGAAAGCGGGGGCCGGTCCCTTTCGAGACCGGCCCCCGCTTTGCTGTGAGCTTTGAATTGTCGGTTGTGGTTGGTGGCTCACCTGGCCGCCCTGTGGTTCACGCCGCCTCGCCCAAGGTAGAGACGGG
Organism: Dehalococcoidia bacterium; assembly: GCA_965232885.1. GTDB lineage: Bacteria > Chloroflexota > Dehalococcoidia > Lucifugimonadales > UBA3495 > VXOI01. The sequence goes on along the minus strand of CBDDQX010000003.1, from coordinate 736,886 downwards.
CCTTGGGGTTATGGCTGGTTCATCCCTTACTCCAACCTTCCGGTGGCGGAAGGAGAAGTCAGATCAATGTTCTCGATGATCACCCCCTGGTTCTTGTGGTCTTTGCCGTCGGCTTGACTCCCGCTGATACCGAGGCCGTGGTTGCCGCCGGTGGCAGCCGTATCGGATGAGACATTCCCATTCCTGCGCCGTGCGTCGCCTGCACCGTGGACGCCGGGCCGAGCCGGTGGAAAATTCCAACGACCTCGGCTGCAATGCCCCCTGGTTCGGCGAACCTGTCGCCCACGTCACCCACGGAGTCCAGGTTGTGCCGCTGACGCCGGGAATTCCCGCTTTCGCCCCGGACAGGACGCATTACGCCCTGGGTGGGGATTGCAATGGAGAACGCCGGTTGTGGGCTGACGCAAGGCACAGTTTGCCCAGGGTCAGGTTGAGCGGCGCAATCCAACGCCTCAGCGCAAGACGCAATGCCCCCAGGGGTGGGCAGCGCAACATGGAAAGCCGGTTGGGGGTTGGCGAAAGACGCAGTTCGGCCCAAGATGTTATTCCGGGGCTGCTGCTACTTGGGGAAATGAGAGGGTAACGCGGTCCGGGCCGGAGATCTGCGCAGCAGCCCCCGGCTCGATGGAATCCGCGTGGTAGGGGTGAGCGTCCGGCCTGCCGTGTTGTCGACACACCGGAGCGTGCTGAACCTGCGGCACCGTTGTCATTGGCCGTCAACTATGCCGCAGGCGTGGCGGAACGGCCGGAGCTATGTGCCCTCTCCAGCCGCAGGGCGAAGATTGCGAAGCAGGTCAACCGCTCCGCTGATGAACCGGATGGGTGAGGGAATCCGGGATGCCGTGATGTTTCTCTAAGCCACCTCCTGAACCAGGATAATCTGCCGTTGAGTAGGTATTCCGCGCCCTGGAATGGGCTGCCTGGTGAAGCGCCACTGTGCGCTTCGTGGGATGGGATACCGGTGCCGTGGGATGAGTTCCTTATGAAGCGCACGGTGGCGCTTCGATGGGTTGGGTAACCGGCTGGAGCGAAAGCGTCAACTGCGCCAACGCCTCAGCGATGTCCCTCGCGGACGCCCATCGGGAGAGCAAGGCTCGATCCTTTTGGTAAGTCCAACGCGGGCGGCCGTTCGGAGAGCAAGGCTCAATCCTATGCGGCCAAACCCGGGTCCAGGGACGGGACCCTCCAGGTTTCTAGGGCGGGAAACGCTGGAAAAAGCCTGACAACGCAAATTAGTATCCGGCCCTGCCCAGGGTCTTGGCAATACCTTCGCGGCCCCGGCGTCCCAAGTGTTGCCTTTATTTGACCCGAACTCTAAGCGCAGGCTCCGAAGGGACCGTGATAACATGGAGCAGCGTAAGTGCCGTGCTACCGACTTGCGACTAAAGCCTGCTGAGGCTTACGAGGAAGACTACCATGCCGACTATCACGAACCGTGACGCCTTTCTGTTGACGGATGGGCGCGTGTACGCTGCTGGGGACCAAATGGCTTACGTGGGTGATATTGACGAGAGTGGGAAGACCGCAATTGCAAATCTGGACCCACAAGAAATTCCCCATTGGGGCAAGAATGGCTGGCGTGTGAGGTTGGACCGTCCCTTCGAGGACATGATCCCATTGGGGCGAACCAGAGGGCTGCAACTTGCCATTGGCGACGAGTGGAGCATAACGTTGGCATCGACATTGTGAGCTATCTGGCAAACCGCATTACACGCAGCCATAACTAAGCCGCAATCCCGCGCTGCCTGTCGCAACCACCAACGCCCGGCCCCCACCGCTACCGCCACCTACCCAGGGTCAGCGCCCGCCATACCCAGTGCAGCAGTTCCAGCCTGGCCCGCCGCCGCGTACCCCCGCCAGCTCCCGTTCCCGCCAGGACCACTGCTCCCGCCGGTCCAGGCCACCCAGCGGCGCCGTCTCCGGCGGCAGGGTCAGCCCGTGCTCGTCCAGCATGGCGATCTCCAGCCGCCGCTCCAACCGCTGAATCTCCCGGGTGAACTTCTGCCGCAGCGCGTCTATCACTGCATTGTCTACCTCAGTGCCGTTCACCGTAGCCAGCGCCGCCGCCAGTTGGTCCTCCAGGTCACTGACCTGCTCCTCCAGCGCCCTGACCCTTTTCCTGTCCTCGTCCATCGCCGCCATTGCCCGCTCCAGGAGCATCCGCTCCAACGTCTCCACCAAGCGCGGCGGCAACTCAGCGGCCCGCTGCCACCGCCACAATGTCTTGCGGTCCACGCCAAACTGCTCGGCCAATTTCCCGGGTCCCACGTCGTTCACCAAGTCGTTGAGCAAGGCCCGCAGGCGCAGCTCCCGCATGCTCTCGATGCTGGGGGAGCTATCCCCCGGCCATCCCGCTCGCATCATCCGCGCCACCTCCGTGCTCATGTTCCAAAATGCCCCACTCACTAGCTGATCCTGCCCCGTGCCCCTGGAACCGGCCCTTCCCCAAAAGTATTGCCCGATTCCGCCCCCCAACCCTCTCGATTTCCCTCATTTCAGCTACGAACACGACCGCCCGAGCCCCCTGCCCCCAAACTCGAATCCCTGTACACGTTTATGACATCACGGAGATGCAGCTGGGCGGCAGGTCTCATAGGGTGGTTCACGGATGAATCATGGTTCATGGGTGAACCACCTCATAAGGGGTTACCTCCGGTGCTGGGACTCATCACACTCGACGCTAAAGTCCAAGTTCGGAGGGACCTGACGCGAGAAAACATACGCCAAAACCGACAGGAGGCCGACCGGGCACCGGAGCCAATACTGAAACTCCGGGTTGCCGGCGGGACAGCGGTAGACCGTGCGCGGAGGGTTGCGCATCCCGGCCGGAGTCATAGCCCGCGCCGGACGCAACGCCCGGTCACGCCTCCAAATCCATCGCCTATTCCGCGTCCAGACCCGAACCTGCCCTTACTCGGGGCGTTCACTGGATGCGTCCTGTAGGGGGCCGAATTCCCCCTGTCCCGGCTTTGAACGACCCACCAGGCGGCTGTCTACCAGAACTCAATCTCCTGTACACGCCCAGGACGGCACGGGAAGGGCAAGATGCCGAGGGACCCGTAAGCGTTATCAACGTTGATAACCCCCACAGGTAGTTTCCCGGTGCCGTCCCGCTGCTCACACTCTCTCGTGGCAGCGGCAAAGACGCCGATGACCAAAACGGATGCAAGGTGAACGACATGATCTTGACACCGGAACCCCTGCTTGATGCTGAAGCCCAATCACAGTCCCCCAACGAGAGGCTATGCGAGAAAAGACAAGAGCAACCGGAAAGCCGCGTCCCCCCGGGAGCAACCGGAAAGCCGGGCCCGCCGGCAGAAAGACGCCAAGGGGAACATCCCCGCAGCACACCGCCCATGAGCGGGAGCAGATTCAGACGGGGCTGCGCATCCTGGCCCGCATGATCGCCCGCGCCCACCTGAGACGGGAGGCGGACCAGGCCGCCCAAGAGCCGCCACCGGACCAGGGGGCTGGCGAATGAGCAACCTGCCGGAAACGCCGCCGCGTCCCCAGGCTGCGGTTCGCCTCCCGAGTTGGCCTGGAATAGTCGCATTTGCGGACCGCGCTCAGACCACAAGACTGCTTCCAACACAATTCCTAGGAAGGCATTACGAGCGAACAATTCCTCTTGGAGAGAGGATTGTTAGAGCATATCCCCGGGAGGAATCAGATGGACGGCCACCAGCGCCAGCACGCCAATCTCTGAAGAAAACGAATCGCCCCATGACAACCTGGACCACGCCAACCGCGACTGCGTGGGCGCCCACGTCGTGTTGCATGGACGGGCCAGAGCCGCCGAGAGATTCGGCGTGTCCCGCCACACCCTGTGGCGCTGCCCGGAGCGGAGGCGGTGGGGCAAATCCCTGCCCCGGGCGGTGATCCAGACCGTGGTCGACGCCATTACTGACACCCGCCCGGTGACGGCGGCGGCCCCCGGCTGCTACGCTGGAATCATGGCATTCTCACGCGAGCGCATCCTGGACGCCCTGGCCCGACTGCCCATCATCGACGCGGGGGAGTTGGCGCAGGTCCTGGGCCAGCCGCCGGCGACGGCGCACCGGGCCCTGAACGTCCTGCTTGGACGACGGCGTAGCGTTAACTGCAAGACTCGCTTAGATACCATGCCTTGGAGGGCATCATGTGCCACGAATTTCTCCCAGACAATGGAAGGTTCAGTCCAATGCTCCAGGAGGAATTTGCATGCAAACGAAGCAGCTGGCAACGCCGGCGCAGTCCCCGATCACCAAATCCGACAACTCGGCATTGAACGACGCCATCCGCGACTACGTGCGCGCCCACCAGCGGGGACACGGACAGAACCGGACCGCCGAGAGCCTGGGCGTTTCCCGGCACACCCTCTGGCGCTACCTGGAACACGGCCACACGGGTCGCGCCGTGCCTGCCGCCGTCCTGAACTGCGTCGGCGGCAGCGTCCGGGACATTGAGGCGGCCACGCTGGAACTCATCATCGACCTGGAGGGCCTGCGGCCCGACCCGGCGCTGCGTCCCCTGCGCCGGAGACTGGAGGACGCGCTGCTGCTGTTGTGCGCCGCGCCCCTGGCCACGGTGGACGAGTTGGCCCGCCTTGGGCGCGTGCCCGCATCCACGCTGCGCGAACGGCTGGACAAGCTGGCAGGGCGCGGCCTGGCGGACACCGTGTCCCACCACCTGGGGGCGCTGGGGTCTCGGCCCCAGCGCCGGTACTTCCCCACGGAGCAGGGCGTCACCGCCGCCGGCGCCGCCACCCAGGGCCGCCATCACATGCTGACGGCCTACCCGGTGTCGAAGCAGTGGTTCCGGCTGCTGGCCGAGCGGCTGGACTCGGTGGCCGCGCTCTACCGGGTCGCCGCCATGATCGCCGACGCCGACTCAAAGCAGGACCCGGTGCGGGTGGACCACTACCGCCACGGCCCCTACGACCTGCTGCTGACTTTATCCGGGGGCCGCACCATCGGCGTGATACGCCAGGGACCGATGCTGCCCGGTGCCAACCTGCGCTACCGGCTGCGGAGCATGGAGCATCTGCCCAGCGGCGAGAGGCCCTTCCTCACCCTGGCGCTGACCCACTCTGACCAGGCCACCCGCCGGGCCATTCGCGCGTTGGGAGACCCGTCGGAGCACCGCCGCACCTTCGTGGCGACGGAGGGCGAACTGCTGGCCGGAGACCACACCGGCGCGGTCTGGCAGCAGTGCGGCTATGGCCTGGGGCAGGACCCCCGCCGGTGGAAATCTCGCCCGAAACCAGCCTGGCGGCCATCCTGGCGTGGGCGGAGGGCCTGCTGGAATCGTCCCGCCAATCCCGGCGCGGCGACCCCAGGCCCGACCCCGACGCAATCTATCCCGACGGCGTGCAGGCATCCATGCCGGAACCGGCCCAGCAGCTGGCATCCGCTCTTGCAGTGCAACTGACCCGGGCCGAGAAGGACGTACTCGACCTGCTGGGCGCCTGGCCGTTGTGCAGCCGGGAGCAACTGGCCGGGCTGATGGGCGGAGTCACCTTGCGCCGGGTCAACCAGGCGCTCCGCTCCCTCCGTGAACGGGACCTGGCGCAGGAGGACGAATCCCGGCTCATGCTCACCGACCGGGGACTGACGTACCTGGCCCGCCGGGACCGGGCCGCCGTGGGCCTCACCCTGGACCGTTGGACCGCCCAGCCCGCCGTCTCCAACCCATCGGTCTACGCCGGCACCGCCCTGCGCGCCCTGGCCGCCCAGCCCCGCCACCACTGTGGCGTGACCGGATTCGCCGCCGCGCTGAGGGCCGAGGTTACGCGCTCCCCGGACCACGACCTGTTCGACCTGCTACCCACCCACCGCGCCAGCATCGGCTACCGCCGGGGCCGGACCAACTACATGATCCATCCCGACGCCTCCTTCACCCTGGAGTACAAAGGCAGGTGGCTGCCCTTCCTGCTGGAGTTCGAGCGCCGGGCCACCACACCCCAGCGCATCCCCCGGCGCCTGGCGTCCTACCGGCGCTACTTCCGCAGCGGCTGGGCAGAGCGGGACCACGGGGGACGCCGGCCCGGGGTGCTGTTCGTGTTCGAGACCCCGGAGAGCGAGCCCGCCTTTCTCGACATCGCCGACGGTATGGAGGGCCTGGACTTGATCACCTCCAACGCGGAGACCCTGGGGGAACACGGCATCCTGGGGGAGGCGTGGATACTGCCGCCGCCCCACTCCCTGGACCGGCAGCCGCTGGCCGGATTGTACTGAGTTCCCAAAGTACAACTCTATCGCGCCGGACATTTCCTGTAGGGGGGCCTCCACAACCACGATTGGACAATTTTGCCGCAACCTGCCGCCGTCATGTCCCGTTCCGTCCCCGCCGCTGCAATGTGTTGCAGAGCCGACACGTCAGACCGTCATGGCCGCTGGGACAAACACCACCCGCCGGGTGCGCCGTCCAGGTACGAATGACAGCGAGAGACACGAAACCACGGAGCGGGAACCATCACCCGCCAGGCCGGAGGGGAGTGTCCGATAGGGCCGCGGGAATCGTTCCCGGAGGTTCCCACCATGCCCAATAGGGAATTGATTACCCCTACGGTGTCTGCGTGCAACAGGTCGCCAGGGTGCGAAATGTTGCAGGTCATGGACCCGGCAGATCACAGCGGGGATGGGCGACGGTGGCGGGTGAAATGCGGGTGGCCAGGCGCTGGGTCGCCCGGTTGGGCATCGCCGTCGCCGTGCTGGAAGTCCTGCTGGCCGTCGCCGTCCCGGTGGTGTGGCTCCTGTCTATGTAAAATTGATCATACACCGGGCTGGTACCGGAGCGGCATTTGGAGTGGAGGAAGGGCGCAATGCGTTACTGGCCCGCCTTTCAGTCTGCGAGGTGCTTGCACTGGTGTAACTAACTCACTACAATATATCTCAATCTACATTCTACACTTCCGGCCACAGGAATGAAGATGAGGAGGCACAATATGGTCCTGGACCAAAAGGACGAGTACCGCAAGATGGTGCTCCGGGGCAAGTACCAGCCACTGTACCAGTACCTCAGCAGTCTCCAGGCGCAGGAATGGAGAACCACCTTCAGCGAGGTCGAAGCGGTCATCGGGTTCGATCTGCCTCCGTCGGCACGGCTGCACCGGCCCTGGTGGGGCAATCAGCGGGGCGGCAACGGCCACAGCCACGCCCTGGCCTGGAGCGTGGCCGGCTGGGAGACGGCGGAGGTAGACATGGAAGGCGGGACGCTGCTGTTCCGGCGAACGGGTCTCAATCCCGTACCCAGGCTTACTCTCGACGAGGCGTGGCCGGTCCACCCCACTGCGGTGTGGCCGGAGGGCCTGAGTCTCAGGCGAGAGGACCTCTACGAGGATAGGGTCTGACCTGCCATGTTCATTGACACCAACGTGCTGGTGAACTCCCGTGTCCCTGGCGCGCCGCACCACGACGCGGCCCGGGCCAGCTTGGAGCGAGCGTTCCGTGCCCCCGAACCGCTGAGGATCAGCCGCCAGGTCATACGCGAGTACTTGGCCGTGGTCACTCGCCCGCAGACCTGGCCGGTGGCCATCACCCGCGAAGAAGCCCTGGAAGACGTGAGCAGACTGGCCGGTAATTTCCAGGTGCTTGAGGACGGCCCCGCCGTCACCGAGTTGCTGGTGGAGCTGTGCCGGGAGATTCCTGCGGGGGGACGGCAGATTCACGACGCCAACATCGTCGCCACCATGCTGGCCCGTGGGGAGCGCCGGCTGCTGACGTTCAACGTCGCTGATTTCCGCCGTTACTGTGAGCGCATCGAGTTGGTGGACATCTAACGGATGGATTGGGTATATCCACTCAAGGAGTACGAAAGGAGGACGACATGAAGAAACAGCAATTCCAGCCCCTGACCCAGGCGGCCCTCTACGCCCGGGTCTCCAGCGACCGCCAGGACGTGGACCTGTCGGTGGCGGCCCAACTGCGGGCCTTGAGGGACTACGCCAAGAGCAACGGCTACTCCGTGGCCCGCGAGTACGTGGACGAGGCCGAGAGCGGCCGCATCGCCGACCGGCCCCAGTTCCGCAAGATGATCGACGACGGAGGCAAGGCAACTGCGCCGTTTGAGGTGATTCTTGTCTGGAAATTCAGTAGATTCACCCGCAAGCGCGAGCACGCCGTGGCCTTCAAGTCCATGCTCCGCAAGAAGGGCGTCCGCGTCGTCTCCATCACCGAGCACGCCGACGACACCCCCACCGGCAAGCTGATGGAGGCCATCATCGAGTCCGTGGACGAATTCTACAGCGAAAATCTTGCCGAAGAAGTAAAGCGGGGAATGCGGGAAGCCGCCTCTCGCGGCTATTTCCTTGCCTCCAAGGCCCCCTTCGGCTACACCCGCGTCAAGGTCAGTGACGGGGTGAAGGACCGTCCCACCCTGGAGGTTGACCCGGTGGCAGCGCCCATCGTCAGGGAGATATTCGAGAGTTCCAGGCGGGGCAACGGCCTGATGGAAATATGCAAGGAACTGAACAAACAGGGCATCACCAACCGGGGACGGCGCTGGCAGAAGAATGTGGTCCACTACCTGCTGACCAACGAAGCCTATACGGGAACCGCCGTCTGGGGAGTCAAGAGCAAGGACGAGAAGGCGGGGGAGCCGGTAAGGGTGGAGAACGCCTGGCCCGCCCTGGTATCAAGGGAGACTTTCGATATGGTGCAGCAAGCCCTCCACGAGCGGGCGCCCACGGTACAGCGGCCCGGACGGGTGGGCAGCCAGTACCTGCTGAGCGGTCTCCTCCGCTGCGGGGTGTGCGGCAAGCCCTACTCCGCCCAGGGAGCCAAGAGCGGGCAGTTCGCCTACTACGTCTGCGCCAGCCTGTTCCGCGAGGGAGCGGGAGCGTGCAGAAACGGGCGCTACCTGAACGCTTCCAAAGTCGAGGACCTGGTAATCGAGAAGGTCAGGGAGCGGATTCTCACCGAGGAGACCATCACCGAACTGGTGACCTTGGTGGCCGAGGAGATCGACAACCTGGCTGGTGAGGTCAACAGCAGGCTCACCGCAATCAACAGCGAGCTAACCGACGTGGAGACCCGGTTGGAGAACCTCTACCAGGCCCTTGAGACCAAGCAGTTGCCCATCGAGGTGATCTCTCCCCGCATCCTGGCCCTGAAGAGCCGCCAGGACCAGCTAACGGCGGCGCGGGAAGAGGCCGAATTCCAGTTGGAGCAGCGGCGGGCGGAGTTGCCCACGTCAAAGGAGATCAAAGGGTACGTGGCTGACTTCCGCGCACTCTTCCAAGATGGGACTTTCCCGGAGCGGAAGGCGCTCATCCGCAACTTCGTGCAGGGCATCGAGATCGTGGAGGGCGAGGCAAAGCTGACATACACTATCCCCATGCCGCAGGACGGGGTGACGTCGGAATCAGCCTCGGTTCTTGATTTTGTCCAGTCCGGCCCACCAGACTTGACCGTAGACAGTACCGGCGGCGCCAAGGCCACCTCTTCCGTGTCCTTGAACCCTGTGGGACTTTCCTTGGGTATGGGAATTGAGTACCGGATGACGGCCCTGCCGGGCTCCACGTCAATTTCCTTGATAAAGGAGCGGACGAAGGCTCTGGACTCAGTTAAGTTACTCCCCAGCAGGAACTCCCGCATATCCTGGGCATAGGCCGTGATGGTGTCCACGTCGTCGAGGATCTCCCTCCGCTCGGAAAGCAAAGCCCGCGCCTCTTCCGCCGCATTTTCCAGCTTCTCCTGCCGCTCCTTGTGCTCCCGCAGACGGGGCAGTATGTCGTTGATCTCCAGGTCGGTGCTCTCGACAGCGTGCCAGAGGCGGTCCATCTTGCGCCGGCCCTCCGCCAGTTCCGCTTCCACCATCTCCAGCCGCTCCCGCTGCTCGTGGGCCACCCCGTCCATCTCCTCGCCCACCAGCCGCACTAGGTCCCCGATGTTGCTCTCGGTGAGGATGTTGTCCCGAATCTGGTCAATGACCATGCCCTCAAACTTCCTGGCATTGAGCCTGGGAGCGTCGCAGGCGCCGCTGCCCTGCTTCATCAGGGACTGGCAGACGTAATAGGTGTACTGGCCGCTCTTGGACTCCTGGCCGGAAAGGGCCTTGCCGCAGGTCCGGCACCTGACGATGCCGCTGAGCAGGTAGGAACTGCCCACCCGCCGGGGATGGGCCTTCCTGGGGGTGCGGGAACGCATCTGCCGGTTGACCTTCTGGAACTGGGTCTTCGTCACGATGCCGGGAAACGCCTCCTCCACCCGCACCGGCTCGCCCTTGTCCTTGGCACCTCCTCCCCAGAGAAGGGTCCCGGTGTAGGCCTCGTTTCTGAAGATGATGTGGACGCCGTTCTTGGACCAGGGCCTGCCAGTGGGGGTGGCGATGCCCTCTTCGTTCAGAGTGCGGGTGATGTCCAAGATGCCTTTCCCGACTCGGCTAGTAGTGGACCAAATCAGGATTGGCAGGGGTATAGACGGTGGAGTTTTCGTCTGGTGTCTTGGGCAGTGAACCGCCAGTTAATAGCATCTCCTGCCGCGTTCCGCTCTGACACACAGGCGCTGACTGCTCTTTCCAAGCGGTTCTCGCCGGCGTTGCGTCCGCGCAGGCAGGCCCGGGCCAGCACGCTGAATTCGATCTCAGCCATGTTCAGCCAGCTTCCATGCCCAGCTTCCATGCTTGGGAGTGTGGTGGAACTCCAGCCGCTTGGCAATGCGCCTGGCTTCCCCGGCTGGGAAGGTCTCGTAAAGCGAGGCCATCCGATGCGTGTTCAGATTGTCGAGAACCAGCCGGATCACCGGGACACTGGGGTAGGCTTCATCCACCAGCCACCGCATCTGGTGCGCGAAGTCCTGCATGGTCCGCCGTTCCGTAACGGCTACGTGGCGCCAACCAGCCTTGGGCTCGCAGGCGAGGAACAGGTTGCGCGTCCCTGCCCGCTGGTATTCGTAGTCCTCACGCCTCGGCCTGCCAGGCTTTGCTGGCAGCGGTTCCTTGGCGTCGGCCAGCAACTGGGTTGAGGTCTCGCCGAAACAGACCACCGGCCGCTGCGGGCCGTGGGGTTCGGCGTAGAGATCCAGCACGTCCTCCATGGCCGCCACGAACTCCCCGCCTACCTTGGGGATGCACCATTGTTTCTTGAGCCACGGCTTGAGCGTGTTTTTTCAGCCGCAGGCGGACCGTCCCGGGAGACAAGGACTCCACCAATTCCAAATCCACCACCTTGCCCGCCAAGGCCCGCATGGTCCAGTGGTCATGGCCATCGGGGGCCGGGCTGCAGGCCAAGGCTATCAGGTGGCCTCCACCTTTTCATCGGCCTTTCTGGGCCGGTTGACCTGGTTACGGTGCCTCAGCACCTCGTCCAGTCCCTCCCCGGCATACCGCCGCTTGGTGCGGAACACAGTCCGTTCCGGCACGTCCAGGGCGGTGGTTACTTGGGGGGCCGTCCAGTCCTCATCTGCCTTGAGCAAAATGCGGGCCCGGGTAATCGTCCGGGCGGAGTTCCGCCCAGCCCGGATCATCTTCCTGAGCCGTCCCTTTTCCTGGGTTGCCAGCCGGACTCCGTACTTCTCCCGCACCATGACCACCTCACATCTCACTACCCTTCGTCTATCCCCAAGGTAGCACCCCATCCAACCTCACGTACTAACTGACATTGCCAGATTGGCTGAATACTAGATCGGCGAGGCCGGCGTAGGGACCGTGCCGCTGCCGCTCCGACACGATAACGTTGGCCGACGCCGCGCCCACGTCCTTGATGAAGCGCAGGCCAAGCAGCACCGACTCTTCCCAGGGAACGCAGTCCCCGCCGCTGCGGTTGACGTCGGGGTTGAGGAAGGGGACACCAAACCGTCGGGCGTCCTGCTTCAACGTCTCCATCGGGTAAAAACCCATGGGCTGGTTGTTGACCAAGGCCACGAAGAACTCCACCGGATGGTACTTCTTCAGCCAGGCGGCCTGGTAGTCGGTGATGGCGAAGGCGTGGCTGTGGCTTTCAGGGAACATATACTGGCCGTTGATCTTGGCGAAAATCCGCTCGCCCACATCCTCGGGCACGCCCCGGAGGGCGGCCATTTCCAGGAACCGCTGGCGGTGCTGGGCAATGAGGTGGGCATTGTTGGGCTTGGCGAAGGCGCGGCGAATCTCGTCGGCCTGGGCGGCGGTCATGCCGGCCACGTCCATAATCAACTGCACCACCTGCTCCTGCCAGACGATGATGCCGTAGCCCCGCTCCAACGCCCGCTGCTCCAGGGGGTGGTCGTACTCCCAGGGGGCGCCGTGGCGGTAGCGTTCCACGAACTGGCTGACGGCGCTGCCCTGCACCCCCACGCCGGGCCGAATCAGGGCCACCTGGTAGGCCAGGTCCAGCAGGCTGCGGGACTTCAACCGCTGGGCCATCTTGAGCTGGGCTGGCGACTGGAGCAGGAACACCCCCTTGGCCCGGCCAGCGTTGATCAGGTCGTACACCGCCGGGTCCGCCGGGTCGATGAGGGACAGGTCGGGGCGGGCGCCCTCCCGCGCTTCCGCCAGATTCAGGGCCTCTTCAAGCTGGTCCAGCACCGGCAGGGAGGGCAGGTCAATCTTGGCGAAGTTGGCGTCGGCCACCGAGTCCTTGTTCCAGTCCATGATGTAGCGGCTGGCCATAGCCCCGGCCCGGGTGGGGACCAGTTCCGGTATGGGCTGGCTGCTGAGAATCATGCCCCCTACGTGCTGGCCCAAGCTGCGGGGAGCGTGCGTCAGTTGGGGTGCCAACTCGGTCAATTCCCGCCAGCCCGGGGCGTCTGCCAGGTCGCGGAAGGTGGGGTCGTGGGCATTGGCTTGTCTGAAGAGGCGGCTGAGGTTGCCGTAGCCCTGGTGGTCTTTGGCCAACAGGACGATTCGGGAGCCGTCGGTCTGGGTCAGCTCGCCGCCGGTGATGGGCCGGATGCCCAGGCTGCCGGCCTGCCGGGCGAACTCCAAGGCCCCGCACAGGTTGGCGTCGGTCAGGGCCAGGGCGCCGTAGCCGTACTCCCCGGCCTTGGACAGCAGTTCGTGGACGTGGGAAGCTCCCAACCCGAAGGGTAGAAGCTCTTGGTGTGGAGTTCCACGTAGTCGACGGACATGACTGTCGAATCTGCCCCTGCGCGCTTGGAAGGCGATAGCATGGCGGGCGACACCGGAATAGATGGAAGGGTTGCTTGGCAAGGGTCTTTCTAAACTCTGCTTTGGGGCCGGAAGCAGATGCTGAGGGGGTTCATCGGGGGATTGTGGATTGGGGCGGACGAAGTCGTGGTAGTATGCCGCCTACCGCTGTCCGGTGACGGCAGCCGACCCGATTCTGAGGGGGGCTGGCCCTGGCCGGGCGTGGTACTGCCTACTGCCCGGTTCGGCCTGCTTGCGCGGGGATGACCTTTTTGACCCGGAGTTCCCTGTTTGCCGTGTTTCCTGGCTGTCCCGCCCTTGGCGGATGCCCTTGTTCGATACGCTGCTCTCCTTACGGTGATGGAGTCCCGGCTCAGTCCGGGCCTGACGATGATAAGTTAGCGAACATTACCGGTATATTACCAGAAATTTAACCAGCCAATTTCTGCGGAAACCCGGGTAGCGTTCCGTTTCGGGTGGTTTGACCATCCGCAGGGGCAGATTTTAAGCCTGCGCCCACACATTCAGATATAGCAGGGCGATGAAATACCGCAACATCGCCACGCTCTGGCGGCATCCTTCGCCAGCGCGACGCCCAGCCCGGCCAGTCTGCCCAGACTGCGCCGGGCTGATTTTTTGTCGCGGCGTCCGAATGGGCCTGTGCCTGTGCTTCTGCGCCCTCTGCCAATCCTTGTAGCTGCCGCTGTCCGGCTTGGAAAGCGCTAGGGAGCGCCCAAAAGGTACTGCCTACCACCCATTCGAGCAGGCTTGACCGGGTGACCACCGGGTTTAGCAACCCAGGCCGAAACCCACGTTAACAACAGAAAGCCGAAAGGCGGGCCACTCCCACCGGCAATGAGGGCGCATGACGCCCCGCCTCCGGCCAGGGCTTGACCCCGCAGACTAGGCATCCGGGCCAATCCGGTACAGCGGGCTCCAGTGGCCCCACCTCCGGCCGAGGCCCACCACCGGTAAACCTTCATTCCCATCGCAATCCCCGCACCGCCGGGGACGGGAACAACGGTAACCAGGCTCCAGGGAGCAGCGGGCTCGCGTGGCCCCAACTTCCCAGCGAGCCTGTCGAAGGAGATTTTACAAGACATGAATACACAAGTTGGCAAATCCGTAGGAATTGCCCTGCTTCTGGCGGCGGGCCTCTTGGCCGCGCTTTTCGCCATGGGCGTCTTCTCGCCCTCCGGCGCCGGAGCGCAGAGCACCGGTCCCACCGCCACTGCTTCACTGGTGGACATGAACGACACCGCCACCAGCAATAAAGCTGACGACACCCTGGTGATTACGTTCCGAGGCCTTACCGCCGTATCTGGCGCTACGGGGAACGAAGTTGAAATCACAATGCCCGATGACTTGGGCACTCTCGCTGATGACGCAGTCACGTGGTCTGGAGGCAATCAGTTTGCCACAGTGACCACTTCTGCTCTCGTCTACACTGCCGCATCCGGAGATGGCCCCGGCCATTACGCAGTCAGTTTCGGTAATAATTTCGTAATCAGTGGTGGCACTGCTGTTTTGGAGATCACGACGACTGCGAATAACATTGATACCAACTCAAAAATCACTGCTTTGACGGTCGGTAGAGGTGACGAAGATGCCGTCACCCAGAACACAGTCACGAATGTTCCCATCAACATCGCCAATGCGCCGGCAGGGCCGCGCATCACCCTTGAACCGTCGAGCGTAATCTTTGATCCCGCTCCCACCGACGCAGCTGGTGATGCCATCGCAGACGGTGCCGGTGTAACATACATGGTAACTGTAAAAGGCTCTGGTTTCACTGCAGCTACGGAAGTCACGCTTGCTACGGAACCCGACAGGGGTACCGGTACTGTCCCGCAGGCATCGGTCTTAGCGAACGGAACTTTCTCATTTGACCTGACTCTAACTCAGGACAAACAAGCAGGCGATGCCAACGAGCACCAAGCCGAATCTATCACGGTAACTACTACCCAAGGCACTGATAATTCTTCGGCGATGTTCGTGATCAACAGGGCCCCCACAGTCTCGGTAGATGAAACCGGCGTCTTCTTCGAGTCCGAGAATGCGAGTGCTCAGCAGGTTACGGTCACTCACGCAGACCCGGATGGTCACACTTTGGATATCGACCAAGTATCGAGCGATACTGACGTGGCCACCGTTACCAGGAGCAACAACGTTATTACCGTCTCGCCCCAGGCGCCTGGCACCGCCACCGTCACGGTAACGGCAGACGACGGCTACGCTGGTGGCGAGGTTACGACTACATTCGACGTCACCGTGCTGGGAGTTGTGTCCAGCACCAACAAGGCCGACGCCGATGTGGTGCTCGAAATCATCGGCCGCGCTGAGGCCCCAATTCGTGGCGGACGCGACATCGTCGTCGGCCTCTCCGGGTACTTTATTCCCGAGGGTGGCATTCTCGAGGATGACGTACTTGTCACCGGGGCCGGGGATTCCTACTACGGAAATCCGGCGGACGTCTCCGTCAGCGGCTCCAGCGTCACCATTACCATACCCACCAAGATTGTGGGAATGGGTGGCCGGTCCGAAGACACCGAGGTAGGCGTCGGCGGCTACACCGTCCGCTTTAAGGACGGCGCCGGTCTGCGCAACCCCAACTCCGCCGGCAGCAAGACTGTCACAGTTTCTGATGCCGACGACACTGCGCACCGATTGCCCGTGAGCATAATCTCCCACATCTCCGTCAAGCCCGGTTGGGTAAGCCGCGGCGATATGTTTACGATCACCGGCAAGGGCATCAATGCCAATGGCGATACCACCGCCCACCTGTACACTGGCACTGTGTCGCCCGACAAATTGACGAACGCTGAGTTGGTTGAGTCCTCCAGGTCCATAGTTCTGGGCAAGTCCTCGAGGGATGGCGGCACGGTCGTCGTCGACGAGGTAAGCACGAAGCGCTCGGACTTCGAGGCGGAGGCCACGAACGCCACCGAGAACCCTGATGTGGATGCCAAGGGCACCAACCTCATAGTTATGGTCGACGCCGCTGGTGTGGTCGTCGGCTACACCTATCTGGGGCTCCTGCCCAACGTCGAGCTGGACGTCACCGATGTCCGGCGCACCGGCGAGGTCGTAGTTACGGTCAGCGACTGGTACTACGGAGACCACATTGACCTCGTTCGCATCAACGGAATAACGGTCAATCTCCGGGACAACACCAATAGGCCCAGTGACGAAGACAGCGAACCGGATCCGTGGGTGCACCCGGATACCCGCGCGAATCATAGAGAGGCCGTCGACTCCGATGGCGATGCCGAGTTCATCGTGGTAGTGGACCGGAACACCCGTTTGGGCGAAATGCAGGTGGACCTCCGCGGCTATCGCTCCTATCTGAAGCAGGGGAGCGCCAGCAGCCCGGACACCCACAAACAGACGGTCCAGGTCGGCTTCTTCCCCCTGACCCTCACTCCGTCCACTGCAGTCACCGAGCAGGTGATTCAGGTAGAAGGTGAAGAGTTCCTCGCCAGGACTTGTATCACCAGCATCACGGTGGGCGAGCGGACCATAGAGGAAGCCACCAACGGAGACCGTGTTAGCGCCGAACCCCGCGACTGCGTGGACACCGACGGCAACGGCAAGCTGACCGCCACCTTCAAGGTGCCGCGCGGCCTGCTGCCTGGTGAATACAGCCTGGTGGTGCGGGACGACGGCAACCGCGTCGGCGAAGCAAAGCTGGTGGTTCCCGCGCCGGCAATCACCCTGGACCCGGCGACCAGTCAGCGTGGCAGCACGGTGACCGTGGTCGGGGAGAACTTCCCCGCTGACGACGTGGTAACCATTGATTACCGCGGAGTCACGGTGGAAGCCACCGAGACCGACACGAGAGGCGACTTCCGTGGAACCTTCCAGGTTCCCATAACCGCCCCCATCGGCGCAACCCATGAGGTCATTGCCGCTTCCGAGAACAAGGCCGACGGCCGGGAGGATACCAACCAGCCGGAGGTAGTCCTGACGGCTAAGGGAGAACACCGTGTGTCGGATGAGACCCTGGAGTTTGACCGCCAGCAGGTGGCGCCGGGCGAGCAGTTGGGTATCATTGCTGGCAATCTGCCCCTGTTCAACCCGGTGAGCATCAGCATCGGCGGCCGCGACGTTGCCGGTAAGGTGCTGGGCGAGGACAACGCCTCCGACGGCTTCGGCAGATACGAGGACAGCGTCCTCGTGCCGCAGCTTCCCGCCGGATTCACCATCGTGGAACTGATAGTCCACACGGAGCGGGGAGATGACGTCAGGGTGTCGGAATTCGTGCAAATCACGAACATCGTAACCCGCCCGACCAACGAGGTCTTTGCCAACATTATTGCTGCCAACCAGTTGGTGGTGGTCTGGAAGTACGACAACGAGACTGCCTCTTGGGCGTCCTACGACCCGACCGCTCCCGCTGAGCTCAACGACCTCAACCTCGTCTCCAATGGCGATATCGTCTGGGTCGAGACCACCGAGAGCGTTGACTTCCAGGGCGTTGCCCTCTACACCGGCTGGAACCTGATAACCCTGGAGTAACCCAGTCAGCACACACTATCTGGCACAGGGGCGGGCCTCTCGCCCGCCCTGAAGCGCAAAGGTAAGACAAGGAGGAACGGATGACCAAAACCAGATTACTGGCCTTGTTGAGTGTGCTGGCCTTGCTGGCGGCGATGCCGCTGGCGTCGGTTTTCGCTCAGCAGCCGGTTCCGCCTCAGAAGTTCTACGGCATGGTCGTGGTGGATGGCGAAGCGCCGCCCGAAGGCACCACGGTCATGGCCGTCGTAATGACCACGATGACCAACGAGGAAGGCGAAGAAATCACCGAGACCATGACCATCGGCGAAGCCATGGTGGACGCCATGGGCAACTACGTCATCACTACCGACGGCGACGCCGCCTTGGCGGGCAAGGAGGTCATGTTCAAGGTGATGGTGGGCGACGAAGAGGCCATGGAGGCCAAGCCCTCGACGATGATGGACGATGGCTCCATGATGATGATGGAGGG
Source organism: Dehalococcoidia bacterium (assembly GCA_965232885.1). GTDB lineage: Bacteria > Chloroflexota > Dehalococcoidia > Lucifugimonadales > UBA3495 > VXOI01. Next base: position 718,855 of record CBDDQX010000003.1, on the reverse strand, counting down.
ATCCATCATGTGGATGCAGGGAGCGCGCACCGAGGTGAATCTCGAACTCGGCGACTCGGTGGTGCGTTCCGACGGCACCCGCGGCCCGGCGCCCATCGTCGGCCCGCGCGGCCCGCAGGGTCCCGCAGGCCCGGCAGGCGCTGACGGTTCCGATGGCGCAGACGGCGCGCGCGGCCCGCAGGGTCCCGCAGGCGCGGACGGCTCCGATGGCGCAGACGGCGCGCGTGGCCCAGCCGGTGCCGCAGGCGCAGACGGCTCCGACGGCGCGGACGGCGCGCGTGGTCCCGCAGGCGCGGCCGGTAGCGACGGCGCGGCGGGCGCGGACGGCGCGCAGGGTCCGCAAGGGCCGGCCGGCGCGGACGGCGCGGACGGCGGCGGCGGAGCCCTCGCCGTAGTGGCGCTGATCATCGCCATCGTAGGCGTGGTAGCGGCCGGCGGCGCATTCATGGCAGGCCGCCGCGGCTAGGCCACCCACAGTAACCCATCTCTTGGAGTGGGCGGCTCTCCAGGGTCGCCCACTTTTGTAGCCTGAGCCTGCTTTACATAGTCTGAGACGAAACATCGAGGTGTTTTATGGCCTCACGAGAAGGTGATTATCGCGTCATACGCCCCATCAAGGGGGTGGACAGAGATAGCTGGAACCGGCTCAAGGCGCTGGCAATGCTGGAGCGCAAGGGCTTGGGCCAGAAGGTCAACGAGCTAATCGAGGACTACCGGCAGCAGGTGGGCCGGCCCTAGCCCGGCGCAGGTGAGTCCATGGCCTTCGCGGTCTACCATAGCTACATCCGGCGGCGGTCAACCATCCACCGGGATGGTTGCCGCTATTATCGTATGCGACAGGTCCCGGACGACAAATCCACCGGAAGGTGGGACGGCCCGTTCGAGACCTTCGAAGAGACCGAAGCGTCGCTGCCAGCGTTCCAGCGTAGCGTGAGTCCCTGCCCGCAGTGCATGACCCTGCATACCACCAGCGGGACGGAAACGCCTTTGACCGTCAGGGGCGTTGATGAGGAAACGTGGGTGTGGCTCCGGGCCAGGGCCGTGCTGGAGGGCCGGACAGTGGGCGAGCTCCTCAACGAACTCATAGACGAACACCTCCGCGGGACGGGGGCGTGCTGATTTGGACGAATCCTCGCTCCCGCATCGTGCCACTGATATTACTGATATTAAGGAGAAAAACTCTTGGCTAGGGTTCCGTTTGCCGGGATAGACGTGTTGCCGAATTCATCCCCGCTCCCTATAATGGTTCGCAGTCAAAGAATGTGCGGGAAATCCACGGAACCTAAAGGAACATCACCAACTCGAACGTGGTACTGCGTACACTCCCTTAGGCCCACCATCAGGTCAAGCTGTCGGCTTGACTTGGGTTGGTAGGGATGGCGCCCCGCACTGATTCCCAAACCGGCCCGGCCAAGCGCCGCCATTGTTTGCCGCCGCTTTGTACCAGAGAAAGGCCGTTTTTTATTTACTGAAATCTGACAGAGACTGAAAATGAACGCCGCCGAAATATACAAACCCGAAGCCAACCCGCGCATTCCCCAGTTTTCCGCTGGCGACACTGTCCGCGTCAACTTCCGGATCCGCGAAGGCGAACGCGAGCGTGTCCAGGCTTTCCAGGGAGTGGTGATTCGCCTCAACCACGGCAAGGGCCCGGCCGCCAACTTCACGGTGCGCCGCATCACTGCCGGTATTGGCATCGAGCGTATCTTCCCCTTCCACTCGCCGCTCATCGAGTCGGTTGAAATCACGCGCTACGGTTCGGTGCGCCGGGCCAAGCTCTACTACCTGCGCGGACTCCAGGGCCGCGCCGCCCGCATCAAGGAATTGAACCCGGCCCAGCGCCGCCGCGCTGCCGAGGCCCAGGCCGCCGCCGAGGCCCGCCGCGAAGAGGCTCGCCTTGCCGCTGAAGCCGAAGCGTTGGAACAGGCCGCCGCCGAAGCCGAAGAGGACGACGAGGTGGAAGCCGACGCCGAAAGCGTGGCCGAAGTGGAGGAAACCACAGCGGACGAAGAGCCGGAATCCAGGAGTGGAGAGTAGCCGGAAGAATAATCCTCGAAATTAACCACAGAGCGCACAGAGACCACAGAGTTATTTTAGTTCTTTTCCTATCATTCTCTGTGGTCTCTGTGCGCTCTGTGGTTAACAGAAGGATGCCTTGTGGATGATTTAAGGTACGCGGACGTTGCAGTGGACGCCCCGGTGGGCCACGTCCGCACCTTCACTTACGGCATTCCTGCCCGCTTCACCGTGCACCCTGGGCAACTGGTCTGGGTTCCCTTCGGGGCACAGACCCTCCAGGGCATCGTCATCGAACTGTCCTCAGCACAACCCGATTTCCCCACCCGCGATATCCATCAGGCTGTGGAACCCGCCCCTCTGCTCGGCCCAGGGCAGCTTCAATTGGGCCAGTGGCTCAGCCGGTACTATCGCTCACCTCTGTTCGCCGCCCTCTCGCTGATGCTCCCGCCTGGGTTCGAGTCCCGCGTCCGCTCCCGCATATTCCCTGTTACCCCCGTTAGCCCCGGTAAGGCGGATAAGCCTGTACCCTTTAGCTCTGAATCTATCGAAGGACGCGAGGAAACAACCGCAGCGCTGCAAGCCCTGAGCGAAAAGGGCAGGATGTCCCAGGCTGACTTCATCAAGCTGCTCGGTCGGCGAGGCGCACGCGAACTCAACCGGCTGGTGGAGCGGGGCAAGGTCCGCCGTGAGGTTACCATCCCCAGGCCCACCGTCGTCCCCAAGTACGAGGTCTACCTGATACCAACTCAGCCCGTAAATCCTGAGCTTGCCGAAGGACGACCCGGGCTGCCCCCTCGCCAGCAGGAGCTGTTGGACGCCGTGCGCCAGCCACCCGGTCGCCTGCCCGTAAGCGAAGCCAACCGCGAGTTCCGCTCTCAGAACGTCGAGGCCCTGTGGCAGAAGGGACTGGTGGCTCAGGAGTGGTGGCGCACCTCCGGCGGCCCTCCACCCATACCGCGCCTGAGCGGTTCAGACGGGCCGGAGCAGCTTACCCTCACCTCCGAACAGCAGGAAGCGCTGTCGGAAATTACCGCAGCATTGGAGGCATCCTTTCACCCCCCCTTTAATTCCCCCTCTGAGGAGGGGAGAGAAATGGAGAGCGGAGAGGGAACGCGTTTATCCGCTCGCTCCTTCCTGCTCCACGGCGTCACCGGCAGCGGCAAGACAGAGGTGTACCTGCGGGCCATAGACCACGCCGTTCGCTTGGGCCGCCGGGCGGTGTTCCTGGTGCCGGAGATCGCGCTGACTCCGCAGACGCTGGAGCGGGTCAACGCCTGGTTCGCGGGCCGTGTGGCGCTGCTGCACAGCCAGCAGACTCCGCGCCGGAAGTTCGACCAGTGGTGGGACATACGGGGCGGAAATTTCGACGTGGTGGTTGGCCCCCGCAGCGCCCTCTTCGCCCCGGTGGACAACCTGGGCATAATCGTCATAGACGAAGAACACGAGTGGACCTACAAGCAGGAGGAATCAGCTCCCCTGTACCACGCCCGCACCGCCGCGCTGGAGCTGGCCCGCAGCGCCGGGGCCGTCGTGGTGCTGGGCAGCGCCACCCCCTCGGTGGAAAGCTGCTACCACGCCTCCCGGGGGCGTCTGAAACTGCTGGAACTGTCCAACCGCGTTGCTGGGGGCGCGGGCCTTCGACAAGCTCAGAACCAGTGGGCGGAGGAAGCGCCCGGGGAGCAAGCTGTCATTCTGAGCGAAGCGAAGAATCCAAGCCGCGAGGGGGGGGAGACCTCCGATGACAAATCAGCATACCCGGGTTTGGCGCGGGTGGAAGTTTGCGATATGCGCCAGGAGCTGCGGGAAGGCAACCGGCACATCTTCAGCCGGGCCCTGTTCAACGGACTCCGTGAGTGTCTGGCCAGCGGCAATCAGGCGATACTCTTTCTCAACCGCCGCGGTTCGTCGTCCATCGTCCAGTGCCGCGACTGTGGGTACGTTGCCGTCTGCCGTCGCTGCGACACGTCATTGACCTACCATGCCGCCCCGTCCCGCTTGCTTTGCCACCAGTGCAACTACTCCCGCCGCCTGCTCGCTGAATGCCCGCAGTGCCGGGGCCGGCGCATCCGGCAGTTGGGGCTGGGGACAGAGCGGGTAGTGTCGGAGGTCACCGCCCTCTTCCCCGGCGTCCGCGTGGACCGGCTGGACTCCGACGCTGCCCGGTCAGCCGGAGCCGCGGAGGAAGCAGTGGCGCGTCTGGCCTCGGGCGAGACTCAGGTGCTGATTGGCACCCAGATGGTCGCAAAGGGGCTGGACATACCCAACGTCGCCCTGGTGGGCGTGGTACTGGCCGACATCGGATTGCACGTGCCGGACTTCCGGGCGGGCGAGCGGGTGTTCAGCCTGCTCTGCCAGGTCGCGGGCCGCGCCGGGCGGGGCGATGCGCCGGGCCGCGTGTTCGTCCAGACCTACGACCCGGAGCATTACGCCATCCGCGCCGGAGCGAACCAGGACTACTCGGAGATGTACCGGCAGGAAATCGAGTCGCGCCGCAAGCTGGGTTACCCGCCCTTCAACCAGTTGGCCCACATCGTCTACCAGAACAGCGACGCCGAAGCCTGCCAGCGACAGGCCACGGCCATCGCCGACGAACTGAAACGCCGCGCCGCTGCCGAGGGGCGCACCGACATCGAAGTCAACGGCCCGGCCCCCGGACTGCCGCCGCGCCTGCGAGGCCGCCACCGCTGGCGCCTGCTGCTGCGGGGCCGCAACCTGGCCGATTTCCTGGAAGCCACCGACTTCCCCGCCGGATGCACCGTGGATATAGACCCGGCGCACGTGACTTGAACTGTAATTCGTTTGATTTCTGGATTTCCCTGATTGGCCGGTTGGCGCATCTTCCGGCGACTCCCAATCACGCTAATCACTGAATCAAACGAATCACAGCTCAGACAATGCGCCTACACCCAGACCGGGCGCATGATGTCCGCGCTCCTGCTAAACTAGCCGACTACATCTGACACAAAATGAGGCCCGCCGATGCAGATAGCGCCCCATATTTACAGCACCCACATCGAGGAGGACCCGGCCACTTTCGGCGCCATGCACCCCGGCGGGACGCAGATTTACTTCGTCGGCGACCCATCGGAGCACATGGTGGTTGTTGATTCGGGTGAGCCGTACCGCTCCTGGACGCGGCAGATTCTCGACTACCACACCGAGCTGGGCCGTCCCCGGATTTCAGCCATCCTGATTACGCACGGCCACGGCGACCACATCGGTGGGCTGGACAGGCTACAGGAGAGCTTCGACTGCGAGGTGCGCTGTCACCCCAAGCTGGAGCCGCGACTGACCCACCAATTGGGAAAGGGAGTAGTGCGGGAGCTGGCGGAGCAGGATACGGTGGACACCGGCGGCGGTGTGTCGCTGCGTGCTTGGCACACGCCGGGCCACGAGGACGACCATATTTCCTACCATCTGACCGCCGACGGAGCGGTGTTCAGCGGCGACACCATCTTGGGCAACTCGTCATCCAGCGTCCGCAACCTGAAGCAGTACATGGAATCTCTGGAGACCCTGGCGCGACTAAACCCCGAGATTCTGTGTCCGGGCCACGGGCAGATCATCCGCGACGGCGCGGCCCGGGTCGCCTGGTACGCCCGCCACCGCAACGAGCGCGAAGAGCAGGTGCTGGCGGCGCTGAGGGAGGGAGTGGGCTCCGTAGAAGAAATCGTGACCTTCGTCTACCCCCGCGACTTGGCCGACAACCTGCGAGGCGCTGCGGCCCGCAATGTTCGCACTCACTTGCAAAAGCTGGTGGAAGAAGGCCGGATAGCCGAATCATCCTCTACCTATGCCTTGTACGACAGCGGACGATGAACTACGAGCGGCGCATAAGGTTTCGTGGCGGCGGACCGGGCTGCGGTCTGATGGCTGGCGTGTGGCTGGCGGCCATCGGGGCGGTGCTCATTTCCCCTGTGGGCGAGTGGATTGTCAAGGGCATCGGCTGGCTGACCCTGAGCATCGGCGTAATCGTGATAGTAATGACCATCGTTGGCTGGCTGACGAGCAGGCGGCGCGAGCCTTGACGAAGCGCCGCTAGGAGTGCGTCTCGTCTATGCGGACTATGTCGGCTTGCATGACTGCGACGGCCTGAAGCAACTGTTGCAGTAACTCATCTCTGCGCCGCCCGGATTCAGCCAAGTATTTGTGATCCTGTTCGATTGTCTCCAGGGTTTCAAAAATTCGTCGGATGCTTTCTGATATCTGAAGTTGATTCTCTGCCATACGCCGCTGGGAATTCTCCATGCGTCGTTGGTGCTCCGCCATGTCCCGAGTCAAACCTGCTGAGAGGTCCATAAGAATTTCTAAGTTCCTAATCCGGTCTTCCATGTTTCCCTGATTCTGCATTTTTCTGAATCTGCGAGATAAGTCGCCGCTTTGTTGAATTCGGCTGGCCGGAAGCCTGAAGTTTCCGGCCAACTCAGGCTGTCATTATCCCATAGTTGACAGCCGTGGGAGAGCGCCTTTACGAGCCGACGCGGTTGGGGTCCTTCTCCAGTAGCTCGATGCGGATGTTGCCTGGGGCTACGACGAAGGCAATTCTCACGCCGGGGCGAATCTCGTGCGGTTCAGAGGTGAACTCCGCGCCCTTGTCCTTCAACTCCGCCGCCGCATCGTCCAGGTTCTCAACGCGCAGGCCGAAGTGGTCCAGACCCTGGTGCGGGTGGTCGGCGCTGGGTGTCGCGTCTTCCGCACAGCGGGCGATGAAGATTTCCAGCCCGTTGAGGTCCAGGTCCACGCGGGGGTTGCCGTCGGACTGCACCGACTCCATGATTCGCGCCCCGAACATACGGTTGAAGTACTGCGCGGTCTCCATCGGCTCCGGGCTCAGCAGATGTATATGGTCGTAAGTGTAGAAAGCCATGTCCGGTTGCCTCGTCAAATAAAATTCCCTCTCCCTTAGCGAGGGAGAGGGTCAGGATTCGGGTGAAAGCGATGGCTAACGGGAGAGGCCGTAGGGAATGGCCTTGACCGCCGGGTCTTCCGATTGGTTCATGGTCTCGGTCAACCTAACGATCAGGCCACTCATGGCCGTCTCGCCCCAATACCATTCGTGGATTTCCTGGTCCTCTGCGCCAGGACGCTGTTCCATCCGCGCCTCGTAGTAGAACGCCTTGAGGTCGTCCACGCAGTAGCGGATGAACTGAGGGACGCCGACTCCATCGGGTCGCCCATCAAAATCCGTGTCCTCCCCGACGGTGTAGCCCTCGAGGAAGCGCACGATGCCCCGGAACCGGCGCTGTGGCACGCCGCTGACGCCGACGGCGGTGCGTCCGCCGTTCTTCTCGACCCAGCGCTCGTAGTAGGGGCGCAGGGCCGTCAGCTCGTCGGCGGGGTTGAGGCCCTTGGAGGCTTCGGAGCGTTCTGCGCTGGAAGCCTGGAGGAGGTCTGCTGGCGCCGTATCGTCCTCGAACTCCTCCAGCACCGGCCCTTTCTCAGCGTCCAGCAGGTCGAAGGCGGCCTTCATTACCTGGTGCTGGATGAGCGGGTCGCCCGCCCGTCCCAGGGCGTTGCCGAAGGCGTAGGGCACCCACAGCATACGCGGGGGCTTGGTGCGTTCGGCGTGTTCCTTGACGAATACGACGCCGGTGGTGCTGATTCCGGCTCCCTCGAAGCACCTGGCAAGCACGCTGACCGCGTGCGAGCAGAGGGGTCAAGTGGGGGTGAGGAACACGACATCCACCCCTTCCTCCGCCATCTTTCGGGCCACCTCGGGGCCAGTCTCTTCGACTACCGTGGTGGTGTCCCGCAACGCGCCCATATAGGAATAGTAGTTGTCGGCCAGCGAGCCGATAACGCCCTGCTCCTTCAGTTCTTCCAGCCGGTCCATCGGGAAGGTCACGTTGATGTCGCGGTAGATGCCGGTATGGTCGAACCCGATGCTCACGTGGCTCTGGATGATGTCTGCCACCGGGGCGCTGCGCGGTATTACGCGATAGGAACAGTCGCCGCCCTGCGGGTTGGTGATGAAGGGCTTATCGTCCCGCAGGTGCAGCCCCGCCGATGTGACCAGAGCCACGCGGCTCTCGCTGAGGGGCTTTCGCATTGACGCCCACGGAGTATCGTCGTGCTCCATGCACGGGAACATTTGCAGCATCCGCCGCTGCACTTCGCTGAGGGTCTCAAGCCTGGGCATATTCGCACCTGCCGTTAGATTGGGATGATGTGCTTAGATGGACTTACGCGGAGGCAATTCCTTTTTGCGGAACGCCCTCCGTAATCGCGTCGCGTTTATGATGTTGGGGCCAGCGAGCTTTCAATGACCTTCCGGTAGATATGCAGCATATAGTGGAGCCAAGCGGCCATGTGCTCCCAGTTCTCCGGGTCGAGTGCGTCGAACTCCCTCAGCGCGTCGAAACCGCCTTCTTCTTCGTCCCACTCGGTGCCGGGCTGGAATTTCAGCCGCTCCGCAAAGGCGTCGCCGATAGCCCTTCGGAAAGTATCCCGATGGGGGCCTATGCGTTTTTCGGCAGCGCCAACCGACTCGCCCTTGCGTCCGCGCAGCCACAGTCCCACGCCCCATCGGTTGAGTGCCAACGATACGTTAAGATTCGCGGACTCCAATGGGACCCAAACGTTGCTTCGTCCCCACCCGGCAGGAACGCCGTCATCCGGGTAGAGTTCCGCGTATTTGGTCCAGAAATCACGTCGGAACTGGGTGACATCACTCGCCATATCCGCCTCCTGCGCCGTGAGCCAGGATGTGGAGAACCCCTTAGCCCGTCTGCTTCCTTGGCATCCTATCTGATCTGGAGAGTTGCTTACTGCTAAGGGGGGAATGTTGTGCTATCGTAGCGTTGGGCAAGGCGAGTGTCAAAATACTTCATCGAATTTAGGAAGGGGCCGGGGCCTATGACTCCTACCGTAGTTATCGCCGGGGTTCGCAGCGGAGTGGGCAAGACCACCATCGCCACCGGCATCATGGGCGCGCTGACCCGGCGAGGCTACGCCGTGCAGCCCTTCAAGGCCGGGCCGGACTACATAGACCCTTCGTATCACCAGATTGCCTGCGGCGTCCCTTCCCGCAACCTGGACACGTGGCTGCTGCCCCATCCGACAGTGCTGGAGCTGTACGGCAAGGCCGCGGCAAAGCGGCAGCTCTCCGTAGTCGAGGGCGTGATGGGCCTGTTTGACGGCCACTCCAGCCTCGACGAAGAAGGCTCCACCGCGCAGTTGGCGAAGCTGATTGGCGCTCCGGTCATCTTGGTGGCCGACGCCGCCAAGGTAGCCCGCAGCGTGGCCGCCGAGGTGCTGGGATACCAGCAGTTCGACCCCGGCCTGAACGTGGCCGGAGTCATCCTCAACGGTGTCGCCAGCGAGAGGCACCTGGAATTCTGCCAGCCTCAGGTCGAGGCCACCACCGGCCTGCCGGTCCTGGGCTACCTGCCCCGTCGCGCCGAGTTCGAGCAGCCGGAGCGGCACCTGGGCTTGATACCCACGGTTGAGGGCACCGTGGCCCGCCAGTGGTACGAGACCCTGATTGCCCAGATAGAAGAGACCATAGATGTGGGCCGCGTTGCGGAATTGGCCGGGAGGTGCGTCCCGACTTCGCTATCCGCGGACGCGCCGCAGGTTTACCCCACGGAGCCGCAGCCCAAGCGAGCCGTGATAGCGGTGGCGCAGGACAAGGCGTTCAACTTCTATTACCAGGACTCGCTGGACCTGCTGGAAGCGTGGGGAGCCGAAATCGTTCCCTTCAGCCCGTTGGAAGATGCCAGCCTGCCTGAGGGCGCAGGCGGCGTGTACCTGGGTGGAGGATTCCCGGAAATGTTCGCCGCCGAGCTATCGGCCAACCGCCCGATGCTGGACTCCATCCGGCAGGCCGCAGAGCGGGGCGTTCCGGTGTATGGAGAATGTGGCGGTCTGATGTACCTGGGTCGCAGCCTGACCGGGTTCGACGAAGTAGCCTACCCGATGGCCGGGCTGGTGCCGGCGGTGTCGGCGATGTCGCAGTCGCGGCTGTCCCTCGGCTACCGCGAGGTGGAGGCTCGATCGGACGGGCCGTTGCTGTCCGCCGGTCAGCGGGTGCGCGGGCACGAGTTCCACTGGTCGACGCTGGAGCAGCCGCCTGACAAGAGCGAATCGGTCTACCGCGTGGTCAACCAGGGCGGCCGCCCCGACGGCTTCCGGGCCGGGAGCGTATGGGCCAGCTACGTCCATGTCCACCTGGGTAGCGCGCCGGGTCTGGCCCCCCGCTTCGTCGAGACCTGTGCTGTCCACAGTACCGTCTAAATGAAGAAAATCTCCTCTATCCGTAATAGTCCCCCCTCCAAGGGGAAGTCTATGGAGAGAGAGAAATCCTACCGGCAAATCTTCCCTGTGAGAATCGAAAATGACCATTAACAACCAGTCAATAGCGAGCCAGGCAGCAGGCAATCCCAGCCAGGAGCCTGGGCCGCAGTCCGTCACCGGCCCTCGTATCAACAAGGGCCTGGTCATCGTCAATACCGGCACCGGCAAGGGCAAGACCACTGCCGCCATGGGCGTGATGCTGCGGGCGTGGGGCCGCGACATGAAGGTCATCATGCTCCAGTTCATCAAGCACACGACGGCCAATTTCGGGGAGCAGCGCGCCGCCAAGAAGATGGATATCGAAGTGCGGGCCATGGGCGACGGCTTCACCTGGCGCTCCAAGGACCTGGAGAACTCCGCTGAGCTGGCCCGGTCCCACTGGGAGGACTGCAAGGAAGTCATCGCCAAGGGCGAGCACGACGTGGTGATACTCGACGAGTTCACCTACGCCCTGCATTACGGGTGGGTGCCGATGGCGGACGCGCTGGAAGCCCTGCGCAACCGGCCCGAGATGATGCACGTAATCATCACCGGACGCAATGCCCCGCCGGAACTGGTGGAGTATGCCGACCTGGTCACAGAGATGACACTGGTCAAGCACCCCTACCACGAGGGCATCAAGGCCCAGCCCGGGATTGAGTTCTAGGGGACTGGATTAAGCCATGACGCCCGATGATATTGCCGCGCTGGCCGCAGGCGGCGAGTCCGAAACGCTGGAGCTGAAAAGCACCACTGGCGAGCGGCGTGAAGCCGCCAAAACCGCTTGCGCCATGCTTAACCATCAGGGCGGCCTCATCATCATTGGCGTCACTCCGGAAGGAAGAGTTACGGGTCAGCAGGTGGGCAATAGCAGTATCGAAGATGTGGGCAAGGAGTTTCAGGAGATTGACCCGCCGGCTTTTCCTTCCATTGAACGGATTCCCATTGAGGAAGACCGCGAAGCCCTGCTGATCAGGGTCAGCCGGGGCGACATGGCTCCGTACCGCTATCGGAATGAAGCCTATCGGCGAGTCGGTAACACTAACCGGAGAATGTCTCGCGGCGACGAACACCGGATGTTCCTTGAGCGAGTGCATACCGAGCAGCGATGGGAGAACCAACCAGCCGCCGGTTGGTCGGTGGAAGATTTGGACCACGCCGAGATTCGGCGCACGGTCAACGAAGCCATCCGCATCGGCAGGCTGTCTGCTCCCGTACCGGACACCATAGAGGAAATGCTACGTGGCATGGGCCTGCACAAGGACGGCGCGCTGCTGCGGGCTGCAGTGGTCTTGTTCGGACAGGAACGACACATTGCCACGTCATCCCAGTGGACCCAATGCCTGTTGCGGGTTGCCCGTTTTCAGGGGGGCAGCCATACCGGGGACTTTCTGGACAACCGGCAGTTTCGAGGCAGCGCCTTCACGCTTCTCGCCCATGCCGAGCGGTTCCTGAGCGATCATCTGCCCATTGCCGGGCGCTTTACCCCTGACTCTTTCGTGCGGATAGACGAACCGCTATATCCACGAGAGGCACTGCGGGAGGCCTTGGCCAACGCCTTGTGTCACCGCGAGTATACGGCCGGCGGCAGTTCAGTAGGTGTGGGTATTTATGATGACCGGCTGGAGATAACTTCTATTGGCTCACTGCACTTTGGGCTGACCCCGGAAATGCTCTTCTTGCCCCACGCTTCACAACCTTGGAATCCGCTGGTTGCCAACGGGTTCTATATGCGCGGTATCATTGAGCGATGGGGGCGCGGCACAAATAAGATGGCCGATATAACCACGGCGGCGGGTCTGCCGCAACCCGAAATCGAGGACTTCGCAGGCGCTGTTACCGTCCGCTTCCGCCCTAGCCGGTATATCCCGCCCCAACGGGTGGAGCTGGACCTCAGCGAACGGCAGCGAGAAATCCTGCTAATTCTCGACAGTGCTCCGGGCGGGCTTCCGTTCAGGGAAATTTTAGACCCGCTGTCTGGACAATACACCGCGCGTCAAGTCAGGTTTGACTTGGTGCACTTGCGAAACCTCAATTTGGCAAACTCCCTGGGGCGTGGGCGTTCAGCTAGATGGGAGCGTGTGCGGGGAGATTGACCGCTGAATATCCACTTGTGTCACTATCATGTCACTATTGTGTCATTATCATGTCACTATTGTGTCATTATTCCCGCCAATCCCGTTATGCCTCTCAAGCCAGCGAATGGGGATTGCCCCGCATTGCCGCACGGCATTAGAATCACGGAATACGAGTCAGACATAAGGAGCGGGCGCTATGACAGCCATCAGAGACGAGGCATCAGTCGGTGACAGCACGTTCAACGGACAGTTCGGGCCGCCGTCGGAGCGGGCGGTGAAGAAGCTCAAGGGCCATTTAACCCCGTGGGTGCAGGAGTTCGTCAGCAACGCGCCTTTCGTGGTCATGGCCACCGCCGACGCTGACGGGCGATGCGACGCCTCGCCCAAGGGCGGCAAGCCGGGCTTCGTCAAGGTGATTGACGACCATCGCCTGCTGTTCCCGGACGTGGCCGGCAACAAGCTGTTCCAGTCTTACCAGAACATTGAGGCCAGCCCTCACATCGGCCTGATTTTCTTCATCCCCGGCCTCAACGATACCGTGCGGGTCAATGGCAAGGCCAGCGTCGTCGGCAAGGACGAACTCGACCGCCAGAGCATCGAGCTTGCCCTCTACGAGACCGACGACAACTCCCGCCACCTCCAGGGCCTGCTCATCGAGGTGGAGGAAGCCTACAGCCACTGCCCTCGCGCACTCAAGTTCTCCAAGCTGTGGGACGCCGAGGAGATTGGCAGCAACAAGTCCAACTCGCCGGTCAGCGAGCGCACCGACGAGAACTACTGGGCGCACGAAGCCGGGGATTAGGTATGGGCATTTTCAGATAGGACTTACGCAGTTGACGATCAAGGCTCCCTGCCCGCATACCCGTCATTCCCGCGAAAGCGGGAATCCAGTGGCCCAACTGCGTAACTCCTATTCAGAGCCATGCTCAAGGTTGTCAACCTGACTATACGGGCTGTCAAGACCGCGGACGCTATGGTTGACACGGGAGCGGCGGCTACTTCAGAAGTGAAGATGGAACTCGATAGGATTTGCAAAGAAATTACCAGCCGGGTCTACCTCTACGTTGAAGCCAATGAATACGTGCTGAGGAGATACGTTCCGCTTGCTTGGAATAACCGCATCAGGTATACAGGCCCGCCCTGGAACGAGGACGAGACCTTGGCCTTCTGCGCTCGCGCCGAGTCGGGCAACGCCACCTTGGCGGAAATGGTGGAGCACCTGCAACACTGCCACGATGTTCTGGAGGCATTGTGCAAGATGCAGGCCTTTGTGCTAATGAAGTACGGTGGTGACCACGATGGGCCAGTTGTCTCATCAGAAGAGACAAGGGCTATAATCGAACGGGCTAAGGAGGTTGACGCTTCAAGAACGTCCTGACGTGGCAATCTCTTCCCACCGGATCGCCCCTTGTTAGAGAAATTCTCATAGTTTTCAAAGTCTGCAATCAGGAAGTCGTTACATGGTCACAATCGCCTTCGAGCAGCACAAGCTCTCCAACGGGATGGACGTCATCCTTCACGAAGACCACACCATCCCGCTGGTGGCGGTCAACGTGTGGTATCACGTCGGCTCCAAGAACGAGGAAATGGGCCGCACCGGGTTCGCCCACCTGTTCGAGCACGTGATGTTCGAGGGCACCAAGCACCATAACCGCAGCCACTTCGAACCGTTGCAGAAGGCCGGGGCCAACCTAAACGGCTCCACCACCACCGACCGCACCAACTACTGGGAGGACGTGCCGTCCAACTACCTGGAGCTGGCCCTTTGGCTGGAGTCCGACCGCATGGGCTTCCTGCTGGACGGATTGGACCAGCAGAAGTTCGATGTGCAACGCGACGTGGTGAAGAACGAGCGCCGGCAGTCTTACGAGAACCGGCCCTACGGCATGGCCCACCATCACCTGCAGCCGGCCCTGTTCCCTCTGCCCCACCCCTACCACTGGATGACTATTGGATCCCAGGAAGACCTGGACGCCGCCAGCCTGGACGACGTGAAGGACTTCTTCCAGCGTTTCTACGGGCCGTCCAATGCCAGCCTGGCCATTGCGGGCGACTTCCACACGGAACAGGCGCTGGAGCTGGTGAACCGCTACTTCGGCGACCTGCCCCCCGGCGAGAGCATACCGCGCATCGGCCGTCAGGACTCGCTGCTGTCGGGCCGCGTGGACGTCGAGATGCGGGACAAGGTGACCCTGCCGCGCCTCTACATCGCTTGGCCCGCGCCGCCGGAGGGCCACCCGGACGATGCGCCGCTGGAGTTGTACCAGGCCGTGATGTCCGACGGCCTCAGTTCGCGGCTGCACCGCTCGCTGGTCTACGAAAAGCAGATTGCCCAGCACGCCTTCGTCCGTTACGTCCCTTCAGAGATTGCCGGGCAACTGCTGGTGCAGATTACCGCCGCCGAGGGCCACAGCCTGGAGGAGGTGGAGGCCGCGGTTGAGGCGGAGTTGGAGAACATCCATCGCAACCCGCCCACCGATGAGGAAATCGCCCGCTCCAAGAACCGTATCGAGGCCACCCACTTCCGCCAGCTTGCCCGTATCGGCGGCTTCGGCGGTCGGGCCGACCAGCTCAACCACTTCAACATAATGGAATCCGACGCTGGCCTTATCAACACCAGCCTCGACCGCTGCCTGGCCGTCGAGCGCGAGGAGATTCTACGTGTGGCGGAAACGTACGTGGGTGAAAACCGGGTGCGCCTGCGGGTGCTGCCGGAAACGCCGCTGTCCGCTGCCACAACCACCGTTGACCGAAACATCATGCCTCCGCCAACCCAGGAGCCGGTATTTACGCCGCCCCTGCCCACCCGCGACCGCCTGCCCAACGGTATGGGTGTGACCGTGGTGGAACAGCGCGGAATGCCCATCGTTTCCTTCGGCGTGCTGCTGGGTTCCGGGGCGTCCGCCGACCCGGACGGACTGCCCGGCCTCGCGGGACTGGTGGGGGATATGCTGCCGGAAGGCGCGGCTGGCAAGTCCAGCCAGCAGATTGCCAACGACTTCGAGTTCATTGGCGCACGGCTATCCGTGGACAGCCGTCGCGAGTACAGCCTGCTCTCCACCGAGACGCTCTCGAAGCACTGGGGCAGCGCGCTGGAGATGATGGGCGAAGTGATGCTCTCGCCCGACTTCCCGGAGCACGAGCTGGAACGGGTGCGCCGGGAGCGCCTGACCGACCTGCGCCGCAGCAAGGACGAGCCCAACGTCATCGCGGAGCGCCTTGTTGCTGGCCTGGTCTACCCGGCGGGCAGCGGCTACGCCCATCCCGCCGGTGGCACTGAGGCGTCGGTGCAGGCCATAACCCGCGACGATCTGCTTGAACAGTTCAGAAGCTCCTACCGTGCTGCTAACGCTCACCTGCTGGTCGTCGGCGACGTTGACCGCGAGGAAGTGATGTGCCGAGCCGCCGGTGTGTTCGGCGCATGGAACGAGTCATCATCAAGTGCCGTTGCCGGAAATACCGGCGAACCTGCCGTTAACCCGGCCGCCATCTACCTGGTGGACCGGCCCGGCGCGCCGCAGTCAGTGATTCGCGCCGTCCACTCCCTGGTGCCGCGACTTCACGCCGACTACTTCGCGCTGCTGCTGGCCAACTATGTCTTTGGCGGACAGTTCTCGGCGCGGCTCAACCAGAACCTCCGGCAGGACAAGGGGTACAGCTACGGCTATATGTCCTCTATCCAGTGGGTTCGGCGCCCGTCGCTGCTGGTGGCCGGTGGGTCGGTGCAGAGCAACGCCACCGGGGAGTCAGTTTACGAAACGATCAAGGAGTTCAACGAAGTACACGCCGAACGCCCCATAACCGCAGAGGAGCTGGCCAACGCCAAGGACGGCCTGCTGCGAGCCTACCCCGCCAGCTTCGAGCGGCCTGCGTCGGTACTGGGGCAACTGGTGTCCATGGAGCAGTTCGGCCTGCCCGACGACTACTTCCGCTCCGTCCGCCCGTCCGTAGAGGCCATCACCCTGGACGACGTGCATCGCGCCGCCAACACCCATATCCGCCCCGGCAACCTGCAAATCCTGGTCGTGGGAGACCGCGCCAGCGCCGAAGGCCCGCTGTCGGAACTGGGCCTGCCACTGGTTCACCTGACGGAGGACGGCGACCCGGCCTAGAGGATTCTGACGCAAAGGCGCAAAGACGCCAAGATCATATTTGACCTCAATTCCATTGCGTCTTTGCGCCTTTGCGTCAAAGATCACACCTTCCGCAGCGCCTCTCGCTGGGCGCGGAACAGCGGCTCCAGTCCTCGCGCCGCCAGCGCCAGCACCTGATCCACCATCGGGCGGGCGAAGGGGCGGGCCTCGGTCGCGCCCTGCAGTTCCACCAGGCCGCCGTTGGCAGTCATAACCACGTTGAAGTCCACATCCGCCTCGAAGTCCTCGGCATAGCATAAGTCGAGGAGAAGCTGTTCCCGCAGAATGCCCACGCTCACGGCGGCCACCGGGCACTCCAGCGGCACGCGGCGCAGTACCCGTTGGCGCACCAGCATCATCATGGCTTGGTGCAGCGCGACATAGGCCCCGGTGATGGACGCCGTGCGAGTGCCGCCGTCTGCCTCGATAACGTCGCAGTCTATCTGAACCGTGCGTTCTCCCAGCGCCTCCATATCCGTAACGGCCCGCAGCGAGCGCCCGATAAGCCGCTGAATTTCCTGCGACCGCCCGCTGATCCGTCCCGAGTCCCGCTCCCGGGAACTGCGGGTGGTGGTGGCTCGGGGCAGCATTGAATACTCGGCGGTCACCCAGCCGCGCCCCTGGCCGCGCAGGAACTGAGGCACCCGCTCCTCCAGCGAGGCAGCACACAGCACCCGAGTCCCGCCCATCTCGATCAGCGCCGATCCCTCCGCCGACCGCTGATACCCCACCGTGATGTTCACCGGGCGCGGCTCGTCCCACAGCCGCCCGTCAACTCGCGTAATAGCAGTCAATGTCAATACCCCTACTAGGGTTTACTATTGGCCGTTGTCTTCCTGTTTCTGCTGCCGCTGTTGGGATTCTTGACGCGAGCGCTCGTCAGCGACGCCTTGCGCGTATCCTTCCTCTCGAGCTGTGGCCGAGGCCTCTGCCACAGCCTCGGCGACTGCCTCAGCAAGGCGCCGTTCAGTGGCTACTTTGCCCCATCGTTCGCTTATTGCTTCGTATATGCCCATTATCAAGTCTCCTGTGAACACTATTGGCGGCGTTACCATTGCGGCTGCGACGGTTGCTCCCAAGGCGATCTTCGAGAATCTTTCCAGAACTCCATAGATTACCGATGGAACGGACTGAGCCGGAGTACAGGGCTGCTCCGCTCCTTCAATACAGTTCAGCGTCAAGTATACGGAAAGAGACAGTGCCGCAATCCAGAAACCGCTGAGTATCAGGAAGAACTGGTTCCTTAATCCTTTCGAGACGCTCCAAAACGGCTCCCGTTCTGCGCTTGCTCGGGCCCATATCAGACCGAGCATCCACCCTATGACTCTTTTCGGCATGGACGTCGGGGGCTCCTTTCACTCCGGCATACGCCCCAACGACGGCGCCCGGCACTTAGCACTATCAAAATCATACCCAAATGGCTATGGAAAGGGCAACCAGCAGGCGAAGGAATGTAGTACTGCAATAGTACTACCCTACCGCTCAGTCCGAACCCACACCGTTGCGCCATCCGACACTACCTCCACGCTGCCGTCCCGGTCAGTGCGGTACACGTTTTCCGCTCCAACCGCTGCTTCCAGGCGCTCCGTTACTGCCGGGGCGGGATGACCGTAGGAGTTGTCCAAGCCCGCCGACACCACTGCGATATCGGGGTTGACCGCGCTCAGGAAACGTTGGGTGGTGGATGTATTGCTGCCGTGGTGCGCCACCTTGAGCACCGTGCTTTGCAGCTCTATACCGCTGTCTGCTAACCGTTCTTCGGCTTCGCTTTCGATGTCCGCAGTCAGCAGGAAACTCACTTCTCCGTAAGACAGCCGCAGGGCTACCGAGTGGTTATTGGAATCGCCGGACAGACTGTCTCGCGGAGGATTCAGAATCTGCAACTCTACGCCGCCGTCCAGGTGAATTACGTGACCGGCGTGGACCTCCACCGGGGTGACGTCGTGGCGCTCCAGGCGGTCTTCCCATTGCGCTCGCATCCCGCTCCCTGGCAGTTGCGGGCCGGACAGCACTGCCCCCACGGTGTATCGGTCCAGCACTTCCAGCAGGCCATTGCTGTGGTCGGCGTCCAAATGCGTCATCACTACCAGGTCCAGGCTGCGGTCGCCGCCGGGCAGCGTGTCGGCCAGTGCTTGCGATACGATGTCGCCATCCGGCCCGCCGTCTATCAGCGCCTGCCTCCCTGACGGTGTGACTACCAGTATGCTGTCTCCCTGCCCGATGTTCAGGAAGTGGACGTGCAGGTATCCGTCCGGCCCGCCTGCCACCCTGAACCAGAGTATGACAGCGGCTATGCCCAGCGCGACGGCGGCGGTCACCGTAATGTACGGGCTGGGCAATGGGATTCTCGTTCCGCCCGATGCTCTTCCGGCTTGCCCTGCGCTTGCCGGTGAGCCGCCCCTTCCCAACGCTCTTATCCGCCCAGGAAGGCTTGCGACCGCTTGCCGCCATTTGCGCGTCCGGTGCGGTTGGGCGAAGAGCAAGGCCAGCCCCAGGCCGCCGTACCATATTAGGAGCAATGGCTCGCCCACCCAATCCGCTTCCACCGTCCACTGAGGGAAGACCGATACTATGCCTATCAGGTATCCCGTCGGAGCTGCCGCAATCCAGCCGAGCAGTTCTCCCAGCGGCTCGAAGGCCAGCCCAACGCCGGCTGCAAGCATCGTTGTGACGACGGCGGGAGCCATCGCCGGAATAGCCAGCAGCGACACGGGCACGCCCAGCAGCGCCACCTCGCCGAAGTTGGCAGCCACCAGCGGCCATGTCGCCAACGTGGCCGCCGCTGAGACGACTGCCAGTGAAGCCGCTCCTCCCAATAGCCGTGCTGGCCAGCCCTTCGATGGAGAACGCCATCCGCCGAGGTTGCTGTCCCAGACCGTCAGCGCTAGAGCAATCCCGCCCACGGCGGCAAAGCTCAACTGGAAGCTCACCTGCCGCGCCAGGCTGGGGGATGCGGCGGTCATCAGTGCCGCGGCCAGCGCCAGCGCAGGCAGCACGCTGGATGGGCGGCCCAGCCCCAGCGCCGCCAGGTACACCGTCCCCATCACGGCAGCCCGCAACGCCGAGGGCGGGGCCCCGGCAGTCAGGGCGTAGAGCCAGATTATCGCCCCCGCGATTATCAAATAGGTTGGCCGTTGCCGGCCCAGCAGCCACGCGCCCGCCCCCGCCGCCATTGTCAGCAGAACGCCGACGTGCAGGCCGGAAATCGCCAGCAGGTGGGCCGCTCCGGTGTTGCGAAACTTCTCCACCAACTCGGACGGCAGCGACTCCCGCTTGCCCAGCAGAAGGGCCTGGCCCAGCGCCGACTCCGGGTAGGGCATAACTCGCTCTACGCTGTCTGCCAGCCGTCCGCGAACTGTGTAGATGCCTGCCCGCCACCACGTTCCGCCTTCTCCGTCTACCTGCGCTTCCCGCGCGAACATTGTCGCCGTGATGCCCTGTGCCGCCAGATAGGCCGGGTAGTCGAACCCGTCAATGGGTCTTGGTTCCTGCGGCGTCCCTGTGACGGTCAGTGTGTCGCCATACCGAAAATAGGGAGTATCCCGCTTTTCTACCAGATCGTCCGAAGGGCGAGCGTAGATCAGCCAGCGTTCATCGGCTTCCCGCGTGTTGCCGTCAACTTGGATTCCGGAGACCAGCAACTCGAAACGCACTCTTGTGGCAGTGTTTTCCGGGTCGTCGGCGATTCTGCCGGTTGCGGCTATTTCCTGCCCATCGAGGGCCGCCAGAACACTGTTGTCCGGTTGTGCTGCCTCAGCCCGCGCCATCCCGAGCAGAAGCGCTGCCGCCAGGATGGCAGGCAAAGTTGGCAGTCTTGCCAGTCGCAAAGCGATGGCGGCAAGCGCTCCTCCGCCCGCCAGCGCTAACGCGGCGGCTATTCCCAGTTCCAAAGACGGCCCAAGGAGGACCCCGCCCAGCCACGCCGCTGCCAGCGCTCCCGGCCTCAACATCGGCGCTCCCTGCCGGTGGGGTATATCGCAGTGGATATAACGCGAAGGGCAAGCAACTCTTTATGGTGCGCCGGAAACGGTGACCAGTTGCCGGATGGAGTCCAGCGTCTTGGGGCCGATGCCGGGGACGCTATCCACGTCGTCAACAGCCGCGAAGGGGCCGTTGTCCTCGCGGTAGGCGATAATGGCGCCCGCCAGCGACGGGCCGATCCCGGGCAGCGTTTCCAGTTCGCGGGATGGCGCGGTGTTCAGGTCAATCAGTCCACTGCCTTGCTCCGAGCCAGCCGGCCGGGCGTAGAGGGCGGAAGTGGATTCCCCGATGGCGGGAATGTGGTAACGGGCTTCGTCCTGCACCCGCTTGGACAAGTTGATGCCGGAAAGGTCGGCGTTGGGACTGTTGCCCCCGGCGGCGGCTATGGCGTCAATCACCCGGTCGGCCGGGTTCATCGAATAGACTCCCGGAAACATCACCTCTCCGCTGACCTGCACCTTGAGAACCGGAGCCGGCTCAATAGCGGAGGCAGTTTCCGGCGCAATAATGCGAACGGGCGCGGCCTCGTTGCTGCGGGTCAGGAGCACGATGGCCGCGATGACCAGCGCCAACCCCGCAATACCCGCAACGCCCGCGCCGACGTATCTGGCCGTTTGCCCGCTCATTCCCCTGCTCCGTAGCCCGGCCTGAACCTGCCCGGCAGTATGGGATTATAGCCCACTGCCCGCTTGTTTTGCCCTTGATGGGCCATGCAGCGCTGTTGCCGCAGGTTTGGGTATCGCTCCAATTTAGGCGGTATGACCGCCGACAACTTGTCATTCTCGCGAAGGCGGGAATCCAGTTCCCCGTCGCTTGTTAATCGGATGGCCTGAAGCGGACCCTGCGGCCGCTTTCATGCCGGTTGTAATGGATTTGCGCTTTCCCATATAATTTAGCCTTATTCTGCCTCAAAGGAAATTGAAAATGACCAATAGCACGGCTTCCGGCAATGGCGCGTCCCAACCCCAGTTCGCCTTTTTCCGGGGCGAGATGGTGCCTTTGGAGGATGCCCGTGTGAGTGTGATGACCCATGCTCTCCACTACGGCACTGCCGTTTTCGAGGGCATTCGAGGCAACTGGAACGCGGAACACGAGACAACATATATCTTCCGCTTGCGCGAACACTACGAGCGCCTGCACCTGGGCTGCCGGATGCTCATGCTGGATATCCCGTACAGCGTTGACGACCTATGTGACATCACCGTCGAGTTGGTTCAGAAGAACGGCAACCGCTCCGACGTATACATCCGCCCCTTGGCCTACAAGAGCGCCGAGCTGGTCGCCAACCTGAAGCTGCACGAAATCGCCAGCGACTTCACCCTCGTCGTCGTTCCCTTCGGCAACTACCTGGGCACCGAGAACCTCCGCTGCTGCACTTCGTCCTGGCGGCGTCTTGAAGACCAGATGACGCCGACTCAGATCAAGACCTCGGCCAACTACCTCAACAGCATCCTGGCCAAGACCGAGTCAGTGCTGGCCGGGTTTGACGAGGCCATACTGCTCAATCAGGACGGCCACGTGGCCGAGGGTTCCGGCGAAAACCTGTTCATGATGCGCAAGGGCCAACTCATCACCCCGATACTGGAGGACAACCCCCTCCCAGGCATTACCCGCGAGACGGTGATGGAACTGGCCCGCGAAGATCTGGGAATCGAGGTTGTTGAGCGTCGCATAGACCGCACCGAGCTGTACCTGGCTGACGAGGTGTTCCTCAGCGGCACTGCGGCTCACCTGACGCCGGTGATCTCGCTGGACAGCCGCCCCATCGCCGACGGCAACCCCGGCCCGGTGTCCACCGCCCTGAAGCAGATGTACTTCGACATCGTTTTCGGGCGCAACCCCAAGTACCTGCACTGGTGCACCGCCGCTGTTCCTGATCTCGTCGCGGCCTGAAGCCAGCCCTCGCGCTGCGCGGCATAGGCCGGATGTTGGCGCATCCTCCATCCGTCCCTGTTGTGGTTGGGGCGTCAACAAGGCGGGCAAAGCGTCCGGGAAGACATACTGCTCGGAGGGAGAGAAGCGCAATGGGAATAATCGGCGAAGAATTGCTGGATTACTTCCGCGACTACCAGGATAAATGCCGCGTAGCGGAACTACTTGACGATGCCGTAAGGAATCTTGGCAAAATAAAATTGGACTCTGAGACAGAGGCAGCCAAGCGCATCGAAGAAGCGAAGACTATCCTCAAGGACCAGGCGGACACAATTCGCTTTGAGAACTATGATCTTTGGTCAAACATCGTCTACCGCACATCGCAACTGGAGGGCCGGAGCTGGAGAGAGAGCCTGGACTGAGAAAGAGAACGCATCCTGCGGCAGGCGACAGTCCGGCGCTCGCGTGATTACACCAGCAATTCGGGCTGTAGAGAACCTGACTGTCAGACTGCCCTCCCGTCAGTCAATTCTGCGTTGGAACGGCATGGATGAAACGTCCTTGCCATATAGCCCTCGTAAGCAATGGAGCGCACCGGTATGACATCTTTCAACAGCCAAGAGGATTTCCTGCGCGCCCTCGAAGAGAACCCCCGATGGAAAGAGGCGGTTCGGACCCTTATTCTGGGCGAAGAATTGTTGCAATTGCCTGTCCAGTTCATGGCCTTCGTCGGGCGTGTGTCTGCGTTCATCGACCAGATGGATGCCTTTGTGTCCGAACAGAAGCAATTCAACGAGGAACAGAAGCAGTTCAACGAGGAACAGAAGCAGTTCAACGGGAAAATGGAAACATTCGTAGACGAGCAAAGACAGTTCAACGAAGCTTTTGCCCGTCGCCTGACCCGGATAGAGGGAGATATGTCCAATTTCAGAGGGAATTACGCCCGCGATACTGCCACCCGGAGCGCAATGGGCATCGCCATGGATCTGGGTTTTGAGTATGTCAGAACAGTGCCTTACGAAGAACTGGCGAAGATGGCCCAGAGCGCCGCAGGCAGAATGCCGACTAACGAACTGCGCAGCTTCCGCGAGGCGGATCTTGTAATCGAGGCCACTGACGGAGTCGCCACTCACTATATCGCGGTGGAAGCCTCTTATACCGCCGACCAGCGGGATACTGACCGCGCCCAGCGCAATGCCAGGTTCTTGACGGAGTTCACTGGCCGGAGCGCCCATCCCGCTATAGCCAGCGTCAGAAACGACGACTACGTGAATGAGCAGGTTGACTCCGGCGCTGTCCACTGGCTTCCCATGGATGACCGCGGCCCGATACCGGAGTAGTCTGGCCCCGCCTCTGCCGCATAGGAGAGACAGCCGCAGGCGCTTGTGGAAACGCTGGTTGAAATAGCCCACTGGCTCGGGTTGGGAGTGTTGGCCTATGCCATCGGAGCCATTCCCACGGCGTATCTCGTCGCCCGCGTTGTCCTGGGGCGAGACATACGCAGCATCGGCGACAACAACAGCGGCGCGGCCAACGTGTACCGCGAGGTCGGGCCGAGGGCAGGGCTGGCCTGCGGCGCGCTCGATATCGTCAAAGGCGGAGTCGCGGTAATAATCGCCGGCGCTATTGCCAATGACTCCGGTATCCAGATGTTCTGCGGCATTTGCGCTTTCGCCGGGCACGTCTTCCCCATCTACCTGCGTTTCCGGGGTGGCCGGGGCGCTGCTGTTGCCGTGGGCGTGCTGATAGCCATGCTGCCGCTATTCGCCCTGCCCCTTGGGGCGCTGGCCCTGGTTGCGCTCCACCACACCAGGAAGTCCATTGTACCGTTAGCCATGTTCCTGGCCGGGGTGCCGGTGCTTTCGTGGGTGTCCGTCTTGACTGTGGGATACGATGCGGCGCTGGCCGGTTATGCCCTGGCTGTGCCTGTTATGGCCGGTCTCAGCCACGTATACTCGACGGTACTGTTGCCCAGGCTCCAGAAAGCTCCCTATCCCTCTGGGGGAGGATTGGGGTGAGGCGCCTCAAAGCCTGTGAGAGGTTCGGAATGTCCAATATCGAAGTAATCGGCATGATCGGCGTCAACCGTGAACGAGACTCATCCCGGGGCGTCACAGTCAGCCTGTTCGGCGGCGGCATCAACCCCGCTGACGAAATACCCGCAGGCGTTGACCCGGAGTACATCGCCGAGTTCTCCCAAGCCCACGAGGACAGCGGCTTCGACAAGGTGCTCATCGGCTACTCCTCGGCCACTGCCGACGGGTTCGCCGTGGCGGGTTATGCCGCCACCCGCACGAAGACCCTGGGCTACCTCATCGCCCACCGCGCCGGCTTCATGGCGCCCACTCTGGCCGCCCGGCACTCCGCTACCCTTGACCAGCTATCCGGCGGACGCATTGCCCTGCACGTCATATCCGGCGGCAGCGACGAAGAGCAGCGGCGCGACGGCGACTGGCTGGACCACGATTCCCGCTA
Source organism: Dehalococcoidia bacterium (assembly GCA_965232885.1). Lineage (GTDB taxonomy): Bacteria > Chloroflexota > Dehalococcoidia > Lucifugimonadales > UBA3495 > VXOI01. Next base: position 694,023 of record CBDDQX010000003.1, on the reverse strand, counting down.
CCGCCGCACCGGCGAGTGGATGGATATAGTCCGCCGCATCTGGACCGAGTACGCGCCCTTCGACTACGAGGGCGAGTTCTACCACCTGCAGCAAGCCCATAGCCAGGTGCGGACGAAGCAGCGTCCCCACGTCCCGCTCTACTTCGGCGGCGCGTCCGAGGCGGCGATGGAGGTCGGAGCGCGCCACGCCGACGTGTACGCCCTGTGGGGCGAGCCGGTGGCGTCCATCAGGCAGCAGATTGCCGACATCCGCACCCGCGCCGCCAGGTATGGCCGCGACATCCGCTTCAGTCTGTCGGTGCGCCCCATCCTCGGCGACACCGAGGGCGAGGCGTGGGAACGCGCCCGGGGCATCCTGGAGCGGGTGCGGGGTTCTGTGGGCGAATCCATCGGGCCAGGCCGCCCGGCGCGGCTGCAATCGGTGGGGTCCCGCCGCCTGCTGGACTTCGCGGCGAAGGGCGAAATCCATGACAAGCGCCTCTGGATGCCCATTGCCGCCGCCACTGGCGCAGCAGGCAGCACCACCGCGTTGGTGGGCACTGCCGAACAGGTGGCCGAATCACTGCTGGCCTACTACGACGCGGGCTGCGCCACCGTCCTGATTCGCGGCTTCGATCCTATGCAGGACACCGTGGACTACGGTAAGGAGCTTATCCCCATCCTACGCGCCGAAACTGCTTCCAGGCCCGTTCCGGCGTAGCTGCGCTGCTCTTGCCGAAACTGGCGAGCGCTGTCCCTGCGGAGACCGCCAACAAGAACGCCTGCATCTCCTTTGTGATGCAGGCGTTCTTGTTGCCATAGTCGTATCCCAGGCTGATTCTAGCCCCCTGGCAATGGCCCCAAGTCTATTCCGCAACTTTCCGCCGCCTCGGCATAGGTGTCAACTAGGCCGTATGCGGCTTCCATCATAGCCTGAGCCAACTCGGAAGGCCCTCCCAACTCGGTCATCAGGCACCTTCCTGCAACCCGTTCTTCGGAGGTCAATCCCAGCCGGGGCGCATTCGCTTCCCACTCGGCGTCGTTGATGCAGGCTATGGCGACATTGAAGGCCACCGTGCTGACCTGCATGACCTCGCTTGGGTTCATGAACGTGGGATTCAAGACTCCCCTTATGTCCAGAGACGAGAATCCATCACTGATGCACCCGGAGGTTCCTTCGCTAAGGGGTTCCGTTTGTCCGATAAGAACTCCCAGAAACACCTGCAGCACTGAATCGTCATCCAGGCAGTTAACAACAGAATCTCTGCTCTCCATGGATGCCGGAGTAGCCCAGTTACCCATCTCGCCGCCAAAGGCCAGCGTCACCTCCTCTGGGCCTACACCCAGTTCCTCAAAGCACGAAAGTTCGCTCTCTGACCGCTCCGACAGGAAGGTTTCCTGGTCAACCATGCCAGCGATGGCCGGGCCGGGCATCACGCCCGATGTGCCGTCGCCGTTCATGCCGGTGTTGTCTGGCGGTACAGGGGCGAATTCTACGCCGCACTGGACAATCGCGGCAATAAAGGCTTCGGGAATGCCACTGTCTCCGGTCTGAAGCAGCGCCTCGGCGACGCCAAGGGGCCCGCCCAACTCTTCCAGCACGCAATCCGTTCCTTCCGCGTCCCTGGCCCCCAGACCCAGCAGGGGCGCTGCCGCGTTCCATTCGTCGTCGTTAAGGCACGACGTCATGACCAAGAAAATCGCCAGTCCATGTATCTGGCTTTCACCCGGGTCTCCCGTCAACCCGGCAGACGACATCAGGCCGCGCAGGTCCAGCGGAGCGAACCCTTCGCGGATACACGCCGACGTTTCCTCGCTCAGCGGCCCGGTGGCCGTGAGCAGAGAGGTGGTGAGGAACAGCCGCAAAACAGTTTCGTCTTCCATGCAGGAAACCAACTGAACTCGCTCTTCCGGCGCCGCTGCTTCAGGGTCGCCCAGAATTAGCATCAAGCGTGAGAGGTCGGTCACATCCATGAAACAAGCCAATTCGGCTTCCGAGAATTCAGCCGCAGCCGCCAACGGATTGTCAGAGGCCAATGGGGTAATCGCGCGACCCTCGGCCCTCATCATTGCAGCCTCGGTCGGCTCAGGCATAGCAGTGAGGGCTGTCGTGGCCGTGGGCGCCGTTGTCGGCTGTGGAGTGTCCGTAGGCGCTGGGATGGCAGTGGCCGCGGCAGGTTCCGTGGCCGGAACGCTGGTGGCGCTTGTGTCGCCATCCTCCCCGCCACACGCCAGGATAGCGGCAATGGACACCAAGAATACGAGGTAGAGCAGTTTGGGAATTCTCATGCCTTTTGCCTTATTGGTCAAGAAAAATTTCGGCGCCCCGGTCTGGCAGGGCCTCTTCAAGGCAGTCTGGTTGGTTGGCGCGTTAGCCTCGAGCTTCCCGGAATAAGGGGTCAAAAAATCCGTTGGCGCTGATCTTGCTGAACCGCCAACGGATTTTCAGGAGCTTTGGAAAAGACCTTCCCGGTATGGGAACGAGAGTGCGTTAGCCCAAAGCTAACCGGCTGGCAGCGCCTCCAATTGCACACCGCAACCCAACGCCGCAGTGAGTATGGTTAAGATACCACTGCCGTCCTCTGACGTCAGCGCGGCGGCCATTCCCTCCGGCCCGCCCAGCGCTGCCATGGTGCATTGCAGGCTCTCGCGGTCGCCGAGAGCTTCACCCGAGGCCACGCTGGCTGCCTGCCACTCTTCATCGTTCAGACAGGAAAGAGTCAGGAAGTAGGCTGCCATACCGTCAACCATTGGATCTTGTCCGTTGCCCTCGGCCCCTCCCGTCATTGCGGAGCGCAGGTCAATGCCTGCCATTCCGCCGCGAATGCACATTGAAGTGTCGGCGCTCAACGGACCGGTCGGCGAAACGAGTCCGGTTACGAACAACCTGAGCAGCGTTTCATCACTGTAGCACTGAGTCAGTGCGCTGGACTCCTCAGGCGTCGCTGCCTGCGGATCGCCAATTAAAGTCGCAATACGCTCCGGGTCGGCTATCCCCGAAACACAGGCTTGCTCGGCATCCGACAGCCCGGCTATGAGCGCCGCCGGGTCCTCCGGGTTGAGAGGAGCAATCATCCCCGCCTCGAACGTGGAGCCGGAGACATTTGTGGAAGCCATGCTGGGCGACTGCACCCCACATTCCTGGGAAGCGCTCAGAATAGCGAAGAATCCCAGCCCTTCGCCCGACTGAAGCGCCCGGACCATTCCGGCCTCTCCTCCCAGCGCTGCCAGGGCGCATTGCTGGTTTTCCCGGTCGCTGGGGCTAAGTCCCAGCCCGGATGCCGCCGCCTCCCACTCTTCATCGCTCAGGCATGACATCGCCAGCAGGAAGGCCCCAATGTTTCCTGCCATTGCTTCCTGACCGCCTTCCCCAGAGTCTTCAACTATCGCCATGGAGCGAATGTCCAGCCCGGAAAAGACGTTCTGAAGACACGCCGAGGTCTCTCCGCTCAAAGGCCCGGTCTGACCGACCAACGTGCCCAGGAACACCCGCAGCAGCGTGCCGTCTCTTAGACACAGATTCAGGGCCTGTAAATCCTCCGGCGAAGCTGCTTCAGGTGTCTGCAGTAGCACATCGAACTGTAGAGGGTCGAAGGTCTCCATTATGCAGCCGCGTTCAGCGTCGGACACCTCGGCCAGGAACGCCTGCCGATCGGTCAACCCGATGGGAACCAATTGTTCGGTATTCCCGGTTTGCATCTCTGTCGGCCCAGTCGGCGGGGGAGTCGGCGACGGAGTTGGAGTTGGCGTTGGAGTGGCAGTTGGAGCCGGTGTTGCTGTGGGAGCAGGCGTTGAAGTTGGCTCTGGCGTGGCAGTGGGCTCTGGCGTTGGGGTAGCTCCGCCACAGGCCATCAGCCCAACTATTATCAAGAGTAGTGCGCCTGATATGAGCTTCGACATGTTTGACCTACTTACGTTAGTAACCTTGGCAAATAGGATAAACTACTCATTGATTGAGAAAACATAACAGGCGAAACGGGAAATTACCGATTTGGAAGGCAGCCCCAGCCAGGCGGTTCTCCGCCTAGCTAAATTCCCCGCCACCCCAGCAGTTTCCTCATCAGGTCGAAGAACCGGGACGCATCCACCCCGGCGGCCAGGGCGACGGGGCCTGGCTCGGCTGCGATCTTCGTTTCACCCCATCCCCCTCCCTCCTCTACTCCTACCGTCAGCGCCACCGGGCGCACCGTGGCCACCAGGGGGTCAAGGGCCAGCGCCACCGCCAGCGGGTCGTAGAACTCAAACCTCTGCCGCCGTTCGTCTTTGGCAAACCACCCCTGCACTATGCTCGCCGCCAGCCGTCCGAGGGGCGTATCCGCCGACAGCCCTGCCGCCTGTTCCCGGCTGATGCCGACCTGCCGACAGGCGGCCAGGTCCACCAGCGTAACCAGACTGCCCAGACCCAGAACGTGGGCCGCCGCCAGCGGGTCGCTGTGGAAATTGAACTCAGCTCTTGGGGTAACATTGCCCCTAGTCTCCACCGCGCCGCCCATAACCACGACGCCCGCGCTCCGCTCCAGGATTCCCGGCTGCTTGCGTTCCAGGCGTGACAGGTTGGTCAGCGGCCCCAATGCGATGATAGTAGGCGCAATCGAACCGGACGCCAGACTGTCGGAAAGGAAATCCACCGCCCCCTGCCGGACGGTTGCTGACGACGGTTCCGGCAGGCGCACCGACAGTCCGCCGGGCCCGTGGAAGGCCACCGACGGACGGTAACGCCCCGAGAGGGGTCGCGCCGCGCCCCGGGCCACGGGAATACCGGAACGCCCGGCTGCCTGGAGCAACGCCAGGGCGTTTCGGGTGGCCCGCGCCCGGGGCACGTTGCCGCCCAGCGTGGTCAGCCCAACGACCTCGGCTTGCGGAGCGGCCAACGCCATCAGTATGGCGACCGCATCGTCCACTCCGGGGTCGGTGTCCAGGATGAGGCGTAGCGGGGTTTCAGGATTTACTCTCATCGTCACAAAGTTTCCTGCCTTTCAAGGGGAGGGTTAGAGTGGGGGTGAAGCGCCGCCTAGAATCTCGACTTTCTTGCGGAGCCGCCCCTGCACTTCTTCGCTGGAGTTGGCGAAGGCTTTCACAGCGTCCATGGCCGTGTGGCGGAAGCGGTAGCCTGTTGCCTGGCGCAGACGGGCCGTGCTGGTTATCACCGGCCACCGGGCCAGGTTATGGTCCGCGTCGGTAAATCCGCCCCCGGTCAGGCGATTCAGAGGGCGGGCTAAGTGAGAGGGTAAAAAAAGCTGCTGAATTGCCAGCGCGTCAGCCAACTCTCGCAGAAAGACCACTCCATCGCCCGACACGTTGTATACGCCGGGCAGTTCCCGAGTGATGGCCAGGCACAGAATCCGGGCTAGGTCATCGTCATATACGAACTGTAACGGGGGATTATAGTTGGACGCTCCCAGCAGCCCAGGGAAATAGAACTCCCTCAGCAGACTCATCCCAGACATTGTTCCCAGAACCGGGCAGCAGCGGAAGATGGTCAGTTTCATCTCCGGCGCAGCATGGGAAAATTCCAGCAAAATCTCTTCGGCCTGCTGGTGGTCGTTGGCGAACTGAAGACCGGGTGACGGGTTCAGAGGAAAATCTTCATCAATGGGGAGCGGGTTGTCAGGCCGCGCGCCATAGACGGTATGGGAGCTGAGGTAAATCAGATGCTCGATACGCGCGCGAACGCAGGAGTCTAGGACGCTCTGCAACATCCGGCGGTTGCGTTCGTTGGCGGCGGCTTTGTCGCGTCTGCTGGGGCTGCTGCGCCTTGCGAAGGCCAGGTGCACCAGAGTGTTGACCTGATGGAGGTTCAGTTCCTCATCTATCGGGGTGGAAACGTCGCGCCGGAAAGAGACAACATTGTGAATCGGCGCGCGCATCGGCTGTGTGTCAAATATGACCAGCTTGCCAAGCCCCGGCGTTTCCTCCAAGTGGTCCAGCAGCTTTGCGCCGATGTAACCGGAAGACCCCGTTACCGCCACTACCTTCCGCTGCGTCGTCATTACCATCCCGCTATTCCCGCGAAAGCGGGAATCCATGTTCGTATGATGGACGGGAAGTCAATCGGGAGGCAACACTTCTGGATTCCCGCTTTCGTGGGAATGACGGAACTGCAACTTCAGGAAGGCGAGCCCGGCAGCGACAGCATACTGGCCATCCAGGCGCGGGCGGCGATGCGAGCCTTCTCGCTGCCGCTGAGAGCGATGCGGCGCTCGCCCAGCACGTTGTAGCCGGAGGCCTCGATGCGGTCCAGCACCCGCGAGTAGATGGCCCCCAGCGCGGCAGGACAGGCCCGGCTGCGCCGGGACAGGTACGGCAGCAACCGGAAGCCGCTGCGGAAGTAGCTTCTAGCCCGCTGTCCCTGGAACCGCAATAGTTCGGCGAAGGCGTCGTTGTGGATGCCTGCGGCCAATTGTTCTTCGGTGTAGCCGAAACGGGCCATCTCGTCCTGTGGCAGGTAGACCCGGCCCATGTTCCAGTCCTCCCGCACGTCGCGCACGATGTTGGTCAACTGCATGGCCAGCCCCAGGTCAACGGCGTATTCCCTAGCCGCCGGATCGCGGTACTGAAAAATCTGGAGACAGACCAGTCCGACCACTGAGGCCACCCGGTAGCAGTATTCCCGCAATTCCTCGAAGTCCTGATAGCGGGTCTTTACCAGGTCGCTTTCCACACCCCGGACTATCTCGCTGAAATACTCCTGCGGGATGTCATACCGGTCTGCGGTGTCGGACAAGGCCAGGAAAACCGGAGTGGCCGGGCGGCCCTGAAACGCCAGCTCCAGATTGGCTTGCAGGTCAGTCAGGGCTGAGATCTTGGCCTCCGGCGAAGCCGCTTCGTCCACCGAGTCGTCGCACTGACGGCAGAAGGCATAGGCGGCGTAGATGGCCTTCCGCTTCTCCTGCGGAAGGGTCACTACCGCATAGTAGAAATTCTTGGCCTCCCGCCGGGTGATGTTACGGCAGTTGGCGTAGGCCAACTCCAACTCGGTATTCGATGCCGTCATATACGCCGAATTATGCCCCCGAATTGGCGGGTAGGGGCAACCTTTGTGGTTACCCTGGGCGCGGGCGTCTCTCCGGTATGGTCAAAGGCTGATGCCGGGATTTCACCCTCACCCCAGCCCTCTCCCTCAAGGGAGAGGGAGAATTACAAGACCCTTGTGGTTGCCCTGGGCGCGGGCGTTTGCTGGGGGCGCCTATTCCCCTACCACCTGCACCATCACTTCACGGTTGCGCGGGTGGTCCAGCTCGATGAAGAAGATGCTTTGGTACGTCCCGAACTGCATTTCGCCGTTGAGTATCGGCACGGTCTCGCTGGTTCCCAGCAGCAGGTGCTGGAGATGGGCGTGGCCGTTGGGCGACTCATCCGGGGTCATATTGACCGTGCGGATGTCAAAGTCGTTGTGGCGATAGGGCGCGTGCCGGGGTGCGCTCCTCTCCAGGAACGAGGCCATGTCCTCCAGCAGCAGCGGCTCGTTCTCGTTGATCTTCACCGCCGCCGTGGTGTGCTTGGAATATACGACAGCGAACCCGTTGCTCACCCGGGAGCTGGAGACGCAACCCGACACCCAATCGGTGATGTCAATGAACTGAGGCGCTTCCTCGGTCTTGACGCTGAGACAGAACGACTTGCTTTTCATGCTTCCCATCCCCTTGTATTGAGGCCGTGCCCCGGCCTTATAACGATGCTTGGAGTCTGCTCCTTCTAGCTGGCGTGGCTTTTCTCCCGGCGCTCCCGGGAGACGTAAGGTTGACTGTCTTGCGCGATGGCCCTTGCGAAGCGCCCCAACGCCAGCAGGGGCCAGTAATTACGGTAAAGGTGATAGTTGATCATAAACCCGGCAGGCATATCCAGGCCCTGGTATTCGGCCTCGCCGGGTTTGGGAGCTCCCTTGGGCGGCTGGCCTATCCGGTATCCGGGAAACCCTGTGCCAGTGAAGTACGGTTCGTCCCAACTGCCGTCGGGCTGCTGGATGTCCAGCAGATACGCGACCCCCCGGCGGCAGGCGGCGGAACCGGCCTCGCCCGCCGAGATAAGCGCCAGCAGCGCCCAGGCCGTTTGCGACGCGGTGGACGGGCCGACGCCTCGCAGCGATTCGTCCACGTAAGAGCCGCAGCACTCGCCCCAGCCGCCGTCTTCATTCTGATGCGCCAGCAGCCACTCCACGGCCCGCCGGACGTAGGGCTGCTGCATATCCTCGCCAATGGCCTCCATAGCGGGCAGCACCGCTCCCGCGCCGTAGATGTAGTTGACGCCCCAACGCCCGAACCAGGGGCCTTCCGTTTCCTGCTCTTTCCGCACGTACTGATAGCCCCGCCGCACCGGAGGGTGGTCATGCGAGTAACCCAGCCGCCCGTACATCTCCAGGATATGCGCTGTCACGTCCACGCTGGGCGGGTCCAGGGATTCGCCGAAGTCGCAGAAGGGCAGCCGCGCCATGTACCAGCGGTCGTTGTCCTTGTCGAAGGCCGCCCAGCCGCCGTTGCGGGACTGCATACCTTCGATCCACTCCACCCCGCGCCGCACGGCCTCTCGCCGTTTCGCTTCGTCCGGGCCATCCAGTTTGGCCAGCGCCAAGGCTATGATGACCTCCGACGAATCGTCTATGTCGGGGTACTTGTCGTTATAGAACTCGAAGGCCCACCCTCCGGGGGGCGTACCCTTGGCCCGCACCTGCCAGTCGCCCTCGGCCAGGATCTGCTTGTCCATCAGCCACTTGCTGGACTTCTGCACCATCGGATCGTTGTCCGCAACTCCCGATTCCAGTAGCGCCACTTGGGCCAGGCAGGTGTCCCAAACGGGCGATATGCAGGCCTGAAGCGTGCAGGTGTCCTCGTCCTCGATGGCGAAAGAGTCGAACCCGTCGAACCCCTTGTTCAGGGCGTCGGCGAACTCGTCGCCGCCTGCGTGATGCAGGGCAATCAGAGAATAGACCCACGGCGGCTGTATCCCGCCCCAGGCGCCGTCGGCTTCCTGGTGTTCCAGTATCCACTGGATCGCCCGCCGCCGGGCCAGTCCCCGCAGTGGCTGCATCGGGGCTTTGCGGTACAGGCTCATCAAGCGGTCCACGGTGAACAGCCCCCGCGAAACCCAGTCGTCGGGCACGGACAGCGAGAAATCCGTCGCCTCCCGTCCGTTGGGGTACAGTTCGTCTATCCTGGCCGACTCCGGCACGGCGCAGTAGGGCCGCTCCGTCAGGATAATGCTCATGGGCACGATGGTTGCCCTGGCCCAACTGGAAAATTCGTAGATATTGAAGGGAGCCCAAGAAGGCAGCAGCATCAGTTCCGGGGGCAGGCTGGGCGTTCCGCTCCATTCCCACTGCCCGAACAGGGCAAGCCATATCTTGGTGAACACCCGCGTTCTGGGCACGCCGCCCCTGCTGATGATGAACTCCCGCGCCCGCGTCAGCTCCGGCGAGTCTGCCGAATGCCCGGCCAGCTTCAGGGCGAAGTAGCATTCCACGCTGGTGCTGACGTCTCCCGGGGCCTCGTAATACTGGCCCCATGAGCCGTCGTCCTGCTGTTTGCTCAGGATGTAGTTGGCCACCTTCCGCCACCGCTCCGGATTCTTACGGTCCAGGAAATGGCTCAACATCAGATACTCGGCTTCCATGGTGGGATTCGACTCCAATTCTCCCCACCAGTAGCCGTCCGGGTGCTGTGAACCCCGGAAGTACCTGTGCGAGTGCCTGATCGCCTGTTTGACTCTACTCGCCAGTTCGTCAAGCATTGAACCCATGGATTCTGCCTTCACGACCTTGCGCCCTTCCTGCTTGATTCGCCGTTCCTGCCGGATTCCAGGTAACCGTGGGCGGCAAACCAGTCTGCCGCGCGTTCCAGTGCCTGCTCCACCGGGCTTTGGGGCAGTCCCAACTCCTGTATCGCCCGCTGGCTGCTCACCCAAGCGGGTTTCTTCGAGGCCATCACACCCTCGACGGGTATGGTTGGCTCGCGCCTCTCCCCATTTGTCAGCAACCGGAGGCCGCCGGAAACCGCCTGCTCCACGTACCCGGCGCTCACCACCAGCCAGTAGGGCAGACGCACCCGGGGAGCCGGACGGCCCGTTATCCGTCCGAGTATCGTAAACATTTCTTTCAATGTCACGTTCCGGTTTCCCAAGATGTATCTCTTTCCGGTTTGGCCCCGTTCCAAGGCCAGGATGTGACCGGCGCTTACGTCGTCCACGTCCACCAGGTTCAACCCCGTGGCGAGGTAGGCCGGGATGCGCCCGCGCATGAAATCGAGCACGATTCTGCCGGTGGGCGTCGGCTTCACGTCCCACGGCCCCACCGGCGCCGTTGGATTCACCACCACCACGGGCAGGCCCTCGCCTTTGGGAGGTGGCTCAGACAGCCGCAACGCCTCCCGCTCGGCTTCGAACTTCGACTGCTTGTAGTGCCCGTGAAGCGCGTGCGGGGTTAGGGGGGTGTCCTCATCGCCCAGCCCGCCCCCGGTTGGCGTTCCGATGGTGGAGACGGTGCTGGTGTAGACGATGCGCTCGGCTCCGGCGGCTGCGGCGCATTGCAGCACGTTGACCGTGCCCTCTACGTTGGCCCGCCGCACGCTTTGCGGGTCCTTCGACCAGAAGGTGTAGGCTGCGGCGCAGTGAAAGACGGCCTCACACCCGGCTGCCGCCCGCCTTACCGATTCCCGGTCGAGGATGTCGCCCTCGACGCGCTCGACGCTCGTATCTTCTATTGTTAAGACGCTGCTGCCGGGCCTGACCAAGGCCCGGACTTCGTAGCCGCGAGCGCAAAGCTCACGGGCCAGGTTCCCGCCGATAAACCCCGTGGCGCCGGTCACCAGGACTTTCATCGTTGGTTATGCCCCGTACCCTATCTCCCTTTCATCCTTTACTGATGGGTGAATGAATTGCTAAACCATCCGTCATTCCTGCGAAGGCAGGAATCCAGTGCGCGAGCCCCGGTACTCGCTCTGTACGAATTGGCCCTCTGGATTCCTGCCTTCGCAGGAATGACGGGTATTTGCCGCCGGAATGTTTCGCTAACGATTCACTCATCAGTAATGTATTCCGGACAACGACCTAATAAATGGCCTCGGTGGACTCCTTTTCTCTGGCGCTCCTTCGCCTTTCGGCCTCCTGGTGTATAAATGCCAGTCCGAATTGGGCGAGAACCGATTGGCACAGTTCCATCTGCGCCTTCAGCCGCCGCAGGGTGGGAATGCGCCACGGTTTCGCCAGGACCTCGCCGAACAGCGCGTTGCGACTCCTGTACAGCCTCGGCAAGTATCCGGGAAGACGCTGCTCGGCGGTGTCGAGAACCACGCGGACGGACAGGAAGGGGACTCCTTCCTCCCGCGCCGCTGCGGCAACGGCATGGTCTTCCATGTTGACTGTTGCCGCGCCGTACCTTTCCCGAAGCTGCTGCCGTTCCCATCCCTCGGAAATCAGGTGGTCCACGGTCAGCGAGTTGCCGCGAGTCACCGGCATCCGGGCCTCGATAGCCGCCGCTTCCGCTACTTCCAGGAGAGTGGGGGCGGGGGCGATGGCCTCAACCGGCTCTCCGCCAGAATCCAGCAGGTAGCTGTCTGACAATATCAGCTCGCCCGTTTCCCGGCCCGGTTCCAGCGCGCCGGCGACGCCCAGCATGAGCACGCCCTGTGGCCTGCGCCTGCCGTTGACGATGGCGGACGCCGCCATCTGTCCCGACGTTTGAGGCCCGACGCCCACCAACTGAAACTCCAGCGGAAAGCCCACGCCCTGCGACGCGCCAAGAGCGTCCAGCTCCCGGCGCAGCCCGAGCAATTCGTCCTCCATTGCTGCAACGATGTAGAGCAATTTCTTCTGCCTTACCTTCTCATCCCCACCCTAACCCTCCCCCTCAAGAGGGAGGGAACATTGACGAGGGGGGGTTTCTAAGCGGCGGTGATTCCGCCCTTGTGAGCCGCGCCCGACCTGATTAGCGTGGCCCAGTCCCGGGGCGACTGCACTGCATTGAAGATGGTCGCCGACTCGAAGCCGCAGTGCATCATGCAGTTGGAACAGCGAGGGTCCTTCCCCACGCCGTAGTTTTCCCAAAGGTCCTTCTCGAACAGTTCAGAGACGTGTTCCACGTGCTCGTCGGCCAGCGGGTAGCAGGGCTTGCGCCAGCCCATCACCGTGTAGGTTGGGTTGGACCAGGCGGTGCATTGGTACTCCCGGTTGCCTTTCAGGAAGTTCAGGTACAGAGGGTTGTTGTAGAAGCGCGCTCCCTCCGAGTTTTCCGGGTCCAGGAGCTGCCGGAACAGGTCGTGGGATTCCTGCCGCGTCAGGAAAATTTCCTGGTCCGGCGCGTCAATGAAGTCGTAGCCCGGCGAAATCATGGAGCCTTCCACGCCGATGTCGCTGACTAGCCGGAACATCTCCGTCAGGTCCTCCACGTCGCTGCCCCGGAACACGGTGGTGTTGGTGCAGACCCGGTAGCCCCGGTCAAGCGCCTGCTCCAATACGGACACCGCCTTCTTGAAGACCCCTTCCCGGGCTACCGATTCGTCGTGCTTTTCCTCCATCCCGTCCAGGTGAACCACCCAGCACAGGTACTTGGAGGGCGGCACCTTCTCCATCACCCGCTCCAGCAACAGGCCGTTGGTGCAGCAGTAGACGAAATACTTTTCCGCCACCAGCCGGTTGATGATTTCGTGAATGCGAGGGTGGATGGTCGGCTCGCCCCCGGCGATGGACACTATGGGCGCGCCCGACTCCTTGACCGCGTTGATGGCCTCGTCCACGGGCATCATCTTGTCCAGCACCGGCTTGTACTCGCGGATGCGTCCGCAGCCGATGCAGGCCAGGTTGCACATCTCCAGAGGCTCCAGCATGGTAACCAGGGGAAACTTGCCCCGGCCCCGCGCCTTTTGCTTCAGAATGTAGCCGGCAAGGCGAACGGAAAGCTCCATGGGCCGTTTGGCGCGCCCTGCCTTTGTCGCCCCGGGTTTTGTCGAATCACGGGTTGTGGTCATCCGATGTCCTTTCCGAAGGCTGAATTTGGAATGCCGAAATATGTCGGCGGCATAAACTCCATGCTTCCTATTCTACAACTCCGCTATCCCTCTGCTAGTACTCCCTTCGGGCCAGGAAATCCACCAGTTCTTCGGCCTCGGCCCGCGCCCAGCCGGGCAGCGGCACGGGCGCCAGCGCTTCCAGGGCCCGGTTGGCCGCCGATTTGGTCAACTCCTGCGCGCTTTCCCGCGCTCCCACCTCATCCAGAATCGCCAGCACCCGTTGCACGTCGTCCTCTTCCAGCTCCGTCTGGGCGTAGATGCGACGCAGGTCAATCAGGGCCGCGCCGCTGGCCCGCTCCAGGGCGAATACCACGGGGTAGGACTTCTTGCGGCGGCGAATATCGTTGCCCGTGGCCTTGCCCAGCGTGGCCTCGTCGCCCCAGATGCCCAGGTAATCGTCCCTTATCTGGAAGGCTTGGCCCAGACCCTCCCCGAACCGGGCAAAAGCCCGCACCGTCGCTTCATCGCCATCCGCCAGCAGCGCCCCGGTTTCCAGGCCGCAGCGGATGAGCGCGCCGGTCTTGCAGGCAATCATGTGCAGGTATTCGTTGGTGGTGATGTCGGTGCGGCCCTCGAACTCCAGGTCTAGGCACTGACCCTCGATCATTTCCAGATAGCTGCCTATGAGCGAGGCCATCACCTTCAGGGACACCCCCGGCAAGACTCCCTCCTCCGCCACCCTCAGCATCGCCAGGTCGCCCGTGGACTGCATGGCGTCGCCCGCCACCAGCGCCTTGGGGACGCCCCACAGGCTCCAGGCCGTGGGCTGGTGCCGCCGCTCCAGGTCCTGGTCCTGAATATCGTCGTGGAGCAGCGAGAAGTTGTGAATCAGTTCCAGCGCGGCGGCGGTGGGCATGGCCCGGTTTTGGCCGTAATGGTTTCCGCTGGCGCTGTTGGCGGGATTCAGAGCCTCGCAGGCGAACATACATAGAGTGGGGCGCAGAGCTTTCCCTTGGGAGGAAGCCGAGGCCGTCGGCTGGCCGTGGCGGTCAACCCAGCCCAGATGGTAACGCAGCACCAAATGCACGTCCGCCCCGTCCGACTCGGGAACGGCGCGGCCAAGCTCTTCCTCTACCCTGTCCTTGTAGCGGGAAAACATCCCCGGCAACCGGGGGCCGGAACGGGCTTCAACCCCGGACTGGGCTTCAACCACAGAAGAGGGAGTGGTGTCCGCTGCCATTTTTCCGCCTGCTTATCGTATAATGGTAGACGAAGAAACCCCTGCGGCGCCGGTGGCCGCCTTGGGCGTGTCACGGCCCAACATCGGATGCCGATGTATGGCTGAAAAGCCTAGCAAACGCCTATAACTATGTCAAGCAAAATTCGGCTTTTGCCTAGTGAATTTTCAACCTTTTGTAACGCCCGCTTAAATGAGCCGTATCTCGGTGGCAAGCCCGTGTCCGGCCGGATTGACCGGCCCGCGGCAGGCTGTCCCTAAAGTCTTGTAAAACTGTGTCCGATGCTTGTCATTCTGAGCGAAGCGAAGAATCCTCTTCCTGCAACCAGAGACCCTTCGCTTCGCCCAGGGTGACAAAGAAGGGACATGGTGACTAAAGAGGGGCAAGCCCACCTGCCAGGAAAAGGAGCAGGCCGCCCTGCCGGGAAAATAGTTGACACCTTCGTCTGATTGCCATATATTTCTTTCTTGTAATGAATGTTACATAAGGACGGCGCTCTGGGGTCGGCGGCCCGCCGCGGGCGGGGCGTCTCTTTCTGTAACCGGCATACATTCCAAGTTGCGTCCAAACTAAGGGAACGAAATCAGGGAAACAAGAGGAAAAGGCTTTAACAAAGGAGGAGTATATGGCTGACCAGGACATTGCATTGGTAGCTCACCTGATGCGCCGCGCCGGTTTCGGGGCGAGCCGGGATGAGATCGAAACCAAGGCAGCGCAGGGCTACGACAACGTGGTCCAGGAACTGCTGAACCCCGGCAAGGGTCTGGATGATGATATCCTGATGCGCTACAACCCGGCGTATTACGAACCGGGCGCCATCGAAGTCAACACCCAGCTCTGGGTGTACAAGATGATCAACAGCCCCAACCAGCTCCAGGAAAAGGTGGCGCTCTTCTGGCACATGATCTTCTGCGCCGGCCACAGCAAGATCGACTCCGGCCAGGAAATGGGCATCATGGTCAATATGTTCCGGGAGCACGGCATGGGCAGCTTCGACGACCTGCTGCTCAAGCTGTCCGAGAACCCCGGCATGATGTACTACCTGGACAACACCGAGTCCCACAAGGCCAACCTCAACGAGAACTATGGCCGTGAGCTTCTGGAGCTCTTCTCCCTCGGCGTTGGCAAGGACGGCGCTTTCAACTACAGCGAGGACGACGTCAAGGTTTGCGCCCGCGCCTTCACTGGCTGGAACGTGGCCCCGTCATACCCGCCCTTCCCCCATGGCCGCAGCCCCTGGGTCTTCCGCTTCGACCCCGCCGACCATGACGACAGCGAAAAGACCTTCCTGGGCGAGACCGGTCCCTGGAACGGCGACGACATTATTCGCATCATCTGCGAGCAGCCCGGAACCGCCCGCTTCCTCGCCCGCCACATGTACAACTTCTTCGTGGCCGACGAGCCGCAGATCCCCGCCTGGCGGCTGACCCCGCCGCGGGACATCGAAGCCATCGAGGCCCTCGAGAAGGCGTACTTCGACTCCGGCCACTCCATCAAGGCCATGCTCGAGACCCTGTTCACCTCCGACTTCTTCAAGGACGAGTCGGTCCGCTACCAGAAGGTCAAGAACCCGGCCGAGATGGTCGTCAGCCTGATCCGCATGGTCGGCGAGCACAAGGAAATCAAACCCGGCCTGTTCGAGCTTTCCCAGGAGCCCAAGTACATGGGCCAGGACCTGATGAACCCGCCCACGGTCGAAGGCTGGCACACCGGCCGCGAGTGGATTGACAGCGGCACGCTGGTTGAGCGCATCAACTTCGCCGCCGAGTTGCTGGGCAACACCGATCTCGAAGGCGTCCGCGGCTTGGTCTCCCGCCTGATGGCCCGCGGCGACACCCTCAGCCCCGAGCAGTTCGTGGAAGGCTGCCTGGACATGACTGGCCCGGTGCAGGTCACCTCCGACACCCACGCTCAGTTGGTGGCCCACGCCTCCCAGGAAGGCAACCTCAGCCACGGGAGCGACGACGAGCGCGCCACCTTCACCCGCCGCACCGGCGAAATGTTCCAGATGATCGCCGCCACGGCCGAGTTCCAGTTCGAGTAAACCAAGTTTCCTTCTGAATCAGGATTTTCAGGATTGGAGAGATACACCGGATAGAATCATCCCGGACATCCTCAGAATCCGGTTAATCCTGATTCGGATAATCCATCAAGACACAAATCACAACGCTAAAAGGAGCGACAAATGGTATCGACCGCGAAAGATCCTGTCTTGGCAGTCCTCTCTCTGTCAGGCGGCAACGACGGCCTGAACACCGTCATCCCCCGCAACAACGGTCACTACCGGGACTTCCGCCCCACCATCGGCGTGCCGGAAGACCAGATCCTGCCCATCAACGACGACTTGGGCTTCCACCCGACCATGGCTCCCCTGATGAAGTTCTGGGAAGCCGGGCAGTTGGCCGTATTCGTGGGCATCGGCTACCCGCCCCCCAGCTACTCCCACTTCCGCAGCATGGACATCTGGCACACCTGTGAGCCCGAAATCATCGGCACCGAGGGCTGGCTGGGCCGCGCCGCCAAGCTGATGGACCCCACCGCTGAGAACGTGCTGACCTCCGTTAACTTCGGCCGCGGCCTCCCCCGCGCCCTGGTGATGGAAGGCGTGCCCGTCGCCTCCGTCGGCAACCTCGAAACCTACGGTCTGCTGACCGGCATCGACGGCGACGACCAGCGCAACGACGCTCTGGACGTCTTCGGGCGGATGTACTCCCCGGCCATCGGCACCGGCCCGGTGATGGACTACATCCATGCCACAGGCACCGACGCTCTCAAGGGCGCCGACATCCTGGCCACCGCTCCCGACAAGTACACCTCCAATGTCGAGTATTCCAATACCGTCATTGGCGGCTACATGAAGAACATCGCCCAGACCCACCTGGCCAACTTCGGCACCCGCATCCTGTACACCACGTCGCCCTACAACGGCTTTGACTCCCACGCCAACCAGGCGCAGGCCAACGCCGCCCTGTGGACCGACGTTTCCAACACCGTAGACACCTTCTTCACCGACCTGCGCGACCACGACGCCAGCGACAACGTAACCCTGTTGCTGTTCAGTGAGTTCGGCCGCCGCGTCGCCGACAACGGCTCCGGCACCGACCACGGCGCAGCCAGCGTTGCTTTCGCCGTCGGCGAGCACGTCAAGGGCGGCGTCTACGGCATGTACCCGTCCCTGGCCCCGGCAGATCAGGAAGAGGGCGGCAACCTGGCCTTCAACCTCGACTTCCGCTCCGTCTACTCGACGATCCTCGAAGACTGGTTCGGTCTCGAGGCCAACCCCATCGTCAACGGCAACTTCGAGCGCGTGCCCTTCTTCAACAAGTAAGTGACCGCTTCCGGCACTGAATCCAACGGGAAGGCGTCAATACAGACGCCTTCCCACGCACAAAGTACGATGAGGTAAG
Organism: Dehalococcoidia bacterium; assembly: GCA_965232885.1. Classification (GTDB taxonomy): domain Bacteria; phylum Chloroflexota; class Dehalococcoidia; order Lucifugimonadales; family UBA3495; genus VXOI01. The sequence continues at coordinate 676,464 of CBDDQX010000003.1, read as the reverse complement.
GATATGGCAACACATTTCTTCGGTCTGAAAGACCGGACGTTTTACCATAGCCATGCCGTGGGCCGGAACGAATTTGCCGGCACCGGCTTCCGCAACCCGGTGGACATGGCTATCGCTTCCGACGGCTCGGTCTATGTCATCAACCGCTCCTACGAGAACCGCCCGGACGGCGTACACATGACCGTGTGCACCCTGGACGAGGAATACATCAGCGCCTTCGGCGAGTACGGCGAGGGCGATGGCCAGTTCGTCTGGCCCACGGCTGTCGCGGTAGACGCCGACAACAACGTTTACGTCGCCGACGAGTGGCTGAACCGCATTACCAAGTTCACCGCCGATGGCGACTACATCAGCAAGTGGGGCGTCGGGGGTTCCGGCCAGGGCGAGATTAACGGCCCGTCCGGCATCGCCATCAACTCCCAAGGCCAGATGGTCGTCGTCGACAGCAAGAACAACCGGGTCCAGACGTTCACCATAGACGGCCAGTTCGTCAGCAGCTTCGGCTCCGAGGGCAGCGGCCCCGGCCAGTTCAACCTGCCTTGGGGCATCAGCCTCGACAGCAGCGACAACATCTACATCGCCGACTGGCGCAACGACCGGATTCAGGTCTTCAACAGCGCCGGCGAGTGGCAGCAGTCCATCGGCGAGACCGGCGATGGCGTCGGCCAGTTCAACCGGCCCAACGGCGTAGCCGTTGACGCCGACGGCGATATCTACGTCGCCGACTGGATGAACAACCGGGTGCAGGTCTTCGCTCCCGACGGCCGTTTCATCACCATGTTCCGCGGTGACGCCGCCCTTTCCAAGTGGGGCAAGGACAAGTTGAATTCCAACCCCGACATGATTCGGCAGCGGAATATCGCCTACTCCAACGACCCCGCCTACGAACAGCGATTTGCCCACCCCTGCGGCGTGCGCATCGACGAACAGGGTCGCATTGCCGTCATCGACCACACCCGTGGCCGCATCCAGGTCTACGTCAAGGAAGACGAACCCGTCCTCCGCTAGGCGTTAACCGAGGTCCAAAAGCGTAAGGGGCGCACAACCGTGCGCCCCTTACGTTTGCTTGATGATATTCTCTCTTATCTTGCTTCTTGAGTTGAAAGGCAGCTAGGTAATAAAGGGTTGCAATACATTCAAAATACTCTCCACATCGTCAATATCTTCTCGGATGGTGTTGGCGTTCAACATAGATGGATGTTTGTAGTAGTTGCGGTGTAAAGAATGAGCCGCATTCCCGTACTGTCGCAAGCTAGGCTGGCGGTAACGTTGGCGAGTGTTGGCAATGACGTCATCGAATTGGTCGTGGTGTTCATAGACCCAGCCATTTGCAACGGCGACTGCTTTGACTATGTGCGCGGCTGCGCCCCATCCCTTCTCTGACGCCTGATGCAGGTCGCCCTCCGCCAAATAAGACTTGCTCCGGTCCAAGAACTCTCTGGCAAGATTCACGTGGTCGGCGGCAATCCCGGTAGTCATCTATTGCTCCTGTGGTATTTTGTAATAGTTTGAGGGAAGGTCTCATCTTGACCGTAGGGTAAAGGGCACACGGTTGTGCTCCCCTTTTCTTCGCCTTGTTCCTTTAGTGTCCCTTAAAATGCGGTCTGTCCGTAAGGGCCTGTGCCATCTTACCGATTTGTATTGATTCCAGATATGGGAGAGAAAAATGACACTGGACGAAGCGGCGCAAATGCTGAGAGAGATGTACCACAACGCCCCAAGAGGAGAGCAAGTAGCACATATTCATTTGTTTGGAATCATGTATGCTGGCCAGCTTGAGGGCTTGACTAACACGGAAATCGTTCGTCGTGCAGGTTTGCAGGCCTCATACCACAGCGAAGTTGCCAATGGACGCCGCCTAGCGAAATACGTGGTGGTTAAAGCTGCCCAGCCCATAGAGTGAGGGTGCTCGACTACTAGCAATCCGGCCCGTTCGGCATCCCGTTGTCTATCCAGGTGATGATCTCTTCTATCTCGTCCCGGGGCATGAACGGCCCGCGCAGCGGCATCCGTCCCGAGGTCCCCACGCTGCGGGCCAGCGACCGGACGAGTTGCGTCTCCCGGCCTGGAACGCCCGGCTCAATGGCGCGGATGCCCGACAGCACCGCCTCTTGCAGTTCCTCCGGGGTTTCCCAGTAGTAGGCGTGTATGCCCGGCAGCGGATCGCGCCCCCAGCGCTCTTCCCACCTGTGCATGATGCCGTCCAGGAGTTCCTTCACACGGGGCCAGTAAACCACTTTCTCGTTGCTCGACTCTTCGCTCATCCTTGTCAACCTGAAATCAGACTTCCGTTGCAATGGAATCCGCTATTTCCGCCACCCCGTCATTCCCGCGAAAGCGGAATCCAAGGAGATCCACGGCGACGGAAAACGGGTTCTTTAATGACTGAGCGGCCCCATTCAGCGGGGATGTTCGCTCACCGTTTCCCGTTGTAGCAGCTCAATGGCGTGATGGAGAACGGGCTGCACCACCTCCAGGCACTCGCGCACCCCCTTGGTGCTGCCCGGAAGCGTGATGATCAGCGTGTTGTTTCGAATGCCGGCCACCGAGCGGCTGATCATCGCCATCGGCGTGAACGCCAGCGTCTTCGCCCGCATCGCCTCGGCCAGGCCCGGCACTTCCTTGTCCAGGATGGACAGGCAGGCCTCCGGCGTTACGTCGTGGCGCCCCAAGCCGGTACCGCCGGTGGTCACAATCAGATCCACGTCCGGCCCGTCCGCCCACTGCGACAGTGTGCCCGCAATGGTGTCGTGGTCGTCCGCCACTATTTCAGAGCGCACCACCTCGAAGCCGTCGGCCGACAGCATCTCGCGGATAGCCTGCCCGCTGGTGTCTTCGCGGTTTCCCTGCGCTCCCGATGTGCTGACTGTCAAAACGCCCAAGCCAAACATAGCGTCCTCCGCCGCAAATAATACCACAACCCGCCAAACCGGAAAACGCGCCCGGAAGATGAGGCAGGGCGATCGCAAAGTCTTGTCCCACGGCCACTGTCTGAATCAGGATTTTCAGGATTCAAGGATGCTCAGGATTGGTACGTATATCCTGAAAATCCTGATTCAGACAATGATCTTGAAAATGCCCCGAAAGCAGGAGGTGAGTGCGAACCTCTCAACTGCGTAAGCCCTGCTCTGATTCGGACAGCGGCTTTCATGTCGCCCTGCTACCCTAGGGACTTGGGGTTGACAGGAGTGGGCATGGCCTGCACTTCCGGAAGGACCTTTTCCGCGAAGAGGCGGAGGCTCTTTTCCGCCTTGTGCCTGGGCATCCCGCCGTAAAACATATGAATCACGACCTTCTCTAGGCTGATGCTCCACTGAAGAGACCGGATTTTCTCGACGATCTCCTCTGGCGTGCCGATGGGTTGGGTTGCCCGCCGCGCCGCAAAACTGGCGTCTGCGGTGCCAATATCGGCAGTCTGGCGCACTAGGTACTCCTCGTAGCCCTGTATGCCATCATAGCCAGGATTGTTCCACTCGAAGTAATGATGCTGGGCCGCCGTGAGCTGGTTGTGGAAATAGGTCCACCCCTCCTCCGCTTCCTCCGAAGTCTCGGCGCAGTACATCCACAGCAAAGTGGTGGGCTGGTCCGGCGGAAGGCTCAGTTCTTTCCTGATTGCGTTGAACCTTCGCACCTTGTCGGTCATCACTTCAACATCGTCGCCGGCGACGAACATCTGCCCGAGCCCGTTCTCGGCAGCCATTTTTGCCGACGCCTCCGTGGTGAACGCCACCTTGATGTCTCTGGTCAGTTCCCCCTTGTGGCGGGCCTGGGGCCGGATGGTGGTCGGCGGGATGTCGTAGACCTCGCCCTTGAACTCGAAACGCTCCGCTCCGTCGGCGGCCTTGATGGCGTTGATCACATCGTAGAAATACTTGTGAGATTGTTCAATGGGGTAGCCCAGAGAAGCATACTCGTGAGGCGCGATTCCGCGGCCGATGCCCAAGTGGAGACGCCTGCCCTGCAACAGGATGTCCAGCATGGAAAGCTCGGATGCCAGGCGTACCGGATTCCACCACGGGGCGACGATGACCGCAGTGCCCACATCTACCCTGCTGGTGCGGCCCGCCCAGAATGCCAGGTATTGCAGCGGGTTGGGCTGCATTGAGTAGGCGGAACCGTAATGTTCCGTTGCCCAGATTGAATCGAACCCCAGCGGCTCGACCAGTTCCCCCATATAGAGGGTATCATCCAGGTTCTTGGCGTCCGGCACATCCGGCGGGCGGTCGTAGTCTTCCGCCATCAGACGGGGCCAGTCGCCCTGATTGTATCCGGTGACCATCACTCCACAGTGCATTGACGTGTTCCTCCTTCAGGCTCGCCCGTCATGACAGGCGCTGTCCATCATTCAACATAGCATCGCGCAACATGGCATCGCGGTAATTCGCCTTTCAGTATAACCGTTCCTTCCGGCCAGGGCGTGTTTGCAAACCCCAGCTGTTCACCCTGAGCTTGTTGAAAGGGGCAGTTGTCAGGCGCGTAGGCTATTCATAGAAATCCTGTCCATCCTGTTCATCCATGTAAAATAAACTGCTTAACCCGGAAAGCTGCTTGGCAGCAAGCCCGGTCTCACCGCGTTGACAACCCCACGGGCCGCGACTATATTCACAGCGCAAATTTGCCGGGAAACCCGGCCTTGGGAACGTGCCGTTGAGAACCGACCCCAACTGCGTCTTCTGCCAGATTGTCGCCGGCAAGTCGCCCGCCAGAGTGCGCTATCTGGACAATGACGTCATCGTCATCGTCAACAAACTGGACTGGGTGCCGATGATGCTCCTGGTGATGCCCAAGGAACATCTTTCCCAGATTGGGATGTGGGACAGCGACCTTCTGCCTCGCCTGGGCAAGCTGGCGGTGGATATGGGGGCGATGTACTCGCCCAACGGCTTTCGCATCCTGTCCAACTTTGGCCGCGACGGGCTGCAGAGCCAGAGCCACGGCCACCTTCACGTCGTTGGCGGAACCTTCCTCGGCCACTACGTGGAGCATGATATATTCTCTTCCTCCGTTCAGAGTCCATACCCCACACGTTCCGGTTAGCTCCGGGCACGGCCTGGCTGCCTGAAACATTACCCACACACTTCGCAAGGGAGCAAACAGACTTGGCTGAAACAGTCCTTTACGAAAAGCGCGACAACATCGTAGTAATGACCCTCAACCGGCCCGACGCGCTCAACTCCATCAACCGGCAGTTGCGCGGCGAGTTGGCGGACGCCATAACCCAGTTCGACAGCGACCCGCAGGCCTTTGTAGCCGTCATCACCGGGGCCGGTCGCGCCTTCTGCGCCGGCCGTGACCTGAAGGAGCGGGCCGAGGACAACGCAGAGGGAGTGCAGGCCCGCGCCTCTCACAGCATGAGTCCTGACCGGCCCTATATGTGGCCGCAGACCTGGAAGCCGATGATTGCCGCGGTCAATGGCTTCGCGCTGGCGGGTGGCTGGTCCATCGCCCAGATGTGCGACCTGCGTTTGGCCTCGGAGGACGCCAAGCTGGGCATCACCGAGACCAAGTGGAGCCTGCTGCCGCCCTTCGGCACCATCCTGCCCAAGACGATCCCCATGTCGGCTGTGCTGGAGCTGGTGTTTACCGCCGCGCCCATCACCGCCCAGCGGGCCTACGATATCGGCTTCCTGAACAAGGTCGTCCCCGCCGAAGATCTGATGGAAGAGGCTATGGCCCTGGCCCAGCAAATAGCAGAGAACGCCCCCCTGGCGGTCCAGTACTTCAAGGAGCTGGCCTATCGCGGCGTGAATATGTCCACCCAGGACATCTCATCTCTCACCTACCATATGTACGACCAGCTCCTCACCACCGAAGACAGCAAGGAAGGCCCCCGCGCCTTCGCCGAAAAACGCAAACCCAACTGGCAAGGCCGCTGACCCCACCGTCGAGTTATCCACAAATCAAAAGGGGCGGGAATCTTTCCCGCCCCTTTCGGACGGAAAGGGACCCAAGGACTTGAGTGCGCTGTAGCCAGTTAGCTACAATGTAAGCTGTGGCAAGAGTCGTACACTATGTAACTCCGGCGGGCAGAGACCATTTCGGAGAATGGTTTGATGACCTGTCCACAGAGATACGCGGGCGGGTCCAAGCGCGACTTGACCGGATTTTAGTCGGGAATTTTGGAGACCACCGAAACCTCGTAGGAGGTATTTCGGAACTGCGGCTCAATTTCGGCCCAGGATACAGAGTGTACTTTGGGCGTGATGGCGAGGACTTGGTCATGCTTTTGGCAGCCGGAACCAAGGCTCGTCAGACCCGTGACATTGAGAAAGATAGGACGCTTTGGCGTCAGTATCTTCAGGAGAAATCAGATGCCCATAGTTGAGCATGACGCCAGCGCCTATCTCAAGACGCCAGAGGACATCGCGGCTTACCTTAATGCCGTCATTGAGGAAATGGGCGATGATCCCCGCCTGCTGATGATTGCTTTGCGCAACGTTGCCAAGGCGCGAGGCGGCATATCGGAACTGGCGCGTGAGGCAAATGTAGACCGTGTTTCTCTTTCCCGCACCCTGTCTGGCCAGCGAACTCCCCGATTGGATACCCTAACCAGGGTCACGGGGGCCTGTGGAGTCAAGCTTAGATTCACAGCATAGACGTCACTGCATAATAGAGTGGCTACGGTCCATTTGGTCAAAATTCCCCATACCCCTGCTTGCTAAATTCTATCCACCGCCCGCATCCCGCACCAGCCGCCGCACCCGGTCCGGGCTCAATGGCAGGTCGCGCACCTGCACCCCCAGCGGCGCGAGGGCGCTGGACACCGCGTTGGCCAGCGCCGCTCCCGTCGCCACGATGCCGATTTCGCCGCCGCCCTTCACGCCCAGCGGGTTCAGCGGCGAGGGCGCTAGGTCCAGCACCTTTATCTCGAAGTCGGGAATGTCCGTGGCGATGGGCAGCAGGTAGTCCATCAGCGTCCCCGCCAGCGGCTGCCCCTGCCCGTCATAGACCAGCTCCTCCAGCAGCGTGGCTCCCACACCCTGGGCCGCTGCGCCGGTGATCTGCCCGTTCAGCAGCAGCGGGTTGATGACGTGCCCCACGTCCTCCGCGATGACGTAGCGCAGTATCTCTATCTCGCCCGTCTCCGGGTCAACCGCCACGTGCACAGCATGAGCGCCGCAGGGATATAGCTCCTGCGGCGACTGGAAGTAGTGGTTGGCCTCCAGTCCAGCCTCGCCCAGATTGTACCGGCTCGCCGGTGCTGCCAAACGCAGCGTCTCTGCCAGTGTCAGGGTCAAGTCCGAAGTAGAGCCGTCTCTGCGCTGAATCAGGCCGCCCGTCAACTCCAGTTCCGAGGGGTCAACATCGAGGTAGGCTGCCGCCACCGCCAGTACTCGCTCCCGCAGCTTCTGTGCTGCGCCGTACACCGCGTTGCCCGCCAGCGTGGTGCCCCGGCTGGCGTATGTGCCGCCGCCGTAGGGCGTGAGGTCGGTGCTGCCGTGGTAGACGGTGATGCCCTCTATCGGCACTCCCAGACCGTCGGCGCATATCTGGGCGAAGATGGTCTCGTGCCCCTGCCCCATGGTGGCGATGCCCAGGTAGACGGCTATTTCCGCTTGGTGCGCGTTCTTTTCATCCCCCCAGCCTGAGTACGTCTGCATCCCCCGCTCGCCGGGCAGCGGCCCCCTGTGCGGCCCGCCCGCGTTGGAAATGACAACCCGGGCGCCTTCGCCGGGATCTCCGGTTCCGGTGCTCTTCACGAAGCAGGCCGTCCCGACGCCGTGATACTTACCGTCAACGCTGCGCCCGATTGTGGGCTTCAATGATTCGTAGTCAATGCCCTCCAACGCCTGCCGCAGCAGCTCCGGGTAGTCGCCGCTGTCGTAGATGATGGAATAGGACTCGGGGCGCGTCCGGCCCACTTCATAGGGCATCATCGAGGGCGGGATGAGGTTCTTCAGCCGGAACTCCGTTGGGTCAATGCACAGGTCGGCGGCCACCAGGTCGAACATCCGCTCCCGAAAGAAGCACGACTCGTACCGTCCCGGCGCGCTGAACGTCCCCATGCCCACCTTGTTGGTCAGCACGCACTTCACGTCCCACCCGTAGTTGGGAATGTTGTACGGCCCGGTCAGCAGCGCGGTGGTAGAAGTGGGCACCGACGCGCCGTGTGTCCGCACGTAACCGCCCAGCGCGCCCAACACCTGCGCCCGCATCCCCAGTATCGTGCCGTCGTTACGAACGGCCAGTTCCAACTCGCAGACGTGCTCCCGCGAGTGGTTCGCCGCGATGAGATGCTCGGCCCGGTCTTCGGTCCACTTCACCGGGCGGCCCGTCTTCATCGCCGCGAAGGGCACCAGGAAATTTTCAGGATAGAACTCACCACGCACCCCGAACCCGCCTCCCACGTCCGGCTCCACGAAGTGGATGCGATGCTCCGGCATCTGCAGCAGCGACGACAGCACTCCCCGGTTGTAGTGCGGCACCTTGGTTTCGCCCCATACTGTAAGCTGCTCCCGTCCGGGGTCATACGATGCCGCCAGACCCCGCGTCTCCATCGGGTTGGCTGTGTGCCGGTGGCAGCGGAACTCCTCCTTCCGCACGTAATCTGCCTCACGAAACGCCGCATCCGGGTCGCCGATGGAGGAGGAGAACTCGAAGGCCACGTTGGTGCCCTGCGCCTCGTGAATCAGTGTCTCTCCCTTCAGCGACTCCTTCACGTCCACCAGCGCCGTCAGCGGCTCATACTCAACCTCCACCGCATCCATTGCGTCCTCGGCCAGATAGCGGCTCTCCGCCAGCACCACCGCCACCGGGTCGCCCACGTAATGCGCCTTCCCGTGGGCCAGCGGATATTGCAGGAACTTCAGCAGGTCGCTGTATGCCCGCAGCCGAACCGGAATCGGGCGCGGCTCCACCATTGCAGCTATGTCCTCGAAGGTCAGCACGTCCGCTACCCCCGGCATTTCCCGCGCTGCCCCGGTGTCAATGGACACGATGCGGGCATGGGCGTGAGGACTCCGCACGATGGCGGCGTGGAGCGCGTTGGGCAGCTTCACATCGTCCACGAACTGCCCCCGGCCAGTCAGGAACCGCCGGTCTTCCTTCCGCCGGATGGGAGCGCCGATGTAAGTTGAGGTCATTCTTCACCGCCTCAGCCGCAGAGAACGCAGGTGTTTGGAACTTTCATTTGAGTCGCCACTGTGTTCTCTATGGTGAAAATAATGCTTGCAGCAGCGCAAAAGTCGTCTTAACCTATTGCCAAATGCTGAGAAGGCGACACCAGAGGACGCTTGAAGCGATATACCGGCGTCCAACCCAGTCGGGCATTCGATGGAGCGACATCGAATCCCTATTTCTTGCTTGTGGAGCCTACACCGAAGAACGAGCAGGTTCAAGGTTGGCAGTGGAGTTGAACCAGATAAGAGCCATCTTTCACCGACCGTATCCTCGGAATGACACGGACAAGGGGACCATAGAATCTGTCCGTAATTTTCTGACCAGAGCGGGAATTACAGAGGATCAAATATGATCGAGCACAAAGGTTACTATGGAGCGGCCGTTTTCGACGACGAGGCTGATATCTTCCACGGAGAGGTTGTGGGAATCCGTGACGTCGTCACCTTTCAAGGAAAGACTAAGGTCGAACTTCAGACCGCATTTAGGGATTCGATTGACGACTACTTGAAGTTCTGCGCCGAGCGTGGGCATCTACCGAACCCTCCGGTAAGACCGGAAGAGCAGGAACTCAGAGGCGCGGCAGAAATTATCTAACCTTCCGCGCCCTTGATCAGCTCCCAGACCCGACGCGGCCCGACGGGCGGGTGCGTTACCTCTGCGCCCAGCGGCAGCAGCGCGTCGGCCACCGCGTTGCCCACGGCGGTGTACGCGCCAACAGTGCCCGCTTCTCCCACGCCCTTCACTCCGCCCTCGGTAAACGGCGACGGCGTCTCGGTGTGTGTTGTCTGTATCTCGGGCACGTCCGGCGCTGTCGGCACCAGGTAATCCATCAACGTGCCAGTGAGTAGTTGCCCCCCCCTCGCCGTACACCAGCTCCTCGTGCAGAGCGTTGCCGATGCCCAGCCCCACGGCTCCCACTACCTGCCCGTCCACGATTACGTGGTCAATGATGGCGCCGCAGTCCTCCACGCAGATGTACTGCTCCACGTTCACCTTGCCCGTCTCGGCGTCAACGCGGACAAAGGCCAGGTGCGCGCCGTGCCCGAAGGTCTGGTGCGGCGGGTCGAAGGTGCGTGTGGATTGTAGGCCGCGCTCAATGCTGTCCGGCAGTGATACGATGCGGGAAGCGTCGTGCGCCGCTGCTGCCACTGCGGCGAAGGCCACGCTGCGCGACGGATCCGCCGCTGCGAATACCTGACCGTCGGCAATCACCAGCTCTTCGTCTTCCCCTTCCATGAAAAAGCGCGCTATCTCCGTCGCTTTGCGCTTGATGTCATGCGCCGCCAGCCGGATGGCCCCACCCGTGCTGACTGCGCTGCGGCTGACCCCGGTTCCCGATCCGAAGGGCACCGCATCGGTGTCTCCTTCCAGAATCTTGACTGTTTCGTAAGGGACTCCCAGCTCCCGGGCCACCAGCAGGGCGAAGACGCTGTCGTGGCTCTGGCCCGTCGACTTGGCGCTTACTGCCACCATCACGTTGCCGCCGGCGTCCACCTTGATTGTCGCTGAATCGAAGGCGGGCAGCCCGTAGACGCCGCGCCTCCGGTAGTCCTGCGACCCGGTGCTGGAATGCTCCACGAAGCAGCAGATGCCGATGCCCGCCAGTTCGCCCCGCTCTCGCGCCTCGGCCTGCGCCGCCCGCAGCTTCTTGTAGTCCGAGACTTCCAGCAGCTTCGCCAGCGTATCCGGGTAATCGCCGCTGTCATACAGCCGGCCTGCCGAGGTGTTGAAGGGCTGGTCTTCGGGCTGTATGAAATTCATCATCCGCACGTCCGCCGGGTCCATTCCCAACTCGTCGGCAATCATGTCCATCACCCGCTCGATGACGAACACGCCCTGCACTGTGCCGACGCCCCGGTAGGCCGCGCCGGGGCACTTGTTGGTCAGGATGCCATAAGAGTCGCACCGGAAGTTATCTATGCGGTATGGCCCAACGATGGACTGTCCGGTGGTCATCGGCTCCAGTCCCGCCGATGTCGGGCCGAGAGTGTGCGCGCCCTGGTCAACCAGAATCCTGGAGTCGATGCCGAGTATTCTCCCGTCGTTCCTGACCGACACCGACACGTCCACCTTCATCTCGTGGGCGTGTCCGCAGGCCAGCAGGTTCTCCATCCGGTCCTCAATCCACTTCACCGGACGGTCAATCTTTCGGGACAGGAAGGACAGGATGATGCTCTCCGGGTACGCCGCGCCCTTGATACCAAACTCGCCGCCCACGTCCGGCGAAATGACCCGCACCGCGTGTTGCGGCAACCGCATGACGTTGGAGATGGTGGTGCGCACCAAGTGCGGCGAGCGGCACGACGCCCATACTGTTAGCCGTTCCTGTCCCCGGTCGTAGTGCGCGATGACTCCCCGGGCCTCCACCGGAACGCCCGTCTGCCGTGGGAACCGGAATGTCTTTTCCAGCGTCAAATCCGCCTGCCGGAAGGCCCGCTCCAGATCGCCCCCGCCGAATTCACGGTGAAACACGATGTTGTCGTCCATCCCGGCGTGAATCACTGGCGCATCAGGCTCTATGGCCTGCTCCGCGCCGCTGACCACCGGCAACGGCTCATACTCCACCACCACCGCTTCGGCCATGTCCTGCGCGGCGTGGGCGGTCTCGGCGGCCACTGCAACGATTGGGTCGCCGACGAAAGTTACCTTCCCCGGCGGCGCCGGGAAGCGGTCGTAAGGCCGGGCGAACTCGCTGGAGCCGGGAGCCGCAGGCCGCACCGGGTTCACGTGAGGCAGCACCTCATCGGGCGTGATGACACCGATGGCCCCCGGAACCTTTAGCGCATCCTCGACGTTGATGGCCTTGATGTTGGCGTGAGCGTACTCGCTGCGCACGAAGGCCGCGAAGCACATCCCCGGCAGCTTGATGTCGTCCACAAACCGCCCCCGCCCGCGCACCATGCGGGCCAGCTCAGGGCGGGCAACCTCTTCGTGCGTAACCATCGCGCGCTCCTTCGGGTGTCTTTCTAACGCTGCTGCCGGAAGAGCCGCCAGACTGGACAGGTGAACCCTGGCAGCAACTCCCCCAAGTCCAAGGAATCATCTTCGCTGAGGGTGACCGGCTCGCTGTTGGGCCGGTAGATAATCGCGGTGGTGTTCTCAGGGTTAAGCACCAGGGCTATTTGGGAGCCGTAACTCAGCCACATCCGGGACTTGGCGGCCATTTCGGGATTCGAGTTATCCGGCGACTTGACCTCTACCGCAAGGTCAGGAACCAACTCTGGGTATCCTGGGATGGATTCGGTGATGCGTCCCGGCGCAATCCAGGACACGTCCGGGGCGCGAACAGTATCGGGGTCGGATTCCAGCTTATAGCCGATTTCTGCGCGAACCGAGCCGTAGTTGTTGGCTCTGACGTAGTTTCCGAATTCTACGGAAGTCCAAATCACCACGTAGCCATGGGGGTTTCCGGGCGGCATTTTCTGTATCAACACTCCCCTGATTAGCTCATAGCGGTTGCCATCCTCCGGTATCATCAGCAGTTCGTCGGCGGTTATCAGCTTTTGCTTGGTGGGCGTCATCATACACCTGCCAATTAGCAGTAACTGGGGTTATTACACCGTCCCCGTCTCCCGAATCGCCTTCACGATGGGCACGTACCCGGTGCAGCGGCAGATATTCCCGCCGATGCCGGTGCGCACTTCCGCTTCCGTCGGGTTGGGGTTGTCCCGCAGGAAGGCGTAGGCTGTCATCAGAAAGCCGGGGGTGCAGAAACCGCATTGCAGCGCGTGATTCTCCTGGAACGCCGCTTGTAGTGGATGCAATTCGTCGCCGTTGGCCAGCCCCTCGACGGTCATCAGTGTCGCCCCGTCGGCCTGCACCGCCAGCAGCAAACACGACCGCACCGCCTCTCCGTCCACCAGGATGGTGCAAGCGCCGCAGACGCCATGCTCGCAGCCCAAGTGGGTTCCCGTGAGGTCAAGCTCGTTGCGCAGGAAATCGGCCAGCGTGAGCCGAGGCTCCACCCGCCCGGTATACTCCCGTCCGTTCACTGTCATCCTGATGTCAATAAGCTGCTGCGTCATGCTGCACCTACTCCCGGAAATATGCTTGACCTTGGAAATCGCCCTGCCGTTCCCCTATCCCGTCATTCCCGTTTCGCGGGAATCCATTGACCGCAGTGGACGCCCCCAGCCTTACCCTTCCCCGAAGGGAGGTGGAGCTTTACCGTGCCTTAACCGCCGCAGGCGTCTTCCAGAGCGCGGCGGGCCATCACGCCGCTGACTTCCTTCCGATACTCGGCGGAAGCATGGATGTCAGACCCGGGGTCCACCGCCGCCGAGACCAGCGCCGCGGCCTCGGCCCGGGCGTCGGCGTCTACTGCCTTGCCCACCAGCGAAGCCTCGGCCTCGGAAGCGCGCATCGGCCCGTCGCCCACGCCGAACATTGCGATGCGCGCTTCCCGGCATACTTCCTCGGCATCCAGCCGCAGCAACGCGATGGCGCCAGCCAGGGCAAAGTCCCCGTCGCGGCGGCACACCTCGCGGAATCCCCAGCGCCATTCGCCTTCGCCATCCAGCGCGGGCAGCCGTACCTGCGTCAGCAGTTCATCCGGATCCAGAGAGGTCGTCATCAGCCCGAGCGCAAAGTCGCTGGCCGCGATGGTGCGCTGGCCTCTGCTGCTGGCCGCCGTAATCTCGGCATCCAAAGCGAGGCACAGCGCGGGAATCTCGGCGGCCGGGTCCGAGTGGGCCAGGCTGCCGCCGATGGTGCCACGATTGCGTATCTGGAAGTGGGCTATGTGCGGGATGGCAGCGGATATGATAGGGAAGCTCTGGCGCACTTCATCAGAGCGCTCAAGATGCCGCTGCCGCGTCATCGCGCCGATGGTCATGCCGCCATCGTCGCTGACGATGCCCGACAGACCCTCGACCCGGTTGATGTCCACCACCACTGCGGGACGGGCCAGCCTCAGGTTCATCATCGGCATCAGGCTCTGGCCTCCGGCCAGCGCCTTGGCGTCGTACCCGTACTGCCCCAGCAACTCCAGGGCCTCGTCGCGGGTGGTGGGAGCGTAGTAGTCAAACTTTGCTGGCTTCATCTCTTATTCCCTCACCCCAACCCTCTCCCAGTGGGAGAAGGGATTATTGGCTTCCATCGCCCTAACATAGCGTTCCAATTCAGGTGGGTTGGTTCCCATCATCCCGTCGAAAGCCGGAATCCAGGAATCCCGGACATCTAAAAATCCTGTTCATCCTGTCCATCCATGTTAATAAACCACCCGAAACACAACGCTATCCTTGAGAAACCTCTTGTGCGCAAATCTAAATCTGGTACTCCGGCCTCCGCAGTAGTTGCCGCGCAATCACCAGCCGCATGACCTCGTTGGTGCCCTCGCCGATGATCATCAGCGGCGCGTCGCGGTAGTAGCGTTCCACCGGCGACTCCTTGATGAACCCGTAGCCGCCGTGGATGCGCATGGCCTCCATTGTAACTTCGCCGCACACCTCGCTGGCGAACAGCTTGGCCATGCCCGATTCCAAGTCTATCCTTCCGCCTTCGTCCTTCTTGTTTGCGGCGTCATAGACCAGCAGCCTCGACGCCTGGATTTTCGTCGCCATGTCCGCCAGCTTGAGCTGAATGGCTTGGTGCTCGGCGATGGGCTTGCCGAAGGACTCGCGCTGTTGGGCGTAGCGGATGGCCGCGTTGAACGCTGCCTGCGCCACGCCGACTGCCCGCGCCGCCACGTTGATGCGCCCTGTCTCCAGCCCGCTCATCACGTGGCCGAAGCCCACGCCTTCCTCCTCTCCGATGAGGTTGTCGGCGGGAATGGCGTAATTGTTGAAGTTCAGCTCCACGGTGTCCAGACCGCGATAGCCCAGCTTGTCCAGGTCGCGGCCCACCTCAAACCCGGAGCCCGGCTCGCCCCGCTCCATCACGAAGGCGCTCAGCCCTCGGTGGCGCGGCTCGGCATCCCGGTCGGTGCGGGCCAGCAGGCAGAACATATCACCGTACCGCCCGTTGGTGATGAACATCTTGGAGCCGTTGATGATATATTCCTCGCCGTCCTTGGTGGCGGTGGTCTGAAGGTTGGCGACGTCCGTTCCGCCGCCCGGCTCGGTCAGCGCCAGTCCGCCCCGCTTCTTACCCGACGCCAGGTCCGGCAGGAACCGCTGCTTCTGCTCCTCGGTGCCGTAGTGGGTCAGCGTATAGGTCAGGATGTGGTGGGTGCCGATGGCCCCGCTGAGGCTCATCAGCCCCATGCTCAGTTCCTCGAAGATGCTGGCAAAGGTAGTGTAGTCCAGCCCCAGCCCGCCGTACTCTTCCGGCACGGTGATGCCGAACAATCCCAATTCCTTCATCTGGTCAATCAGGTCGTGAGGCACACGGTCATCGCGGTCCAGCTCGGCGGCCACCGGCTCCACCTCGCGCCGCACGAAATCGCGCACCAGCGCCACAATCTGTGCCCGTGCTTCCTCGTTTGCTCCGAGTGGGGATGTTGCTACCACGGTTTTCTCCTTATCACGAACGCTCGAACCACTGCCGCCCTCCGTTCCCTGGCGGAGGCCCTTGCCCATCCGTCCCTACGGTGGCCTGGAATTGCGGGTTCCGGCGGTCCGGCAAGATTATAAGCGGCTGACTTGCTGCGTAACCTCGAAATCCGTTCTGGTGAAGGTATCTACTGCCTGTTTGCCCGGTTGAATAGTTCCTTCGCTCTTTCGATTATCCTCAGAGCGTCCGCGGAGGTCCTCTCCAAGTAGTCAGAATAACTGGTGAGTTCAGGCTGCCTCCTTTGCCGGTACTCGGCCTCGCCTTCATACTCTGTGTAGACGTCGGGCGGGATGGAAAGCCTGAAATCCCGCATCTCTTCGTCGAAATACCGGATATTGCCCAGCAGTTCGCTGATGCTGTGAGTGTTCGAGTATTTGCCCTCCGCTGCCGCGATGAGAGCTTTCATTCCATGTTCTAGCGTGTTTTGCGCCTGCTGGCCAATCAAGATGTCATCCGCTCCCGTTTCAGACATGATTATGAATCCTCGCAAGTGGGCCTCCGCATGGCGGATTCGCTCCCGATAATTGGACCAGTCGTACTCGTATTCGTTCTCCTCGTCTTCGTAGCGGCTGGCGCTGTACCCTTCCTGGTCCCTCGGCATGATGACCCCGTCTCTCACCGCGTTGGTCTCGACGCTGTTGACATAGCGCCTGTTGAAGCGAAATTCGTCGAGAGTGCGCCATACCAGTTGGACCGGCACGGCACGTCCGTAAGCCTCTGCGGCAAAGGCTTTGGCTGCTTCGGTAGCCAGTTGCTTGCCGTCGGGGCCCGGCTCCGCCCTTTGCACCAGCATGATGTCAATGTCCGATCTGAGGCCGTCGTGGTCTCCCCGGGATCTGGACCCGAAGAGGATGGTAAGGTCGGGACGCTCGCGCCTCTGCACCATCCGGGCGACTTGCAGCGCCCGGTCGTCGAGTTCCGTCATTTCCTCCTCTCCTTCGAATCTGCCGCCCTACCGTCCCTTACCCACCTGACACACCCACACCCACCCGTCATTCCGGCGAAGGCGGGAATCCAACCCCCCGTCTTCAACTCTGATAACTCTGTGTTGAATTATACTATGGCTGGTTTGCCGCGCCCGGCGTGGGATTGCCGACGGTCAGCCCACGCCCCTGTCGGTGACCGACGGCTCGCGGGACAGCTCGCGACGTATTCGGGCGACCCATTCGGCATCGAGGTCGAGAGCCTGGATTACGGCGTCGTCAATCTGCGCCCGCACCGGGTCCTCTGCCATCAGCGGGAATGGCTGCAGCGTTTCGTGCTGAAGCCAGTCAAACCAACTGCTCATCAGGCCGCGCTCCGCCTCGCCCAGGGCGGTGAAGTCGGGCACCGGCAGCGAGCGCAGCGTGTCCAGCGAGAAGGATGGATACGATGGCACCCGGTTGTCCCGCTCGCCCAGCAGCGACAGCAGGCCGGGCGTGGAGTTCAGGTACAGGCACAGTGCTTTGGTGATGCCCGGATCATTAGGTCGACAAGGAACCCAACGGGAACCAACTGCTGATTCCGATAGCATCACTGCGGCAACTCTTGCCAAGTTAAGCCGTAATTGAGTTGGCAACAACAGTTCACCGCGCTTCTCCCAATAGCTGTCAGCCAGATGCCGCTTGGACGCTTTCGGCTCAATGTAAACATCCGTTTCCGCTGCCATTGACTGTATTATTTCCGTCTTGTGATGCCACAGCGCCCGGCGGGCTGCTTCCGTAGGCATTTGCTGAGGAGTGTAGGCATCGCGTATCCTCTGCCCCGCAGGACCGACATCTGCCCGGCTGCGGAAAGGAATTATGGGAACGGAGGCCGGATTCCCCTCGGCCAGTGTGCGATAGGCTTCCACCAAGAAGGGTGACAGAAAGTTGACGGCGAACCAGTCCCCGCGAGCGATACGGTTAGGGGCGACACTCTGAACGGTGAAATCATGGGCGGCGAGGCTGTCCCCGCCTGTGGCTCGCTCAATCCTGGCAGCGGTGTCCAAGGCTTCCAGCGGAGTTTCCGGGTTGCGGGCAAGGTTGACCACGATAGTTGGCGGTTTTGGCGCATCACTGTTCCATCGGCGGCAAATTATTAAGACTTCGCCAATGTTGGTATTTTCTGAAAAGTAGATGCGATTCGGGTCGTGGGTGCTGATGATAGTCTCTATGTGATAGCGATTCCCCAAGAGCTTACGGACTTCAAAGCCTGCTCTGTCAGTGATTCCGCTCAAGGGCAAAACCGCCGCAATTGCGCCATTATCGTTTTTGCATATATGGTCGGCCAAAACTAGGAAGGAGCCGCTGTTTCCAGCCAAATGAGGGCGGGTAGCACCAAACAAGCTCTTTTCCCGTTCCTTGACTTCTAGTTCTTCGGCGATTCCGAATTGGTCATAGCGCAAACTGTCCCGGGTGAAGGGCGGGTTCATAATCACCAGATCCATTGGCGGGGGCAAGGGCATGGTAGTATCGCCTTCCACTCTTTCCGCCAGGCTAGGCCATTCGGCCAGCCGTGCCTGACCAGTGAGAAACTCGAGGGAGCCGACGTAAGGGACGCCTTCGATTACTCCCAATCGGACGCGGTGAATATTGATGTTGCTGAACTGAGTGCTGGGCGACAGCATCCCGATAGTGCTGGCGGCCATGTGTGTTGCCGTCAGGTTGGAATCGTAGCCCCACAGCACATCCTCCACCAGAGCCAGCCCCAGGGCTTCTTCATCATCAGGGCTGCTCTTGCCCGCGGCGTTGCGCAGGTCGCGGATGCGTTCGGCCGCGGCCATCAGGAGGGTGCCGGTGCCGCAGGCCGGGTCGCAGATGCGCAGGGCAGCCACAGCGTTGGGGTCGCCCCAGTCGGCGTCCTGCTCCCGCAGGGCCAGCGACGCCAGCAGCACTGCGGCGGCGGTTGAGGTGTAGAACGAGCCGTCATAGCGGGCGGTGTCCAGCACCCGGTGAAAGATGCGCCCCAGCAGGTCATGGCGCAACCCGGCGACATCCTCGGAAATTTGCGCGATAACCCGGGCCAGCTTTCGCACCGCCAGGCTGTTGTCGGGGGTGGCGGCGATGGCTCCCAAGGCAGCGCGGCCAGTCTGAAACACCGGGCGGTAATCCACCGCGAGAATCCCCTCCCAAGCCTCCTGAAAAGCGCTGATGGTCGCGCTCTGCTCCAGGCATTCGGCGGGAGACGCGGGCGGCCACGGGCCATCGTATCCGGCAGAGCGCAGCGCCGGCAGATGCCCCGGCAGGCGATGATGAAACAGCATAGCGGTGGCCGCCACCAGCAGGCCGCGTTTGGCGGCCACGCGGTAGCCGCTGCCGGTGCTTCCTTCCTCGCCGGTGCCGGGGTTGTTAGCAGGCAGATCCAGGGCTTCAGCCAAATTGCGTCTGTCATTGGCGCTGAGCTGTCCCACTGCCTCATCCAGCGCGTCGGAGAGTTTCTGGGCCGCCTTGTCCGCGCCACTCAGGGAATCAGGGGCCTGCTGCACCGCCCGCGCCAGCATTGCGACGTCCCCTGTCGACCATTGTTCCGCCGGGTCGCCTGGCTTGAGCCGGAGGGTCCAAGTCAAATCGGCCTTGCCAACACTGTCCTCAGTGATGCCCTTGGGGTAGCAGAGAGCGAAAACCGCGACGGTCAGCCCCTGCCTCAGCCGGGCGTCGGCATCCTTGATGGCCTGCGCCTTGCGGTCAAACCCCGTTTCCGCCTCCAGCACGATGCGAAGACCGTCCACGTTGGCGACGATGTCCATGCGCTTGCGGCCAGCTCGCTGCTCATAGTCGGCGGCAACCCCGTGTTCACGCAGGAGCAGGGCCAGGGCGCGATTCTGGAAATCTTCCTGCTTTCTGGTCATGGCGGATGCTGTCCTTCGATTCTCTCGTCGTTGCCGTCAGTCCCCCAGCGCCGCTTGCGCCGCTGCCAGCCGGGCTACCGGAACCCGGAAAGGCGAGCAGCTCACGTAGTCCAGCCCGGCCTCGTGGCAGAAGGCAACGCTGGCCGGGTCGCCGCCGTGCTCGCCGCAGATGCCGATTTCCAGGTCAGGGCGCACCTTCCGGCCCGCTTTCACCGCCAGCCGCACCAACTCGCCCACCCCGTCGCGGTCTATGCTGGCGAAAGGGTCGGTGGGCAGTATCCCCTCGTTGATGTAGTTGCGCAGGAACTTGCCCTCGGCGTCGTCGCGGCTGAAACCGTAGGTCATCTGCGTCAGGTCGTTGGTGCCGAAACTGAAGAACTCCGACTCCCCGGCCACCGCCCCGGCGGTCAACGCGGCCCGCGGCGTCTCCACCATAGTCCCGAACTTGTAATGCACCTCCGTGCCCATCCGATCCTGCACTTCGGCGGCAACGCGGGTCAGGTCGGCCCGCAGGCGGCGCATCTCCTCCACGTCTACGGTCAGCGGAATCATAATCTCAGGGTGCACCTCTACGCCTTCTTTGACCAACTGCGCCCCGGCGGTGATGATGGCCTCCACCTGCATCCGGTAGATGTCCGGGAACGACAGCCCCAGGCGGCACCCGCGATGCCCCAGCATCGGATTGCTCTCCCGCAGCGAGTCCACCCGTTGCAGGAAGGCATCCTTCTCCGCCAGTTCCTCGTGCGGCGCCCCGGTGGCCCGCAGCGTTGCCAGTTCGGTCAGCAGCTCGTCGTAGGGCGGCAGGAATTCGTGCAGCGGGGCGTCCAGCAGCCGGATGATGACCGGGCGGCGCGACATAACCCGAAGGATGCCCCGGAAGTCATTGGTTTGCAGCAGCTTCACCCGGGCAAGGGCTTGGTAGAAATCAACCACGGCCCCTGGTATGTCGGATACTTCCGGGTTCATGAACGGATTGGCCAGCGGGTCAATGTGACGGTCGCCGTGTTCCCGGCGCCACTCCTCAGCCGCCTCCGAGTTCAGCAGCATCTGCCGCACGGCTGGCAAGCGGTTGGGGTCCAGGAACATATGCTCAGTCCGGCACAAGCCGATGCCTTCAGCTCCCATGACGATAGCCTGCCGGGCGTCGGCGGGCGTATCGGCGTTGGCCATCACCCCCAGCCTGCGGGTCTCGTCGGCCCACCCCAGCAGCACGTTGGCCTCCGGCAGGTCCTCGAGGCGCGGGTTCACCGTCGCCAGCTCGCCGACGTACACCCGGCCCAGGGCGCCGTCCATGCTGACCCGGTCGCCTTCCTTGATGGTGTGGCCGTTGCCGCTCATCTCCTTCAGTTCCAGGTCAACCTGCATCCCCTCGCAGCCGACGATACAGGGCTTGCCCAAGCCTCGCGTGACCACGGCGGCGTGGCTGGTGACCCCGCCCCGGCTGGTGACCACGCCAGCGGATGCAATAATGCCGTGAATGTCGTCGGGCTTGGTTTCCGGGCGCGCCAGGATGACCTGCTCGCCGCGGCGGGCCAGGTCCTCTGCGACGTCGGCATCGAAGCACACTCGCCCCGACGCGGCCCCCGGCGACGCTCCCGCTCCCGTTGCCAGCAGCCGTTCCGACAACTCGTCCGCCGTCAGGCCGGACGCGAACTGCGGCACCAGCAACTGCGTAATTTCCTCCGGGTCAACGCGCCGGAGCGCCTGCTCCCGGCCTATCATCCCCTCGCGCACCATGTCCACCGCCGTCTTGACCGCCGACAGCGGCGTGCGCTTGGCGTTGCGCGTCTGCAACAGGTACAGTCGTCCCTGCTCGATGGTGAACTCCACGTCCTGAACGTCGCGGTAGTGCTTCTCCAGGTTGGCCGCCAGCCGCAGCAGCTCCTCCGACCGTTCCGGCATCACGCCGGCCAGCGCCGACAGCGGTTCGGGCGTGCGCACGCCAGCCACCACGTCCTCGCCCTGGGCGTTGCTCAGGAACTCCCCGTATACCTCCCGCCGACCGTTCGACGGGTTGCGGGTGAACAGCACGCCAGTGCCGCTGGTGGGGCCAAGGTTGCCGTAGACCATGCCCATGATGGTGACGGCGGTGCCGCTGTCGTGGTCTATGCCGTACTGGTTGCGGTAGACGGTGGCCCGGGGATTGTTCCAGCTACGGAACACCGCTTCCACTGCGCCGAAGAGCTGCTCCCACGGGTCGTCGGGAGGCGCCGAGCCTGCGGACTGGCGGGCGATGTCCTTGAAGTCCTGTGTTACAGCCTGCAACTGCCCGGCGGTGAGTTCGTAATCCAGCTCCACCCCGGCCCGGGCCTTGTGCTTCGCCAAGCATTCCTCGAAGGGTTCCGGCGCTGCTTCCTGCACCACCTCGGCGTATATCTGTATGAAGCGCCGGTAGGCGTCCCATGCCGGGCGGCGGTCGCCCATCATCGCGCCCAGCCCTTCGACGATTTCGTCGTTGATGCCCAGGTTCAGGATGGTGTCCATCATCCCCGGCATGGATATGCGCGCCCCGGAGCGCACCGACACCAGCAAGGGGTTGGTCTTCGAGCCGAACTCGTGGCCGATGGATTCTTCCAGTTCAGCGATGCGTTCGCGGACGTTCGCCGCCAGCCCCTCGGGCAGCGTATAGTTCCCGGCCAGATAGTCGCGGCAGACTTGGGTGGTGATGACGAACCCCGGAGGGACCGGCAGCCCCATCCTGGTCATTTCGCACAGATTGCTCCCTTTGCCGCCCAAGAGATCGCCCATCGAGGCGTCCCCCTCGCTGAACCGGTAAACCAACTTCGCTGCCTGAGCTTGAACAACCATAGGCCGGATACCCCTCCGAGTTCTTCAAATTCCCCGGCTCCTCTCCACAACAGCCCCCGCCCCGCCCGCAAACCGGTCTTTCATTATACCCGACGCCGCCGGGCAGGGAAAATTTGCCCACGCCAGAACACAGGACGATTGCAAAGTGGGATAAATTGTCGTCCTGAGCGGAGCGAAGAGCCTCTGCGCTGAAGGCAGGGTTCTTCCCTCCGCTCAGAATGACAGGAAGCAACGGCGACTTTGCGATTGTACTGTTCTGACGCAAGACGATCGCAAAGTCGGGAGACCTTATCGCAGAGGCGGGCGATGGTCTGGGTTGGTTGGAAGGCGCAGTGCGCGGGCGGCCTCATCCCACTGCGTTCTTTCACATTATGCAGGCGTTCTCCGATGATAGTGGATGTAAGAAGAAGGGGAGGGCGCTACTTGCGCCCTCCCCTTCTTATTCAGGTGGTGGAGTTGTCTTTGGCTTACGACTCGGCAATTGTGATGTTGTTGATTACCAGCCTGTCATTGGGCTGCGACGGTTGCGCCGGAGCGGCCGCGGGAAACCGGGGAATTGGTGAGGGTGTCCAGCACCTCTTCTGACTGGCTGATGCCAGCTACTCTATCTGCCGCAGCCTGGGATCCAGCTTGTCGCGCAGCCAATCGCCGAACAGGTTCAGGGACATCACTGTCAGGAGGATGGCGACACCGGGCATTGTGGCCACCCACCAAGCATCAACCAGATGGTTGCGACCATCGGCGATCATCGATCCCCAGGCCGGGTCAGGCGGAGGCACACCGGCACCCAGGAAGCTCAAGGTTGCCTCCACGAGGATCACGATGCCGACCTGCAAGGTGGCCACGACGATCACTGTGTTGATCGTGCCAGGGAAGAGGTGAATAAACAGAATCCTCGGGGTTGATGCACCAGCCACTCGCGCTAGTGAGACGTAGTCAAGATTCTTGAGCTGCAGCACCTCGCCCCGGACCATGCGGGCGAAACGCGGCCAGATCCAGAGGGCCAGCACGGCAATGATCATCTCGAAAGACTGGCCCACGGCAACGACCAGCACGAGGGCCACCAGGATGAGAGGCACGGCAAGAATGATGTCCACCAGGCGCATCATCAGTTCGTCAACCCAGCCGCCGTAATAGCCGGACAGCAGGCCGATGACGATTCCTATTCCGCCGCCCACTCCCAGAGTGACAGCCGCGACTATCAGAGAGATGCGGGCACCGAAAATGATGCGGCTAAGGATGTCCCGGCCCAATTGGTCGGTCCCCAGTACGTATTTGAAACTACCCCCGGCCCGTGTTCCCGATCCGGTTTCCATCAGGATGGTGTCCCCGAGCTGAACGTTCGGGTCCTGCTCCTGTGCTTCCTCCAGCGAGATCTGGTAGAGGAGGTGACCGCTTTGAGGCACCTCCACCACCAGTTTCTCCGCGGTCCTTGCGCCCCCCCAGACAGGTGGCAAGGTGCGGGACCTGAGGTCGCCGTCGACCGGGTCGTGGGGGGCCAGAAGGTTGGCGAAGATGCCGCAAACTACCACCAGGCCCAGGAGAGTCATGGGAATCAAGGGCAGCCTTCTGGCGGTCTGGATTCCCGTCATGATCCGGGAAAGATTCTTGGATGCGGGGGGCGTCAGTGTCAGGTCTGCTGCCACTTCAGTTCTCAGCTCCTAGGCGTAGCGGATTCGGGGATCTATGTAGGCGTACAGCACATCCACCAGTAGGGCGGCTCCCACGTAGAGCAGGGTGAAGATGATTACCACTCCCTGAAGGACCGGATAGTCTGATCCCAGGGTGGCATTGATAGCCAGCAGGCCCAGGCCAGGCCAGGCGAATACCAGCTCTGTGGTTATGGAACCGGCCACCAGGTTTCCCAGGGTGACGCCCGCAAAGGTAAGGGGAGGAATGATGGCGTTGCGGAACGCGTGTTTCCAGACCAGGGCGTAGCCGGGGACTCCCTTGGCCCTCGCGAGCTTGATGAATTCGGAGTCTAGGACGTCCAGCATTGCCGAGCGGACCAGCCGCATATTGGCTGCAACGAAGAACCACCCCAGCGTGATGGCGGGCAGGATGATGCTGTTCCAGTCATGGCGGCCCGAGGGTGGGACCCATTCCAGCCGGATGGCGAAGATGACAATCAGCATGAAGCCCAGCCAGAAGTTTGGCGCTGACTGGCCGATCAGGGCAACTATCTTGCTGAAATTGTCCAGCACTCCGCCCCTGCGTATGGCCGACAGGATGCCCAGGGGAAGCCCAACAATTATTGAGAAGAGAAATGCGGCGCCGCCAAGCTCGAAAGTGGACAAAAATCGCTCCCAGATGACGTCTCCGGCAGGCCGGCCCTCCTTGATCGAATGCCCAAAGTCGCCCCTGGCAAGGTCTTTTATAAAAATCCAGTATTGTTCAACGTATGACTTGTCTAATCCTAGTTTCTGGCCTATAAGGTCGTACTGTTCCTGAGTAAAAAATTCACCCAGCATCATGGTCCGGGGGTCTCCGGATACCCGGGCCATGGCGAAGATGATGATGGAGACAGCGAATAGCGTAACGATGGTTATGAGAAATCTGCGGACCAGAAACCTTTGCATGGGAAGGTGAGTCCTAGTCGACTGTTGGCTATAAGCCAATCGCCGGTAAGTTTTTCAGCGAGCTCGATGGCATGTCTTGCTAGTTGACTCGAGGTGTAGTCCTGGTTTGGGAGCCTTCTCGATTGCGTTAGACTAATGGGGGGAGAGCCCGACATGGCGGGCTCTCTGACGCTAGCCGTTGTGTTCCTTACTGGCTGCTGTGCTTGGCATACTCGTAGGCCCCGAAGGTTCGGCTATGGGGATACTCCAGGTGCTCATCCCAGGGATCAACCTTGGAGCTGAGTGGCCATAGCACGTTGACGCTGTAGAGACCGGTTTCCAGAACGTTCTCGTATATGAAGCGGGCCAACTTGTTCATGACGAGCCAGCGGTCCGTGTCGTTTGTCTGCACTCCGGCTTCGTCGAGGAGTTCATCCACCACGGGGTGATCGAATCCGGCGTTCCAGCCGGAGTCGCTGTGGAATACGAGGGCCATGATCTCCAAGGGGTGCTCCCTGCCCGCCGTCCCGTGGCAACTGGCCTGGTTGTAGCTCCGGGCCTGGATCAACGGGCCCTGGGTCAGGTAGGGCACCCGCTGGATGGTGGTGTCGATACCGATTTCCTCCCACATCTCGGAAATGGCCTCGCAGGCCTCCACCTCGGCGGCCACACCGCGGATACTGGGAGTGAGGGTAATTTCGAACCCGTCCGGGTAACCTGCTTCCTCCAGGAGTTGTATGGCCCGGTCCGGATCGTAGGCTATTGTCCTCAGGTCCTCATCCAGAAATTCCAGTTTGTTCTCCCACATCCAGAGAGGTTGGGCTGAGCCCTCGCCGCCCAGCAGGGTCTCCACAATCAGATCCCGGTCGATGGCGATGGAGAGGGCCTCGCGGACCTTTCGGGCCTGTTCCCATTCAGGAGAGTTTACGTCCGGGCTGGCGGATACCCAGGGCAAGTCGGGGTCGTAGCCCGGCCGACGCTCTGCAAAGTCAGCTTCGCCGTGACCAACGTACCAGTTGCCATAGAACCCCAAGTGCTCGGTAGTGCCGTTGGGCACCGCAGTGTAGCGGATACCCTCCACCTGGTCCATAGCTCCCTTGGAGTCAAACGACATCTGGAAGCTGTCCAGCCTGCCAGCCTGGAAGTTGGCCACCCTGGTGGATTCCTCCGGAATCTCCCACATCAGCAGTTCAGCGAATTCCGGGGTCTTGCGGTAGTGGTTCTCCCTGGCCTTGAACCGCCACACCTCGCCGGTGGTTGAGCTGACATATTCCCAGGGGCCGGTGCCGACGCCCTCGAACATAGCCACCTCTTCGCCCTTTTCCTCGAAGTGCTTCTTGCTCGTCAAGAGGTTGGAGGTAGTGGCTTGGGTCTGGACCAGAGTATCGAATTGCGGCACAACCGTGTCTAATTCAACGGTGTAGTCGTCGATCTTGGTCAACCCGCCGTCGGGATGGAAGAAAATCCTCCTGACGGGACCCGATATCGACGAAATACTATCTGGGGCCACCTGACCCTCGGCGCTGAAAATGTAGTCGTCTACGGTGGCCTCGCCATATCCCTTGCTGAACTCGACGCCCCGTTTCAGTTTGAATGTCCAGATCGTACCTGATTCATCCACAGACCAGGATTCCGCCACCTTCGGCTGATACACGCCGTCTAAGCCGAGCGAGGTCAACTGCTCGTGGGATGCGGTAGCGACATAGAGCCAGACCGTGCTCTCGGTGAGCTTGTTGCTGGCACTGTATGGACCCAGTTCCTTGAAACCGATATTGAGAGTCCCCTCAGGGCCCGCCATCATTGCCGGGGCGGTTGTGGGTGGAGCAGCCGTTGCAGCCGCTGTGGCCGCCGGTACTGCCGTGGCGGCTGGCTGCGGGTCAGCCGTTGCCTGGGGTGCGGTGGTCGCCTGCGGCGCAACCGTGGGGGCCGAGCCAGTTTCTTCCTCTGCTGCGCCCCCGCAGGCCACAATCAAAGTTAGAGACACAATGACGAATATCGTCAAAATAAGCCGACTTCCTAGATGCAGACGCATCTAATTACCTCCAAATGCGCTGAAACGCTTTTCTTATAGGCCGTACTTAGGTGCCACATTATCCCTGTATGTTTGTAGAGTGTCAATTGTATCTCGCCACTCACATCAGCGCCGTATCAGTCCTCGTACCTGTGATAGTGGATGCAAGAAGAAGGGGAAGGCTACTTGCGCCCTCCCCTTCTTCTTCAGGAGGTGGAGTTGTACTCGGTCTATGACTCGGCGATTGTGATGTTGTTGATTACCAGCTTGTCATTGGGCTGGGACGGTTCGCCGGAGCGGCCGCGGGAAACCGGGGAATTGGCCAGGGTGTCCAACACCTCTTCGCCGCCGGTCAGCATCCCGAAGATGGTGTAGTTGGGTGGCAGGCCCACGTCTGCGCCGTGCACGATGAAGAACTGGCTGCCGTTGGTGTTGGGGCCCGCGTTGGCCATGGCCAGCGTGCCCTTGACGTACTTACGAGTCACCGGCTCGTCCTGGAAGCGATAGCCGGGGCCGCCGGTGCCGTCGCCCTTGGGGCAGCCGCCCTGAATCATGAAGTCCTTGATGACCCGGTGAAACTGGCAATTTTCGTAGAAGCCTTCCCGGGCCAGGAAAACGAAGTTGTTCACCGTCAGCGGCGCCTCTGCCGCTAAGAGTTCCAGGGTCATCGAGCCAGCGCTGGTATCCAGGGTGGCCGTATAGGTCTTGGAAGTATCAATGGTTGTAGGTGGCGGACTGGAGTATTGGTTAGGCATCTGTAACCTCCGCAAAATAGCCCGCCAATTGTAACACCCCGCCCGCCGTTTCTGCGGGTGATTCAGGCGTTTACCGGAGTATAATGAGGGTACAGGAAACGTAGAGAGAGTGACGGAAATGGAGATTCTCCAGCTAATGGGCACCGAAGGCCACGAGCAGGTGACGATGTTCTCCGATCCGGGATCCGGCCTCAAGGCCATTATTGCCATCCACGACACCACCCTAGGCCCGGCCTGCGGCGGCACCAGGATGTGGCCCTACGAGAGCGAGGCCGATGCGCTGACCGACGCGCTCCGCCTCTCCCGGGCCATGACTTACAAGTCGGCAGCAGCCGGTCTGCACTTGGGCGGCGGTAAGGGCGTCATCATCGGCGACCCTCACGCTGACAAGTCCGAATCGTTGATGCGCGCCTATGGGAGGTTCGTGGACACCCTGGGTGGACGTTACCTGACCACCACCGACGTTGGCACCACGGGCCGCGACCTTGAGTACGTGCGGCAGGAGACCAAACACGTGACCGGTCTGCCCTTGTCCCTAGGCGGCAGTGGCGATACCTCCATCATGACCGGGCTGGGTCTGTACATGGGAATGAAAGCCTGTGCTGAAGAAGTGTGGGGTAACGACGGGCTGCGTGGCAGGACCGTGGCGGTGCAGGGTTTCGGCAAGGTAGCCAGCCACCTGTGCGAGCATCTGTTGGAGGCAGACGCGCACATCGTGGTGACAGACGTTTATGAAGCCGCCGTGGACAAGGCACGGGATATGGGACTGGAGATCACTTCCCCCGATTCCATAATGAACATGGACTGCGACATCTTCGCTCCCTGTGCCCTCGGCGGTGTGTTGAACTCGCAGACCATCCCGCAGCTTCGCTGCCGCGTCGTGGCCGGAGGGGCCAACAACCAGCTACTCACTGAGGCCGACGGCGAGGAACTGCACCGGCGCGGGATTCTCTATGCCCCGGACTACATCGTCAACTCCGGCGGCGTCATCAACGTCGAGGCGGAGTTGGGCGACGCAGGGTACAGCCCGGAGCGCGCCCGCGAGAAGACCGAGCGCATCCACGAAATCATGGGCAGCGTCATAAGGACCTCGCAAACTCAAGAAATTTCGACTGCCGCCGCCGCCGACCTCTTGGCAGAAGATCGGCTGAACAGCGTGCGCCGTGTACGTTCCCTCCACAAGAGCTGCCGGTAGCTGTCAGGCTGCATCTGCGCGTACAATGGAGAACAACGCCGAGAGGACTGCATGACCACTCCAGACTTGGAAGCGGTAACGGATTACGAGGCGCAGGCCCGCGAGTTCCTGGAAAGGGGCAGGGAATACCTGGCTGCCGGATACCTGCACCAGGCATCGGAAAAAGGCTGGGGAGCGGCCGCGCACATGGTGAAGGCCGTAGCCGAGGCCCAAGGCTGGCAGTATGACAGGCACGCGGATTTCAGCTTGGTAATCAATCAGGCTTTCTTGAAGACCGGCAACGACCGTCTGAGAGAATTGCGTGGGATTCCCAACGATCTGCACGGTAACTACTATTTGCGCAAGCGATTCCTGGAAGCGGATATCATCCGGCGAGACATCGAAAGCGTAGCGGAGTTGCTGACTCTGCTAACTCCCCTGACCACTCCGGACCCTTGATGCGACGCCGCGGTTACTGAGGCAGGTCAGGCTATCCCCTGATCGTGTTGTCCCCCGTGGCTATACGCATCGCCACCCGGGGCAGCCAGTTGCTGGGGCGGTCCGGCAGAGGCTCGCGGACGACCTGGAACCCGGCCCGGCGAAACATCGGCTCAGTCCCGAAATAGGCGTTGTCGTCACCTGTGCGTTCTCCGTCCGCCCTGGGGTAAGCCTCCACTGCCGGCGCGCCGCATTTGCCCGCGTATTCCACAGCGGCGCGTATCAGGGCTATGGCGATGCCTTGCCCCCTGAACCCCTTGCGAACGGTGACGCAGGGAATTACCCAGACCGGCTCGCCGTCAACAGGAGGCATCGCGCGGGAGCGGACGATCCGCGTCAGTTCATTGCGGGGAGCAACCGCAATCCAGCCAACGGGTTCGCCTCCCTCGAAGGCCAGCAGGCCCGGAGCTGTCTCGCGGCTGGCCAGGCGGGTCATTGCCTCTCGCCGCCGGGGGCTGATCGTGCCTGTGCCGGGCAGGTTGCGGGTTTGCGCCTCGGTCAGCCGGGGAAACATACACCAGCAGCCCGCCCCGAAATTGCCTCTCAGGACCGTGCCGAAGTCGTCCATGAGTTCCGGTGTCAGCGGCTTGAATTCCAAAGTTTCCCGCGCCAATCCCTGTATCTCCTTGTAAATATAATGGGGGCGGCAAATAGAATAGGGGCGCTCCCTTCAGCGCCCCCGCTTTACGTGATCCTGCAATCGTGGGCCTGTTAGCGGGCCTGCGACTCTGCCTGGAAGCCGCCGTCGCGGTGCGCGCCGTCGCAGAAGGGCTTTTCAGCCGAAAGTCCGCAGCGGCACAGGCTAACCCAGCGCCCTTCGGGAATGGTGTAATTCGCGCCGCTTATATCCACGATTTCAACCGGACCAGTAACGCGGTTGGGTCCGTTTTCCCGGATTTCGATCTTGACGTCTGCCACGGTTTATCCTCCGCCTGTTCCCGGATATTGTATGTTGTTTGCCGGGCCTGCGAGCTTAGTGTAGCAACCGCCTTGGCCATTGTCCAACCGGACGGTCTAATCCGCTGGCGACTGCGCCGGTTCGGGTTGCGCCGGGGCAGCGGGTTCCGGCCGTTTGCGCTCGCCTCGCACTATCGCTAGCGCAACGCCCGTCAGCAGCATCGCGGCCATCAGGATGAAGGCCCACTTCAGCCCGGCCACAAAGGCATCGGCCACCGCGGGCGAAACCGCGTCCAAGCTTGGCTCCACGCCGTAGGTTCCCATGGTGACCACCACCACCGTCGTTGCGACGGCGATGCTGGTGACGTTGGCCGAGTTGCGGATCAGCTGCATCAGCGCCGAGATTACGCCGTACTGGTTGCGCTCCACCCCACTGAGCAGGGAGCTCTGGTTGGGCGAGTTGAACAAGGCCATACCGGCGCTCTGGAGCATCAGCATCAGCACGATGAACACCACTGGCGACGACTCGGTGAGATTCACGGCGATGGCGATGCTGGCGGCCATGGACAAGGCCAGCCCCGATACCGTAAGCGCGCGCCAGCCAAACCGGTCCGAAAGCCGGCCGCTGACCGGCCCCAGCATCACCATGCACAGCGCGGGCGGTATCAGCAGCAGCCCCACATCGCGCGGGCTTATCTCCAGCACCCGTTGCAGGTAGAAGGGCATCATAAAGCGGGATGACGACATCCCCATGAACGACAGCCAGGCCGCCGCTGCGCCGATGGCTATCAGCTTGCGTTTGAAGAGCCTCAACTCCAGCATCGGATACGGCGTCCGCAGCTCCCACCACACGAATCCGGCCAGCAGGGCCACCGTCGCCGCCGCGCCCCCCAGCGCCAGCGGGGAATTCCATCCCAGCCGGTGACCATTGCTCACCACCAGCAGGAATACCAGCAACGCCATCGCCGACAACGCCGCGCCCGGCCAGTCGAACCGGCTTGTGGCTTGCGTATCTGCCAACTCCCGCTCCGGGGCCAGCACCAGCCACGTAATCAGGATGGTCAAGATGCCGATGGGGACGTTGACGAAGAACACCGACTGCCAGCCGAAGGAGGCGACCAACAGTCCGCCGATGGCCGGCCCGGCGATGGCGCCACTGCCCACCACGCTCATGTGGGTGCCGAGGGCTTTGCCCCGCTCGGCGCCGCTGAAGGATGAGATGACGGTGGCCATGCCGTTGCCCTGGATCATGGCCGACCCGAAACCCTGGAATACCTTGGCGATGATCAACCATGGGAGGTTTATCGCCAGTCCGGCAAGAGCGGAGCCTGCAACAAAGATTGCCAGTCCGCCGATGTATACCCACTTGCGCCCGGCGATGTCGCCGAGCCTCCCCATGGGCAGGATGAGGGCGCTGATGGCGAGGGCGTTGCCCACCACAACCCACTGCACCGTGGGCAGGTCGGAGTTGAAGTGCTTCTCAATCTCCGGGAGCGCCACCAGCACCGACCCGTTGTCCACCACGGAAACGAAGGTGCCAATGGCAATGGCGGCAAACACCCACCACTTGTAGGAACGGCTGGTCCTTACGCGGGAAAGCAAATCTCAAGCATCCTGGAACCCTGTGCCAGACGGCGGCTTGATGAAAGGGCCACCGAGGGGAAACTCTGTAGTCGCAACTAACTATTATAGACGATTCGGAGAAGGCGGATTTTGCGGATGCAAGCATCCTGCGCGACGTTGGGGAGCAGAGTTTCGACGATGGGATGATGAGCATGACGGGCCTCAGCCCTTGACCGCCCTCACCGGGTTCGGTTAAATTGCCGTCAACGACACTGAATATGGAGCGATGTTATGCCTCTGTACGAGTATCATTGCCCGACGTGCAGCCACAAGTTCGAGAAGCTCCAGCCCATGAGCGCCGACGGCGCCGATTGTCCCAACTGCGAACAGCCGGCCAAGCGGGCCATATCCATGTTCGCCCGGGTCGGGGGCGCTGGCGAAGAGCAGTCCTTTAACCCCGGCCCCCTGCCGCCCCTCGGCGGTGGCGGCTGCTGCGCCGGAGGCTGCGGCTGCGGGCATTAGGCCAACGGCTACCTCTGCGGCGTTCCATAAAACAGGGCGCGGAGTCTATGCTCCGCGCCCGTTTATTTCCAGCGGTCAGGGTTGTAGGCGCCGGGCGGTTCCACTTCGTGGAAGATGGAATACTCGGAAACCGGCACGTCCTCCCCTCCCATCTCGCCCCACAGCAGGATGGTGTATACGCCCGGCCCGTATTCGGCCAGCAACCCGCTGACGTCGGCTGTAACGGCGAAATCAGTGCCTCGCGCCGTCCACTCCGACGCGGTTATCCAAGGCCCGGTGATGATCTGCTTCCTACTATTTTGGCTGGCGTCATACGCTTCCTGCCAGAATCTACGCGCCTCAACAGGTGAGCGAGGAGCAGGGGCATCGTGAGGTATGTCGTAAGGATTGGGGCATGGCGATTGCGTTGTTGTAAATGCGTCCTCATTCCATGACCAGCCGCTGGTAAGAGGATAGCGAAACGCCGCAATCATAATCCCGGAATTGTAGCAGTACGTCCGCGAAACCTGCCCTCGCGTTAGCGAATGGGGCGATGGGTCATAGAGTAGTTGCAAGCCCAGTTCTCCCCTACTGGCAAAACGCAGCTCGTTTATGGCTCGCCCCGAAAGAGACAGTACCCCGTTGGATATTTGCGGCAACTGATCGTACTCCACGTAATCCCCCTCGAAGTGCTGGTAGCCAACCATGTTGTACTTGTCCCAGGCCAGCCCGATGCTTACCTTCTTGTGCCACTTGTCCAGGATGTTGCGGCGATGCCCGGGACTGCCCATCCAGCCCTCCATCATCTCCCAGACCTCAACCTCAATGTTGCCTAGAGCGCGATAGCGATCGGACGCCTTGATGCAGTAGTCCGAGCCGCTGCCGTTTTCAGCGTTGTGCTGGTAACCGTCCGCCAGAGAATAGCGCATATAAGGCTTCAGCCCATCAACGCCCCAATGGCTGCTGAAGCAGTTGGCGAGGGAATTTTCGGCGTGCAATTGCGCCGCTATGTTGTCGCTCAGCGTTACCGGCGGAACGCCTGCTTTTATTCGCTCCACGTTAATCAATTCCAGCATATATTCTTTATATACGTAGTGTCGCTGATCTGGCGGTGGCAATGACGTAGAGGTAGGCGTAACCGTAGGTGTAGGCTGTGGCGCGAGGGGGACGGCAGCAACAAGCGTAGGTAGTTGGGTGGACGTAATAGCAGGGGTAGACGTAACTCTTGTCGCGAGGGTGGCTACAAGAGTGGGTGTAGGTGTGGCGATAGGGTCTGTCGTGGGCGTTGGAGTCGCAACCGGTGGTTGCGCCCCTTCTGTGCCGTTTCCCCCTCCTAAGCGTTGGCTGACTTCTTGGCCTGCGGTGCGTAAGGTGTCTGCTCCGGGGAAGTTGGCGTTCATGGCGATGGCGAAGAAGCTGGCGACGCCGACAATGATGAGTACGATAAAGAGACAGCCGCAGCCGAAGTTGCCCCGTTGCGCCTGGCCTCCTCCACCTTGCTGGAGCCTGGCTCCCCGCTCCATGGCCGGAATCCAGTGAGGACGCACCAAGTCAACGTTGGGCCACTCCGCCAGGCTGACTGCACCGATGGCTGGGGTGGCAAAGACGCGGTTGCAGCCTTGGCACCGCCACAGCATCCGCCGGTGCCGCTGTTGCCTTGTATTGATGCGTGGACTGCGGCAGTGAGGGCAAACGCCCACCCGCTCGCGCCGGATGCCGCCGCTTTGCATAGCTAGTTATTCCCCGATGCCGGACGGGCTACGGTATTTCTTGCCTTCCACCGCCGCCAGGCCAGGTAGCCGCCTCCGGCCGCGGCCAGCAGCGCTCCGCCAGCCAGGGCGCGCAGGGCGGCCCACATCGTCGCGTCGAACCAGAAACCTTGGGGGAACAGCAACACCAGGTAGTCGGTGCGCGGGTCCAGTTGCCAGAAATCGTTGGCGAAGCTGATTTGGTGGAACAGCAGGAACAGCGCGTCAAAGGCGACAACGGACAGCAGCCCGAAGGCCGCCAGCAGCCCTACCGTCAGCCCGCCGCCCCACATCGCGCGGCGGACCAGCGCTGGCAGGTGGGCCCGGCGTTGCAGCGCGAACCCTGCGGCAGTCAGCGCAACCAGGCAGGCCGCCGACACGGCGAAGGCCGCATACACGCCCCACAGCAGCCGCTTCACGTCGTACATGTGGTGTATTTCTTTCTCGTTGAAGAGGTCCCGCTCCGAGCCGAAGATGCGGGTCCGCACGCTCAGCGGCTCGTCACCGGAATTGAAGTAGCCGCGCAGGTCCAGCGCCACCTGTCGCAGGTCCTCGGGAGTAACGCCGCTGACCCAAGCAATGCGGTACTTCTCGAACCCGTCTTCGTAGAGTCCGATGTTGTTGAAGGCCCAGGTAATGCTGCCAGTCACCAGGAATAGCGGCACGGCCACCACGAATAGAGCTCCGGGCAGCCATCGCAGGCGGCGTAGAAACCCTTGTAGGGGCGTCCCTCGTGGGCGCCCGGGATGTAGTAGTGATTGAAACATGAGCGCCGCCAATTATAATCGCTCTATGAATGAATACGAATCGAACGGTCAAATATCCCACTTTCAGACCCTGGTGGACATCGTGGCCCGGTTGCGCGCCCCCGGCGGCTGCCCCTGGGACCGCGAGCAGACCCACGAATCGCTGAAGCGCAACCTGTTGGAGGAAGCCCACGAGGCGCTGGAGGCCATAGACGTGGGCGACCCCGGTGTGCTGTCCGAGGAGTTGGGCGACCTGCTGGTGCAGATTGCCTTCCACGCCGACATCGCCCGTGAAGCCGGGCGCTTTGACATGGGCGATGTAATTGAGCGCATCAACCGGAAGCTCATCCGCCGTCATCCCCACGTGTTCGCTGGCGAATCGGTGACCGACGCCCGGGAGGTGGAGCGGAACTGGGACCGCATCAAGGCAGCGGAAAGGGCCGCCGCCGGAACCCGCAAGTCGCCGGTGGACGGCATTCCGGCCAGTCTGCCCGCTCTGGCTGCGTCGCAACTGATGCAGGACCGCGTGGCCCGCGCCGGTTTCGAGTGGGAGGATGTTTCCGGCGTGCTGGACAAAATAGAGGAAGAGATAGGGGAGTTCCGCCAAGCCATGACGCCGGAAGAGCAGGTGCACGAGTTGGGCGACATACTCTTTGCTCTAGTCAACCTGTCCCGCTGGGTTGACGCCCATGCCGAGGACGTGCTGCGCCAAGCCAACAGCCGCTTCCGCGCCCGCTACCTGGGCATGGAGGAGTTGGCCGCCGAGCGGGGGCTGGACTTCGAGGCGTTGCCGCTGGAGGAGAAGGAGGAGCTGTGGCAGGAAGTAAAGCGGCGGAATGGATAGCGCCGAGAGACGGGAGTACGCCCGGCGGGTGATGGCCAATCCCACCCACCATTACATAGATGAACCGCATCTCGACGGACGCTTGCAAAGTAGTTGTCTGAACTGTGATTCGTTTGATTTTGGGATTTTGCTGATGGGGATCCAATCCTGCTAATCCTTTAATCCTGTGAATCCTGATTCAGACAAAATTGAGAGCGAACCGACCTTGCAATCATCTTGGCTTCATACCGCATACTTCGACGGACGCTTGGACAAAGTGTTTGGGAGATTATCGTGAGTCGGGAAGGCTTAACTATCTGGTATTTTGAGGACA
The DNA here is from genome assembly GCA_965232885.1 of Dehalococcoidia bacterium. Classification (GTDB taxonomy): domain Bacteria; phylum Chloroflexota; class Dehalococcoidia; order Lucifugimonadales; family UBA3495; genus VXOI01. The sequence goes on along the minus strand of CBDDQX010000003.1, from coordinate 640,628 downwards.
CAGACACGCTGGTTTTCCGAGTTGCTGAATCTCCGGGAGATGGAGAAACAGTCGCGCCGGACCTATGGATAATGTATGGCCGGGACGGGGAAGTGAGCAAGGTTACGATTGAACACGCCGTCAAGCAACTGGCGCGGTATCTGTTTCCTGGCGACGCGCGGGAAGGGAAAGTTGTTTGGAATCCCCGAGATATGGCAATCATATATACCCCGGAAACGGATACGCTCAGGCTTCAGACGGGCGAGCCGCCATATTCGGGCTACACGGAAAAGACCGTCGCGCCGGGCCTTTGCGTGAACTTCGACCCGGAAGGCTGGGCCGTGGGCGTCGTGATTGAGCGAGCCGCCGAGCTGCTGCGGCCATACCTGCTGACCGAGAGCGCTGGAGTCGCCTAGCCGTCCCCTCCCGGCCAGCCCGCCAGATACGCCGGATCCAGGTAATAAATTCCGCCGCTGAGCATTCGTTGCAGCCCCCCGGCCAGACCGGCCATAGCCGATGCCTCGGTGGACGTGCGTCCGAACAGTCGTTGCGACAGGCTGCGGCGGGGCTGTAGAAACTTTGGGCGCGGTTTTGTGTTGCCTGCCGCCGCTGCGGCGTTCAGGGCGTCGGTGAAGTCGCCGATATGATCCACCAGTCCCGCTTCTATTCCCTTTTGTCCCGTCATCACCTCGCCGGTTGCCAGTTCCCGCACCGCTTCCTCCGTCAGCGACCGCCCCTGTACCACCACTTGAATGAAGTTGTCGTAGATTTCGTCTATTAGTCCTTGAAGCCTGTCCGATTCCTCGTCGGTTGGGCTGCGCCAGAACCCGGTCATGTCCTTGAACTTGCCGCCCTTGAATATGGAGAACTGTATGCCGGCTCGCTCCAGTAGCTGCTCCAGCACCGGGCGCAGGTATATGACGCCGATGGAGCCGACCATCGCGGTGGGCAAGGCATAGACCTGGCTGGCGGCACAGCAGAGGTAGTAGCCGCCGGACGCCCCGATGCCGTTCACATAGGCCGCTACCGGCTTGCTCTCCGCCACCCGTTCGATGCTGCGGTGTAAAGCCTCGGACGCAGCAGCCGAACCGCCCGGTGAATCTATGTCCAGCAACAGGGACCGGTAGGACTTGTTCCTGGCGACGTTCTCGAAGATGCGGGCGTAGGGAGCAGCCCGAATCTGCGTGCCGATGACGCCGTGCATTTCCACTACCGCGACGCCTGAACCGCGCCCGAAAATCAATGGCATAGCGCCGCCTCCCGATGCTTCTTCCGGCTTCCGTAACGCCCCTTGGGACGACTAGCCCTCCAGGGACGCCCTGATTGTACTCAATTTGCCGAAGTTGCATAGACCTTCCGGTCAACAGGCGTGTCAATGGCAGGCAGCGCGGGTTCCGGCGCGCTGTCTTTTTGTCTTGACAATGATATGCCTTTAATGAGAATATAAGTTCTAATAATTACGGCAGGTGAATTCGCCATGCTGATTAAACGCTCTCCCGATGCCTACGAAAAGCTCCAGATTCTGGGCGGGATGCCAGCATCCGATGACATTCTCTCACCAGTCTCTCAAGGCGGCGGCAAGAACGAATTTCGAGCGCCCTATTCCGACCCCAGGAAGAACCCCATGCCGGGAGTTTACCGGGCCTCCATGCCCAACGGGAAGTCCATAAACCTGATGCGCGTAATGTTCACCGACTTCTGCATGATGGACTGCGCCTATTGCCCCAACAGCGTCTACGTGCCCCGCAAGCGCTACGCCTTCAAGCGGGAAGAGCTGGCCGATACCTTCATGGAACTGCACCGGCGGCACACCGTCAACGGCCTGTTCCTCAGCTCCGGAATCGCTGGCAGCGGCTCCAAGACCACAGAGAAGCTCATCGAGGTGGTGGACTTGGTCCGGCGAAAGCACGGCTTCCGTGGTTACATCCACATGAAGGTGATGCCCGGCGCCGATTACGCTCAGGTTGAGGCGGCCCACCGGCTGGGCACCAGGCTGTCGGTGAACCTGGAGACCCCTCAAGCGGATATGATGCGGCGCATCAGCCCGCACAAGCAGTTCCAGGAAGGTATCCTCGACCCCATGCAGTGGATTGACCAGTTGACCAAGGAAAAGACCGGCGGAACCGTGGGCCAGGCCACCCAGATGGTGGTGGGCGCCGCCGACGAGTCTGACCGGCAGATTTTCCAGCGCATTGACCAGCTTTATTCCGACTGGAACATGAAGCGGGTCTACTACTCCCCCTTCCGCCCGGCCCGGCACACGCCCATGGAGGAACACCCGCCGGTACCCAGCATTCGGGAGCACCGCCTGTACCAGATGGACTGGCTGAAGCGCGTTTACCAGTTCTCCAACGATGAGATTGGACTGGCCTTCGATGGAGGGGGCTTTCTGCCGCTGGAGAACGACCCGAAAACGGTTATCGCCGTGGAAAACCTCGATTCCTTCCCGGTGGACGTCAACGCCGCCACCAAGGAGCAGTTGCTGCGGGTTCCGGGCCTCGGCCCGGTGTCCGCCGACCGGATTCTGGAGAACCGTCGACAGCACAGCATAGACAACTGGCGTGACTTGCAGGGTATGGGGGTAGTGCGCAAGCGGGCCTGGCCCTTCCTGGTGTTCTCCGGGCACCGGCCCCCGCGAGCCAAGCAACTGAGGTTCGACCTGTTCAACGAGGCGGCAGGGTTTGGAAACAGGGAACCCCAAAGCGGAGCGCGGAAGCCGGGCCTTACCGCCGCTCCCCCCGCCGGAGCAGCCCCATGCGGACAGGCCGCTTCCTGTGCCGGCTGCCCCATGAAGGGGATGCCAGGCCACCCAGGCGACTAGGAAAAGTCGCATTCTACTCTCCCTCTCCCTTGAGGTAGAGGGTTGGGGTGAGTGTGAAATCCTGAAAATCCCCTAATCACATAAATCACAGTTCAGGCAAATAGAAAAAGGCCCCGAAATGAGTCGGGGCCTTTCCAGGTTTGCGATGAGTTTGTGAACGAACACAGCGGCTAAGCGGAGTTCACGTCTATGGGGCATTCCGGCGTCCCCTGGTCCGACTTGCGGAAGTGAGGGATGACGTGCTTGCCGAACATCTCGATGGACTCCATCACCTTCTTGTGAGGGACGGACTCGGTGGCCATCAGGAACTGTAACTGGTCAACGCCAGTCTCCTCGTGCAGCCTGGCTGCCTTGATGCAGGACTCCGGGTCGCCTGCCACGATGATGCCGCGCTCGGCCATGGTGGCGGCGTCAAACTCTTCCCACACCTTCTGGGCCAGGGCGCTACCGCCGGACAGATCGAGGGCCGCGCCGCCGTTGCCGCCCTGGGTGGGCACGTCCACGTAGCGCGAGAAGTTCTGCGCCAAGTGGTCGGGAACGCCGCCCCACTGGTCCAGCAGCCGGGCGTAGATATCCTTCTGGTCCTGGACGTAGGGACGGCCCGGCCCGAAGAAGGTCTTGAGCGACTGCGCCGACAGTTCCTTGGTGGCCGCGTCATCCTCGCCGCAGAGGCCGAAGCAGGATGACAGCCACTTGTTGTTGGCGAAGGCCCCCACCGGGTTGGATTCCTTGATAGCCGTCTTGTACTCGCGGATGGACGGCTCCAGCACCGAGGGAGCATTGACGCCCAAGGCCATGGAGCCGATGCCCTTCTGCGCGGCCAACTGGTAGGTGGCCGGTTGCAGCGCAGCGACCCAGATGGGCGGGTGCGGCTTCTGGTAGGGCTTGGGCAGCACTTGGCGCGGCGGCACCTTCCAGAACTTGCCGTCCCACTCGAAGTAGTCCGACTCCCAAATCTTGGGAATCATGGAGAGGGACTCCTCCCACATCTCCCGCGTGTCGCGGGGGTCTATGCCCATGCCCAACTGTTCGTAGGGGGCGGAGCGTCCGGTCCCGAACTCGACTCGCCCGTGGGACAGGTGATCCACCATCGCCACCCGCTCTGCCACCCGGACCGGGTGGTGATAGGGCAGGATGACGACGCCGAAACCCAGGCGGATGCGCTTGGTCAGCCGGGAAAGGGCGCCGAATATGACCTCCGGACAGGGCGACTCGGAAAACGTGGTCAGGAAGTGGTGCTCGACGAACCAAACGGCATCGAAACCCATCTCATCGGCCAGAATGCACTGCTCGATGGTCTCTTCGATAACGGCGTGGTCGTCCAGCATCGGCCGCTGCATCTCGTAAGCCAGCGAAAACTCCATCACAAACCTTCTTATTAGAATCTATGCGTCGCAGGCAATTCTAAGGTTCCTCATAGGATACCGCAACTTGAACCACTGTATCCGGTGAGGTAGGATTGACGCATTATAGTAATACAATCTCTACGGAGTTATATCATGTCGGCTGTTGTAGGAATAAAGGGGCAGGTGGTGATTGACAAAGCAATCCGTGACCGGCTGGGTATCTCCCCGGGCTGGCGAGCCTACCAGACTCTGGACGAAGGGTGTGTGAAGATATACTTTCGTCCCCCGTCCCATAACCGTTCTCTGCTGGGGATCCTTCGGGAGCACATCATGCCCGATGCCGCAGAGCGGCTTACGCGAATGAGCTGGGACGAGATAGAAGATGAAGGATGGAAAGGGATTGCTGAAGAACGGGAGGAGAGACTTGGCATATTCTCCAACGGCCCGCCACAGTAATGACGTTTATTGACACCAACATTTTGGTTCGTTACCTGACTGGCCTGCCGCCGGACCAAGCAGCCACTGCCGCCGATATTATCGACAGTGGTACCGAACTATGGATAACGGTAATTTCTTTGGCCGAAGTTTATTTCATAATGTCCAAGGTGGCTGGTGTCCCAAGAGTCAATGTAGTGGGAGCGATGATTGATTTCATGCAAAAGGACAACCGTCTTTCCTTATGCCGTCAACAAAGACTTTTTGCTGCGGGGACTGGAAATGACGCTGCCCTCAGGCCGGGTTTCCATTGGGGACGCATTGATTTGGGCGACAGTTCGCACTGCCGGTAGTGACGCAATCTACTCCTTCGACCAGCGGTTTCCCGAAGAGGGGATTTGGGTTCTACGCTCTCTCTAAAACTTCTACCCCATCAGCACCACTTCGCGCTGCACCGGGGACGACGGGCGGGGGCCGTCCTCGTGCATGAAGACGTCTATCTCCGACCGTACTCCGAACTCCGGCAGGTATATGCCGGGTTCCACGGAGAAGCAGACGCCGGGGATGATGCGGCGGGTGTCGTGGGTCTCGAAACCGTCCAGATTGACCGCCTCGCTGTGTACCTCGAAGCCGATGCTGTGGCCCAGGCGGTGGGTGAACCACTGTCCATATCCCCGCGCTTCGATATAGTCGCGGGCTGTCTTGTCGGCCTGCCAGCCCCGCACCTGCTCGCCCCGGCGGTGTGCGTCCTGCAGGTATTCCACGGCGGTGTCGCGGGATCCAAGGACTATGTCGAAAATCTCCTGTTGCTTCTCAGGCACCCGGTCGCCCGCGTAGGCGCACCAAGTGATGTCGGCGTAGACGCTGCCGGGAGCGACGCCCTTGGCCCACAGGTCTATGAGCAGCCAGTCGCCGGGGCGGATGGGGCTGTGTTGCTGTGCTGATGGCTCGTAGTGCGGGTCGGAGGCGTTGGCGTTGACCGCCACGATGGGGCCGTCGGGCGAGGCTATGCCTTCCTCGGCGAAGCGGTGGCGGATGAATTCGGCTACGTCGTATTCGGTGACTCCGCCGCCGAGGCGCTCCCCCGCGTGGGCGAAGGCCTCGTTGACGATGCGGCCCAGCTTGAGGGCGGTAGTATGATGATCGGCGTATTGCTCCGCACTCCACTGGTGAGTGGCGGCCTGCATCAGGTCGGCGGAGGACACCACATCCACGCCCATGCTGCGCACCAGCTCCACGGTGCCGGCGTCCACGCGGGAGACGCGGGGCAACTCGTTCATCGGCGAATATTCCATGGCCACCCGTCCGGCGCCGGAAACCAGGTCGCGCAGAGCCGAAACCAGCGTCTCGCGGCCACTGTACACGACGCAGTCAACGCCTGAGTCAGCGAACTTGCCGGCGTCCACGTGGTGCGTCAGCAGCGTGGGTTGTCCCGCAGCAGGCAGGTAGAAGTAGCAGGGCCGCGTGACATGGCCCGACGGCTGGATCACCCGCCGGAATATCGGGTTCAACTCGCGATAGTCGTACACCAGCCATCCTGGAGTATCATCCTGAGCCATAAAGTCCTGTGCGGAGCGGTAAACGTTCTGGAAATGCTCTGCTTGCCTGTTCATAGCCACCCCGGTCTAAATTGGCATGGGTTGCGAGACAATTATTGCATACTTGGGGAGCGGGAATGTCTGAATCAGGATTAACAGGATTAAAGGATGCCCAAGATTGGGAAATCATGGCAATCCCTAAATCAAACAAATCACAGTTCAGACAATGCGTAACAGCGCTAGTAGATTTCCTGCTGCATACCGCCGTCGAGGACCACGCTGGAGCCGGTGATGAAGGAAGCCCGCTCCGAGGCGAGATAAACCGCCAGATCGCCCACTTCTTCGGGTTTGCCCAAGCGGCCCATGGGCACGGCCGCGGTGGCTTCCTGGAGCAGCTCCTCCGCTGAGCGGTTCTCGCCCCAACTGCGTTCCTGCATCGCTATGGCCAATGCGTCGGTCATCACCGGGCCGTGTATCAGGTTGTTGACGGTGATTTTGAAGGGTGCCAGTTCGTTGGCAAGGCTCTTGGAGTATCCAACAAGAGCCAACTGGTTGGCGTTGGCAAGAGAGGTCTCGCCGTGTTCGTCCCGCGCGTCCGTGCCGAATGGCCCGCGGGAAAATTCCGGCAGCAGGTTCACTATGCGGCCCCAGTGCTGCTGCTTCATGTAAGGCACCACTTCCCGAGCGAACCGGACTGTGCTGAGGAATCCTTCATCCAGGGATGAGGCAAGCCTGTCGTCGTTCAGCTCCGAAGGCCGTTCCGCCGAGTGGTAGCCCATGTGGGTCACCAGTATGTTTATCTGTCCGAAGCGGCTGAGGGTGTCCCGAACCACGCGGCGGATGTCACGGGAGTCGGTGATGTCGGCGGGAATGGCGAGGACGCGCTGCTGCGAACTCTCGCGGGCCAGCTCGATTTCAGTCCGCCGCAGGTCGGACTCGGTGCGTCCGCAAATAGTGACGTTGGCGCCCTCGTGGGCGAAGGCCAAGGCAATGGCGCGCCCCAAGCCTCGTGTGGAGCCGCCTACGATGGCAACCCGGTCTTTCAGGCCCAAATCCATTGAAAACTACCTGCTCTAAATAACTTCCCGCATCTAAATGACTTCCCGTTGCTTCAGAGACTCTATTGCATCGCCGGAGTAGCCCAGGCCGGCCAGTATCTCGCGGTTGTGCTCCCCCAGCAGCGGCGGAGGCAGGTCGAGGCCGCCGGGCGTGCGGGAAAACTTGACTGGAATGCCGGTCTGCTTGATCTTCCCGGCAACCGGGTGAATCATTTCCTGCAACATATCACGGGCCTCGATCTGCGGGTCGGCGAACACGTCCGCGAGATCGTTGATGGCGCCGCAGGGAACGCTGACCTTCTGCAGGTCCTCCACCCATTCGGCCACCGGGCGGGTGAGGAATACCTGTTGCAGGTAAGGCACCAGCACCGAGCGGTTGTTGACGCGGTCGCCATTGACGGCATAGTCCGGCTTGGACAGTTCTTCCAGTTGCATCGCCTCGCGGAAGCGCTCCCAGATGCGTTCCGAGCCGACGGCGACATTGATGAACTTCCCGTCCTGGCACATGAAGGCCTGGTAGGGGCAAAGGTTGGGGTGCGCCGCTCCCAACCGCGCGGGCGGCTTTCCGTTGGCGAAATAGGTGGCGGCCTGGTAGGTGAGCCATGCCACCTGCCCGTCCAGCATGGAAACGTCTATGTATTGCCCTTCACCGTGCTGGGCCCGGTGATGCACCGCGGCCATAACGGCGAACGCGGCCCACATCCCGGCCCCGATGTCGGAAATGGCGATGCCCACCTTCTGCGGATCCCCGTCGGGTTCGCCGGTCAGGCTCATCATCCCGCTGACGCCCTGCATGATCTGGTCGTAGGCTGGCAGGCGGCGATAGGGCCCGTCCTGACCGAAGCCGGAAATGGAGGCGTAGATGATGCGGGGATTCACCGAGCTGATTACGTCGTAACCCAGCCCGAAGCGCTCCATGACTCCCGGCGTGAAGTTCTCGACGATGGCGTCGGCGTCCTCGGACAGCTTGAGGAAAATCTCCTTCGCCTCGTCTTCCTTGAAGTTGAGGGTCAGGCTGCGCTTGTTGCGGTTGATGGACATAAAGTAGGCGCTCTCCCCCTCAATGAAGGGAGGCCCCCAGTGGCGGGTGTCGTCTCCACTGCCCGGAATCTCTATCTTGATGACGTCGGCCCCATGGTCGCCCAGCATCAGTGTGCAAAATGGGCCGGCCAGCGCCCGGGTCAGGTCGAGCACTTTCAGCCCTTCCAATGCTTTCATTCCCGCCATTCTCCTAAAGTTCCGGCGTGGGGTGTAGCCCCAAATAATACCGGCGAAGTCTTACCGGAATCTTACCACAGAAGGTTTCAGCTACCGCAACGCTTGTCCTTCGACAAGTTCAGGATGAACGGTTGGGTTTGTAAACGCGCTCTAGCGGCGCCGAAGGGTGGCGGCGTCGGTCAGGTGTACTCTGCACCCGCCGGTATCTGCTGGGTCGAAGTATATGAGCCGGTAGCCCATGAAGTTGGTGAACGGCTCGCCGGTCAGGAAGCGGAAGCCGCGGGCGCGGTGTTCCGCTACCACTCGGTCCAGCTCTTCCACCGCATAGGCCACGTGATGAACGGCATAGCTCCCGCCGTTAGCCTCCAGCGGCGTGGTGTCTTCGGGGCTGATGAACTCCACCTCGACACTGCCCGTCTGGAGGAAAGCCACTTCGCCCAGGTTTGCCACAGCGCCTCGACCGGTCAACTCGGCCCCGAACATACGGGCGTAGGACTCGATGGCGGCGTCAAGGTCGGGGACGAGGTAACTGACGTGATGAATGTCGGAAAACATGAACTGCTCCTGAAATTGTCATTACCTGTTGACTGCCCCTGTTGCCGTATTGGGGCGTGACGCATATTATATGTTTCCGTTACGAGAGAACGAGACACTTATATCGCATACGATTAGGGAGAGAAAAATGGCAATCGGCAGCACATACAAGGTGGTCGAGCTGGTAGGTTCCTCCAGCGAGAGCGTACAACAGGCCATTGACGGCGCCATCACCCGGGCCGCGCAAACCATCCGCAACCTGGACTGGTTCGAGGTGCGGGAGATTCGCGGCACCATAGACGGAGAAAGCGCCAACTGGTATCAGGTCAAGCTGGGCATCGGGTTCCGGGTGGACTCGGGCGACGACGTCAGCCAGGACTAGGGCTGCCCTATGGCCGGGCCGTTCGTAGTAAGCCGAAACGGGGCGGTGATCGGCGCGCCGCCCCAGCAGGTGTTCGATTACCTGGCCGATATGACGCGCCACGGCGAGTGGAGCCTGGAGACCGGCTTCCGGGTAATCTCCCCGCCACAGGGGCAGCCCGGCGTCGGCTCAGTCTTTCGTCAAGAGAAAAACGGGATGATGCGAGGGCCGTTGCTGGTTCGCGGCGGCATGGGCGACAACCCGGTCAGGGTGGTCAAGACCGTGACTATCACGGCCTATGAGCCGTGTTGCACCCTGGTTTTTGAAACCAGAAACAGCTATAACAATCTTCTGGTCAGTATAGACAAGGTGTCTTTCGACCTTCAACAAGAAGCGGAGGGCACCCGAGTTACCATGGTGTCCGAGGTGGAGGCCATGGTTCCCGGCGGTTTCATGGGCCCTGTCTACGCCATTCGCGTGGCCCGGTCCTCTTTGGGCCGTCTCTTGGGGCGGCGCTTTTCCGGCATACTCTCCGGCGTGACTCCTGGTCCCTACCTGCCCCGGATCAAGGAAATGGTGGAGACGGGGAAGATTACCAGGAGGATTTGACCTTTCTTCATCCTAGCTGCAAGCCAGGTTAGTCTCCCCATACCTGTCGGCTGACTTCCGCCACCAGTTCCAGCTTGCGCCACTGTTGCTCCTCGCTCAGCAGGTTTCCGGGCGCTGTTGAAGCGAAACCGCACTGCGGACTCAACGCCAGGTTCTCCAGCGGCACGTATGCGCTGGCCTCTTCAATGCGCCGCATCACATAGTCCGGCGATTCCAGCGCCGCCTCCTTGCTGCTGACCAGGCCGAGCACCACAATTTTGCCTGCCGGAACGAACCGCAACGGCTCGAATGTGCCTGCCCGGTTGGTATCGTACTCCAGCAGGAACCGGTCAACCGGCAGAGTGTTGAACAGCCGCTCGGCGATGGCCTCGTAGCCCCCTTCCGCGTACCATTTGCTCTGGTTGTTGCCCCGGCATACATGGAAGGCGACAGTGTTTTCGGGCTTCTTGGCCCCCTCGAGGCAATGGACTTCGGCGTCAACGGCTTCTCCGAACATCCTGTCCGGGTCTTCTCCCAGGTCGCGCAGATGCTGGCGCCACTTGGGGTCAACATAGTAGCTGTATCGCGGCGCGTCCACCTGTATGTAGTCCACTCCCGACTCCACCAGCGTAGTAACTTCAGACTTGATGATGGCCGCGATTTCCCACAGCAACTCCGACCGTGTGGCATAGAACTCGTCGGTAATCCCGGTCTGGAAAGTGAGGGCCGGGAACTGGCTGGGGCTGGGTATGGTCACTTTGACTGGCCCTGGTGCGTGGGCCTGCAGAAAGGCGCGCTGGTTTTCCGTCAGGCTCCGCGCCTGACGCAGCTTGCCTCCCACCACCTGCCGGGTGCCCTGCTCCGTTGGCTGGTCTCCGGGGCCTTGCCAGATACGCACCACCGCCGGGGTGTCGGCGTCTACGAAACCCTCGACAGACTCGACGAGGTCGTTCTGAAAGCCGGCGCGCCGGAACTCCCCGTCGGTGTACACCTGCGCCCCCGCAGCCCGCTGGCCTTCCAGGGCGTCGAGGATGGCTTTATCCTCGACGGCTCTAAGTTCTGCCAGCTCGATTCGTCCATCCTGAAACGCGCTTCTGGCTTCCTTGACCTCGGCAGGACGGAGCAGACTGCCCACATGATCGGCCCGGAAAGTGCCCGGCATAGTATTCCTCCTTAAAACTACTGATGAGTGAATCGTCAGCTAAACATTCCGGCGGCAAACCCGTCATTCCTGCGAAGGCAGGAATCCAGAGGGCTAGTTCGTACAGAGCGAATACTGGGGCTTTCGCATTGGATTCCTGCCTTCGCAGGAATGACGGATGGCTTAGTAATTCATTCACTCATCATTAAAACCCCCCTCTCCCTCAATGGTGAGGGCGAAGGCTTTAAGATGGCTTCTTACTCACCCAGGTAAGGCTCGCCCCACCTGTCGAGGAACACCACGTCCGACAGCGGGCCTCGACGCACCGGCCCGAAGTTGCCCATGGGGTAGCCGATGGGCAAGATGGCATAGGAATACACTCCGGGAGGCAGGCCCAGGATTTCCTCCACTTCCTTCTCGTGGATCAGGTGGCGGGAAGTGAGGGTTGACCCCAATCCGAGAGCCCGGGCCGCCAGCAGCATATTCTGGACCGCGGGATAGATGGACGCGCCCAGAGCGCGGTCTGGCAGCCCATCCCCGCCTTCCATGCACGCGACAATCCATACCGGGGCTTCGTGGTAGTGGTCGGTCAGGTATTCCACGGCGTCGTGCTGTCGGCGATACCGGCCGGGGCTGGAGCCCGGCGGAGGCGCGCTGTTGCTGTAGCGCGGCCCGACCACTTCGTCGTAGGCCCTCTTGTACCATACCTGGACCCGTTCCTTGATGCTTCGGTCCTTGACTACCAGGAACCGCCAACGCTGGTTTGCTCCCCCATTGGCCGCAAATGAGCCAGCTTCCAGGATGCGCCGGATTAGCTCGTCCGGCACGGGGTCCGGCTTCAGCCGGCGCATAGCGCGGGTGGTGCGCATGATGTCAAAAAGGTCGGCGCTGTCTGACATAACATCTCTCTTTCATTGGCGAATTGAGCATTATTGCGAATACACGATACGGGCTGCTCCTGCGGTGGAAATATAGTCGTGTTAGACCCACCAGACAAGTTGCCAGTACTGCTTTCCCTGAGTCTTCCAATTTTTCGTCTGGACTGTGATTTCTCTGATTCCGGGTTTGCCCAATCATGCCAGTCCACGAATCACACGAATCACGGTTCAGATTGGAATTATCCGCCCGTCACCAGGAACAGCACGCCGAAGGCGAATACCATGACGTTGACTCCGATGGCGAACACCTTGTTGGGTATGCGGCGCAGCAGCCTCGCCCCGAAGTAGGCGCCGCCCGCCGCGACCACGCCCAGCGCCAGCCCCAGGCCCACCACCAGCGGGGTGATAAGCTCGCCGCCAGCGCCGTATACCGCCAGTTTGGGCACTTGTACCAGGAACATACCGAGCGAAAAGGTCGACATATACGCGCGGGGGTTCAGGCCGTAGGCGATGTAGAACACCGGCGCGAAGGGTCCGGGTATCCCCATCACCGCGGCCAGGAAACCGGAAAAGGCCCCCAGTGGCAGGAAGCCCCACAGCGTCATCCTCACCCGCTTGGCCCAAGGCAGTTGCGTCGCCACCACGAGGACGACCATCCCGCCGCCCATGATTCGGATCAGCAGGTCGGTGTCGGCGGCGATGAACAGGAAGCTGCCCAGGATGGCGAAGGGAGTGGAACCGGCGGCGAACCAGGCCACGACCTTCCAGTTTATGGAATCGCGGGTGAGCCAGATGCGGGTGGCCGTCCCGATGAGCTGGAAGAGGGCCACTACCGGAACAGCCACCTCCGGGCCGTAAATCCAAACCAGCACCGGCAGGATAATCACGCCCCCGCCGAAGCCGGCGACACCCGACATAGACATGCCAATGGCCGCGACGACGAAGAGGAGAACCAATTGCCAGACTGCTACGTCTTCCAGGGCGGCGTTCCTAAATAGTCTGAATCAGGATTCACAAGATTATAAGATTAAGCAGGATAGCACGGAAGAATCCTGAACATCCTCAAATCCGGTGAATCCTGATTCAGACAATCTTGTACAATACGCTCAAGACGTCCCGCCCTTTCGACAGGCGCAGGAGGAGGAACATGGCAAACCTGACCAACACGCAGCGAATCGGCGCACTGGTGCCCGCAACCAATCCCGTGGTCGAGCCGGACTTCTATCGCGTCGTGCCGCCCGAAATCACTGTGCACTTCGAGCGGATGTGGAACGGAACCTGGGGCAGCCAGCCGGAAGCCCCGGCTGACAGCGGTCACCGGCTCAGTATGTCCAGCAACGAAGCCAACGAAATAGACTGGGCACTGTTCGGATTCGACGTGAACAAGATGAACGACGACGTGGCGCGGGGAGCAAGCGCCCTGTCCAACATCGGCCCCGACGTGCTGGTCTATGCCTGCACCTCCGGCACCTGGCACAAGGGCTACATGGCCTTCGACCAGAGGATGGCGGAAATCATGGAGGAGTCCAGCGGAATACCGTCCATCACCGCGGTCACATCCTGCATTGCTGCGATGAAGCACATGGGCAGCCGGAAGATCAGCATCGCCGGGCCTTACCGCAACTACCACCTGCGCAATCGCCTGAAGCCGCTGATGGAGGAGGCCGGATTCGAGGTGCTGAGCGCCGACGGCGAGCCGTGGATGCAGGACTCTATGAATCCACGTGAGATTGACGCCGAGCCGCCGCAGACCATCGTGGATTTTGTGCCTACGGTGGCGCAGGAAGAGGCCGATACCATTTTCTTGCCCGGCACGGCGTGGCGGGCCCTGGACGCCGCCGAAGAGCTGGAGCAGAGGCTGGGCAAGACGGTCATTACCGTAAACCAGGCTACAATCTGGCTTGCCTTGCGCCGACTGGGGTGGACCAGGCCCATCCACGGCTACGGCAGCCTGTTGCGGAACCTGGAGTAAGGTATAGGGAGATTTCCCTCAGGAGATAAGATGGTGCCGGGAGTGGGGGTCGAACCCACACACCTGTTAGGGTAGCGGATTTTAAGTCCGCCGCGTCTGCCATTCCGCCATCCCGGCTTAGACACCGATTTAGCTACAAATCAGCCTGATTTCCGCCCTTTTGCCCTTTGCCAGCCCGGTACAGATTCTCGGTTTGTTACTTGCCTGTTACTTAAACCGTGTCGGGGATTCGGAGCGGTGTAGCTCGTTGCTTACGTCTGTTACTTGTACCCTTTGATTGTGCCAGCCCTAACGAGCAAAGGAAAGGGGCGAGCAACCGCCCCTTTCCTCATTCTTGCCAGCCATTCCCGAATCTCGCCAGCCCCGCCATCCGACACCGCACCCGCCTGAGTTGAAACTCATTACATGGGCTGCCCTGGATGCTGCGTCATGGGACAAAGCCCGTGTTGAGTCAGAGAAATCCGAGGCGAAGGAGATGTGAGGAAGAACAAGAATGGATGGTACAGTTTGACCTGAATCGGCATTGTAATTTCAATCATACAGGAGGCTGCTCTTGACCCTTCCAAACCGCCTCAAGTTCGGAATATTCATGGCGCCCTTCCACCCGGTCGGCGAGAACCCCACGTTGGCCTTGGAACGAGATATGGAGCTGATCGAATGGCTGGATCACCTTGGCTTCGATGAAGCGTGGGTGGGCGAACATCACAGCGCCGGATGGGAGACCATCGCGTCCCCCGAGATATTCCTCGCCGCCGCGGCCCAGCGGACCAAGAACATTAAGCTGGGTACCGGAGTCATCAGCCTCCCGTACCATCACCCTCTCATCGTCGCCAACCGGATGATCCAACTGGACCACATGACCCGGGGAAGGGTGATGATGGGGGCTGGGCCCGGAGCCTTGGTCGGGGATGCCTACATGATGGGCATTGACCCTTCCACCCAACGCAGGCGCATGGACGAGTCCTTGGGCCTGATCCTGCGGCTCTGGAATGAGACGGAGCCAATCACATACGAGTCGGAGTGGTTCACCCTGCGGGAAGCTCGGGTCCATCTCCGCCCCTACTCTCAGCCGCACATGCCCGTCGCTGTCGCCGCCTCCCAGTCGCCGGCGGGGATGATCAGCGCCGGGAAGTACGGTATCGCTGTGCTTTCCCTCAACACCGTCAGGCTGCCCGGCGCCGTTGCCCCCAACCTGGGCGAGTTCTGGAAGATTGCGGAGCAGACCGCCGCCGAGAACAACAAGACGGTCCACCGTAACGATTGGGGATTGGTGATCCACGTTCACCTGGCCGAAAGCCGCAAGGAGGCCATTGAGCAGGCCCGTCACGGCTCCGGCAGATACCAGCGCCAGTACTTTGAGAACACCCTTGGCCTCTTCCAAGGGTCAGATGTCCCCGAAGACAAGGTAATCGACGACATGGTGGAGTCCCACAGTTGGTGCGTTGGAACCCCCGATGACTTGATCGAACACATACTGAGGCTGGATGAGGAATCGGGTGGATTTGGCAAAATCCTTGTTCAGGCTACGGAATGGGCTACACGGGAGCAGGTGCTCCATTCCTACGAACTGATAGCCCGCTACGTGATGCCCCGATTCCAGGGCTCCGTAGCGAGCCTCGTGGACTCGAACGTTTGGACTGCCGACCGGAGGCCCGAATTAGCCGGACTCGCCACCAAGGCGGTGGACCGGGCGAGGGAAGACTATCTCGGCAGCAGGACTGGCGAATAAATTGTCGCTCTGTTTCGCGGCTTTCCCCTCGCAATTGCCTGTTGAGCATTGCCGGATACCGTTTCGGGGTACTTCCCAACGTACTACTGATGAGTGGGTTAGTTGCTAAACTTCGGCCTGCTGAATTCGTCATTCAGTCGGAGTCAAGGATGATGCGGTGGCTTAGCTGTTCGTTCACTCATAGGGAAAACCCTTAGCTTCAAGACCGCCAGCGAGAGCTTGGGATGACGCAAGCCAGGGACAAGGCTCTATGGGCGGAACTTGGGCATCACTTCCTTGGCGAATAACTCCATTGAGCGCAATACCCGCGAGTGCTCCATGCTGCCGAAGGACATACTGGCGCCAAAGTACCCGATGCCGTGTTCGTCCCGTAACCCGGTGATTCTCTGCACACATTGTTCCGGCGTTCCGAAGTAGGCGGTGGTCTCCAGCTCCGACTCATAGCTGGCCGGTTCCACGGCGCGGGTTCTGCGCCAGTGTTCCAGGTCCACATTGATCTCGTCGCCGCGGGTCAGGGTCCGCCGGTAACCGCCCAAATCCCGGACCCAGGTCAGGGACTGCCGAGGATATTCCCGGGCTGTCTGTTCGTCTTCGTCCAAGTACACGAACCGGAAATAGGGCATTTCTTCCACAGGCAGTTCCTTTCCGGCGGCGGCGCAGCGTTCCGCGTATAGGGAGAACAGTCCCAGGTTGTCGGCCTCCGGAGTGGAAAAGCTGGTAAGGATAGGCAGGTCTCGCGATACGGCGACATCCACGCTGGCGGGAGTGCGGGATACTGCCAGATACACCGGAGGATGGGGCTGTTGCACCGGCCAGGGAGCAATCGTAAGGTCGTTCACCTGGTAAAATTCGCCGTCATAAGAGAAATCGGACTGGGTCCACAGCCCCATAATGACGTCCAAGGCTTCCTGGGTGCGTACATCCCTGGTGTCAAAGGCGACATTGAAGTTGCCGTACTCGTAGTCCGCCGAACCGCGGCCAACCCCGAAATCCAGCCTGCCATTGCTCAGCACGTCCAGCATGGCGCTTTCTTCAGCGAGGAAGATGGGGTTGTGGAAGGGCAGGACACTGACGCCAGCGCCAATCCGTATCTTCTTGGTGCGGGCGGCGATGTGGCTGAGCAACGGCATCAGCGAAGGGCAGATGCCGTACCGGCTGGAGTGATGCTCCGCTATCCAGATGGAATCGAACCCCAGTTCCTCGGCATATTCAGCCTGTTCCAGCATTTCGCCGAAGATACGGCTCTGGGCGCTGGTTTCCTGTTCTGTCCACGATCCCAGCAAAAACAGGGCAAACTTCATGGTTGACTTGGCCTCCTTCGGTCTGGCGCGGCAGGAATTCCGTAGTTCCCTGAGATGCTATGCTCACCAATTCCGCTCTGGCGACAGGCTTCTATGCCTGCTTTTCCGCCAGTATGTCATAGGCCAGCGCCAGCATGATTCGCGAGCCGCTCATCAGGCTCTGGATGCCCACCGATTCGTTGGTTCCGTGGATGTTCGCCAGCATTGGGTCATCGTCGGGATGGGAACCGACCATGCCGTAGGTGGTGGTGCCCAGGTTGCGGGTGAAGCGGGAGTCGGTAAACCCGGTGCTCAGCGATGGAACCCACTGGATGTCGTCGCGCCCGAAGGCTCTGGCGGTGCTGAGTTGGATTCGCTGGGCAAAGTCCGTCTCGAAAGGAGAGGAGTTGGGGATTGACATATAGTCAATGTCAATCTCCACCCCAGGAATCCCTTCGAGTATCTTTTCCAGCTCCTGCCTGACGTAGGCTTCGTCCTGGTGCGGTAGAGTACGCACGTCGCAGGTGAGGCGTACCGACTCGGGCACGCTGTTGGATTTGATGCCGCCCTGAATCATGGTGGGCGTGATGGTCATGCGCGACAACGCCCGCATGATTGAGGCGAACCTGGGGTTGGAGTCCTGGGTGTCCGCGATAATCTCGTCAATGTTCGCCGCCGAGGGCCTGTCCTCGATGGCGAAAACTGACAGGTGCTCGAACAGGCTGGTGGAAGTGTCCCGCTCCGCCTCGTAGGATTCGATGCGTTTGACGACTTCCGACAGGCCGAACAGGGCGTTGGTTCCCTGCCACGGGGTTGACGCATGGGCGCTGGAGCCGCGGACGTCAATCTCCAATTGCAGGCGGCCCTTCTCGCCCACGCCCAGCAGGTAAGTCAGGTTCCCCGCCGCCTCGATGGGCACCCCGCCGCCTTCGTTCACGGCCAGGGGCGCGGCCAGCTTCTCCGGGTGGTTCTCGGCCATCCAGCCAAACCCGTAGCGGCCACCATGCTCCTCGTCGGCGCAGGAGGCCAGTATCAGGCTGTCGCTGAGCGGGACGTTATTCCGCTTGAGAATTCGCATGGCGATCAGTTGGCAGGTGAGCAGGGCCTTGCAGTCCGACGCGCCACGACCGAAGACCCGGCCATCGGCTACCGTGGCGCTGAAGGGAGGAAACTGCCACTTCTCCTCCTCTTCTACCGGCACCACGTCGAGATGGGACATGAACATCAGCCCGGCCTTTCCCGAACTGCCTTCCAGCCGCGCAATGATGTTGCCCCGGCCCGGAGCGGACTCGATTATCTCGCAGTCCATACCGTCTTCGGCCAGCCATCGCTCGATGTACCGGCACAGTTCCGTCTCGTTGCCGGTGGGCATGAAGCCGGTGTTGACCGTGGGAATGCGGACCATCTCCTGTTCCAGCGCGACGATTTCGTCGCGCATTTCATCAACTTGGTCCAAAAGGTCGTTCAGATCAGGCATCTGTGTCCTCCGGCAAGGCTACTCAATCATTGCAAAGATTTCGTGGCAAAGATTTCGGGCTGCTAGGGGCGAAATACGGCCATGCACTTGTTGGAGTTGAAAATATGGGTCTCAACGTAGTCGAGAACCTCCGGTTTTCGGTTCAACTCGGCCATTGCCCCCAGCAAACAGGCCCAGTTCAGAAGCTCCTGTTGGCCTGCGGCTTCGATCTGGGGAGTGGATACCCGGCCCCAAGCGTCGTAATCGCCGGACTGGAGGGCCTCGAACATGGCGCGGTCGGATTCAATGTCCGGCCAGAGGAAATGGTTCTTCTCCGTCAGGAAGGCATGAGACCAGCTTGACGACGCCACCAACGCCACGCGCCAGGGCGAGGCCCGCAGCGCCCG
This sequence comes from Dehalococcoidia bacterium, assembly GCA_965232885.1. GTDB lineage: Bacteria > Chloroflexota > Dehalococcoidia > Lucifugimonadales > UBA3495 > VXOI01. The sequence continues at coordinate 621,887 of CBDDQX010000003.1, read as the reverse complement.
GGCCGTTGCCGCTCCCACCTGCATACAGCGCTTGAGGGAGGGACCGGGCGGGTCCGGCTCCAGGAACTTGCCGTTCTCCTTGTAAGGCAGGATGCCGCCCCGGTTGCTGATGACCTTGCTCCCATAGCAGTTGACCGCAAAGGGCACTACCGGGATGTCGAACCCTTCCCGGTCGTAGTCCAGGAACAGCAGCGTGTTCAGGATCGAGTGAGGCAACCCCGGATCGTGCAGCGGCTTGTAGGCATAGGCCATGTCCACACCCTGCTCGATCAGTTGAGTGGCAAGCCATCGGGCCGCTTCGGGGTGGCCCTTGTACTTGAATACCTTGTCGCCAGGCTCGTCCCATGCGTTGCGTTTGCCTGCGGCAAAACCCTTGTTGAAGGGGGCAGACTCCGAATCCTCATAGGCCAGGATGCAGAAGGGCGGGATGATGGTCTCTCTGAAATTTTCGTACTGGTCGTCGCCAAAAATCAGTACGAAATCAGGATTGAACGCCTGAATTTCGTCGTTGACTACCCTGAAGCTCTTCACCAGGCGTTCCCTGTGAGCCGCCGCCGAGGCGACGCCCTCATCTTCCCCATACTCCACGCGCATGGGTTCCGGCCAGTTGGCGGGATTCTTCATGTTCTCCGGAACCCGCTCATCCCGCGCCAGTGTTATGTTGATGGGGAATGCCTTTTCCTCGTCTGATACCAACATAGGCGGGTAGTGGGTCACTCCCGCGCCCAGTATCTCGGCCATCTTGACCTCCTGTTCCTGAAAGAGGTTTAGCGGTAAATGCCCTGTGGTTACAGGCCAGACTCGGCTAGTACCGTTTTGCGATTGCCGGTATGAGACGTCCGGCCATGGGATCCACTGCCAGGAGCGCTTCCTCCAGTGTAACTACCCCCAGCAGGCTGGGCTCCCCTTCTTCCGCGAATATCACGAAAGTGTGGAACTCCTGTCCCTCCAGCCGTATGAGCGTTTCGCCTACATCCACCGGAGCGCTGCTCCCGTCTGCCAGTGTTGCTTGCACCGAACGTGTTAGCGGCACTCCCAGTCGCTGAAGCAGTTTCCTGGGTACCGCTGTAATGGTTGAGCCGGTATCCACCTCAACTTCCAGTTCCTCGAAACGCTGCCCGGCGGGGTCTCCAACCCCTATTGTCACGGTCACTGTTCCCATTCCGTTCCTCTTAAGCATCGCCCGGAGACCAGATCCAGTACCTGGAAACCGCGCCCGCGTCCACACGCAGGTCGAATCCGGTAATCATTTCGGCGTCATCCGACGCCAGGAAGACCGCGGCCTTGCCGTAATGCGACGGGCTGGGAAGCTGCAGCAGGGGAGCGCCTCTGCTGGCGTCCGGCAACAATCCCGATGCGCGCTGCCCCAGACGAGACGGCGGCCAGTCCACGCCCCACCGGGCGGCCCGTTCCTGCGCTTCGGCCTGGCCGGTGGCCGTCGGCGTCAGGCTGTTGACCCTTATCCCATAGCGGGCCAGTTCCATAGCCACCGACCGGGTGAAGTTGAGCAGTCCCGCTTTGGCCGTGCCGTAGCCCACGTTACCGGGCTCGCCCTGGTGCCCGGCGGTGGAAATGATGTTGATGATGTTGCCCTTGCGTTCCTGCTGAATCATCGAATGAGCGACATGCTTGGTGAACAGGAACGCGCCGGTGAGGATGATGTCGGTCTGGCGGCGCCACTCTTCCACCGGCATGTTCAGCACGCCCTTGAAGTTGAACTGGGCTGCGCCGTTCACCAGGATGTCCACACCCCCGAACCGCTCCGTGGCTTTGGCGATGGCTGCGAGCGCCTGCTCCTCGTCGGTAACGTCGCAGGCTACGCCAATGGCGTCATGCCCCTCGGCGACTATGGCAGCGGCGCATTTCTCTGCGTATTCCTCGCGGATGTCGGCGCAGACCAGGTTTGCGCCTTCCCGGGCCAATTCCTCGGCGATGCCGCCCATTATGTTGGGGCTGGTCCCCGTAACCAGCGCCGTTTTGCCTTCGAGTTTCAAGCGTTAACCTCTACCAATCAGATGCTTAGTACGATGCAAAGCCTTACGGGCGGGATAAGGCTGAATCAGGATTAAAAAGGGTACTCAGGATAGGAGAACATCCTGGAAATCCTGATTCAGACAATTGCTTTGCCATCGTCCTGCGCGGATATTTCTACCAATCTAAGCGCCCGAGTATTTAGAAGATGATGCTGACCGCGCCGTGCCAGGATAGCGCTTCCAGGTCCAGCACGGCGCGGCGGTAGGCTATTTTCAATTCGCCGTTGTCCCGCCTCAGGGTGTAGTGGACGCTGCCGACGTAGGGCGCTCCCTCGCCGCTGCGGAACCTGTAAACCATGACGTTCGACGTAACCGAGAGTTCGCCAGCGCCCGTTTCCTCAACCCGCACGTTAGAGACGAAGCGGCGAGTGCGCGACCACGGATACTCGCGGTGAGCATGGCGGCTGTTCAGCCGCACCGCCCGGGCCCGCAGACGGGTGATGTCGTCGTCTATGAATACCAGATCACGCTGAGGATCGCCTTCCGGCAAGTCGGTGGTGGGAACGACGTACCGGCAATCTTCGGTAAACAAAGCGACCCAGTCGTCCAGCCGCCAGTCATCCAGAAGCGCGGCTTCCTTGAACAGGAAGTCCTCTACCTGCTCGCGCAACGTGGGCTTGTCGGCGGTCGTCATCGTTCACTCAATCCGGCAGGGGCTAGTCGTCCGTTCCTGAAAGCATGGCGGCGGCTATCTCCGCGGGCTGCCCGGCCATGAGCGTTCTTCCGGTGTGGGCCTTGAATTCGCCCCCACACCAGCGCCTGTTTTAGGTTGACGTTAGCCTAAAGTCCTTCTCCGGGGCTGTCAACACTGAGCCGCCGAGCAGGTAACGTCGCAATTTACTGATGGGTGAATGAATTGATAAACCATCCGTCATTCCTGCGAAGGCAGGAATCCAGTGCGCGAACCCCGGTACTCACTCTGTACGAATTGGCCCTCTAGATTCCTGCCTTCGCAGGAATGACGGGTATTTGCCGCCGGAATGTTTCGCTAACGATTCACTCATCAGTAGGTGGTTAGGATCGCCAAGTCATTGCGGAATGTTTAGGAGCAGGCTTCAAACCCGCCCCTACGGATGGTCAAACCACCTAAAATGGAACGCTACTGCCGAGAGTGGCTAGACAGGTTTCTTCGCCACGAAGAGTGCCCAGCCGATGTTGCCCGCATTGGCCGAGTTCACCCAGAATGTCAGGGACTCTACGGTGCGTTCGATGGTTTCGGCCCCGATCCGCGGCAACAGAGCCTCGCGGTTTTCCAGAAGCCCGTCCCGCACCCAAGCGTAGGAAGGGGCCACATTGCGGGACCAGTCCTCCTCCCGGATGACCTGGAAGCCCAGGCTGGACAGACCCTCGCGGTAGTCTTCCACGTCCCAGATGTCGGGCGACTTTACGCGGTCGTAAATTATGGTCCGGTCCTCTTCCGGAGTGTCCCGGCGAACCAGGATGTCGGAAAATACAAGAGCGCCGCCCGGCTTCAAAACCCGGCGGCACTCCGACAGCACTGCCATTTTGTCCACTGCGTGAAGGAAGGCATCCTGACTCCAGACCACGTCATAGGAGCCGTCCGGGTATCCCAGGTTATGAAAGTCCCCGTACTCGAAGGACAGCATATGGTCCAGCCCGGCTTCTTCGCTCCGGCTGCGAGCCAGTTCCAGCTCCTTTTCGCTGATGTTGGTGCCGGTCACGCTACAACCGAAGTTGGCGGACAGGTAGCGGGCCGCCGAGCCATAGCCGCAGCCCAAGTCCAGGACGTTCACGTCCGGCCCCAGCGCAACGGCGCCAGCCATGAGTTCGTTGGTGTGTTGCTTGGCCTCCAGTTGGTGGCAGTCCTCTCCGCAATAGACCCCGAGGTGTATGTTGTCGCCCCAGATGGTCCGGTAAATCTCGTCTGCCGGACCGTCGTAGTAGGCTTGAGTAGTGGAGACGATGGAAGCTACATCTCTATCGGACACAGGGAATAACTCCTTTCGTTAGCCTTAACGCTGAATGAATCGGGCCGTCTCTCTCCGCACGGACATTGTCTGAATCAGGATTTCCAGGATTTTAAGATTTCCAGGATATATGTCCCAATCCTGAGCATCCTTGAATCCTGGAAATCCTGATTCAGACAATTACTTTGAAAAGGCCCCGGCTCTCGCCGGGATATGCTTGCCTTCCCGCGCCTGCATATAATACCCATCATTCAACTGCCTGACAGCAACATTTCTGCCCAAGGCAATGACGTAAGAGTCTGTGATCCCGGGCCGGGCGTCAAGTCAATCCGCATAGACTGGGCACAAGGGATTTGTCCCATGCCCTCCGAGGAGGTTTTCTCATGGATTCCGCCAATCTCAACCTTTCCACCACTGTAACTGGACACCAGCGGTTCCTTTTCATCAAACTCCCGGCGGGCGATTCGGACGCCGGTCTTGCTGAGGCAATAGGGCGTCTCGGCGATGGCATGGAGAACATGCACTACGTGGAAGGCCCGCCATCGGCGGAGGCGTTCCGTCAGGGGCGGTTCCAGATTCTGAGGGCGGAGCCGGGCATGAGCCGGGAGAAGCAACTGTCCCACCCGGCATTGATGGATGCCGACGGCCTGATACGCCTGGAGGGGGAGGCCCCCGAGCTACTTCTGAGGTACGAAGGGGGCCTGCGGGCGTTGCTGGACTCCGCTGGCGGCAGCGTAGAGACGCTGTACGGCGTACAAAAGCCGCGCAGCTATACCAGCCACGCCATGACTCAATACGCTTATGCCCGCGCCCAACAGCCCGGACCGGGAACCGTTCATCCCTTTGGCGTGGTGACGCCGATGAACAAGAATGCCGAATGGTGGGGCATGGACTGGATGCACCGGGAGAGCTTCTTTCTGCCCCGGTACGACGGGAAGGAAAGCATGGTGGCGAAGGGACATGCGCTGGCGGCGGACGCGGGCATCGCCTGCATCACCCGGCGGCTGGTGCACGCGCCCGAAGGCTACGGCCCTTCGACGAGTTCAAGGGAAGGAAGATATGACTTTGTGGGGTACTTCGAGTTTGCGGAAGCCGATGCGTCCACGTTCAGCGCGGTGATGGCGGCCTTGCGAGACACGGAGCAGAACCCGGAATGGGCTTACATCAGCGAAGGCCCGGAGTGGTGGGGCAGAAGAGTAGGGGAACCCACGGGATTCTGGGCGGCCTGACGAGGAATTGTGGCGGAGGGAATGGGATTCGAACCCATGAACCCGCTTTTAACGGGTTAAGCGCTTAGCAGGCGCCCGCACTAGGCCTCTATGCGATCCCTCCGGGTATCTTCAATGGTAACAAATGCTTCCGGCCCGCGACAAGGGCGTAAATAGGCCCGGTCATATTACGGGCCACGGTTGTTATTACCGTCACGCAGTATCCGTGCGATGTTGTGCCGGATAGCAGAGGCCGGAGACTAGCGGTTGCGGCGGCTCTGGCGGCGGCGGCGGCGGGCGGCGCGCTGGGCTGCCAGCCTCTCCTTCTGCGCCTTGGACCGGAAGAAACGGCGGTCTTTCAGTTCCCGCAGTATGCCGGAGTGCTGTACCGACGCCCGAAAGCGGTTTACTAGGCTCTCAGGGCCTTCGCCCTCGCGGGGGGTAACGTAAGCCATGCAATGCTCCTTGTCCTTATGAATGCCGAATGTTGCCGGTAATTTACCACAGGGCCGATGGACGGGCAACGGAATGGGCGCTGACAAAAACGCCAATGCGGATAATGACGAAAAGGCCGACAGGACATTGGGAAAATTGGAGCGGGCGATGGGATTCGAACCCACGACGTCTTGCTTGGGAAGCAAGCACTCTACCACTGAGTTACGCCCGCTCGCAGCGGAGAAGTCTCTCCCTAATATATTACAGACAGCCGGGAATAGCAAAACCCACAGCGCTGCGCCGCCAACTACCCTTCTGCTTCCAGCTCCGCCATCCGGCTTTCATGCACGCTGGCCCAGTACTCCGCCCATTCCTTGCGGGTGGCGTGTTCGGTCTTGCCAGGCACATAGGCCGGAGATACCACCGGCAGCGCCCGATCCACCTTGAGCAGCACGTAGGCCCGCGCCGGTAGCTGCACCTGATGTACGCCCCGTGTGCCGGTTTCGAAGGCTTCGCGGATTTCGTCGAACAGGGCCTCATCCTTCTCTATGATGCTCGCCGTTCCCTTGAACCGGTATCCCTTCCGGGAATATACGTCCACCACGTTCAACTCCAGGGCCGGGTTGTGGCGCAGGTTGGCCATGGTGGTCGGCGAGGCCAGGTCGGCGAAGACTAGATGATCGTCGTCCCATACTGCCGTCGTGCCCTTGGGAGAAAGGTTGGGCGAGCCGTCGGGGCAGACCGTCGCAATGAACCCGAACCGCTGCTGCCGCACCACCCGCTGCATGTCGTCGTTGAGAATTCCCATCGTAGGTGTGCCCTCTTCATTCTGATTTGTTGCGCTAATTGTTGGCGTTCAAGTGAGGGAGATGCGCTGCCACCGCGGTGGCCTGTCCAGAACCGTGCCTTGAAGCTGTTCAAGAAAGGGTTGATAGCCGTTGTCAGGGTCTAGCCTTACTCGCAGATATACAGGAGCGTTGCTTCCGAGAATCAAGGAGTCTACTCTGTCTATAATCGCGCATATCATCTGTAACTGTTCCCCGGGTTCGAGCGGTCTGTGGCCCGGACCACGCAGCCACAGAACCGAAATGCGATGGGCGTCTATCAGAGCGCCGTGTAAGCGAAGCGCTTTGATATCACCAGTAATCCATACCGCCCGGTGGCTGCTTTTGTCTCCCAAGTAAGGGATTATCTCTTCGTCCAGTAGACGATTGACAGAAAGATCCCGGCTAGGCCATTCGTCCCAAACCGTTGCTAGGTGATAACCGGTAACCCTGAATACATCTTCGACAATGCCGGAACTCAATGATTCGTCGAGCAGGAAGAACAGATCAGGCACTGGCGACATCAAGCTGCCTCTCCCAATCCAAAGCGTTCCACACCTGCTCTTTGGTCATCCTATATCCGTTTGCTAACTCTTCAATGTTATCCCCACCTTTCAACATCCCAGTGAACACCCAAGTGGGGGTTCGCGTTCCGACTACGCAGGGGCTGCCGGACACAACGCGAGCATCAATTACCACGTCCTTGACCGGCAGCCAAGCGCAGGCTATTCCGTCCTCTCCAAACTCCAAGTCCCGTGAAGGATTTCCGGTGAGATGGATTATTATTCCCTGCAAGATGCGGCTTGTTAACTCACTATCAGACAGGTCTGGAGGAACTGTTTGGAGAGTCCATAGAAACCTGCTAGCGAAAGGCCGCTCCAAGCTCAACTCCTGCCGTGAGAGCAGAGCGAATTCCTTGATTTCTTCACGGGACAACCCGTAGGACTGTAGCAGGCAGATCATCCGCAGCGAAATCAGGGTGGGAAAGTCTATGTAATTCTTTACTTCCCCATCCTCTTCCCAAGTATCAGCCCAAGCCAGCCCTCCAACGCCGTCGTCAATCCACTGGACCAGTTCCGCTTCGGTGAGCGGCTTTATGCCAGCCTGCTTATTCGACCAAGAGATTAGCCGCGCCGCCTCCTCAGTGTCGTATGCCAATTCCCGCACCTCCCCGGAGGGTCTTGGAAAACCTGGTTCGCCGTTCTTTTCCCCTGAGTCCAGTATAGCCGACAGCCGCGTTGGTCAGAACCAGACCGACGCCCGCTCGGCGATCATGATGGCCGTGGCGTTGGTGTTGGCCCGCACCACGTTGGGGGCTACCGACAGGTCCACCACGCGCAGGCCCTCGACGCCGCGTACCCGGCAGTACTGGTCCACCACCGCCATCGGGTCGCCGTCCGGCCCCATCCTGCACGAGCCGCAGGTGTGGAAGGTGGTGCCGATGTTCTCGTGCAGCCAGGCGTCCAGAGATTCGTCCGACTCCAGGTCTGCCTCCGTAGGATCGGCCAGCCCGCTGACCAGCGGGCGGAACCGCTCATGCCCCAGCAAATTGGCGCAGAGACGTATGCCCTCGCGCATCCGGCGCACGTCGAACTCGTCTTCCAGGTAACGATAGTCTATTCTTGGCCCGTCGTTCGGGTCTGTGGAAGCCAGGGTCAGATTCCCCGCGCTCTCGGCCAGTTCCAGGATGACGGTGAAGTGCAGTGTGCGGCCGTTGCGGCTGCGACTGGCCCCGGCGATGGGGTCGCCGCCGCCCTCGCCACTGTACGAGGTCAGAGTTATTTGCATATCGTTGCGTAGTTCCGACCCTTCGGCGGTGTAGCGCAGTCCCGTCTGGATGCGCGGCACGTCTTCCGACAGCGCCACTCCCTCAGCCGGTTCGGCCTCTACCAGCGCCATAGGGTGGTCGCGCAGGTTCCGGCCCACGCCGGGCGAGTTCAGCACTACCGGCACGCCCATCTCCCGCAGGTGGTCCGCCGGGCCGATACCCGACAGCAGCAGCAGTTGCGGCGAAGCCAGTCCGCCGGCGCACAGGACTATCTCCTCGCCCTCGACGGTGAACACCTCGCCGCCGCTCTCCACCTCGACACCTATGGCGCGAGTACCGTCAAATACAACTCGCCGGGCCGCCACGCCACCGCGCACGGTAAGGTTGAGGCGATGGCGCACCGGGTTCAGGTAGGACAACGCAGCGCTCATGCGGATGTTGCCGGGGTTGTTCATAGGCACTGCGCCGGCGCCGGTGGTCTCCGGATTGTTCATGTCCGGGTCATAGGGATAGCCAGCGTCCAGCGTGGACTGATGGAAGGCTTCGTATACGGGCAGCCACTCTTCCCTTGCCACCCGGCGGACGGGGATGGGGCCGTCGGAGCCGTGAAAGTCGTCGCGCACGTCCATGTCTGTTTCGAGCTTGCGGAAGAAGGGCAGGACGTTGACGTAGCTCCACTCGGTGTTGCCCTGCTCGGCCCAAGAGTCGTAATCCTCGGGCAACCCGCGCAGGAATACCTGCCCGTTGACCGAGCCGGAGCCGCCGATGACCTTGCCCCGGGCGATGTTCATGGGCTGCGACTGGCGCGCGCTGCCAGTGGCCTGGTACGACCAGTTGAAGGGCGAGTCAATTTCCGATGCGCCGTTGTTGTAACCGTACTTGATCTCGTCGGGCAACAGCTCGAAATCCGGGTAGTCCGGCCCAGCCTCCAGCAGCAGTACCGAGCGGTTGGGGTCTTCCGACAGCCGGGCGGCCAGCGCGCACCCCGCCGACCCGCCTCCGACTATCACGACGTCATATTTCATGGCTTCCTCCGCCATCAGGGATTATCAGGAACACCCTAACTTAGAGTGGTGCGCTCATCTTATGGCTGAGGCACAGTCTTGGCAAATGGCGAGTGTCTGATTTACGCCTAATGCCTGTACGCAACTAAATTGTAAGGGCGCACAACCATGCGCCCCTGTTATGCCGTGGCGTATAACCGCTGCCCCTAGTTCCTAGTTCGCCGCTGCCGCTGCCTGCCCCAGCAGGCGCATAGTGCGGTCCACCGACGCGGCTGCGTCGGATCCCGCGGAAATGGGTGAGGCGAGCACCTCGGTAGCTCCGAGGTCGAAGAGGCGCTGGACACCCTCGGCGCACTTCTCCTCGTCGCCCCAGATTACAGCGCCGTCAATCATCCCGTCGCTCCACACGCCCTCGGTTGCCTCCGGGTATCCCGCCGCCACCAGCATCCGCTGGTAGTAGGGCAGGCGAGGGTTCATCACCTGCTGGCGCACGGCGGCCCGCACCTCCTCAGCGTTGTCGTGGACGCATATCGGCGCGTGGGCGATGAGCGGGGGCGTCTCACGTCCGGCGTGCTGCGCTCCCTCCCGCATGGCTGGCAAGGCCACATCGTGCAGGTACTGTCCGGGGCAGATCCAGCTTATGGCTCCGTCGGATTCTGCGCCGCACAGCTCGAAGGAACCGCGCCGCAGCGCCGAGCCCATGATTTCGATGTCCAGCGGTTCGGGGATGCCGTCGTGGGCGGTATAGTGATCGCCGTCGAAATCCACCCGCCCGCCCTGCAGGATGGCTTTGAGAATCTGCAAGTACTCCCGCAGGTGGGCCAGCGGCTCGTTGAACTCGATGCCCATGGCCTCGATGGTAGGCCGGTGGCTGGGGCCGACGCCCAGCCGGAAGCGTCCCGGAGCGAGCTGGGCTACTATCTGCGCCTGTTGCGCCATCACCAGCGGGTGCCTCGGATAGGTGGGAACGATGGATGTGCCCAGCTTGATGTGATCGGTCAGAGCGGCGGTGGCGGCAAAGACCGTGATGCTGTCGGGCCGGGCGCCGCCAGTGGTCATCCATGCGGCGTGGATGCCCAGTTCCTCCGCCCTCAGGATCATTGCCTGTATCTCGCGGATTCCTGCGCCGCCAACCGCGACGCCTACCAGCTTATCCGCCATAACTGCTACTCCTTCTCAGTCGGGATAAGGATTTACTGCCGTCAACCGAGGCAAAGGAAAACGGATTTCGTTGAACAGTTGATGAATTAGACTAAGCCTAATCCGGCTGCAAGACAAGGGGAGTGGCTTGACTGATATGGATATACAGGATGGACGAGATTGGGCCTGCTGCAACTGTGAGGGCAACTGCTAAGTTTGCGCAGAATTCTTTGGAAAGGGGTTTAGAATAACTCGGAGCTGGCGATTTCCGCCCCCTCGCGCATGGCCTGGAGCTTGAGCCAGACAACGCCCGCGTCCACCCGGTTGGAGCCTGCGGAGGTGTCGAAGCCGCAGTCGGTGCCGGCCAGCACGCGGGTCGGTCGCCTCCGGCGGCGGTCACGGCCTGGTGCAGCCGGTCGGCCACCAAGCGGGGATGCTCGACGTAGTTGGTCTTGGTGTCAATAACCCCGGCCACCAGCATCATCCCGTCGGGCAGTGGGCGGTCGCGGTAGACGCGGTGCTCGTGGGCGTGGCGCGGGTTGGCCATCTCCATTACCAGAGCGCCGACCTTCGCTTCGTAGATAAGGTCAACGATGTCCTCCATCGGGACGTCGTAGTGGTGCGGCCCCTCGCTGTTGCCCCAGCAGACGTGCAGCCGCACACTCTCGCGGGGTATGTTGACCAGCGCGTGGTTGATGGCGCGAATGTGCAGGGCCACCACATCCTGAAAGGCTTCCAGGGGCTCGTCCTGGTAGGAAACGTGGCGTTCCATTGCCAGGTCTGGGCAGTCGAGCTGCAGCGTCAGGCCGTGGGAGACGATTATTTCGTACTCCTTGCGCAGTTCCTCTGCCAAGGCGAATACGTAGTCCTCGTGTCTGTCGTAGTAGCGGTTGCCCAGGGTCAGCGCGACGATGCCGGGCGAGGCGGCGGTCATAAACAGTTCTTCCGGCTGGCTGTCGGCGGCGTTGACCGCATCCAGAAACTGCTGGCATTCATGTTCCACCAGGTCCAGCCGCTCGTAATTCAAGGGGCCGACGCAGGTGGGAACGTCCCGCATCAGTTGAACGACACGAGGCCGGGCGATGGAGGGAAACTCGTTCTGGTCGCGGTGGCCCCGCCGGGTCCAGGCGCCGCCGAACCCGGACATCCTTTGCGTGACATAGGTGGAGAAGCTGATGCGGGACTGCTCGCCGTTGTTGACAACGTCCACCCCAGCCGACAGCTGAGACGCGACCACCCCGGCGGTGGCATCGCGGGCTGTGCCGTCAAGGACCGCCTCGTCCACGGGTTCGCCCTGCGCCACAGCGCCCAGCATCTCCACCAGTCTCTGGGGCCGGGGCAGGCTGCCGGTGTGGGTGGTCAGTATGCGCGTTTCACTGCGTTTCATGGCTCGTAGTCCGTCCAGTGCGGTTGCTGGTAGGGCATAGCCGCCGACACGCTACTCCGGCGATGCTGCCGGCGGCGGGATGCTGAACCGGATAGTGCCGTCGGTGTCGTGGCTGTGGGAAAGGAAGGCATCGGTAAGGCGTTGGATGGCGCCCATCGTTTCCGCGTGCTGGGCCTCTGAGCGCTCCCGCAGGGCGGCAATTTCCTGCATTATCAGTTCGCGGGTGTGGGCGTCTTCCTGGGTTAGCATCTCCCGAGTGTGGGCGTCTTCCTGGGCTAACGCCTCCCTAGTTTGGGAAATCAATTCTTGGGTGTGGGCGTCTCCACTGGCTACCATCTCCCGGGTATGGGCGTCTTCTTGGGCCAGGGTTTTGTGCCCTTCTTCAAGTTTGCCCAGCCGGTAGTGGACGCTGGCTATCAGGCCGATGACGGCTATCAGGACAGCGCCCGCGGTGGCGGTGAAGGCGGTGAGCAGCGGAGTTTCTATGGTCATCGTTCATCTCGCGAGGGAAAAGTGCTTCCGCCATGAGTGTCCGCACAGTCTTGGCGTGAGAGGCATTATCGCGCCACAACCGCCCGGCGTCATCGCAGCGACCGTGCCATGCCTGGCGATTATAGCAGACTGCCGTTGGCCACTATGTTTTCTGAGTATCGTATAATTCCCACAGCCTTCTTCAAGGAGAAATTCAACGGTGGTGGAAGATATGAGCGGCTGCCATAGGCCAACAGCTTTTGGCGAGGTATTGTCCGAGTTTTCGAAGGCCCGCGAAGTATTGGTGGAGGCTCTCTCGCGCGCTGCGAGAATTGGCGACTATAACGCTGTCACTGAATTGACAGAGCGACTCAAACGTGCCGATACCCTCAAAGATAAGGTAGAGCGACTATGCGAGGAGTGGCAGGCTGTCTTTCACCCGGAAGACACTGAGACAGAGTTGTTTGCGTCGCCGCCAACGGACAGCCAGTCGGTCTTTGGCGTTCCGGACCAGTATGACTTGTGCAGTCCTACCTTGCAGGCCCTCCGCTCATTGGGCGGTAGAGGACGGATACGGGATATTGCCAACACGGTAATTGACCAGATGAACTTTACGGACGAAATAACGCGGCAACTGCACGAAGGAGGCCCGCAAACCGAACTGGAGTGGCAGCTTGGCTGGGCGCGCACCATCCTCAAAACCTGCGGATTGATGGACAACCCGCAACCGGGTCTATGGATATTGACCGAGGCTGGTTCACGTCAGCAGTGGATGGACACCAGCGAAGTTAAAATCCTGTACCGGCAACATCTCGACCAGCGACGGCAGCGGGAGCAGTAGGGCAGCTACAACTCAATGCCACAACAAAGATGGACACGGGAACAGGACTTGGCGGTTTTGCATATCAAGATAGAGTTTGCAGGGCGATTGATATCGACGCGTCCTGAAATTGAAAGGCTTGCCAAAGCCATGAATCGGACCGACGCGTCTATATATATATATATATGCGTAAAGGCAACTTCGACTCACTGGACCCATCAGTGCATAGTCGTGGATTAAACCATCCCGCCCAACTAACCGTAGATATCTGGGCTGAGTACGAAAGGGATCCAGAGCGAGTCCTAGCCGAAGCCCGTCGGGCCTACTTGAACTTGGTGGGTTGAGTATTGTTGTCGGATGTAAACCGCTCAGAGTGGGACCGTCCGATTAATCTAATGATCTAACCTCACCCTATTTCAAGAGCACCAGGTTCCAACTCCGGTACAGGGTTCTGCCTTGAAACTGCACGTTTCCCGAAACGCTATTCAGAGGATGTCATTGGTGGAAACAGAGGTGAGGCTATTCACTGACCGGAATTGACGGGTTATAAATGGCCCACGATTGGCTCGCATTGTCGTAACGCCAGACCCCAACAGCGCGCCCGTTTCAACGATTCCCTCAGCTGAGATGTATCCAAGCGTGGGGGCTCTTGGCTGCTCGCTAGCAGTCTATGGGGAAGAGGAAGGACAGAAGGGAAAGGGTACTTCATTGATCAACTGCTCCATCAAAGGCGCTGGTATACATCCGCTAAGTTGATTCTCAAAGAGGTACAGTTCATCCAGATTTGACAGATTGCCCAACTCCGCCGGAATCTCCCCGGTCAACTGGTTTCTGGAAAGGTCCAGCCATTGCAGTTTGGTAAGGCCTCCCAGTTCCGGCGGAATCTCCCCGCTGAGATTGTTTACACTCAGGGCGAGAGATTCAAGATTGACGAGATTTCCCAGTTCCGGCGGTATCTCCCCGTTGAGCTCATTCCCCCAGAGCCACAGCCCAACGAGGTTGGTCAGGTTTCCCAACTCGCTGGGAATCTCACCGCTCAATCCAGTGCCGCCAAGATTCAGGATTCGCAGGCTGGTCAGATTGCCCAGTTCCGCAGGAAGCTCCCCTTTCAGGATGTTGTAGCGAAGACGCAGTTCCGTAACGTGCCCGTCGCTGCCGGTGGTTACGCCGAACCATTCGCCGACCGGCTTGTCGCCCAGCCAGTTGTCGTTGAGGTTCCATGAACTGCCGCCGGTGGACTCGAAAAGGCGCACCAAGGCTTCTCTTTCAAGGTCAAGCGCGGACAGGCCGGAGGAATTGCTCTTGTGCGTTCCTGGTCTCGTTTCCATCAAGGCACGGGAGGCGTCTTCATCCGAGGAATTTGCAATGACAATCACATCAGCCTGCTGAGTGGGAACCGGCGTTGACGTAGCGATGGCTTCGAGCGTCGCCGAAATAGCCGCCTCGACCCGACGCGCCTCGAGGGTGGCCGCCACCCCCGCTGCGATCCTGTCCACTTCCGACTCCGGCTCCTGCCCCGGCTCTGTCTGCGTTGCGCAGGCGGTCAACGCCAGCAGACATAGTGCGGCCATAAAGATGTACCTGGCTATCAACGGTCCAATGTTCATACGGTCCCGACGCTGCAAAACGGCATAGGGGCGGAAAACATCTGCCCCGCAGAAACCGCTGTTTGCCGGCCTTGAATGAAGCCGGGACAGCGCTCGCCGATCACGATGGTGGTGGCGCGGATGCAGTTGGGCGCGATGAATGCCTCAATAGACGGGGGTTAGCGGCTTGCCAGACGCTCGGCGTCTTCGATGTAGATGGATGTTTCTCTGATGCGCCGTCCGGTCTGGTCGTTGCAGTGGCCTACGTAAAAGCAGGCTCCGTGAAGCTGGCTGATTCTGCTGTAGTAACGCCCCACCAACGAATTGAATTCGCCATGTTGCCTGGCTAGTTGGTCGAGCAGGTCTGAAGTCATGCCGGTGGGACCGGGTTCTTCGCCAGTGTAGGCCAGGATCAGGGCGTCTGTGGCCCGCTTGGTGGCACACCACGCCTTTTCCGCAGCGTCGCGAATGTCGCCAGCCGCCAGCCGTTCCAGCGCTTCGCTGTGCATCCCTCTGGCATCTGCAAATATCTCTTGCACTCTGCTTGTTGCTACCATCCATTACTCCAAAGGGCAAAGGGGCGCACAGACGTGCGCCCCTACTAACGCCTGCTTACAGTCAGGGCTTCGCGCTACTTGCCGTCCTTGATGAAGTCGGCGCAGCGCTCGCCGATCATGATGGTGGTGGCGTTGGTGTTGGCTCGGATGCAGTCGGGCATGATGGAGGCGTCGGCGACGCGCAGGCCCTCGATGCCCTTGACGTGCAGGTGCTGGTCCACCACGGCCAGCGGGTCGCTGTCCGGCCCCATCTTGCAGGTGCCGGAGATGTGATGCGAGGTGCCGGAGTTGCGCTTCAACCACTCGTCGAGGGACGCGTCGTCGGCCAACTCGTCGTCGGTGGGCATTATCCGCTCAATGATGATGTCGTTGTAGATGCCATGGTTCTCCGCCATGCGGACGCCCAGACGGATGGCTTCGCGCATCCGGCGCAGGTCTTCCGGTTCCTTGTAGTAGTTGTAGTTGATGAAAGGCTGGACGTGCGGGTCGTTGGCCTGGAGGGTCAACTCGCCCTGTCCCAGCGCCAATTGCAGGCTGGCGCTCATGCCGACGTAGTTCAGGTCCTCGTCGATGGTGACCTGAGCCGGGCGGTGTTCGCTGGTCATCAGCATAGGGGAGAGCTGCATATCGTTTTCCAGGGGGCTGCCCGGCACCTGGTAGCGCAGACCAACCTGGATCACCGGCGCCTGCACGTCGGGCTTCTCGCCCTCGGCCCGGTAGATGGCGGCGGCGGAGGGATGGTCGCGCAGGTTCTTGCCCACGCCGGGGGAGTCGTGGACCACGTTGATGCCCAGGCTCTCCAGATGGTCCTTGGGGCCGACGCCGGAGAGCATCAGGATCTGGGGCGATGCCACCGCGCCGCTGGACAGGATGATCTCGTTGCCCTCGACCGTGAAGACTTCACCACCGCTCTCCGCCTCGACGCCCACGGCCCTCTTGTCATCGAACAGGATTCGACGGCAGGTGACGCTGCCGCGGATGGTGAAATTCAGGCGGTGGCGGGCCATGTCGAGGTAGTTGAGGGCCATGCTCATGCGGACGCCGCTGCTGCCCTTGAAGTTGAGGGTGTTGCGGGCGCGGGGGGATACGCCGGTGGACTCCGGGTCGTTCATGTCTTCGGAAATCTCGAAACCCTCGGCCAAGGCCGCCTTCTCGAAGGCTACGGCATGGGGCAGCCATTCGCTGCGCGGGGCGCGGCGAACCGGAACGGGACCGTCGGAGCCGTGGAAGTCGCTGCCGCCGAAGTCGAGGTCTGTCTCCATCTTGTTGAAGTAGGGCAGGCAGTTGGTGAAGCCCCACTCGTCGTTGCCCCACTGGGCCCAGCGGTTGTAGTCGTCGGGGATGCCGCGGTACAGCACCTGGCCATTGATGGCGCTGGAGCCGCCGGTGGCCCTGCCGCGGGGAATTTCGAGGTCGGGCAGTTCGTCGGTCATGTGGCCCCGGTAGGCCCAGCTATGGTCGCCGTAGGCCGAGAACCAGACGTTGTTGCCCAGCTTCAGGTCGTCGGGTAGTGTCTCAAAGTCGGGGTAGTCAGGCCCTGCCTCAAGGAGCAGCACCGACTTGCTGGGATCCTCCGATAGCCGCGTGGCGATGGTGCAACCCGCCGAACCGCCCCCCACAACAATGTAGTCGTACTTCATGCGTGAACCTCCTTAGATTCTCTAGCTGCTTGGCATTTGTCCTTAACGAATTAAACCTTGACTGATTCTGCCAGCGCAATCCAACTGCGAACCTCGTCCGTCAACACGCGAAGTCGGTTGAGCTGTGCGGACGTGAATGCCCTCTCCGTTCCGGCAACCGCATCGACTTGCTCGGCAATGGCTTGCAGCAACTCCTTGTCCGAAAAATCCAACTCGGCCTCACAGAGCAAGTCAGAGAGCGCATCATTCTGACGTAAAAGTTCTTCGCCGATGACCCTGGCTATTTCAACCTTTGCTTTCAGCCGCGCGGAGCCCAGTTTGATTAGCCGCCAGTCTTCCTCGGTGAAATGCTTGGTCAATTCGGAATATGGCATTGTCATGGAATCAAACCTCTTCGACGCAAATCGCCAAGATGCCGGTCATAGATGCGGTCTGCCACCGGCACATACTGTATATAGAAACGGTTATTACCGGTCTTGTCTCCCCCAATCAACAAGATCGCTGCACGTAGCGGATCGAAAGCGTACAGAATACGAAGCGGTCTACCCCCGCTCTGAACCCTCAGCTCCCGCATTCGCCCGTGACGCGACGAATTCACACTCGAAGTGTGTGGATGTTCCAGACGCACACCAAGTTCGGAAAGCAGGTCTACGGCTCTTGAGACATCTCTCTTTTGTCTCTGTGTAAGTTCCTCATACCATGCGAGGTACTCATTAGAGTTTCGGATTACCCAAGCCATCCGCTACGGCATTCCCGCGGCTTGCGCCATATTATACACCCCTCCCCCCTTACTCCAGCTCCATCAGGGGGTCGTTGGTGCGGACGGAGTCCATGGGTTGGACGCGGATTTCCTTGACCACGCCGTTCTGGGGCGAGCGGATGCTCTGCTCCATCTTCATGGCCTCCACCACGCACACTTCCTGGCCTGCTGATACGGTGTCGCCAGGGCGCACCATGATGGAGATGACGCGGCCCGGCATGGGGGAGCGGATGAAGTTGCCGTCGCCGCCTGTGGGGTTTACCCGGCTGGCCGGCGGGGGGACCAGGATGCCGGGCGTTTGCGTCGGGCCACGACGGGGACGGGCAGGGGCTTGTCCGGCAAGACCTTCCACGTCAACCGAGAAAGTCTCGCCGTCCACCGTCACCTGGACGGGCGACCGGGTGAGGTCGCCCACTTCGACGTTGTACCAGTTGCCGCCGACTCGAACGCGAAGTCTGGTTATCGCCAACCTCGGCTCCCCATACTCCGGGAGTGGAGTTGCTCGCGGCGGCGTTGGGTCTTCCACCCGCTGGGCTCCGGCGCGGGCGTCTTCGCCGCCATCGCCAGGGCCACTCCGATGGCGGCGGCGATTTCTTTATCCGTTCCCTTGCCTTCACCGGAAGGGAAGTCTCCGCTGCCGTTGCCATAATGCAGGTGAAGGTGACCCACGCCACCGGGCTGATGAGCCAAATTCCGTTGACGCAATTCGTTCACCCAATGCGGGACCGACCCGGTGTGGTAACTCGCGTCGTTAAATTCCCTGCTGGCTAGAATGCTCTGGAGCAGCGGCACGTTGTGCGTGACTCCCTCCATACGCATTTCCAGCAGGGCCCGCTGTAACGTTTTGACAGCCTGCTCCCGGTCTTCTCCCCAAGCCATCACCTTGGCCATCAGCGGCTCGTAGTCTAACCCAACTGTGTAGCCATCGCAAAGGGCCGAGTCCACCCGCACGTTGCCGTCGTTTGGGGGCAGATGCAAGCCGGTGAGCTGACCTGCGTCGGGCATGAAGGTTTCCGGGTGTTCGGGATAGATGCGGGCTTCAATGGCGTGGCCGTTACTGACAACGTCTCCCTGGGTGATTGGAAGCTGCTCGCCGGCGGCCACTCGCAGTTGCAGCTCCACCAGGTCGAGGCCGGTGACCAGTTCGGTCACGCCATGCTCCACCTGGAGGCGGGTGTTCATTTCCAGGAAGTACACTTCGCCCTCGCGGGAAACCAGGAACTCTACCGTCCCGGTGTTGTTGTAGCCGATGCGCTGCCCCAGGGTGAGGGCCAGCGACGCCAACCGGCGCCGCGTCTGCGGGGTCAGCTTGGCAGAGGCCGGGGTTTCTTCGATGAGCTTCTGGTTACGCCGTTGCACCGAGCAGTCGCGCTCGAACAGGTGGACCAGGTTGCCGTGATTGTCTCCCAGGAGTTGCACTTCGATGTGCGATGCGTCCTTGAGGTAGCGCTCGAAATATAGCCGGGCGCTGCCGAAGGCACCGGACGCGACTTGCCTGGCCCTCTCGATGAGAGGGATTAACTCTTCCTGCGACTCGACAACGTGAATGCCCATGCCGCCGCCGCCTTCGGCAGCCTTGACCATCAGGGGATAGCCCAGGTTCCACGCGGTTTCCGCAGCTTCGTGGTCAGCGACTGCCTCGTCCGTACCGGGCAGAAGGGGCATTCCCGCCTCCCGGGCCAGCCTCCGTGCGTGTAGTTTGTCGCCCATCTGCTCCATTACTTCAGGGCGAGGCCCGATGAAGGTTATCCCGGCCTCTTCGCATTCGCGGGCGAAACGGGGGTTCTCCGACAGAAACCCGTAGCCGGGATGGATGGCCTCTGCGCCGGCCAAGCGGGCCGCCGCCAGGATCTTCCCGATGTTGAGGTAGCTGTCCTGCGGGGCCGCTCCGCCCAAGGGCACGGTTTCGTCGGCCTGACGCACAGGCAGCGAACCGGCGTCCACCTCGGAATACACAGCGACGGTCTTGATGCCCATTCGCTGGCAGGCGCGGATGACGCGGCAGGCGATTTCGCCCCGATTTGCAATCAAAACCTTGGAAAACATCGGCACACCCCTCCCCTGGTTTCCCCGCTTATGTCCGAATCAGAGCAGGCATCGCCGCAAAGGCGGAGCCATTTGAGCGGACATAATACCAGTGATACCGGAAATACGCATCGCTTTCGGCGGTCGTATTTACGTCTCTATATGCAATTCGCTGCGCCTTTCGCCGCCCAACTGCTCCAGGAACGAGTTGGAACGAATTTCCTTTCCCAGCCAGTACCGGACAGTTTGGTACAGGACGGACTTCAACTCCGCAGAGAGGGATGGGTTGAGGGTAAGGCCGGAGGCTTCGGCCAGGCTGCCCCGGTGCATCAGGCGCAACACCTTCATGGCCCGCAGAGACAGCGGACGCACCAGAGCTTCCGGCGGACTGCATGAGGGGCATAGAACGCCGCCGAGGTTAACGCTGAAGCGATGAGCGTCGGGAGCAATCTGGGTGCCGCACTCCACGCACTGGTACAGTTCGGGCAGCACGCCAGTGAGCCGCAACAGGTGAAACTCGAAGTACCGCAGTGAGGCGTCAGGGTCCTTCGCCCGTGGAATATCCTGCAGAACGCTGGCCGCCAGCCGGAACAAGCCGGGTGATGAGCTGTCTTCCGGCCCGAAGCCGTCCAGCAGTTCGGCCACGTACAGCCCGCGCGTCAGTGCTGCCAGGTCATCCTTCAACGCAGGAAGGCCGTTGGTCACCTGGGCTTGGGTGATGATTTCCAGCTCCCGTCCCTGGGCCATTGAAAGCCGGGCCAGGGTCAGTGGCTCCAGGTGTCCCACCAGCTTGCTGCTGGTGCGGCGCGCGCCCTTGGCCACGGCCCGCAGCTTGCCGCGCTCGGCGGTGAATACCGTCACCACCAGGTCGGCCTCCCCTATGGCTGCCTTGCGCAATGTCAGCCCTTCGCAGCGATAGGTGCGCGGCGGGGCCACTGCTATTGTCCCCGTGGATTCCCGCTTTCGCAGGAATGACGATGATACAAGGCAGGCCACGGCTAAAGGTCCTGCCGTCCCTGAAAGGCGCGGCTGAGGGTAGTCTCGTCAGTGTATTCCAGTGAGCCGCCCACGGGCAGGCCGCGCGCGAGGCGCGTGACGCGGAGGTTGTCGCGGGTGAGGTGGCGATGGATATACATTGCGGTGGCTTCGCCTTCCAAAGTAGGGTTGGTGGCAACAACCAGCTCGGCGACTTCCGGTTGGGAGAGGCGTGACAGCAATTCGCGCAGTTTCAACTGGTCCGGGCCTATGCCGTTGATGGGGGATATGACACCGTGGAGCACATGGTACAACCCCCGGAAACTGCGGGTGCGCTCCAAGGCCAGCACGTCCATCGGCTCTTCCACCACGCAGATGATCGAGCGGTTTCGGCGGGAGTCGGCGCAGATACCGCAGGGCGTGGCCTCGGCCAGGTTCTGGCACTCGCCGCAGTAGACGGTGTTCTGCTTCACGGCGGTCACCGCCTCGGCCAGAGCATAGGCTTCCTCGGCAGGCAGGCGGATGATGTGGTATGCCAGCCGTTGTGCGCTCTTCGGCCCAATGCCGGGCAGCCGGTTCAATTCCTGCACCAGCCGGGCCAGAGAGGGAGAGACGGAAGGCAGGTTATCGGGCGTCATAGAGAAGCTCCCGGCCCGCGCTCCAACAGCTCGCTGTCGAAAGTTCTGAGGGGTAAATTTAGTTCCTCTGCTAGAGCGGCTACCACGGAGTCCGCGCCCCGCAACCGGCGCTCCCGGGCTACTGTAGCCGAGATTTTCATGCGTTCCCGGTTCATGGGATAGAGAATCACCTTGCCTTCCCGTTCCCATTGCGCCAGCCTGGCCTGCCACCTGTTGAAAGTTGGGAGCCAGCGGCGCATCCCGCGGCGAATGGCGGCTGATACCTCCACGACGGCCAGCATCGGCAAGTGAAACACGTAATCACCTCTGTCAAGACCAGCGACAACTTCTCGCCCTTGCGTGTGATGTTCATCGTCTGGGATAAATGACGCCGCAATCACGCTGGAGTCGACTACTAGCGGTTCGGCTTGGCTCAGCGATAGTTCCAATCGGGGTCACCCTTCTTCGTATTCAGCCCCCTTCGAATATCCTCTCTAGTGAAGCGCAACATTTCATCCCACTGTTTCCTTGGGTCTTCGATGCCTTCAAGGTATATCATCCGGTGTAGCTCTACCGGCGGATCCCGAAGGTCAGGGTCTAATGGGTCATCCCCGCCCGGCGGATTGATTACGGCCCATGCCAAGTCAGCCTTTTCGGCGCGGTAGCGCAGTTCGAGGTACTCATTCACAGCATTCCCGGCAGAATCGGGGTCTTCGGACATCAGGGCTCCGATTCCCTTTATCAAGGCAAAGGCGCTGGCTGCCTTGAACTCGGCGGCCAGTTCTTCGTTTAGCCCGCTTTCAGGCGCGTTGGGGAACGGGCTTTCGGAGTCGAGAGGAGGCACGTCTTCTTGCAAGAACGAGCGCACCAGTTCAGCAGTTGCCGTACCGTCCCGGATGGCCGACGCCACACTGACAGCTTTAGCCTTCAGGGAATCCTTCAGCCCCTGCGGTTTCCGTCTAATTCTGGAGGGAGATAGGGCGTCCTTCCCAGCAATATCGAGGAATCTCGACTGATACGCTTCACGGATTGCAGGCAAGTCCTCCCGCTCGAAGACCGCCAGTTTCCTTTCCTGCCCGCCAATGAGGCGGCCGTTGAGCCAGTCCTGGAACTGTTTCTGCGTTCCGGGCTGCACATCGGTCCAGCCCATGCCGTAGCATTCGTCGGAGAATTGGCGCCACAGGTACACCAATTCCAGGTCGCTTATCATTGGTCTTCCGCCCGCGCCTAAGTCAGACCCGGGATGTTCATGCCGCCGGTGATTACGCTCATCTTGCTCGCGGCCATTTCCTGCGCCTTGGTCGAGGCGTCGTTGAAGGCGGCGACCATCAGATCCTGCAGCAGCTCGATGTCCTCTGCTGCATCAGGGTCAATTTCCACTGACTCAACTGCCTGTTTGCCGGTCATCACGACCTTGACCACGCCGCCCCCGGCGGTGCCGGTGACCGTGAGGGCTTCCAGTTCTTCCTGGACCTTTTGCAGTTGGGCCAGTTGCCGCTGGGCCTGTCGCATCATGTTCCGGTTCATTCTTCTTCCACCTCTTGTTCCTGGAGGATTCGCGCGCCCATTCCCAGGGCGGCGCGGACCAGCGGGCTCTGCTGGGCCGTCTTGTTGGCGTTGCCGTTGGCCGGCTGCGCGTTGGACATCGTCAGCCGGTAGTCGCAACCCTCTCCGAAATGCGACGCCAGCGCCTCTGTCATCTTCTGCTGGGAAGCAGGATTTTCCAGCTCTTCCTGCATTCGCTCCATGTTGGACTTGTGCCGGAAGGGTAGCACCAGGGTCTTCTCTTCAAGGAATGCGGTATTATCGCACTCCCGCAACAGGCCATCCAGGGCGTACTTTCCCTTGTACCTGCGAAGGGAGCGCAGCATGGCCAGCCAGCGCTCCTTGAATTCGTCCTGTTCACCCGGCGGCGCTGAAGAAGCGCGGGCCGGCGGAGCCGGGCGCTCCTGCCGCTCCCTGGCCGGAGGCCGGTCGGGACGCGGTTCGCGCGGGGGCGGGGCAGCAGGCTCAGGCCGGGCGGCTCTCGGCGGTTGCGGCGCGCGTTCCTGTCGCGCCGGAGGGGGCGGTGGCGCTTCCTGTGGAGGTGCCGGAGCAGCCGATTGCTCGCAGATCTCCACTACCGCCAGTTCCAGCGGCAGCGTCGAGGGAGCGTCGTAGCGCATATTGACAGCGCCCCAGACCTTAAGGGCATGGACGATGCGCCACGGCGGCTGCTTGCCCACCAACTCCTTCAACTGCGCTCTAACGTGTTCCGGCAGGTCCACGGCGTCCTCGGAACCCCATTGCAGGTGCATGAACCCGCGCAGAAGGTCGGAAGTCTGGCGGTGCAGTTGGCGCAGGTCGCTTCCTTCCCATGCCGCCCGGTTCACGGCGGAGAGCGATGCGGTGGTGTTGCCGAGCAGCAGATACTTGACCAGTTCCAAAGACGTTTCGTCGCTGCCCATGCCCAGCAATTGCTCCACCAGCGGAGCGGTCACGCCGTCGGGGCACGACACGACAAGTTGCTCCAACAGGTTCTCCGCGTCGCGCAGGCTGCCGGAAGCGTAACGGGCAATCAGACGCATCGCCGCGGGTTCTACCGCCACGCTCTCGGCATCGGCGATTTCCGTCAGACGTCCGAACACCGTTTCCGCAGGGATGCGCCGGAAGTCGAGACGCTGGCAGCGGGAGATGATGGTGGGCAGGATGCGGTGAGCCTCGGTGGTGCAGAGGACGAAGATGACGTGTCCCGGCGGCTCTTCCAGAGTCTTGAGGAAGGCGTTGGAAGCGGCGTCGGTGAGCATATGGGCTTCGTCTATAATGTAGACCTTGCGGCGGCCCTGCACCGGCGCGAAGTTCACTTTGTCCCGGATGTCGCGTATCTCGTCTATGCCCCGGTTGCTGGCCGCGTCCAGTTCGATGATGTCCATGAAGCGGCCTTCGTTGATTGACTGGCAGACAGCGCAGGCGTTGCACGGGTCGCCATCCTGCAGGTCGAGGCAGTTGGCGGCCTTGGCGATGATGCGGGCAGTGGTTGTCTTGCCGCAACCTCTCGGCCCGCAGAAGAGGTAAGAATGAGAAATCCGCCCCAGCCGCACCGACTGGCGCAGGGTGGTGGACACGTGCTCCTGCCCGGCCAGCTCGCTGAAGCTGGAGGGACGCCACTTGCGGTAGTAGACTTGCGAAGTCATGGCTGTGGACAGCTCCCGTTCGCCCTGAGCCTGCCGGTCCTGAGATTGTCGAAGGACAGCGATTTGAGCGCCTCCTGTTCCCTTGCCTGCATCAACGCGGCTTCCTCCGCATCTACATGATCGTATCCCACCAAGTGCAAGGCTCCGTGAACGACCAGGTGAGCCAGTTCCTCCATTGGGCTGACTCCATGCTCACCGGCCTGCCGCTGCGCCTGGGGCCAGGATACGATGATTTCCCCCAGCGGCTGGGGCATCCCGGGCGGGAGAACGAACTCCGCCTCTGCCTCTTCGTTTTCGCCTGTCTCGTCATTTCCGAGAAAGCGGGAATGTGCCGGGCCGTCTCCCTCGCCCTCCCAGTGGCCCGGATGTTCGGCGGAAAAGGACAGCACGTCTGTTGTCTCGTCCAGCCCCCGGTAGTCCGCGTTCAAGGCACGCACCGTTTCGTCGCCGGTAATGAGCAGGCTGACCTCAGCCTCGCCTGCTAACCCCGCTACAGCCAGCCCTGCCTGCGTCACGCCTTCCAGCCACACAGAGCAGACTTCGCCTTCGTAGGGCTCATCCACGGAAACCAGAACTTGCAGGCTGGGCAATTCGTCCAAAGAACAATTCTCAAGGGGCGGTTACGAGACAGGCACCCCACAACTTGGCAATGCGCTCATATCATACATCCAAAGAGAGTGGGCATACCAGCGCGCAGTGAGGGCAAAGCAGGGGCGATTGGCTTGTCAGTCGGCTTCTGACGGACGGCGGCGGTGGCGGAACACGTCGGCCAGTGGGATAGCCAGGCCGGGAAGCAGCGGCGTGGTCAGCGTATCCTCGGCGGTCAGCACGGCCCGCTCGACATACTCGCCGGCGTTCAGTTCAAGCAGGGTGGCGGTGTCGTTACGGGGGTCGAAAATCCAGTATTCCTGAACGCCCCCTTCGGCGTAGAGCCGCCGCTTGCGCACCAAGTCGCGGTTGCGGTCGGAAGAGAGGATTTCCACCACGATGTCCGGCGCCCCCTCAACCCTGCGGTCGTTGACGACTACCGGATTGTTCCTGAGGACCAGGCACAGGTCCGGCGCCAGTAGAATGCGCTCTTCCAGCGACAGAGCTACGGTAAAATCCATCATTAGTTCCGCTGGCGGCTCGTCAAATCCGTCGATGTAATCGTCTACGTGCCGGCCCAGCCGAAATTGCAGAAATCCGTGGCCTCTTCTGGGTCGCGGCATAATGTACAGAACTCCCTCGTCCAACTCCATCTTCCGCTTGTCCCAGAGTTCTGGCAGCTCCATGAACTCTTCGATGGTCAGCCGCATTCCGGAGAGCGGTTTCAGCATCGTCATAGTCAACAACCTCCGCTGTCTGAACATTATAAAGCTACGTCTTTAACGATGTCCCTCTGCGATTGTCATTTGCCGACTCGGTTGCCTTTGGTATCATCTGCCCATCCATTTCGATACGGGAGGGAGAATCATGCGCGGAGTCACGTTCAAAGGCAACAGGGAGGCCGAAATTCGGGAGTTTCCCGACCCCCATGCCGGGCCTGGAGAGGCGGTGCTGCGGATTCGCGCCTCCGGGCTGTGCGGCACCGACCTGCACCGGTACCGCGACGCCGCCCCGACGGAGATGATTACCGGCCACGAACCCTGCGGCGTCATCGAGGAGCTGGGGCCGGGCGCTCCTCCGGGCTTGAAGCTGGGCGACCGGGTGATGTGCCACCACTACGAAGGCTGCGGCGTTTGCGAAATCTGCTCCATGGGCTACGAGCAGCTATGCCCTCACGGCCACGTCACTTTCGGAGGCGGCACGGGCCACGGAGCCAACGCCGACTACATGATCTGCCCATCCCGCACGTTGGTTCACCTGCCCGACGAACTGTCCTTCGAGGAAGGCGCGGCTATATCCTGCGGCACCGGCACGGCCTGGAACGGACTGAACAAGATGGACATCAACGGCCAGGACATTGTAGCGGTGTTCGGCCAGGGGCCGGTTGGCCTCAGTGGGACTCTGTCGGCCAAGGCCATGGGAGCCCGCGTGATAGCCATTGACGTTATGGACGAACGGCTGCGGCTGGCGACCGAGTTGGGCGCAGACCATACCATCAACGCCGCCAGCAACGACCCGGTGCAGGCCATCCTGGACCTCACCGGCGGCCAAGGCGCGACGGCTTCGCTGGAAACCTCGGGCAACCCAACTGCGCGGCAGCAGACGCTCTCGTGCCTGCGCCCCTTCGCCCGCGCCTGCTACGTGGGGATTGGCGGCCCGGCTGAGATTGACTTCAACCGCGACGTGATCTTCAAGGCGCTGACTGTCTACGGTTCTTGGACGTTCAGCAAGGCCGAACTTATCGAAATCGCCCGCTTTTTCGTGGATACCAAGGCCCCGCTGGACCGGCTGATTACCCACCGCTATGGCCTCGACCAAGCTATTGAAGCCTTCCAGACCTTCGACGGGGCGACCACCGGCAAGTGCGTGTTCGTGTTTGATTAGGATTTCAACGCAAAGACGCAAGGGCTTTGTCTATTTTCTTTGCGCCCTTGCGTCTTTGGGTTTATCATCTGCCCGCCACACTTTGCGGCGGAACTGGCCGTCGAGCAGTTGAGCGAATACGACGCTCTCAATGGCGATGGCGAAGCAGTGGAACTCCGGCTCTTCGGGCCGGTATTCAATAGCGGCATACACTGCGTCAGCGAACCGTCGCCGTTCCTCAAGTTCAGTAACCTCGGCGGCGTGCCCATAGACCTTGAACTCGCCTTCCGTTCCCTCGCGGTCGGAGACCGTGCTGTGAACCACGCAGCGGGGGGCGCGTAGCAGGTCCAGCGCCTTCACCGACCGCCACATCATCCCCAGATACAACTGCCCGTCCACGATGTACGGCTCCACCGGCGAGATTCGCGGCCAGCCGTCCCGCCGCAGCGTGCCCACCAGCGCCAGGCCGGTACGCGAGAACTGCGCTTCGCCCAGCGCCGCCAGTTCCGGGGCTTGGGATGCGAACTCATGCCAGGTTGCGGTCATGCTGACACAACACCCTGTTGGTCATTGTCCATTGCTATGTCCAATTTTTTCAGATACGATTCAGCTATATGAAGTAGTTGGACATTGACTAGGGTAATGTCTTGATTTGTGAGGGCGATTTGCAGAGCAATGCAGCCTATTTTGAGCCGGTTTTGGATGTTGCTAACCGGCGTATTTTGGAGAATGTGGCTCAGGTTCACGCTCTTGCCAGAGTGATTCGCGGGATTCCTATTCCGCCCTACGTACAGCAACGGCTCGATCGTCTCAATATCTTGAGGGCAGTCCGTGGCACTACCGGCATTGAGGGGACTGAGCTTTCGGAAGAGGAAATTGATCTGGTCGTAGATTCCCCTCCCGGCAACGCTCCTCTTGGCCTTGGCCGGGAACGTGAGGAGCAGGAAGTCAGGAACGCCGAAGCGCTAATGCGGTACGTCGGTGAGTACCTTGAGGATAATCCAACTGCGCGAGTTACGGAAGAACTGATACTGGAGTTTCACCGGATATTGACACAAGGCATTAACTATCCACACAACGAGCCAGGCCGGTATCGCAATCATTCAGTAGTAGTTGGTAACTATCGTCCGCCTCCGACCGGTGAGGAAGTCCGGCATTTGATGGCTGAATTTGTCCGCTGGTTCAACACCGGGATGCCAACGCATTGGGACCCGGTGTTGCGGGCGATAGTTGCCCATTTCTATGTGGTGAGCATACACCCTTTTGGCGATGGCAACGGGCGGACTTCCAGAGCCGTGGAGAGCTTCCTGCTCTACAAAGCCGGTGTGAACGTCAGAGGCTATTACTCTTTGTCCAACTATTATTACCAGAACCGCCCGGAATACATAGACAGCCTGAACCGGGTTAGAGAACAAGGCGTTTTCAATCTGACTCCCTTCGTCGCCTTTGCCCTCAATGGCTTGGTTCAGGAACTCGAAGAAGTTCATAGAGAAGTGCTGACGGAGGTTAGAATACTGGCCTTCCGAGATTATGCCCGTCAGACTTTGGCGGATGCCGGGAAATTGGGAACGCCGGCAGGTGAAAGGCAACTCAGGTTTCTGACCGAATTAGCCGGTGCGCCGGTATCGCTGAGAGAACTCAGATCCGGGGGCCATTCTTTGTCGCGCCTGTACCGGAGCGTCACTACTCGTACATTGATGCGCGACATCAATTACCTTAAGCAGGAAAATCTGGTAATCGCCGAGGGAGATGAAGTGCGAGCCAATCTGGAGCTGATGACGCGCTTCACCGCCTGATCTGGAAGTGGATCAAAGTAAAAATCCCGTGGCGAAAACGCTGCGGGATTTCTATGATTTCGAGAGAAGATGTTGGTACCCCGGAGGGGCTTCGATCCCCTGATCTCCACCTTGAAAGGGTGGCATCCTGACCTGGCTAGACGACCGGGGCACACTGTACCCTTTCAGTTTAGCACACCCCGCAGCCGTATGCTACGGGTATACCGCCAGTTCATCCAGCGAGGTATCCTCGGGGAAGCCGGCCATCAGGTTCATGTTCTGCACCGCCTGGCCCGCAGCCCCCTTGACCAGGTTGTCCAGAACGCTGAAAACAGTCAGGCGTCCGGTGCGGTGGTCTATGACCGGGTGCAACAGGCACATATTATTACCCAGCGTCTGCTTGGTCTGCGGCGGGGCAGACACCACCTTCACGAAGGGATGGTTGGCGTAGTAGTCACGGTAGATGTCCACCAGACGCTGCTTGCCCTCGTCGCCCGCCCAAGCATCAGGGTTTGCCAAGGGGGCGTAGCAGGAACTGAAGATTCCCCGGGTCATCGGGATCAGGTGGACCTGGAAGGTCACGTTCAACTGCTGCCCGGTCAACGGGTTCAGTTCCTGGGTAATCTCAGGCAGGTGGCGATGTCCGTTCACCGCATAGGCGAAGGCGTTCTCGTTCACTTCCGAGAAATGGTTGGTCATCACCAGGCTGCGCCCGCCGCCCGATACGCCGGACAGGCTGCTGACGATGATGTCGGGGCTGATGACGCCTGCCGACACCGCCGGGGCCAGCCCCAGAATAGCGCTGGTGGGGTAGCAGCCTGGGTTGGCCACCAGCCGCGCAGCGCGAATCTCGTCGCGGTGCAGCTCGGTCAGCCCATATACTGCCTCTTCCAGCAGCGACGGCTTCTGGTGTTCCACGCCGTACCATTCCTCGTATTCATCGGCGTGCTTCAGGCGGAAGTCGGCGCTGATGTCCACCACCTTTACGCCCTGGTCCAGCACCGGGATGCAGGCTTCGGCGCTGGCCTTGTGGGGCAGGGCCGAGAAGACCAGGTCCAGGCTGCCGCTCAGTTCCGGCTCAATGGTCAGGTCGAGGCTTTCCAGGTGCGGAAAGACCTCTCCCAGCTTCTGACCGGCGGCGCTCCGGCCAGTGACCGATGCGATTTCCACTTCGGGGTGGCGACGCAGGATGCGGGCCAACTCTGAGCCTGAGTATCCTGTGACATTGATGATTCCAACCTTCACTTTCTTGGCCCTCCTTGCCGCTTCCCGGTCATTACCGTTTTAAGACACCTTTACATGATACCGCCATTCCCGCGAAAGAGGGAATCCACTCCCCGGAGAATCAGGTTATTACAAGAAACTATCCAGCGGACGCCATAGGTTCCCGCTCCCCTTTTTCACGGGGACAAGTTTCGCGGGAATGACGGAAACCTCTATTCGGCTCGCTCGGGCGGAACGTGAGGCATCGGGCCGGGGCCGCTCTGAACTGTCCTTGACACGCGGGTTGTCTTGGCTCCGGTTTCCGTTTCGGTTGTTTTGGACATCATTTTCTTGCGCGAAGGACACATATCGCCGACAACGCACACCTCGCAGAGGGGCCGCTGCGCCTTGCACACCCGACGTCCGTGGTTGATGAAGGCCACGTGGAAGTTGAACACTTCCTCGGGCGGCACCTTGGCCTCCATGACGTCGTGAGCCTTGTCTGCGCTGGTCTTGGCGTCTATGGCGCGCAGCCGCTGGCACACCCGAAATATGTGGGTGTCTATTGCCATGGCCGGCATACCCAGCGAAAAGTTGAGGACGATGCCGGTGGATTTGGGGCCGATACCCGGCAGTTGCCGCAACCATGCCTTTGCCTCGGCGAGAGGCATCTCGCGCAGGAAGGAGAGGTCCAGCGAACCGCCGTTGAGTTCCAGCACCTTGCCCAGCACTTCCTTGATGCGTGGCGCCTTGACCTTGGCCAGCCCACCTGGAGCGATAGCCTCTTCGATGGAGTTTACGTCGGCCCTGGACACCGCCTCCAGCGTTCCGAAGAGTTCCATGAGGCGGTTGTAGGCTCGGCCCGAGTTGATGTCGGACGTATGCTGGGACAGGATGGTGAACACCATCTCGTCAGCCGGAGGCAACCGCCGCTCCGTCTCGAAAGGGCCGTACTCTTCTGCCATCAAGGCGACGGCCTGAGCGATTCGGGCCGGCGACATGGTGGGGCTTCGGCGTTGTTTTCTGGTCAGCGCCTGCGTTGGCATTGGCAGATTCTAGCACCAGCCTGCCAGTGCCTTCAAGGGTTGGGCAGACGGGCGAAGGCTCTTGGAGCAGGCACGCTCTCGACAGAGAGCGTAGACCCGGAGTCTTACTTTGGAGTGGCAGGTCTAATTCTCTATCCCGGCGAACCTTTCGGCGTCCCTGATATATGCGGCGTTCTCCCGTATGCGGCGTTCTGTGTGTCTGGTAGGAGGTAAACCCAAATAGAAGCAATCTCCGTGCAGACTGGTCTGCCGGGAATAGTAACGCCCCACCATACTCCCTACCCGTGCATCACGGGACGTTATATCATCAAGCATTCGGCCGGTAGCAGGAGTTCGCAGAGGTTCCTCTCCTGTCTTGGCCAGTATCAAAGCGTTGGTGGCCCTCAAGGTAGCGCACCACGCTTTTTCGGCAGCGTCCCGGATGTCTCCTTGTTCCAGAAGGCGAACCGCTTCCCGCTGGAGGCTGTGGGCATCTGCCATTATTTCCCTGCTTCTGTCCGTTTCCAGCATTCCGAAATCCTGAGCAAAATTGAACGCCAGGTTAAAACAGGTGGCAGGCGACGGTGTGGCCTGGGGAGACTTCCTTCACCTGCGGCTCCTGCACCCCGCAGTGGTCCATGACAAAGGGGCAGCGGGTGTGGAAGTGGCAACCCTCCGGAGGGTTCAACGGTGATGGCACCTCGCCCGTCAGGATCATCTCTTCCTGCACGGTATCGGGATGGGAAGGCAGGGCAGCCGACATCAGAGCCTTGGTGTAGGGGTGCGACGGGTTCTCGAACAGGTCCTTCACCGGCGACAGCTCGACGATGCGGCCGAGGTACATCACCGCCACCCAGGTGCACATATAGCGCACCGTCGCCAGGTGGTGGGCAATGAGCATATAGCTGACGTTGTATTCCGCCTGCAGGTCTTTCAGCAGGTTCATTATCTGGGCGCGGATGGACACGTCCAGCGCGGAAACCGGCTCGTCCAGCACGATGACCTTGGGGTTGAGGGCCAAGGCGCGGGCGATGGCCAGGCGCTGCCGCTGGCCGCCCGAGAATTCGTGGGGATAAAGGTTTGCGTGATACGAGTTCAGGCCAACGTCGTTGAGCAGCTTGATAACCCTTTCCTGGATCTCCCCCCGGCTGATGCCCCAGTTGATGACCATAGGCTCGGCGATGAGGTCGCGGACCCGCATACGTGGATTAAGCGAACTCCACGGGTCCTGGAACACCGCCTGAACTGACCGTCTGTATTCCCGGCGGGTCTCTTGGTCCGCGCTATGAATCTCTTTCCCTTCGAAGCGAATGGAGCCTTCCGTCGGCTCTTCCAGCATCAGCATCATCTTGGCGGTGGTGCTCTTGCCGCAGCCCGATTCGCCCACGATGCCGAGGGTCTCGCCGGGGCGCAGCTCGAAGGATACCCCGTCCACCGCCTTGATGTGACCGGTGGTCTTGCTTATGAGCAGGCCCTTGGTCACCGGGAAATACTTTTTCAGCCCTACGGCTTCCAGAAGAGCCCCGTTGCCGTTGGCCGGGGATGCCGTGTTGTCTTGCGCGATTGCAGTCGTCATATCAGCTTAACCGCCAGCATGAAGCGTCGTGGCCTTCGCCTACCGTTACTCGGGTGGGATATTCCTCGCGGCACCGGTCCATCACGTACTGGCAGCGAGGAGCGAAGGGGCAGCCAGTGGGCAGGTCGTGAAGCGTGGGCGGCTGGCCCTCGATGGAGTACAGCCGGTCAACGTCCTCTTCCATTCTGGGGACTGAGGCCAGCAGTGCTTCGGTGTAAGGATGCGACGGGCGGTTGAAGATGTCGCGGACGCTGCCCTGTTCCACGATGCGGCCAGCGTACATCACCGCCACCCGGTCGCACATCTTGGCGACGATGCCGAAGTCGTGGGTGATGAAAATCAGCCCCACGTTGGAGTCCCGCTGCAATTCCTTGAGCAGGGCCAGATATTGGGCCTGAATCGTAACGTCCAGCGAAGTGGTCGGCTCGTCGGCGATGAGCACCTGCGGTTGGCAGGAAATGCCGATGGCCCCCACAACGCGCTGGCGCATTCCGCCGCTCATCTGGTGGGGGTAGTCGCGCATCCGCGACTCGGCGGCGGGTATGTTCACCTTCCGCAACACCGAGAGAGCCTGCTCCATCACCGACCGCTTCGGAATGTCCTGGTGAATCTTGATAGCCTCCGATACCTGGTTGCCTATGGTGAACACCGGGTTCAGCGAAGTCATCGGGTCCTGGATGATGAGGGCTATCTTGCTGCCCCGTACCTTGTTCATCTCGTTTTCGGAGAGTTGCAGTATGTCCTCTCCGTCCAAGGTAATGCTGCCGGATACGATGCGTCCCGGCGGCATGGGAATGAGGCGCATTAGCGACAGCATGGTCACCGACTTGCCTGAACCGGACTCGCCGACGATGCCCAGCGTCTCACCCCGCCGGAGGTCGAAGCTGATGCCGTCCACCGCCTTGACCGTGCCCCAGCGGGTCGTAAAGTACGTCCGAAGGTCGTCTACCTTCAGGACAACTTCCTGTTGGGTTGCTACTTCGGTTGTCATAACGCCCTTTGGCCTTTGAGTGTGTTGTCATTGTACTGCAGAGGGCAACCACAAGGGTTGCCTCTGCCTGGGGTTCACCGCCGGATAAAGGGCAACCACAAAGGTTGCCCTCCGTTTTTACTCTATTTGCCGCAGCCTTGGGTCGAGCTTGTCGCGCAGCCAGTCGCCGAAGAGGTTCAGCGACATGACAGTCAGCACGATGGCGACTCCGGGGAAGGTGGAAATCCACCACGACCCGGTCTCGAACCCTCCGGCCAGATGCCCCCGTCCGTCCGACACCATGCCGCCCCAGGTAGCTGTGGGCGGAGGCACACCCGCCCCCAGGAACGAGAGGGTGGCTTCCAGCAGGATCACGATGCCCACCTGGAGGGTCGCCACTACGATTAGCGTATTGATCGTCCCGGGGAATATGTGAATGAACAGAATCCTGGGGACAGAGGCCCCGGCCACCCTGGCCAGCGCCACGAAGTCCATGTTCTTCAATTGCAGCACTTCGCCCCGCAACTGGCGGGCGAAGCGCGGCCAGATGAATATCGTAAGCACCGCCACGATAATGGTCAGCGATTGTCCCAGTGTGGCAACCATGGCCAAGGCTATCAAAACCAGGGGAATGGCCAGCAGGATGTCCACGAACCGCATTACCGACTCGTCCACCACTCCACCGTACCAGCCCGCCACCAGCCCCAGGATCACACCTATGGAACCTCCGACGCCCAGGGTGACAGCCGCGACCAGCAGGGAAATGCGGGCACCGTAGATGATGCGGGAAAGGATGTCCCGCCCCAAGTGGTCGGTTCCCAGCAAGAACTTGCTGCTACCAGCATCCCGAATTACCTCCTCGACTTCGATGGAGTCGCCGATCTGGGCATCCGGGTTGATTTCCTGAGCATCTGCCTCGGATATCTGATTCACTTGTCCGGGCAGCACGAGGAGCACCACCGTCTTTTCCGAGGTTAGCGTCTTGGCTTCGTACCAGAAAGGAGGAATCGTACGCTCGGAAAGAGACTGTTCGTTCGGGTCGTGGGGCGATATAAAGGGAGCGGCAATGCCGGCAAATAACACCAGAGCCAATATAAAGACAGGGAGCACCGGCCAGCGCCGGAAGATGCGGTAGACACTGGTCAGCCGGACGCCTATGCCTCTGGAATGAGTTAAATTTTCGGTTGCTTGGGCAGCCATCTTCAGTTCTCTCCGGGGCTTCTATGCGTACCTGATGCGGGGGTCAATGTAGGCGTAAAGGACATCTACGCTGAAGGCAACCAGGACATAGAGCAGCGTGAAGACCACCACCACTCCTTGCAGCAGCGGGTAGTCGAAGGCGTAGAGCGCGTCTATCGCCAGCTTGCCCAAACCGGGCCAGGCGAACACCGTTTCCACCACCAGAGAGCCTGTGACCAGCGCGCCCAAGGTGACTCCCGCGAAGGTCAGGGGCGGAATCAAGGCATTGCGGAAGGCGTGGCGCATCACGATTCCCCAGTAGGGCACACCCTTGGCCCGGGCCAGCTTGATGTACTCAGAGTCCAGCACGTCCAGCATCGCCGAGCGCACCAGTCTCAAGTTGGCCGCGGCGTAATACCAGCCGAGGGTGACAGCGGGCAGGACGATGCTGTTCCAGTCTTCCCTTCCGGAAGTCGGGAAGGCTCTTATCGCCACGGCGAAGAAGATTATCAGCATTATGCCCAGCCAGAAGGGCGGCGACGCTTGCCCCAGCAATGCAACCACCTTTCCCGCCTGGTCTATCAGGCTCCCACGCTTCACGGATGACAGTATCCCCAGCGGGATACCCACCAGCAACGAAACGATGAAGGCAGTCAGTCCCAGGTACAGCGTGGCCGGGAGGCGCTCCAGGATGACTTCCACCACTGGGCGGCCATCCTTGATAGAAACTCCCAAGTCTCCCTGGAAAGCGTCTCGCAGGAAGATGAAGTATTGCTGATAGTAGGGCTTGTCAGTGCCCAGTTTTGCCATCATCCGGTCTATATCTTCCTGCGTGGAGTATTCGTCCAACATCAGGGAAACCGGATCGCCCGCAGACCGGCTCAGTATGAATATAATGAGCGAAACGGCCAACAAAGTGATGATGGCCAGAACAAACCGCCGGACTAAATATCTCTGCATAGCTTACTAATTCCCGTTAGTGTCATTCCCGCGAAAGCGGGAATCCAAAGTCTTCACAAGTACGCTGATTGCCTGCTTATGGATTCCCGCTTTCGCGGGAATGACGAGGAAGCGCGATGGTCGGCTTCCCCGCCATTCCCGAATGGTTGCTGCTATCCTGACGGATGTGGCAGTCTACTGCCGGTGCTTGATGTACTCAAAGGACTGCGGCGAGGCAAGCTCGCTGAAGTCTAGAGGGCGCCACTCGGGATCCAGCCTGGCGCCAACAGGCCAAATGCCATGGATGCTGTAGAGGGCGAAGGCCATGACGTTGTCATACATCCAGCCGTAGACCTCGCGCTCCCTTCGGTCAACCTCAGCCGGGTTGGTCTCAGCCAACAAGGCGGTGATGTTTTCCTCCATCCACGGGTGTTCCGTGCCGTAGCTGAAGGTGGACTTCGCCACGTAGTTGGAGGCGCCGATGGCGGGAGTCAAGCGCTGACCAAGCGCGTGGCAGGTGGCTCCCTGGTACGTGCGGGTAATCAGCTCAGGCCTGATCGTGGCGTAGGGAACCCGCTGGAAATTGACGTCTATACCCACGGCTTCCCAGTATCCGCCGACCGCTTCACAGGCTTCCACCTCGGCAGGCCGGCCACGAATGGCCGTAGTGAGAGTGATGGAGAACTCATTGCCGGGACCGTAGCCAGCTTCTTCCAAAAGCTGCATCGCGTAGTCCGGATCATACTCGAAGGTCCAGTCCGGGTCGGCCTTATGGTCGAATCCCATCCAGTCCCTCATGTAGAGAGGCGCGCCGTAGCCGGACAAGAGTTCGTCCACGATCTCCTGGCGGTTGATGGCGACGGCCATGGCCTTCTTGACCTTGACCGCATCCATCCATTCCTGGGATGTGGGGTCTTCATTGCAGGACACCCAGGCGTTGTTGCAGTCCAGGTGTTCGTAGGGATTGCCATCTTTGTCCACGCCGTAGGTCTGGCCGTAGATGTTCAGACCCGATTGGGTGGCATTGGGCCAGGCAACGATAACCGTGTTTTCCACGGCCTGCACGGCAGGAAGGGAATCAAAGGCCATCTCCATGATGTCCAGTTCGCCCGTCTGGAAGGCCGCAACCCGCGTGGCCTCCTCGGGGATGGACCTCATGTTGAACTCGGCGAAGTAGGGGGTCTGGCGCCAGTGGTTGTTGACGGCCGTGAACTCCCAAACGCTGTCGCTGTTAGTGGGGCCAACGATTTCCCAAGGGCCAGTGGCGGAAATGTTCTTGCTGGCTTCCTTCGCAGCGGCCTCGTATTCCTCGGTGACCACGCCGGGTTCGCTGTAGCGGTCATCCCAGTTTCCGCCGTTGCGCTCGAATATCTCCCGTGTCTGCTGCATACTGACGATGGTGGTGCTGACACCGCCCAAGTGGCGCATGAACTCGAAGGCCCTCTGCTGGAGCCAAGGCTCGCCGGTGTCGAGTTCTACGGTGTAGTCGTCAATAATCGTCTGAGAACCGCCGGCATTGCCGACCCAGAAGTCGCCGATGATGCCTGCGCGGGCATTGAGAGATCCTTCGTGCCATTCCTTGTAGTTCCAGAGGATGTCGTGAATGGTCAGGTTGCCGCAGCTCTCCGTGCCGGAAGCGCCGCACTGGTGGTGGAACTCAACGTCGTCCCGCACCTTGAAGGTCCAGAACTGACCGTCATCGGATATATCCCACTCGGAAGCCAGCAACGGTCCTGGCGACAGGTCTTCCTGGATAGCGACCATGGACTCGCCGAAGCTGACGCCGGAGTACTGTACGCGGGGGCTGGACATGAACCGGGGATGCCCCTCGAATACGCCGGTTTCCTTGACGCCGTAATTCAGCACGCCCTGCGGCTCGTGGGACGGTTCAGCCGCCCTGGTCGGCGCGGGCATGGGAGTCGAAGTGGGCGGCACGGCGGTGGGCGCGGGGGCTACCGTGGTTTCGCCCGGCATCGCCGTGGGCTCCTCCGCCATGGCGGTTGGCTCAGGGGCGGAGGTAGCGACCGGCGCCGCCTCGGTAGGCGCAGCCGGCGCCGTCGTAGCCGTTGGATCCTCCGCGGAGCCGCAGGCTGCTATCAGCGCCAAGGAAAGCGCCAATAGAATTGGTAGCCAGAGTCTTGTGATTATTGTTCTTGGATTTAACACTTCCGCTCCTTTCAGGATATACACAATTACACCCCCGAACCGGATGTGGCCTGCCTCCGGGAGTGTATCCTTAGCGCAAGGTTTATATTGATTTCCACAGGCTTTGTCAAGGGGCGAGACAGGACGATGCCGCGTAATGCCCTCTGATTGAGCGGAGAACTAATTCGTCACTCAATATCGTATATGATGCCGAATGTGGCGATACGGGACATTGGATAAGACAATTGCGGCCACAGGAAATTGGCGGAAATTGACATAAATTGCCCGGCTGCCACGGTCAGCGCTCTCCCCGGAGGAATCTCTCCACATCCCGGAGCAACTCCTCGGGGTCAAGACTGCTGTTCTCGGCGGCCATTTCGTCGTACTGCCCTTCCAGCTTGGCGACATAGGAACCTATCTGCTCGTCGGCCTGCACTGCCCGGGCAACCTCATCGTCGAATTTGGCAGCGGCCCCCCGCAACTCCTCCAGTTCCAGTGGAAGGCGCAACAGGCGGGTGAGGGGCTGCAGCAGCGAGTAGGCGACCCGGTAGTTGGGCGCGGCCTGCAGGTAGTGGGGCGTGTGTCCCCAGATGGATGAGTAGCCCAGACCCTGCTTGACGCAGGCATCCATCACCGAGGAACTGATGCCCGTGGGCCCCTGGTAATTGGAGGACCGGATTTCGCGCCCTTCCAGGAACTCCGAAAGGTCGGGCCGTGTTGCGGTACCGCTGAGTTTCACCGGACGGGTGTGAGGCACGGCGTCCAGCAAAGCGCCGACGTGGATGACGGTTTCTACTCCTTGCTCATGCGCCAGCCGCGCAATGCCCTGGGAATAGGCGCGCCAGCGCAGGTTGGGTTCGACCCCCGTGAAAATCATGATGCCGGTGTCGGTGTCCGGATTGGTCAGGTGGAAGAATTCGTTGGCCGGCCAATGGATATGACGCTTACCGTCGCGGGTGCGCGTGGTGGTGGGCCGCGTCTGCGTGAAGTCGTAGAACTCCTCCGGGTCAAACTCGGCGAACTTGCGCGCATTGAGCTTGCGCTTGAGGAACTTCACCGCGCTGGTGGCCCCTTCGGCGGCGTCGGCCCACCCGCTGAAGGCAATCAGAAGAGTGGTCAGCTTGCGGTCCGGCTGGTGGTCAACGGAAAGAAAGTCCATGTCGCCCCCGTGCTCGTATGGCTGGCGAAATTAGTCTAACACAGGCAATAGCGCGGAGGAAAAATGAAGAGGATGCCAGTCCCCGCCACAGTTGAAACCCGGTCTGGCGGATGGGCCTTCACGTTGGCCCGGGATGTCAGCCCTCATCGAAGCGATTCAGGCGGAACAGGTCCAGGTCATGTGTGGTCTCTCCGAACATGGCGAGGTCGGCCATGATTTCGCCGATGACGCTGGCAAACTTGAAGCCGTGCCCCGAGAAACCGGAAGCCAGGGATACCTGCGGATAGTCGGGGTGCAGGTCTATGATGAAATGCCCGTCGGGCGAGTTGGTGAACATACAGGTCTTGAGGGAAAGCGCCGGACCGCCCGCCGCCGGGAAGTAGCGCTCGACGAAGTTGCGCAGCACCGCCTCGTCTTCAGGGTGAACGTCCCGGTCTAGGTGGTCGGGGTCAACGGTCTGGTGCAGGTGGTGGGAGCGCCCCACCTTGAAGCCAGGGACGCCGTATACCGGGAACCCGTAGAACCGTCCTTCCTCGGCGTAAAGCCCGAACACCGGGAAGGTGTCTGTGCGGAACAGTTCCGGCTTTTCCGGCTGGAACCAGCCCAGCACCTGGCGTTCGGCGACGGCGTATTGGGCCAGCGTTGGCGCAATCTTGGCGGCCCAAGGCCCGGCCGATACCACCAGCCGGGCGGCGCGGTAGCTCCCCCGGCCGGTGCGGACGATAACGCCCTCCCCCGACGGTTCCCAGTCCAGTACCCGCTCGCGCCCGTGTACCTCGGCCCCGGCTTCCAGAGC
Organism: Dehalococcoidia bacterium; assembly: GCA_965232885.1. Taxonomy (GTDB): domain Bacteria; phylum Chloroflexota; class Dehalococcoidia; order Lucifugimonadales; family UBA3495; genus VXOI01. The sequence continues at coordinate 582,318 of CBDDQX010000003.1, read as the reverse complement.
GGCGTTCACGTGGTTGACGATGCAACGCTCCGGCAGCAGGAACCCGCCATCGGCCTGGTAGACGGCGGAAATGTCGCGATCCAGGTTGTAGCCGGGGAAACGGCGGCCGGTCTCCGGCCCGGTCAGCACCTCGTAGGGGATGTGATGTTCTTCGCAGGCAGCTATGGCCCCCTGGAAGTATTCGTCCTCGGCATAGCCGGCGCGGATGGAGCCGGTGGTGACCAGAAGCCGCTCCCGCGATGCGTTCTCCAACTGATGCCACAGCTCGTAGGCGCGGCGCACCAGCGGCACGTAAGAGGGGTGTTCCTGGAGGGTATAGCGAATCATCCGGGAATATCCGTGGGACGATCCCATCTCGTGGGGCACGTCGAACTGCTCAAGCCCCAGCGCGCGCCAGCCCCGCCGGGCCAGGTGATACAGCGCGGCGCTGCCCATGCCGCCCACGCCGATGATGATGGCGTCGTATTCGTTCATAGACCTGTCCTCAGTTTTAACGCAGAGGACACAGAGATAGCGCAGAGAACGCTGAGGATTCGGATTTTCTGCGGGAATCTCTGTGTTCTCTGCGCCCTCTGCGTTTAATTCGTTCTCCCTTACATCTGGGGAATTTCCGTGCCGGGGGTGGTCATACGCAGCGAGTAGACCGAGGTTCGGGCAGTGAACAGCATGGTCCGGTTATCGTCGCCGCCCCAGGCGCAGTTGGCCGGTATCTCCGGCAGCCGGATGACGCCCAGGCTGTTGCCGTCGGCGTCGAAGACCCAGCACCCGCCCGGGCCGGTGCAGTAGACACGGCCCTCGGCGTCCACCTTCATGCCGTCGGGAACCCCGTCCTCCGCCGAGTACATCGTTGCGAACACGCGGTTGTTGCTCAGTGACCCGTCGGCGGAGACATCGAAGGCGCGAATGAATTGGTGGTCGCAGACTTCCCCGCGCTCCTTTGTGCCAATGCAGCTATCGTCGAGCCGGGTGATGGCGACGTACAGCACGCTTTCGTCCGGCGAAAAGGCAAGGCCGTTGGGGTACTCCGTATCCTCGGTAGCGATGGTATGGCTGCCGGTCATCGAAACGCGGTGAACGCCACTGAAGTCAAGCTCCTTTTCCTCCGCCGTGAGCCGTCCATTGGGGTCGGTGAAGTATAGCGAGCCGTCGGAACGGCCAACAACGTCGTTGGGACGGTTGATCTGCTGTCCGTCTACGTGAGTGGCGATGGCGGTGTACGAGCCGTCGGAATTGCGGCGAGAAAGCTGCCGGTTGTCGCCCTCGCACAGAATCAGGTTGCCCGCCAGATCGAAGGTCAGCCCGTTGGAGCCGCCGCTGTTGTCACGGTAGACCGCCGTCTGCCCGTCCGGCGTCATCCGGTGCACCAGCGAGGCGCGAATGTCTACGAAGAGCCAGTGGCCGTCGGGGTGCCACAACGGTCCCTCTGTGAAACCGAAACCGGTGGCAAGCTGCTGCGCTTCCGCGCCCGATTCCACGATTCCGGGTAGCAAGTCCGCCATGACAACCTCCTGTTCGAGTAGAGTGTAGGGAAATTCTTTAACGCAGAGTACGCAGAGGGTTGCGCAGAGGTCGCAAAGGGTATATCGAAGAGCGTATATCCTCGGCATCCTCTGCGTTGAAAAAGCTAAAGGTGAGCCAGATATTGCTCCTCGAAGTCCATTCCCGCCAGGTCGCTGAAGGCGCTCATCAGCCGCTGGGTCACTTGGGCGGGCGGCTTGCCGTCTCCTATGACAGTTCCGTTGATGGAGGAAACGGGGCAGATGCACAGGCTGGTGGAGGTCAGGAAAGCCTCGTCGGCGGTGTAGGCGTCGAACAGGTCCAGGTCGCGCTCGGCCGTTTCCAGCCCCAGCCCGCCGGCCAGGTCCAGCACGGTGTTGCGGGTGATGCCTTCCAGCACGTACTGCCCCTTGGGCGTGGCCACCGTGCCGTCTTTGACCAGAAAGATATTGGAGCCGCGCCCTTCGGTCAGGTTGCCGGTTTCGTCCAGCAGCACGGCCCAGGAACCTGGGTCGGTCCCCTGGGCTTCCAGGTCTCCCAAGACGAGGTTCAGGTAGTTGTGGGTCTTGGCCCGCGGGCTCATAAAGCGCGGCGGCACGCGAGGCACGGAAGGGGTGGTTACCCTAGCCCCGTCGCGGTAGAGAGGCGCCCGAGATACGAAGGGGATGGCGTGGGTCTCGATAAGCACTGTCGGGGCCGATTCTCCGCCTTCGACGCCGCGAGTCACTCGCTGCATCACCCACATATCCTGGCCGGGCGGCAGAAGCGGATAATTGTGCTCGACCACCCTTCGGGACCATGCTTCCATCTCGCCCATGTCCATGCCGGGGTCTATGCGCACGTAGCGGAGAGAGTCGTAGAGCCGCTTGACGTGTTCGGTCAGCTTGAAAGGGACGCCGTTGAAGGTACGGGCGGCGTCGAACACCGCGTCGCCATAGATGAAGCCCCGGTCGCGTATGGGGATACCCGCTTGCGATTCCGGAACAAGCTCTCCATTCAGGAAAACTATGGGTTCAGTTTCAGGCATAACGTCCTCCTGCCTAGAGCGTGTTTACAAACTCTACCGGCAAAGATATTTGGGTATCGGCGCGGTTGTTTGATGCCAGGATTTCACCCTCACCCTAACCCTCTCCCTCAAGGGAGAGGGGATTTTGCAGGTTAATTCCGCCCTATTTGCGGTTTGTAAACACACCCTAGCACAGACACAGACTGCAATACCGCCAAATGATACCAGCAAGCAACCGGCCCTGCCAGCGGTATTCGCGCCTTCGGGCAAGTTGTCGTGGAGCATGATGCCCCATTTCCTTCCGCCCGGCGATATAGGCGATGGACGTTCCGAAAAAGGCGATGACCGGAGGAATCAATCCTCCGGCCATCTCTGGGGGCTTGGCGTTGCGCATCCGCTGATGCGGACGCAGGAAACGGTTTGGCTACTGGGCGATTATCGGCACTTCGATCTGAGCGAGTTCTTCCACGTCTCCGGGGTAGGTTACGTCGCCGCCCAGAATGTCGGTGCCATGTCCGATGGCTACGAGGTTCATGCTCCTAGCGCCCTCGGACAGTCCGACGTAGTTGCCAGCGACTCCCACGGCGACCACTCGCCATTCCCAGGTCTCGCCGACGTCCATGATGTTGTCGTCCCCAATGTCGCCGCCGACGTATTCGACGGAGTCGCGAGTCAGGAGCATTATGCCGGGGGTAGGTTCGGCACAGGGGTCAGCCGGCACGGCCATGGCCTCCCCTTCCTCCATCATGGCTTCGCCTTCCATCATGCCCTCGCCTTCCATGGCATCCATAGCTTGGCGGGGCAGGATGGATCCGGAGGGATCGAATTCCACGCAGATGTTGGACAAAGCGGAATCACCGTCGTTGGTTTCGGTGATCTTCAGGGTCTGGACCACCAACCGCAGCACCATAGTGTTGACGTCAGCCACTTCGATGGCGGTGCTGGGGCGCAAGATGATGACGGTGGCCGAATCCGTGGCGCTCACCGGAGCACCGTCCGCAGCAGTCGCCACAACATCTACGATGGTCTCCATGTCATCCGTGACGCCATCCAGGGAGCATTCGTAGGTCTGGACTTCTCCCGGGGCCAGGGACTCGAAGGTTGTGGCACAATCGGGAACCGTCTCGTTGGTTACTATTACGTCGGACAAAATATCGTCGGCCTGGTTGCTGACGTTGATCGTGAAGCTGGCCGTGTCGCCGCTGCGGATGGTCTGTTCTTCAGGATCTATGGTGACGTTCAGCGCCAGGCTGAAGACCGACACATCCACCGAGTCCTCGGCGCTCAGGGGCACGTCGGGAACGGAGCCTGTGACTACGCCGACGATGGCCGTTGTGCCCAGAGGCAGGCTTCCTTCAACGGCAGGGTCCGTCTCGAGAATACAGGTGTAAGTCTCCTCTGCGCCAGCAGGCAATACCTCCCAGAAGGCATCGCATTGCGGAGCCTGCTCTACGGTAACAGTAACGTCGCTAACCGCCGTCTGAGGAGGCATGATAACCGTGATAGAGGCCTCGCCCTGGTTGCCTACCCGGATATGTGGAGTGGTGGTCTCGACAATGATGGCGATGTTCAGGCCTTCCACGCTTACGGAAGCGCTGTCCGGCTCGGAGGTAACCGTTTCCATGCCCGCCGGGGGGCCGCCGGGAACCGAAGCCGTTGCATAGGCTTCGTTGGTGATGTCGCCATCAAGCAGGGCTGAACAAGTGTCGGCCTTTTCCTCGCCGACAGCCAGAGTTCCGAAACTCATGCCATCGCAGGACTCTATTTGCGTATCGGTGATGGTAACGTTGGTCAACTGGTAGCCGCCGGTATTGACTACCGTGATGTTGAAGCCGGCAGTCTGCCCGAAGAAGATTATGGGGGTAGTCGTAATCTTTTCGATGGCGATGGAAGGCGGTGTCATGCGCAGCACGTTGGACACGGAGGCCGTGGCCTCTGGGGCCTGCTCGCCTTCATCCACGCTGAGGGCCGAGCCGCCCGCATAGTTAGCGCGAACGGTCAACTCGCCGTTGGAGGCGTCGTTCTGGTCAATGGTGTAACTGACGGACTGAGCGGTGAAGGGGGAACCTACCTGAACCGTAGGGATATCCCCGGTATCTTCGGTTCCTGCGACAGCGACCTCGTTGCCGTTGGGCAAGGTAATCGTTAGAGTGCCGCCCAGGTAGTTACAGGCAGTTTCGCCAGCAGGCAACTCCGGTATGGACAGCGTGACCCGGTAGGTAACCACATCCCCGTTGGATACCACCGTCACCGAGTTGCCTTCCTCGTCGGTGGTGTATATGGAGATACCGACGGCGGCGGCGTCGCACCCTTCCGGCTCTTCACCGAAAGCGAAGGGGCCGGTGGAAGCTAACACCCCGACTCCCACGGCGATAACCGCTATTAACACGAACAGTGGGACAGTATTACGTCGAATTAAACTCATCGAAGTGGCTCCAAAAAAGATGTGGTCTCCAAGAGGCTGTATCCTCGTTACCAGCTCTGGCCCTGTTAGCCTCGGCCTTACACCCCGGCGCTTGCAGGGCAGCCCGCAACGTGACACCCGGCTACAACGGTAGGCGTCCGCAACATATTACTAATACCCGTGCGGTAATTCAACTGTTTGTGTCTGGCAATTTAGGCGGTTCCATTTTATTTGCCAGACGAATTCTGTCGTAAGCTCAAGGGCTAGTCTCTTTCCTGCGGGCGGTATTCAACCACAGAGTCCGGTCAAGGTCAAGCTGATTGTACTCTGTGCCAGGACCTTTCAAGGTTTCCTCCTCCTCAGGGGGGAGAGGGAGAATTAAAAAGCCCTGACCCTGTGCCGTAAAGCAGATGCAACGGGTGAAGGCACCTTGCCTTCGCCCGTTGCTCGCGGCTTCAGGTCTCAGGATGGCGATTGAGATTCGGGCGAAAGAACCTTCGGGCACGATGGCCGGAAGATTGCCACCCTATTTGTATGACGAACTGACGACTGGCGCCGGCGGGCAGGGGCTTGTTGTCCGTCCCGGTAAGCCATTTCAACGGGAGCCTAGGGGGAGGACTTTGGCCAACTCTTCGGCTTCCGCCTTGCTCAGAATTCGGAACACCGACAGACTGGGGTCTTCCTTAGCCACGCCTTTAGCCGCAGGGCGCCCGTTCTTCATTGTGACCAGCTCAATCTGGTCCATCTCCACCTTCCTGCGCAGCTTGGTGCAGTAAGCTGTCAGAACAGGCATCTCCGCGGGCGCATCCGCCTTCTTGGCCCGGGACCTTCGTGGAGGCATATCGCCACCTCATAATGAGCGCGAGTGTCAACTCGGCCCTTTTTCCCACAATATCAATATAGTGTAGGAATAGCAGGATTTCGTGTCAATATAATGTAGACGCAAATTTCCGTAGAAGCTGAACAGGTTTTTTGCGCTGTTTTGCGTGTTAGAATAGCCAGCGATTGAGACACAATTCTTATTTCCAGCAGGAAGCGATGGGTAAGCTGTATATTGTCCGGCACGGGGAGACTGTCTGGAACCGTGAGGGCCGCATCCAGGGGCATACCGACGTTGGCCTGTCGGAAAGGGGCTTGGAGCAGGCCCGGCTGCTGGCCCAACGTCTGAAGACCGTACCCTTCGATGCGGCCTACGCCAGCGACCTCAGCCGCGCTTACGAGACCGCCGCCACTGTCCTGGAAGGCCGCGATGTTCCAATACATCCCACGCCGCGCCTGCGGGAATACCACAAGGGCAGATTCGAGGGCATGACCGAAGCGGAGCTCAGGAAGCTCTACCCGAATGAGTACCCCGGCTACGTCTCCAAGGACCTCGATTACGCCCCGGAGGGCGGCGAGTCCACCCGCGAAGTCAGTGCCCGCATGACCGCCGTCATCAGTGAAATCAAGGAGAATCACTTGGGCGACAACGTCTTGGTGGTGGGACACGGCGGCTCCCTGCGGGCGGCAATGATGTCCTTGCTCGGAATGTCATTGGACGCCAACTGGCGTTTCGTGTTCGGCAACTGCACCCTTTCCATAGTGGACACGTATCACGATAATTCCGTGCTGAGGCTTTTCAACGACGGCTCGCACCTGGCAAGCATGGAGTCCCAGTTTGCCAACGGCGCAGTTCCTTCCCCTTCCACCGTAGCTGGAGAGTGAGTGTTGGCTGGAGAGTGAGTGTTGAGCGTGCCACGAGACTCGATCGGTGAATCTGGGTTGCCGGACGATGTCCGGCCCGTCGGCGTTGCCACCGCCCGGGCTCCGGGGGTGTGCGGTGTCCTGGCTCAGGGCGTTTTGGGCGATATGCCCTTCTCTGTGACCTGCCCGGTTGACTTCTTTTCCCGTGTGCGGGTGGAGATTAGCTCCGGAGGCCCCGGCGTTACTGCGACCGACGGATGCGAAAAAACTGTCGCGGCGGTGCGGCGCACGCTGGCCCATCTCCGGCGGGCGAAAGTTCGCGCCGATGTAAGGGTCAGCAGCCCCATTCCGAGGGCGCGGGGTCTGGGCAGCAGCAGCGCCGACCTTTCCGCCGCGATAGCCGCCACCGCCATGGCCTTGGGGGAAGAACTCAGCCCCTATGACATCGCCCAAATAGCTCTGTCCATCGAACCCACCGGCGGCGTGATGATGCCCGGCCTGGCCCTGTTCGACCACCGCGCCGGCATGGTGCGGGAGACTATTGGCCCGCCCCCGGCCATGGAGATTGTGGCCCTGGACTTCGGTGGCTCCTCGCGCTCCGATCTCGGCGGCAGTTCGCAGCAATGGCGGCTGGTGGACGCCATGACTGAAGAGGCGTTGAGCCTGATCCGCAGGGGAGTCGCGGAAGGAAGCGCGGCCCTGGTAGGACAGGGAGCAAGCACCGCCGCCGAAGCGGCCAGTCGCGTGGCGTCTCGGCCTAGGCTGGAGGAAGTCGCCGAATTCGCCCGCGAGGTTGGCGCAGTCGGCGTGAACGGCGGCCACCGGGAGGGAGTGACCGGCGTGTTGCTGGATGCTACGGAGCGTCGGGGCAAATCCACCTACATCAAGGCGAAGCAGACCTTTCCCGATGCCGAAGAGGTCTATCACTTCAGAATGATGAGCGGCGGTGTGCAAACCGTCGCTGCTGCATAACGCTGGCAATGCTGTCCAGCGATCCTAATTCAAGGATGGCGAGGCTATGGCGGAATACAAGCTGGCAGTGATCCCAGGCGATGGAGTTGGCCCCGAGGTTATCGCCGAAGGCCGCAAGACGCTGGAGGCGCTGGCGTCTTCTGAAGGGCCATCTTTCCGGTTCACCGAATTTCCTTGGGGCAGCGACTATTACCGCGAGACCGGCCGGCTGATGCCGGAAAACGGGCTGGAACTGCTATCCGGGTTCGACGCTATCCTGTTTGGGGCCGTGGGCGATCCGAACATTCCCGACCACATCACCCTGCACGGCCTCCTGCTGCCGATGCGCCGGGGTTTCGACCAAGGAATTTGCGTACGCCCGGCCTACCTCTACCCCGGGGTGGACTCGCCCCTCGCGGGCAAGAAGCCGGGCGACATTGACATGGTCATCTTCCGGGAGAACACCGAGGGCGAATACGCCCCCGTTGGAGGGCGTCTCAATACCGGCACGCCCCACGAGACCGTCATCCAGAGCAACGTGTTCACGCGACGCGGCACCGAGCGCATCATCCGCGCCGCCTTTGACCACTGCGTCCGCCGCAACAAGCGGATGAAGGTGACGTCCGTCACCAAATCCAACGCGCAGTCCTTCGGCATGGTCTTCTGGGACGAGGTGTTTGAGGATGTTGCCGCCGACTACCCGCAGGTGGAGACCGAGTCGCTGCTGGTGGACCGGGCCTGCATGGACTTCGTGCGCTGGCCCGAAGACTTCGACGTGGTGGTGGCCTCCAACCTGTTTGCCGACATCCTGTCGGACATCGCTGCGGTAGTGTCGGGCAGTATGGGCCTGGCTCCCAGTGCCAACATCAACCCGGACAAGGCACACCCGTCGCTCTTCGAGCCGGTACACGGCGCGGCCTTCGACATTATGGGCAAGGGCATAGCCAACCCATTAGCCACCATCTCCGCCGTGGCGATGATGCTGGACCACCTGGGCGAGGCTGAGGCCGCCGCCAGGGTGGACGCCGCCGTGGCCCGCTGCCTGGAGGAGCGCCGCGTTCTGACAGCCGACCTGGGCGGCAACGCCAGCACGTCGCAGATGGGCGACGAGGCAGCGAGGCTGGTTAAGGAGGGTTAGGGGAGCGACTTATGGCGAGCCGCGGCTACCAGCCGAGGCGCACCCAGTCATTTTGCTGACGGTGCCATCCCCACATCTCGTTTTCCAATTCTTGGTTCCTGAATGCGAGATTGTGGAGGAGGCCAGCCCATGATTTAGCATCAATTTGACCCCAGGTGGTCAATATCCCGGCGTGGCGGTAGTCAAGGTTTCCCCAGATATTCAGGGCCGTCCAGAATTGATGTAATGTCTGAAAGTCCCTGCGGTTGAATGTTACGAGAACGCGCCCCGCTTCTGCGGCGACCAGCAGATGCTGTGGGTCCGGTACAGCCCGGTTCCCCAAATCGTATGCGTGTACAACGTTATGTGCGTGTTGCTCCAATATAATCCCGACCTCGGGGTCAATGTCCTCATCCAAGTAGAAACGCGCCACTCAGGTAGAAATCTCCTTCAGCTTCCGTTCAATGAGATACGGCTTGGCCCAATAGTATGAGATGGCGGCGTCCAGTTCCTGGTCTGTAAGGTGGCCTCGGTAATTGGCTAACAACCGCTCTTTGTCTCCTTGGTAGAGTTTGTAGTAACCGACCACCGACCAGACCGACATTCCCTTGTCCCGGATTACGGGTACGCCACGCGGGGAATGCTCGTCAATGTACTTCAACCAGGGTTCGTCATTCTTTGCAGAATTGGGCACGCCAGGGGCAGCGAATGGGCCCCAATACGAAGGGCCGTCAATTTCCTCCAGTTTCTCGTCAATGACAAAGGGCTTGGTCCAGTAGTAGGCGAGGGCGGCATCGAGTTCTTCGTTGGACACCTCCCCCAGATAGCTATCCAGCGTTTGCTCTTTGTCCCCTCGGTTGAGCCTAAACTGGTTCACTAACGACCAGACCGGCATCCCCTTACCTCGGATGACGGCTTCGCTCCGAGGGGGGTGTTCGTCTATGTACGTCTTCCAGGTTGAGGCCGTACCTTCCGGCCTGCTCTTTTCGCTGCCCATGGGCTGCTATACCCCCAGCACCACTGCTGCCATGCGCCTCTCCAGGGCCTGACCTATCTGCATAGTCAGTTCTGGACGCTGATGGTTTCCGATGCTGCCGATGAAGGCCACGCCCAAGAGCCGGCCCAGCCGAAAGTCTACGACGGTGGAAGAAATCAACCCGGTGGGGCCGCCCTGCAGGACGTGGAGAGCCACCGATTCGTCGAAGAAGCCGCTGGTTTCGACGCGGTTGGCCGCGACCAGTTGGTGCCCCTGCCCCACGCTGTCGCCCACATGATCCTCGAAATCCTTGAGAAATATCTCGTGCATCCAGCGGGTCACAGACTCGGGGTTGTCAAAGAGATGGACCACCGAGGCCGCCATGAAGTCGAAGCCGTCGGACATCGCCATGTTGGACGTGGGGCCAAGCTCTCGCATGGTGCCCGTGACCCTTCCTGCTTCAAGGAAGCGCTGGGCAGTGCTGCCGGCGAACCCGTTGCGGGCCAACTGCTCGTTGTCCAGTTCTCCCTCGCGGACAATCTGGTGTGCCTGGAAGTCGCTGGGAAACTCGCTCTTTTCCAGCACCATGTCCGCCAGCGTTTCTTCGGTTACGCGATAGGTGGCTCTAGCCAGTGCAGAGGTAGCCAAACCGGCCCTCCGGGAATTTGGGATGATGAAATCAAAGGCTATGCCGGATTTCAGGGGCCCGGAATTTCCGGGCCCCCGTTCCGAAACCTGTGTTAGCCGCAGACCATGGGGTAGATGTGGAGGGAGCGGGTGGATTCCACGGGCAGCATGGTCTTCTTCCAGGACTGGCCTTCGTCGTTGCTGTGGTACACCTCGCCGGAGTACGACGCGCAACTGATGCGGCTGGGCGCAGCTGGGTCAATGGCGACCTGCATCATCCGGCCCGGGGGAACATCACCCAGGTCGAGGCGCTCCCAGGTCTCGCCGACGTCGCGGCTGCGGAACAATGCGCCTTCCGGCACGGTGTCCGGGGGCGCAGCGCCGCCGCCGGCTCCCGAGGCCAGGTAGATGGTGCTGGGGTCGTCCGGGGCCACGGCCAGGTCGCGGCAGTAGGAACCGCCGGGGAACATATCGTCCACCTGCACGTGCTCCCACCGCGAGCCGTGGTTCTTCCCGCGGAACATGGCTATCTGGGTGGCAATCTGCACGGTGTCATGGTCCGCCGCGCTCACCGCGACCTGGTGAAGGTCGAGGGTGTTGTTGCGGAGGTATGGGCCGTCCATCAGCTGCGCCCAGGTCTCTCCTCCGTCGCGGCTGGCCAGCAGTCCGCCTACTTCTATGGCCGCGTAGACGTTTTGGGGATCCACCGGATCAACGGAGATGCCGATGACGCGCTTGGCCAAAGGAGGCATATAGGTGGTGATGTGGGGGTAGATAACCTGGCTGGTGTCCATTTCCTGCCAGGTGTCTCCGCCGTCCTGGGAGCGGGCAATGGAGCACGGCTCGTATCCGGCAAAAATGGTGTTGGGATCAGAGGGGTCGGCCGCCAGCGACCACACCTCGCGCCCGTCCGTGGGGTCGGGCAGCCGTTGCCAGCTTGCGCCCCGGTCTGCGCTGCGGTAGACGCCGTCCTGCGTGCCTGCGAAAACTACGGCAGGGTTGTCCGCCTTGAGCAGCAGGGCGCGCACCTGCGGATTGCCCGGCAGTCCGGCGGAAATGTCGTCCCAGCTTTCCTCGCCGTCGGCTTGGCGGAAGATGCCGCCCTCGCCGATAAAGTCTCCCTCGCCGGCCATCCCGACGTAGGTGTAGGTACGATGATTGGTTGCAACCATGAGAAGACTCCTCCATGGGGCGAATGCTCTGTGGATATTTTGGCCTAACCCTCCCCGTTGTCAAGGGGCGGGATTGGAGCAGGTCTTCCCTGATCTTCATATAGCGGCTATATGCGTCAATTATGGAAGCCCTTCCGAACATGGCTTCACCGCTATATCAGGGATCTGGGACGCTGATGAGTTCCTGTTGCGGTATACTGTCGACAAGGAGACTTTACATGGATGGGGCCAGTATATGTTGGTCTTTTTGTCGATATTCATGGCGCTGGCATTGCTCATAGGTATTCCTCTCTCTGCTCTATATGACAGTCAAGTTGATAGTGAACAGCTCGTATCTCTCCCTGCGCGACCGCTCCTTACAGAGGAACCGGCTGAAGGGGAAGACAGCGACGGAATAGACACGCCGCCGCCGACGTACAACGACGGAACGGACAGCGACGGGATAGACACGACGGGGCTGCTGGCGACGGATAATGACGGAACGGACAGCGACGGAGTGGACACGACGGGGTTGCTGGCGACGGATAATGACGGAACGGACAGCGACGGGATAGACACGACGGGGCTGCTGGCGACGGATAATGACGGAACGGACAGCGACGGAATGGACACGACGGGGCTGCTGGCGACGGATAATGACGGAACGGACAGCGACGGAATGGACACGACGGGGTTGCTGGCGACGTACAACGACGGAACGGACAGCGACGGGATAGACACGACGGGGCTGCTGGCGACGGATAATGACGGAACGGACAGCGACGGAATAGACACGACGGGGCTGCTGGCGACGGACAACGACGGAACGGACAGCGACGGAATAGACACGACGGGGCTGCTGGCGACGGACAATGACGGAACGGACAGCGACGGAATAGACACGCCGACGCCGACGGACAACGACGGAACGGACAGCGACGGAATAGACACGCCGACGCCGACGGACAACGACGGAACGGACAGCGACGGAATAGACACGACGGGGCTGCCGCCGACGGATAATGACGGAACGGACAGCGACGGGATAGACACGACGGGGTTGCTGGCGACGGACAATGACGGAACGGACAGCGACGGAATAGACACGCCGACGACGGTCGAAAGCCCAGTCACGGTTGAAAGCCCAGACTCGGATGACGACAGCGACGATGACGACAGCTAGTGGGGTTAGCTCCAAGCCCTCGCCAGCCGGGTCAATCCCCTTTCCGGTCGTTGGGTTTCCAGACGATCCCGGCTTGCCTGACCTAGGCAAACTGTTTGACTTGGAGGACGTCTGGCAGGAGTATCTCCGGCGATTTCAATGCTATGAATCCAGACCGGAAACTGTTCGAGTACGGCAGCTCAGCCACAGCGTAGGGAGGTCTGCCGTCGTTAGTTACGCGGCCGACTGGTCTGCCGATGAATACCTGCCCACGGCGCATTTCTCGGCGAGAATCCAAGCCGGCAAGCCGGTTGAGTTCTATCGTTTCCCCGATGATCCGCTCCTACCCGGGCTGAGGGAACTGGTTGATCCCGATACTGCCCTCCGCTTGGTCAACCGGCACGTTTTCGCCGTAGGCGCCCGCAGAATCCTCGTCGAAGTCGTCCGTTACCGGCCAAGCGACCGGGCGGTATTGCGCCACAAGACCGGCAACGTGGCCTTCTACGTCCGTCTGTTGAGGCCCGACAAGGTCACGTCTATTTTGTCGGCGCGAGAACGGATGCTCCAGTCGCGGTTCGTAGTACCGAGGCTTGCCGGGCACTGGACAGAGGGCGGAGCCGTTTGGTTGTCGGAGATCCCGGGAAAGAACTTGAGGCGCGAGATACGCCGGGGCCGTTTACCGGACTGCCGGCCAATCCTGGACGGACTCGAATCGCTCTGGAACGTCCCGGAGGCTCCCTCGGAACCTGCCGCAGGGAATCAGCCTACAACCAGCGCTGCCTTCGATTTGGCCGGGGTGTACCGCAGGGCCAAACGAATCATTCGGCACTACCTGGCGCCGGAGGATCCCGCCTACGTCAGCTTGCGCAACGCCGTGGACACCCTTGATCCCTTTGTGCAGTCGTGGCAGCCGTCGGCGATGGCGCACAATGACTTTTACGATGACCAGGTTCTGTGGTTGCCCGACGATCGGGTCGCAGTCGTGGACTTTGAAGAGGCCGGGCCCGGCGATCCTATGCTGGATGTAGGCAACTTCCTGGCGCACCTTCATTGGGACTGTCGCCTCGGGAGGAAATCCGAGGCCAGTAGGGCATACTATAATACGTTCCGCTTGGCAGCACTGGAGCGTTTCGGCTGGGATGAGCAGGAACTGAACTTGCGTGAGGCTGTATGCCTGTTCAGGATATGCACCAATGCCGTCAGACGTCCCCGGGCCGACTGGCGGGACAAACTGGCCGACGGCTTGTCCCTGGTAAACGAAACCCTGGCGTGAGCACTTTGTGTCCGCCCAGTGGCGCGCCGCCCCGCTCTGCGCTACTATTTGTTTGTCTCAATTATCCCGCCATCATTCCCAAATCTCACCGTCATTCCCGCGAAAGCGGGAATCTGTCTGGAAGGTATTCGCCCATGAAGAACAAGGTGTACGCCACCATGGATGAAGCGGTGGCCGATATACCCGACGGCTCGACCATCATGTGCCCTGGATTCTCCGGCGTCGGCGTTCCCCGCAACCTGCTGGCCGCCGTCAACCGGCAGGGCGCTAAGGAGCTGACCTGCATTTCCAACAACGCCGGCACTCTCGATGAGCTGGTGGATGTCGGCACGCTGGTGGAGGCCGGGCAGGTCAAGAAGATGATCTGCGCCTTCACCGCCCCGACTCATCCCTCGATGGTCACCCCCTTCGTGCGTATGTACAACGAGGGGCTGGTGGATGCCGAGCTGGTGCCGCAAGGCACGCTGGCCGAGCGCATCCGCATCGCCGCCGCTGGCATCGGCGGTTTCTACACCCCTACCTCCGTCGGTACCGAGCTGGCTGAGGGGAAGGAGCACCGCGAGATAAACGGCCGCACCTACGTCCTCGAATACCCACTCCCCGCCGACTATGCCTTAGTCCGCGCCTGGAAGGCCGACAAGTCCGGCAACCTGCAGTTCCGCCTGTCCCAGCGCAACTTCAACCCGATTATGGCCATGGCGGCCAAGACCACCATCGTCGAGGTAGAGAACGATGTCGTGGAGATCGGCGAAATAGACCCCGACCAGGTCCATGTCTCCGGCATCTACGTCGACCGCATTGTCAGGATTCCCGAAGACGGCATCTGGTCCGGCGCAAAGCCTGGCCTGTAACCGCCCGCCAACCATCGGGAGAGGGCCGCCATCATCCGAAATCCCCTCCTCCAGCGGGGGAGGGTTAGGGTGGAGGAGATCCCCCGGCCATTGAGCATCTCAAGGAGTATCGAAAATGACCGCAGAGAAGACTAAGCTGACTCGCCAGCAGATGTGCGACCGGCTGGCGATGGAGTTCCAGGACGGCTGGATCGTGAATCTGGGCGTGGGAATGCCCACCCTCTGCTCCAACTATGTTGACACGTCGCGGGAGATCATCAACCACTCGGAAAACGGTGTTGTGGGCTATGGGCCTCTCGCTACAGAGGGCCATGAGGACCGTCATCTCGTCAATGCCGGGGGCCAGCACGTGACGCCCCTGGAGGGTATGGCGATTGTGCATCACGCCGATTCGTTCATGATGATCCGGGGCGGCATGATTGACGTCACGGTTATGGGCGCCTACGAAGTGGCGGAAAACGGCGACTTCGCCAACTGGCGCATCCCCACCCGCAAGGGCGGCGGCATCGGCGGCGCAATGGACCTTGCCGCCTGCGCCAAGCGCGTGTTCATCGCCATGGAGCACACCACCCGCGAGGGCGAGCCGCGACTGCTCGAGCGCTGCAACCTCCCCATCACCGCGCCCGGCGTGGTCAAGATGCTGGTGACCGACCTGGGCCTCTTCGCCATCACCTCCGATGGATTCGAGTTGACGGAAAACGCCCCCGGCTGGAACCCCGAGGAAATCCAGGAACTGACCGGGGCCAGCCTGAACGTGTCGCCCAACCTCAAGGAGTTCCGTTTCCGGGATTAAGCGCTGAAGGAGCATAGATGTACAGTTCGTTCAGCATCGAAAATTTTCGGCTTTTTGACCGCCTCAGTGTGGAGCCTTTGGCCCGCGTCAACCTAATTGCGGGCGAAAATAACGTAGGTAAAACCGCCCTGCTGGAAGCTCTGTGGTTGCATAATGGGCCCAATATACCCGAGTTATGCTTACGGCTGTCCAGCTTTCGAGGCATCCCTGGCCCCAATCCGCGCCGGTTTCTCCACGACGTTTTCTACGATTTTGACGCCGAACGAGAGATTACCCTGTCTGCTTGGGGCGATTGGGGCAAAAGCGAACGGACGTTAAGGATCTCCTCCCGTGTTGCGGAAAGCGCAGTGGTGGCTATCCCTGCCTCGAATTTACCTGATACACCTCCCCCTGGGTCTCAGGAAAGTGACTTTTCAGCGGTGTCGCCATCGGAAATAGTGTTCGACTACACTGACGAGCACCAAGGGAATTACGTTTCCACTAGCCGGTGGGTGCGGTCTGATCACCCGGTTGGACTGTCACCTGTTCTTCCTCAAATATCCAGTGAAGGTCTGGTTTCTCATCAAGCGAGTATGCCGGAGCGACCATCGGCCGTATTTGTAAGTGCCCGTCAGCGTAGTGGGCCAGAACAGGATGTGAATCGCTTTGGCGATGCAGAATTGGACGGATATTCCGATGACATACTTGAGTGCTTGCGGAAAGTTGATCCACGGATCAAGCGGCTTATAACGATTCAGAATCCGCCTACGCCCATGGTTTATGCGGACGTCGGGTTGAGCCGTCCAGTTCCTTTAGGGTTCTTGGGAGACGGGATAGGTCGCCTCTTGTCAATGGCGCTGGCTTTTCACAATGCCCGCGACGGAGCGATTCTTGTAGACGAAATCGAAAATGGTCTGCACTACAGCAAGTTGAAAGCAATCTGGGAGCGCGTACATTGGCTGTCCCGCGAGTTCAACGTCCAGGTCTTCGCCACCACCCACAGCTACGAGTGCATCAGGGCTGCCAATGACTCTTTTTCGGAGATGGAGTCCGACGACCTGCACTTTCACCGTCTGTACCGAAAGAGAGACCGAGTAGGAGCGGTTACGTATACCAAAGCTATGCTGGACACCAATATCGAATACTTTTGGGAATTGCGTTAGTGGTAGCGCAACGCGAAACCCAACAGGGTTTCAGAATTGAGCAGCCTGGTTTGCTACTAGTTGAAGGCCCTGATGACTATCGTTTTTTCAGGCAAATCATTGAGCGCCGCGAGCGGGAAGGAAGAAAAAGCGAAGGGATACAAGTTGTTCCATACGGGGGTAAAGATAACTTCGGGAATTTCCTGACCTCTACCCTGGTTCCCCGGCTAAATTCGTCCGATTTAGTCGAAGCTATCGGCGTAACCAGAGACGCGGATAATGACTACGCTCGCGCCTTTCAAAGCATTGGCGGTTCCTTGCGAACTGTCGGTTTGCCCTCGCCGTCGTTGCCGTTGATATTCGAACCTGGAACGTTTGATGGTGATGCAATACAAGTAGTCACGTATGTCACGCCCGATAACGCATCTCCGGGCGACCTCGAAACATTGTGCTTGGATGCAGTCAGCAAATCTCCTGCAATGCCTTGCGTTGACCGCTACTTTTCTTGCTTGCGGTAGATCGGCCATTTGCCCGGGCAGGAAAGCAAAGCCCGTCTGCGTGCCTTCCTGTCGTCGAACCAGGATAATCCCAACCTGCTTATCGGACAGGCGATTGCGGCGGGGGTAATCCCGTGGGACAGCTCGGCTTTTGACGGCATCCACAGATTACTTGATATGCTGGTGGCCCCCGCTTAGCTGGCATTCCCCCGGCCAGGCTTCTACTTCAGCGAGATCAGGTTCCAGCCGGCGACTAGGTCATTTTCTTGGAAAAGTTGCGGTTCGCGCAGGTTGATCCAGATTATGTCGCCGCTGCCGACTTCCGTCAGGTCGTTCAACTCGGACATTTCTGCGGGAAGCGAGGGATCGAATACACTCCACGACTGGGTGGCGTTATCGTAGTGCCATACTATCAGCAAAACGCCGTCTCTGATGAGATACTTGAACACCTGGCTTGGCGGGCCGCTGAGTGGCGGCGGAGACAACGTAATGATGAGCGGGACTATTACGTCTGCCACTTGGACCGAGAGGGTATGGTCGCCAAATTCGAGGTTGGGAACTAGAAATCTGGCCGAAAACCCCGGCTGACTGGGCAGTGGGTTATAATCCGGGCGAACTGAGTTAGCGGAGCGAGACGATGCTGGGAGAGCGTTCGGAGCAGAGGGGTCTGTGGGAAGCAGACCGGTTGTACCTTGACCACGTGGGGCGGGACACCTTCTACGGTCTGCTGGCCTCGCTGCGGGGCCGGTTGTTCCGGGACGCCGACTTCGCCGAGTTCTATTGTGCCGACAACGGGCGGGACAGCGTGCCGCCCAGCCTGCTGGCCACTGCCCTGCTGTTGCAGACCCACGACAAGGTCAGCGACGCCGAGGCCAAGGCCCGGGCCGACTTCGACATCCGCTGGAAGGTGGCCCTGGGGATAGAGGTAGAGGACAGGCCCTTCGCCAAGAGCACGCTGCAGGTGTTCCGGGCCCAGCTGATCCTGCACGACAAGGTGCGGGAGGTATTCGAGTCCAGCCTGCGGCTGGCCCGGGAGTCGGGCTACCTGAAAAAGCGGAGCATGAAGGTGGCGCTGGACACGACCAACATCCTGGGCCGGGGCGCGGTGAAGGACACCTACAATTTGCTGGCCGACGGCATCGTCAAATTGATGCGGGCGCTGGCAGCCGTGGAGCAGACCAAGGTCAAAGAATGGGCCCAGGTCCAGGGATACCAGCGGTACCTGGCCTCCAGCATCAAGGGCGAGGCGGCCATCGACTGGTCGGACAAACGGGCGAGGCAGGCCCTGCTGGCCCAGGTGGTGGCCGATGCGGACCGGCTGCTGGAATTGTCGCGGCAGGCCCAGGGAGAGTTGGGGGAGGACAGCGCTGAGCGGCAGCAGATCGTGGCGGCGGCGGAACTGCTGGGGCAGTTGCTGCTCCAGGACATTGAGCGCCAGAGCCCAGATGGCGATGGAGAGGGCGATGGAGAGGGCGACGGCGATGCCGGAGTGAGTCTCAGGGACGGGGTGAGTCGGGACCGGATGATGTCGGTGCACGACCCGGAGATGCGCCACGGGCACAAGAGCAGCCGCCGACGCTTCGACGGGCACAAGGCGGCCATCGTCGTGGACACCGACAGCCAGCTGATCACCGCGGTGGATGTATTGCCGGGCAACGCTCCGGACAACCTGGGGGCGCTGGAACTGGTGGAGCAGAGCGAGGCCAACACCGGTTTGCCGGTGGCAGAAGCCCTGGGCGATGCCGCCTATGGCGACGGAGCTACCAGGCAGACCTTCGCCGACGCGGGACGGCGGTTGGTGGCCCGAGTGCCAGGTCGGCCCAACCGGAAGCACTTCCCCAAGGATGACTTTGTCATTGACCTGGCGGCGGACAGTTGCACCTGTCCGGCGGGACAGGTCACCCACAACATCGTGCCAGCGGGAAAACGGACTGATGCCGCGGGTCGGGTCCACCACTTGCGGGCCTTCCAGTTCGACGGGTCCGAATGTATTACTTGTCTACTGCGGTCCCAGTGCATCGCAGCTAAAGGCAGGAAGGGACGACGGGTGCTGATCCATCCTCAGGAAGCCCTGTTGCAGCAGGCCCGGACCCTGCAACAGAGCGCCGGATATGACGAATATCGAGGGCGCCGAGTGGTGGTGGAACACCGGTTGGCCCGACTGGTC
Source organism: Dehalococcoidia bacterium (assembly GCA_965232885.1). Lineage (GTDB taxonomy): Bacteria > Chloroflexota > Dehalococcoidia > Lucifugimonadales > UBA3495 > VXOI01. Next base: position 563,042 of record CBDDQX010000003.1, on the reverse strand, counting down.
CATCTGGGCATCCGCCAGGCCCGCTACTTTGGCAGGATCAAGACGAAGTTCCAGCTGTACCTGGCGGCCACGGTGGCCAACCTGACCCTGGTGGCCGGGGAAATCGGTCTGTCGGACAGTGTCGGCGGCGGCGTAGAGACCCACCGCGCCGTCCCCAGTGATGTCAATGATGTCCAGGCTGTTTCCCACGGTGTTGCCACCCATGCTGCGGCCATTTTTGGCGCGGTCCGGCTCGGACAGCTGTGGTCCCAGATTCTGTTTGCCTCGGCTCTACTGCCGAAAGCCCCCTCCCCATCCAGGGCTTTTCGGCCCGGTTTCTAGGACGTCCGTCTCGAAGGAGCCGTTTTCATCGGTAGCCAGCCCCGCTTGGACGAAGACTCTAATGCCTTCTATCGTTATGGGCCCCACGCGGGCATAGGAAGGCAGGCCTTGACCGAGAATGTTCAAGCGGTCTCCTGGAGATACGGAGTCCGGAGTTGTCGTGACGTTGGCCCATGGTATCAGGTGACTGGCCTCCGCCTCGACCGTCACAACACCTTCCCCTGTTACTGCTTCAGCAACTGCCTTCACCAGATGCCTCTTCCCCACCTGCGCGGTGTAGGGTACTTCGAACAGCAGCTCAAACTTACCTTGGCTGTCGGCCAGCAACAGGTCTGTTTGAGCTGCTTCCCGTGGCGCTCCCACCCCTGCACCGTATGTTACAAACACCGGGGAATCTGCTATGAAGCCGCTGCCGGTTATGGTCAAATCAGAGCCGCGCTGCCCCAGCGGTGGCTCCAGGGTAATGACGGCTTCGGGAATGGCCAGAACCGCCTGCCCCAAGGTGTTGTCGGTGCCCTCTATCAGCAATTCGTTGGGCCCGTCGCTGACTTCCAGAGGTACGGTGACGGTGAAGGCAATGTCGCCGTTCGATCCCACAACGAACCCGGAGTGGTCGTCAACAACCCTTTTGCCGCCGATCCACACCGAATCAATGTGATCGCTTCCCCGCGCAGACCGGGTGAATCCCGAACCCGTAATTGTGACCTTCTGCCCTCGCGCCGCCGCGGACGGAGATAGCGTCAATTCCGCTGTATCTATGTCTATGGTCTCTTTGATTATTGCGATTGGTTCGCTCCTCAGACTCGCTTCCAAACTGCGGCTGACCAACGCGCCTCTCCCTCCATCTCTGTCCTCACATGGTTCCTTGTCAATGGCCTGGGAATGCTCCAACTGATCGGGGCCATAGAGGGAAACGGTCTGTTTCCCGGCGGGAACATTACGCGGCACTTGGATTTCCAGGGTAATTGTCCCGTCGTGGATTGCCCGGAACACGCCGTCATACTCGAAGCAGTTGTCATACTCATTGACCCTGGCAATGTAGGCGGTCTCACCGGCAACGCTCACGGCAGCCACTTTCTGGAGCGGGTCCTGCCAATCGGAGATGGTGATTTGCAAGGGCCGGCCGACCCTGGCCACAGGTGGATTGAAGAACATACCGCTCCTGATCAGGAAGACAACCGCATCCCCCACGCCTTCGCTGTCCCTTGTCCTGACCCGGTACTCAAGGTCGCCCCGTTCCCCGCGCGCTTCCAGGAGTACGGTGAAGCCGCCCCTCACGGTATTGACGGAAGCGAGAGTTTCCCCCGCGTCTATCTGCGCGTCGTTATCGGCATCGTGGTAGACGGTGACCGTGCCCCTGGCGTAGCCCTTGCCCTCCAGGGTGAATGGGGTTCCCCGCGGTCCTCCCGGTATGTCAATAGTGGTTGTCCTCTTTATCACCGCGGTTATCTCGTCCGGCTCGTCTTCTGAAACCGAGGACGATACTCCAATGACCTGATTGCCGGCGGCAAAGGGGCTGCGAATGCGGGCGAGCTGGCTAAATCTGATCTCGTATTCCCCCGCCGGCACCGACTTAGGACTGGTTCCCGATGGAATGGTCAGAATCACTCTTGCTCCCTGGATCAGGACATCCGACGGATTGAAGGAGGATTCGCCAGCGGGCCGGATGCTTATCCTGGAGGTTGTGATGCTTGCGGGAACGACGAATTCAGAATCGGCGGAAGGGCCGGAGAAGTCCACCGTGATTTCCTGGTTAGGGCCTATTGCAGCCTCAGCGTAGGTGGCGAGCTCAATCCTCACCGTGGTGTTGGGAACCGAGGAACTGATGGGGTTTTTGACCACCACTACATTTGCATCAGGGGCGGTAACGGCCTGCTGACCACTAGCTGCGTTAATGAAGGCGACTGTGATTGGATAGCCTTCATCTGTGTCATCAAACCCGCGAGGAACTTCCGGGGTGAGGATACCGGTTCCCTGATTGACGGCGATGTGAAGATACTCTCGCGCTCCAAGCTCAAGGTCGGGGAGAGTTAAGGTAATTTTTCCGCCGGGGGCAGCATCAATATGAGTCGGCGATACGCCCTCTGAGACTGACGTATTGCTGCCATAAATTTTTATACGCTCCCGTGCAGCCTGAGAATCGAACACCGCCTTGGACAAGTCAAACCCCGGAAGACTGATTTCAACTTGGTCGCCCGCCTCCAGATAGCTGCTGCGGTTGCTGGCCGGAGGGTACACTGCGAACGTCAGAGCCCGGTCCCGGCCGCCGTCCACCTCAAGGATATTCAGCCCCCGGGGAGACACCGGCGGCAACTCCGAAACAATCTCGACGGTCTTTCGGATTGCCGGCGCCGCGTCTGCCTTTAGCGCTATCCGGGCATTCCTTCTGACTGGCTCTTCACCGTTCTGCCCGTCTTCACAAGGCGGTTTTGCTGGTCCGCCTGGAGTAAGCTCTAATTGTTGGTAGTCAAAAAGCGAAACGGTCTGCAGCCCCTCAAGAGTGTTTGGAGGCACTGTGGCAACTAGAGTCAGCATCCGCTCAGCAGTGGATATTTCGCGCCCGGCATACTCAATACATTCTGGATACTCGATTACTGTGTCCGGGAAGGCATCCTCTCCAGCGATTCTGGCTGCGACTATTCCCTCATGCTCATCTTGGTAGTCCTCGATGATGATTGTCAGCGGTTCGCCAATAACAGCCTCTGCCGGGTCGAAAGATATTGTTTCCCTGCTTATTTCCAGCGTTACGCTGAGTTCTTTCCCTTCGCTGTCTACCGTTGAGACCTTATATGTCAGGGAGCCAGGACTGCCGCGAGCCTTCAGGCCGGTCTCGGTAAACTCTCCGTCGTCGTCCTCGTAAATCAGCGCGGCGCCAAGGATATCCCGGGTGGTTCCCTCCCCCTCAAAGATGGTGACTGTGCCTGTTGGGAAGCCTCTCCCTTCCAGGGTGAACGTGTCGCCGCGGCGTCCGTCGAAGGAGTGAGCCCAAATGCGGTAGTGTACGGTGTCATCATGACCGTCATCGTCGCAAGCTACGCCCCCGGTGTCCTGGTGCGTGTCCGCGTCAGAGGCGCAATCGTCCGCCCTCACACCCGCCGGGAAAGAAAGGACGATGCCAGTCAGGAAGGCGATGATGCCAGCCGCGAGAAACAGGGAAACTGTTGTTGAAGAGCCAAGTAGTGGGTTCAATGTCTGTATGTAGATAGGCGAAGGATTTCCCGGAACTGAACGCGGATTGGGCTAGAAGTATGCCGTTCCGCCGTTCACGTGGATGGTCTGCCCGGTTATGAAACCGCAGTCGTCGGTGGCGAGGAAGACGCAGGCGGCGGCGATGTCGTCCACGTGGCCCAGCCGCCCCAACGGTATCTCCGATGTGTCCGCCATGTTCTGGCCGGGATACCAGGCCAGGTCGCGGCTGGTATCTATGCGGCCCGGCGACACCACGTTGACCCGCACGTTGTGGGGCGCAAACTCCGAGGCCAGCCCTCGCGCCAGACCCACGATGCCCATCTTGGCCGCCGACACGTGGGAGCGCTCCGCCGAGCCGTTCCATGCCCCGTCGCCGGTGAGGAACACGATGCGCCCGAAACCGTTGGCCTGTATCCCTGGCAGCGCGTTGTGGGCGCAGTAGAACGCCCCGTCCAGCACCACGCCGCGCACCCGTTCCCAGTCGGCCAGCGTCAGCTCGGTGAAGGGCTTGTGCGGGCGGATGGCAGCGTTGCTGACCAGGACGTCTACCTGTCCGAAGCGCTCCGCCGCCGCTGTGAACATCCGCGAGACCTGCTTGTGGTCAGCCACGTCGGCCAGCGCCGCCATCGAGCCCACCCCCAAGGTTCGGACTTCCTCGGCTACCACTTCCGCCTCCTCTAGGTTGGAGCGGGCGTTGACCACCACATTGGCCCCTTCGCCCGCCAGTTTCAGGGCGATGGCCCGCCCGATGTTCCGCCCCGACCCGGTGACCAGGGCCGTCCTGCCTTCCAGTCGCGCCATAACAGCAAACCCCCATTTTATCTGATACAACCATTCCATTCTACATATCTTGCAAGACCTGTCCATCTACGTGAATTAGACTGTTCTCAAGTATGTTTCTGACGTAATCTGACGCAGATGGACAAGACATACAGGACGAAAAAGAATAGTACGATTCTGACATAAATGGACAGGACATACAGGATGAGAAGGGATAATTTGAAAATCCGATAATCCCGATAATCCTGATTCATATAATGTCCGATAGACTATACTTGCCCAGACGACGGCGTTTGTCCAACGCTGTTCGCAAATCATTACCGGGAGAATTTTATGCTGGTTCGCATCTATACCGGCGGCGACGGCCAGTCGCATTTTGAAGACTTGGGGATGCCCAGCGACGACGTGCTGCGCATCGCCACCAAGCCCGGAGAAGACCTGGTGTTCCGCCGCTCTGCCGAGAACGGCTTCAGCGACTGGCACCACCCCACCCGCCGACAGTACCTCATTGTTCTGGAGGGGCAGATGGAGGTCATCTGCGGCGACGGCGCAACCCGCCAGTTCCAGCCGGGCGACGTGCTGCTGGCGGAGGACATGACCGGCCAGGGCCACCAGACCCGCGCCATCAACGGCAGCTATCGCAGCGTGAGCATGGGAATACCGGACTTGGCTTCGTAGGCGCTGTGTTGCCAGGATTTGTGCCCGCCGTAATGACCCTTTTACCTTTGAGAACCATCCGTTGGTAGCCGACACGCAGCGCGCTTCGGCCTCGCCCCCTCTGTGGAGCCGGATAAAGGGACCCTGGGAGGTCCCTTCTTTCCGCTGGTATTGGGCTGGGTCGCTGGCGCAGGCCATGTCCCTGGGAATGCAGTTCCTGGTGCTGGGATGGCTGGTGCTGGAGGTCACCGGCGACAAGACCCAGTTGGGGCTGACGGTGTCCCTGTATGGCCTGCCCAACATCGCCTTCCTGCTGGCTGGCGGCATCATTGCCGACCGGATGGACCGGAAGCTGCTCCTGATGGTCACACAGGCGATGGTGGGAGGGATGATTGCCGGGCTGGCGGCGCTCACCATCACGGACAACGTGGCGCTCTGGCACATCTACCTTGCGGCTGCCCTGCTGGGAGTGTTGCAGGCGTTGAATATGCCCGCTAGGCTGGCGATGCTTGCCGACCTGGTGGGCGAGGGCAGGCTGCTGGACGCGGTGGCGCAGTTCAATGCCGCCCAGCACGCAGGCAGGATTATCGGTCCGCCCGTGGCAGGGGTTCTGATAGACCAGTGGAGTATTGGCGGAGTGCTGATCCTGAACGCCGCGTGCTATGGGGCCAGCGTTCTTCTGCTGACCATGGTACGCGGGACATACAGACCCCCTGAGACGAATCGCCAGCCGCTGTTGCGCCACATTGGTAACGGGCTATCCGTCATCCGCGATACCCCGCTGTTATTGACAGTCCTGGTGATGACCTGCTTCTTCGGCGGGTTCGGGATGGCGCACCTCCAGGTGATACCCGCCTTTGCCAAGGAGCAGCTTGGCAGCGGCGCCTCCCAAGTCGGACTGCTGCTGCTGGGATCAGGGATAGGCGCCCTCGCTGGCAGCCTTACCCTCACGTTGATGCACCGGGCCTGGCTCTACCGCTGGCTGCTGTTCTGCCTGGTGATCTTTACCTTGCTGTTGACTCTGTTTGCCTGGAGCGGCTCTCTCGATGATCTGACTGGGACATCATCCTGGGGCGGCTGGTTTTGGGTAACCTGGGTGTTCACCTTGCTGGTGGGGGTGGTGGCCATCGGTTGGGTCTGGCCGCTGACGACCACTATAACGCAACTGTCATCCCCGGCAGAGGTGCGAGGCCGTGTCCTGGGGGTGCTCCATCTGGTGCCCGGCTTGCACTTCCTGGGAGCCTGGCCTCTGACGCTGGCCGCCGCCGGAGTGGGCTGGCCGCTGGCGATAACCGGGGCGGCGGGTGTCTGCCTGCTGGTAACGCTTACTTTCGGGCTGGGCCGCAAGACGGGCCGGGAACTGGCGTCTAGCCCGTCGGCGACGTGAAGGAGCCGGGGCGGAGCGTAGGCCCTGTATTCCTGCCTTGCCAGAATTGGCGATAGAATAACTGGAATGTCCTGTTGAAAAAGAAGCCACAATTGGGAATCTCAATTTGGTAACGAACTCATCGCCCACCCCCGCCGCTCCTTCATACTGGAGCCGGATGCAGGGGCCGTGGCGCGTCGCTGGCTTCCGCTGGTACTGGCTGGGGTCTTCCACTCAGTCAGTGGCCCAGGGAATGCAGTTCCTCGTTCTGGGCTGGCTGGTGCTGGAGCTTACCGGGTCTTCGATTCAGCAGTTGGGCTTGGTGGTCTTCCTCTATGGAATACCGAACACCGCCATGCTGCCCTTCGGGGGTGTCATCGCCGACCGGCTGAACCGCAAGATGCTGCTGATGGCAACGCAGGCCGGCGTCGGCGTGCTGATTGGCGTGGTGGCGCTGCTGTCGGTCGCCAACGCCATTGAGTTGTGGCACATATATCTTGCAGTGGCCCTTCTGGGGGTGCTGCAAGCCCTCAACCAGCCAGCGCGGGTGACCACGCTCTCTGACCTGGTGGGGCAAGGTATGCTGCTGGACGCCGTGGCCCAGTTCAATGCGGCAGTGCACATCGGACGGATAATCGGCCCACCGCTGGTGGGAGTGCTCATTGACGGCCCACCGCTGATTGCCGATAGCTTCAGCGTATGGGGAATCGGCACCGGCCTGATAGCCAATGCCGCCTTCTACGGCGCCAGCGTGTTCTGCCTCATCCCGATACGCTGGACTTCCAGCGCTGCTGCCCCGGCCCGCGAGCCGTTGCTGCAGAATTTCATCAACGGTCTTTCTGTCATCAAGAACACGCCGGTGCTGCTGACCGTCATCGTTCTGGCCTGCTCCTTCGGCGGCTTTGGCATGTCTCATCTCCAGGTGATACCGGCTTTCGCCAAAGACCAACTGGGATCCGATGCCACCCAAGCGGGCATAATGCTGCTGGCATCTGGGATTGGCTCTCTCATAGGAAACTTGGCAATCACATTTATGCACCGGGCATGGCTCTACCGCTGGCTGCTGGTCTGTCTGGTAGTCATGGCGGCCATGTTGACGCTGTTCGGCTGGTCCACCTCGTTCTGGGTGGCCTGGAGCTTGTTCCTTGTCGTCGGGATAGTGAGTCTTGGCACCGTCTGGCCTTTGTCAACGACCATCTTGCAACTGGCTACTCCGGCGGAAGTGCGCGGGCGGGTGATGGGCATACTCCACTTCACCCCCGGGTTCCACTACCTGGGCGCGTTGCCCCTGGCATTCGTCGCCGCCAATGCTGGCTGGGGCTGGGCGATAACGGGTGCGGCGGGCCTGATGCTGCTGGTGACCATCTGGTTCGGCATGGCCCGCAGCTCAGGGCGCGAGCTGGCGGCAAGGCCGGCGGCTGCGGTGTGACGCGCGGGCACCGTCCTCCCATCCTTGACACTCTGCCGTCCGGTGGTTAGATTGCGAATCAGCTACGCAAACTCCCAGGAGCCGCTTCGATGAAAGACACTATTGAGGTTTTCTGGTTCTCCGAACAGCCTTATGCCCATATCACCGACTCCGACCTGGAGCAGTACGACTCAGGAAGGCTTGGCTTTCCCAACACCTTCTTCGACCCGGAGAAGGCCCACGTCCTGTACAACCAGTACCACGAGCAGTACGCGCTGGCCGATGAAGTGGGATTCGACGGCATCATGTCCAACGAGCACCACGCTTCCTACTGGTGCATGAAGCCCGCGGTCAACCTCGACGCCGCCGTTATCTCCAAGATAACCAAGAACACCAAGATCGCCATCCTCGGCAACGTCATCGCCGTCAACGACCCCATACGCATGGCCGAGGAAATCGCCATGCTGGACTGCTTCTCCAACGGGCGCATCATCTCCGGCTTCGTGCGCGGCACTGCCGTCGAGAGTCTGGTTGGGGGAATCATACCCGCCGAGAACCGGGCGCGCTTCGAGGAAGCCCACGACCTCATCATCAAGTGCTGGACGGAGCCCGGCCCCTTCCGTTACGAGGGCCAGTACTACCACTACCGCACTGTGAATCCGTGGGTGCTGCCGGTGCAGGATCCACATCCGCCCATCTGGTTCCCCGGTCTGTCCAGCGCAGAGAGCGTGGTCTGGGCGGCTCGTCACCAACACCCCTATATGAACCTCGGCTCGCTTCTCGACTACACCGAGGGCCTCAAGGGGGTCTACATAGATACTGCAAAGGAGGTCGGCTTCACCCCCGGCCCTGAGCATTTCGGCTACCTACTGAGGGTGTTCTGCGCCGACACCGACGAAGAGGCCCAGCGGATCGGCGAGACCTTCCTCTGGACGGAAAACCATCGCAACCGAGGCCCGGCCGAGCACAACGACCCGCCCGGCTACCAGTCCCGCGAGGCCGTGCGCATCCAGCGGCAGCTTCCCGGCGCTGGCGGATTCGGACGCCGCATGACCTACCAGGAACTGCAGGACGTGGACAACGTCATCGTCGGCAGCCCCGACACTGTGACCCGCAAGCTCTCGCACATCATCGAGCGCCTGAACCCCGGTTACCTGCACATCTACGGCAACGAGGGCGACATGAACCACGCCGACGTCATGCGCTCCGTGGAACTGCTGGGAAAGGAAGTCATCCCTGCCCTCCACGAAATCCAGTTGCAGCCGTATGAGTAACCTGAACTGTGATTCGTGTGATTGAAAGATTGCCATGATTCTGTAGCAAGAAATTCATGGTAATCACTGAAATCTCACAAATCAAAGTTCATACAACATAGGGAAATATGACGACTGCAAGCAATGAGGAGCGCCTGGCCCGGCTGGAATCAGGGCATGAATATCTGGCGACAAAGGCGGATATTACCCGGCTGGAATCCCGTCAGGAAGGATTTGCGACAAAAGAGGATATTGCCCGGCTGGAATCTCGTCAAGAAGGATTTGCGACAAAAGAGGACCTGGCGCAACTGGAAACTCGATTAGTCAAATGGATTGTGGGGGCGGTGATAGCCGCCACCGGAATCGCTATCGCCCTGGCAACCCTGATTGAGCGGATCACGTAATCGGACGGCCCGCATAGAAGAGAGAAGGCATGAGGAGTTAGCAGCCATGATCACCAAATTCGACAGCCTCTTTGCTGGTCACGTAGATATGACCAACATCGGCTACGGCGGAACGGCGGTCAACGACCGCCTGTTTGACAACGACCACCTGTCCACTGTCTTCCCCAAGTCCGAGGCCATCGCCAAGGCCATGGACGAAAACGGCTACGACACCATGTGGATGGCGGAGCACCACTTCCAGCCCGAGGGCTATGAGTGCATACCCAACCTCATCATGCTAAACGTTCACCTGGCCCACTTGACCAAGAATCTGAAGTTCGGCTGCGGCTTCAACATTGCCCCGATGTGGAACCCGCTGCGCCTCGCCGAAGATTACGCTACTGCCGACATACTGACCGGAGGCCGCGTCATCTTCGGTGTGGGACGAGGCTACCACACCCGTGAGATAGAGAGCTTCGGTTCGCCGCTCCAGGACCAGGACGCCAACCGTGAACTGTTCGAGGAACAGGTTGAGATAATCTTCAAGGCGTTCAACGAAGAATCGTGGTCCCACCAAGGCAAGTACTACACCCTGCCGCCGGAAGTGCCCTATCGCGGCTACACCCTCAAGGAACTGACCCTAGTGCCGCGCCCGGCCAAGCTGCCCGTCGAGTGCTGGCAGCCCATCCAGGGCGGCACCCAGCGGGCGCTGGACTTCATGGTCAAGCACAACATCAAGGGCATCATTGGCGGCGGCGTTGCCGAGGGCGGCGCAATGGACAGCGTCATCTACGGCTACCGCGACGCCATGATTCGCGCTGGTCACGAGGAACCTGAACCCGGCGCCAACATCAGCGTCGGCTTCCACTTCCACCTGGCGCCCTCGGTGGAACAGGCGATGGAAGAAGCTCAGGACTTCTTCGAGGAAAACCTCAAGATGTTCGGCCCGCTGCGCCTCAGCCGACGCCTGTCCGACGAGCAGATCCGCGACATCAGCGATCCGCGCCGCGCTCCTACCGCTGGCCTGCCGACCATTCAGGGCGCGGTCGAGGGAGGCGCGTTCCTGGCTGGCCCGCCCGACCGTGTCATCGAGCAGCTCAAGGCCGTCGAAGCCCAGTATCCCGGGCTGGAGCGTGTTGGCGTCAGCCATCCCGTCGGCACCCCTCAGAGCGTAATCACCGAGCAGCTCGAGTGGTTCGCCAAGGAAGTGATGCCCGAGTTCAAGGGCAAGTAAGGGTAGGACTTACACGGTTCAACTACCCCCTCTCCCTTGAGGGAGATGGTTAGGGTGAGGGTGAAAATCTGCAAATGCTTTCCACCGAATTGACCGACGCCATTGAGTTGATGTTCGAGACCGGCTGGACCGACGGCCTGCCCGTCGTCCCGCCCTCCGGGGAACTGGTGCGCCGCTTCGTAGCCCACACCGGACGTGATGCCGACGAGCTTATCGCCGAACTGCCCCCGTTGGGCGGGCGGGCTACCGTGGAGCGCATCGCGGTCAACGCGGTGATGGCTGGCTGCGCCCCGGAACACATGCCCGTGGTCATCACGGCCTTGCAGGCGATGATGGACGAGCGATTCAACCTGCGCGGCGTGATGTGTTCCACTGGCATACACACGCCGCTGCTCATCGTCAACGGCCCAATCGTGCAGCAGCTCGACATAAACGGCGGCTACAACTGCTTCGGGGCGGGCTGGCGGGCCAACGCCACCATAGGCCGCGCCGTGAAGCTGGCGCTGGTCAACCTGGGCGGCGCGATTCCCGGCGAGACCAACAAGGCCACCTTCGGCCACCCGGGGGCCTACACCTACTGCGTGGCCGAGGACGAGCCAGCCAACCCGTGGATGCCGATGCACGTCGAGATGGGCTACGCCGCCACCGACAGCGCCGTCACTGTGTTCCCCGCCGAAGCGCCGCACAACGTCATGTACCATGCCTCCAACTCCCGCGACTTCCTGATGGTGCTGGCCGATACCATGTGCACCATGGGCAATGTGCAGATGTACGTGATGGGCGACACGATGGTTGCCATCGGCCCGGAGCACGCCAAGTTCCTGCGCGCCGACGGCTGGAACAAGCGAGACATCCGGCAGTTTCTTTTTGAGCACGCCCGCAAGCCGGTGCGGATGCTGAAGCACGGCGGCCCACCGCAGGGCGACGCCCGCCGCGGCCATTTCTGGCCCCGCTTTATTGACCCGGATGACGACGACCAAATGGTTCCCGTGGTGCGCGCCCCCGATCGTATCCACATATTCGTCGCCGGCGGCGCAGGCGGCCCTCACTCGGTCTACCTGCCAGGCTGGGGATCACGGGCCGTAACCCGCAAGATTGAGGGCATCTAACGTAAGAAGCCCTTTCCCATGCAAAACCCCCTCACGGGCCCAATTCCCTCTCACTTGAGGGAGAAGGGCCGGGTGAGGGTGAAATGTGAGAAGAGCATGACCGCAACTAACGTTGAAGAACGACTGCGACAGATGGGCCTGATGATGCCCATAGACCCCGAGGCCGCTAACCGCTGGCGGCCCGCCCCTCGACTGGATACGCTGCACGGCAAGGTCGGTGGGTTCCTCGGCAACCGAAAGGCCAACGCTGCCATCCTGCTTCACAACGTCCGTGAGCTGCTGGACCGCGACATGGAGTTAGGCGATTCTATGGCCGTAGACAAGTACGTCTACTCCCGCCCAGCCGCGGACGACATCATTGACAGTCTGGCCAGCCGTTGCGATTTCGTGGTGACTGCCATCGCCGATTGAGGCTCCTGCACCGCGTGCAGTGTGCACGACGCAATGACCCTCGAAAACCTGGGCGTCCCGACGGTGGTTCTCTGTACTGATCCGTTCCTGAACTCGGCCTTCCGCCACGCCAACACCTTCGGACGCCGCGACTTCCGGCCCTTGGGCTTTCCGCACCCGCTGGGTGGGTTGAAGCCGGAGCAGGTGGCAGTACGGGCCAGTGATCTGGAGCAGGCGGTGATTGACGTGCTGACGACGTATTAGGCATTCCATACCACTTTTACCCTACCTGGAGTTACACCGATGGCGATCAGCAACGAGGAGCGCATAGCCCGGCTGGAGGGCGGATACGAACATCTGGCGACAAAGGCCGACGTGGAAAACCTGCGGGCGGAGTTAAAGTCAGACATATCGGCTGCGCAAGCGGACACCAACCGCCGTATAGACCGGCTGTTCTGGGCGGTGATAGGGATTGGTGGTGGGTTGCTGGCCGTCGCCGCCGCTGCCCTGATTCGGGATGCGCTGGCCTGACACCTGACCAAATGACAGTGCGGGCCAGTGATCTGGAGCAGGCAGTCATCGAAACACTGACGACGTATTAGGCATTCCATACCACTTTTACCCTACCTGGAGTTACACCGATGGCGATCAGCAACGAGGAACGCATAGCCCGGCTGGAGGCCGGACACGAACACTTGGCAACCAAGGCCGACGTTTCGGAAGTTCGTGCAGAGTTGGCAGATACTCGAGCGGAGTTAAAGTCAGACATAGCGGCTGCGCAAGCGGAAACCAACCGCCGTATAGACCGGCTGTTTTGGGCGGTGATAGGGATTGGTGGTGGGTTGCTGGCCGTCGCCGCCGCTGCCCTGATTCGGGACGCGCTGGCCTGACGCCGGAGCAGGTGGCAATCAAGACGCTGACTAGACTGACCTAAAAGCACTGAGTACAGGAGGCCCGCGATGGCAACCGTTGGTAAGGGTAAGTACACCTACGAATTGGTCCCCGACTGGGAGAAGCTGCCCGAGGGCTGGGTGCTGGGACAGACGGCCATCGTCACCGACTCCCAGGATCGCGTTTATCTGTTCAATCGCGGCGAGCACCCGTTGATAGTCCTCGACCGCGACGGCAACTTCCTCGCCTCATGGGGCGAGGGACAGCTTCCCGACGCCCACGGCATGTACATTGACGACGACGAAAATCTGTATATGCCGGTCAAGAACAGCCATGTCGTGTTGAAGTACGATCCCGAGGGCAACCTGCTTATGACCATGGGCGAGTGGGACAAACCCTCGGACACTGGCTGGTCGGGCCGATACAGCGATGTCGTCGAACGCGCCGCCGGGCCTTTTAACAGCCCTAGCGACGTCGCCATCCACCCCAACGGCGACCTGTACATCTCCGACGGCTACGGCAACGCCCGCGTCCATCGCTTCACCAGCGACGGCCAGCTCATCGAGTCTTGGGGCCAGCCCGGAAAGACCGGCCACGGCGAGTTTCACGTTCCCCACGGCGTCTGGGTTCACACCGACGGACGGGTCTTCGTTGCAGACCGCGAGAACAACCGCATCCAGATTTTCGATGACCGGGGCAACTTCCTGGAACAATGGCTGGGCCTAGCCCGCCCCTGTGACATTTATATTGACGCCGACGAAGCCATCTTCGTACCGGAACTGGACGGTTTTATGACCATCCTCGACATGGATGGCGACATCCTCGCCCGCTGGGGCAGTCCTGTCGAAGTCGGCCACGGCCAGGGCGCCCACGCCGTCTGGGTTGACTCCCACGGCGACATCTACGTCAACCAGAACCTCGAAGGCCACCGCCTGGTCAAGTACCGGCGAGTCTGAACTGAGATTCGTGGGATTAAATGATTGCCCTGATTCGGGCGCACCTTAATCAGGGGAATCATCCGAATCAAACAAATCACAGTTCATACTAAGGGGGAATCATGCGCGTTGGCTATCAGGTAGGCCATGTCGTTCAACGGGACTCCATTGACCACCAGCAGCAGTGGCAGAACCACTTGGGGCAATTCCGGGCGTCGCGGGACGCCGGGTTCGACATCTACTGCTGGGCGCACCACTACCTGATAGACCCCTTCCAGCATTTCCAGCCGTGGCCCATTCTGGCCCGGCTGGCCGGGGAGCCGGGCGACATGAAGCTGGCGACCTCGGTGCTCCTGCTTCCCCTGCTCAACCCGGTGGACGTTGCCGAGCAGGCCGCCACGCTGGACCACATCGCCGAGGGCAGGTTCATCCTTGGCATCGGATTGGGATACCGCCCCGAGGAGTGCGAAGCCTTCGGCACGAAGATGTCGCAGCGGGGCGCGCGTTGCACCGAGGCCATGGGCCTGATGCGCCGTTTGTGGAGCGAAGACGAAGTGACCCACCACGGACGCTATTACCAGGTCACCGGCGCCCGCCCGACGGCCCGGCCCTACCAGAAGCCTTACCCCAAGGTGTGGCAAGCGGCGATGAGCGACCCGGCCGTGGAGCGTGTTGGGCGCGAGGGTGAAATCCTGTATGTTGGCCCGGCCCAGTCCAACGAGTCAATTCGCCACCAGATTGACCTGTACCACCGAACCCTGGAAGCCAACGGCCACGAGAAGCCCGAGGACATGGTCATCGTCCGGGAGTTCTTCTGCGCACCCACTCACGAGGAAGCCTTGTCTCGCGCCCAAGCCAACTTCGCAAAGAAATATGAGGTATACGCCCAGCATGGGCTCCACGGCAGTGACGGCGAGTTAACTCGTAAGGTCACCGGAGACCTGGAAACGCTGATGGACGATACCTTCCTAGTCGGCAGCCCTGAAGAGTGTATTGAGCAGATTGATGCCTACCACCAGATGGGTTTCACCGACGTGGCCATACGGCTCTTCTACCCGGAAATGTCCCAGAGCGAGGTGCTGGAGCATATAGACTTGGTCGGAAAAGAGGTCATCCCTGCCCTGCGCGCCCTTTGACGCCTCTCGGCTCTCTCGGAAGTATCCCAGGCTGCTGTTACAATTAACACAGATGCGGTGTCCGGCTCATCCCATTATGGGGGCTGGAACTCAACGGGGCGCGCCAGCCGGCCCGGCCGCTGCGGCCAGGAAAAGATGCTCGAAGCCGCTATTTGGATTGGAATTGCCCTTTCCGGCCTGGCTGCGCTGGGCGCCTTCGAGTATGTCCGTTCCAGAACCGTAATTAAGGCTAACGGACAGGCGATCAGAGAAGCGCTGCCCATCGCTGCCCTTGCTCTGCTCGGCTTTATCGCAGGCGCCATTTCCGCGCTCTTCTTCTTCCTCTTCTTCCTTGCCGACTTCTGGCAATACGCTCTGGTTATCGGCGGGGTGATCTTTGTCCTTTTGTTCCGCCGCATAAGGAAGAACTGGTCTCTGTTTATGACTGTTCCTGGGCCGGATACGGTGGAACGGGCGCAAACGGCAGTGCCGGGCCTGTTTCCCCAGATAAGCATTCTTGCTCTCCAGGCTGTCGGCGCGATGGCAGTCCTGTTCATGATAGTCCCGGTCCTGACCGGCGGTTTTCTCTTGTATATGTTCGTGAACGATGTAGCAGGCGCGATAATTGCCAATCTAATTCTGGCAATGTGTGTTATTTTCTTGGCTGGATACTTGTACACACGTCTCCGCACCCCGCCGCAGGTCTGATTCCCGCGGCGTGGCTTTCAGGTAAATCTCTGCACTGCGACAACAGCCGGATGGAGGAAGGCATGACCACTCAGAGTTCGCTGCTCACCATCAACGACTACGAAGCCCGTGCCAAGCAGACCATGCCCAAGGCGCTGTTCGACCGTCTTTTTGGCGATATGGACGCCCCCGACTGGACCACCAACACCGCCAACGTGCGGGCCATGGAGTCAGTCAAGCTGCGTCCCCGCGTCTTGGTTGACGTCAGCCAGCGCGATATGTCCACCGAGGTTCTCGGCCAGCGCATCAGCTTGCCGGTGATGCTGGCTCCCACTGGCACCCACCAGCGCGCCCACCCGGCCGGCGAGCTTGCCGCGGCCCGGGCCGCGGCTGCCGCCGATACCATCATGGGCCTCAGCACCGCCTCCAGCTACAGCATTGAAGAAGTAGCGGAGGTAGCCGAAAACCCCCTGTGGTTCCAGCTCTACTTCTTTCAAGACCGCGAGTTGACCGAGATACTGGTGCGCCGGGCCGAGAACGCCGGCTACACTGCCATGATGCTCACGGTGGACAATCTGGGCGCCAACTCCCGCGAGCGGGAATTCCGATACGCCTACATCCTGGACCAGGAGCGCATCCTCAAGAACTTCGATGGTATCGAGCTTCCCAATCTTCCCAACCAAGGCAATTTCTCCGAGAGCTTCGAGCACGCCCTGAACTGGCGCGACCTGGAATGGCTGCGTTCGATTACACCCATGCCCTTGGTGGTCAAGGGTATTCAGACCGCCGAGGATGCCCGTCTCTGCGTAGAGAACGGCGCCGAGGCGCTGGTGGTCTCAAATCACGGCGGCCATGCCTTGCAGGGCACAGAGGGTTCCATAGATATGCTGCCCAGCATTTCCGACGCGGTGGGCGACCGGCTGGAAGTCTACCTCGACGGCGGAGTCCGCAAGGGGGCAGACGTTCTGAAGGCCCTCGCTCTCGGAGCCAAGGCTACCTTCGTTGGCCGGCCCATATTCTGGGGCCTCTCTGTCGCTGGCGAAGCGGGTCTCACCCACTGCCTTGAGATCCTGCGTGATGAGCTCAGCGTCGCCATGGGACTGTGCGGCGTCACCGACGTCCGTCAGGTTGACCGCTCG
Source organism: Dehalococcoidia bacterium (assembly GCA_965232885.1). GTDB lineage: Bacteria > Chloroflexota > Dehalococcoidia > Lucifugimonadales > UBA3495 > VXOI01. Next base: position 546,185 of record CBDDQX010000003.1, on the reverse strand, counting down.
GTAGCCCAGGACCCGGCTGCCAACGCCACCTCTGTGGTAGGCGACCTCGAACGCCTAGCCCGCCTCCTCGATCAGGGCTACCTCACCCGCGAAGAGTTCGAGAATCAGAAGTCCCGCCTGCTGGGGTAGAATGGAGCGGGAGGCTAACTGATGACTACGAAAATACGCGCTTGGTACGCCAACGGTGTGCTTATGCCCTTGGAGTCGCTGGAGCTTGAGGAAGGGGAGGTAGTGGAGTTAGATGTTGCTGTGGCGCGTCGAAAAGACCTGGATAGTGCTATCGCGGAAATCAAGGGGATTCTGGAACATATTTACCAACTTCCCGATGATCATCCAAAGAAATACAAGCTGTTCCTTGATGCTGAGGATACTCTGATCTATCTGGAAGGGGAGCGCCGGCTCAGGGAACGGCACGGATGATGGAAGAAACGTATCGGGCCGGAAACCAGTTTCAGATGGCGTTGCAGTCGGAAAGTCGGGGCGGTCGGCGAGTGCAAGGCGGAATCTCCACCAGCGATGTCACCCTATCCGCTCATATTGGCGGGAACGCCGATGTTTTTGCCCAAATCCTTCGGTTGCACGTTGCCGAAGGAGCAGTTGTGGCCGACGTGACTTGGGGAAAGGGCGTTTTCTGGCAGAGAGTGCGCGAAGGGGCCTACGATGTCCGGGCTACTGATATAGCAATAGGGGTGGACTGCCGTGAGTTGCCATATCTTGACGGCGAAATTGACTGTGTAGTGCTGGATCCGCCGTACATGGAAGGCTTTTTCAGGAACACCGCCAGCCAGAAGGCGGGCGGCGGCAGCTATTCGCCCTTCAGGGAACACTATGCCAATGGCCACGAAAAGCCAGAAAAAGCCAAGTGGCATGACGCCGTTACTGAGCTATACCGGGAAGCTGGCCGGGAAGCGTTTCGTGTGCTTAAACGCAATGGAGTCCTAATAGTAAAATGCCAAGACGAAGTGAGCGCAAATCGCCAGCATCTCACCCACGTGGAGATAATCAACGATTACGAGTCGCTGGGCTTTTACACCAAAGACCTGTTCGTCGTAGTCCGGCCCAACAAACCGTCCGTCGCCAGGTTGAAGAAACAGGTACACGCTAGGAAGAACCACTCGTATTTTCTGGTGTTCGTCAAAGAAGGCAAGCAGGGCTAATCTTCGTTGTTAGCATTGCTGATAATATCATCAAGCACTGTAAGGAGATTATCAGTAAAAGGCGGCTCAGGAGGCCATGAAACGGGTACAAGGCTGGCAATCAGTTGGCTGCGAACTTCATCAGTGTAGTTCCGGTATCGGCTACGCGGCAAATCCTCGTTCTTGGCGAACACGAAGTTCCACCCTTGACCAAAGGCGAAGCAGTTGACTGCCAGCACATCAAATTCACCAACCTTTAGGAGTGTCGTTCCGAGAGCGCTCCCATCAGCCAAAATCACTGTCCGACGGTCGCTGGCGTCGACCTGTGCTTTCCCCCGCCAAATGTCGCCATCTCTGGTAACCATCCTAGTCTGAAGAGACTTAATCTCAATTGTGAGTCTGTGGCTGCGATATTGGATTACGTGGTCACCTTTGTTCTGACGGTCATGGTCGTCAGGTTTCCCGATATAAGTTATCTCATCTCTAGACTGCAAGTAGACTCGGAGCTTTTGTTCCGCGGCGTAACCGACTACCATACCTCTGAGGCTAGGGTTGCTGTGGATCAGTTCGGTCAATTCTTCTACAGTCAACCCCAGTTCTTCCAGTATACTGGCGGAAAGGAATGAATCTTCGTCGGCGATAATTCGACTAATTAGGTCATGGACATTGGCGTTAAGAACGTGAGCGATGCGCAGAAATTCGATTACATCCAGGCGGCGCTCACCCAGCTCATATTTGGAAACGAATGACTGGGAAACGCCCAATTGAGCGGCGACTTCGATCTGTGTCAGTCCGCTTTTCTGGCGCGCTTCTACAAGCAGCCGCCGAAATCTCTCATAGGCATCTGGAGGAATCATAGTCATGGTATAGGGTAGAATAAGTTGACATTCCGAATATCCCAAATTAGGATATTTGGCGCACATCCCCACTTTTCGGAGCAACCATGGAAATTGGAGTCATCTTCCCGCAGACCGAAATCGAGCCCGACGTGGCGGCTATCCGCGACTTCGTCCAAGCCGCGCAGGATATGGGCTACTCCTACCTGTTCATTGCCGACCATGTGCTGGGGGCCGACGCCAGCGCCTACGACCATCCCCTCTTCGGGATGTACAACCACGAGTCGGTGGTGCATGAGTCGCTGACTACTATGGGCTACCTCGCCGCCGTCGCCCCTGGAATGGGCCTGATGACCGGCATCCTAATCCTGCCTCAGCGTCAGACCGCGCTGGTGGCCAAGCAGGCCGCCGAGATTGACGTCCTTTGCGGCGGCAGGCTGCGCCTCGGCATCGGCGTCGGCTGGAACTTCGTGGAGTACGAAGCTCTGGGAATGAACTTCAATGACCGCGGCGCCCGCAGCGTGGAGCAGATCCAGGTCATGCGCGAGCTGTGGACCAAGGAGACCGTTGACTTCCACGGCAAGTGGCACGACATCACCCACGCCGGCATCAACCCGCTTCCGGTGCAGCGTCCCATCCCAGTGTGGCTGGGCGTCGGCAGCCCCGCCGCTCCCATACCGCCCGACGTCGCGTTGCGCCGCGTCGCCCGCATCGCCGACGGCTGGTGTCCCAACTTCGGCCCCGACGAAGCTGGCTACGGCTTGCAGGAAAAGGTGCACGGCTACATGACCGAGTATGGCCGCGACCCCTCCGAGCTGGGCTTGGACGGGCGACTGAAAACCGCCGGAGCATCCCCGGAGGACTGGGCGGAAGAAGTAGCCGACTGGCGCAAGATGGGCGCGTCCCACTTGTCCATCGAGAACCGCCGCGCCGGGCTGAAAACTGCCTATGACCACATCGAAATGATGAGCCGCTTCAAGGAAGCCGTGGAATTCTAGAATTTAGGTTAGCCCACCCTATAATCCCCTCTCCCTTGAGGGAGAGAGCTAGGGAGAGGGTGATATTCTCCATAACAGCAGCCGTTAGAAGAGCAACGCACCCATGCCCCAATTCCAACACCGTGATCCCGGCTATGCCGACCGCGTGGCCGCCGCATTCCGAGGCGAGTCCGCCGCTTCTCGCTGGGGCGGCGAACTCACGTTAATCGCCCCCGGAGTGGTGGAAATCTCGGTGTCCTTCTTTAACGATTCCACTGGCGGCCCCGGTATGCTGCACCGCAGCATAGTCGCCGCCTTTCTGGACGACGCCTGCGTCTTGGCGGCCCTGAGCCTGACTTCCCCCGGCGACTTGGTTACCACCGCTGAATACAAGCTGAACTTCCTCGCCCCGTCGAAGGGCAGCGAAGTCGCCGCCCGCGCTGAAGTCCTCCGCCCCGGCCGCAGCATCACTGTGTGCCGCGCCGACGCCTTCGCCGATGGGCGCCTCACTGCGCGGATGCTGGCGACCATGACCGTTTCCCGTCCGTGAGTCAAATCTGGTAAACTCGAAGCAGTTACCGACAAGGAGACAGCAATGACTGGAGAGTTCGTTCGCTACGAATTGAAGGATGGCGTGGCTTTTCTCACCCTCAATAATCCTGGGCGGCGCAACGCCCTGTCCACCGAACTGCTGGGCGAACTCAAGGGTCTGCTGCGCGATTTCGAGGAAGACGCCTCCGTCCGTGTGGTGGTGCTGCGCTCCGAAGGGCCGGTGTTCAGTTCAGGCCACGACCTGAACGAAATCATCAACCGGGACGCCGAAGCCTACACTGCCGTCTTCACGTTGTGCACCGAGGTCATGGAGGCTATCCGCCTGCTGCCCAAACCCGTTATCGCGCAGGTGCAAGGGCTTGCCACCGCCGCCGGGTGCCAGCTCGTCGCCACTTGCGACCTGGCCGTTGCCGCCGAATCTGCCGCCTTCGCCACCCCCGGCGTGCAAATCGGCCTCTTCTGCACCACCCCCCGGCGTGGCTCTGGCTCGCTCCGTAGCCACCACCAAGAAGGCTATGGAGATGCTGCTCACCGGCACGCCCATTCCGGCGTCCGAGGCCCCTGGAGATTGGCCTCATCAACCGTGTAGTACCCGACGGCGAACTCGACGCCAGCGTAGCTGCTCTAGCCAGCCAGATAGCCGGGGCCAGCGCCCAGACCCTCGCAGTAGGCAAGGCCCGCTTTCTATCAGCAGATAGAACTGGCCCGCCCCGCCGCCTACGAAGTGGCGCAAAAGGTGATGGTAGACAACCTGCTGAAAGAGGATGCCCACGAAGGTATAACCGCCTTCCTGCAAAAGCGCGAGCCGGAGTGGCGGTACTAACGGGCTAGATTACTACCAGGTTCTCTTCGGTAGCTCCGCGAACCGCGTTGAGCGGAATCCGCGTATCCAATGTCACCAAGCGCGCGTCGTGGGCTACCGCTGTTTTAAAATGACCGATCTGAACTTTGCCGACAAGACGATCTGGACCGGCGACAACCTGGACATTCTGCGCGGGTTGAACACCGAGTGCGTCGACCTGATTTACCTCGACCCGCCCTTCAACTCCAACCAGGACTACGCCGCCCCGGTGGGCAGCGCGGCGGCGGGCGCGGCGTTCAAGGACACCTGGACGCTGTCCGACCTCGACGTTGCTTGGATGGGGCTGATTGCCGACGAGCAGCCCGCGCTGGCCCACGTCGTCAAGACCTCGGGCATGACCCACGGCAAGGGGATGCAGTCGTACCTGACGATGATGGCCGTGCGGCTGATGGAGATGCACCGTGTCCTGAAGCCTACGGGCAGCATCTACCTGCACTGCGATGACGTGGCGAGCCACTACCTGAAGCTGTTGATGGATGCCGTTTTCGACAAGTCTGCATTCCGCAATACGGTTATCTGGAAGCGGGTAAGTAACCATAACGATGCGGAGAGATTCGGGCGGACGGCAGACCATTTGCTGTTCTACGGGGCTTCGATCCGGCGACAGGCCGTGCGTGTTCCCCTTTCCGACGAAAATGTAGCGTCCAAATACCGCCACCGCGATGGTAGAGGACTTTACCGGCGAGGCGATCTGACTGGAGCAGGAGTCAGCGACGGAGAGGCGGGCAAACCATGGCGCGACTGGAACCCGACGGACATCGGACGCCACTGGAGCGTCCCGTTCACCGGCCAGTATGCAGAGTGGATTGATACAGAAGTCATACCGGGATACAAGAGCGAGCCGGGCGTTCTTGCGCGTCTGGAATTATTGGACCAGGCGGGCCTGATTGCATTTACAACGCAAGGCACGCCCGAACTAAAACGATATTTAGATGCCAATCCGGGGCAAGTGCCGCCAGATGTTTGGACGGACATTCCGCCCGTCAACTCCCAAGCCAAGGAGCGCACAGGGTTTCCAACCCAGAAGCCCCTGGCCCTCCTCGAGCGCATCATCAAGGCCAGCAGCAACGAGGGCGACATCGTTCTCGACCCCTTCTGTGGCTGCGCCACCGCCTGCGTCGCCGCCGACAAGCTGGGCCGCAAGTGGGTCGGCATAGACATATCCCCGAAGGCCGTCGAGCTGGTCAATATGCGCTTGCAGCAGGCCATGGGCAGCCTGTTCCACCACGGCTACGTCACCGCCCGGACTGACATCCCCCGCCGCACGGACATCGAGACGCCCATTCCCTACCGCCAGAACAAGCACGTCCTGTTCGGCCAGCAGGAAGGGCTGTGCAATGGCTGCAAGGGCGATTTCCCGTTCAAGCTGTTCGAGGTAGACCACCGCGTGCCCCGCTCTCGCGGCGGCACCGACCACCTGGATAACCTGCAACTGCTCTGCTCAAGCTGCAACCGCATCAAGGGCGACCGCCCCCACGAGTACCTGGTGGCGCGGCTGGCGGAGATTGGGGTTTAGCTAACCTACATTGTTCGAAGGAGTCTTTACATGGGCTAATGAGAATCAGGGCGTAGTGGCATTGATTGGAATCTTCGCGGTTATTGGCTCGCCCATTGTTGTCTGGCTTCTAAAGAAAGGGAGTTGCTGCCCTGGCGGCTCAGATAGCCGGGGCCAGCGCCCAGACCCTCGCCGTAGGCAAGCCCGCTTTCTATCAGCAGATAGAACTGGACCGTCCCGCCGCCTACGAAGTGGCGCAAAAGGTGATGGTGGACAACCTGCTGAAAGAGGATGCGCACGAGGGGATAACGGCGTTCCTGCAAAAGCGCGAGCCGGAGTGGCGGTACTGACGGGCTAAATCACCACTAGGCGCTCTTCGGTAGCTCCGCGAACCGTGCTGAGCGGAATCCGCGTATCCAGCGTCACCAAGCGCGCGTCGTGGGCTACCGCCAGGGCGAGCAGGTAGACGTCCGTCAACTGCCGGTAGCCTGAAATTCTACTGGTGTCCACCAGTGTGTCGTCCAAAATGCTGATGTCGTCGGCTATGAAGTGGTGGGACTGAGAGGAAACTATATTGCGCAGGCGCCGAAGGGCATCAGGAAGGCTGATTGAGATAGGATAGCCCGGCTGGCTAACGATGCGCAGGAAGCCGTTCTGGGTTAATGGACAAGATGCCCAACCCTCGCTTATGTTGGCAATGAACCAACTGAGCACCGAATCATGCCTCGCGTGATCTTCGTCGAGCAGTGCAATCAGGGCGCTTACGTCATACAGGGCTAGGGCAGACAAGATTCAGATGCCCAGTTCTTCCCGTATTTTGTCCACCATTTCGTTGGTGACCACGCAGCCTCTGGCAGGGATGGGCCTGATTCCATACTTCGCCAGTAATTCTCTATTGGCGAGCCTTGCCTTATCCTCCTCGGTACTCGGGGTTATATCTACCTCCACACTCAGACCCTCCAGAAATTCCAGCGGCTCATCGAACACTATGGTCTGTCCCTTGACCTTGCCCTTCTTCTTCATTTCGCCTTCTTCTCCCTGAAAAACAAATCCGCGGCTATGTTCGCTGCCCATCCCGGCAAAACGGGATGGGCGTTGCTTCGGCCACTCCGCAGACTGCTCATTCATCCAGGGGCTTTTAATTCTCCCTCTCCCTTGAGGGAGAGGGTTGGGGTGAGGTTGAAATCCTGGCATCAACACTTTGCCCACGCCGGAGAGACGCCCCCACCCTAACCCTCCCCCGGAGGGAGAAGGAACTATAAAAAAACTCTGCTCATCCACCGTATCAGCCTCTAGGTAGCCCTTCAATCCCTAGAACGTGATCACGCTCCGGGCCACGCTGCCTTCCTTCATGTATTCGAAGGCGTCGTTGATGTCTTCCAGGCCCAGACGCCTTGACACCAGCTCGTCCAGCTTCAGGCGGCCCTGCAGGTAGAATTCCACGTACTGCGGCATATCCGTGCGGAAGTGGTTGGAGCCCATGCTGCTGCCCTGTATGCGTTTCTCCCGCAGGAAGGACGGGCCGTCCAGCTCGATCTTGGTGCCCTGCGGTATCATCCCGATGATGGTGGCGGTGCCGCCCGCCCGCAGCATATGGAACGCCTGCTCGGCAGTCTCCTTCTTGCCAATAGCCTCGAAGGAATAGTCCACGCCGCCGTTGGTCAGGTCGCGCACCTTGCTGACCACGTCGCCGCCCGAGGCGTCTATGACCTCGGTGGCCCCAAATTCCTGCGCCAGGGTCAGCTTGGTCTCCACGGCGTCTATGGCGATGATGCGCAGCGCGCCCGCCAGCGCCGCGCCTTGGATGGCGTTCAGGCCCACGCCGCCGCAGCCGATGACTGCCACGGTGCTGCCGGGACGCACGGCAGCGGTGTTCAGCGCCGCGCCCAGGCCCGTGGTCGCGCCGCAGCCGATGAGCGCCAACTGCTCGAAGGGTATGTCGCGTTCAATCTTCACCACCGCGTTCTCGTGCACCAGCATCTGCTCGGCATACGACGACAGGTTGGCGAACTGCATCACTTCCTGCCCGTTCTGGCTCAGGCGCGGCGTCTCGCTGGGGCCGCGGGTCAGGCCGGTGCGCGAGCACAGCACAGTTCGGCCCTCGGTGCACCGCTCGCAGGTGCCGCAGAACACCGAGAGGCAGGTAATCACCCGGTCGCCCGGCTTCACGTAGTCCACCAGTTCTCCCACCGCCTCGATGGTTCCGGCGGCTTCGTGTCCCAGGATTATCGGGGTTGGCGTGGTATACAAGCCCTCGACGAAGTGCAGGTCGCTGTGGCAGACGCCCGATGCGCCGGTGCGAACCAGCACCTCGCGCGGCCCGGGCGACGCCACATCCACTTCCTCAATCTCTAGGGGACGGTTAACTTCCCGCATAACTGCTGCTTTCATAGCTCACCTGTCTCAATTACTATTGGATACTGCTCCAAATGTAATTTATTCGACGCAATGACGCAATGACGCAAAGGGGCTGCCTTCACTGGCATAGTCTTTGCGTCTTTGCGTCATTGCGTCGAAATCGCCAACCCCTCGAACCAGGGCATCACCAGCCGCTCGTTTATGCCGGAGCAGTGAGAATGCCCCCAGTCCGGCAGTTCCTCGTACTGCGCGTTGTAGCCCAACCGCTGCAGCAGGCCGTGGCCTCTCCGTACCGGCTCCACCGCAAAGATGTGATCGTGGACGCCGTGAACGATATATATGGGGAGCTGCTGCCCCTGCTTGCGGCGCAGCATATCGTCCATCATGCCAGTGAAGTCGGCGGCGACGGGAGCGATGCCAGCGAACAGGTCCGGGCGGCCAAGCCCCATGAGGTAGGTGAATGTGCCGCCGTCGGATAGACCCGACAGGTAAACACGGCTCCTGTCTACCGCATATTCGCCGCATACCTCGTCCAGCATCGCCGCCACTGAGCGGATGTCGCGCTCGGGTTGCAGGATAGCCCAGGTGACGTCAAGGGACTTGGGAGCCAGCAGCATATAGCCCCGGCTCTTGGCGGGCCGCAGCCACGACCAGATGTGATGGTCGCCACGCCCGTAGGCGCCGTGCAGACAGACGATGAGCGGCCATTCTCGGCTGGGCGTATAGCTCTCCGGCACGTACAGCGAGTAGTCGGCCAACGGCGTAGCCCGTCGGCGGTGCGTCACTCCGACTGGAACGGAGGCGTCCGACGAGGGATCTTCCAGCCTGTCCAGCCCGGCCATAGCGTCTGGCAGCAGCCAGTACTGTTGCAGCCGGGGAGTGTGCTCACGGACGCCATACAGGAGGTTCAGCCCCCGGTACAATGCCCGCCGCATATCTATCCCGGCAAGGGGGTAACTGCTCTCGTTAGTTGCCAAGAAGGTTTGGGAAGCATTGCCGAGGTGCCTAATCGCAGCGGTAAAGGAGTCGTGAAACGGACGCAGCGACTCCGGCGGCGCAACTTGTCCCAATCCGGCGATAATGCCATCGAAGCCATCCGGCGAAACCTCGCGCAACTGCGCCTGGAACTCGCCAAGCCGCTCTACACGCATATTTTCCTGGATGGACTCGAAGGTTCTCAGGAAAGCCAGGAGCTTATCTTCCGCATCCTGTACGGTTTGGGAATACCCGCTGTCCGCCATCAGTCCCCCTTTCACCGTTAGCCTGTGCCGGAATGGTATTTGCTGCCCGGTACCCGGTCAACTTTTGCTCAGGACTCCGTATGCCCTTATAATCCGGTCAATCCCGACACACACGTACAGGAGGCCAGGAGGCCGGACTATGGCGACTGCAAATGTGAACGGCGCGGAACTGTACTACGAAGAGTCTGGCAGCGGCCCGCCCATCATTCTGTCGCCCGGCGGGCTTCAGGGCATTGCCAGCAGCTACGCTCCGGTGATCGAGGCCCTGTCCCAGGAACACCGCGTCATCGTCTACGACCGTCGTTTCGGCGGCCAGTCCCGCAGCCCGATGGTGGTGCAGACGTGGGACATGGTATGCAACGACGTGTTTGCCCTGCTGGACGCCTTGGGAATCGAGCAGGCTTACTTGGGTGGAGGTTCCTTTGGAGCGGCCATATCCTTCGGATGCGCCTACCGCCGCCCCGAGCGCGTCCGGGCTATCTTCCCATCCAACATCGCCGGGGGCGTCATTTGCGATGGCTACCTGATTTCCAAGCTGTTCAAGAGTATGGAGATAGCTGCCGCCGACGGCATCCCAGCGGTGATTGACGCCTTCGACGCCGACGACCGTTTCGCCCCCTTCAGCCCTGAGATTGCCCAGACCGATGCCGACTACCGCGCTCACCTGGAAGCGATGGACACCGAAGAGTTCATCCAGGTGATGCGGGACACCATCTACGCCCTCTTCGGCGGCCCGTTCCCGACCCTCGGCAGCACCAAGGGGATGCTGAAAAGCATCGGCGTCCCTACGATGATCATGCCCGGCTACAACGACGTCCATCCCCGGGCCGTAGCGGAGATGGCCCACCGCCACGTTCCCAACAGCCAGTGGGGCGAATGCAAACCCCACTCCGACGAACCGGAAAAGTACGCCAGGCGGGTAATCCAGTTCCTATCGGAAGTGGAGGCCAACGGGAGCTGACCGCCGAAGATGTATTACATCGGCGCGATTGAGCGAGATTCAGAGACTGATAAACTTGGCGACGGGCGCCCGAAGCAATTCGTCATCAGGGGGAGGAACCAACGGGACGATGAAGCTGGTATCGGTGGAAAGCCGGGCCAGCTCCATTTCATACATCTTTTGAAGATTCAGCCATGATTCCGGCGACATCCACAAGGCTTTCCCGATGCGCATAGCCATATCTCCGGTTATGGGTATTTGCCCGTTCACGATTCCGGAGACGCTTTTCTTGGAAACGCCTATGGCGGCGGCCAGCTTGTCATGGCTGATTTCCAGTTCGTCTAAAATTTCATCTAGGAATAGTCCGGGATGAATGGGCGCTCCGGGATCAACAGATTCGGGAGCAGTCATATCGCATTCCTCGCTAGTGGTAGTCGGTAATTTCAATTTCAATGGCGCCCTGCTCAGTCCAAATGAAACATACGCGCCACTGATCGTTGATTCGGATGCTGTGTTGTCCTCCCCTGTTGCCCCGCAGCGCTTCTAAGCGGTAGGAAGGCGGGAAGCGAAGATCGCCCAGCGAACCTGTGTTAACCACGCGCCATAATCTCTCTCTCGCCCGTTCCCTAACGTCAGGAGGAAGCCACCTGACATATTGATCTTGGAAGACTAACTGGGTGTCCCTGTTGGCGAAGCGGTTCAAGACAATGTCACTCATTCCATACTACTCTACACCGTCACCCCCGTGAAGTTGAACTTTGCCAGTTTTAGAGCAGGGACCCGGGTGGCGAAGCCGACTTCGTTCAGCACCAGCTTGGCTTCGTTGCCCACCCCTTCCACGCCGTTCAAGGCGTCCACGTAGGACTGCGTGAAGCGTAGGTCTTTGACCGGGTGGCGCAGTTCGCCGTTCTCGATCAGGAAGGTGCCGTCGCGGGTCATGCCCGTCATCACGCACCCCCGGTTGTGAGACAGACGGGTGTAGAAGAAGCGGGTGATATACAGCCCCCGCTCCGTTGAGGCGATAAGCTCGTCCACCGTCTTGTCCCCAGGACGCATGAACAGGTTGGAGGCGATGGGCGGGCCCGTGAAGTAGACTTGATGTCCAGTGGAGGCCACGCCGTCTTGGGCTGCGGTGTAGGTGTTTTGAACCGGGGCGTTCACTACGCCTTTCCCGACCAGTTCCACTCGTTGGCGGGGCACACCCTCCACGTCGAAGGGCATCGGCCAGCCGTCCAGCGACGCGCCATCGTCCCAGATGGACACCGTGTCGCTCATGGCCCGGGCGCCTTCCAGTCCGCACATCCAGCTCCGCCCCTCCTGTACGGCCTGCGCGCCCATCCCGTACAGCGAAAGCGCCTCGAGGATGTCGTCCACGGCGTAGTGGTCCAGCACCACTGTGTACTCGCCGGGCGTTATGGGCTGCGGCTCTTTTCCACGCACCGCCTTGTCCACCGCCTCTCGCGCCAACGCCGGATAATCAATGCCGTCTAGCCGCCAGGAACCGCCCTTGGCCCACCCGGCCGAAGTGTCGCTGCGGGTGGTGATAATCAGCCCGGCAAATGTCCCGGAGTGGTATGCACGCACGCCACGGCTGCTGACCACCGCGATCTCCTGAACCCCAGTGCGGCAAGCCCCGGCGCTATCCAGGCCCTCGGCGGCTCCCTGCCGACACACTTCGCTCACCATCTGCGCTCGTGTCAAAGGCGAGCAGGCAGCGGCCGATTCGTCCCAGCTCGCCACTCGCGGCGCTGGCTGCGGTTCTGGCAGGCCGGGAAATGCCGGGTCTTCGGGCATCAGCAAAGCGTTGCGCCTTGCGGACTCCATCGCCCGCCGTATACCGCCGTCCGACAGGTCGTTGGTGGTGGCCCGCCCCAGCCTCCGGCCCTCAACGGCGCGGATGTTCAGTGTGGCGTTGCTGTGGGATACGTTCTGGTGGATAGCGTTGCCTGCAAACCTGGTCAACCCCAGGTCCTGGCTGCTGAGGTATACATCCGTCTGCTCTGCCGTTGACAGGGACAGCGCCCGTTCCAACAGGGCGAGAGCCGCATCTTCGCCGATCATCGCATCACCCCTACGCGCACGTTTCGGAAGCGGGCCGGAGCCGCGCCGTGCCCGGTATGCCCGAGCTGGCCAGGCTGTCCCTTGCCACAATTGGGAGTGCCCCACATAGTCCAGTGATTAGCGTTGCACACCGCGTCGCAGGAGTTCCAGAACTCCGGCGTGATGCCGGTGTACGTGCAGTTGCGCAGCAACCTTCCCAGCTTCCCGTTCTTGATTTCATAGCCAACTTCGGTGCCGAACTGGAAATTGTATCGCCGGTCGTCAATGGACCAGGAGCGATTCATGTCCACGAAGATACCGTCGTCTGTGTCCGCGATCAGGTCGTTCAGTTCCCACTCGCCCGGCTCCAGCGAGACGTTGGTCATCCGGATAAGCGGCAGCCGGTTCCACGACGACGCCCGCATGGTGCCGTTGGACTCCAGGCCCAGGGTGGCGGCGGTCTCCCGCGACATCAGGTAGCCGACAAAACGGCCCGCCTCCACGATGGATGTTGACTGCGCCGGCACTCCCTCGTCGTCCCACCCGAACGAACCCAGGCCCGGCAACCGTATGCTGTCGGCAGTGATGTTCACCTGCTCCGATCCGTAGCTGAAGTTCCTTAGCTTCTCGGTGGTCAGGAAGGACGTGCCCGCGTAAGCCGCCTCCGACCCCAGTACGCGGTCCAGTTCGATGGCGTGGCCGCACGACTCGTGAATTTGCAATCCCACTTGAGACCCGCCGATGATTAGTGTGGTAGTGATGTCGCTGGGGCAACGGTCGGCAGTGAGCAGCGCCACGGCCTCGCTGGCAACTCGCTCGGCGTTGCCCAACAGGTCGAAGCCCTGCACGTACTCCCATCCGCCGCATCCCTGTTGCCGGCCCATGGATTGCGGATACGACCGGCGCTGCACCTCGCCGTTGCCCACCGCCGTGGCCTGGATGCCGCCGCCTGCCTCGTAGATGGTCTGCTCGACGTCAGCGCCCTCGCTGTTGGCGAAGGACTTACGCTCGCGGATGAAGATGAGGTTGCCCGTCCGCGCCGAGATTCCTTCAACCCGGCCCATCCGTTCGTCCGCGCCCAGCAGTAGCGCCAGCTTCTCCTCCGGAGACACGCTGAACGGGTCAACTTCAATGGGCGTCGTATACACTCCCCGGCTGGTCACCGGCGTCCCCAGCTCTACCTTCGGCCCGCCCGAAGTGGCCGATGCCTTCGCAATCTCCACTGCCAGAGCCGCCGCTTGGTCAACGGATTCTGCGTTCATGGTGTTGGTCGAAGCGAACCCCCAGGCGCCGTCCACCACCACGCGCACCCCGATTCCCATTGAATCATCAGAGCTGATAACGTCCACCACCCCCGTTCGCACCGAGTAACGCTCCTGCGCCGTCTCCACCATCCGCGCGTCGGCATACGACGCGCCCCGCGCCGACGCCGTATCCAGCGCGCGGGCAATCAAACTGTCCATATTCAGATGCTCCCCCAAGAAGGTTGCCGTGATTGTGGGCTATTGTATGCAGCGGCGCAAGCGGCCCCGGTTGCCTTGCGGCGGAGGGAAAATGCGGATATGATTTTCGCGCAGAGGAGAATTGAGCTATGGAAATTACCATCAGCGAAAAGTATATGGCCCACATTCGTAAGCTGGTAGACTCAGGACGCTACCCGTCTGCCGATGCGGTGATTGCGAGGGCCTTGGGCCTTCTGGAAGAACGCGACTTGGCGGACAGCGACCCGGCCATCGCCGCAGAACTGGCCGATATTCGGGCCAAAGTGATGCAGGGCGCCGATGACTTAAAGAACGGGCGCTCCACCAGATATGATTCCAAAGAGCAACTGGCGGAAGACATCAGGCAACGAGGACTGGAACGCCAACGGCGGCGTGAGGAGCGGTTAACTCAAATTCAAACGGAACAGATTTGATGACATCTTATTATCTGTCTGACTTTGCCAAGAGAGAGCTTGACGACGTTTGGGACTTCTATTTCGAAAATGTGAGTGAGTCAGAAGCTAACCGCCGAGTTGCCCATCTATCGGACCATTTCGAGTTGTTGACAGAATTTCCACACATGGGTAGGACGCGCCCAGAATACGCATCGGAGATAAGAAGCCACATAGCTCATCCCTACGTAATCTGGTATTACATCTGGCCAGGCCAAATAGAAATCTCTCGCATTGTGCACGGCAGCCAAGATGCCTCGCGGTTATTCGCTGATATTGCCTAATCCCCCAGCGGTGGCCTGCGCAGGTGCCAGTCCGTTGCCTGCTGGTAGGCGTGGGCCAGCCGGAACAGCAGTCCCTCCGCCATCGGCTTCCCCACTATTTGCAGCGACAGCGGCAGGCCATCCGCCGTAAACCCGCAGGGAATGGACAGCGCCGGAACCCCGGCCACGTTGAACGCCCCCGTGAAGTTCCTCACCCCGGCAATCCTGCTGCGCGCGTCTTCCTGACTCTTGATTCCTGCCTCCTCCGGCAGCAGCGGCGCGCCTGTTGGCGAGGTGGGCAGCACGATAACGTCCACCTCTTCCAGCGCCATCCAACACCGCTTGTCGAATCAGCGTCCGCACTTTTTGAGCCTTGTAGTATGCCTGCGCCGGAGTTAGTATTGCCGTCAGCAGCCTTACCCGCGTGTTGTGGTCGTACTCCGCGATTCTGGTCTTCAACCTCTCGTAGTGCACCGCCGCCCCGTCCATGTCCGTGATGCACTTCGATACTGCTCCTGCGTTCTCCACGATGGGGACGGAAATCTCCCGCGTGGTCGCGCCCAGCTCGCCCAGTTGCGCCACCGCCGACTCGATAACCTGCCGCACTTCCGGAGTCAGCCCACCCTCGGATACCTTCTCACGCAGCACTCCCACGCGCATACCGTCTATCCCGCCCTGAATCTCCTCTGAATAGTCGGGAATCGGCGCATTCCACGAATACGGGTCCTCCGGGTCGTGCCCCGCGATGGCCTGGAAGGTGAGAGCGCAGTCCTCGGCGGAGCGCGAGATGGGCCCCACCGTGTCCATTGACCATGATACGCCCGCCACTCCGCGCCGGCTGACGAGGCCCCAGGTGGGGCGCAGTCCGGTCAGCCCGCTCCAGGCCGCCGGGATGCGCGTCGAACCGCCGGTGTCCTCGGCCAGCGCTGTGGCGCACAGGAACGATGCCGTCGCCGCCGCCGACCCGCTGCTGGATATGCCGGGGTTGCGCGACAGGTCCCACGGATTGCGCGGCTGCCCTCCGGGATGATGAAAGCTCTCGCCAAGCGCGAACTCCGACAGGTTCAGCTTGCCCAGCAGGACTGCTCCGGCTTCCTTCAGCTTGGCTACCACCACGGCATCATCGCCCGGCACATGGTCCCACTCCAGCGCGGAGCCGTAGGTCGTGCGGATGCCAGCAGTGTCAAACTGGTCTTTTACTGCCACCGGGATGCCGTGCAGCGGCCCCAGATAGCGTCCGGCGGCAATTTCACGCTCCGCCGCCTGCGCCGCCCGGCGCGCTTCGTCGGCACACACAGTGATGTAGGAGTTCACCCGTCCGTCAATGCGCCCGATGCGTTCCAGGTATGCTTCGGTGGCTTCGACCGGAGAAACATCTCTGGCCTGTATCAATTTTCCCAATTCGGCCACGCTGAGAAAGGGTATGTCGCTGCGCTGAACATCTGCCATCAGGACCCGCTCCACCCGAATGAATTCACGAAAGGGGCGCTGAGAAATCTCCCAACGCCCCTGCATTGTACCCTCTGTTGTGCTGTTGCGTCCTAGTCGTCGGCAGGTACGGCTTCCAGTTCGTAGTTCTCCAGCATGGCGCCCACGTCGCGCATGAAGGTGCGGGCCTCCTCGTCGTGGAGGAACTGGTAGAAAATCTCGATGCGGTTGCCGCTGGGATCGAGGCAGTAGAAGCTCTTGCTGAGACCATGGTCGGCGGTCATCTCAATGGGATGCCCTGCCTCCTTTGCCCTGGCATACAGCTCCTGGAGCTCCTCGTGGCCGCCGTCCAGCTTCAGTGCGGTGTGCGACAGACCGGGGCTTCCCGTTTCCACGCCTTCCGGGGCCTTGATCAGGGCGATGTCATGGTCCTGCTCCCCAAAGGAGAGGAAGGCCATGTCCATTCCCTCGCTGTGGTTCATGAGTTCCATGCCGAGGACATCGGTGTACCATTCGATGGCTTCCTTGGTGTCCTTGACGTTCAGCACAACGTGGCCGACGCGTTCGATTTTCGCCATTACTGTCCCCTCCAGTAAGTTTGTGCCAGCATAACGCCTGATAATGTTCCACGCAATCCGGCGCCA
This sequence comes from Dehalococcoidia bacterium, assembly GCA_965232885.1. Taxonomy (GTDB): domain Bacteria; phylum Chloroflexota; class Dehalococcoidia; order Lucifugimonadales; family UBA3495; genus VXOI01. Next base: position 529,480 of record CBDDQX010000003.1, on the reverse strand, counting down.
ACGACTCTACCCCCGCAGCCTGTACCGCTGAACTTTCCCTGTGGCTGTCTTGGGCAGGTCTTCCACGAAATTGACCCAACGGGGGTACTTGTAGCGCGCCAGCCCCTCCTTGCAGTGCTCCAGCAGCTCGTCGGCCAGGGCGTCACTGGCGTCTCCGGCGTTCTTCAGCACCACAAACGCCTCCGGCTTGATCAGTTCGTCGGCGTCTGCCCGGCCCACCACGGCCGCCTCCAGCACCCGGGGATGCTCAATCAGCCTGCCTTCGATCTCGACCGGCGAGCACCAGATGCCGCCCACCTTCAGCATATCGTCGCTGCGCCCGCAGTAGACGTAGTAGCCGTCGCCGTCCTGGTAGTAGGTATCTCCCGTGTTCAGCCAGCCGTCCACCATCGTCTCTGCGGTCCGCTCGGCGTTGTTCCAGTAGTGTGAAGCCGTCGAGTCGCCCCGAATGAACAGCCGTCCGGTTTCTCCTGCCGCCACCGGTTCGCCTTCCTCATCCACAATCCCCGCCTCATACCCTGGCACGACACGTCCGCTGGTTCCGGGCCGATAGTCCTTCGCAGTGTTGGAAATAAAGATATGCAGCGCCTCGGTGGAGCCGATGCCGTCCAGTATCAGCGTTCCCGTGCGTTCCTGCCATCGGCGGAAGATGTCGGCGGGCAGCGCCTCGCCCGCCGATACGCAGCAACGCAGAGAGGACAGGTTGCGCGGCGATTCGTCCAGCGCCCGCAGTTGGGCCGCGTACAGCGTAGGCACTCCGAAGAACAGCGTAGGTTCGTGTTTTTCGATTATGTCGAAGGTCATTTCCGGCGTGGGACGCTGCCCACTAAGCACCGCCGTCGCCCCCACCCACAGCGGGAAGGTCATGGCGTTGCCCAGTCCATAGGCGAAGAACAGCTTGGCTGCCGAGAAGCAGATGTCGTCCTCCACCATCCCCAGCGTGTCGGTGGCGTAGTGAACGCAGGTGGTGACAATGTCCCGGTGCCGGTGAACCGCCCCCTTGGGCCTTCCGGTAGAACCCGACGAGTACAGCCAGAAGCATTCGGAGTCCGCCGACGTCTGCGACGGCGCCAACATCGCAGACGTTTCCTCCATCATGTCGGCGACCGAACTCGGCCCCTCGGTACACAGGATGAACCTGGGCTGATGGTCTGACCCGGCCAGGGCCGAAGCAACTTCCCCCCGGTATTCCTCCGAATACACCAGCCCGGCGCATTCCGAATCCTCGATGATGTGCCGGTAGTCGTCGGCCCTCAGCAGCGTGTTCAGGGGAATGGGAATCAGCCCGGCCTTTATCGCGCCCCAGAACAGGAAGAAGAACTCGGGGCAGTCCTTGACCACCAGCAGCACCCGCCCGGCGGATTCCCCTGACAGCGACCGCAGCAGGTTGCCGCAGCGGTTGGCGCGGTCCTCCAACTGCGCGTAGGTGACCGTTTCTCCGGTGTCGTCGAAGACTATCGCTGTCTTCCAACCGCGGCCTTCGTCAACGTGCTGGTCTATGAAGGGCACGGCCACATTGAATACCTCCGCGTACTCGATGCGCGACGGGCTAACGCTACTATCAACAAGGACGGTGTGCTGCTGCATGACGACTCCAAATCTCCCTGCATGGGTTGCACTTTAACAGTTGACAGCCCTGCGACAACAGAGTTATACCATTTTACAATCCAGGGCAGGTTGATAAGCAGACGGCGCAAGCGGCCCGCCCGGTTGCTAGGCGAGCTAAAGCAATGCCGATATTCCTCAGAGAAGGACCGTATCGCTTTTACGTTGTCTCATGGGACAGGAACGAGCCTCCCCACATCCATGTTCGGCGGGATAACAGTTTCGCCAAGTTCTGGCTTAGTCCGGTCGAACTGGCAAGGTATGAGAATTTTACCCGGGCGGAGATTCGCCGTATTCTTAGGATAGTAGAACAAAATCAGACCAAACTGCTTGAGGACTGGTATGGTTACTTCAGTCGGTGAACTAAAAATCCCGGGAGCAACGTCAATAAAAGCTACTGACGATACGTTAAGCGCCGAGCTATCCGATGGGCGAATAATCTCTGTGCCTTTGGCTTGGCACCCACGACTGGTTCACGCTGAACCCGAAGAGCGCGACAACTGGGAATTGCACGCTAAAGGCCACCACATCCACTGGCCTGACTTAGACGAGGACATTAGCATCGAAAGTATGATGGCTGGAAGGCCATCGGGCGAAAGCGAGCAGTCATTCAAACGATGGTTGGAAGCCAAGAAAGCCGGTCGCAGCGTGGCCTATTACGACCTGGTTGCATACGAGAAAGAGCGGCAGGACAGGGGGCAATAACCTCAACCTTCTAGGCCCTCACGCTCTCACCCAAACCGCACGTACTCGAAGTCCCACGGCTTGCCGTCTATCCCCCGCACCGGCGGCGCGATCCAGCCCGCTATCTTGCCCGGCTCGATGACCCGCTGCATCAGCGAGTCCACATAGGCCATATCCTCGCCGGTGGGGAGCCAGCGCGCCGCGCTGGCTTGCCATTCATCCTCGCTGATTACCTTCCCGTCCGGCGAAATATGCAGTCCCGCCGCGTTGCCGATGCGCCGGTTGAAGAAGCGATGGGGCAATTCCAGCCGAAAATCAATGCCCAGCGATTCCAGAGCCCGGTTCCACCGCTCCACCCCCCGCTGGCAATCCTTGATGTAGTCGTCGCGCAGCCTTTCGTTGACCGCGTTCAGGGCAGACATTTCCTCCACGGCAATGCGCCCGCCCCGCAACGTGTGCACCGGCCATAAGTCTTCCGTCAGCCGGTGGTCGCCGTCCAGCCGCGACTCCAGGTAGCGGCCCTTCAGTCCGGCGGTGAAGTAGTTGGCCGCGTTGGTGGATATTTCCTGACCGAACAGGTCCACCGAGACGCTGTAATGGAAGTTGACGTACTTCTGCACCGTGGGCAGGTCTATGACGCCCGTCGCTCGCAGCCGCTCCGGGTCGTCGGTTCCCAGCTCGTTCATCACTTCGCCGGTGCGCTGCGCCACCCGCATCACCCCCGTTTCGCCGACGAACATGTGGTGCGCTTCTTCGGTGAGCATGAAGCGGCAAGTGCGCGACAGCGGGTCGAAGCCCGATTCAGCCAACGCCGCAAGCTGGTATTTGCCATCCCGGTCGGTGAAGAAAGTGAACATAAGGTACGACAGCCAGTTGGGGGTAGCCTCGTTGAAAGCCCCCAGGATTCGCGGACGGTCGGCGTCGCCCGAGTGCCGTTCCAGCATCGCCTCGGCTTCCTCCCGCCCGTCGCGCCCGAAGTAGGCGTGCAGCAGGTAGACCATCGCCCACAAGTGCCGCCCTTCCTCTACGTTAATCTGGAACAGGTTGCGCAGGTCGTACAACGACGGACAGGTAAGCCCCAGCCGCCGTTGCTGCTCCACCGACGCCGGCTCCGTGTCCCCTTGGGTCACAATCAGCCGCCGCAACGGGGCCCGGTACTCCCCTGGAACTTCCTGCCACACCGGCTCGCCCTGATGGTCTCCGAAGGATATGACTCGTTCAGGCTCAGGCTTGGCGAGAAAGATACCCCAGCGGTATTCCGGCATCTTGACGTAACCGAAGTTGGCCCACCCGTCGGTCTCCACGCTGATGGCGGTGCGGAGGTAGACATCGTAGTCGGTGGAGCCGTCCGGCCCCATCTCATGCCACCACTTCATATAGTTCGGCTGCCACGACTCCAGCGCCCGCTGCAGCCGCCGGTTCTCCGACAGCCCCACGTTGTTGGGAATCCGGTCCGTATAGTTGATGCTCATGGCAAATGCCCCTTTGATAGAGGTCGAGCTGAGGACAATCCGGCGCGTCAAATGTAGAGCAACTGGTTTCGCATCTCGTCCGCTGTAATCCTGTTCAACAGTGGGACCATTCGTCGTGCGACTTCGTATGGCCTCCTGCGAAACGCAATGATGATTCCTGCATGATTACGGCCTACTGCCATGTATTGGCGATGCAATTCCTCGAAATCTTCGCGGTTGTGCGTTACCACGCAGAAACCTTGTGCCACAGCATAGGCAAGCTGTTCTTGGTCAGGCTGGCCCAACTGACCTGCATCTCGGGCAGTCACCACCCGGAATCGCCGCGCAGAGAGCAGATTTGCAATAACAACGGCCACATCCTCGTCCAGGTAGACGCTCGTGAACAGTTCGCCGCTCAGAGATGCCTAACGCTGGGATGGATGAGTTCGTCTGGCACTCGGTTCCTTTTGATGTGGTCCATTATCTCTTCCGAGTGATCGCAAAAGTAACTGAGGGCGTCAAATACAGCGGCCAGGCTCAGGTGGGGCAGCCCAGCAGGAATCTCCTCCGGCGCATATCCCATGCGCCAGAGTTCCACAATGGCGCGCACGGGCGTACGGGTGCCCTTGATGATGGGCTCCTCGCTCAGTATCCCCTTTTTCCTGATGATGTAGCAGTGTTCGGTTAAAGTCACTCCCGCTTCTTCGGCCATCTTTCAACTTTCCTTTTGCTACTTTAGGCACTCTCCCGAATAATCATACAGTCTTTGCGTCTTTGCGTCTTTGCGTCAAATCTCACACCCGCCGACGGTCGAACTCTGCCCGTGCGCCGGTGCCGTAGGCTTGCAGCGCGCCCTGGGTTCCCGAGGCGTTGGGACGCTGGAAAATCCAGTTCTGCCACGCGCTGAGCCGCCCGAAAATCTTGCTCTCCAGCGTTTCCGGCCCGCCGAAGCGCAGGTTGGCTTCCATCCCCGTCAGCGCGTCCGGCGAGAAGCTGGCCCGCTCCTCCAAAGCCAGGCGCACCTCATCCTCCCAGTCAATATCGTCGGGGATGAACGTGACCAGGCCCAGTTCGTGTGCGGCCTCGGCATCCAGTTCCCGCCCGATATGCTCTTCCAGTTCGTCTATGTCCAGGAACCGGGCATTGGCTCGCGTCAGGCCGTTCACCATTGGCAGCGGCCCGAAGTTCATTCCGGTCAGGCGCACCGTAGACGGCTCGTCATCATCCTCCAGCGCGCCGTCCAGCATATAACAGCGGTCGGAAGCCAGAGCCAACTCCAGCAGAGTGCCAGAGAAGCAGCTACCCGGCTCCACCAGAGCCACGATAGACCGTGAGCTTACGTCCAGCCGCTTCAGCGTCCGCTTCAGGTACAGCGCGACCTCCCGCGCCAGCCAGTGGTCGCCGCAAGCCAGCAGCAGGTCATCGTACGCTTGCACCAGACCGGCGTCGCCGACGGTGCGGAACACCCATGTCCCCAAATCGCCCTCGTTGGTTCTCAGATGCAGGATTGCGTCGTCCAACTCCCGCGCCAGGGCCAGGGGCCAGAACCGGGTACCTTCGGAGCGGATGCCTTCGGCGTCAGCAGGCGGCGGATCCTCCGGCCCGCGGATCTCGAAGAACGCCGCCCCAAGCTGCCGGTCAATCTCCACGCTGACGTGTTCGTAGCCGATGCTATCCTCTCCAAAGTTCCGGGACAGGGGCGTCAGTGCGATACCCTCGCCAGGCGCCGGTTTCTCCGTTTCTGCAGCAAATGCTGCTGCCCGCTCCTTCACCGCCTCGCCGAAGCGCGAGCGGGGCGCGAGCTCGTCCACCAGCCGCCACTCCAAAGCTCTGGGGCCTCGCACTCCCTCCGATGCCGTGCACAGAAAGTCCGCATGGTCGCGGCGCACTCGCCGCTTGTCCACCAGCCGGGTCAGGCCGCCGGTGCCTGGCAGCACTGCCAGCAGCGGCAGCTCCGGAAGGGCTATGGTGCTCGACCCGTCGTCAATCAGGATGATATGGTCGCAGGCCAAGGCAAGCTCGTAGCCACCGCCCGCCGCCGGGCCGTTGACAGCGCAGATGTAGCGCTGGCCGGAGCAGGCGCTGGCGTCCTCGATCCCGTTGCGGGTCTCGTTGGTGAACTTGCAGAAATTCACCTTCAGAGCGTGGTCGGCCTGAGCCAGCATACGGATATTGGCCCCGGCGCAGAAAACCCGCTCGTGCCCCGATGTCACGACCACCGCGCCCACTTCGGGGTGCTCGAACCGCAGCCGCTGAACGGCGTCATACAGCTCGATGTCCACGCCCAAGTCGTAGGAGTTCAGTTTCAGTTCGTAGCTGGCCCCGCTCGCGTTAAAATGGTGAAGCGGCGCGTCCTCCTGCACCTGCATCGTCAGCCGGGCCACCGCGCCTTCCACCTCCAGCCGCCAGTGCCGGTACTGCTCCGGCGAGGTGGCGAAGTCAATGCGCTCGCCGCCCGCGATTGTTGCCTTTAGTGTAGTTTCTGACGCCGCCATCGCTTTCCCGCCACAAGTCCGATTCTTACTATCATTGTATCAAACCGTCGTCTTTGTCAGCAGGCAGACTGCCATGGCGACATTGACTGGTAAGCAGGCCCCTGCTTAAACTCTCACTTCACCTTTCGTGGTATGCCGAACCCTTGAAGGAACAACAATGAAGTACGGTTTCACAATTCCCGGCAGCGGCCCTCTCACCGCTCCGGCAGTTATGGGTGAGATAGCCCGTCGCGGCGAGGAACTGGGGTTCGATTTCCTGGTCTGCCCCGACCATATCATTTTCCCCAGGCAAGTCACCTCCCCATATCCCTACAACGAAGAGGGTGTGCATCCTGGCACCATGGCCGGTGAATGCCTGGACCAACTGACAATGCTGGCCTTCCTGGCCGGCCAGACCACCAGAATCCGGCTGGGAACCAGCGTTATGATCGTTCCCCATCGGAACCCCCTGGTGGCGGCCAAGTCCATCGCCACTCTGGATGTTCTTTCAGCGGGACGGGTAATACTGGGCGTGGGAGTTGGCTGGCTGCGGGAAGAATTCGATGTGTTGAGCCTGCCGCCCTTTGACGAGCGCGGCGAAGTTACAGACGAATACCTGCGGGCCTATATCGAGCTTTGGACCAGCGACAATCCCAGCTTCCAGGGCAAGTATGTTTCCTTCGATGACATCAGCTTCTTGCCCAAGCCGGTCCAGAAGCCTCACCCACCCATCTGGATTGGTGGGGAAAGCACCCGGGCCGTTCGCCGCGCCGCGCAACTGGGCAACGGCTGGCATCCTCTGGGCGTCAACCCTCATTCGCTCCTCGCCACTCCGGAACAGTTGCAGGAGGCGATGGTACGGCTGGCGTCTCGCGCCGAACGCGTGGGTCGCGACCCGGCCGATATTGAAATCGGCTTCCGAGTTGCTGGACTCAACCTTGCCTACAACGGCCCCGCCTCCGAACGGCCTCGCTTCGCCGGAAACCCAGAGCAGGTGGCTGAGGATATCCGGGCCTACCAGGAAATTGGCGTGTCCAGCCTGGTCTTCGACATTGGCGGTGTCGCCAGTTCCCGCGTTTCCGGTGCGAGCCAGGTTATTGAAACCCTGGAACAACTGTCGCAGCAGGTGTGGCCCCAAGTTTAACGACTGCCCTGCCCTACCCCTGCCCTCGCCGGTAGTCCGGCTCCCGCCCCTCGCGGAAGGCTGCCAGCGCCTCCCCGTGGTCCGGCGACTCCATCGCGATTGCCTGGCGCCGCAGATACTCCTCGAAGAACTGACCGTGGGTATAGTCCTGGAAGGCCGACAGCATCAGCTTTGTCTGGCGCGCGCCCTCCGAGGTGAGGGACAGGTATCGCTGCACCAGCGCTTCCACCTCGGCGTCGAAATTGTCGCCGTTCACCACGTAGTCCACCAGCCCGATGCGATGCGCTTCAATGCCGTCCATGTTCTCGCCCGACAGCGCCATCCGCTTGGCCCGGCCCAGCCCGATGTACCGGGGCAACCTGTACGTCCCCAGCCCTGGAATGAACCCCTCCTTGGCCGCCGGCAATCCGAGTTGACAATCCGTAGTGGCGATGCGTATGTCGCAGGCCAGCGGCAGTTGCAGCCCGCCGCCCAGTGCGTATCCCTGCATCGCGCAGAGCACCAGCTTGTCCGACAGCTCCAGCAGCCGTAGCGCCCGGTCCCAGTGATCGAAATATGCGTGGGGCGTATCCCCGGCCGCCAGCTCTTTCAGGTCTATTCCGGCGCAGAAGGCGCGGCCGGCGCCCCTGATGATTACTGCCCGTGCCGTCCTGTCGTCGTGAATCGCCTGCGCGGCTTCATGGATCTCTACCGCGCCCCGAAAGTTGACGGCGTTCAGCACGTCGGGGCGATTCAGCGTGAGGCGAATCAGGTCCCCATCGCTCTCATAGCGCATCGTTTCAAGATTCATAGCGTCTCGCCACTCAGGCTAGATCCGGCGGTTGTCCACGATGCGGGCTGCCTTCCCCTCGCTTCGGGGCAGTTGACGGGGCGCAACCACCTCGACCCGGCACCCCAGGCCCAGAGCACTCTCCAACGACGATGCCAGCCTCTGTCCTGCGGAGACCGCACTGTCGCCGGCCAAGTGCAGCTCCTCCGAAGCCTCCACGAGGACGGTCAACTCGTCCATCCGCGATTCGTTCCTGTCTAAGTGCAGCTCGTAGTGCGGCTCCAGCCCCTCGGTGCGCAGCAGCATTGCCTCAATCTGCGAGGGAAACACGTTCACCCCGCGAATGATCAGCATATCGTCCGTCCGTCCCAGCGGCTTGCTCATCCGTGTAGTAGTGCGCCCGCAACCACACGGCTCCCGCCAAAGCCGCGTCAGGTCGCCGGTGCGGTAGCGCAGCAGCGGCAGCGCCTCCTTGGTGGCACACGTCAGCACAAGCTCCCCGGTCTCTCCCTCCGAAAGTGGCTCGCCCGTGTCTGGCTTCACCACCTCCGGGATAAAATGGTCTTCCGCCAAATGCAGTCCCTGCTTGTACGGACATTCCATGGACACCGCCGGTCCCATAACCTCCGACAGCCCATAGATGTCCAGGGCAGTGATGCCCAGCCGGGCCTCTATTTCTCCTCGCATTTCCTCCGACCACGGCTCTGCCCCAAAGACACCCACCCGTAGCCTGCTCAGGTCAACGCCCGCCTCCGCGGCCTGCTCCGCGATGAGCAGCGAGTACGACGGCGTACAGCACAGTACCGTCGCGCCGAAGTCCTGCGCCAGTTCCACCTGCCGCCGCGTGTTGCCCGCCGACACAGGCACAACCGTTGCGCCCAGCCGTTCGCCTCCGTAGTGCAGCCCCAGCCCGCCGGTGAACAGCCCATACCCGTATGCGACGTGAATCAAATCGCTCCGGCCAACCCCCGCGATGCTCAACGCCCGCGCCGCCAAGTCGGCCCACGTGGAAACGTCGTTGGCCGTATACCCCACCACCGTCATCTTCCCTGTCGTTCCGCTGGATGCGTGCAACCGCACCACCTCTTCCATGGGTACCGCGAACAGCCCGTAGGGGTAGCTGTCCCGCAAATCCTGCTTGACCGTGAAGGGCAGCCGCGCCAGGTCGTCAAGCGAGCGCATATCCTCCGGTGAAACCCCGTCCGCACTCAACCTCTCGCGGTATAAGGGCACGTTGGCCGCCACATGAGCAACACAACCGCGCAACCGCTCCAATTGTAGCGCGGCCATCTCATCCCTCGAAACACACTCCACTGGGTCTCTAACCAGACTGTCCAACATCCTTTCCCTCGTGTTGCCCGGCCAGTATACTTCATCTATACAGGTTTCTCGGAGCCGCTATGACTACCACGAAAACTGAACTGCCACCACTGCGTCTCTTCTCACTGGAGGAATGCGATGCCCTGGTAGCTGCCGACATCATTGCCGAGGGCGAGCAGTCCGCCGTCCTGTCCGGCGCCCGCCTGTTCACCGGCGAGGAATGCCGGAGTATGGTCAAGGCAGGTATCTTAGACAGGCGCGACCGACTCGAACTGATTGAAGGAAAGATAGTTGTTATGGCTCCCATTGGCGAACATCACCATGCGGGCACCGACTGGCTGAATATGTTGCTGGTTACTGCTCTATTTGGCCGGGCAATGGTTCGAGTGGGCGGGTCAATCTTTCTGAACGACCATAACTCTCCCCAACCAGACATTGCGGTGATCAGGCTGCATCCCATAACTGACCTGGCCCGTATCGACCCGTCCGAGGTCTACTTCCTCATAGAAGTCTCCGACAGTTCCCTGCGATACGACAGCGGCCCCAAGCTCGCCCGCTATGCCGCCGCCGGCATCCCCGAAGTCTGGATCGCCAACCTGCGAGTACGCGAGGTCACCGTCTACACAGAACCGTCTGGCCCCTCGTACGCCACCGCCCACACCTACCGCCCCGGCGACAGCATCAGCCCCCGCGCTTTTCCCGACGTCGTGCTGGCCGTGGACGAGTTCATGCCCCCGGCCACCCATGGACGCGACGTCCAGTAACCCCCGTTTGACCGCCGCTGCATCCCGGCCATAGAATACTCCACGACTCCAATCCCCGACTGCGACGGTGCCGATTTGCCCGTTTCCTCCACCAACTCCAAGGTCATCTACGACGCTCTCAAGGACGCCGGAGTCAGCATCGTCTCGGCTCTCCCGGAGACGTGGCTCGTCCATCTCGTGGGCATGGCCGATGACGACCCTGATGTAACCCTGGTCCGGCTGAACAAGGAAGAAGAAGGCGTAGGCATCTCTGCCGGAGCCCACTTGGCTGGCCGCAAGTCCGCCATGCTGATGCAGAACCACGGCCTGCTCACTTCCATCAACGGCATAGTGTCCCTGGCGCAGCTCTACCGCATCCCGTTGCTCATGCTTATCAGTTACCGGGGCGAGATGGGCGAGCGAGACCCATGGCAGACCGAGGGCGGACTGGTAACCGAGCGGGTGCTTGACGCCCTCGGCATCATGTACCGCAAGATGTCCGACCCGGCGCTGGTGGCCCGCGACATCCGGCAGGCCCAAACCCTGGCGGAAAGCTCGCTTCGCCCGGTGGCGTTGCTGCTCACCCGCGAACTGATGTGGGAGGAATAATGCTGCGCAGCGACGCCCTCGAGTCCATCTACCCCAAGCTCAAGGACCAGGTCGTCGTGACCATCATGGGCGCGGTGGCCGTCGAGCTGTTCAACCTGGGACACCGCCCCAACTTCTTCTACCTCGAACACGGCATGGGCCTCGCGTCTTCCATGGGCCTCGGCCTTGCCCTGTCCCTGCCCGGTCAGAAAGTTACGGTGCTGGACGGCGATGCCTCCCTGCTGATGAACCTCGGCACTCTCAGCACCCTCGCCCGCTATCGCCCGGCCAACCTGACCCACATAGTCTTCGATAACGAGAGCCTGCTTTCCGTGGGCGGATTCCCCTCGGCCACCACCACAGGCACAGACCTGGCAGGCATTGCCCGGGAGGCCGGCGTCGAGCACGTGGACCGCGCCGACACTGTTGAGGCCATCGAGGAAGCCTACGCCGCCGCGACCGACAGGGAAGGTCTGTCGGTCATCCACTCCAAGGTGGAAGCGGTGGGCCCCTCGTCTTTCGCCATGGACATCGGACTGTTGGAGAACCGCTTCGAGTTCGCCCGCCACCTGCGGAGCCTGGCCTAGGGCGTGTTTACAAGCTCTACCGGCAAAGATATTTGGGTATCGGCGCGGTTGTTTGATGCCAGGATTTCACCCTCACCCTCAAGGGAGAGGGGATTTTGCAGGTTAATTCCGCCCTATTTGCGGTTTGTAAACACACCCTAGAGCGCCGCTGCCGCCACTGGTTATTGGCGATTATGGCCCAGCAGTAAATAATCCATCCGGCAGTTTGTTCACCGCTGCGACAATGCCTTCGGTATCGTGCGGAGGCTCAACCAGAGGCTTGCTAACCCTTTCATTCAGGAAGGCGTACAGCTCCGTCAAGGGCCGGTTGTTTCTGATTTGGATGAAACAAACCTGGCGGTTCCCGGCGGTCTGTCGGGCGTTGGAGCGCGGTCCAATCTGGTCGAATATGACAATCCCGCCGGAGCCAACGCGCTCAATCTTGTCCTCAATGACTTCCTGATTACCCCGCTCTATCAAGCCCATCTCCACCCTGATGCGACCGCGGCGGCTGGCAATCTCCACGTCTATCTCCCGGGGAACCTCGGCATCCCGTTGCATATTGCGCCAGAAATCTACGCCCTCCTCCAGTCCCAACATTGTAAGTCCGGACCGCAAGAACGCTGCTTCCAGCGTTTTTCCCGCCGACGATTTGCGTGAACCCCGTATGGTCAGGGTTGCCGCCCCAGCCCAAATCATCATCATCGCATCGTCGAAAGGCAAACCATTCGTACCGCTGGTTGTGTCCTTTACGTGTTGGGCTATTTCTTCCAAATAGACGGCGCGCTCTTCCCTGCGAATGCCCAAGTTTTGCGCGGTCTTGTTGGTCAACCCCAACAACCACCAAGCCATATCATTTCCGACTTGGTCCAGTTCACTGCGGACAGCAGCCATCCATTGATCATATCCGGCATTGACGGGCAGCCGGTGACGGATTGCCATTAGTTGCCGGTAGGCGTCCAGCAGTTGACTGCGCGTTTGTCCTTCCGTGTACAGGCGATAGTTGTATCCCTGGAACAGGGCCGCGACAATTTGCCGCACTCCCGCAGTGGAACTCAGATCATACACGTTAGGCGTCATAATCTGCGCTCCACCAGTATTGCAGGTCGTCAAAATCCACGGGTTGTGACAAGGGCATTTGCCGCAGTTCCCGCTGAATCACTTCGAAGTAGTCGGGTTGCTTTTCTATGAGTATGAAACGGCGGCCCATCCCATTGGCGACTCGCCCCACTGTGCCGGTTCCCGCGAAGGGGTCCAGCACGCAATCTCCCTCAAAAGAATAGTACCGCAGGACGCGGCTCACCAGTTCGTCGGGGAACACCGCCGGGTGAAGCGCGTGGTTGGACGGCGTGATGTCCCAGACGTTGGTCTTGTCGTACTCCCCCAAGATGCGCGAGCGCTCCACGGCTTTCGGGTCGGGATGGCTGCGCAGGTTCCAGTCAATCAGCCGGTCGGTCTTCTTGCGGTATACCAGCACATATTCCGTAACAGTCACCGGCTTGTACTGAAGCGGCTGGCGGTCGGCGGCGAACCGGCGGCCCCGTCCCAAGTGCCAGCCGGCCCCCTCCGGTTTGCGCCAGATGATGTCGTCTATGAACTCGAAGCCGATGCGGTCGAGAACCGGATGCAGGTCAAAGGGAATGGGAAGCCGCTTGCTGGCCGTGCTGCGGGATGTGCGCCGCACCAGCACCGGAGAAACATTTACGATGAGGAATCGTCCCTCAGCGAGTATGGCGTGGCAAGCGTCGAAAACCTCTCCCAAGTATTCAAGGTAGGACGGATAATCAACGTACTCGGCGCATTCCGGCTTGGCGTTGAAGTAGGGCGGAGAAGTGAATACCAGTTGAGCGCTGGCCGGCGGGAATTCCTCCAGCACGGCCCTGCTATCGCCCAGTATGACCTTGTTGGGCGTGGGCGGAAATGCGATACGGGCGGCCCGTCGGCCAGAGGCAGACAAGGGACTCGCGTTCCGGGTTGGCCGCTGGGTTTGCCGGACGGAATCCAACCGCTCGTCAACCATGGTAGGCGCGGGCGCGCGCAGAACTTCGCCAGTGCGGTCAATCTGAATTTCGCCGACAGTCTGGCCAAGGTTATCGGCCGGGACCAGAGAGACACGCCAGCAGTCCAGCCGGTCGTCCCATTCCGGCAGTCCTAGCGATACGGCGTCGAATAATGAGCGGGGCAGGCATTCTTGAAGCCACTGCCTGGCTACGCGGCGCACGTCATCAGTTAATAATTGCGTTGCAGTCATGTCCCTTGAGGTTCGCCCTGAAATTTACGGGTGAGTTTGTTGTCGCACATTGTAGGCAATTGACCATACCGCCACAATGAGCAAGTGTCATATCTTTCACCCGAACAGGCAGCGCACCATAGAAACACGCTAAATAGCTCTATCTGAGAAATCTTGCAGCCAGCTTCACAGCGCCGCCTCTGCCACCCGTTCCAGCGCCTCCAGCGTTTCGCGCTCGCCCCGTGTCGTCAGCATGTGCACGATGTGGTTGGCCCCGGCGTTGAAGAAGCGGCGGTTCTGCTCCCGATCCGGCGGCGCGTCCCACATCGTGATGTTCAGCGACGACGGGTCTCGTCCGTTGGCCCGGTACAGCTCCTCGATATGCGCCCGCGCCTCCGGCAGCTTGTCCGGGTCGTGATACACCGACGTATTGCGCGCCCGCGGCAGCCAGCCGTCGCCGTAGTCCGCCACCCGTTGCGCCGCCCGGTTCAGCTCGCCGCCGATCATCACGGGAGGATGCGGCTGCTGAGTCGGCTTCGGATTGCAGATTATGGGCGGAAAATCCACCCAGCGCCCATGGAACTCCGACACCGGCTCAGTCCACAGCTCCTTCATCGCGTAGACATATTCCCGCGTCTGCGCCCACCGGCGGGGAAAGTCCGCGCCCAGAACTTCCGCCTCGCCCTGAAGCCAACCAGCTCCTATGCCGAAGATGAAGCGTCCGCCAGAGACCAGGTCCAGCGTCGCCACTTCCTTCGCCAGACGGATCGGATTCCGCTCCGGCACTAGGCAGATGCCCGTTCCCAGCCTGACCGACTTCGTGGCGGACGCCGCTGCGGCCAGATACATCAGCGGGTCTATAATCTGGTTGATGCGCCCGTCGGAATAGGCGCTGGGCGCCCCCGCAGCCGCTCCCGACGCTCCCACGCTGAAGTCCGCGGGCACCACCCCATGCTCCGGCGCCCACAGCGACCCGAATCCCAGTTCCTCCACCTTACGCGCCAGCCCCACGATGTCAAAATCGTGCTCCGTCATCAGCAGGCAAATGCCAACTTCCGCCATGAAACCTCCAATCCTGGTAATCCCATAATCACAAAAATCATAGTTCAGACAATTGAACGGCAGACGTAGCCAACGCCGTCCACTCCACGCCCTCGGCTCGCAGCCTCCGTCCGATGACCTCCCACGACGCCGGTGCGTCGTCCATGCCGATGAACCGCCGCCCCAGCCGCGCCGCCTCCAGCAGCGTTGCGCCGCTGCCGGCGTAGCAGTCCAGCACCGTGTCGCCCGGCTCCGACGACGTTAGAATGATACGCTCCAGCATCGCGGAGTTCTTCTGCGTCGGGTAGCTGGGACGCTGCGGGTCCTTGTATACCCACACGTCCTGGGGCAGCTTGCCCGAAGACTGGTCGGCGTAAATTATCTTGCGCGGGTTCCCTGTGCTGCTCCACGCGATCAGCCCGGCTGCGTCCAGCTCGTCCAGCTTGTCCGGCGTGTAGCGCCAGTGTCGCCCCGCAGGCGGTGGCATCCCCCGCCACAGCCCGCCTGTGGACCCCTTGCGCGTGACGCCTGGGGCGTGTAGCGGCGTAGTGGCATAGCGGCGGCCCGAATCATCCACCAGCGGATACCGGGATGCCGCGTCATCGCCGGTCATCGGCTCCTCTTGGGGTTGCCACTTGATGCGGTGCGGGGACACCGAGTAGAAGAGAATCGTATCCTTGATATTGCCGTAAGAGTAGCGGCTGAAGTTCTTGGGGTTACACTTGATGCGCGTGATGCTGTTGCGGAAGTTGCGAGCGCCGAACACCTCATCCATCAGCAGCCGGACGTGATGCTCCATCTTCACGTCAATGTGCACGTATATCGAGCCGTCGGCAGCCATAACCGAGTGGATGGCCTCCAGCCGCAGCCGCAGTTGTTCCAGGTAGTCGCCGCCCCGCAGCGTGTCGGAGTAGGCCAGTTCCCCCGAGGCGCTGACGGTGTTGGCGCGGTCTGAGTCCATCAGGAACTCTGTGTTTGTGGCGAAGGGCGGGTCAATGTACACCAGGTCAACCCGTATGCCCAAATCGGCGAGATATGCCAGTCCTTCCAGATTATCTCCGGCGTGAAACAGATTCTCCATGACTGCCTCAGTCGCAAAACTCTGTTTCACATAATACTTTCATTCCCCCGGAGTCACAAGAAAAGCCCCCCTTTGCCTGAACAAGGAGGGCGATCGGTTCCTGAACGCGGTGTCGCTTACGGGAAGAGCTGTTCGCCGGTCTCGGCGTCCATAACGCTGATGGCGGCCATTGGGCACTGTTCCGCGGCCTCGAGTACCACCTCTTCGGTGTCGGCGTCCACGTCCGCCGGGATGGCCTGCCGGTCGTCGTTGAGCGTGAGCGCCTTGGTGGCGATGCTGATGCACATCTGGTTGCCAACGCACAGGTTGTGGTCGACCGATACGCTTAACTTCCTGGCCATATCCTCCCCCCAGCATTGCGAGATGTAGCTGCGGCAGCCTTGCGGTGATGGCTATCCGCCGTCCGGCCGCCCCGGACAAGGTGGCAGCATTCTAGCAGTGGCCCATACCCCGGTCAACCGCCGGATGCCCGGAACCGCTGCAGCGGTTCATTCCCTACCCATTGCATTCCCGGCCCATTGATGGGAAAGGGAGAGAGTCGGTGAAATGCACGGACGCCAGGCCCCAGTGCGGTTCAGGACTTTTCGGGAAATCCGTGTAAAATGGCTCCAACCCAAATATGGAGCCATTCCCATGAAATACGACCATATCGTTGTCGGCGGCGGCACTGCTGGTTGCATCGTCGCTGCCCGCCTGTCCGAAGACCCTACCCGCTCGGTGCTGCTGCTGGAAGCCGGCCCCGACTTCCCCGACTTCGCCCAGCTCCCCGATATGCTCAAGCTGGGCTGGGGCACCGTGAACCTGGAGGCCCGCGCCGCCGGCTCGCCCTACAACTGGTCCTTCACTGGGACCGCCACGCCCGAACAGGCCCCCATGCCCGTCCCTCGCGGCAAGACCATGGGCGGCTCCAGCGCCATCAACGGGCAGACCTTCATCCGCGGCGCGCCCGAGGACTACGATACCTGGGCGTCCTGGGGCAACGAAGGCTGGGCCTACATTGACTGTCTGCCCTACTTCCGCAAGCTGGAGAACGACGCCGACTTCCGCGACGATTTCCACGGCACCGACGGCCCGGTGCCAGTGCGACACCACCAGCGGGAGACTTGGCCCCCGTCGCAGGAGGCGTTTTTCCAAGCCGCCACCAACGCCGGATACCCCTTCCACCCCGACGTGAACCACCCGGAGTCCACCGGCATCAGTCTTCGAGCCGAGAACAACATTGACGGCGTGCGCATGAGCATGGCCCTGGCCTACATTGACTCTGTGCGCCACCGCCTCAACCTCACCATTCGGCCCAACATACAGGTCAACCGCGTGGTTCTAGAAGGCAAGCGAGCCACCGGCGTCGAGGTCGAGAGCGGCGGCGAGACCTTCGTCGTCGAGGGCGGCGAGATTATCCTCTGCGCCGGCGCCGTGGCTTCGCCGCAACTGCTGATGCTGTCGGGCCTCGGCCCCGCCGACCAGTTGCAGGCTCAAGGCATTCCCGTAGAGGTGGAGTTGCCCGGAGTCGGCCAGAATATGCGCGACCACCCCAACGTCTCGGTCCGCTACATGGTCAAGGAAGGACATCCCCAGGACCCTAACGGAATGCGCGCCCTGCGTCTGCGCTACACCGCCACCGGCTCCGATACGCCCAACGACATGATTCTGTCCCCGGCGTCCCTGAACACCGTGGTGCGTGACGACAACCCGGCCCACACCGTCAACTGTGGCCTGTACTTGGCTGCGGGCAAGGGCGAACTGCGCCTGGTGTCCGCCGACCCCAACGAGCAGCCCAGTATGGACTACCGCTACCTGGAAGAGGACTGGGATCGTGAGCGCCTGCGCGAGTGCGTCCGCCTCTGCGTGTCGCTATTGCAGGACAATGCCTACGATGACGTAATCGAGGAGATAACCGCCCCCACGCCCGCCGACCTGGAATCCGACGAAGCCCTCGACGGCTGGCTGCGCCGCAACATCAGCACGTCCTACCACATCTCCGGCACCTGCAAGATGGGCCCCGACGACGACCCCATGGCCGTAGTAGACCCCCACCTTCGCGTCCGCGGCGTAGCCAACCTCCGCATAGCCGACGCCTCCATAATGCCCGACGTAGTTCGTGCCAACACCAACGTAACCACCATGATGATAGCCGAGCGGGTGGCGGACTTCATCAAGGCGGGTGGCTGACCGCAAAATGAACGCTCAAGACCGCATAGTGGTAGCCCGTAACCTATCGGAAAGAGTGCAAGCAAGGAAAGGTCTAGTCCCATGCCGATAATCGAGGGCATCAGGATCCAAAATTACCGGGTCTTGAAGGACGTAACTCTCGGAAGGCTTTGGAATACCCCAGACATAGTCCCATTGACCCCGCTGACCGCTGTAATCGGGAAAAACGGGGTTGGCAAAAGCTCTCTATTTGACGCCTTCGGCTTTCTAGCCGACTGTCTAAAGCTGGGGGTGGAAGAGGCTTGCGACGAACGGGGTCGTGGCGGCTTCGACCGCCTGCGCTCGCAAGGTAGCGACGATCCTCTTCAGTTCGAGATTTGCTATCGGAAGGAGCCTAAGACAGAGCCTATTACTTATATGCTCGAAATCAGCAAGGATGGATCAGGCCGACCCTATCCAGCCTTCGAGTGTCTGCACCAACGGCGCGGTGGTCAAATTTACTACTTTTTGGCATTGGACGGCGGCATGGGGGTGGTGTGGAAAGGGAATGCGTCAGGAAGCCAGTTAAGTGAGAATGCAGATGGAGGAGTCAATATACATGTAATACGGGCTCTGGTCGATAAAGAGGTGTCCACTAGCAAAGAAAGCGTCGAGGCTGAATTAATCGGGCTTCAAGACAATCGCAGACTTGGTATAGCAACCCTCGGCGCGTTGAAGCAGCACCCCAGGATTGTGGCTTTCCGCGAGTTCGTCGAAGGCTGGTATTTGAGCTATTTCACCCCGGACGCCGCCCGCAGCCTGCCGATGGCTGGCCCTCAACGCCGCCTGAGCGTTAACGGCGACAATTTGGGCAACGTCGTCCAATACATGCAGCGGGAACACCCAGAGGAGTTCGACAGCATCCTACGCAAAATTGCAGGCAGGGTTCCGGGCATTGACCGGATTGACACAGTGCACAGCCCCGACGGCCGCTTGCTGCTTCGCTTCAACGACCGTGGCTTCGTAGACCCCTTCTACGCCCAGCAAATGTCCGATGGCACTCTGAAACTCTTCGCCTACCTGCTGCTGATGGAAGACCCCAATCCTCCCCCCTTTATCTGCATCGAAGAACCGGAAAACGGCCTCTACCACAAGCTGCTGGAGGTTCTCGCCGCCGAGTTTCGCGGCCACGCCACTGGCAAACCAAACGCCCCGCAGATTTTTATAACCACCCACCAGCCCTACCTAGTGGATGCCCTCACGCCGGAAGAAACTTGGGTACTGGAAAAGCAGGCTGACGGCTTCGCCACCATCCGCCGCGCCAGCGACGATCCCATCGTAAAGGCAATGGCCGACGAAGGCTTGCCCCTCGGCGGCCTCTGGTACAGCGACTACCTTGACCGGAGACAAGGCGATGCACTTTGAGGTGTTGGTGGAGGACCGGTCCGGGAGCATTGCGCTGGAGCACATCTTGGAGAAAATTTTAGGCCCCAACTATTCAGAACATTCTTGGCAAATTCACCCCTACAAGGGCATTGAACGCTTGCCAAGCCAAGGGACTTGCGCAGAGTACCCAATCCGGCCAACCGGCTGCTACTGGACAATTTGCCGAGGCTACTACGAGGGTATGGGAGGAGCCTTACCGATTCCTCCGTGGTAGTTGTGGTTGTGGACTTGGATGATAGGGATTGCCTCAAGTTCAAGCAAGATTTACTCGACGTCCTGAATGCCTGCAATCCGCGTCCCAAAACCCTGTTTAGGATTGCCATAGAGGAATGCGAGGCGTGGCTGGTGGGAGACCGCGCCGCAGTAAAGTCAGCGTATCCCGACGCAAGGGATGCCATTCTGAACAATTACGCTCAGGACAGCATTTGCGGCACATGGGAAGTCCTTGCCGACGCCATTCACCCTGGTGGCTCAAACCATCTGAAAGTCTTGGGCTACCCACCTGCCGGGATGGCAAAATGCGATTGGGCCAGAGAAATTGCGCCTCACCTGGACATAGACAGTAATGAATCTAAGAGCTTTCAAGTGTTCCGTGAAGGCGTAAGGAATTTAGCTGGTATCCAGTGAGGCTTAAAACTCCCAAAGACCCCTGCGTACTCTGCGCTCTCGGTGTTTAACCGAACCCATACAGCCGCGCGCAGTTGTCCCAGAGGAACTTGCGCTTGGTTTCGTCCGACAGCGGCAGTTCAAGGAAGCGCTCCACCGACTGCGGGTACTTCGAGTCGGCGTGGGGATAGTCCGTCGAGAACACCACGTTGTCCTCCAGCCCGAACCGAGACACTATCTCCGCCGGTTCCTCGTCACACTCCACCGACAGATAGCACTGACGACGGAAGTACTCGCTCGGCTCCATCTTCAGGTCGGGGTGGTCATACGACGCCGACATCTCGTAGTGCTCGTCCAGCCGCCACAGCAGCCACGGCGCCCACGAGCAGTTGCCTTCCAGGAAGGCCACCGTCAGTTCCGGGAACCGCTCCAGCACACCGCCGCCCACCATGTCCACCACTGCCAGCATCATGCCCATGGGGTGCGTGCAGGTATGGTACAGCATATGCGTGTCGAAGTTGTCCCCCGGCTGCGGCAGGTTCACTCGCCCGCCCTCATGGAAGCTGAGAGGCACGCCGAGGCTCTGTATCTCGGCCCACAGCGAGTCATAGTAAGGGTCGTGCCAGTTGCGCCCCGCCACCGGATTGGGCCGCACGAACACCGCCTTGAACCCCAGATCCCTTACCGCCCGGCGGGCCTCGGCCACGGCCCCTTCGATGTCCTGCGGCGGAACCATGGCCGCGCCGAAGAGTCTCTCCGGCCCGCCGCTGCAGAAGTCGGCCAGCCAGTCGTTGTAGGCCCGCGAGATGGCGGTCGCCAGCGCCGGTTCCAGGTTGCTGTCTCCCAAGGTGAACAACCCTCGACTTGGGAACAACACCGCAACGTCAATACCCTCGTTGTCCATCGCCGCCAACTGCGACGCGCTGTCCCAACCCCGCTGTTCCGACTCTACATAAACATCCTGCTGGCCTGTCATCAGAGGCGTAATGGCGTTGGAATAGCTGCGGTTGGGCAGTGGAAACACATTATCGTCCACCCGGACGCCCAAATCTCTCGGGTGGCGGTTAGTCCCCTGCGGAGCCCGGTCCCGGAATGCAGGATCAATGTACCGCTCCCACAGGTCCGCAGGCTCCACGATGTGCATATCCGAGTCCATAACCCTGAAACCACGATTAGCCATTTACGCCCTTCTCCTGATAGTTCAGTCGCCACACTGCCCTGTCGCTGAGCCCGCCTACCCCTCTCCCACGTCCACGATAACGTTGCCGATGGCATTGCCTTCCACCGCCCGGTGGGCTTGCACCGCCTGCTCCAGCGGGAAGCGCGGCCCGACTAGGTGGGTCAGCGCGCCCGCTTCCAGCCAGGCTGTGATGTCTGCGATGGCGGCGTCCTTCGCAGGCTCCGGCATATCGTAGACCAGCACGTTGCGCACTACCGTGTTGCTGCGCCGGAACTGCAGCGGCACCGGGGGCTGCTGCCCCGTTCCCGCGGCGTAGATGGCCACCACTCCCGACGACTTCAGCACCTCGCTGGTCACGGGGAAGTTGGCCGCGAAGTCAACCTCCACGATGTGATCAACGCCCTCGCCGCCAGTGATGTCCATGACCCGCTCAATGACGTCCTCGGTACGGTAGTTGATGGTATGGTCCGCCCCGGCTTCCCTGGCGATCCCCGCCTTGTGGTCCGAGCTGATGGTACTTATCACCGTGGCCCCGGCCAACTTCGCTTCCTGTACCGCATAGTGCCCCACGGCGCCGGCGCCTCCTGGAATCAATACCACCTTGCCGCTCAGCGGCCCATCGGCGAACAGACAGCGATGCGCTGTCATTGCCGGCACCCCCAGGCAGGCCCCTTGGTCGAAAGCCACCGAATCAGGCATCCACACCACATGCCCCGAGGGCTGCACGGTATACTCCGCCGCCGAGCCGAAGGGCCGCCCGAACTGCGACTCGAAGAGCCAGACCCGCTCGCCGACCCGCGACTCCGGCACCCCGGGACCGACCCGGTCAATGACTCCCGCGCCATCCTGGTGCGGGATGACGCGGGGAAAGGCGATGCGCGCCGTCAGTCCCGCCCTGCGCTTCCAGTCCGACGGGTTGACCCCCGAAGAGATCACGCGAACTCGTACCTCGCCCGGCCCTGGTTCAGGATCGGGCATCTCTCCAATCTGCATGATCTCGGCGGGGCCGTTCTGTTCGTACCAGACAGCTTTCATCTTCAAACCCCATCCATTCTAGGGAAGTTCTCCCAATTCCGTAGGGGCGCACAACCGTGCGCCCCCATCAGTCAGTCATTCTCTCGAATACGGCTTGGCTAACGATTGGCGTAATCGGCCTTGGCGCGGTCTATGGCGGCGGCGCGGCCCGACTTCAGGGTATCGCGACGCTCGAAAGCCCACTTGTTAGACCCGGCGGTGCTTGCCGTGGTTCCCTGGAAGGCTGGCATTACGTAGCGGGCCATCAGTTCGTAGCTGTGCAGTACGTGTTCGCGCTTGGCCCAGTCTATGGCTTGCACCATGAACCCGCCGAAGCCGCCGCTACGCTCTTCCAGCTTCTTGATGCCCTCGATGCAGTCGTCGGGAGTGCCGATGATCCACGCGCCGTTCTTGTCCATAACCTCGATGATGTCTTCCAGAGGCCCGTCAACGATGGCGTCCCGGCCCATGGTGTGCTCGAAGTACTCCCGCTGGTAGCGTCCGGCGCCGACACGGGCCTGCTCCATCGCTTCCTTCTTCGTTTCCGCCAAGTGCACCGGCAGCACTAGCCGCCAGTCGTCGCGGTTCACGGTCTTCCCATGCTCCGCCGCCGATGTCTCCGCGATGTCCCACAGTGCCTTGAGGTCGGAGTCGGGAGCGCCGGGGTCCCGCGGCACCGTAATGGTGAGCACAGCAGCTCCGTACTTGCCAGCCAGCGCCACTCCCGACGGAGACTGAACCGAGGCCACGGCGATGGGCATGTGCGGCTTGGTGTAGGGCCGCAGTTGCAGCATGGCCTCGCGGAGGGTGAACCAGTCGCTTTCGTAGCTGATTGGCTCGCTTTCGGTCATCAGCCGCAGCACCATGCCAAAGCCTTCGTCCATCTGTCGCCGCTGTACCGTCGGGTCGATGCCCAGCATATAGGCGTCGCCTGGAAGAGCGCCGGGCCCCACGCCCAGCATCACTCGTCCATGGGTCATGTGGTCAAGTTGCACCATCCGGTTGGCTACGTTGAACGGATGGTGATAAGGAATGCTGATGACGCCAGTGCCCAGCTTGATGTGCTTGGTGCGGTCAGCGGCCACTCCGATGAAGATTTCCGGGGAAGAGATAGTCTCCCAGCCGGCGCTGTGATGTTCGCCGATCCAGGCCTCGTCAAAGCCCAGATAGTCGAGCCACTGCACCAGCTCCAGGTCCCGGTCCAGCGCCAGCGTGGGATTCTCGCCCACCCGGTGGAAGGGGCCCATGAAAATTCCGAATTTCATACGTTCAGGCAAAGGCATAACGCTTATCACTCCTATTTACTCTGTCCGCGTCGCCGCAATTATAGCCCCAAAGCCCTATGATGCCAACGAAGGGATTCAGCTTTCGCGCTACCTGCTTTTCCGATTGAGTAATTCTATGAGCAAGAGTAGTATGAGAATGTGCCAGAAGTAATCCAGACCGACGCTTACTCGCGGTGGTTTGCCAGATTGCGGGATAGGCAAGCGAAACTGCGCATCAACGACAGAATACGCCGGTTGTTGCTGGGCAACCCGGGAGACGTAGGACCAGTCGGCGAAGGTGTATCGGAGTTGCGCATCGATCACGGGCCGGGGTACCGAGTCTACTATCTTCACCGTGGCGACGCTCTGGTGATCCTTCTTGCGGGTGGAGACAAAGATTCTCAATCCCGTGATATTCAGAGAGCAATTGAACTGGCCCGTGATTATCGCAGCTAATGTGGAGAAATGATTGATATGGCGAAGTTACAGCTTACGAAATGGGACCCTGTAGATAGCTTGGAAACGGAAGAGGATATGCTGATGTACTTGAAGATAGCGATGGAAGACCCTTTTCCTGAGTTGATGGCCGCTGTGTTAGGGGACATCGCGCGAGCTAAGGGTTCATGGCATATTTCTGAAGTATCTTTTGATGATGCCCGACTGAAGAAAGCGGTTGAGGGCGCCCTCTGGCTAACCTCTGATGCAACCCTAACCTAGAGTTTAGACCCTCAATTAACCGCAGATTTGAGAAGCGGGCGAATTTGATTCACAGTTTACTTGGCGCCTACCCCCGCCCCGGCCGCTCCAGCCCCAGGTTGTCGCGCAGCGTCCCCGGATTGTACTCACGGCGGAACAGCCCTCGGCGCTGTAGCTCCGGCACAACCAGCCGGGCAAAGTCCTCGTAGGCCCCCGGCATGTGGGTGGCCGCCAGCACGAAACCGTCGCAGGATTCTGTGGCTTGCCATGCCTCCATCTGGTCGGCCACCTGCGAAGGCGTCCCGCTGAACACCGAAAACTCCCGCAGAGTGCCCCGCCCCGACCAGCGCACGAAATCGTTCAGCGACGGGTTCGGGTTCCCGCTTAGCTGTATGACGCGGTCGAGGAACCCCCGAAGCCCGGTCATGGACGCCATCACCTCGTCCGACAGCGGCTCGGCGGGCCGGTGCTGCGAGAAGTCGTAGTTAAACACTTCGGACAGCAGCGCCAGCGAGTCTACGGGACGGGCCAGGCTGTCAATGAAAGCCAGTTTCTCTGCCGCTGCATCCTCTGTCTCGCCCGCCACGACGTACACCGCCGGCGCAACCTTGATGGCGTCCGGGTTCCTGCCCGCCGAGGCAGCGCGCGCCCGAAGGTCGTCGCGGTACGCCTTGCAGCCCTCGGCGGTGGGAAAGATGACGAACAGCAGCTCGCCCCACCGTGCGGCAAACCGGCGGCCCCGTTCGCTCTGCCCTGCTTGTATGACTACCGGGTGGCCCTGAGGAGACCGGGGCACGGTCAGCGGCCCCCGCGAGTGCAGATGTCTCCCCGCATAGTCTGCCCGGCGCACTCTGCTGGCGTCGGCGAACCGTTCCGTAGCGCGGTCTGCCATTACCGCGCCGTCGTCCCACGAGTCCCATAGAGCGATGGCCGCCTCCATGAACTCGTCGGCCACGTCGTACCGGTCATCGTGCTCCAGGTGTTCGTCCACTCCGAAGTTGTGGGCTTCCGAGTCGTTCAGCGATGTGACCACGTTCCAGGCAGCCCTCCCGGCGGTGAAGTGGTCCAGCGAGGCGAACAGGCGCGCCACGTGAAACGGCGAATAGTAGGTAGTGGAGTATGTTGCGCCCAGCCCGAGGTGAGACGTCGCCAGCCCCATGGCGGTTATTACGGGCACCAGGTCCAGCTTGACCGCCCGGACTCCGTGCTCCACGGCCTCGGCGAAGGAATCGCCGTATCGGCTGGGCATGGCCAGCCGGTCGTCAATGAAGGCCATGTGAAACCGGGCCGCTTCCAGCGTGCGGGCAATGTCCTGGTAGTAGCGCAGGTCAAGGAAGTCCGGAGAGGTTTCAGGGTGCCGCCAGGAACCCGTGTAGTTGGAGCAGTTCGAAGCCTGCATAAAGGCAACAAGCAGCATTTCTCGGTTGGCTGGTAGCGTCATATCAAGTTACCGGTCAAAGCCAGATTTCCCTCTCCCATAGGGAGTAAGGTTAGAGTGAGGGCCTCCCCCGCACCGGACGCCGGGCGTTTAGCACCAGCAGGCTGCCGAAAGCGGCGATTGCGGAGAAAGTAATGAATATCACTGTGTAGCTGCCCTGGAGGTCGAAGACCAGCCCGGCCAGCAGAGGCCCTGTTGACTGGCCGACCAGCACTCCGGTTTCTCCGATGCCCCTGATTTTACCCAAAGAAGTCCGCCCGAAGTAATCCGCATACACCACGGCGGGAATGATGTTGCCGCCCGCAGCCACCAGCCCGATGAGCGCGGCGGCCGCGAGAGCGCCGACAATTCCGCTGGCGAAGAACAACAGCAACACCGACACCGACAGCAGGGCCATCATCGCCGAATACATCAGGCGGGCTGGTACCCGCTCCATCATCCATCCCCAGCCGACGCTTCCCAATGCCGATACGACCCAACTCGCCGTCACCACAGATGCCGCGTTGGTGAGCGACAGTCCCTGGTCTCGCAAGTACGCCGCGATATGCACGTTGACACCGGCGTGTACGAAGAAGGTGGCAAAGCCCATCACCACCAGGATCCAGAACGACGTGGTGCGGATAGCCTCCCTCGCAGACCAGGAGTCGGTATCCTGCTCTGCCGATGATACTCCCTCCCCCTCGGGGGGAGGGTTGGGGTGGGGGTGTGACCGGCGGCCGCCTCTGTCTCCCTGAGTATGTCGAAGGCCCCCGTCCGGTTTGAGGCCCAAGGTTTCCGGACGCTCCACTACAAGCAGCAGGTTAGGCAGCAACGCCACGGCCAGAGTGACGACACCGAGGGTTATCCAAGCTGCTGCCACCCCGTAATTGTCTATCACCACTGCCGCCAGCATGGTGAACACCACGCCGCCGATGGCTCCGCAGAGGAAGATGACGCCGATGGCCCGCCCGCGCATCCGTATGAACCAGCGCGACGCCACGGTGGCGGCTCCGATAGGAGCGGCGGTGTGAAACACTACCCGCCCGGCGGCATAGGCGACATAGAATGTAGCAGGTATGGTCGCCCAAGCCAGCGAGGTCATGGAGGCCCCCACCGTCAACACCCCGGCCACCAGCACGGGCCGCGATCCGAAACGGTCAATTGCCCACCCGATTGCTGGCGACAGCGCCATGGAAGACAGCGCCCCGGCGCTAACCGCGCCGGCAATCAGCGTCCGTGACCAGCCCAGTTCCTGCGACATCGGATATATGAACACAGTGAGCGTTGTGATGGCAGGAGCCATCCGGGCGAATACCGCCGTGCCGGATGCTCCGACCACCACCCAGCCGTAATAGAAGGGCAGGATGCGCTGGAGTCTGGAGGCGAGAAACATAAATCAACGCAGAATACACACAGAATAACGCCGAGGACGCAGAAATTCAGGTTACCGAGGTTGCCCTCTGCGTTCTCAGCGTCTCCTCTGCGCCCTCTGCGTTAAAAAGAGCCGTTAGCCTAGGTGCTTCCCGAAGAAGCCCAGTACCTTCTGCCAGCCGTCCACGGCGGCCTCAACGTTGTAGCTGGGCCGGTCCACGGCGAAGAAGCCGTGTCCCGCTCCATCATAGCGGTGGAACTCGTAGTCCTTGCCATGCTTCTTGAGCGCTTCCTCCGTCTCGTCCACGTCGGCGGGCGAAGGCCGTGGGTCGTCGTTTCCGAACAGGCCCAGCAGCGGACAGTTCAGCCTATCGGTGAAGTCCACCGGCCAGGCTGGCATGGCCGGGGTGAGTTGGTCGTTGCCTTGGGTCACGCCGCCTCCCCAGCAGTCCACCGCGGCGTTCACGCCATCGAGCGTGCAGGCGCCCAGGTAGGTCTGGCGTCCGCCGGAGCAGAAGCCGATGAGTCCAACCTTGCCGTTGAGGTACGGGAGGGTGCGCAGATAGGCCATTGCCCCTTCCACGTCGCCCATCGTCCGCACGTCGGGCATCCCGCCCTTCTCCCGGATGCTGGAGCTGTTTTCCTGGGGCGTCGCCTGGCCCTCCCGGAAGTGCAGGTTGGGCGAGATGGTGACGAAGCCATTGTAGGCCAGCTTGCGGGCCATTTCCTTGGACGCCTCGTCCCAGCCGGGCATATGATGGATCAGCACCACTCCGCCATGCGGGCCCCCTCCCAGCGGGCGGGCCAGATAGGCGTCAATCATGTCGCCCTCGTGCCCTTTGATTAAGACAGTTTCCGCCAACATCCCTTCGTAGCTCATAGCAGCAAGGCCTCCGTCAGTCGTGTAATCTTTTTCTGTGGGAAAGGGCCATGATGGGGACAGCCCGGCCCGCCCGTAGCCTACTATCGGCGCAAACTCTCGTCAATCCGCCCCAGCTTGGCCCTGCGAACGAGGATGCTCCGGTTGTGCCATTCCAAGGCCGTATGCTAGGCTGGATTCAGAGGTCTTTGCCGTTATGAGTGAGAATCTTGCGCCGGGCCGAGTTGTCGTTGCCATGAGCGGAGGGGTTGATTCCTCCGTAGCCGCGCTGTTGCTGCATCGCGCGGGGTGGGACGTCGTGGGAGTCACTCTGAAGCTGTACAGCCTCGATGAAGCCGAGCTGCCCGACGGACACCAGGGATGCTGCACGCTGGATGACGTGGAAGACGCCCGTTCCGTCTGTCGCAGGCTGGGCATACCCCACTATGTGCTGAACATGGAGCGCGAGTTTCACGACCGGGTGATGGACTACTTCGTGGACGAGTACCGCCGCGGACGTACTCCCCACCCCTGCATCGCCTGCAATGACAAGATAAAGTTCAGCCAGTTGATGTCCCGCGCCGATGCCTTGGGGGCGCAGTACGTCGCCACCGGCCACTACGCCCGCATCATGCGAAGGCCCGACGGAGCGACGCTACACAAGGGTGTAGACGCCTCCAAGGACCAGTCCTATGTCCTGTTCGGCATGACGCAAGCGCAACTGTCCCGCACGCTGTTGCCCGTCGGCGGCTACACGAAGGACGAAATCCGCGACTTGGCCTTGGACGCCGGGTTGATTACCGCTAACAAGCCCGACAGTCAGGACATCTGCTTCATCCCGCTGGGCGACTACCGCGAGTTCCTGCGACAGCGAACCGAGGGGATACCCGGCGAAATCGTTGACCTTGACGGCGCTGTATTGGGCTGTCATCAGGGCATCGAATACTACACCGTGGGGCAGCGCCGGGGTCTGGGCTCGTTGCCTTACAGCGAAGAGCCCCGCTATGTCGTCCGGCTGGACGCCGCCTCTAACCAAGTGGTGATCGGGCCAGAGAGCGCCCTCTACGCTGGGGAGGCATGGCTGTCGGGCGTGAACTACGTCAAGGGCTGCCCTCCCGCTGACGGCGCGCCGGTCTCGGTCAAGATTCGCTACAAGGCATATGAGGCCCCGGCTACGCTGCACCCTGGTCCCGGCGGCGCGCTGGTGCGCTTCCGCGACCCGCAGCGGGCTGTCACGCCAGGACAGGCCGCGGTCTTCTACGACGGCGACACCCTGCTGGGCGGCGGGACTATTGAGGCCCCGGTAACTGATGTTGAGTGCCAGGATTCCACGATTGCCAGTAATGCGATACCTGCATGAGTTCCGACAAGGAGCGCGCAATTGAGGAACACCGGTTACGTCAAGCGTTTGAGGACTTACCCAAAAGCAGGTATTGGCGTACAAGCGCAGTCGCTCACCTTGGCAGATACGGCCTAACTCGGGAAATAGTCGCGGCGACGTTGGAGTCTCCGCACGACATCGCATTCCAGACACGCAGGAAGGGTCCACGCAGAGCATTGTTCAAGTACTATCCAGTAGGCTCCCCCGAAGTCACTGAATTGGAAGACGCCAATGGCGGGGCATGGTTCCGGGCTGTATTGGACGAAACGGAATCCCTTTACACTGCATTCCGAGACTATTTCACAGAGACAGAAGGAGGCTGGCCATATTGTCTGACTCCGACCACAAAAAGCAACTTCTAGCAGATGAATCTTCCATGCCAGTAACTCCTGATTCATTAACTCCCGAAATCAGATACGATGAAGAATCTGATACGCTTTGGATAGGCAACGGAAAACCGGTCCCCAATGGTGAGGACCTTTTCGACGGATGTGTAGTGTTCTTCGATAAGGGGCGGCGCGTTAGCGGAATAATGTTCGAGGGCGCTAGGGAGTTGCTGTTGCCAATCCTCAGCGGCGAACACAAGAAACAATTGAAACGGCATATCGGCGCGGAGTAGATGCCCGATCTCTCGCTGGAGCTAGAATTGTTGCGGCGTGGCGTGTGTCCGGTCGCCGGGGCCGACGAGGCCGGGCGCGGGCCGCTGGCCGGGCCGGTGGTGGCTGCCGCCGTGGTTTTGCCGCCGGAACTGACCGGACGAGAGAAGTGGCTGGGGCTGCTGGATGATTCCAAGCGGCTCACGGCATCGCGGCGGAAGCAAGCCTTAGCGGCAGTGCAGGAACACGCTCTCGCTTGGGCCGTGGCAGTGGTTGAACCGGAGGAAATTGACCGCACCGGGGTCGGCGTTGCAGCTTTGCGCGCCATGCTCACGGCGGCGGACTCCCTCAGCGTCAGACCGGCTCACCTGCTCCTTGACTACATCCCGGTGCGTCAGTGCCATTATCCCTACGATACCGTAGTGAAGGGCGACAGCCGCAGCTACAGCATAGCAGCGGCATCCAATGTGGCGAAGGTCACCCGCGACCGGATCATGCTCGACTACGAACAGGTCTACCCGGACTACGGCTTCGCCCGTCATAAGGGCTATGCCACTGCGCTGCACCTGGAGCGTCTGCGTGAGGTAGGTCCCTGCGACATCCATCGCCGTTCCTTCGCTCCGGTAGCGCAGGCGAGGCTGGCCTTCGCTAGGGCGATACCCGAGGAAAACCGTTCCGGTGAATAGCCGCGCCGACTTGGGACAGTGGGGCGAGCGGCAAGCGCGGTTATACCTGGAGGCCGAGGGTTACGGCATCGCCACGGCCAACTTCCGTTGCCGCGCCGGAGAGATGGACATCATCGCCGTTGATAGAGACGAGATTGTCTTTGTCGAAGTCAAGACACGCCGTGGCGACTCATACGGGCTGGCCGAAGAATCCATATCCCCTGCCAGAGCTGAGCGTTTGGCCGCTGTCGCGGAAGAGTTCCTGCAATCGCGTAGCGCGTTCCCCTACGACTCAGAAACGCCTTGGCGCATAGACCTTGTATGCGTGAACCTCGACCGTCGGGGCAGGCTACTCAACATCAACCACATCAAGCACGCCATAGAGTTCTGAGCTGCCGACTTGTGAAGCGGGAACGGACTGCGTTACCGGAGCTTCCGGGTTGATGGGCAAGGCGAGGCGGCACATCATCCCCCAGAAGACGAATAGGAGCGCGAACAGAAGCGCAAGAATAAGGCAGCCCACTCGGCGGGTCACGATGCGGTCAACCCCCTGACTGTTGTGAAGGCGGAACGGCGAGACGGTTGATCTGGGCAGCCAGATAACCCGCGCCGAAACCGTTGTCAATGTTTACCACTGCCACCCCTGGGGCGCAACTGTTCAGCATCGCCAATAAAGCCGCCAGCCCCTCGAAGCTGGCCCCGTAGCCCGCGCTGGTGGGCACGGCGATGACCGGGGCCGATACCAGCCCGGCTACCACCGACGGCAGGGCGGCGTCCATCCCGGCGACCACGATGATGACCTTCGCCTCGCGGATCTCCGGCAGGCGGTCCAGAAGCCTGTGCAGCCCGGCAACCCCCACGTCAACGACCAGCGCTGGGTCCTGGCCCATCAATCGCGCCGTCAGCAGCGCCTCCTCCGCCACTGGCAGGTCGGCAGTGCCGGCGGTAATGATAAGCGTCCCCGGCGCCTTTGGCTCTTCGGAATTCGATTGTATTACGATGGCGCCCGCCGGTTCGTGGAACTGGGCTTCGGGGGCAACCTCCACGACGGCAGCGTAGGCGTCCCATCCTGTCTTGGTGACCAGCACCGGATGCCCGCGCCCGCGCAGGGCCGCCACGATGCCAGCGATCTGCGGCGGCGTCTTACCCTTGCCCAGCACCACTTCCGGCGAGCCGGTTCGCAGCGGGCGATGGTGGTCGAGGCGGGCGTATCCCAGGTCCTGGTAGGGCAGGTCGCGCAGCCGCTCCAATGCTTCCTCGGTGGTCAGTTGCCTGTCGCGTACCTGTTCCAGCAGACGCTGGATGTCGCCGACGTTTCTTACAGGGTTCTCGGCCATTAGTTCAGTCCAAGAGTTGCCGTCGGGCGGCTTCTGATACGCGCTGGTAGACTTCCTGGAAGGGCAGACCGGTCTCGATGGCTATGCGGCGGCAGTCGTCCGGCTCCGGGGCGGCGCTGACCGGCGCCAATTCCCCGTTTGTTGATGCCAGCGACTTCACCTTGACGCTGACCGGGCCAAGTTCGGTTTCGATGGTGACGCTGTGGCGGTGGGCGACGTAGCGGTCCACCAGACGCGAGCGGATGCCCAGCGTCGGCGTCTCCCGCAGTATCAACTCCACGGCGGCCTGCTCCAGGCGCGAGGGAACCAGCGCCGATAATACTGCTCCGGGGCGGTTCTTCTTCATCTGCACCGGCGTATGCCACACGTCCAGCGCGCCGAGGGCGAACAGCCGCTCCTGCGCGTAGCCCAGCACCAGCCCCGGAGCGTCGTCCAGGTTGGTTTCCAGCAGGACAACGCCGGCGGGCTGGAAAATGCCATCAATCCCCTCTCCCCATGGGAGAGGGTTAGGGTGAGGGCGTCCCGCAGCCTCCCCCAGCCACACCCGCAGGGCGTTGGGGAACCCCGGCGGGTCTTTAGTTCCCAAGCCAACGCCCACTTTCTGCACGGAGAAGGCGGGGCGGCGGAACTCGGATAGTGAGGTGATGAGCGCGGCCCCGGTCGGAGTGGTCAGCTCGCCCGCCCCGGCGTGGGCTGCACTGTCGGCGGCTACGGGCGCGCCAGTCGCTGCGACAAGTTCCAGCGTGGCTGGCGCGGGATTGGAGTATCCCCCTGCCCGACGCGGCGGCGAGGGTTCGCCCAGCACCAGCGGCGCGGCGTACACTTCCTCAATACCCAGTTCCCGCAGGCCGATGCAGAACCCGGCCACGTCAACCAGCGTGTCCACACTGCCCAGCTCTTCCAGCTCCAGCGCGTCTTCAGGCTCGCCATGCACTCGCGCCTCTGCCCGCCACAACGCTTGCAGCACTACCCCGGCTTTCTGTTTCACAGAAGAGTCGAGTTCGCTGTCTTCCACAGCACGCAGCAGGGCGGCAGGAGAATGCCTGGTGGTGTCTTCCAGCCTGACCTTGAGGTGCGTACCGCGGACTTCGCAGCGGGTTTCCTCTGACGACTCCATGGTGTAGCCGCCTATGGGCAGTTTGGCCAGCTCGCTGCGTAGCAGTTCCAGCGGCAGGCCCGCGTCAACCAGCGCGCCCAGCAACATATCGCCGCTGGCGCCGCCGATGGACTGGATGTAGGCGATGCGCATACGCTAACGGGAAGGAGCCGCAGCGGGCAGCTTCAGTTGGTCGTTGAGGCTGCCGGAACGGAGGGGGGCCAAGTCCAGCGAGACCCACAGGTAGCCGATCTTCTTCAGTCCGGCGACGATTTCCTCGCGATGGCGGAAGGCGATTTCCATGTCGGCCTCCGAGGTCTCGACGCGGCAGAGCTTGTCGTGATGGCGCGCCCGCACTTCCCGAAGCCCCAAGCCGCGCAGGAAGTCCTCGGCCTGCTCGATTTTCGACAGCGTTTCCACGGTAACCGGCGTACCATAGGGCACCCGCGACGACAGGCAGGGCTGGGCGGGCTTGTCCCATACGGGTATCTCCATTTGGCGGGCAATGGCGCGCACTGCTGCCTTGTCCAGCCCGGCTTCCAGGAGCGGACTGCGGGCTTGGTGCTCTGCCGCAGCCTCCATGCCGGGGCGGTAGTCGCCCTGGTCGTCGGTGTTGGCCCCGTTGACTACCCAGGCATAGCCCTCTGATTGGGCAAGAGCAGTCAGGTGGGTATACAGCTCCGTCTTGCAGAAGTAGCAGCGGCGGGGCGAGTTGGCAGTGTAGCCCTCGCGCTCCATTTCGTTGGTGCGGATGACGCGATGGGCAAACCTGAACCTCCGGGCCAGTGCCTCGGCTTCCTCCAGCTCGCGGGCGGCCAGCGCCGGTGAAACCGCCGTCACCGCCAACGCGCTGCTGCCCAGTGCCTGGTGCGCCGCTACCGCCACCAGCGCACTGTCCACCCCGCCGGAGAAGGCGGTCACCACCGATCTCATCTCCAGCAGGATGCCCCGCAGCGTTTCTAGCTGTATGTCCAATTCTTTGGTTGTTGGATTTTCGTACGTCAACTAATAGAGCCTTGAATGTCAGATGAGGAAAGTCTTTACGGCGTCGGCAAAGGCTGTGGGCTGCTCCAGCATGAGCAGATGTCCGGCGTTGGCCACCGTCCCGGTTTGCGACCCAGCTATCATCCGTTGGAAGTCGGCGGCATAGGAAGGCGGATTGATCCGGTCCTGTTCTCCCCAGAGGATAAGAGTGGAAGCCTTGATGCGGTAGGCGCGTCGGTCAAGACCTTTGTCCGGCAGAGGCCACAGGAACTTTCCTGCCGCGGCGATGTCCTGCATCCGGTCTCTGGCCAGCTCATCGCCCAGACCGTCCAGCGCGGCTGTGCCGTCCGGGGTAGCAGTCAGCCGTTCCGAGAGTTCGTTGGCGTTCAGGGCAAGCAGGTCTGCCACCGGCTCCTCGTCGCGCCAGACACCGGCCGGGGATACCAGCACAAGGCGGTCTATGGACGACGGGGAAAATGCGGCCATCTCGGCGGCAATCATCCCTCCCAGGAAGTGCCCCACGACGTGAGAGCGCGTGACGCCCAACTCGTTCAGCGCTTCCAGGTGATACAGCGTCAGGTCGGTCAGGTCGGCCAAGTGCTCCAATCCGGTGGTGGAACCATAGCCGGGCATCGTGGGCGCATAGACTGTAAACGTCTGCGCGAGCTTGTCAAGGAATGGCGCCCAACCCTTCTGTCCCACAGCCCCATGCAGGTACAGAAGGGGCGGCCCCTTGCCAGCCCTGGCAACCTCTGCGCTGAAGTCGCCGCGGCGGATCTCTACGTTGATAGTTTCAGGCATCGTTGCTCCCGGGGGTAACTTAGTAAGTCCAGTGTAATTGAATCACAGCCCCGCGTGCCACTCCGCGATGGCGGCGCCGATTTCGTGGGGCCAGTCCTCCTGGATGAAGTGTACTCCCGGCACCGTGACTTCGCGCTGGTTGGGGAAGGCGCGGCAGAACTCGCGCTGTGGGCCAGTCAGGATGGCGCCGGGCTCGGCGTTGATGAACAGCTTGGGTGTAGGGGTCTGCGACAGCCATTCAGCGTATTCGGCGACTAAGGCCACCACGTCGGGCGGCTCGCCCTCGATGGGGATTTCACGGGGCCAGGACAGCGTTGGACGGCGCGACTCGCCGGGTTCGGCGTAGCGTCGGCGGTAGACCTCCATCGCCCCGTCGCTGATGCCGTTGATAGTGCTGCCAGGCAACACGCGCTCGACGAAGATGTTGCGCTCCAGCACCATGGTCTCGCCCGCGTCCGAGCGGAAGCCCTGGAACACCTGCCGCGCCGCCTCGGGCCACTCTTCCCAGGTCACTGGGCGGACAATGGCCTCCATGTAGACCAGCCCGCGCACCCGCTCCGGGTGGCGGCGCGCCCAGTGGAAGCCCAAGGCCGAACCCCAGTCGTGCACCACTAGAGTTACCGGGCCCTCGGGTAGCACAGCCTCGAACCAGGCGTCGAGGTAGCGGCTGTGGTCGGCAAAGCGGTACGAGCCGTCGGGGGTGGCATCCGACTCGCCCATGCCCATCAGGTCGGGGGCCAAGCAGCGGGCCAGCGGCGAGACGTGGGGGATAATGTTGCGCCACAAGTAGGACGACGTGGGGTTGCCATGCAGGAACACCACCGCGCCATCGGACGCTGCGCCCGGCGCTCCGGTGTCCACGTAGGCCATATTGACCCCGCCGACGTCGGCGCACAGGCGGGTATAGGGATCGTGGGGGGAGATCTCATTGGTGTCTGGCATTACTCTGGTACTCTAAAAAATATATTCCCGTCGGCGTCGTGGCCGTGGGTGCGCCAGAGACGAATCTCGGCGAGCAACTCGTTGTGGCGGGCGAGGGATCGTTCCTCTGCCGCGGCTTCACGGTCCTTGGCTCGCTCTTCTGCCTCTGCCAGCCTTCTCATTGCCTCTGCATGACGGGCGAGGGATCGTTCCTCTGCGGCGGCCTCCCGGTCCTTGTTCCGTTCCTCTGCCTCTGCCAGCCTTCTCATTGCTTCTGCGTGGCGGGCGAGGGATCGTTCCTCTGCCGCGGCTTCCCGGTCCTTGTTCCGTTCCTCTGCCTCTGCCAGCCTTCTCATTGCTTCTGCGTGGCGGGCGAGGGATCGTTCCTCTGCCGCGGCTTCCCGGTCCTTGTTCCGTTCCTCCGCCTCTGCCAGCCTTCTCATTGCTTCTGCGTGGCGGGCGAGGGATCGTTCCTCTGCCGCGGCTTCCCGGTCCTTGTTCCGTTCCTCTGCGGCGGCCTCCCGGGCTAAGGACTTTTCCTCTGCCTCTGCCAGATTTCTCATTACCTCTGAGTGGCGGCTGAGTGCCCGCTCCTCCGCAGAGGCTTCGCGGGCGAGGGCTCTCGTCTCTGCCGCCGCTAGTTGGGTATCAATGTAGTCTCGGGTAGCGCGGATTTCCTTCTCCAGCTTCTGCTGGCCTTCTTGCAGGATTTCCTGATGAGCATCGAGCCTGCCCAGCTTGTTGTTGATGTTGAACAAGGCCCCAGCAAGGGCAATCAGGAAGGCCCCACCGGCGGCTATGATACTGGCTGCGATGGCTACTGGAATGGTCATGGCACTTGGTTTTTCCTTTGCGCTGCGCGTAATGGCGTTATTGCGACGCGCCTGCCTTTACCCCGCCGATACCGGCGCGGGGGCGTTGGGGTTGGAGACGCCCTCGGGCCACCAGCGGTTGTCGTATTCCGACCACAGGTCGCGGACGTAGGGCATGACCTCGCGGGCGAAGAGCTCAGTATTCTTCATCGCCAGCTCTTTGGGCATATCCCCGAACTGGAGCAGCAGCATCAGGTTGCCCACCTTCAGCTCCTTGATGGCGTGCGCCAGGTGCTGCCGCACCGTCTCGGGCCCGCCGACGATGACGTTGCCCGCCTCCAGGTAGTCGGTCCAGGTGAACTCCTTGAGCTGGTCCTCCCGAGACTGCGTGGTGGAGGTGGAGAGCTGGGAGTTGTTGCTGCGCACCGAGCGGTAGCCCGGCGGGTTGCCGAATCCGGAATGAATGTGCAGGCACTTCTTGAAGAAGTATTCTATGGACTCCTTGTATTCCTCGGCTTGGCCGTCGGTTTCGGAGACCGCGACCAGTTGCAGGAACCCGGCGTGGTAGGGATTGAACTCCTTGCCCTGCCGGTCCATCTCTTCCCAGAAGCCGTCCAGCACCGTCTTGCCCACCTTGTAGCCGGAGTAGGACAGGTAGCAGTAGACGTAGTCGTTACGGATGGTCCAGTCCCAGGTCTCGAGGCTGCCGCTGCCAGGCACCCAGATGGGCGGGCGCGGCTGCTGATAGGGGCGCGGCCAGATGTTGACGTAGCGCTGCTGGTTGTACTTGCCGTTGAAGGAGAAGGGTTCCCGCTCAGTCCATGCCTTCACGACTAGGTCGTGGGCTTCCTGGTACTTCTCGCGCAGCGTAATGGGAACCTGGCCGTAGCCGAAGATGGTGTCCATGGCTGTGCCCAGCGGGAACCCGGCTATCAGCCGCCCGCCGCTGAGGACGTCCAGCATGGCGAACTCCTCGGCCACGCGGATGGGCGGGTTGTACAAGGCCAGGCTGTTGCCCAGCACCACTATGGCGGCGTCGGACGTATCGCGCGCCATGGCTGACGCCATCAGGTTGGGCGAGGGCATCAAACCGTAGGCGTTGGCGTGGTGCTCGTTGACGCATATTCCATCGAAGCCCATGGCCTCGGCGAACTTCAGCTCGTCGAGATAGTCCGTGTACAAGCGGTGGCCTTGGCTGGGGTCGAACAGCGAGTTGGGCACATCCACCCACACGCTGTGGTAATCTTGTTCAAAGTTGTTGGGCAGCCCCTGGTAGGGCATAAGATGGAAGAAACACAGCTTCATGGCAACACAGTCCTTCAAGGGGCGTTTTGCAGGATTTTACACTGAACAGGAACGCCCCGCCACCTGACTTCATGCAGCCTATTCCCAATGCAGGTCTTTGACCACAGGAGCAAAGCAATGCCAAGTATCGAGCAGCAAATTGAATTGGTAAAGACCCTGGTGAACGACATCCACCGCAACGTATCAGTTCTTACGCCGGAGCAGTTGGCGCAGCCCAGCGCCTGCGCCGATTGGCAGGTGCAAGACGTTCTGAGCCACCTCATCGGTGGGGCCGAGCGGCAAGCCGACAGTATGCGCCGTGGCCGCTCCGGGGATTCCGGGCCTGCGCCTGGGTTCACGCCGATGGACAGCTCGGCGATGTCCGCCACCAACGCTCAACGCGACATCCAGCGACGGGAGCGATTGGGGGACGGACTGCTGACCGCCTATGATACCGCCTACGCTGGCTTGCAGGAGCAGATAGACGCCATCGGGGCCAACGACTGGGAAACGCCCTGCTGGCACCTGCGGCGGGGAGCCATTTCCGCTGCCGACTACCTGGAGCTTCGTATCCAGGAACTGGCCATCCACGACTGGGATATGCGGCATGGGCTGGAAGATTCGCCCCAGCTCAACGCCAACTGCGTCTCCACCCTCCTGAGCGCCACACCCAAGTGGCTGGGCATGTGCTTCCGCGCTGGCGAAAAGCTGGACACGCCCGTGGTCTACGAGTTCGACCTGGCCCCGCCCTACGAGACCAGCATCATCGTCCGGGTGCAGGGCGACAGATTCGACTTCCCGGCTGAGGATGAGACACCCGATCGCTGGACAGTCTGCGCCGAAGCCCCGGCCTTCCTGCTGTTCATCTACGGGCGGATTACCGGCCGGGATGCCATCGCCGCCAACGAGTTCGCCATCACGGGAGACCCCGCCCTGCTAGACCGCTTCGAGGGCTGGTTCCGGGGAGTGTAAATCAAACGCCGAGCGCGCCGCGAACGCAAAGAATTTTACAAGACAATCCCGGTGTGCACGGTGTTTAATAGAATTTTCAGGAGACGATGAGTTGAGAAACGCTGGCAAGGACGTTGTAGTCATCGGCGCAGGCATTATTGGCAGTATGAGCAGCTACCTGCTGTCCAAGCGTGGCTTGAGCGTTACCATGCTGGAGGCCGATGCCTTGGGCGCTCACGCCTCCGGTTTCGCCTTTGGCGGGCTGGACCCGCTGCATGGTATGGGGCTGCCGGAGCCTCTGCTGGACTTCAGTCTCCACTGCTTCGGGCGTCATCAGGACATGGCGCGGGAATTGCAGGAAGCAACGGGAATAGACCATCACTTCCAGCCCCGCGACCGTCTGTACCTGGCATTAGACGAGGACGACGTCAAGCAGTATGACGCCCACCTGTCTTGGATGAAGGACGTTTCGATGTTCGACGTCAGTTGGGTGGACGGCGACACAGCCCGTCGGCTGGAGCCGAAGGTGAACCCTGCCTGTGTCGGCGCGCTGTATCAACAAGGGGCGGCTTCAGTGGACGCTTACAACCTGACCCTGGCCGCTGCCCGCGCCGCCGAGAACCAAGGGGCGGAACTGGTGATGCTGCGGGCTACCGGCATCGAGTGCCACGGTGGACAAGTTAAAGCAGTCGCCTACGAGGGCGGGAAGATTGAAGCCGGAGCGGTTATTATCGCCATGGGACCTTGGTCGCAGATTGTTGCTGACTGGTGCGATATAGAGTTGCCGGTTCAGCCGCTGAAGGGCCAAATACTGCGGCTGCGGCACGATGGTCCAGCCTTCGACGTGGCCCTGAACTACCGGGGCAACTATGTGGACACCAAGCCGGACGGGCTGGTGTGGACCGGCTCCACAGAGGAGGAGGCTGGCTTTGACGCCAATCCTTCCTCAGCCGCCCGCGACATCATCTGGCAGAATGCTGCCCAAATGGCCCCGGAATTGGCCGATGCTCAGTTGATAAGACAGACCGCCTGCCTGCGCCCGGTGACCCCGGACGGCATTCCCATCGTGGACCGGCTGCCCGGCTGGGAAAACCTGTACGTCGCCACTGGCGCGGGCAGAAAGGGCATTCTCTGGAGCACCGGAATGTGCGACATCATCGCCAACATGGTAACGCAGGGCGAAGCAGGAGTGCCCGGCGCCGAGCGCCTGAAGGCCGACCGCTTCGCCAAAGTCTGAGTGAGGCGTTGCTCCCAAGTCATTCTTGGCTATACCGTCATTCCCGCGAAGCTTGTCCTCGTGAAAACGGGGAGCGGGAATCCATACCGTTGGCAATAGACGCCATCGCCGTCGTAAAGGCGCTTGGATTCCTGCCTTCGCAGGAATGACGGGGTCCCCTGGACGGTTTACAGCACGTAGCGGCGCAACTCATGCTTCCGGGCTACCAGCAGGCTGTCCTCGCGGCTGATGCGCATGGCGAAGGGGTAGCGGTCAATTTCCAGAGCCAGGTCTACGTCCTGCGGGTGGTACTGGGGCTGCAGGCCGTCGAAGAACTTCTGCGTCGCGCCGCCGGTCATTATCAGCGACTTGACGGAGCCGAAGTCGGGCTTACGCCCTTCGATGATGTTGCGCAGGTAGATGCCGCACTGCTCGTCCTCGTCTGAGCGCACCCGCCCCTGATCACCCATGGCGATGATGGACAGCACGTCGGGCCGCTGACGGCGAACGGCATCAGCCGTGGCCTGGGCGACCACGAAAGATCCGAGATAGATAACATCGGCGTTGACCGCGGCGGCCACGCCCACAGTGCCGGCGCGGGTGGACTGAACTAGGCTCTTGCCCGCAATTGCAGATGCGGGGGCCTGCGAAATCTCGTAGGGAGAGTTGCCGTAATCGAACCCATCGGGCCGCTTCCCGTCCACCTCGCCCATCAGCAGGTCACCGACCCCGCTGCGGTGCAGTTCCAGCGCGTCCTCCGCCTCGGCGACCAGTGTAATCTGCGTTGCCCCCCGGTCGAAGGCGATGGCGGCAGTGGTGAACGCCCGGAACACGTCTATGATGATGGCCGTGCCAGTGGCTTCTTGGGCG
The DNA here is from genome assembly GCA_965232885.1 of Dehalococcoidia bacterium. Lineage (GTDB taxonomy): Bacteria > Chloroflexota > Dehalococcoidia > Lucifugimonadales > UBA3495 > VXOI01. Next base: position 488,889 of record CBDDQX010000003.1, on the reverse strand, counting down.
TCGCGCACCAGGCTGCCCATGCGTGTTTCCATAAGTGGCCTCTACTGCTCCTGTACGTCACGAGTTTGTCCAGTCAACTCGGTAAGCGGCTCCATGATGTCCAGCATTTCGCCTACTGCATCCAAGTCTATGCCAATGGAGTCGGCGCTTAACAGAAAATCGCGCACGTAATAGTTGCCGTGCAGGTCGTTGGCGATGCCACGCAGTCCCGGCAGTTTATCGTTGCCGGTGAGGCGGCGGGCATTGTCCAGCACAACATTGAACTGTCCGTGCTTGCGGTATTCCCAGCCTTGGGCGGTAGCTACGGCCTTGGCCATCCATGCGGCTGCTCCCCAGCCCTTTTCGGAGGCCTGATACAGGTCTCCCTCAGTGAGAAAGCCCCTTCCCCTGGCCAGAAACTCGCGGGCCCGGGTCCGGTATTCCTCAATGGCCACGGGGTCGAAGTATTCATTCGGTTCATTGGAGTTATTATTCGATTGTTGCGTCATTGCCGTTACTCTACCTTGGTCAGCTTCTGCAGCGACCGAATTTCGCGGGGCGGATTGAGATGGCTGCCGGTGTGCGTCCAGGACACTTCGCCAACGAATATGTCGCCCCTGGAGTTGATGCAGACGCCGTGGGGGGCAATGAAATGCCCAGGTTCCTCGCTCTCCGGAGCGTCGCCCAGCCTGGCCAGCACGTTGCCCTTCACGTCGTGGATTCCCACGCGGGGGCCGAGGCCGTAGGCTTGCGAGTTGGGGCCGATGGCCACGCCCAGCTCCCCGACGTAGACCTTCTGGTCGCCGCTCGGGTCGATGTACAGGCCGCAGGGACGGGCCATGTTCTTCCACTGGGTCTCGAATTTGCCGTTCTTGTCGAAGACCTGGATGCGCTGGTTTTCCCGGTCGGCCACGTAGACCCAGCCGTCCTTGTCGGTGCAGACATTGTGGGCGATGTTGAACTGCCCCTCGCCAGTGCCGGACTCTCCCCACGAGAACAGCAGTTTGCCGTCTGGCGAATACTTGTGGACGCGGGCGTTGCCGTAGCCGTCGGACACGTAGAATTCGGCGGTCTGCGGGTCAATGGCGACGTGAGTACAGCGGTTGAAAGGGTCGCCGCTCATAAAGGGCGCAGGCGTGCCGGGAATCCCCAGGGTGAACAGCACCGTCCCGTCCAGGTTGCACTTGCGAACGGTGTGGTCGCCGTCGTCGGTCAGGAAGATGGTGTCGTCGGGGCTCATGGTAATGCCATGGGCCCGAGGGTACAGCCCCTCGCCCCACGAGCGCAGGAAGTTGCCCTCGGCATCGAACACGATTACCGGATGCTCGCCGCGGTTGAACACGTAGACATTGTCGTTGGCGTCGCAGCCGACGGCGGCGCACTCCTTGAATCCCCACCCATCAGGGAGCTTGCCCCACCCTTCGGCAACCTCGTACTTATACTGTCCTTCGCCCAATACCACCATGCTGGCACCTCTTAGTATTGAAGTTCGTAGTTTGTGCTGCCAGTTCAGGAACAGGCAATTGCGAGATTCGGGCCTTTAACGGCTAGAATTCCCGGAAAGTCGTGTAGCCTGCCGAGCCGGGAGCATCGAGTTTGTCGTCGTCCGGGCCCGTGGGGCCGCCGCGCCGGGCCTTGGCGTTCCACTCCTCCATCTGCACCTCCACCAGCGCCGTCACGCCCAGGTCGGACGTAGGGGGAGGATTGTAGTCCCGTTCCAGCAGCCGGTCAGGAAAGTAACGCTGCACCATCCGGTCGAAGAGCGCGAACTTCTCATCGTGGCCGGTGACCTCGCGAGCCGTGCCGAACAGCACTACGCTCCGGTAATTCATAGAGTGGTTCATCGCCTTTCGCGAGTACACCAACCCGTCGGTCAGCGTGACCGTTACGCAGACCGGCGCACCGCTGATCAGCACTTCCAGAGCGCGGCTGCGGATGGAGCCGTGCAGGTACAGCTTATCTGGCTGCGCGCTGTCGTAGTGGTATGACAGTGGTATCACATAGGGCAGTCCGTCCTCGATGAACCCCACATGGGCTACCAGGCCGGCGCTCAGAACTTCCGCAGCTTCCTCGGGTACCGCCCGCTCCGGGTGATTCTTGATTCGGCTCCGCTCGCTGATTTGCAACTTTTCCATCCTCGATCCAACCGGCTATTCCCCGCCGTTCCGGCTGTTGGGTTAGTATCAAAACGGGATACGTTGAATTTTAGCACGGCTGCCGGTGCCTGCCACGCAATTCGCCATCTCCGGGGCCTTTGATTTGTGTTCCATTCCACAACCCCTCTTATCAAAAAAGCAGAATAACTGAAGGCTCCCAGGGCAATCACGTCTTAACTTCCGCCCGTCCGGAATGACGGTCTCTTCATGCTTGCCGGAGATACCCATCCGCGAAGGCGGCGGTGATTCGATTAAGACGCGATTGCCCTGCGAAAGCTCCCGCTGTGCGGGTTGGCGCGGGTGAATATAATAAACTTGCCGCGCTCGCAGACTACCGTCAGATAGGGGAGAGATATAACGATGGAGATGAAACGTATTGCGCTTTCGGTCAGCGCGATTATTGCCGCTGTCGCCTTGGCCGCCGTCGTCGGATGGCATTTAGCAACCAAGCCGAGGCCCAGACGGATTTGCCCCCTGCCGCCAACGTGCAGGTGGTCAACGGCGACAGTTCAGGCGAGGTAGTGGTGTCATGGGACGAGGTGGCCGGCGCCTCCGGTTACACTAACTCGGATGGCGAGTACGAACGGGTTGACAGCATAAAAGTCTCGCCCTGATACAGGATAGGTACATCGAACTCGCAGGGGCAGCGTATGCGTCGCCCTTGCATTGCATCAAGGCAATCGCGTTTTGGGGGCTTTGGGCTGGCTGATGCGTCATTCTCGTAAAGGCAGGAATAGCGGTCGGCCTGAACTGAAAAGGGATCACTCCCAGTTAAAACGTAATTGCCCTGTACGCTGCGGAATCCGGTTTGACAGTATGGGCCGTGGCTGATAAATTATTTTGGTTGCCGATTGGCAGCCACCCCGTCCGAGCGCCAACCTCCACTACCCGTTCAGCGTGATGCGGCCACCACCGCCTGCCAAGCGCGCCGGGTGTTGAATGCCAGGAGATGATCAGTGCCTCGATACGACTACCGTTGCGTTGAATGCGATAACTATTTCGAGCTGAGACAGAGCTTCAGTGAAGCTGGCAAGGGAACCTGTCCGCAGTGCTCAGGCGAAGGCCGCCGGGTCTATCACGCCGTCCCGGTAATCTACAAGGGCAGCGGCTTTTACACCACCGACTACGGACGCCCCAAGCCGCCCGTCGAGAACGGCTCCGGCAAGAGCAGCAGCGATACTTCCAAGTCCAGTGACAGTAAGCCCGCCGAGTCTTCTTCCGGGCCCGACAGTTCCGGGAGTGCTGGCAGCAGCGAGTCCGCTTCGACAACCGCCGGAGCTGCCGCCTCCACCTAGGTCTGGCAGTCCCGTCTCAGGCAAGAAGTTTCAAGGCTCCAATAACCATTACAGCCGGTTACGCTGTCGCGGGCTGGCTGTTTTTTGTTGTTTTCATCACTCTATAGGGCGGAATAGTTCAATGCGGGCGTTGGTGCAACGGGTAGCTGAGGCATCAGTGGAAGTGGACGGAGTGGAGGTGGGTCGTATCGGACGTGGCCTGCTGGTGTTGCTGGGCGTTGCTGCGGATGATGAGGTGGCGGATGCCGAATACCTCGTGCCGAAGATAGCCAACCTGCGGATATTTGCCGACGACGCCAGCCGCTTCAACCTGTCTGCCCTGGACGCAAGCGCCGAAGTTCTGATGGTGAGCCAGTTTACCCTCTACGCCGATACGCGCCGGGGACGCCGCCCCGACTTCACCCGCGCCGCTCCGCCCGAACACGCCGAGCGGCTGTATGAGCACACGGTGTCGCTACTCAGAGATACCGGTCTAGCGGTAGCCACAGGGCGGTTTCAAGCGTATATGCAGGTCAAGTCGCAAAACGACGGCCCGGTCACCATCCTGCTGGACAGCGAGGACCGTCAGCGTCCACGGCGGTAAGAATAAAACACCGAGCGCGCCAAGCCCGCCGGGAATCAAATAAAAGAAACTCGGCGTTCCCTGCGCTCTCGGCGTTTTATTAGCGGTGCCAGCCCATGCCGAGGAACAGGCCCCGCAGGTAGGCTATCTGGCCGCCGTGGGCCAGATTGTCCCACATTACCTGCCCGAAACAAGCGGCGATGGAGCGAGGTTCCGGCAGCGGCGGAAGCACGATTTCGCGGGCCAGCTCTTCCTCGCTGACCTGCGCCAGGTACGCTTGCGTTGCTGACTTGACGGCGTGGTAGTAGCCCTCCTGCGCCTCGCGGGACGGCGGTGTCCACGCCGCCACCTGCTCCTCAGTCCAGCCCACGCCGCGGTCTTCGATGCCGGGGGCCACGTTGAACTTCTCCGCCCAGCCGTCCTTGGTCCATAGCTGCTCGGCATCCTGAAGGCGGAAGTGGACGAACATATCCATCACCCGCGAGAGGTGCCACAGAATCCAGGCGGCGGAGTTGCACTGGGCGGCAGGGGCGCGAGTGAGCATATCGTCGTCCATGCCCGCAAGCGCGGCTTCGATCATGTCCCAGTTGCGTTCCAGACAGTTGCTGATGGGATCGGTGGTTCTGGCCATGGGTCCCCCTTTCGAGTCTTCCGGTGAAGGATTCACCTCCACCCTAACCCTCCCCATTGAAGGGGAGGGAATTACTGTTCAAATTCAAGGTCGAGGCTGATGTCCAGGGCAGACATCGAGTGAGTCAGTTCGCCGATGGATATGAGGTGAACCCCGGTCTCGGAAACGGCTCGAACGGTGTCGAAGTTGATGCCGCCTGACGCCTCGACCACGGCCTTGTCGCCGATGAAACCCATGGCCTCGCGCATCATGTCCACCGGCATATTGTCCAGCATGATGATATGAGCGCCGGCTTCCAGCGCCTCGCGGGCCGCGTCCAGCGACTCTACTTCGACCTCTACGCGGATGGTGTGAGACGCCCGTTCCAGAGCGAGCGCGATGACCTGCCGCAGTCCCATCTCGCGGAAGCGATTGGCCTCGATGTGGTTGTCCTTTATCAAGATGCCGTCGGCCAGGTTGTAGCGATGATTGTAGCCGCCTCCGGCACGCACGGCGTACTTGTCCAGGTAGCGATGGCCGGGCGCGGTCTTGCGAGTGTCCACGATGCGGGAGCGGGTGCCCTCGACGGCGCGGACGTAGCGGTTGGTCAGGCTGGCGATGCCGCTCATACGCTGCATGAAGTTGAGGGCGATGCGTTCGGCCCGCAGGATTCCCGCCGCCGGGCCGGCCACCCGCGCAATGCCGTCGCCGGGAGACAAGGATGCGCCGTCGGCCATCAGGGCTTCCAGTTCCAGTTCCGGCTCCACTCGCCGGAACACGGCCAGCCCCACCTCGACGCCAGCCAGCACGCCATGGGACTTGGCCCGAAGCATTCCGACGCCGCGAATCTCCGACGGCACCACCGCTGCGGTGGTGGGATCGTTGAACGTCTGATCCTCGGCGATGGCCGCGTCAATCAGCGCATAGACTTCGGGGGGCAGTTGGGGCAAGGCGATTACCTCCTGACGTATGTCCAATTACTATGCGCCCACTGGCTTGTTGAGGTCTGGGAAGTAAGTCTGGTAAAACCCATCATCTCGCGTGAGAAACAAGTCGGCTGTCAAAAACGCATGGGCGCCAATTAGGAAATCAGCGAGAATCCGGTTTCGAGATCCCCCAGCTCGCCGATACCGGGACCAACGAAGCCCCGCCTCATAGGCAACGTCATTATCTATTGAAGAGACATTCAGCGCCAATCTGTTCAAGGTAGCGTCAAGAGTCGCTCGATTCTCGAAACCATGAACCAACTCAGCATAGACCACGTTGCAAATTATAATCGGGCCCTGATTACGTCCTTCCTGTAGCCTCTCCAGTGAAAGCGATCCATGGCGAGGGTCGGCCAGAAAGATGTCTACCAGAACATTCGTATCTACGGCAGTGATCAACGTCCACGCACTTCTTCCATGTAGTCGTCTGTGTTTCTGCCGGTTCCCCAGATACCGTACATCTGTTCAACAGGATCCTCTTCAAGCGGTAGCTTGCGTATGAGGATCCCTCTGGCCGTCACAGCGATGTCCACTTCGTCATTGGGGCGCATTCTGAAGTGAGTCAAAAATTCCTCGGGAATCGTGATTTGTCGGCTCTTTGAGATTCGTACACTCATCTTTGCACTCCCCTCAGTTGCTACCGCAGCGCCAGCATCCGCTCCAAGGCCACCAGCGCCTCGCGCTGTATGTTCTCCGGCACGGTAATTTCGTTCCTAACCCGGCCCTCCAGCAGTTCTTCCATCACCCACAGCACGTAGGCCGGGTGGATGCGGTACATGGTGGAACAGGGGCATGTGACCGGGTCCAGGCAGAACACCGTCTTGTCGGGGTTGTTCAGGGCCAGCCGGTTCACCAAGCTGATCTCGGTGCCCACGGCCCAAACGCTGCCCGCCGGCGCGTTGTTTATCCGGTTGCGTATGAACTCGGTAGACCCCACCAAATCGGCGGCCTGCACCGTTTCCATCACGCACTCCGGGTGTACCAGCACGTTCACGTCCGGGAATCGCTGACGCGCCAGTTCGATCTGCTTCACGGTGAAGCGGGTATGGACCGAGCAGTGTCCTTGCCACAGCACCATCTTCGCCCGGCGCAACTGCTCCGGCGTGTTGCCGCCCATGTTGCGGAAGGGGTTCCACACCACCATTTCGTCCAGCGGCACGCCCATCTTCAGCGCGGTGTTGCGGCCCAGGTGCTGGTCGGGCAGGAACAGCACTCGCTTGCCCTGCTCGAAGGCCCACTTCAGCACCGCGTCGGCGTTGGAGGATGTGCAAACTGCTCCGCCGTTGCGTCCGCACAGGGCCTTGATGCCAGCGATGGAGTTCATGTAGGTGACCGGCACGATTTCGCCCGGCCCGAGGACCTCCATCAGGTCGTCCCAGGCATCCTCCACGTCGTCCATCGGCGCCATGTCGGCCATGGAGCAGCCGGCGGTGATGTTGGGTAAAATTACCCTCTGGTGCTCCCCCGCCAGCACGCAGGCAGTCTCAGCCATGAAGTGGACGCCACAGAAGATGATGTAGTCGGCGTCGGGCTTGCTGGCCGCCTGCTGAGACAGCAGGAAGGAATCGCCCTGGAAGTCGGCGTACTTGATGACCTCTTCACGCTGGTAGTGGTGGCCCAGCACCGTTACCGAACCGCCCAGCTTCTGCCGCACGGCGTGAATTCGGGCGTCCAGTTCGTCGGCAGTGTAGTGGAGGTACTCTGTGGGAATCTGTTGCCAGCGCACGTTGACGGACAGCTCCTCAGCCAAGGGCTTGGCGGGGAGTTCGTCCTCGGTTTTGCAGAAGGCCGAGTGTTCCAACTCGGTGATAGGTACGATGGGACGGCGACGGGTTGTCATCTTCGATTCCCCTCAATGGGAATGCGGAGCGGGTTCTATGTCATCTTACATCCCTCGCTCCGCATTCCTCATTCTAATTCGGTTGGCCTTGCAGCGACCACGGCCCGGCCCGGTCAATCTTCACGTTGACCATATCTCCCAGCCGGTCGCCCCCGCCATCGTTATCTGATGCGGGATCTGCTATGGGGAAGAACACCAGCTTGTTGGAACGGGTGCGGCCCTGCCATTTGCCCTTGTTCCTCGCCTCGACCAGCACCTCGAACTCGCTGCCCACCAGTTCGGCGTTGATCTCGGTGAGTATGCTCTGTTGCAGGGCATCTATCCGCTCGCGGCGGCTGGTTTTCTCCGCCTGTGGTATGTCGTCTTCCATGCTGCGGTCTGCGATGGTTCCGGGGCGGGTGGAGTAGGCGGCGCAGTGCACTTTATCCATCCGCAATTGCTCTACCAGTTCCAGGGTGCGCTGGAACTGCGTTTCGGTTTCGCCGGGAAAGCCTACGATGATGTCGGTGCTGAGAGACGCGCCCGGTACGGTGTCGCGGATTTCGTCCACCAGTGAAATGTAGTCGGCGCGGGTGTAGTTGCGGCGCATTCGGGCCAGCACCTCGTCGTCCCCGGCTTGCACTGGCAGGTTGATGTGTTCGCACACCTTGGGCAGCTCGGCCACTGCTTCGATGATGTTCCGGCTCATATAATTGGGGTGCGAGGTCAGGAAACGGATGCGTTCAAGACCGTCCACGTCGTTCAGCCGTTTCAGAAGCGTAGCCAGATTGGGACGCCCGCCGTCCCGGTCTTTGCCATCCCGGTCGTTGTTGAAAGCGGGGGGCAGGTCGTGACCGTAAGCGTCCACCGTCTGACCCAGCACCGTGACTTCCTTCACGCCGCGCGCCACCAGCAACTCCACCTCGCGCGCCACCTCATCCACCGGACGGCTGACCTGTCGGCCCCGGCGGTAGGGGATGATGCAGAAAGTGCACATCAGGTCGCAGCCGTGGATGATGGGAACGTGGCAGGAAACATCGGGCCTGGTTGGCGCCAGCGTACCAACGCAGCCTTCCCAGTCGAGGCTCAGGCGCTCGCCCACCAGGTCCAGCAGCGGTTCGAACTGCTGAGGGCGCATGAATACGTCAACGTAGGGAAAGCGGCGGGCCAGTTGATCCGACTTCGGGCCGACCATGCAGCCCATCAGCGCTATAACGCGGTCGGGATCCTCCCTCTTCAACCGCGAAAAAGCACCCAGGTTGCCGACCACCTTGTCTTCCGCCGACTGCCGCACGACACAGGAATTCAGAACCACTACATCGGCGTCCTTTGCGCTGTCTGCTGGCTCCAATCCCATCTGCTCCAAGGCTGAGGCAAGGCGCTCAGAGTCGGCGGTGTTCATCTGACAGCCGATGGTCCAGATGTGAAAACTGTTCATAATTGCGATGACGGCTAGTCCTGAAATGGAAGATGAGGTACGGCAACCGGGAGCATGGAAGCTGAGAGGATTAGGTTGCTGATTCTTTATCCAGGGAGCAAAAGCCGACCCATTCTAAATCTAGCCCTGAGGTATTCTTCGCTGTTGCATCCCGGCTTCCAGACTAAGATATTGTAACTGCGAGACGTCCGAAAAGACAATCCATACGCAGGAATGAAGGTTGGGGCGATGCACTTGGACGAAAATCCCCCAGGGCCGGGAGCCAGGACGGGAATTTGGTGCTCAAATGCGATACTAGTGGGTTTGCCTAGAGTAGCGGTTGATGCTGACTTTCCCGGCCAGGCGGAAGGTTACATAAAAGGATATTCAGAGCAAATAGTGCATATATTTACCAATTTAGATACTATTATCGTCCAATTGGAGCGAAATACGCTATAATATATCGCCTAAAGGTGAAATTCGCTATTGACACCCCGGAACGTCGGAAATATGATGTTTCGTCTTGGCAAACCGCCCAAGGTGGCCCTGCGTAGAACTGGTGACGCAAGTAGTCCCGCCAAGTCTCTCATGCGGGCGTTATCTGAGCAAAAGGGAGCATACCGCAATGGACGAACTGGACCGGAAAATTATAGCTTTGTTGCAACTGGATGGAAGAGCATCCAACGCCAAGATTGCCCGAGAAGTGGGGGTCAGCGAAGGGACGGTGCGCCGCAGACTAAGGCGATTGGTCAAAGAGGACGTGGTGAAAGTGATAGCAGTGCCCAATCTGGAGAAGCTCGGGTACGCCACCACCGCCCTCATCGGGATTTCCACCGGGCCTGGAAAGTCCGACACCGTGGCAGACGCAATCTCCGCCATGGAAGAGGCCCACTACGTCGCCATCACCACCGGCTCCTTCGACGTTTTCGTGTGGGCCGGGCTGGAGTCGGCGGAAAGCCTCGGAAATTTTCTCCGCACAAAGGTCGGCGTCGTGGACGGCGTTCAGGGAACCCAGACCTTCGTCAACCTCTCCATCAAGAAGCGGGCCTATGGATTGGTGCTATAAAACTGACGGCTGAGGACATGGTTTCAGTACCTGTACCTGTGCCGGGGCGGCGCCCGGCTTATTGCAAACGCCTTGCGCTGTGCTATAATCTGCTAGTGCCTGTCCCTTGACCGCCCTGGCTGCGGTTGAGAGGCGCGGCGCCAATCCTTGAAGAGAGCCGACCGCAATGACCTACATCATCGCCGAGCCCTGCGTTGGCCTGAAAGACTCCGCCTGCGTTGACGTCTGCCCGGTGGACTGCATCTACACCCGAGACGAAGACGACCAGTACTACATCAGCCCGGATGAGTGCATTGACTGCGCTGCCTGCGAGCCTGTCTGCCCCGTTACTGCCATTTTCGCCGAGGATGCAGTTCCTGCGGAGTGGCAGGACTACATCGCCAAGAATTACGACTACTTCAAGAACACCGACCCGGCCGAGCTGAAGCGCAAGTAAATTCGGCATTGCAAGTCTCCCGCTGAGACAATAAAGGGGCGGGCATTATTGCCCGCCCCTAAATCTGTTGCCCTGAACCGGCCAGTGCCTGCGGTACTCGCTTCCTAACCGAGGTCGTCGAGACAGGCTGCCACAGGCTTGCTGATGCAGGAGAATATGGGCGTGTCCAACAAGGTGTATGGACGCGCCTTGGATTCCCGCAGCTCCATTACCAAGTCCAAAAAAGACGATGGGTCGTCAGTCTCGAATCCCAGCACGAATTCCTGGTCGTCCAACCCGAAGGAATAGGCCGTGCTGATTTTGATGTCCGGGTACTTGTGGCCGATGACGAAGTGTTCGTTCATCAGTTCCTGCCGCTCTTCCTTGGGAAGCTGATACCAGTCGTGAGTCTTGACGAAGGGGTATACGAACAGGTATTTGCGCCCCACCATGCGCATGGTGGATGACGTTCCTTCCTGCCCTTCGTGACGATGGTTGACCACGTAAGGGGATCGGCGGGTCATCGCCAGGTATGAGTAGGGCGTGGAGAGGTAGGGAGCCATCGCCGTGCGGTTGAGCTGTGCCGCCAGCTCGTTGATGGCCTCCAGCGTTGGGCTGACCATCCACAGCATCATGTCGGCGTCGCCCCGAGTCCCCACCAGACTGTAGCTGGAAACCTCTACCCGGTCGGCAAACTCGTCCAGCACCGAGGCGAACTCAGCCTTTATTCTTGCTGAGTCGCCACCCGCTCCCTGCGCTGCGGAGGCGCGCCACTTGGGATCAACCTTGAAGAAAGTGTACTTGACGAAATCGCGCCGTGTCTGCTGTTCTTCGTGATGCGGCATAGCCCCCCCTCGCCTGCGGCCGGGTTTGCCGCTATCTTAGCAACCGGGCATTGCGACTGGCAAACCAGTGTCCCTGGTCTGCAGGGTTTTGTAATTCTCCCTCTCTCTTGAGGGAGAGGATTGGAGTGAGGGTGAAATCGCCAGGCATCAGCACTTTACCTATATGCGGAGGGACGCCCAACCCTCGATTTCGCGGAGGCAGGCTCTAACCCTACCCCGGAAGGAGAGAGAGGAGGGAGAGAGAGCTATCAAAAGCCCCTGCTCGCGGCGCGCCAGATTGACAGCCGCCCGCCCCAACCCTAAAATCGCCCCAACCTGGCCTTGAAACCCACCCGCCCGAAGGAGGCTCCAAAATGCCCAGCTACCCGAAGGTTGTATACAAAGAAGAGGGTATGCGCGAGGGGATGCAAATCGAGGACGCCAACATCTCTGTTGACGACAAAATTGAGCTCCTCGACCAGCTTTCCGAGACCGGCCTGAAGAACATCGTCGTCGGGTCTTTCGTCAGCCCCAAGTGGACGCCCCAGATGGAGCGCATAGACGAGATAGTAACCCGCTTCACTCCCAGGCCGGGCATCACGTATACCGCGCTGGCCCTCAATTCCCGCGGCGTGGAGCGCGCCCGGCAATACTCGCCGCCTCTGACTATCGAGCGCGACCCCTATCCTCGGCTCAGTTGCCACATGTGCGACGTTTTCACGCGCCGCAACACCAACCGCTCCCAGATGCAAGAAATGGAAACCTGGCCGCAGAGGGTGGCCCAGGCCCAGGAACTGAACGTCAAGGAAGCGGGTATCGGCTGCAACGCCAGTTGGGGTTCCAACTTCCTCGGCGAGTTCCCGGTGGACAGCTTGATGACCCTGCTGGAAAAGGAACACGCAATGTGGGACGAGGTGGGCATCAACGTCCGCAGCGTCTCCATGGGCGACCCGATGAGCCACTGCACTCCGGCCAAGGTCGAGGAGAGCCTCTACCGCGTCAAGGAGCGCTGGCCCGAGATTGACCACTTCCGCCTGCACCTGCACAACGGACGCAACATGGCTATCGCCTCCGCCTACGCCGCTATGCGCACCCTCGGCCCGGACGATACGCTGGAGCTGGATGGCACCATTGGCGGGTTCGGCGGCTGCCCTTACTGCGGCAACGGCCGCGCCACCGGCATGGCGCCCACCGAAGACCTGCTCCACATGATGGAGGATATGGGCATTGAGACCGGCGTGGACATTGACAAGCTCATTGACTGCGTCTGGACCGCCGAGCGCATCATTGGCCGCGAGCTTTACGGGCACGTTTCCAAGGCCGGGCCCCGTCCCAAGACGGTGGACCAGCTCTACGACATGAACGCCCCGTTCATCGAAACGCTGGAAGAGGCCAGGCACTTCAAGAAGGGCCCCGAGGTCTATGAAGGCGGCATCTATCCCTACCGCGAGCCCATCACCAGCCCCTACCGCGAGCGGGTGGAAGCGGGTCTGCCCGCCTTCGACTCCGCCGAGGGCGACTTCCCCTGGAAGCAGGATTGGTTCCCATCGAAGGACGAGTAATCCTGGAGAGTAGAGCCATCTGAGAATACGGCGACGCCGCCCGTCCAGCCACGGGCGGCGTTCCTGTAGGCTCTGCGCTGAACCACAGAAAATCTATTGCTGAACATAAGTCTGAGGAATCAAGCGGATGTACCGGAGCTACTACAATCGCACCACGCCGATCCTCGCCTTTCTGGAAGGATTTGTGCGTGTCTTTGACTGGGGCGCTCTTCTGGAGATTCGCAGGAGATGGGGCAAGGGCGATGCTGCCCCCGAGACCAGAAGAGACAAAGAATGGGGCAACCGGATTGTTGACTGGTATATGCGGGACGCAATAGCCACCTTTGAAACCCAGGAATTGGAAAGGCTGACTGAAGAACCGATACTGCCTCGCCGCACCTCCGCTGCCGCCGATATTCTGCTGGGCCCACTACCAACGAAGGAAGTTATCCTGTGGTACGAGCAGATAGTCCCCGGAGCTTGCGACAGAATCATGAACATGGCGTCCGAGCGGCTCGAGCGTGACGGCGATGCCGAAGTCGAACTGCTGAAGCAGCGAGGGCGGCAGGGCTATATGGGGATGATTGCGGGGCTGGTTCTGTCGTTGCTGTTGGCAGCCAGTGCCCTGTACCTGATAATTGCTGGCCATCAATTGGCCGGATTCTTCATTGTCGGGATCAACATTTCGCTGGCGGTGTTTGCCACGGCGTATGTTTCCAAAGCTCAGGTCAGGCGCAAGCTGTACACTCGCGACTTTTTCTCTTGGAAGAGGCGAAAACCGTAACTCGAACGAAAACTGAGGAGGCCCAGCATGACCTCGGCAAGTCCCGTTGACCCCAACAGCATCCGGCTCACAGGGGAAAACTCCTTCATCCGCTTAACGGAAGATGGCGAACAGACCACCCGGACCAGCCATTGGCGTGTCTTGTATTCTCCCGGCGGCGCGGGGCATGTGCTGTTCATCAAGAGCGACCTGGTGGAAGGCGTTCGCGTCTACGCTGACAATATCGCCCTCGCCCGCTGGCTGCAGGAAGAGATCGAGAGCCTGCTGTTCCCGGAGTTTGCTGACCAGTCCATCCAGGTCATAGAGGCTGAGTTCAGCCGAAAGGGCGACACCTACACCTACTGGACAGAGACCATTGAGAACGACGACGACCAGATTACCCTGACGTGGTATAACTTCCTGGAGCCGTTCATGCTCACTGTTCCCGCCGGCAGCGCCCCCGGCCGCCCTCACGGCGTTTACAGTTGCTTCATCCCGGCCCGTTCCGGTCGCATAACTATCAACGGCGATGACGCCGAAGGCGAAGTAGCCCTAGAGATGCGCGGCGAAAAACAGAGCAGCTCCGCCTGCCTGGCCTGGTCGGAAACCTGGGTGCGGCCGTAGCCGGTCGGCTATAATGCAGACAGGGAAACATTGGAGTAGAGAGAAGAAACGATGGATGCCCCGACAATAGCCGCTCTTGCCTCGGTGGCGGCGGCTTGGATTGCGATTCTAGGTTTGGTTGCCCCAGTATACCTGCGTCAAGGTCGGCTGGAAGGAGAGGTGAAGGTCTCCCGGGAGCGCTCCGACGATCAGTTCGGATGGACCAGGGAACGCTCTGAGGAACAGTACAGGGAAGTCCGGGAACGGTCGGAAGAACAGTACAGGGAACTGCGAGCTTGGACGGAAACCCAATTCAAGGAAGCTCGGGAACGGACGGATGCTCAATTCAAGGAAGCTCGGGAACGGTCCGATGCCCAGCACACTGAGACACTGGCGGAAATCAGGCGGCTAACCGATGCCTTCCTCTCGCATTCCCACGCGCCGGATGGCGGAATCATATTCAGGGTGCCTCCACCAAGCGGCTCGACTACGCAGGAGTAGTTCTGCGTAGCTTGGTGGAGATATCCGGTCAGCGGTTCACCACCCAGGCGCGCCCGGCGGTAGCCCCATCGAGACGCGGCCACCCTGCTCGAAGTTGGACAAGAGGCCGCCAGCGTGCATCATAGCGGCGTTCACGTCGCGGAAGTAGCGCTCCAGCAGGTTGCTGCTGCGAACGGCGTTGGTGCCGGAGGCGTGGTAGAGCATATCTATTGCCCGTACCGACTCGTGGACCGCGTGGGTTACGGCCAAGCGAGTCTGTAGCACCTCTTTACCCAGGTCGGGTTCGCCTGACCGCATTCCCTGCCACATCCGGCCTGCGGCATCCAGCGCGTAGGCCCGCGCGCCGCTGATGATGGCTTCGGCCCGGCCCACTACTTCCTGAACCTGTGCCCGGTCGCGTAGCAGCGCTGTGGTCATGGTGGTGCCCTTCTCCCCCGCCAGATCCAGGAAGGCGTCCATCGCCCCTCGCGCCATGCCCAGGGTGTGGCCGGCCAGCGGCGTGAAGGTGGTTGCCATTGCCGTGCGGAAGGTCAGGAGCGGCGCAGAGTCCACCGGGTGGTCGGTGAGGGCGAAAGTGCGGTTCTCAGGCACGAACAGGCCGGATACCGCGACGTCGTTGCTGCCGGTGCCATGTAGCCCGATGACCGACCAGTTGGGGATGATTCGGGCGTCTTCGACCGGAACGCTGATCATCTTCAACTGCGGCATACCCTCGAGCGGCCCCCCGACGTTGTAGCGCGGGCCGTTTTCGTCGGTCACAACGCAGTTCAGGAACAGCCAGTTGGCGTGCAGGCAGCCGCTGGCGAAGTCCCATTGGCCCGTGGCGATGTAACCGCCATCGGTAACTCGCGCAGTCCCCAATGGACGGAAGGAACCGGCTCCCCTGAGATTGACGGGAGTTCCGAACAACTGGCGGGCTACCGAGGTATCCAGCCACCCGGAATACATACCGATGGAACCGGCGATGAAGCAACACCATCCCGCCGAGCCGTCCGCCCTGGCGACTTCTTCGATGACCCGGAAGGCGGTGATAGGATCAAGTTCGTGTCCGCCCAGGGAGCTGGGCATATATGTGCGGAACAACCCTGCCTCGTCCATCGCCTCGACCAGCTTTGGCGGAAGACGCCCGTGCTGGTCCATCTCGTCCCGCGCTGCAACTATTTGTGGCCGCAGCGCTGCTGCTGCGGCCACCATGTCGTATCCGGTTGCTGAGGCCAATTGTGCGCCTCCGCTTTTGCCGTTGACCCTGAGCCTTCCGGCAAGCTCAAGGCAGGCTTGTCGAAGGTCAGGGCCGTCCGTTCATCCTTCGACAGGCTTAGGACAAACGGACTTCCGGCAAGGCAATGGAGAATCTGAATAACCCTCAAAACCCGCTTAGACAGAGGTACAGGCGATGGCCTTGACGCTGGCGGCCATGCCGGGGAGGTCGTGTCCCTGCCAGGTGGAGCCGCCGTCGTGGGTGCCAAACACCTGACCCTTGCGGGTGCAGAAGTAGACGGTCTGCGGGTCGCGGTCATTGACAGCGATGCCGAAGGTGGTGCTGGCAGGCTCGACGCCCTGGTCGAAGCGGTTCCAGGTCTCGCCGGCGTCGGTGGAGCGCAGCACGCCGCCCTCTTCGCTGCCGAAGTTCAGGCCCACGCAGGCGTACAGAGTGCTGGGATCGTTGGGCGCGACCTCGACCCCGCGGGAGTAGCGTATGTTGGAGAAGCTCTCGAACTGGAGGTCGTCCCAAGTCTGGCCGCGGTCGCGGGTGCGCCAGACGCCGGTGCGGTTGGAGATGAACACCTGCTCGCTGGCGCCGACGGTAACGCCGTGGAGGTCCAGCAGGTCGACGTCGCCTTCGAAGACACTGTTCACGATGGTCCAGGTCTTGCCGCCGTCGGAGCTGTGGGCTGCGCCGCCAACTTCCAGGGCCGCGTACATCTGGTTGGTGTCGCCGCTTTCGATGCCTATCCCCAAGATGCGGGTAGCAAAGGCCATCTGCACGGCGTCGGGGTTGGCGACAGTAGACAGATACTCCCAGTTCTCGCCGCCGTCGGCGCTCTTAAAGACCTCAGCGCCCTCGGTGCCCGCGAACATGATGTTGGAGTCATGGGGATGGAACTTGATGGACCAGACGATGCGGCCCTCGGTCATGTTCATGCGCTCAAAGCTGTCGCCGCCGTCATTGGAGCGGTAGATGCCGCGCTGAGTGCCCACGAAGATGGTCTGCGGGTTGCTGGGATGCACCACGATTTCGCGCACCTGCGGGGAGGGCGGCATTCCCTTGGCCAGCTTTTCCCAGCGGGTGTCGTTGGCTTCCTTGCGATACAACCCATCGGCCTCTGCGCCGACATAGATCAATGTCCTGCCTGCCATAACGCTCTCCTCCATGTCAATTATTCTGTCCCGGTGATGGCCCAATTTCAGCAGACGCGCACAGCCTTGTCAATTCCAGACCCGGATTCGGCGATGGTTCATGGCTGTTTGTCGGAACTGTAATTTTTGTGATTAGAAGATTTCGCGGATTCAGACGGCTCAAAATCATGGCCATCCTGAAAATCCCATGAATCACAGTTCAGACAAATAGGGGCGCGATCTCAACCCTCTCGCGCCAAAGTCATCGCGTGGACGCTGGCCGCCCCGGCTGCCTTCAGGACAAGGGCACACTCCGACAATGTGCTGCCCGTGGTCGCTACGTCGTCAATCAGCAGCGGCGCCAGGCCCGTGGCGTCGGCCCGGCACTCGAAGTTTCCGGCCACGTTTTCACGGCGTTCCTGCTGCGACTGAGTTTCCACCTGCGGGCGGGGGTTCCTGATACGCACAAGCAGATCTTCCCGTACCGGCAGACTCAGGCGCTTACCGATTTCGAGGGCCAGCAAGGCCGACTGGTTGTATCCCCGGCTGCGTAACCGGCGCGGATGAAGCGGAGCGGGGACCAGTGCATCCGCCGGCACCGGGTTGCGCTCCAGATATTCAGCCATGAACCCGGCCAGTAGAGCGGCGGAGGCGCGCTCGCCCTTGTATTTCAGCCGGTGTATCGCATCTCGTACAGCACCCTCGAACCGGAAAGGCGAGCGCAGAGAGTCGAACACCCGAGGATCCTGACGGCACCAGTGGCAAAGACCGCTGACGCCCGGGGCGGAGCAGACACGGCAGTAGGGAGGCTCCAGACGCTCCAGCCCGTTGGCGCACTGCTTGCAGATGACGCCGCCCTCCCGTCCGCATCCGGCGCAATGGATGGGGAACACGAAGTCGAGGGCGGAGCGGGCCAACTTGGACAGCAAGGGGGTACGCCCTCACCCTAACCCTCTCCCAGGGGGAGAGGGAATTGGGTCTTCCACCGGGTGAGTATCTCCGTGTCGCGGCTGAAGGCGAGTTCCGGTAGGGCATTGGTCGGGAAGAAGGCGGCTTCCAGAGCTTCCGGTCCCGGCGCCAGCGAGCCGCCGGTCTCATGGGCAGTGAAAGCAGCCACTATCACCGGGTCTCCGTGCAGGGAGAACAAGCCAAGCAGCCCGTCTATTGCCACCTCCAGTCCGGTTTCTTCCCATGCTTCCCTGACTGCCGCCGACTCTACCACCTCGCCCCGGTCAACGAAACCGCCGGGCAGACTCCACAGGCCATAGCCTGTATCGGTGCCCCGGCGGATCATCAGCACCTGCCCGGCGCGAGAGATGACGCAGACAGCGGCCACTTTGGGATCATAGAACACCACCCGGCCGCATTGGGGGCAGGCGGGCCGCTCCGTGCCGAATACTTCTCGCCGCTCCAGAGGCGAGGCGCAGGAAGCGCAGAACTTGTCTTGCGATTGGGTCAAAGTTCTCCTTCCACTCTCACCACAACCCTTTGGCAGAAAGGAAGGGGGTATTTTCTGTGCGTACCGTCACTATAATGTCTGCTATGCCCGCCTTATCCAAAACAATCGCCGCAAGTCTGCTATGAAGCTGCCGGACTGGCTGGGTCACCCCTACACTCATGCCGCGGGAGCGCTGCTCTCGTTGGTGGCGGCGGTGGCTATTGTAGCCTTCATGGTGGGTACGCTGGAGTATACCAAGACACGAGGGAAATTGCTGTTGACTGCATTGCTGGTCGGGGGGTTCTTCCTGACGACATTGGGAGGGACTGCCATACCCCGCACAGGAATCGGTCGGCGTTTGCGTCCGGCGGCCCCGGTCATGGCGTTAGCGGCATTGTTGTTGCTGCTGGCGGGACTGTGGGCCGGGGCCGACTCCGACGGGTTCTGGAAGGCAGCGGCCTGCGCCACGGTCTCGGCGTTGGGGTTCGTATTCACTGGAGCCGCCCTGTCCCGGGTGTCAGGGGGCAAGATTGCAGACCTTTTCGCAACGGCCTCTGCCGCTTCGGCGTTGCTTATTACGCTGATGACAGTGCTGGGTATCGCGCTGGAAATCAGCGCCGCGCTCTATTGGTGGGCCTTTGGCCTGCTGTTCCTGTGCTGGCTTGCCTCAACTGCCGGGATGGCGGCAGCGCGGCTCTGGCTGAAACGTAAAACCCGCGGGTAGCATCCATATATTCCGAAGCGAGCCTATCCCGAAGCCAGCAGCGCGTCCACCGCCGCCCTGGTCGGCATCGAGTCCTGTGCGCCCGTGGTGGTTACCGCCAGCGCTCCGGCAGCGCAGGCAACGCGCACCGCTTCCGCCAGGGGCGCGCCTTCTGCCAGGCATACGGCGAGGGAGCCATTGAAGGCGTCGCCCGCGGCCACTGTGTCCACCGCCCGGACGGGGAAGGCGGACTGGAAGCCCGATGACTCCGCAGAAGCGTAGTAGGCTCCCTGCGATCCCAGCTTGACCACCGCAGCCTCTGCGCCGCGGGACCTGATGGCCTCCGCCGCACGCGCTGCCGTATCCTGATTGTTTACTCGGAAGCCCACTATGGCTTCGGCCTCGGTCTCGTTGGGGGTGATGATGCTGGCAAAGTGAAACAACGACGCAGGCATATTTCGCACCGGGCCGGGGTCCAGGATCACCGTTTTGCCCTGCGCGCGAGCCTCACGCGCTGCCGACAGCGACACTTCTACCGGCACTTCCAGTTGGAGCATCAGCGTGTTGGCTCCCAGGAGAGCTGTGGCCACGGCGCCGGTCTGCTCGCCGCCGCAGGTGGAGTTTGCGCCCAGCACCTGGATGATGCGGTTCTGGCCTGTGCGGTCAATGCAGATGGAGGCTATGCCCGATGACTCCCCGGTCGCAACCGAAACCCAGGATGCGTCTATCCCCTCGGAGCGCAGCCCGTCCACCAACTGCGGGCCAAAGATGTCGTCGCCGACGCGGCCTACCATCGCCGTTCGCGCTCCCATGCGAGCTGCGGCCACGGCCTGGTTCGCGCCTTTGCCGCCAGCGTAGGTTAGGAAACGATTACCGGCGATGGTCTCCCCAGCCCCCGGGAAGCGGTCTGAGTAGGTCACCAAGTCCATATTTATCCCTCCCAGCACCACCACGCCCGGCGCTCTTCCCAAACTCATAGCCCACCCCCGCATTGTCAGAATCAGGATTTACAGGATTGTAGGATATATCAGGGTATTCCATATGTCCCAGCATCCTGAACATCCTCTAATCCTGTAAATCCTGATTCTGACAATTACCTCCGTGCTATAATCGGCAGGTTGTGAAAAGAATACAAGTACAGCTTACCGGAGAACGTAGACATGGCCGCTGCGCTGGATGACATCAAGGTCGTGGACTTGACCCGTACCCTGGCTGGTCCCTTCTGCACCATGCTACTGGGGGATATGGGCGCGGACGTGGTGAAAATCGAAGAGCCTTCGCTAGGGGACGAAATACGCCACTGGACGCCTTTCTGGAACGGTGAAAGCACCCAGTTCGTCACCTTCAACCGGAACAAGCGCAGCATCACGGTCAACCTCAAGGAGCCTGAGGGTGTGGAATTGGTGCGCCGCATGGCAGCCGACGCCGACGTGATGATCGAGAGCTTCCGGGCCGGGACCCTCGAACGGATGGGCTTGGGTTACGACGACATCAGCGGCGCCAACCCCAGCATCGTCTACTGCTCCATCTCCGGCTACGGGCGCACCGGCCCCATGGCGGATATGCCGGGCTACGACCTGATTATCCAGGCATACAGCGGCCTGATGCACCTTACCGGCGAGCCTGACGGGTTGCCCCAGAGGGTGGGCTTCTCGCTGGTTGACCTCTTCACCGGGATGATGGCCTACGGCACGATATTGACGGCCCTCCGCCAGCGGGACCGCACCGGCAAGGGGCAGTGGGTGGAGGCCGCGCTGCTGGATGGACAGGTGGCTGCGCTGAGCTACCACGCCACCCGCTACCTCGGCACCGGAGAAGACCCCGAGCGCATGGGTTCGGGACACCCCAGCCTGGTGCCGTACCAGAGCTTTGCCTCCTCGGACGGCTACTTCATCGTCGGCTGCGCCAACCAGGGGTTGTGGGAACGGATGTGCCGGGGCATCGGACGCGAGGACCTGCTGGAGGACCCGCGCTTCACCACCAACACCGGCCGGGTGGCCCACCGGGAGGAGTGCGTGACCATACTGATGGACGAGTTCAGGCACAAGTCCACGGAGCACTGGGTGAAGGTCATAAACGATGCAGGGGTGCCGTGCGGGCCTATCAACAAGGTGTCTGAGGTGGTTACCAACCCGCAGGTGTTGGCCCGCAACATGATTGCGGATATGGAGCACCCCAACGTCCCTGAGCTGAAGACGCCAGGCTCGCCGCTCAAGCTGACGGACTCGCCCGCCGCCATCCGCCGTCCGCCGCCCCTGCTGGGTCAGCACAACGACGAGGTATTGTCGGAGCAGGGCTTCACACCGGAGCAGATCGCCGACCTGCGAGAGCGGGGTGTAATTGGAGGGTAGACGGCCTTGCCCTTCCGGGATGCCTTGAGACAGAGATTCAGGTGGAAAAGGGATTGAAAGCGAGGACGCCGTGATAGGACTGGCCGTGGTTCATGTCCTCGGACAGGATCTTGGTGCAGCCCGCCCTCTCGGCGGCAGCGATAATCAGGGAGTCCCAGTAGGTGGTACCATACCGGCTATGGGTGGCTATAGCCCGCCGAACCATAGCGACGTCAATTTCCATCACATCAAGCGATCCCACATGGTTAATCACCGCCGTTGCTTCAGCCACGGTGAGCGGTCTTGGTATGCGACGGGTAACTGTGTTGAAGAACTCGCCTAGTAGTCGAGCAGAGTTGTATTGATGGATAATAGGTATAATCAAGTGAGAAAAATAAGCAGATGAGGGGAGTGGGTGATGGAGAAGAAGTACCGGGTCAAGCTGAGTGCGGAGGAGCGGGAGGAATTGAAAGCAATGGTTTCCAAGGGGAGTTGTGCCGCGTACAAGCAGACCCATGCCCGCATCCTGCTGTTGGGCGACGAAGGGCAAGAGGGAGGGGCTATGAAGGATGCAGAGATTGCCCGGGCCCTCCAGGTCGGCCGTGCGACGGTGGAGCGGGTAAGGCGCCGCTGTGTGGAGGAGGGTTTGGAACGGGCATTGGGGCGCAAGGAGCAACTGAACCGCCAGCGGAAGCGGTTGGACGGTGCGGGGGAAGCCCATCTGATTGCCCTGGCCTGCGGGGAACCGCCCGAGGGACGGGCCAGTTGGACGCTGCAATTGCTGGCCGATGGACTGGTGGAAAGGGAGATAGTGGAGAGCATCAGCCATGAAACAGTGCGCCAGACTCTGAAAAAAACCAACTTAAGCCTTGGCTGAAAGAGTGTTGGTGCGTCCCTCCGCAAGGCAGCGCCGAGTTTGTCTGCGCCATGGAGGACGTGCTGGAAGTCTATCAGCGCCAGTATGGGGACAACGAGGTCCTGGTCTGCCTGGATGAGACCAGCAAGCAGCAGGTGAAAGAGACGCGCCAGCCGCGACCGGCCCAGCCCGGGGCGGTGGGCTCCTACGATTACGAATACGAACGCAACGGAGTGAGCAACCTGTTCATGTTGTTCGCACCGCTGGAGGGGTGGCGCCGGGTGGCAGTGACGGACCGGCGTGCCAAAGTCGATTGGGCGCAGGTGGTCAAGCAACTGGTGGACGAGGACTACCCGGACAAAGACCGTATCGTACTGGTGATGGACAATCTGAACACGCATCACCCCAGTTCATTGTATGAGGCCTTTGAACCTGCCGAGGCCCGGCGCATCGCGGAGCGGCTGGAAATTCACTACACGCCCAAGCACGGCAGTTGGCTGGATATGGCCGAGATTGAAATCGGGGTGTTGTCCCGCCAATGCCTGAACCGTCGCATTCCGGATCAAACAACTCTAAGGCGGGAAGTGGCAGCGTGGCAGGACCGGCGCAACCAGGACAGGATACGAGTGGACTGGCGCTTTACCACCGCAGACGCTCGCCTAAAATTGAAGTCTCTATATCCATCAGTCCAAAACTGATGGCCTACTAGTACCTGAACGGAAAGCGCGGCGTTTCCATTCCTCAAAAGATGTGTGATGATTTCCTCTGCCAGTAGCTTCTTCTCCGGCTCAGAGCTGTCGTACGCATAGACCAGGATGTTGGAGTCTATGAAGAATCTGTCAGTCGCGTTTTGTATCACCATAAGGACGGTCGTAAAGGTCGTCTCTTGTCCAATTCCTGGGACCCATGGGCCGGCTGAGTTGCCGGACGGATTCTCTAAACTTTTCGGCGGCTTCCTCGCGGGCGGTGGCGTCAAGGGCAAGGGTATCGGCGTCGGCCAGCGAGGCCAAGTAGCCCTGCACCATAGCTGCCAGCGTGGTATTCTTTTCGGTGGCGATCTTGTGGGCTTTCCTAACTATCTCGTTATCAATGTTCAGAGTGATGTCCATACCACCCTCAGCCTTAACAGGTTCAAACCATATTAAGGGTGAAAATTATATTGCGTCAAACGAATTTGCTGAATCCCGTCCGAAGTCTCCGTCTCATCCACACTTCCGACACCCACTTGGGCGACCCTGCCGGCCATCCACGGGGCGAGGAGGTGCTGGTGTCGGTGGTGGACGTGGTGGAGCGCCTGGAGGCCGATGCGCTGCTGCTGGCCGGCGACGTGTTCGACAACGAGCGCGTGACCGATGAAGTTGTGGAGCGCTTCGTGTTGCAGATGGCGCGGTTGAAGGTGCCGGCCATCGTGCTGCCCGGCAATCATGACCTGGCCCACAAGACTTCGGTGTACCGTCGCCAGCCCTTTGATGAAGCCCCGGATAACCTGCGAGTAATCCGCGATCCCGAAGGCGAAACGCTGGCCTTCCCCGAATTGGAACTGGAATTGTGGGGTCGTGCCATGCTATCTCACACGCCGGACTTCCACCCGCTCCACGGTATGCCGGAACCGACGGAAGGGCGCTGGCTGGTGGCTATGGCGCATGGTCACTTCCACTTCGAGAACGACAGAGACCAGCGCTCATCGCCCATCTACCCCGGCGACGTCGCCGCAGCCAACTGCCACTATCTTGCCCTAGGCCACTGGGACCGCCACGCCGATGTTTCCCGCGCCGCCACCACTGCCGTCTATTCCGGCTGCCCCTACGGCCCCATCGGCGCGCCGGATCAGGGCGCGGTCTGCGTGGTGGACCTGGACC
This sequence comes from Dehalococcoidia bacterium, assembly GCA_965232885.1. Classification (GTDB taxonomy): domain Bacteria; phylum Chloroflexota; class Dehalococcoidia; order Lucifugimonadales; family UBA3495; genus VXOI01. The sequence goes on along the minus strand of CBDDQX010000003.1, from coordinate 464,829 downwards.
CTGCGGCGGGCGTCAGCTACCGGCTGGAGCTGCTGGCGGAGGTAGGGTCTAAACTTTCTGTCTGAATGAGGAGGCCGCCATGCAACGGCTGACCCGCGACCACAAGATATATGTTCTCGACCCGTCCAACCCGCCGGCCATTTCGATTGACTCCGGCGAGGAGTTGATGGTGGAGACCTGGGATGCTTTTGAGGGCATCCGCGACCCGAAGGCGCTGGACGAGAAGCAACTCAAAGGCCCGGCCATCGGCCCCATCTACGTCAACGGCGCGGAGCCTGGCGACGCCCTTCGGGTGGATTTCATCAGCGTGACGCCCCGTGCCTCTGAAGGCGCGGCCCACATGGTGTCGCCTGGCCGGGGTTTCCTCGAGCAGGAATTTGACCGGGCCTATCCCACGGTTATGACCATTGAGGATAGCCATGTCGTGCTGCCCAGCGGAATCAAGCTGCCGCTGAACCCGTCCATGGGTCTCGTGGCGACCACCCCCACCTATCCGCAGCAGACCGCCAGCGACAGCGGGCCATACGGTGGCGATATTGACATCAAGGAACTGGTCGAGGGCAGCACGTTGTACTTGCCAGTGTTCGTCGAAGGTGGGCTGCTGGCCATGGGCGACTGCCATGCCGTGGTTGGCGACGGCGCGGTGGGCGGCACCGGCGCGGAGTGCGCCGCCGACAGCCACATCCGAGTCACCGTAGAGAAGGGCATGGGCATCGAATGCCCGCAGGCGATGACGCCCGACTACTTCGTGGTGCTGTACTACGGCGAAGAGCTGGGGCCGGCCATGAAGGGCGCGGTTCGCAGCATGGTGGACTTCCTGGTGCGCGAAAAGGGCATGGAACCTTACGACGCCTACACCCTGCTAAGCCTGGCCGGCGACGTCCGTATGTCCCGCACCTTCCGCCCCATCAGCCCGGTGAAGATGATGCTGGACCGCCGCGCGCTGGAGCAGTTGGGGTAGGGGTTCTGCGGGAGGCTGGCGCCCCCGTTCGTCCTTTGACAAGCTCAGGATGAACGGGGTTGGTTTCATCGGGCATAAACGGTCTTAGAAAAGGAATATCGGTGAATCGTAAGGGCGGGTTTAAAACCTGCCCCTACATTGTCGATTCCGCCAAATAAAGGACTCGATCGAAACTCTCAAGCGCGAATTTGCTTTACCATCGCCGCTCCGCCCGCAGCGAGTAGGGCTTCGGTGAGATTGCCAGGCCGAACACCTCGTCCTCTGGCAGCGGGCTGCCGTTGGGCGTCTCGAGGCGGAGGCGGTGCAGCATCCGTGTTATGTGCAGCCATACGGTGGTCTCGGCGAAGCGGCGGCCGGGGCAGCGGCGGTGGCCCGTGCCGAAGGGGATGTAGGCCGGGCTGGTCATCGCCGCCGACATTGAGCCGTCAGGCTGGGGCAGGAACCGCTCAGGTATGAACTCGTGGGGCGAGTCCCAGTGGCGCGGGTCGTGGTGGATGGAGTAGATGTTCCCCAGCACCTGCGTTCCCGCCGGTATCAGGTAGCCTCCGATTTCCGTGTCTTCGGACGCCTTGTGCGGCAGCCCCAGCGGGCCGATGGTGCGGTAGCGCATGGACTCGGCCAAGCAGGCGAACACGTAGGGCAGCCGCGTCCGGTCGTCAACGGTCGGCAGGGAATCATGGCCGATTACCCGGTCAAGCTCCTCATGGACTTTGGCCTGGACATCCGGGCGGTTGGCCATAAGCAGCAGGAACCAGTTGACTGTCTGCGCCGATGTGTCGGTGCCGGCTATCAGCATATCCATGCACAGGTCGCAAGTCATATCGCTGGTGATTTCCCCTGACTCCTCCCTGGCCAGCATCACCTCCACCAAGCAGGTGGGCGTCGAAAGGTCCAGGCCCGGACGGTTGCGGGCGGCCTCCACGAGGGCGCGGATGATGGCCCCGCCGATTTCCGCCTGCCGGGTGGCTTCCTTCACGGCGTTGTTGGGCAGGAACCGCAGCCACGGAATGTAGTCGGCCAGGTTGGTGGCCGTGGCGCTGGCGAATATCCAGTTGACGTAGTCCAGTAGGGCCTCGCGTTGTTGGACGAACTCCTCCGTGGCGCCGTCATCCTGGCCGAAAATGCTGCGAAACATCAGGGTTGAGTTGCTCCGCGCCGTCAATGTGGGCGGAGAGACCAGCTCCCCGGCGTCGCCCATGTCCGCCATGCGGGCCACCAGCCCGTCAACCACCTGCTCGATGTGGCGCTCGCGGACGTTCTCCAGGTTGCGGGCGCTGAGCAGCTCCCGGTTGGCAAAACGCTGCATCTGCCGCCAGTGCTCGCCGTAGGGCGCCAGCACCAGGTCTTTCTGGTGACTCAGCGTGTCCATGATTTCGCTGACCCAACGGTCGGCCAACTCCGCCTTGCCGAAGGCTTCCTGCAACATCTCCGCTTCGCTGATGATAATGGTCGGCACGCTGCCGAAGCGCAGCAGGCAGATGTCTCCGTAACGCTTGACCACCCGGTCGATGGACAAATGGGTATCGGTTCGAATTTTGAGCAGCGAGCCGAACACCGGCAGTCCGCGCGGCCCCGGCGGCAACCTGCCGGGCAGAGTGGTAGTTGCAGCGGTCATCTGAGCCACCTCCTCACGGGCATGGGGCCATCCAATGTGAAGTCTCCTCCTTTCCACTTTAACAAAGGAGGGGCAATGCGACAGGGCGGATTTCGTAATGCGATGCCGCCCTCACCATACTTCGGCGGAACAATGGGCTGCAACTGCCGGTTTTGTTCGCCCGGTTTTACTCGCCCTTGATGATGTCCGACATCCTCTCGGCGATCATTATGGTGGTGCAGTTGGTGTTGGCGCGGATGCAGTCGGGCATCACCGAGGCGTCAATGACGCGCAGGTTTTCCAGCCCCTTGACCCGGCACTGCTGGTCCACCACTGACATGGAGTCGCTGTCCGGCCCCATCTTGCAGGTGCCGGAGATGTGCTGTGAGGTAGACACCGTGCGCATCAGCCAGTTGTTCAGCGATTCGTCCGACTCCAGGTCGGCGGGAGTAGGCTCGATAATCTCCTTGACGATGTCGGTGTAGTCCGGGTGGTCAACGAACCCCACGCACAGCCGCACCGCCTCGCGCATCCGGGCCAGGTCGCGGGGGTCGTCAGCGAAGTAGTTGTAGTTCAACTCCGGCTGCACGTTGGGGTCGGTGGACGTGATGGTCAAGTGCCCCTTGCCGTAGGCCAACTCCAGGATGCAGGTGAACCGGATGCCCTCGGCCTCCAGCGGGTCGCCGGAAATGGGCGACGAGAAAGAGGACGCCATTATCTGTATGTCGTTACGCAGGTCGGACCCGGTGGCGGTGTAGCGCAAGGCCACCTGGGTGCGCGGGTCCTGCGGGTTGAGTGGAAAGTCTTCCTTGACCTCGATGGGCACGCGGATGTTGGGATGGTCGCGCAGGTTCTGGCCCACGCCGGGGGTGTCCTGAACCACCGGGATGCCGAGCTTTTCCAATGTTGCGGCAGGCCCGACGCCCGACAGCATCAGTATCTGCGGGGAGGCAATGGCTCCGGAGCAGAGGATGATTTCCTCGCCCTCGACGGTGAACCGCTCGCCGCCGCTCTCCACTTCAGCCCCGACAGCCTTCTTGCCGTCGAAGAGTACGCGATGCACGGTCACGTTGGCCTTCACGGTCAGGTTAAGGCGGTGGCGGGCGGCGCTGAGGAAGGTCAGGGAGGTGCTCATTCGCACGCCGTTGGGGTTGTTCATGGGGATGGGGCCAACTCCGCCGGACTCCGGGTGATTCATGTCTGGGTCGTCGGGGAATCCGGCGGTGCGGGCAGCGCTGTAGAACGCCTGCTGCGCTGGCAGCCAGGTTTCCTTGGCGAAGCGGCGCACCGGGATAAACCCTTCTGAGTTGTGGAAGTCGTCGGCTCCGAAGTCCATGTCGCTTTCCAGCTTCCGCAGGTAGGGCAGGACGCTGGTGAACCCCCACTGGTCGTTGCCCAAGGCAGCCCAGGCGTCGTAGTCCTCGGGTACGCCGCGCAGCAGGACCTGGCCGTTGATGGCGCTGGAGCCTCCAACCACGCGGCCGCGGGGCACGGGCATCGGCTCGGTCGCCAAGGGAGTTGTGTTGCCCTGGAAGGACCAGTTGTGCGGCGCGTCAATGGCCGAGGCGGTCTGGTCGTAGCCGAATTTCAGGTCATCGGGGTATTGCTCGAAGTCCGGGTAGTCCGGCCCTGCCTCCAGCAGCAGCACCGATTTGCTGGGGTCTTCCGACAGACGGCTCGCCATGGTGCAGCCTGCGGAGCCTGCGCCCAGGATAACGTAATCGTATTTCATGCTCGTCTCCTTAGCGTGAAATTTCTTCCTGTCAGGGGTTGCCAGCCCGTTAGGGTTTTAAGTGCGTGGAGAAAAACTCTATCGTGCGGGGCCAGGACGCATCCGACGCCTCTTGCTGGTGACGCAGGCCGGTATAATCCATGAAAGCATGGTCGGCCCCGGGGTAGGTGTGGAATTCGTGGACAATGCCCAACCGGCTCAACTCGGCGTCCAGCTTGTCCTGGTCCTCAAGAGACGGATTCTCGTCTATTTCCCCGAAGTGGAACAACACAGGGGATTGGATGCCCGCTGCCAGCTCAAAGGGCGTCTGCTCTCCGGCGCCCCAGGTTACGAAGAGGTTGCCGCCGTAGTAGGGCACGCAGGCACGGATGTGGCGGTTGGTGGCTGCGCCGAGCCAGGCTACCCGCCCGCCCATGCAGAATCCGGTAATGCCAATGCGTTCGCTGAGGATGGACGGGTGAGCCCGCAGCCAGTCTACGGTGGCGCCGATGTCGGCCACAATATCGGGGTCGCTCATGTGCTGGATGCGCCCGCTGCGATTGTCCAATTGATCCTCGGTGAAGCGGTGGAACAAGTTGGGCGCGACAGCGGCAAACCCGGCCTCTGCCAGCTTGTCGGCCATGTCGCGGATGAACTGGTCCACGCCGCCGCCGTGCTGGCTCACGATGACCGCCGGGAACGGGCCGCCGCCGCTGGGGACGCTGGCGTAGGCGTGCATATCCAGCCCGCCAACTGGTATCGTTTCCCAAAATGAAGCCATCTCTTCTTCCTCCCAACATACCGTCTGGTAGTAGACAGCATTATTGCATATTTGCCCTTTGACTTGGCAGTTTCATGGCCTCTGGCATTACAGGATTACGGGAAGGCGTCCGGTTAAACATGACGCTCCGGCTCCTCTCGGCAAGATGGTACCCGAAGCCGGCGGAGTTCCGCCCCGGCTGAGGGCGCAGCCTGTTACGGCTGATTATAGCCGAGCGGTGCGACGGCAAAAAGACGCCCCTGCCTGTGAGCAAGATGATTGCAAAGTCTTTCCGAGGCCAATTGTCTGAATCATGATTTCCAGGATTTTAGGATTTTCAGGATAAACATCCCAATCCTGGGCATCTTTTAATCCTGATTCAGACAATACTTTGCAATCGCCCTCGCCTGTGAGGGTGATTTCCACCGGCTAGCAGAAACAGGGACCGACGCTACCGGCCACTGTGGTTGGTGTACGAATGGCTGAAGTAGTGGTTCCGGGACAATTCCTTCGTCTAGCGGCGGCACCCGCTGAACACCGGCTTGGCCGCTTCATTGAAACCTTCAGTCAAGAACTCATACTGTTCTTCTTCATGGAAGCGGGTTAATCTGACCACGAGCCATGAATCTCCCCGCTGGAACCGGTCCATGATTTCCTCCACTGCTTCGTCGGATGCGAAAACCGTGTAGACCGTGTCATCAAACTCTTTGTCGTACTGTTGCCACCAGATATTGGGCGGCTCATCATCGTCCACGGGCTCCAATGCCTTCATTTCGGCTTCGCTGAAACTTCTGCCAGTGGCGTACTGAACGGTTATGTCTTCGGAGGGATACTCGTCGTATTTTCTTCCACCATCGTCCGCTAAGTGAGTTTGCACGGTAAATTGGAATGCCCGTCCCCTATCGCAACGGAAGGTCAGTTCATACCACTCCTCCGGGTCAGACGGTTCTCTTATTTCGTCATGATCAGACGGCCCCGTTCCGAACAAGTCTATGTAAGTCGTCTGGAAGTCGCCTGACCCAAAGGCTCTGGCAGTGCGCCAGTAACCCGTGGGAGGCACACTCGTTTCCGGCGTCGGGGTTGGTGTAGCGGTAGGCAGCGGAGTCGGTGTAGGTTGACCGCCTACCGCGGGAGTGGGCGTGGACTGCGGTGTTGTCATGTCGGGTACGCCGCCGCAATGATTCAATACTGGCTTCGCAGCCTCCGGAAAGCCATAAGTGGAGAAGATGTAAGTTTCTGAATTAACATCCCGGGGTCGCTGGGTGATTTGCAGTTCCTTACCCCCATGCAACAATGCAGTGATAATCGCGTCCCTCATACCAGCAGGGGCATTTATCCATTTGATGTTGTCGTTGGGGTCACTGGGGGTGGTCTGGTGCCAATCACGTGCAGACCTACCTTGCCCATCCACACTGAAGGACATCCTCTCATAGTATTGCCCTGAGGAGTTTGGAGTCGAAGGAATCACTGATTCGACACCTATGCGCAAGCCCATTTCCTTTGTCTTGCCATAATCCCAGCAAGCGAAATAGAGGGCATAGTAACCTGGTACTGGACCTCGGCCCCTCAAATGTATGTACCTATTTTCGAACGCATCGGTACGATTGTCGCTCTCTTTTACATCCTCCCACGTGAACCAATCACCTGTGGGGTTGGGTGCCGGAGTAGCCGTGGGCCGCGGCGTTGCCGTAGGGTGTGGCGTGGCAGTAGGAACCGGCGTTGGAGTAACTGTCGGTAGCGGGGTTACTGTCGGGTGTGGGGTAGCGGTAGGTCTTGGAGTGGCAGTAGGCTCCTGAGTCGGCGTGGCCGTTGGCTCCGGCGTGGGCGTCAGAGTTGCTGTTGGCTCCGGTGTAGCTGTGGGTGTCGCTGTTGGCTCTGGTGTGTTCGTGGGCATGGCAGCCATACGCGCGGAGACTTCAGCTTCCACGGTGGCGGCAATATCCGGCGTGGGTATGGGCGTCACGCGGGTTTCAGATGCAGAGGCCGTGGTAGGCGCAGGGGCGGGTTCCAGCGTTGCCGTGGGTTCTGCGGCGCAAGCCAGCGCCAACGTCAGAAGAGCCAACAGCGCCATTGCGGTCAGTAGCCGTATACTGGCCTTATCCGAAAAAGAGAACATCGCCTTTCCCTTGCCATTTTACCGTTTCATGATTCTACCACTGCCCTGAGGGATTGGTAGAATGCGCCCCTGACGTTCCGTACTGTCGCGTGGTAGGATACCGGCAACATTTGAACGGGAGGGAAGCGGTATGGCCATGGATGTTCAGGTCTATACCCAGCCTGGTTGATTCTCCTGCCGGACTCTGGAAGAGTTCCTCAAATCCAACGGGGTTCCTTACGAACATCACGACCTGCTCAGCGAGCCCGCTGCGGTGGAACATCTGCGCAGCCGGGGCATCAAGTCGCTGCCGGTGACCATCATTGATGACGCCGAAGTCATTATAGGCTACTACCCCAAGAAGCTGATTCCGGCCCTCAGGCTGGACGTGTCCGTTGACCTGTCGGGCAAGACGGCCTGGCTGGCCGAAAAGTACGGCGCGATATTGAGCGCGGCTGTGCGGGCCAACAATCAGTTCAGCCAGGAGCAGTTGGACACCATCGTCCCGTGGCGGCCCTGGAGCCTGCGCGATACGGTGGTCCACATCCTGGCCTTCCCGGAAATCGCCTACCTGTCGCACGACGTGGGCAGCATGAGCTGGGACGATATGCAGGCCCAGGACAAGCGACTCGAAGGCGTCATCACCGCGCCGCAGATTGCCGAGTACGGCCTGAAGGTGCGCGACGACATCATTGCCTTCCTAACCAGCGGCAACACCGAAGGCTTCGAGCGCGAGGTGCCGGCCCACTACGGCGGCGAGGTCACTGTGCTGGAGCTGCTCAACATCGTGCTGAGCCACAGCACCCACCACCTCAAGCAGGTTTACCACTACATGACCACCGACCTGGGCATGACGTTGGATAACCCTGCCACCGACGCCGACCTGGAAGGCATCCAAACCCCGGACGCTTTAATCTAAACGCAGAGAACACGGAGATAACGCAGAGGACGCAGAGAATTACTGATGCGTAAATCGTAGCTAAACATTCCGGCGGCAAATACCCGTCATTCCTGCGAAGGCAGGAATCCAGTGCGCGAACCCCGGTACTCGCTCTGGACGAATTGGTCGTCTGGGTTCCTGCCTTCGCAGGAATGACGGATGGTTTAGCAATTCATTCACGCATCAGTAAAAGAAAAACTCTGCGCCCACTCTGCGCTCTCTGCGTTTAATTCATCTCCGAAGGATGGAAAGATGAAGTATGATTACATCGTGATTGGGGCCGGTTCCGCCGGTTCCATCATCGCCACGCGGCTGACCGAGGACCCCAATGTGTCGGTGCTGCTGCTGGAGGCCGGGCCGGACTACCCGGACTTCGAGAGACTGCCTGAAGAAGTCAAGTTCGGCTACTCCACTGAGATAGACATAATGGTCAGCGACCACAACTGGCAGTTCACCGGCAAGGCCACCGAGAGCGCCCCGCCGATGATGGTGCCGCGAGGCAAGGTTACCGGAGGCTCCAGCGCCATCAACGGGCAGGTGTTCCTGCGCGGGGTGCCCGAGGACTATGATTCCTGGGCTGAGATGGGCAACAGCGAATGGGGCTATACCGACTGCCTGCCCTACTTCCGCAAGCTGGAAACCGACACCGATTTCTCCGACGACTTCCACGGCACGGACGGCCCCATCGTGTGCCATCGCTTCAAGCCGGAGACCTGGCACCCGGCACAGACGGCCTTCTACCAAGCCTGCCGCGAAGCCGGGTTCCCGGACAGCCCCGACCACAACAACCCCGACTCTACCGGCGTTGGCCCCACACCCTTCAACAACCCCGGCGGTGTTCGTATGAGCACCGCTCTGGGCTACCTGGACCAGACTCGCCACCGCCTGAATCTGACCATCCGGGCCAACTGCCATGTGCAGAAGATACTGTTCGAGACATCGTCCGATGGGGTTACGCGGGCGGTGGGCGCAATGGTGGAGAGCGGCGGCGAAATCTTCACAGTCGAGGGCAGCGAGATAATCCTCAGCTCCGGCGCCGTTGGCTCGCCTCACATCCTGCTGCTGTCTGGCGTCGGCCCGGCGGCCCACCTACAGGAGTTCGGCATCCCGGTGGTGGCCGACCTGGCCGGCGTGGGCCAGAATATGCGCGACCATCCCCTGGTGTGGGTGACCTGGCGCACCAAGCCGGAGATTCCGCTGGATGGCCTGGCTCCCAGGATGCAGGTTACCCTCCGCTATACCGCCGAGGGGTCGGACCTGCGCAATGATATGAAGATGTCCATGCAGTCCTTTGCTACCGAGCGCATCAACCGGGGCGGCGATCGTATGGAGCCGGTGGGCATCCGCCTGACCAGCGGCATCCAGCTTGCGGCGGGCGCGGGCGAGTTGCGCTTGCAGTCCGCCGACCCGGCGCAGCAGCCCTTCCTCGATTACCGCTACCTGGAAGACCCCTTCGACCTGGAGCGGCTGCGGGAGACGGTTCGCCTCTGCGTCAAGCTGGGCGAGAATCCGGCGTTCAACGACATCATCCAGGAACGCATCGAACCCACCGACGCGGAGTTGGCTACCGACGAGGCCCTGGACGAGTATCTGTTCCGTGAAGTCACCACCTCGCAGCACATATCCTGCACCGCCAAGATGGGCGCGGCCGATGACCCGATGGCGGTGGTCAGCCAGTATGGCAAGGTGCATGGGCTGGAGGGCCTGAGGGTGGCCGATGCTTCGATAATGCCGGACTGCATCCGCGCCAACACCAACGTGACGACGATGATGATCGGCGAGCGGATATCGGAGTTCATCAAGGCAGGAAAGTAACTGCGACACAGGCAACGGCGAATGGTTCTGCCGTTGCTTGTGCAGCCGTACAAGTGAGGAGGCAGTCGTGTCGCTTTTTCTGACTTCGGTTCTGTGGTTTCTGTATCACAGGGTTCTGAGGAGACGTGCCTCTACTCCCCCTGGTTTCTTTCGCCACTACATCACCCATCAGCCGGTTAAGATGGTGGACTAGCGGATTATCCGGGGGCCACTACGCAACATAAGGCCGCGGAGCGAAAGTTCCGCGGCCCTTCGGTTTTTGCTGTATTCGCCGTCAGTTCCGGGGGGTCATCAGCCAATCCTGGCTCTTGGCGGCGTCGCTCATCCACTGGGAATGGGACTCCTGGCGTCCGGCGGGTGGCTCCACGCCGAGGCTGTCGGCCAAGCGGGTCATGAAGTTGAAGTTGCAGGTAATCAACACTGTGGACAGGATCTGCTCGTCGCTGAGGCCGTGATTGCGCAGCCGCTGTACGTCGGCCTGGGTCATCGCGGCGGGCGTGCGGGTCAACTTAGCGGCGAAGTCCAGCATGGCGCGGGTCTGGGGTTCAAGTTCGGCTTGTGTGTAGTCGTGCATCATGTGGTTGGCCAGTTCCGGGTTATCCGAATGGTCACGGAGGAACCCTCCGTGAGCCATGGTTCAATAGCGGCAGTGGTTGGTGGCCGATACCACCGTGGCGATAGCCTCCTCCTGCACCCGGGTCAGGGCAGACGCGCCGAAAGTAACCGCCATGTTAAGACGTTGCACAGCCTCCATGGCCTGGGGCTGAATTGACATTATCTTGATGACTTCCGGCAGATTGACGTCCTCTTCACGAATCCAAGCCATTGGTATACTCCTGAGTTTAGCTGTGGTGACAGAGATGAGCGGACTTCCACCAAGTAGTGATTTACTGTTGGGGGAGTTCTTCGATGATCACATCGCCGTCTTCTCTTGCATCCACCATCAGCCGACAGCCTTCGAGCAGGGCCATCCCTATCAGAGGATCGCCGGTTATTTGGTGTACCAAGACAGGACGATGTACGTTATGCCACGATGTTAAGGCACCAAATATCGAGAACAATCCTGTGCCACTCGCTTGATGGGCAACACGCTCGCCGTAACGAGTCAACCCAAGCTGTTCAATGGTGTCCTCCGGAAGTGCCAGCCATCCAGTGAATCCTGTATCCACTACAGCATCGAAATCTACGAAACTGCGGCTGGCCCCCGCGACTCTGATGGTAATTCGCGGTTTCAGATAGGTAAGCCCATCCTTGCCAATTTCGACTTTCACTTTGCCAGATATCATTTCTACCTGAAAGAGACCTGCTGTTAAATGTAGTATATTGCTGGGTATCCGATTTTTTCGCCCCAAGTGAGCGCATTGGGCTTTCGCTCGAACATCCGCAGGGTTGCTTCCAAGTCATTGTCTCCAATCTCGTAGTCGCCACTCTTGACGTCTATGACCACTACCTTCCCTTTTTGTGTTGCTTCCAACTCGCCACGGATTTCCTCATACATAGCTCTTCCGACAGTAGCTATGTCTATCTCATCATTCTTCGTTGAAACACTGGAAAATAGCTTGGTCTCATCGTTTCTGGTTGCTTTCCCTTTGGCAATGAGACCGCCTAAAACAGAGTAAGTTAGGTAATCCTTCTGATTCCCGCGAAAATCTGAATGTAACCCGAGTAAATCTGCAACTTGGGCATTTCGTAGCCCTTGTGGGTTAGTTTCCAGCAGCCGAATTATGGCTTGCTCGATTTGCCTTAGTCCCATTTGGGCCATTGAATAGGCAGTTGTGTTGGTATTCATTCCCTAGAACTCCTCGCTGTGGGGATGATGAACTTTTTTGTGTTCTTCAAAACACACGAAGCAGATGACCAGAGCACACCCCTTTTCCGCGTAATCGTCGTCATATTCTTCTTGGTAAATTTCCTGGTGGTTGTCGCAGGTTATGCAGGAATAGTCAAACTCGAAATCCAGTTCCTTCCTGCAGTAGTTACACCTCGGGGCCGGAACTCCGACGATGCTATGGCTGCCGGTTGTGCCATTCGCTGACAATGGCATCTCTTAACCTCTCTTACCCCGGATACTGACAGATTCAGGCGAATTAAGAACAACGGAAATATACACAAGATAGGTCAGAGCGCAAAGGATTGCCGGAAGGAAACTTCAGCGTCCTCTGCACTCTCGGCGTTTAGCCCTCCCCTACCCCCGGCCGAACCAGTCGGGGTGTACGGCTTGCAAGCCCAGCTGCGGCCAGGCGGCCGGGGCGCTGCACTTTTCCAGGCGCTCCTCCAAGGGCAGGGAGTCGTCCCAGTAGTAAGCGATGATGCGGCGGCCGTTCCAGTGGCTGGCATCGTCGGAGGCTATCCACACCGCCGGGGACTGCATCGCCTCGGGCTGGATGAGAGCGTCGGTGGTGGCGCCCTCCGGCGGGATGACCATGTTGGTGGCGGTGGCGCCGCCGGGAGTCAGCACGTTGGCAGTGACGCCGGTGCCCTCCATGTCCTGGGCCATGATGGCTACCAGGGCCTCGTGCCCCGCCTTGGACGGCCCGTAGGGAGCGCCGCCCTTGCGCCACATCGTGTCCATGCTGGTGGTTACGCCGATGATGCGTCCGAAGCCCTGCCCGATCATGTGGGGAGCAACAGCGTGGGACATCAGGAACGGCCCGCTGAGGTTGACGCTGATGACGCGCAGCCAGGCATCGGGCTCGAGGGTCCAGAAGTCGTTCTGGCTGCCGGCGGCACGGGCGCCGAAACCGCCGGTGCGGGCGTTGATGCCGGCGTTGTTGACCAGTATATGCAGCCCGCCCATTTCATTGATGGTTCGCTGCACCGCGCTCTCCACCGATTCCGGGTCGGTGACGTCGGCTACGATGGGCAACACTGCGTCATCGCCGCCTATCTCGCGCATATCGTTGGCGGACTGGTCCAGCCAGTCCTGGTTGACATCCAGCATTGCCACTCTTGCCCCGGCCCGCACCAGGCCAGTGGTGATGGATCGGCCCATGCCTATGGGGCTGGCCGCGCCGGTGACAATGGCGATTCTGCCTTCCAGCGTGTTGGATTGCGTGGTCATTTCATTCCTCGACTACAAATGAGGTTGCAGGGCCTCGACTAGAAAATTGCCAGCGGGTTCACCGGGGAGCCGGTGGCGTTCTTGAAGCGGAGCGGGGCCACGTTGAACATGAACTCGTAGCGGCCCAGCCTTTTGCACACAGCCGCAAGCTCCTCGCAGTTGCCGGCGTCAATCAGCCAGAGGCCCATGCCGACGATGCCGACCTTGTGTACGGGCAAGCCGATGCCTGGGTAACCGCTGGGCTCGGCGTCCTGGGAGGCGTCGCCGCCGACCAGAGATATGCCGCGCTCCTTCAGCCACGGCAGCGTCTCGGCGTGCAGGCCGGGCCTGCCTGCCGCAGGCGGGCCAAGCTCCAGGCGGCGCTTGTACCAGCCGAGGCGCAGTATCAGCGCATCGCCTTCTTCCAGGCGCACGCCCTGGGCCTCTTCGGCAGCCTCCAGGTCGTCGGTGAACACGAACTCGCCCGCCTCCAGCCACGGCTTGCCTTTGACCTTGGCAATGTCCAGCATGACGCCGCGGGTGACCACGCCGTTCTGGACTTTATCTATGTCCAGGCTGTTGGCCTTGGTCTCGGAGTTGACATCCGAGGCAGGGAAGCCGTTATACATCTTGCCGTTCCAGACTTGGTGGCAGAGACTATCCAAGTGGGTGATGGTCAGCCCGTGGAAGGAAAAGCCGATGAAGTCGGATGTGCCGCCCGGCCCTTCATCAGGGCAACTGTCGCCAGCCCGCAACATGTAATGCAGCGGCGGGATGGAGGTGACGTCTGAAGCTCCCTCCGGCACGATGAGCCTTGAGCAGGTGACGCTGATGCCTTCCTTGACCAAGGCGGCGGCCTGTGCCCGCTTGGCGTCGGTGATCAGATTCACAGTACCCAATTGGTCGTCGCCGCCCCAGCGCCCCCAGTTGCTCAGGGTATCCATCCACTCAATGACTTGTGCCTCGGAAGGAATCTGTCTCGTAGTCATGCCTAGCCTCCATTGTGGTTTGGCGTAGGGTAAGTCTCAATTGACGCACGGTCAATTCCGGCTAACTTAGCTTCAGCTCCTCCACAGCGCCATCCACATATAGGATTTCGATGGTGCGGGTTACGGCAGTTCGGAGGTCGGCTTTTCGGGAATCGTCGAGTCCTTCCGAGAGACGGTCAATTATGGATGACACCGGAGCTTGTCCGTCAGCCAATCTCGCTATCGCAGCAACCAGGGGACTGCACGGAGCGCCTTCGGGCTGCGACGGTGTGGACAGAGCCGTGCCCCATACGAACTCGCCCTCGGCCAGCACCGGCTTGCGGGCGACTGTCGTACCGGAGGACAGGCGGGGAACGGACGGCAGCAGCCAGTTGCGCTGCGGGTCAGCGCGGAGGGCGGCGAGCCATTCGGCTCTACGGGCACGCTCTCCTTCAACTGCGCGAACGCTGGACACAAACCCGGCGGGGGCTTGGCCACGGTCCAGGACCACCCGCTCGTAACCGCGAGGCGGCTGCCCGGCGACGGCCTGGATGAAGCTCTGTCGCGGCGAGAACTCGCTCTGTTCCCCGGTCTCCTCGACAATACGGCGGGCCTCCCAGAAGTAAGAGTCTGAAGTGAGGTTGCTGGAGTAGAAGAGCCGGGCCATCTCGCGGAACTGGTTGTACTCCTTATAGTAGAGTTCCTGGTAGACCTCGCCCGCTTGGCGGCGGAGTTGTTCGTCGCCGCTTTCGGTGGACTTCAGGGCAGTTGCGGCGTAGGCGGCAGCCATAACGCCGGACATCAGCGCCAAATGAACGCCCGACGAGAAAAGGGGGTCAACGAAACAGGCAGAGTCTCCCGTCATCACAAAGCCGGGGCCGGTGGTTCGCTCTGCCGAATACGACCAGTCGCGGATTACGCTGGGCCCGGCGGCCCAGCTCGCGTTGCGGAGCATTGGCTTTGTGTGCCTGGTCTGCGAAAGCTGGTCCAGCAGGAACTCTCGCGCTCCCAGGCGCCGAATACCTTCCTGTCCGGTGTGGTTATCCACCACTGCGCCGACGCTGCTCCAGCCGGTTCCGCCAGCTTTAACCGGCGCTGCGCCGCCTAGGGGGATGGTCCAGAACCAGCCGTGTTCGTAGGCTTCGATGAAGATGTTGTTATCGTCGGGAGACGGCAGCGGCTCCGCGCCCTCGAAATAGGCGTAGACTGCCAGATTCTGGAAGAAAGAATCCCAGCGGCGGGTTGCGGTCTGTTGGGCCAGCAGGGCAGCTTGGCCAGTGGCGTCCACGACGAAGCGGGCGGTCAGATCGTTTGGCCCGGCAGTGTCGGAGACGTAGCGGATGGTGGCTTCGGAGTCGGGCGTCTGCCATTCGACGGCGGCGACTCGGTGGCCCTCGCGGACTTCGACGCCGTGGGTTCGGGCATTGTTCAGCAGGATGTGGTCGAAGGTGGGACGCCAGACCTGGTAGGCATGGGGGTACTGGATGCTGGTTTCCCGGAAGCGCCAGCTCCACGGCTCGGGGTCGCGGCCCCAGACCATGGTCGCTCCGTACTTGGGCAGGAAGTCGGCGGCCTGCACCGCATCCATCGCGCCCAGCTCTTCAAGGATGGGCATGGACGCGGGCAGCAAGGACTCGCCGACGTGCTCGCGGGGGAAGCGCTCCCGCTCCAGCAGCACGACACTCCAGCCTTGGCGGGCGAGCATCGTGGCTGCCGCGCTGCCGGCGGGGCCGCCACCGATGACTGCTATGTCTGCCGTGGGGTGCTGGGCCATATCTGACTTCCTGGATCAGACAGGACTTACGCAGTTGGCTATTATTCCCTCTCCCTCTGGGAGAGGGTTAGGGTGAGGGCGAACCTCGCAACTGCGTAACTCCTAAATCAGAATCGAAAATAGGGCCGGGGTTGAGACCGTCCGAGCCAGATTCTACCATCCGTTGACCGCGATGCTGAGTGCAGGTTGGAATGGACGGTACTTCGATTATAAACTTGAGCATAAATCAGACGGCGGCTCTTGTCGCCTATAAGAGTGCCACCAATGTTGAAGAATGCAGACGCC
Source organism: Dehalococcoidia bacterium (assembly GCA_965232885.1). Classification (GTDB taxonomy): domain Bacteria; phylum Chloroflexota; class Dehalococcoidia; order Lucifugimonadales; family UBA3495; genus VXOI01. The sequence goes on along the minus strand of CBDDQX010000003.1, from coordinate 448,886 downwards.
GAAGCCCTGGCAGGATTCGCAAACCATGCAGTCATCTGCCCTTCGTTTACTGGACGACGGGGATTGGCGGGGCCCGCCGAAAAGACCTGGTGCGCCGCGCGGAACGCCACCAAAGCCCTGGTGCTTGAGGTTGATGAAGCCGAGAGCCAACGCTCCACGAAGATAGAAGTCGCCATGCGAAACATTGCGCGGCGACGAGGTGGGGAGTGGCTAACATTGAGGTCATTATATTCGGGTATCGTCCATTTCTTGCACGCCGAGGCTTTCTACTAAGGCGCCTACACCGACGATTTGCCCGAGTATATTCGTGAAGGATCGGAATTCATAGAGCTTGCGGAGAGGTTGGCGCAGTCCTGACTTCCCAACAGTGAAGGTCGCCGACAGGTCTTCTTCCCGGAGGTGTTTCGCATCGAGACGCAGGGGCGGGTTTCAAACCCGCCCCTGGTGATTGGTCATTAGCACAGGTTCTGTCCGGCGCTCCGGCTGGAGAGGCTAGTCGGCGTTGTGGCCGCCCTCGGCAGAGGCGGTGTAGGCCACGTCTGGGGTTTCTTCGGGATAGGGTTTGCCGGTGGCCGGGTTGACCTCGAAGGAGCTGGGCAGTTCCAGTTCCTTGGCGATTTCCTTGACGGCCGGGATGACCTCTTCGCCCATCAGGCGGAGGCTGCGCATGGAGTCATCGTGGGTCATTGCGCCGTCGCCGTCCCAGAAGAAGACGCTGCCGGGGCGCAGGTACTCGAGGACGTGGCGAATCTTGGGGATGACCGTCTTGGGCGTGCCGGAGATGATGGTGTAGTCGGCAATCTGCTGCTCGTAGGCCCGGCCCAGCACGCTGGCAGGACCGCCGCGGGCGGCGGTGGCGCTGCCTTGGGTCGGCAGAACGCGGCGGCGGGAGGTCAGGCCCGGCAGGTTCAGCAATGCTGGGTTGGTGGTGCCTTCGTTGCCGGCGAGGAAGGGGTTGCTGGGCCCCTGCACGAACTTGCGTCCGGCCTGCTCTGCCAGTTCTTCGGTCTCGTCTACATGGACCTTCCAGAGGTAGCCGAGGTTCTGGGGGCCGGACTCGTAGCCAAGCTCGGCGGCGGTGTCGTGGTAGAGCTGGAAGGCCCGCTTGGTCGGCTCCAGCTCGGTGGAGAGCATGATGTAGGGGATGCGCTTTTCGGCAGCCCACATCAAGGAGTCGCGGCTGATGACGCCGGGGAGCCAGACTTGGGGATGGGGCTTCTGGTAGGGCCGCGCCCACGGGTTGACGTGGCGGAACTGGTAGTGCTTGCCCTCCCAGCGGAAGGGACCGGGGGTAGTCCAAGCCTTGACGATGAACTCGTGGGCTTCCTGGAAGCGCTCCCAGTTGTAGGGGGGCGGCGCGTTGTGGGCGACGCTCTCGCGTCCGGTGCCGCGCACCCAGCCGGATACCAGCCGCCCGCGGGAGATCATGTCGATCATCGAGAGCTGCTCGACCAGCCACAAGGGGTCATCCCAGATGGGGATGATGTTGCCCAGCAGCACGATCTTGGCGCGCTTGGTGATGCGGGCCAGAATGGATGCCTCGACGTTCATAGCGCCGCCCATGCAGAAGGGCGTGCCGTGGTGCTCGTTGAGCATCAGTCCGTCGAAGCCCATTTCCTCAGCGTACAGCTTTTCGTCCAAGTAGCGGTTGTAAAGTTCTGCGCCCAACTTCGAGTCGTAAATCTCGTTGCTGACAGTCAAGTCCATGATGGGCTTGCCGGTTGCGCCGAAGTACCCGGAATCAGGGTCCTGGTAAGGCCGCTCGGTGAAGTATCCGATGTGCATGGTCTTCTCCCCTCAGTCGGCAATTATCTGTCCGCCCCTGGAAGGCTCAGCCCTTCGACAGGCTCAGTAGAGCGGAGTGGGCGGTAATTGCGGGCATTATACCACTGTTATGGCCGTTGTCCGTTGCTGGATTGCTGGCCGCCGGTCTGCCCGCGCAGCCGCCGCAACTCGGCCAGCGCAGCGTCCCGCTCCGCCTCGGCCCGGCGCAGCGCCTCCCGGTCTCGCTCCCATGCTTCCCGGTCTCGCTCCCATGCTTCCAGGGATTCCCGCCAATCGAGCAGGTAGCTTCCGGTGGCCGGGTTGTAGAAGCGGGGCCACCCTTCATCCCAGGCGAGGGACAGTTGCAGTACTGGACTGTAGCCCTTCAGCAGGCCGTCCGGCTCCGTGGTTAGCTCAACAGGCCGATAGATGCCGCCGGAAAGCAGCATCCCGGTTAACGGTTCCCCATAGTAGTCACCGCCGGTGGGGTCGAACATCCAGTATTCAGGAACTCCGATTCCGGCATAGATTCCCGGCTTGTGGCGAATGTCCTCCCGTCTGGTGCTTTCCGATGCCACTTCCAGTACCCAGTCCGGCGGCTTTCCCACCTCCCACGGCAGGTAGAGCTTGCGCGGGCGGATGGCACGGGCGTCAACCCCGAAGGCGAGATATGCGTCCGGAGATACCCGCACGTTCAGGTTGTCGGGGTTGTAGCAGACGTAGGTATCCCGGCTCAGGAAGACGTCGGGGCGCCGGTTGAATTCAGTGAAGAACGAGTAGAGATAGCCGATGATTTGATCTTGAGGTAACTGCTGTTCCATAGCGTCCGGTTTCTCTGCCGTCTCATCGGCGTCAAATTCCAGACTACCGTAGTCAATTTCGCCCATCCGCTGGTAGGGCAGCATGGTGTAGGCGTCGGCGGCGGTGGTCATATCGGGCCTCGTTGCGATGGGACGTTGGCGGTATGAAGGCATTGTAGCACGAGGCATATTCCGCAATGCCCCGGTGCGTCAACCAGACTGGTTCAGCAGAACCGGCTCGATTTCCAGAGGCTTACCGAAGTGACGGGCAATGCTTTCGGCGATGACTTCCCGCACTTCCGGGTATGCCAATTCTTGCTGAATCATGTCAAGAACAACGGGGCTCTTGTAAGGCAGCATGAGCTTGTCGCCCTCCAGGTCCATCCAGACGTCCACCGGACGGGCGGTCAGCAGTAGGCCGCCGAGGGAGGCTGCCTTATGCTAAAGAGCGTCCCCGCCGGGTCGCTTGATTGCCCGCGCTTCCGGCTTCCTCAGAGCTTCAGGAATAGTAGGCTCAAGGGATGGGGTCATAAGAGACATAGCGTATGACATAACGCTGATAGGACGTTTGAGAGGGCACTGACGGGCTGTGAGCCGTCCGCGCGACGAATTTCGGATTGACATTCATAGCTGCTTGTGCTAAATTTCCTGCGCTAAAATTGCCCCTTGCGTCCCCTAATTCAGCCCCTCCGAGAGACTGCATGGAATCACTTATTGTTGCACTGGCCGCAGGCGTTGTCGCCCTAGTTTTTGCTGGCATAACCGCCATGCGGGTGCTTAGCGCCGAACCCGGGAACGCGCTGATGCAGAGCATCGGCGATGCCATCCGCACCGGGGCGGGAGCATTCCTCCGCCGCGAGTATATGTCGCTGCTTCCGTTTGTGGCGGTGGTGACCGTAGTGCTGGGCGTGCTGGACTACACTATCTTCGATCATGATATGGCGGTCCCGGCGACGGCCATTTCCTACCTGGTGGGCACCATCTGCTCGGGTACTGCCGGGTTCATCGGGATGAACGTGGCGGTCCGGGCCAACGTGCGGACGGCAGCCGCCGCGATGCGGGGGCTGAACCCGGCTCTGCGGGTGGCGTTCTCCAGCGGCACGGTGATGGGCGTTACGGTGGTCGGCATCGGGCTGCTGGGCGTTACCATCCTGTACCTGATATTCCAGGACATCAGCGTGGTGGCCGGATTCGGTTTCGGGGCCAGCTCGATTGCGCTGTTCGCCCGCGTGGGCGGCGGTATCTTCACCAAGGCCGCGGACGTGGGTTCGGACCTGGTGGGCAAGGTCGAGGCGGGCATTCCCGAGGACGACCCGCGCAACCCCGGCGTCATCGCCGATAACGTGGGCGACAACGTGGGCGACGTGGCGGGCATGGGAGCCGACCTGTTCGAGTCGTATGTCAGCTCCATCATTTCCGCGGTGGCCCTGTCGGCCAGCGCGGTGGCCCTGGCGGGAGCGGCGGGCAAGGAGTTCACCGACTCGCAGTCGGTGTTCCCGATGCTGCTGGCCGGTTCGGGCATCGTGGCCGCCATCCTGGGAACCTTCGTGGTGCGGAGCGGCGAGCAGGCCAACTTCGACAAGCTGCTGTGGTCGCTGCGGTACGGCATCTTCGCGGCGGGCGGGCTGCTGATAATCTTCGCCGCGATACTGACCATCACACTGACGGACAACTGGTGGTGGTTCGGGTGCGTGGTGGCCGGGCTGGTTGCCGGTACGATAATCGGGCTGGCAACGGAGTACTACACCTCGTACAGCTACAAGCCGACGCAGAGGGTGTCGGCGGCATCCGAAACGGGCGCAGCGACGGTTATCATCCAGGGATTGCGAGCGGGATGCTGAGCACCCTGATTCCGGTCATATGCGTGTCCATCGCCATTCTGCTGGCCTACTACTTCGCCGGGTTCTACGGCGTGGCGCTGGCGGGCGTGGGTCTGCTTTCGACGCTGGGCATCACGCTGGCGACGGACGCCTACGGGCCGGTGGCGGACAACGCCGGCGGCATCGCGGAGCAGGCGAACCTGGACCCGGAGGTGCGGGAGCGCACGGACGCGCTGGACGCGCTGGGCAACACGACGGCGGCGACGGGCAAGGGCTTTGCCATCGGGTCGGCGGCGCTGACGGCGCTGGCGCTGCTGGCGGCGTACTCGGTGAGCGCGGAGCTGATCACCCATCGGCGAGGACGGCAAGCTGGTGGACGCGAGCCTGGGCATCAACCTGCTGCAGCCGGAGATACTGGTTGGGCTGGTCATCGGGGCGATGCTGCCGTTCATCTTCTCGGCGCTGACGATGCAGGCGGTTGGCCGGGCGGCGCAGGGCATCGTGGACGAGGTACGCAGGCAGTTCCGTGAGATACCGGGGCTGATGGAAGGCACGGGAACGCCGGACTCGGCGCGGTGCGTGGACATCAGCACACGGGGCGCGCTGCGGGAGATGATCCTTCCGGGCGTGATGGCGGTGGTGGCGCCGATTGCCACGGGATTCATCTTGGGCGAGGCCGCGCTGGGCGGGCTGCTGATAGGCTCGGTGGCGTCGGGCTTCATGCTGGCGATCATGATGGCGTCGGCGGGCGGCACCTGGGACAACGCCAAGAAGTACGTGGAGCTGGGCAACTACGGCGGCAAGGGATCCGAGGCGCACAAGGCGGCGGTCGAAGGTGACGTGGTGGGCGACCCGTTCAAGGATACGTCGGGGCCTTCGCTGAACATCCTGCTGAAGCTGATGGCAGTGTGTCGCTGGTGTTCGCGCCGGTGTTCCTGGAAGTATCACCGCTGATCAACCTGGCTTAATTTACACGGATGGACAGGATATACAGGATGTGATTTGCTCCCAACTGCGTAACTCCCATCCTGATTCAGATTTATGAAGCGAGGCGCATGGCTGCGACTGACAGCGTAACCCTACGGGCGATCTTGGAGGAATGCCGGGACGGTCGGGATGGCATCGCCTTCAACGAGGTGGTGGTGATGCTGGAAAGCACCGCAGCTTCGGCGGAAGTGTGGATGGACTTCGACGACCTGCGGTTCACGCCGGACGGGCGCGTGGTGACGCTGATGATGCCGGACGGGACACACATGCACTTGGATATGTCGAAGATCAGGGAGGCGGAGTTCATCCACACGACCAACGACCGGGGATTGCCGTCGTACCAGCTTTGGATGCGAGACGGAGACGGGAACCCGGCGATGCGCATCTACCTGTGCAAGTCGGACGACGACACCACCAACCCGCCGCGCCACGCATTCTTCATGTCGCTGCTGGAGAAGTATCCGGGGCCGATTGCGCTGCCTGCGGATGCGTATGGGCCGAAGGGCTGCCACTCGTAGGTAGATATGGCTGTTCCATAGAGGGTTTCCGGGTAGCAGACAGGGCAGCCACAAGGGCTGCCCTACATATTTTTCGGCGAACACACCTGGATTTCAGCCCCGCTGATGTGAAAGCTATAGCTCAACAGCATAGAAATGATGAGCGCTGAGTCCATACCGTCATTCCGGTCTTGAGCCGGAATCCGGAGGCGTAGCCAGTCAGTTCCGTTTTTCTCCTGTTGGAAACCCGGATTCCGGCCTTCGCCGGAATGATGGGAAAACGCCAACAGCGCCTAATCATCTGTTCAAAGATGTTGGACTACTAGAGTACGGCGTCCATGCCGGTTTCGAGGTTGATGATGCGTGCAGTGGCTTGAGATGCTGAGGGGTTCGGGCCGCTGATTTCCAGCAGCCCGATGGTGCCGAGTGTGCCTCGGGCGTGACGGCGGCCTGGGTAGGTGGGGCTACCGGGGTTGACCATCAGGACGCCGTCCCAGTGGCAGACCAGTTCTTCGTGGGTGTCTCCGAACAGGACCACGTCTACGGGTTGGCCGAACTTCTTGCGCAGGGTTTCCGCAGCTTGGCCTTCGGGCAGGACGAGGCCAGCGCCATCGCCGGTGGTGGCTATCTTTGGGCCGGGCCATTGGATGTCGTGGATCATGCCGATGGCGATAGCTCCAGCGTGAACCACGCGGGTGGCGTCGGCGAGGCGGCCCCCGGGTTCGCGGGGATCCTCGTAGCCGCGGACGGCGAGTACCGGAGCGACGGTCTCGAGGTAGTCGAGGACGCCAAGGCATTCGAGGTCGCCGCAGTGCAAGATGAGGTCAACGCCCTGGAGGGCCTGTAGCGCCTTGCCGGGCAGGTCGCGTCCGCTGCCTGCGGAGTGGGTGTCGGAGATGAGACCGATTTTCATAAAACAGTAACCACAGAGCGCACAGAAAATATAGGGTTATAGATATAAGGGTTATGCAGTTGGCTATGGAATTGTATCCGTCAGCCAGTTTGGCGGATGCGGAATCCCACCCTCACCCCGACCCTTTCCCTCAAGGGAGAGGGAGAATTAAAGACCTCTGCCGGAGGAGGGATTGGAGTACGGCTATGGTCAGTTCAGGTTGTCCCAGAGGGCGAAGTAGTCAGGGGACTCGCCGCGTACGGCTTGGGTGAGTTCCTGGTGATTGAGCCGCTGCAAGATTTCCGCTTCCTGGGCCGCCATGTCGGTCAGCCTGCGCTCCCAATCGGGAAGCGACTGGTTGGCGCCGGGCCTTTCCAAGAGCTCCCGCAACGCACCCAGCACCAGGTCGGAGTGGGCCGAAACTGTGCTGCCGGTTACCACGTAGACCACGACGGTAGGCATTTCCGCGCCGGGGCCGTCGTGTGCGGGAACGTCGAAGTCGCTGATGCGAACGCCCAGCCGTTCCAGGATGAACATCATTGCTACCTCGCGGATAGTCTCCTCGAAGTGCATGGTCATATTCATCAGGTGGGCTAAGGGGTAGTCGCCTGTCTCGCGCAGGGCGTGGGAAAACTCATGCTCCACGGCACGGAAAAATTCGTCGCCCAAAATTTCGTCGGTACTCATTTCCTGCACCTGCGGCTGGCCGGCGCGGGAATCGAAGACCAGAAACTGGCGCAGGTGCGGGAAGAGACAAAGCTGGATGTCGGGGAAGCCAGCCTCGGGGTGAGCGGGATTGAAGAACTGTTCCATACCAGTCACTTTACGCCTATGGCGGGCAATAATCCAGCGGTTCATTAACCGACATGGATGAACAGGATTTTGGCAGATCATCCTGCACATCTTGCGCATCCATGCAAATAATCCTAAAGCAGGGCGGCGATGTCGCGGAACTGCGTTGCCAGCCAGTGGTCGTTGTCGTGGCGGCGGACGGCGTCGTAGAGCGTGGCGGCGCGGCGGCGGCGTTCTTCGGGGGGCATGGTGAGGGCCTGGTAGAGGGCCTGGGCAGTGCCTTCGACATCTGCGGGGGCTAAGGACAGCGAGCCCTCGGCCAGTTGGCGGTAGGCCCCGCTGCTCCGGGACAGAACCAGCGCGCCGTCGCGCCGGTTGACCACCGGGCCTTCCTGGGCGACCAGGTTGGCGCCTTCCACCAGCGTGTTGACCAGCAGCGCGTCGTACAGCTTCAATCCGGCGACGGCCTGGGCGTAGTTATTTTCTATGAAGGGGACTATGGGCTGCCAGCCCTTCGCTGTACCAGAGGCCGGGCCGTGGGTCTTGTTTACCTGCTCGATGGTCTGCTTCACTTCGTCGAGGTAGCGCTGGTATTGGCGGACGTGAGTGCGGGAGGGAACCAGGAAGGCCAGAAACTTGACGCGGCCCTTGAGTTCAGGGCGCTGGGAGAGCATCAGGTCGTAGGCGCGGAAGCCTCGGATGATGTTCTTGTTGGGTTCGGCCCGGTCTGCGCGGACGATGGTGAACTCTCCGGCCTCGGCCTTCAGACTCGATTCGTATTCCAGGGCGCCGGGCGTGTCGGCGATTTGCTGCACTTCCTCGATGTTTATTGACGTGGGGTAGACCTTCACGTTGCAGAGGTGGCCTTCCAACTCCACCACCTCGGCTATCCGGCCCACCTGCGCTTCCGGCAGGAACTCCTCCACCGTGTCGAAGAAGGAGCGCCGGTCCTGCGGCGTCTGGAAGCCCACGATGTCGGCGGCGCACAGCGACTGGCAAATGCGGCGGACTATGTAATGGGGAATTATGCTCCAGTAGAGGGGAGTGGGCCAAGGGATATGAACATAGTGCTGAATCACAGCTTCGGGCAGTTCACGGCGCACCAGCTCCGGCAGCAGGTAGAGGTGATAGTCGTGGCCCATCACCACCGGAGCCGGGTCGGCGGCGCCGGAATTCAGGGCGCGGGCCTCGGCGACCACGCCCCTGGCGAAGGCCTCGTTGGCCGGGACGTATCCGTTCTCCCAGGCGTCGTGGATGTTGGCGTCAACGGTGGGGTTGTAAGGCGGGTTCCACAGGTAGTGTTGCAGGAACCACAGCAGCGGGTTGCAGATGACGTTGTAATACTTGTGGTAGGCGCGGCGGGGGGTGACCACGTAGCGCAGGCTGATGCTGTGGCCGGGCAACGGCGACCTGACGCTGACGCCCGCGCTGCTGGCGGACACCTGACGGTCGCCCTCGCTCATGGCGTTGGACACCCAGGTGAAGGGGTGATTCCGGGCCAGCGGGCCGAAGGCGGTTGCGACGCTGCCACTGCCCCGGCGCGGCTCGGGCCAGCCTTGACTATCGCGGGCTGAAACGCCCTGGGTCTGCGGCGGAGCATCGGGCAACCGGTGCTCGACCGGGCCGCGATTGCTGACCAGTATCATAGGACGTTGGGAAAGGACCACGGCGCAGAGTTCGTTGACCTCTGCCGCCCCGCCCTGGTGGAGACCACCCAAATTGTGGCTATCAATCGCCATGGATGCTGTTTCCGCTGTGGCGAATCAGTTTCCTGCCAGTTTGGGGCAGGAAGAAGTCAAGGATAATTGCCTGACGCCCTCACTCTAACAGAGGAGGAGGGAATCTTAGAAACTAGGTAGTGTTGACATTTGCGATACTGCTGCCCCTCAATCCCAAACCGTCATTCCTGCGAAAGCGGGAATCCAGAGGTTTACGCTGAAACGAAATTGACTATTGGCTAGGCTGGCCCTGGATTCCCGCTTTCGCGGGAATGACGGATAAATGTCAACAGACACTGATCTCAAACCTTTGGTTGTTTTCCCGGCGGCCTCACCACACTGCCTTTTCACCCCCGCCCAACCCCTTAAGGGGACTCTTGCTTAAGAGGGGGCTTTGTCAGGAGGCGCGCCGACAGAGACGCTCAATCGCCGGCGCCACTTCGCCCAGGCAGTCCACCGTTTCGTCTGGCTCCGTGGCCGGGTCGTTCGGGTCGTCGCGCTCGCTGAAGCCGGTAATCCAGACGGTCTTGAGGCCGCATTTCTTTGCCCCGGCCACGTCGTTGCGGATGCTGTCGCCGACGTGCACCGTCCGGCCCGGCTCGGCGTCCAGGGAGCGCAGGGTGATCAGGAATATCTCTTCCGCTGGCTTCGACAGCTTCACTTCATCGGAGAAGGTCAGCGTATCGAAGTAGTCCAGCATCCCGGTGTTGGCCAGGTAGGTGCGAAAGGTGGTTCCCGGCGTCATGCCGGTGTTGGAAATCATGCCGATGCGCAGGCCCATTTCCCGGACGCTGCGGAGCACCTTTACCGCATCGGCATGGGCTGGTGGCGCGTAGTCCAGGAAGGAGTCGGCGTATACGCGGGCAATTTCGGCCAGCGTGTCCGGCTGAAGACGCTCATCCAGACCGGGGCCGATGTTCCTGACAAACATACCCACCTGCTCGTCGAAACTTACGTCCAGCAGCCCTTCGCGGATTGCAACGCACTGGCGGTAGCAGTCCCAATAGGCTTCGCTGATGCGCCCGGCGTCGAAGCGCTCACCGCTTTCGGCCAGGATGCGGCGCACGGATTCCAGCCGGGCCTCGCCGCGTTGAAGGCCCAGCTCGCGGTTGTCTATCAGCAGCGTTTGCCACAGGTCGAAGGTGACGGCGGTAATTTCAGGCAAGGCGGTCAGTCATTCCTTAGTTTCAGCTTGAGCAGTGGGTTTCAACAGCAATAGGCTGGCGCTATCTGGAGCGGTAAGCATTTCTGCGATGGCCAATGATGTCGAAAATTATGGTGCGGTTTTCTTGATCGAGGTCATATACAGCGCGGTAGTCGCCTATCCTCAGTCTGTACATACCCTGAAACTGCCCGGTCATTGGCTCATGGCGAACAGAGTCGGCATTTTCAGCCAGCCAGCGAATCTTATCCCGCACTTGTCGGGCTATCGTTGTGTCCAGGCGGGACAAACCGTCACCGGCTCTAACCGAAAACTCCACGAGGTACGACATTAGTCAATTCCCAACTGGCGGTATACCTCCTCCGCTGGGATGGTTGGCTCTCCTGCCGCGCGCGCGTCTATGGATGCTTGCAGCTCGGCGGCGAATTGGGGGTTGATCCGCAAATCGCTGTGGAAATCCTCGTAGCTCTCGCCGATACAGTACATCACAACCTCGTAGATGAGTTCCCGCAGTTGCGATACCGTCAGGTCGGATACCTTTTGTTCGGCGGCCTCGGGCTGTTCCGTTGCCTCAGCTTGTTCGGCGGCTTCAGCGGCTTTCGGCGTTGTCATGGCTCTCCTGCGCGTCCAAGTATCCTTCGCTGTCTGACCCTATTTTAGCAGACGCCATACCCTCCACGATTTGCGTGGTGCGGACGCTTATGGCGCAGACTCGCTGGAGCAGGTCTATGACTTGTTCCTTGTGGCTGGCGAAGCGGTAGGTGTTGAACTTTTCGGCGATGGTGGGGTCGCGGGGCTTGCGTTCCTTGTACTGGTCGAGCACCCACTCGAGGGCGGAGCGGCTGCCGAGGCGGTAGCGCCAAGCGGATTCGGGGACGCCGGTGAGGGTGGTGCTGGCGTCGAGGATGATTGCGCCGCGGACCTTGTCGGCACGGAGAATCACCCTCGGATTAACCCCATCCTGTACACCCTGTCTGTCCATGTGAATTTCCACCCGTTCCAGGGGCCACGGCTTCACCGACTCGAAACCGATGTGCAAGTCCAGCAGTTCGCGGCCCATGTCCCGCCACGCCGGGAATTCCTGGTAGAAGGGCAGGCGGGGGAACTCGCGCAGCAGGTCTACGGCGTACTTTTCGCGGTACTCCGGGTCGTGGAGGACGGCGTAGGTGTAGGCGAAGATGTCCTCGGCGGTGATGCCCTCGTCGCCGTAATGCTCGCGGAACTGCCGCAGTCCCCAATCGGTGATGTTGCTGACGCGCTGGCCTTCGGGCGTGTAGCGGTAGAGGGGGAGGCATTGGGTTTTTTCAAGTAAGTCAAAGTCAAACACTTGCCCTGTAGCTAGGACCTGAAAGGGCTTGCTCGAAGCAATTCCGGAAAAACAGAGGACTTGGTTCGGTTGTTTCAAGCCGAGCCCAAAGATTTCGAAATGATACCGAGTAAGCCTGTCGCTCATGGCAGCACTGACAAGATAGTGTTGTGTGACATAAGGACGAAACAGCGATACCGTAAGTTGGCATTTGTCAAAAAAGAGGCGTTCGTCATACAGGATGTGTTCCCCGTTCTCGAATTGACTGCTTAACCCTTCACTCCATTTGATAACCGGAGCATAAGATTTGTCTTTATTGTCCAGAAATTCGTTATAGATATCAGCAAAGAAAAGAGCCTTGACTCCGAGGTTGTGAAGGTCGAAATCATAAACCCACTCATTACGATTGGTTTTTACTCCGTTGGCGAACAGGCTAAACACTGTCTGTCTATCACCGGAAGTCTTGGTGCGTTTGGTCTTCTGATTAGCGAGAGGAATCAGGCTAGCGAAGTCGCTGTTGGACTGGTTGAGCCAATTGCTTTTGATGTCAGGCGCAATGCTCTCGAAGGATATCTCGCCCACGAGCGCATCACGTAGGAACTCCAACTTGTGCGCCGCAAGTTCAGTGTCTTCGCGGCTCGCGTAATGGATGTTGCATTCGTCCCGACGAGCTTTGTCGCGCACGAAGAAACTGATGGCCACACCGGTTTGGATGCCAAAGACGTTGTGGGTTGTGCCGGAAATCTTGGGATTGCGCCGTACATCTGAGCCGAGGTCAAGGACATAAACGTCGGTGAATTCCTCGGCGGCTATCTTGCGAAAGCCGTCGTCCTGCCGAGAGTCGATGTAGGCGCGGTTGGTAACAAATGCGATGATGCCATCGTCGTTCAACCGATCCGACGCCCAGCGTAAGAATCTCTTGTACATATCGTATTGGTGCGTCTTCTGAGCAGTGCCTTCTTTTATGTATGTATCACGAATGCGGCGGTCAATCTCCGGGTAATGACGGTTGGCGCCGCCGTCGCCCCAAAGGGTTGCGCTGTCGTTGTAGGGCGGGTTGCCGATGATTACGCTGATGGGCTTTTCGTTCTGTTCTTGGACGCGGATCCAGTTTTCCTCGGAGAGGCCGCCGAGGAGCAGTCCGCCTTGACGCTGCACTGCCCCTTCTGTCGCCCCCTGTTGCTGCCAGTCCAAGTTGTCCAGCGTGTCCACGAAGCAGAGGTTGGGGAACTCCAGGTATCGTCCGGTCTTCTCGCGGTAGCTGTACTCGATGTTGAGGTTGGCGATGTAATAGGGGAGGATGGCGACTTCGTTGGCGTGAATCTCGTGCCGGTACTTATGCTCCAGCCGGTCGGCAGGCAGGTAGTCTATTAGGCTGGTGACGAAAGTGCCGGTGCCAGTAGCGGGGTCGAGAATCTGCACGTTGTCGTCGGCCAGGCTGCGCCCGAAGTGCTTCTGGAGCAGATGGTCCGCGCCGCGGATGATGAAGTCCACGACCTCGTTGGGGGTGTAGACGACGCCAAGTCGGTCAGCAGCGGCGGGGTTGTAGGTTTTGTAGAAATCCTCGTAGACAGCCTTGAGGAACTGTTGCTTCTCCCGGTAGTCGGACACGGCGATGGCGGCGGCAGTGATAGCGGTATAGTAGGGCAGCAGCTTGCCGATGGTCTCGCGGCGCAAATCGCCAGTGAAGAAACTGCGTTCCAAGGCGTCGAGCTGGCGGGCGATATTGTTGTCCTGATGGAACTGGTCTTCGGAGAAAACGCGGAGGAAAATATCCTTGGTCAGGGTGTGCTGGATCAGCATTTCCTGAACGTCGAACTCCGAAACGGCAGGGCTGATGGTGCGGTGGCAGAGGTCCAGGAAGCTGGCGGCGGCAGTCCGGTAACTGCCGTTGGTGGCGGCGGCGTTGGCTACGTCTTCCCGAAGTTTGGACAGTACGGAAGGCAAGTCATCCTTGAACTTCTGCCAGGCTTCCCGAAATTCCTCGACTTCCCGGGTTACGTAATTGAGGAACGTGGTAATGAGGCGGTGCAGGCCGGCGGTATTGCTCATTTCGACCTGCATAGCCACGGTGCCATGCTGGATGAGGACGGCGACACGGGAGTCTTCAAAGACGATGTTGTTGTTTGGGTAGCCGCTGCCCAGCTTGCGCTGGATTTCGCGGTGAAGGTCATCGCGGCTGTCCTTGGCCTCCCAGTACCCTCTGTGCAGGCGCAGGGAATCCACCACCGTTCCGTCGGGTCTGACTCCGCTTTTTGCTGTCAGCTCCGCCACCAATGCGAAGCCTTCGCGGTGGTCGCGGCAGTAGGAGTCGAGACAGTTCTCGAAGGCGCGGCGGATGTTCTGCTCGCTGTCGGAGCCGCCGTATTCGATGAGGTGCTGCTTCTCGGCGTAGTAACGCTCTATGTGGGGGTAGGAAGGCATAGGGGCAATATATCACAGGGAATAGCGTTAGGCTTCAGGAGGTTTCTTTAACATGGATGAACAGGATGAACAGGATTTTTAGGAAGCGCGAGATTCCTGTCCCTGTCCTGGCTCACGGGTTTCTCGAAGTGACGAATGAGGGGCTATAATGAGAGGGCTTTGTTCTTGAGGCCAGGAGATGCGGAATGATAGTGAAGGTGACAGCCAAGCGGCAAATCACCCTGCCAGCGGACGTGCTGGAGGCTCTGGGAGTGGAGCCCGGAGACCAACTGGAACTGAAGGAAAGCGACGACGGTTTCGTCCTGCGGCGCAAGCGGAAAATAGATTACTCCAAGCTGGGAACTCTGGCAGACAAGATACCGCCTGGGTATCCGCCGTTTGACATCCGAAAGTTCAGGGAGGAGATCTGTGCCCCCAAGTATAGGGATTGATAACTCTGTCTTGGTGAGACTTGCCTTAAAGCAGCTTGAAAGTGACTTTCGGCGGTGCGCCGAGCAACTTCGGATATTGGTTGAGGAGCGGGGCAAAGAAATCTTCGCCTCAAATCAGGTCGTCGGCGAGGCATATATAGCCTTGCTGCACCATTACGGGGTTTCGGACTCAGACGCTCGCGCCTCACTGATTGAAGCGCTGACCAGTGGCTTGGTGGCGCCGTTAAACGGGCAGTCGGTCATTGAGGCGCTTCAATCTCAAGGCGAGCCGGGCCTGATGGATCGCCTGATTGACGATGGCTACCATCGTGTCGGTATGGAAGTCCTGACGCTGGACCGCCGGATGTCCAGACTGCCGAATTCACGGCTCCTGTAGCCGCATGAATGCCTGACGCCCGAAGGCAGTATCACAGCGGCGGCCGACGGGCGCCCTGCCCGTTGCCGGAGCCACAGTAGGCGATGAGGCGTCGCTTTCCCGGCGTAGTAGCGCTCTATGTGGGGATAGGGGGATTGGTCGGGCACCGCTATTCGACTTCATTGCCGTTGCCGAACAAGACATCGCGGAGGGCCTGATTCAAGCGTGTTTTCCAATGGCCACCGCCTTTTTCGAAATGTCTGGCAATATCGGGGTCTATGCCGACGCTGATTGACTTCGCCGGTTTGATGTGGGCGAATTGAGGCAGCTTCGAATAATGGGGGTATAGGGCCAGCAGTTCCGGGGTGGACACGGCGTTGGCGAAATCCTCATCGGTCCACTCGCGTTCATCCGGGTCGCCAGCGGTGATCTGGGCGTTGATGATGGCGTCTTCTTCGGGGGTACATCTAATAATTTTATCCTTGCTGCTCGCCATAATATACTCGTTCCTCCCTGATATTGGCTTTTCTCAGACTGATAATTCGCGTACTTTCCCCGCGCATAGTCCATACCACATGATACAGGCGATTTCCTATCATGCCTAAGCTGGCCGAGCGAACTTCATCGTTTCTATCACTCGGCCAGGTCATCGCGGTGTCCCAATGGAAATTGTAGATTTCCTCGAAATCAATCCCCCGTCTTTCCAGGGTCTCAAGCCACTTCGCCTCGTCCCACTCATAGGGCATGGTCCCGAAAACTCCGGTCAAGCTGTTGAATAGAACTCCCTCCGCCCTCTCCTAGAGGGAGAGGAAACCCGGGGCTGGCGCGCTACAGCGGTGGCCTTCGGGTGTGCCAGTTGGTGGACTGCTCGTAGGCGTGGGCGACTCGGAGGACGGTTTCTTCGTCGAAGGGGCGGCCAGCGAGCTGGAGGCCGATGGGCAGGCCGTCAGCGGAGAAGCCGCAGGGCACGGAGATGGCGGGGAAGCCGGTGATGTTGTAGGGGCGGGTGTA
Source organism: Dehalococcoidia bacterium (assembly GCA_965232885.1). Taxonomy (GTDB): domain Bacteria; phylum Chloroflexota; class Dehalococcoidia; order Lucifugimonadales; family UBA3495; genus VXOI01. The sequence goes on along the minus strand of CBDDQX010000003.1, from coordinate 432,927 downwards.
CTGGGTTAGGGCCGGTACGGTGCCGATTTCCTGCTCGCCAGCCAGGACCTGTTGCTGCAACAGGGGTGGCGCGGTGACCGGCTCGGTGGGGCCGGCGATGAGATCAACGCCGTCGAGGAGCCGACGGGCGGCGCGGTCGAAGACGGCGCGGCCTTGTTGGGCGCGGAGGTAGTCGGCGGCGCTGATGAACAGGCCGGCCTCCAGGCGCAGACGCACAGGTTCGTAGAGCTTGTCGCCGTCGCTGTTCAACACGTCGCGCAGGGCGGCGGACGCCTCGGCCATCAGCATGGTGGTGGAAATGGCAGCGGCGTCGTTGAACTCGGGGAACTCCACCTCCACCAGCTCCGCGCCCAGGGCTTCGAGCTGCGACAGGGCAGCGTTGACGCTGCCGCGCACCTCCGGGTCGAGAGGGGACTCGAAGTACTGGCGGGGCACGCCGATGCGGAGGCCGGGCCCGTCTTTGTTCAGCAGCGAGCCGGTGAGGGCGGCGGTATAGTCTGGGACGGGCAAGCTGGAGGAGGCAACGTCGCGGGGGTCGTGTCCGGCGATGACGTTCATGGCGATGGCGGCGTCTTCCACTGTGCGCACCATGGGGCCGGGGTGGTCCATGGACCAGGCCAGCGGTGTCAAGCCGTGGCGGCTGACACGCCCGTAGGTGGGCTTGAGGCCGACGATGCCGCAGAGGGCGGCGGGGATGCGGATGGAGCCGCCGGTGTCGCTGCCGGTGGTGATGGTGCACTGGCCCGCAGCAGCAGCGGAGCCGGAGCCGCCGCTGGAACCGCCGCTGACCAGATCGGGGTTCCAGGGGTTGTGCATATGACCGTAGTCAGGGTTCTCGCCGGTGGGGCCGTAGGCGAACTGGTGCATGTTCAGCTTACCTATCAGGATGGCCCCGGCCTCGCGGAAGCGGGCGGCGACGGTGCAGTCTTCGGCGGGGACGAAGGTGTCGAAGATGCGGGAGCCGGAGGTGGTGCGGACGCCGCCGGTGTTGAACAGGTCTTTGAGGCCCACGGGGATGCCATGCAACGGCCCCCGGTAGCGACCGGCGCGGATGTCGCGCTCGGCCTGCCGGGCCGCCGCCAGCGCCTCGTCGGGCAGCAGGGTGATGAAGGAGTTGAGCACCGGCTCGGTGGCGCGGATGCGGGAGAGATGGGCTTCAATGACTTCGACGGGCGAGATTTCGCCGTCGCGGATGAGACGACCGAGGTCGCCGGCGCTCATGTAACAGATTTCAAGTTCGTCCACGGCTTGCTCCGGAATTTGGAGTGTGGAATGTGGGATTCAGTTTTTGGTACTTGGGCCCTGGGGAACGAAGGCCATGTCGGGCTCGGTGCCGGTGACGTCGAGGTTGCTCAGGGATGCGGTGCCGGCGAGTACGCCGCGCAGTTGGCTGTACAGCTCGTCCATGTGGGCGTCGGTTCCGGTGACGCCGAGACGGGCGGCGGCTTCGTCGAAGGCTTGCCGGGATATGGGCGCATCGTCGGGCATGGCGGGGTGCCTCCTGTGCTCGGTTAGGAAATCTCTTCGGGTTCGCCGGACGGGAATAGGAAGCGCAACACTTCAGGGGTGATCGTCAGCACCTTCTCGCCGCCCTCCTCTATGCCGAAACGTTCATACGCCTCTTGCATACGGTTGGCAACTTCCTTTCGGGCCTCCTTCCGGCCCTCCTCTCGGCCCACTCGGGTCCACCTCTCCTGCATTTTTGCTCGCTGCGCCGCTCTTATCTCGGATGCTTTCTCAAACAATTTGCGTACTCCTTCGAACAAGCCGCCCAAGGGAACTACGAATGCCCAGTACAGCTTTGTTGAGGCGATTTCAAGATAACGGAAGGCCCGGACATCCGAGCCTGAAAATTCGGCCAGCATCGCCAAGCTAACGAGGGCAACGAGGGCGAAACCGGCAACTTGCCACCAGATTCCGCGTTCCGACAGCTCGTTTGGCAACTCTGACAGGCTCACAGGTTCATTCTAGCAGAGTAAATGCGTTGTCCGCTTGCCCTGTTGCTCAATAGCCCGTATGTTGTTATGCGCTGTTTGAGAGAATGATGACGAATCCTGACTTGCATTGCGCCGCCTGCGGTAGTCCGCTAGGGCCCGGCGGGAGAGTCTGCGCCAACTGTGGGGCGGAACTTTCCCCACCGGCTGCGACTGTTGCGGCCTACGGTGATGAAGGCGAAGCGCCGTGGGCGGTGGCTCACGTCACCGTTGGACTTCTGCTGTTCCTGGTTCTGCTGATTGCCGCCGCTTTTGTTGCCCGATCCGCCGGGTCCCTGTACCCGGCGCAGGAGCAGGCATTGCAGACCTGGGTTGGAGTTCACCTGCTGGCCTTGGCAGCCGGGGCGGTCGTCTGGTTCCTGGGGGCGCGGAGGGCAGTCTCTCCCGGACGGGCGCTGGGCCTCGCCTTCCCCCGCACTCCGCTGGGGACATCGGCGCTGTTGGCGCTGCTGGCGCTGGCAGTCAGTATACTGGGGACACTGGTCTACGGGCTGGCCGTGGACGCCCTGGGTCTGGAGTTTCTGCGTCCGCCGGAGATAGAGGACAACACTATCTTTCCGGGCATTGGCATCCTGCTCACCCTGCAGGCCCTGGCGGTTGTTACGCCCTTTAGCGAAGAACTGCTGTTTCGCGGCTTCGCGTTGCGGGGGATGATCCGCAGCATCGGCCCCGGTCCGGCGGTGGTTGCCACGGCGTTGTTGTTCAGCGTTCTTCATCTTCGGCCGGAGGTGATGATTCCCATATTCATCACCGGGCTGGCCTTGGGTTTGCTTCACGTGAAGACCGGCTCGCTGTGGCCCTGCATCGCCGTCCACGCCGCTCAGAACGCCCTGGCGCTGCTGGCGACGCGATTCTTGTGAAGGTCGCTTGGCGGGTATCAGAGGGCTAGACACCGCCATCCCTGTGGGTTACATTTGGCGTAATCGGCAATAGTCACTACGGAATCTAGGCAGAGTACTTTCCGGTAATGGGTAAAGAGCGCATCGAGCGGATGTTTGCAACCGTCCGGGAGCGGGAGCGTCCCGGACTTATTGTATTTCTGACTGCCGGATTTCCCGACATGGAGGCGACGCTGGAACTGGTGCCCGCCTTGGTGGCCGCCGGGGCCGACGCCGTGGAATTGGGGGTGCCGTTCAGCGACCCCCTGGCCGAAGGGCCGATAATCCAGCAGTCGAGCTTCCTCGCGTTGCAAAACGGCGTCACTACCGCCGACTGCCTACACGCCGCCGGGGCTTTGCGAGACCGGATTCCCGATGCGCCGCTGATATTGATGGGCTACTACAACCCGGTGTTCTCCTATGGAGTCACGGCTTTCACTGACGAGTGCCAGAGCGTGGGAGTGGACGGACTGATTACCGTTGACCTGCCCGGCGCGGAGTCGGGGCCGCTGGCCAGCGAATGCAACGGCCGGGACATATCGCTGATCCCCCTGCTGGCTCCCACCAGTACTGAGGAAAGCATTGCCGAATCGTGCCGCAACGCCAGCGGGTTTGTTTACTGTGTCAGCGTAACCGGGGTCACCGGCGCGAGGAGCGAGGTGTCGGGTCGCGGTCTTGAACTGCTTGAGCGAGTCCGCAATCATACCGGCCTGCCGCTGGCCCTGGGGTTCGGCATATCTGCGCCGGAACACGTGGCCGAGGTCGGCAAGACCGCAGACGCCGCCGTGGTGGGCAGCGCGTTGGTGAGAGTGATGCTGGAATCGCCCCGCGACGAAGTGGTGGAGCGAGCCAGCGCTTTTGTAGCATCTCTGGCTGGACGAACCCCAGCCGCACAATCCGCCGAAGGAGGACGCAAATGACCGTTTGCCGGGGCATACGAGGGGCCACTGTCGCCGCTGACAATACCGGTGAGGCAGTCAACGAAGCGACCATGGAATTGATGGAGGCCCTCATCGAGGCCAACGACCTGGTAGAGCGGGATGTGGCGTCGGTGTTCTTCACCACGACTCCCGACCTGAACGCGGTGTTCCCGGCGGCTTCTGCCCGGCAGTTGGGGTGGAACAACACTGCCCTTCTCGGCGCGGTCGAGTTGACCGTGCCAACCGCCTTGAACCGTTGCATCAGGGTACTTATACTTGTCAACACCGATAAAGAACCTGAAGAACTGGTAAACATTTACCTGCACGGAACAGAATCCCTTAGAGCGTACAGGTCGTAAGTTGGTTTCTGGACTAGAGCGCAGGCTCTGGGAGGAATGGAGCCGGGTGCGATTGCCCTGAAAACGCTTTCAAAACGCGTTGACTTAAACCCGGAGGGCGAGTAGTATCCTACCTGTGATGAAAGTTATCTGGGACGGCTGCGGTTATCGCTGCTATTTCATTGCCGGATGCCAGCCAGCCGGCGAGGGATTGGTGTGCTAGCCAAAGTCAGCCATGAAGACACCAAACCCCAGCCAGCATAGGTTGGGGTTTTTTTGGTAGATGTGCCGGAGGCCTGGCCTGCATTGGAAAATCTGGCCAGGGGTGCATGTAAAGCAGTTACGTGAGTCACTATATTTATTGGGAAGGAACACCGTGCAACCGTCAACAACCGTAGATGTACACATCGAGTCCATGCAGCCACTCACCACGCCGAGAGATCTCGTCAACTCCCTCCCCGTCAGTCCCGCCGTGGAAAAGACTGTCATAGAGGGCCGGAAACAAGTTCGAAGGGTTCTGAATGGTGAGGATTCCAGGCTGTTCCTTGTCGTCGGTCCCTGCTCCATCCACAGCAAGGAATCTGCCCTGGAATACGCGGGCCGCCTCAAAGAACTGTCCGAAAAGTTCAGCGACCGCCTTCTCATCGTGATGCGGGTCTACTTCGAAAAACCCCGCACCACCGTTGGGTGGAAGGGCCTCATTTATGACCCCCATCTCAATGACACCTTCGACATTGAGGCCGGCCTCCGCACCGCCCGCTTGCTCCTTCTGGAGATCGGTGAGATGGGGGTGTATGCCGGGACCGAGTTCCTCGACCCGGTTGTCCCTCAATATCTGGCCGGTCTGATAACCTGGGGCACCATCGGTGCCCGCACCACCGAAAGCCAGATCCACCGGCAGATGGCCAGCGGCCTGAGTATGCCCGTGGGATTCAAGAACGGCACCGACGGTAATGCACAGGTTGCCGTCGACGCCGTGCTATCCGCCCGCAGCCCGCATGGTTTCCTGGGCGTGGACGGCGATGGCCAGACCGCCCTAGTCCGCACCACCGGCAACCCCGACGGGCATCTTGTGCTTCGCGGCGGCAATGCGGGCCCCAATTTTGGCACGGAAGCTGTCGCTGAGGCCAAGGAGCGCCTGGGAAAGGCCGGCGTCCGCTCTCAGCTCATGATTGACTGCAGCCATGGCAACTCCAACAAGGACTACACGCAGCAGGCCCGTGCTTTCAAGGATGTAGTTTCCCAGAAGATCAGCGGGGAGAGTGACATCGTCGGCGCAATGCTGGAGAGCAATCTCAACGAGGGCAATCAGCGGCTCTGCGAAGACCTTTCCCAGTTGCAGTACGGCGTCTCCATCACCGATGCCTGTATCGGCTGGGGGGAGACCGAGGAGTTGCTCCACTGGGCCTACGAAGCCATGGGCCACCGCGTCGCTACTCCCGTATAGCCTCATCTCCACAATGCAGACTGCAAAAACCGCCTGGGTTGCCTAATCCCCAGGCGGTTTGACTTTCCCCAGCCCTCCCATCATTCCCGCGCCCTCAAGGGGGAGGGAGATCCAAAGAAGCCCCGGGTTCCTTACAGCCCAGCCTTGACTGCTGACTCGCGCATACCCTCGAGGTAGGCTAGGCTGGAGGTCTGAAGCAGGCTGTTTACGTTGCCGTGGAAGTACTGGACACCGAGGTCTAGGAACTTTGGCACCAGGTTGTCGGGGCAGCTTACGCCAGCCACCTTGCCGGCCTTGACGATGATGTCCACGCCCCGCTCCATCTGGGCCTGCACCTCGGGGTGGGTCTGCTGGCCGGGGACGCCCATGGACTGGGAGAGGTCGCCGGACCCGATGAAGAAGACGTCCACGCCGTCCACTTGCACCATTGATTCCAGATTTTCGATGGCTTCGACCTCTTCCAGCATCAGGCAGACTAGGGTGTTGCGGTTGGCCTCCGCCACGTAGTCGCCGGTGGAGCCGCTGAAACCGTAGCCGGCCGGGCGGCCGCGACTGAAGATGCCCCGATGACCATCAGGGTAGTACTTCACCGCGTCCACCGCAGCCCGTGCCTCGTCGGCGGTATTGACGTGGGGCACCTGCACACCCCAGGCTCCCCGGTCCAAGAAGGGTGCAATGATTTCAGGCTTGTTGGCCACGGGGCGGACAATTGGCGCGATGCCGGAAAGCTCGGAGGCCCGTACTAGGTCTTCGGAGTTATCCACGGTTATGGAGCCGTGTTCATTGTCGAGAAGCACCCAGTCGAAACCGAGACAGCCCAGCATTTCCACAACCGGGGCTGAAGGAAAGGTGATCATCACTCCGAAGACTGCTTTTCCCTGTTGCAGGGTTTCTTTAAGCGTATTCTCGCGCATACGTCCTCTCATATTCCTTGCGAATTTGCGGTGAAGCGTCTGGTTGTAGACACTATACGGGAGTATACTACTCGCCACTTTCCAAGATTACATAATTGACAGTGAACTGCCTAATCCAAATTGATATAATGCAAAGTATCATGGATACAAAAGCGGCAGGCCCAGGGTGATGTAAGCAGGGGGTATGAAATGTTTCCACAAGTTTCTCTGATGGCGCCAACCCGCGAAGACGTGGAACGATTGACGAGCTGGCTGGAAGACGAAGAGGTTAGCACCTCCTGGTATGGCTTGGGCGACGACGGCCAGCCGCTTCACGCCGGTTACGCGCCGTCGCACATTCTAGAAGGGGACAGCAATGACTGGGAGCGTGTGTTCGGCGACGACAACCGCAAGGTATTCGCTGTTTACTCCAGCGATGGTGAGCACATCGGAGAAGCCCAACTGGTCATCGAGTGGCCTCTGCTGGAAGCCCAGGCTTTCATTCTGGTAGGCCGTAAGGACCTATGGCATCACCATTATGGCACCACTGCGCTGGTCAGTCTGCTGGACCATGCCTTCAACGATCTGGGTTTACATCGTATCTGGGTTGATGTACCTGAATACAACAAGCCTGCGATGGCGATGGTCGAGCATATAGGGTTCGTGGTGGAAGGGCACTTCCGCAAAGCCCACCGCCGGGGAGACCAGTGGTTCGACTCCTACGCTCTGGGCCTGCTGGCCGAGGAATACCCGCGACGTCGCGCCCGCTTGATGGAGTCCAACATTTAACGTCCCAGCGATTTGAGCTTCAGCCATATTCACCACCCTACCCAGGAGTAATTGCTATGCCAGTCATAACGATCAACGGCCCCTTGGGGGCAGGCGCGGTTTCCATCGGCCAGATGGTGGCTCAAGAGTTGGAGATAAACTTCTACGACCGCCTGATTTTCACGCAGGCAGCCCGGCTCATCGGCACGCCGGTGGGCGCGGTGATAGCAAAAGAGCAGCGCGTTGACCGTTTCCGCGACCGGTTGGGCCGGTTCCTCCAAACCATGCTGGAGCGGTCGGCGATGTCCGGCGTCAGCGGCGAGCCCTACTTCGGGCGGGGGATTGAAAATCTGCCGCCGGAGACTTTCATGGAGATGATGGGCGAAGGCAACGTCAACCGGCAGATCAGCGACAAGGAGTTTATCGAGGCCACCGAGAAGGTGGTGAAGGACATCTACGAGGAAGGAAATGCGGTGATCATCGGTCGGGGGGCTAATGCCATCCTGGAGAATATGCCGGGCACCTTCCATGTGGGTCTGCTGGCGCCTCTGGAAGTCCGTGTCCAGACCCTGATGCAGCGCGAGAACTACACGCGGGAAGAGGCTGAAAACTACGGAATGGAGCTGGAGCAGGCGCACGAGAATTACTTCCGGCGGTTCTTTAACTACAACTACTATGATCCGGCCCACTACCAGATGATGCTGAACATGGGGCAGATGACCACCAAAACAGCGGCCGGAATCATCGTTCACGCCACCAGCGACATCTTTGCCATCCCCGCAACTGCGTGACGCCGACAGGGCCTGACCCGCAAGAGGGGTGCCGGTGAAGGACTGAGACGTGTTTCCCTTCGCTGACGCCGGCGCCCACCGCAGCGGGATTCCCCCGCTAACGGTAGCCCTTATTGGCCTGAACTGCCTGGTCTTCATCTACGAATTGCAGACCGGCGGTTTGGGCCTTCTTGCCGGGGGCGGCAGCTTCCGCATTGACGTATTCTTCTTCAAATGGGGCTTCATCCCCTCTGAACTGTCCGAAGGCAGGGACTACCAGCGGCTGCTTGGCGGGGCTGACATCACCTCTCCCATCCCAACCTGGGCCACAATCCTGTCCTCGATGTTCATCCACGGCGGTTTCCTGCACCTTGCCGGCAATATGCTGTTTCTGTGGGTCTTCGGAAGCAGCATGGAGGTCAGGCTGGGCCCGCTACGATTCCTGTTGCTTTATCTGGCCACGGGCGTTGCCGCCACGCTGAGCCACATGGCTATCGAGCCACAGTCGCAGTCGCCGCTCATCGGCGCCAGCGGGGCGGTGTCCGGGGTGCTGGGGGCGTATCTGCTGACCTTCCCCTTCAACCGGATACGGGCGCTTATCGTGATGATTCTTGTGACTGTGATCGAGCTGCCCGCAGTATGGCTCCTGGGCGGCTGGTTTGTCTGGCAGCTAATCCAGGGCCTAACGTCGCTGGGGCTTTCCAGCGCCGTGAACGTGGCGTTCTTCGCGCATGTGGGAGGATTCGTGGCGGGAATACTGGCTATTGCCGCAGGTCGCATCCTCACCCGCAGACCGGTGCTGCCGGGCCGCCCGCAGCCGTGGGGGCACGGGAGGGATGACGACCTGCACGATTAGTCGGCCCGCCTGAGTTGGCAATCTCCAGTCCCGGATAGGGAGCTTTTCTTGTACCAGGAACCGGAGTACCAGGAACGGGAAAGAGTCCAGCGCGCATCCATCTGGAGTGTGCCTGAGGACTGGCAGAAGTGGTATCTTGCCCTCTTCAACATCCAGATATTATGCTTGCTGGGACTGGTATGCTGGCATGAGGTTGCTGCGGCTCCCGAGGGTGCTGGGGCAATTGATATACTCATTGCCATCGGAACAAGTATGGTGGGGCTGATTATTCTAGTGGCGGCGGAAAGCATTTTTCTGACGGACATGACCAAGATGCTGTTTACCATGATTTCTGACAGGTACTTACAACGACAACGGGCCAGAGGTGTCGCCGAAGGCCGTGCCGAAGAACGCCGGAAATGGGAGGAATGGAACGAGTGGCGGGTGGCAGCGGAGGCCGCCGGTGAGGCGTTTAATGAGCTGCTGCCGTCGCATTCCAACTCAAACGGAAGCAGGTAAGCAGGTTGCCATAATAGCCTTCCCTACTCATTTTGAGGAGAGATTTGGATGCTGTTCAGTTGGCTTGCCAATAAGTTATTCAAGGGACGAAAGGAGAGCGCGGACTCTCACACGCAACGGATCTGGGCTGAGTGGGATACTCGACGGATGGCCGCGGAAGAGACCGGGCAGCCGTTTGATGAGACACAGCCTGAGCAGCCCCAATCCGGCAGGAAAAGGCGATGGCGGCGGGGCCGCCCGTCTGCCCTGGATGCAGGAGCGGCTGGCGCCACCGGAGCTTTCCTTGTGGGGCCACCGATTGACCACGGGCATGGCCACCACGGTCACGGTGGTTTCGACGGTGGCTTTCACGGCGGTGGTGGTGATGCGGGCGGTGGCGGGTTTTAGCGGCGATATGAAAGGGGCGTCCCCTGAAGGACGCCCCGATACTTTTGGACTTGTCCGGTCACACCCCTACTGGGTGATGAGGTTGCGGTAGGGGCGCGTCATCAGGTTCCAACTGTCGGCGTTGCGGTCGTAGCGGGAATTTACGAAGACCCGCCAATTGGCGTCGTCGAGGTTGGGGTAGTCGGAGCGGTAGTAGTAGCCCGGCCAGCGGGTTTCTTCGCGGTGGAGCAGGTGGCGCAGGTGGGCTTCGCCGACCCAGGAACGGTGTACCACCTCCCAGCAACGCATCAGTTCATGGTGAGAGCGAGCCGCCAGGTGGGAAAGGTCCTCGCGCAGCATTTCGATCAGGGCGATGCCGCGCTCCAGCGTTGGGCCGTTGGTGGTGTACCAGGCCGACGCGCCAGCGCCGTATTCGTCCATGATCTTTTGCAGGCGGACCAAGGCCTGTTTCGGGGTCAGGTAATTGGGGTTGATCTCCTCGGCGGTTGTTGCGCCCTTGTGCCGGTCGAAAGTTGCCAGCGGGCCAAGTATCATCGCCTGCATCCCCTGCACCTGCTCGCCGGTCACCGTGGGGCGGCCGGGGTTGTCGGTCAGGTAGTTGACAGCGGCCTTGGCGGCGATGCGACCCTCGGTGAAGGAGCCTGACGAGAACTTGTGCGGAGCCGCGCCAACTCCGTCGCCAGCGGCGAACAGGCCGCGTACGGTGGTCATGCGGTTGTAGCCCCAGAAGTAGTCGTCGGAGGCAATGTCTTCCGGGCCGCTGACCCACGCGCCGGCCTCGCCGGAATGGGAACCCATAATGTATGGCTCGGCCAGCACGACCTCGGAGGGAGTGTCTTCGGGGGCGATGTTCTGGGCCGCCCAGGTGAGGGCCTGCGAGATGGTCATGTCGAGGAAGTCTTCCCACGCCTCATTGCGGACCTGCTCCATCTTGGCCGGGTCTATAGTACCGTCGGGCCCGGCGGAGAGGGCCTGCATAGCCTGGTCGGTGCGCATATACATCGGGCCGTAGCCGTCGCGGATGTCCAGGAACATCTGGTGGTTGCGCAACGGCGTGGGCGTCGGGATGGCCGAGCCGTAGGGTTCGTACTTGTCCAGCTCGGCGGCGCGGGTGACGGTGTAGTCGTCTCCCAGCGCGTTGAGCACCTTGGCGTGGAAGTACTGGAACCACATACCCACCGGGCCGTAGCCGTCCTTGAAGCGGGTGGGAACGAAGCGGTGCTCCATCTGGGTCATTTCGACCCCGGCGGGAATCATCAACCCGTAGGCCGAGCCGGTGGCGAAGACGGAGTACCAGGTACGGCCCAGGCCCTCGCTCACGGAGCGGGGGCGGAAGACGTTGGATGCACCGCCAGTGGTGATGATGACCACCGGGGAGCGGAAGACATAGAACTTGTTGTCGCGCACCGAGAAGCCGACAGCGCCGGCAATCTTGCCGGGGTCTTCATCGTCGGTCAGAAGGTGGGTGATGGCGATGCGCTCGTAGATGTTTTCCTCACCCAGGGCGGCGCGGGCAGGCTCGGCGGCGATAGGTTTGATGGACTCGCCGTGAATGGGAATCTGCCAGCGTCCGATGCGTTCGTATTGGCCGTTCTCCTGCTTCCAGATGGGGAGGCCCCACTCTTCCAGCAGATGAACGGAGTTGTCCACGTGGCGGCCTACGTCGTAGACCAGGTCTTCGCGGGCGAGGCCCATCATGTCGTTGACGACGTAATTCACGAAGTCCTCGGGCGTGTTCCACCCGTAGCGTTGGCCCATGTAGCAGTTGATGGCCGAGAGGCCCTCGCCGGTGGCGCCGCTGCGTTCGATGACGGCCTTTTCCGCCAGCACCACGCGCTTGTCCCCGGCCCAATACTTGGCCTCGAAGGCGGCTCCGCAGCCGGACATGCCGCCGCCGATAATAAGGATGTCGCAATCTACTGTTTCTGTGGTTTCAAATGCCACGGCTCTTCCTCCATGTTTCGGGTGCGACTGCCGGGCAACGGCGTCACTCCGTCATTCCCGCGAAAGCGGGAATCCATGCCGTTGCCTCGGCAGAGCTTCCGTTGTCAGCTATATAGATTCCCGCTTTCGCTGGAATGACGGTTGGGACGTGGAAATAACGTCAAGGAATTACCGGCTGGATGGAACGGGCAGCTTGTCGACGCCGAGCCAGTTGGAGTCCCCGGCCAGGTTCTGGCTGCGCAGGTCGGAGGAGCGGTCCTCGGTGAAGCCCTCGTAGGGCACCACCGAACCGGCTGGACGGGTGCGGGACTGGTAGGTGAAGTCGAAGCGGCGTCCGTCCCGGAACACGACCTCCCAATGCAGGCCCCCGTTCTCGATGCCTTCAACTTCCGTGCGGTGGGGCTGGACGATAGCGCCCAATGGCACGAAGTCGGCGTACCCCCGGACGTTGATGGCCTCTTCCGGGCAGAGCTTGACGCAAGCGTAACATTCGGAACACAGGTCCGGCTCCTGGTTGAAGCCCTTGTTAGCTCCCATGTCCATCGCCATAAGATCGTTGGGACAGATGTAGACGCAAAGGGGCCCACGATGCTCCCCGGCGCAGGCGGTGCATTTGTTGGGGTCTACGAATGTCGGCATGGCATATCCTCTAGTCCGATTGATTTTCCGGAGTTTCACCCCTCACCTTCAGGGGGAGGGAATCTGTTGGGAGGCGCAGGCAAAGCAAAACCCCCTCGCGCCTGTGAGAGGGGGTTTGTGAACCAGCAATCTAGCCGGACTGACACTCCGTACAGGTGCATCCTTCGACGAACTCGGGAAGAGGCATCTCCGGCATGGTGATGACCGGCGTGCGGTTTTCCAAGTATTCCGGTGTCACGAAGGGCGAGTCCATTCCGTATTCTCGAGCGCAGTAGCGCACAACCTCCAGGACTTGCGGCCGCAGGGTGGTGGCTGCAGGCCCGGCGCCGCCGCTGATTATGCTGCGAATCAGCGTTCCGGCCAAATCCTGCTTGCGGTCACGGTGGCCGCATATCCCTTCATAGGCCACGCTCTCGCAGACCGGACAGTACCACCACTCCAGGGTGAGAACAGACTTTATACCAAGTTCGGGAAGCGTGTCAAAGATTTCATGGGCGGCGTAGCGTCCGTAGTGGTCGCCGACGCCAGCGTGGTCGCGTCCGAACATGTGATGGGTGCAGCCCAGGTTCTTGCGGACGATGGCGTGGAACACCGCCTCGCGCGGGCCAGCGTATCGCATATCCCACATCAGGGTCGAGGTCTCGTGTATTTCGGGCAGAAAGAAGCCCTCGTCCCGCAGCAGGGCGTGGGCCAGGACGATGGCCTCGTCTATGTAGTCGCCGGGCTTTTTCTCGCCTATGACGGCGCTGACGAGGATGCCGTCGGCTCCCGACGCCAAGAGCGCGCCCTTCATCATCATCTCGTGCCCGGCATGGGGGACATTGCGGGTCTGATGGGCCACGGCGGACTCCCAGCCCAGCTCGGACAGCCGCGCCCGCAGTTGTTCCGGCGTCTTCCAGAAGTGGTCGAAGGGTGGATTGACACGGGGCGGGTTGACCAGCGTGACCTTGCCACCAACCAGGGTGTCCTCCAGCGCCATGGTACGAGCCACCCCCGGATGCTCCGGGTCGGTGGCGCCGTAGACATTCCGGGCCATAACAGTCTTGTCGTAGCTGTAGACCTCGGCCACTTCCAGCACTGCCAGCGGCTGCCCCTGGTGGGTCAGCAGCACACGTTTGCCGGGCACTGCGCCAGTGGCGGCCCACTCCGCGGGCGACACGTCGAGAATGATGGGGATGCTCCACACAAGGCCATTGGACAGCCGCATGGTACGCACCACGGAGTCCAGGTCGGCGCGGCCCATGAATCCGTCCAGCGGCGAGAAGACGCCGTAGGCCAGGTTGATGACCTCGCGGGCTATCTGCTCGTTGACAGATAAACGCGGCAATCCCCCGGCCAGGTGCGTTGCCTGGCCGGGGGGCGCCACTGACACTTTCAGTTCGCCGCCGTGGGGGGATAGGCTATTGTCTGTAGCCATGACTCGGCCTGTGCGATTGAGGAAGTATGGTGGGTCTGGCCGGAAGTATGCCGGGGCGTAACCCGTTACGGTCCGTCCTTCGACAAGCTCAGAATTACTCGGACGAGACCACTGCCGCGCCCTCCGACGGGCTGCTACCCTGGACTCTGCATCCGTGGCTGGCCACGGTTGATACGAGAATCAGCCCGACCACGGCGAGGGCCACGATCGCCCGGCCGACGCGCCGCCTCGTGAAAACGGGGACCGGTATACGCATCCTTGCTGTTCTCTCCCGATGAATGTTACCCGTGCGCCTCGCCCTTCAGTGTGCTCAGTGTCTGTGCCAGCGAGGGAGCAAACGGTTGCAATTTCCGCAGGCAGTATATCGCAAGGCCCGATTCGCGGCTAGTGTTGCGCATCGCCGATTCGTATGAAGCTATCCCGTATATTCTTGCCTCCAACTGCGTAAGTCCTGATCTGAATACACTGATGACAATCGTATTGAACCAAGCGGGAAGCGATATGTCCACCAACGAGAGTGCTACAGTCAACTCCCAAGCCCGGTTCGACGACGCATGAGAGCAGTACCGTTCCGCCCTGGACCGGCTGGAAGCGGGAGACGTTCGCGACGCCTGCGGCAAGGCGTGGAACGCGACCCGCGCGGCCGCCGAAGCCGCAGTGCTGGCCCACAACAGCGACACCGCTACAACCACCCACATTTCCAGCAACTTCCGCCGGTTGTCCCGCACTAACGGATACACCGAACTGCCCGCCAGATACTCCGGCGGGCCCAGTATCTGCACATTGAAGGCTGCTATTACGGCATCGTCTATGACGACCACATACTGGAGCTGATACGCGAAACGGACAGCCTCATCCGGCAGGCCGGACAATTGGCGGAAGCGTAAGGGAAGGTGTTGGACGGCTGGCGGTTCTAGGCGAAGCTGTACTGCGCCCCGCCTAGACTTGGGGAAGCGGACTGGATTCCAAGGCGCATCTCGCGATACTCAGTTCCTGGGCTGGGCCGCTGAAGGCGGCGGACTAGCCGAAGATCACTCGTTCACCAGAGATTCCGGAATATCCCGCAGCGACAGCAACGGCCATAGAGGATGAAGTGGACTCGGATTCGCCGGCTGCTGAAGACACCTCTTCGCTTGAGTCCTGACACCCTATCATCAAGGCCGCTATTATGAGGGCCGCGCCTAACGGTATGTAGAAAAACCTGGACAAAAATTCTTTGAACTTAGGCATCTTCCATCCTCTCGGTGAAATATGGGCTGCCATCAAGGAGTCTCGCCGCAAAAAGGCGCAGCGATATGGTTAACGGAAGTCTCCTCTGCTGGTGAGCGGAGCGCCGATGCCTCAATTCTGCGCAGGATGGGTGTTGGCGGCTGAACATTCGCTGCGATGACTCGAGCCAGTTCCTGCATAGGAGCAATAGACATAATGGTACATAGTATCAATTATGTTTACTATCTCTCCTCAAATAGGAATCTGGCCAGGATACGGAAAGAGTCTTGACCTACAACCTAGAGGGCCTTGTGCCGTCGAGACCTTTCAGAAGGGCAG
Source organism: Dehalococcoidia bacterium (assembly GCA_965232885.1). Classification (GTDB taxonomy): domain Bacteria; phylum Chloroflexota; class Dehalococcoidia; order Lucifugimonadales; family UBA3495; genus VXOI01. The sequence goes on along the minus strand of CBDDQX010000003.1, from coordinate 417,630 downwards.
GAACGGGTTGCGCTCTTTGGACCACTGCTTCGTCAACGCACGGGAAAAGCGACTGCCTTCACATGGCGGTAACGGATAAAGCTCATCGGACGCTCTGGTTGTATGCTACCCGCTCACGGTTTTGTAAGTCAACCAAAATTGTTCAAAAATAAAATTTAAGCATAAGAATTATATGAAAAATTGTTACCGTCTGCCATTCTCAATTGGCGCTCGTGATTAAATTGGCGCTCGTGATTAAGAGGATAGCAGTAGCTCCTCAATCGGCAGTGCCCGGTAGCCCGGTTTCTGCTGAAGTCCGGGTTGACATTTTCTGCCGAGCGGGGCCGCTTGTGATACTATATGCCCCGTAGCCCTACACCTCTTATACCTTGATGCCAGGAGACGTAAATGCTGGACTACAAGCCGAACATTGTTCTGTCCAATGAAGAATTTAACGTGGTCGGCACCCGCCCGGTGCGACCCGACGGAGCCGAGAAAGTGACAGGGCGGGCGCGGTACGGCGCAGACCAGAACCTGCCCGGCCTGCTGTATGGCAAGATACTGCGCAGCCCTCATTCCCACGCCGTCATCAAGTCCATTGACACCAGCGCGGCCGAGGCGCTGCCCGGCGTTCACGCCGTGGTGACCTCCGCCGACTGGCCGGAGACCTCGGGGCGTCTGGCGGACCTGGCCGAGGGAGCCATTCAGAACCTGGGGTTCCTGAGCATGAACGTGTTGGCCCGGGGCAAGGCGCTGTACAAGGGCCACGCCATCGCCGCCGTCGCCGCCGCCAATGCCCACGTTGCGGAACAGGCCCTGGCGCTCATCAAGGTGGACTACGAAGTGCTGACGCCGGTGCTGAGCGCGGACGAGGCTATGAAGCCCGACGCCCCGGCGGTCCACGAAAGGCTGGCCAGTCTGTCCAATCCGGCGCTGCGCCCCGGCGGCCTGTTGGACGAGGGAGAAGATGGCGCGGGCGGCAACATTGCCAACCAGTTCGAGTTCCGGCTCGGCGATGTTGAGGAAGGTTTCAAGCAGGCCGACGTCATCGTAGAGAAGGAGACCGAGACGGTCCCGGTGCACCAGGGTTACATCGAGCCCCACGCAGGGACAGCCCAATGGGGAGTTGACGGCAAGCTGACCATCTGGTCCAGCAGCCAGGGACAGTTCACCGTCCGCGACCACACGGCCCGGTTCCTGGGCATTCCCATAGCCGACGTGAAGGCCATACCGCTGGAAATCGGCGGCGGGTTCGGAGCCAAGACGGTGCTGTACGTCGAGCCGGTGGCGGCGCTGCTCTCCCGCAAGAGCGGCCACCCGGTGAAGGTGCAGATGTCGCGCAAGGAGGTCTTCGAGGCCACCGGCCCCACCTCCGGCACCAAGATCAAGGTCAAGCTGGGCGCTACCAAGGAAGGGAAACTGGTGGCTGCCGAGTCCACGCTGATTTATGAAGCGGGCGCGTTCCCCGGCTCCCCCGTTTCGCCGGGCGCTCAGTGCATGATGGCGCAGTATGACGTTCCCAACGCCCATCTGATCGCCTACGACGTGGTCATCAACCGCCCCAAGTCCGCTGCCTACCGCGCTCCCGGCGCTCCGGCGTCGGCCTTTGCCATGGAGACGGCCATTGACGAGTTGTGCGAGAAGCTGGGGATGGACCCGATGGAATTCCGGCTGCTCAACAGTTCCAAGGAAGGCGTGCGCCGCGTAACCGGCCCGATGACGCCCAAGGTCGGCTACATTGAGACGCTGCAGGCCCTGAAGGACCATCCGCATTTCAACACGCCGCTGGAAGGCAGGACCAACGGCGAGAACGGCCACATCAAGCGAGGCCGGGGCGTCGCCAGCGGCTTCTGGGGCAACAACACCGGCCCGGCCAGCGCCCTGGCGGTGGTCAACTCCGACGGTTCGGTGAGCCTGACCGAGGGTTCGCCGGACATCGGCGGCAGCCGCGCCGCGGTGGCGCAGCACATCGCCGAAGTGCTGGGCGTCCCTATGGACGACATCAAGCCGCAGGTGGGCGACACCGACAGCATCGGATTCACCTCCAACACCGGCGGCAGCAGCGCAACTTTCAAGTCGGGCTGGGCGGCCTACGAGGCGGGACAGGACGTGAAGCGGCAGATGATCGAGCGGGCCGCCCGCATCTGGGACGTTCCGGTGGAGAACGTTGAGTACGTTGACGGAGTGTTGCAGCACACCTCCGACCCGGAGCTGCGGCTGACCTTCAAGCAGATTGCCGCCCGCGCCGTCGGCACCGGCGGCCCCATCGTGGGCCGGGCCGGGGTCAACCCGCCCGGGGCCGGGCCGTCCATCGCGGTTCACTTGGTGGACGTGGAAGTGGATACGGAGACCGGCAAGGTGGACGTGCTGCGCTACACTGCCGTGCAGGATGCCGGGAAGGCCATCCACCCCAGCTACGTCGAGGGCCAGATACAGGGCGGCGTGGTGCAGGGCATCGGCTGGGCGCTGAACGAAGAGTACCGCTTCGACGACCAGGGCGGGATGCTGAACAGCAGCTTCCTGGACTACCGAATGCCCATCAGCCTCGACCTGCCGATGATTGACACGGTCATCGTCGAGATAGCCAACCCGGCCCACCCCTACGGATTGCGGGGTGTTGGTGAGGTACCCTTGGTGCCGCCGCTGGCCGCCGTCTCCAACGCGGTCTACGATGCCATCGGCGTGCGAATGGACTCGCTGCCAATATCGCCGGACAAGGTTCTGGAGGGACTCTGGGGCAAGAACGGCGGTTAACCGGAATAGACATGAAGATGTGGGGGGCTGGAAATTCCAGGCCCCCACTTTAGTTTCCGAACACTGAATAGGAGTCCCTTTGCCAACGGAAGGCGAAGGCGAGGGTGAGAACAATGCCGGAAGTATGGCTCCCGCCGCGAATGCAGGCCCATTGCGGAGGCAACCAGCAGGTGGTGGTTCCTGGGGCGACGGTGCGTCAGGTAATCAACAACCTGGAGCGGGAGTACCCCGGCTCCCGAGACCTGCTGATGGATGTCGAGGAGGATGACCTGCTGCCCGGCCTGGCGGTGGTGGTTGACGGCGAGACCAGTCTGCTGGGCCTGCTGGAGCGGGTGCAGGAGAACAGCGAGGTACACTTTCTGCCCGCGATTGGTGGCGGGTGAGCGCGGGACGAGAGGCAATGTACCATGATTGATAGGATCCAGATTCCAGCCAGCACTGCCAGCCCTCAAGCCGCCCGCGAGGTTCGGCGCGATTCACCCCTGCGCCGGGCGCGTACCTGATACGGACACCTTGCCGGAGTTGCCGGTGTTTCTTTGATGGATGAATTGCTACAGCGCGGGTGGCTGGCTGAGGCTCCATTGCCCTCTGATGCCAACCGCGTTCACTTCCGTGTAAGCGAAGCAGGCGCTATCGCCTTGGCAGAGCGAGGTGTGGTTCTTCCGGCTGTGAAGTCCGGCAAGCCCGTTGCCTATTCCTGCCTTGACTGGACCGAGCGGCGGTGGCATTTGGGCGGTGCGCTGGGGCAGGGAATCGTCACCGCGCTGTTAGGCGTCGGTTGCATCGAGCGAATACCGGGCTCCCGCGTGGTAATGCTGAATGACTCCCTTGACCGCTGGCTGGAGTCTTAGAGAACCATTGACTCGTTTCCTCTGTACGGCGTCTTTTCTATTGGACGGCCCCTTTTCGTTGCGCTAGAATGCGGCATCCAGACAATAGATGTCGAATTACGCCCACAGTGCGTGAACGGGAGGAGCATATGGTAGAGGAACTCACCCCATCGCAACGCAAGTGGTACGACCTGGCAGCCAAGCACGCCGACGTGTTCGCTGAACGAGCCGCCGAGTATGACTTAAAAGGCGAGTTTCCCTTCCAGAACTACGCGGAGATGAAGGAGTCGGGCTACACCGCCATGCCGATTCCGGCGGACTGCAACGGCGGCGGGGCCGACCTGCTGGACATCTGCATCGCGCAGAACCGGCTGGCCCAAGGCTGTGGGGCAACTGCCCTGGCCGTGAATATGCACTTCGGCCTGCCTTTCGTGATGACCGACCTCAGAGCAGACGGCTTTGAAGTTGATGAGCTACTGACGCGCATCGCCGACGAGAAATTGATCGTGTTCGGCGCGATCACCGACCCGCAGGTGGACAGCTACAAGGGCATCACCGGCATGGGCTACACTACCGTGAAGGCAGTGAAAGAAGGCAACGGTTTTCGCATAAACGGACGCAAGGGCTTCGGCACCAACAGTCCTATCGGAGACCTGTTCGGCAGCTCCGCAGTCTACGACGATCCTGACGAGGGTGAAGTCAGCCTTATTTTCGTTCTGCCGTCGGACCACGAGGGGCTGGTCTGCCTCAACGACTGGGATACCATGGGGATGAGGGCCAGTCAGAGCCATAGCTGGCGACTGGAAAACGTGTTCATTGAAGAGGACCACGTTTTCAAGCATAAGCCTTGGCAATGGGACATCTATGCCCGCGGCCTCTGGGCCTGGCACGGCGGCACCTTCGGCGGGGTGTACCTGGGCATCGCCAAGGCGGCCCGCGACTTTGCCATCAATCAGACCCGCGACCGTACCCGGATACCCTTCAAGCACCCGGAGAGCTACTACCCCGGCCACCAGTTCCTGGCCGCCGAAATGGACATCGCCCTCAACGCCGGCTGGGCCTATCAGCGGCAGGTGGCCGAGAAGCTGAGCGACGTCAAAAACCGCGATGACGCGACCATCGTGGACGCCGTGGCAATGCAGTACTTCTGCATGAAGGCGGCCCAGGACGTGGTGAACAAGGCAGTGGATATGGTGGGCGGAGCCGCGCTGGCACGGCGGCTGCCGCTGGAGCGGTACTACCGCGATGTGCGGGCGGGCACCATGCACCCCATCAGCGGCTTCGATGCCCTTGAGCTGATCGGCAAGCACGCCTTCGGACTCCACCGGGACGTGGAGCCGCGCTACGTCTGAAGACGCGACTTCGGAACTGGCACAACGGGAGCGGCATTCCGCCGCTCTCGTTTTTTATGGAAGGGCATTGCATGGGATCATCGGCGCGATCCTAGGGCGTGTTTACAAACTCTACCGGCAAAGATATTCGGAATAAGTAGTTAGGGGCTTAACGCCATTGTACATTATCGCGGAATCCCTGGAAAGCGAGGCTGTTGAGTGTGCCTTCCGGCCACTGTCGGAGTCTGGAACCGCTTGCCGTCCAGGATGTCGTCAACGGTCAGCAGTTGGAGCCGGGGATACTCAATACCCAGAATATCTAGACTTCCGGCCTCTGCCATAAAGCGAGTGAAATTCCGGGCTTGCCGTTCTGCCGGGGGGTGCAGGACTATCAGTCCCGCCATTAGAGCCGAGTCGTGTTCCAGCACGCCAGCGAGCGAACGCACATCCGCGATGTTGACGTTTCGCCCACCCTTGACCTCGATCACCATCGATTGCAGTTCCTGGGTGTGGGGAACGGCAAAGTACAGCCGGCCGTCAACCCCACCGTCCGCAGCTCGCCGTGTGGTAACAAAGCCGTCCGATTGCTCCACCGCCCACTTCTGGAAGTGATAGGGGTCTCGCCGCCATAGGTCTTGCGCCCCTTCCACTGTCCGGGGTACACCCTCGATCACGAAATCCTGCCCTTCCACCAGCCCCAGGCGCTGCTCCAGCCGCACACTGGCAACCCGCTTGACCGCGTGAATCGCTATGTCTATGCCGATCCACTTCCGCCCCAGGTTGTGCGCCGCCTCGAGCGTCGTGGCGCAACCGCAGAAGGGGTCGACCACGGTGTCGCCAGGGTCTGAACTGGCCGATATGATGCGCTCCAGCAGGGCCAGGGGCTTCTGTGTGGCGTAGCCCATATCTTGACTGCCCAGCGCCGGCGGAATGTCCCAAATGATGTCTTGGGCTGGTACGCCCGCAGCTTCGCTCAAGTATTGCTTGAACCTGGGAGTGTTGCCTCTAGGCGGCCAGTAAATCAACCCCGCATCATCAAGTGCATCCAGACGTTCCGTCAGGGACAGCGCATCGTAATCAGCGGGTGCATCTACGAATGATGGGAATTGCGGTACCGCCCAATGCCTTCCTACGTCCGTTGGGTTTATACCGCGCCAGGGTTGGCCTGATTCGCCCTGCCTAGTTCCAGGTCCGGTAAGCCCACTGGATTGAAACGCGCCATGTTCATCTGAATGCCGGTAAGCCCGCTTCACATATTCCGGGTCATAATCCGTATAGACCCGGTTCCACTTGTAATGCTCGCTTTTCGAGTACATCAAAATCGTGTCGTGAATCGGACCCCAACGCCTTGCCGCATTGTGCGCCGACGTGCGCCGCCAAATGACCTCATTCTGGAAATTGTCGTGTCCGAACACCGAGTCCAACAGCGCCTTGATATAGTGGCTGGCCGTGGGGTCACAGTGGAGGTAGAGGCTACCCGTGGGTTTCAGCAAGCGGTGCATCACCAACAGCCGTTGAGCCATATAGGACAGGTAGGCCAGAAGGCGGGGCTGCGTTCCTCGAAGAGCTTGCATCCACAGCCGCCAGAACTCGGTAATAGCGTCGTCTATGCCAGCCTCTCGCATCAATACCGGCATAGTGCGAATGGCCCGCTCCCGCTCGTCGTCCAGTTCCCACATATCGCAGAAGGCTTCCACCTGGTCCGGCAGTGGGCGCCCGGTTTCGTCCTTGTAGATCGCGTTGTAGTTGCGGTTGGAATTAAAGGGCGGGTCGAGGTAAATCAGGTCAACCCACTGCGACGGCCATTCGGCCATTATGGTGAGATTGTCGCCGTAATAGAGGCGATTCACGTCCGTCAGGCCAGTGGTCATTACGCCACCGCGCCCTTGAGGAACGCTCCGAAGGTATCGTCACTGCCCCGGCTGTTGTACTTGTAGCAGGATTCCACCGCGTAGGCCAGGGCGTAGTTATCGCTGTAATGGTGGTGAGTGCCGTACCAAGCCCGCTTGAGCAACCCCCAGAAGCCCTCAATGGTGTTGGTGTGAATCAGACCGTCAACATATTGGAGCGCGTGCTGAATCACCGCGTGGTTCATCGTGCGGCCTATCTGGTTGTATCCCGCGAATTCGTCAGTTACCAGCAGGGTTCCATCCTTGGCAACGTTGCGCTCCAGGAACGACGCCAGAGTCTTGCCGTCCACTTTCCGCGAGGGTTCGGCCACAACTTTGCCACCGCGCTCAACAGCCCCGATAACAGGGAGTTTGTCGGTGCCGCGCCCACGCTTTGAGGGAGTATCGTCCTCGCGCTTGTTGCTCTTGCGGGGCTTGCCGCCGACATAAGCCTCGTCGGCCTCTACGATTCCGGCCAGTAGTCCGCCGTCCTTTTCCACCATCGCCCGGCGTATTCGCATACCGACGTACCAAGCTGTCTTCTGGTTTAGGTCCAGATCGCGGCTCAACTGGTGAGAGGAAACCGACTTCTTGGCGTTCAGGATGATGGCAATACCGAGGAACCACTTTTGCAAGGGGACCTTCGTCTTCTCAAAGATGGTGCCCGACAGCACGTTGAAACTGGACTTGCAATCGTGGCAGTTCCACCGCCCAACGCGATGGCCATCGGCCTTGCGGGCTACGCTGACGGAACCGCAGAGTGGACAGGCCGGGGTATAGAGCCAGCGGACGTTCTCCAGGTGCTCTATGCAAGCCTCGTGTGTCGGCCACTTCTGGAAAACCTTTATCAAGTCCATCGTCTTGCGCCTCTCAGTTGATGCCTGTAGTCTACCGAGAAGCACTTGACTTGTCAAGCCCCTAACTACTTATTCCGAAGATATTTGGGTATCGGCGCGGTTGTTTGATGCCAGGATTTCACCCTCACCCTAACCCTCTCCCTCAAGGGAGAGGGGATTTTGCAGGTTAATTCCGCGCTATTTGCGGTTTGTAAACACACCCTAGCAACGCGACATCTTTGCAATGATGAGCAGCCTTAGTTGTGGTGGTTTCGTGCGATGTGGGCGTCCACAATGGACGCCCCTATTGGGATTGGGGTGGTTCCCAACAGGTAGGGGCAACCCTTGTGGTTACCCAAGTTGACTAGGGCGTTTGATTACCGCGCGCCGCAATGCTACGCTGTCATTCTAGAATATCCAGTGGGAGGGATCGCAAGCATGGCTGGTTACATGATTGGCAACATAACGGTCACTGATCCTGAGACCTTTGCCGAGTACGGCAAGCGAGTGCCGGAGACGGTCGCCGCTTTTGGCGGAACGTATGTCGTGCGGGGTGGGACACCTGAGAAGATCGAAGGAGACTACGATCCCAAGCGCATCGTGGTGTTGCAGTTTGAGAGCGTGGAAAAGGCGAAGGAGTGGTACAACTCCGAGATGTATGCGCCGCTGAAAGAGATGCGGATGAGGGCCTCCAACGGCGATCTCTACTTCGTCGAGGGTGTATAGAAACTATCCCAAGACCAGCAATTGCTTTCGTATGGTCACATTTCCCATACCTCATCACCCTCACCCTAACCCTCTCCCTCGAAGGAGAGGGGAATAGTAAGTCATGGCAACGGATTTAAGAGATAGCGAAACGGTTTCGACCTCGCTGAACATCGGCGGGATGACTTGCGCCGCCTGCGTCTACCACGTGGAGCGCGCGCTTACGGGCGTGCCGGGCGTGGCGAAGGCGAGCGTGAACCTGGGCGTCGAAAGGGCCGCCGTGGAGTTCAGCCCCTCCGTCGCCACTCTGGACGACCTTCGCCGCGCCGTGGAGGAGGCCGGGTACCGGGTCGAGGCCGAGGGCGACCGGCAGCGGGAGCTGGAGCGGCTGTCGAAAACGCGGGAGATGCGCGAATTGAGCAACCGGCTGGCCGTGGCCGCGGCCGGGGTGGTACTGCTCTTTCTGGGCGCTTTCGGCGGCTTCCCGTGGGTATCGGGATGGATGGAACTGAGCTTCTACCCTTTCCTGCTGTGGGCGGTGGCCACGCCTGTTCTGTTCTGGGCGGGCGCTCCCTTTTACCGCTCCGGCCTGGGTGCGCTGCGCCACGGCTCGGCCAATATGCACACCCTCATCGCCCTGGGAACCGGCACTGCATACGGATACAGCGTTGCCGTGGTATTGCTGGAGGCCTTTGCCCCGTCGGCGCTCTTGAATGCGGGTATTGACGGCAAGATATTTTTCGAGACTTCATCCGTCATCATTGCCCTGGTCCTCTTTGGCCGCTACCTGGAGGCGCGGGCGCGGGGCCAGACGTCTGAGGCTATTCGTCGTCTGATGGAACTCCGCCCGGCCACTGCCACCGTGCTGCGTGAGCAAGGAGAGATCGTGCTGCCCGTGGAGCAGGTTGTTGTCGGAGACATACTGCTGGTGCGCCCGGGCGAGTACATACCCGTCGACGGACAGGTTACGGACGGGTACTCCTCGGTCAATGAGGCTATGCTGACGGGCGAGAGTATGCCCGTGGAGAAATCCCCAGGGGATACGCTCTATGGGGCTACTCTGAACCAGCAGGGAGTGCTCTACTACAAGGCCACCCGCGTGGGCGAAGATACCGCGCTGGCCCAGATCATACGGCTGGTGCAGGACGCGCAAGCGTCGCGGGCGCCGATACAGCGCCTTGCAGACCAGGTTTCCGCCGTATTCGTCCCGGTGGTGGTGGCCGTAGCCGCGGCTGCTTTCCTTCTATGGTTGTTCATTGGCCCGGCTCCTGCGCTGACCTTCGCCATCCTGGTGTTCGTGGCGGTGCTGATCATCGCCTGTCCCTGCGCCTTGGGTCTGGCCACCCCGACCGCCATCATCGTCAGCGTTGGCAAGGGAGCGGAACAGGGCGTGCTGGTTAAGCAGGCGGCGGCGCTGGAGACCTCCCATAGAGTGGACACGGTAGTGCTGGACAAGACCGGAACCCTCACCACCGGGAAGCCCGTAGTGACCGGGATCGCATCAAGGGAGGTGGATGAGGACGAGCTGCTGGTTATGGCCGCATCCGTGGAGCGAGGTTCGGAACACCCGCTGGCTGAGGCGATTGTCGGCGAGGCGCAGAACCGGGGATTGGCGCTTCACGCAATGTCGGGATTCCAGAACATTCCGGGCAAGGGCATCGAGGCCCAGGTGAACGGCGAAACCGTCCGAATGGGCAACCGGCTGCTTATGAATGAGAAGGGAATTGTTCTCGACGGTCTCACTACGCTGGCCGACTCGATGGCCCAGCAAGGGATGACGACGGTATTCCTGTCATCGGGAAACGAGGCCATGGGGGTCATAGCAGTGGCCGACACACTGAAGCCGGAAGCAGTGGAAGGCGTGGCCCGGCTGAAGCAAATGGGTCTGTCTGTGGTAATGCTGACAGGAGACAACGCTGCCACGGCGTATACCATCGCCAAGCAGCTTGACATAGACCGGGTGGAGGCGGAGGTATTGCCGCAAGACAAGGCCGAGGTAGTCCGCAATCTGCAGCGGGAAGGCCGTGTGGTGGCCATGGTTGGCGATGGAATCAACGACTCGCCCGCGCTGGCCCAGGCGGATGTTGGGATGGCCATGGGCGGCGGCGCCGACATCGCCGCGGAATCGGCGGACATTACGCTGATGCGTGGGGACGTCGGCAGTATAGCTACTGCCCTCGATCTGAGCCGCGAGACCATCCGCACCATCAGGCAGAACCTGTTCTGGGCCTTCTTCTACAACATCCTGCTGATCCCGGTGGCAGCGGGGGCGCTTTACCCGGTGTTTCAGGCTGTGGGGGGCGTGCCCGGTTCACTGGAGTTCTTCTTCGGTCAGCAGGGCTTCCTCAACCCGGTGCTGGCGGCGTTGGCGATGGCCTTCAGCTCGGTCACCGTGATTACCAACTCGCTCAGACTGCGCGGACCAGCGGCCCAGGCTGCAAATATGGAAACGAGGTAAAGACCATGGCCGTGGCGATAGACCCGGTGTGCCTGATGGAAGTTGACACAGACAACCCCCCCGGCGGGCACAGCGAGCATGAAGGGGCGGACTACTACTTCTGCGGGCCCGGCTGCAAGGTGGCCTTCGACCGGGATCCGGAGCACGTACTTTCCGGCGAGGGCGTGGTGCCGATGGAGCACGGCGACCACGGGCACGAGGAATCGCGCCCTTCCGGTGGCGGGGGAATCATGGGGTGGCTGCGGGGTCTCTTCGGCGGCAAGAGCCTGTCGGATTGATGAGTCAGCCCCGAGTGATGGGCAGGTGCTGCCCGTAACCCAAATTTAGCCTACTCTGACGCAGTTGCGGCCGCCGTCTGCTCCGCTAGGAAGCCTTCCGGCACTTCAATGTCCATCGTGGCAACGACTACGTGGGGAGCATAAACGTAGGGTTCCACCTTGTCGCCGCCATGCTTGGATTCCACATAGAGCAATCCCTCCATGGCGTCTTTGGCATTTGCCAAGGCCTCTTCCACTGTATCCCCTTCCGTCGTGCAGTTGGGGTAGTGAGGGACAATTACCTGATAGCCGTCCTCTTGGGACATCAAGAACACGGTGAACTTTTGCAATGGCATTACAGAACCTCGTCTGCTAATCGCTCGAACTCTTCGCTCGTGAGCTGCATTTGGCGCCGGATGTTGGCGACTGTGCCGGGCCTTAATACACCTCGCATATAAGGGACGATAACCGTAGGGTACCCTGGTCTTCTGTAATTTGCGTGACTCCCAGTGTAATGATGGAACTCCCATCCTTGGTTGCGAAGGATGCTGATAATGTCATTGAATGTGTAACGCCGTGGCACTGCTAAATTTCAGCTAGGCCGCTTAGCCTACTCCGGCGCTGTTGCGGAGGCGGGCTGTCTTTCCACCAGTTTCTCGGGAACCTTGATATCCAACTCGGATACCACGACGTGAGGGGCATGGACGTAGGACGGCACCGGGTCGCCGTCGTGTTTCGATTCGGTTATCAGTAGACCTTCAAGGGCGTCTTTACCATTGGCTAAAGCCTCCTCCACGCTATCGCCGTCTGTAATGCAGTTGGGGTAATAGGGGAAGAAGACTTGATAGCCGCCTTCATCCTGCGGAATCAGGATGACAGTGAACTTCTGTATGTGCATCACAATACCTCGTCAGCTATTCGGTCAAATTCGGCCCTGGTGACTCCCATTTGGCGCAGAATGCTGGATAGAGTGCCCTTAGGAACCTCGTTTCTGTGTTCGGGAACTGTAACCGATGAGTACCCTCGCTTCCGAAAGTTGGCGTGGCTTCCGGTGTAGTGATCAAATTCCCAACCCTGGCTGGTCAGAATCCTCATCACCTCTCTAGGCCGGTATCGCCTGGGCATAAGGCGTCTGCTTTAAGCCGCTTTGCCGCAGCAGCGTTTGTACTTGCGGCCGCTGCCGCAGGGACAGGGGGCGTTGCGGCCCACCTTCCCATTGCCGACAGGCTGGGCGTTGCGGTTGCCGCCGTTTACCGCCTGCATCGGGCTGCCGCCGCCGTTGCGGCGTCCGCGAGCGGCGTTGCCGGTCAGTGCAGCGGCCTGGGCCGGTTCCACCGATACGTGGAACAGCGTGCGGACCACATCGCGCTGGATGCGGTTCTGGAGGTCGTGGAACATCTTCTGGCCTTCGCTCTGGTACATGACCAGCGGATTGCGCTGGCCGTAGGCTTGCAGGCCGATGCCCGTCCGCAGGTTTTCCATCGCCGTCAGGTGCTGCACCCAATGGGAGTCTATGGCCCGCAACAGCAGGAAGCGCTCGACGAGCCGCATCTGCTCTGAACCGATGGCTTCCTCCCGTTCGGCGTAGGCGGTCTCGGCGTGAGCCGACAGGATGCGCTCGACCTGCTCGCGGTTGTACTGGTAGAGTTCATCCTCATGGGGCATATCCGCGGGCAGCGGGCAAATCTGCCCCAGCTCATCTACCAGCCCTCCTGTGTTCCAGTCGTCGGAGTGTCGCCCCGGCAGATATTGGGACATCAGGCGGGCAAACTCCTGGCGCAGCATTCCCAGCGTCTTTTCGCGCAGGTCGCCGTCGCCTAGGGCCTGGTGGCGGTCGGTGTAGATCACCTCTCGCTGCTTGTTCAGCACGTTGTCAAATTCCAGCAGGTGCTTGCGAATGTCAAAGTGGTAGCCTTCCACCTTGACCTGCGCGCCGCTGATGGACTTGGTGACCAGCTTGTTCTCCACCGGAGTGTCCTCTTCCAGTCCGGTCCAGCCCATGACGGTCTTGATGCGTTCTCCACCGAAGCGCTGCATCAGTTCGTCTTCCAGCGATACATAAAACTGGGAGCTGCCGGGGTCGCCCTGGCGCCCGGCGCGGCCCCGGAGCTGGTTGTCTATGCGGCGGGCGTCGTGATGCTCGGTTCCGATGACGTGAAGGCCGCCCAGATCCACCACGCGGTCGTGTTCCTGCTGCCAGTCCTCACGGGAGGTGTCGGAACCGCCCAGAACAATGTCTGTGCCGCGCCCGGCCATGTTGGTGGATACGGTGACTGCGCCCATCCGTCCTGCCTGGGCGATGACGCTGGCCTCTCCCTCGTGGTTCTTGGCGTTCAGAACCTGGTGAGGCACGCCGCGTTTCCGTAGCCGCTCGCTCAGGTACTCCGAGTCTTCGATGGACGTGGTGCCGATGAGCAGCGGGCGCTCCGTCTCGTACATGGCTACGATGTTGTCGGTGACTGCCTTCCACTTGCCCTCAGTGGTCTGATAGACAAGGTCGGAGTTGTCTTCCCGTTTCATTGGCTGGTTAGTCGGGATTTCCACCACTTCCAGGCCGTATATGCGGAAGAACTCGTCGGCCTCGGTGGCGGCGGTGCCGGTCATGCCTGCCAGCTTCTCATACATTCGGAAGTAGTTTTGCAGCGTGACGGTGGCGTAGGTGATGCTCTCCCGCTGTATTTTCAACCCTTCCTTGGCCTCCACGGCCTGGTGCAACCCGTCGGACCAGCGCCGGCCCGGCTGGAGCCTGCCGGTGAACTCGTCAACGATGACCACCTCGCCGTCACGCACGACGTATTCCTTGTCACGCTGCTTCATCACGTGGGCGGTGAGAGCGTTCTCCATGTACTGGACCAAGTGAAAATTCTCAGGGTCGTAGAGATTGGAAGTGTTGGTCCACTGCTCCATCTTGCCGATTCCCTCCTGGGTGAGGGAAATGGCCCGGCTGCGTTCGTCTATGGTGTAGTCTTCCGCCGGGTCGAGGCGCGGCACAAGACGGGCGAAGTTCTGGTATAGCTGCACCGGTTCTTCCGCCGGGCCGCTGATGATGAGCGGAGTGCGGGCTTCGTCTACCAGGATGTTGTCCACCTCGTCAACGATGGCGTAGTGCAACTCCCGCTGCACTCGCTGTTCGGCGTAGAGGGCCATGTTGTCGCGCAGGTAGTCGAAGCCGAACTCGTTATTGGTGCCGTAGGTAATGTCGGCGTGGTATGCCTCGGAGCGGGACACCGGGCGCAGGGAAGGCAGCTTGCCGGAAGCGATTTCGGGGTCGTAGATAAATGAAGCGTCGTGCTGTAGGCAGCCGACGGTCAGGCCGAGGGCGTGGTATACCGGGCCCATCCACACCGGGTCGCGGCGGGCCAGGTAGTCGTTGACGGTGACCACATGGACGCCCCGTCCGGTCAGGGCGTTGGCGTAAACCGCGAGGGTTGCCACCAGAGTCTTGCCTTCGCCGGTGCGCATCTCGGCGATCTTGCCCTGGTGCAGGGCAGCCCCGCCGATGAGCTGTACATCGTAGTGCCGCTGGCCCAGGTTGCGCCTAGCGGACTCTCGCACTGCGGCAAAGGCCTCTGGCAGCAGTTGCTCGGTTGATTCGCGCCCTTCCAGCCGTTGCCGGAACTCTGCGGTCTTGGCCTGCAACTGCTGGTCGCTGAGTTTCTGAAAGTCCTGCTCAAGGCGGTTGACTGCTGCCTTGATGGAATCCAGCTTCTTCAGGGCCTTGTCGTTGGGGTCGCCCAGTATTTTCTGAAGAACTGTGACCATTAGCCTATGTCCTGATTGTAAAAACTAAAATTATTCTCAACATATTCTATCATTGGCATAACAGGAAATCGTAGGGGCGCATCATGGTTCCAATTCAGGCGGGGTGGGTCAATGGAACGCTGGTGGTCTCGACGTTTTTCACCCTCACCCCACAAGGGAGAATGAAAAGACTCTGACTACGGTTGAGTGACCGCTGGAGGCAGGCGGACGGGGCTGTTCAGGCAACCGGCTGTGGATGCGCTGCTCCCCGCAGTTCGTCCAGGCTGGCAATGCCGTTATCGGCCATGTACTGGCGCATACCGTCGAGGATGCGCCAGGGCGCGCCAAGATTGATCAGGTTGGCGCTCCCTATCTGTACGGCGGTAGCCCCGGCGAGGATGTATTCGATGGCGTGTTCCGCTTCGAAGATGCCGCCCACGCCGACGATGGGAACATCCACCCTCATTTCTTTAAGGGTCTGGGCCGTCTGGTAGACCAGGGCCAGCGACACCGGGCGCAACCCCATGCCCGACAGCCCGCCGGTGACGTTGCCGAGCACCGGACGGCGGCTGGCAAGGTCAATGCGCATGGCGGGCAGGGTGTTGCAGATGGTGAGAGCATCGGCTCCACCATCCACGGCGGCTCGCGCTATCTCGATAATGTCCGGCACATTGGGAGAGAGCTTTGCCAGCACCGGCAGGGCGGTATTGGCCTTGACCGCCGCCACCGCGTCGTGAGTGAGGGCGGCGCTGTAGCTGAACATTGCCCCGTTCTCGATATTGGGGCACGAGAGATTGAGTTCCAGGGCGCTGATGCCCACCGCGTCGTTGGTCATGGCCGCCATTTCCCCGAACTCGCCGACGCTATGGGCGGCGAAGCTGAAGAAGACGGTGGCGTCCCACTCGGCCCATCGGGGAGTCCATTCCCGGACGGCGGTCTCAATGCCGGGGTTGATGAGACCGATGGCGTTCAGAAACAGGTGGTCGCCTGCTTCCCAGGCCTCCCGGTAGGACTCCGGGAACCAGCGCGGCTCCGGGTTGCCCTCTCGGGGTTGCCGGGTGACCGTTTTGGGAATGACTGCGCCCAGCTCGTGGAGCGGATATTTGCCTGTCAGCCCACGGCCGTAGCCGTCATAGCCCAAAGTCCCGGAAGCGATCATTACCGGGTTTTGCAAGTGAAGGCCACGAGGGTGGCGGGGCGCCAAGTTAACTTCCATGTCTGTCATGCGATTTGCCATCAGCCGATTTTACCATGTAGGGGCGCACGGCTGTGCGCCCCTATGCAATGCAGGGTCTCCAAGGCGAAGGATTACTCCTCAGGCTGCTTTTCGCCTACGTTTTCCTCAGCCTCCGTGGCTAGTCCGATGGCCGGGGTTTCAGGTTCGGTGGCTGTGGCCTCCTCCTCGTCATCGTCATCGAAGAATTCGTCCAGTTCGTCCTCGTCCGTTTCATCCTTGGCGTAGCTGCGGGCGACCTGCCTGGCCATGCGCTCGAAGCCGTCGTCGTCCGATTCCGGCCCCAGAATGCTGAGGTCCACTTCGTCCTCATCGGTTTCGGCCGGCGCTCGCAGCCAGCCGCCTGGCGAGACGGCAGAGAAGTCCAGCGCGGGCTGAGGCTTGAGCAGTTCGGCCATCCCCGGAATTTCCACCTGCGCCGGAATCAGCCGCCCGATGATGACGTTTTCCTTGAGGCCGAGGAGGTAGTCCTGCTGGCCCCGCACCGCCGCTTCGGTCAGCACCCGGGTGGTCTCCTGGAAGGAGGCAGCAGACAGGAAGCTGTCGGTGCGCAGAGAGGCGCGGGTGACGCCCAGCAGCACCTGGTCGGCAGTGGCCGGTTCGCCGCCTTCCGCCAGCACCTTGGCGACCTGTTCCTGGAAAGCGAACTTGTCCACGACTTCGCCGGGGATGAACTCGGTGTCGCCCGGCTCCTTGACCTGCACCCGGCGCAGCATCTGGCGCAGGATGATTTCAATATGCTTGTCGTGGATTCCCACCCCCTGGGACTGGTATACGGCCTGCACCTGGTCCACCAAGTGGGACTGGAGGTCGTCCTTGCCCAGGATGCGCAGAATGTCATGGGGGTTCTTAGGTCCCCTGGTCAATGGGTCGCCGGCAATGACCGAACCGCCACCGCTCACCAGGATGTCGGCGGCTCCGGGGATGACGTGTTCCCGGGTTTCCACATCCTCCCAGATTACCGAGATGCAGTCCTCAGCAATTTCCACCCGGCCACCGACGGTGGCGAGTATGGGAACGTTGGCAAGTTCAGTCGTCCCGGAGTCTTCTCCGCCTTCATCGTCCTCAGCAGACTGGAGTGAGGAAGCCAGAATCATTCCGGGCTCAACGATATCCCCTTCGTCCACCAGAACTTCCGCTCCTTCGGGCAAGGGATATTCCTCGCGGACTTCCTCGCTATAGACCACCCGCAGGATGCGGTTGTCCTCCGAGGCTTGGATTTCCACCTCGCCGTCAATGTCGGCCAGCAGGGCCGCGCCCTTGGGGACACGGGCCTCGAACAGCTCCTCCACACGAGGGAGACCGACGGTGATGTCTGAGACGTTGGCCACTCCGCCGGTGTGGAAGGTGCGCATGGTCAACTGGGTGCCCGGCTCCCCGATGCTCTGCGCGGCGATGATGCCCACGGCCTGCCCGATTTCCACCGGCTTGGCGGTGGCCGGGAGCCATCCGTAGCACTTGCGGCATACACCGCGAGGGGCCTCGCAGGTCAGCGGCGACCGCACCGGGATGACGGCGTCTTCGCGTTCGATGGCGCCTGCCTCTATCGCTTTCCGGTACGCTTCTTCAATATCCTTAGCTATGGGAAGATCTATCAGCTCGTTCCCGGACACCAGGATTTCGCCGGTTTGCGGGTTGGCGATGGCCTCGGCGGCGTACCGGCCCTTTATCCGGTCTTCTAGTTTGTCGGTGCGTTCGTCCCCGGTGACGAGGGAGATGTTGTAAACGTCGGCGGTTCCGCAGTCATCATCCTGGATGATGACTTCCTGGGCAATGTCTATCAGGCGGCGGGTGAGGTAGCCGCTGTTGGCGGTGTTCAGCGCGGTGTCGGTCAAGCCCTTGCGCGCGCCGTGGGTGGAGATGAAGTACTGAAGCGAAGGGATACCCTCGCGGAAGCTGGAAGTTACCGGCAGCTCTATGATGCGTCCGCGAGGACGGTTCATCAGGCCGCGCATACCGGCCATCTGGTTAATCTGCGAGGTGTTGCCCTTGGCCCCGGAGATTGCCATTATCCCGATGCCACCGTAGCCAAGGACATCGTAATCGTGAAGATTTTCGCCTCCAACGCCCAAGCTGCCGTACTTTTTGTCGTACCCCTCGATCTCTTCTCTGACTAACACTGCGGTATCGGCCGACGCTTCCGCCCAAGCGTCAATGGTCTTGGCGTACAGTTCATCCTCCGAAATCAGGCCCATCTGGTACTCTTCGTTGTACTGGATGATTTTCTCGTCGGCTTCGTCCAACACGTCAGTCTTTTTCTTTGGAACCCGAATGTCATTGATGGCGAAAGTAGTGCTGGAAGAAGTGGCGTACTGGAAACCGAGATCTTTGATGCTGTCCAGCACTTCCGCCGTTTCGTCATTGGTCAGCAGGCGATACAACTCGCTGGTGAGTTCGTTCAGCGCATCGCGGTCTATGCGCTTGTTCTGGATTCGGACGGCTTCGGGTAATGTTTCGTTGTAGACGAACTTATCGGGCAGAATTTCGTTGAAAGTCAACCGCCCAAGTGTGGTTTGATGCCAGCGGTCGCTGCCGCCCCGTATGCGACGCACGGCGATCGGGGAGTGGAGTTCCAGATCACCCTTGTTGTAAGCATCGCGGACTTCGTGAATGTCGAAAAACCTCTTGCCGCGGCCTTTACCTTCCCTCTTCTCCTCCGTCAGGTAGAAGCAGCCCATCACCATGTCCAGCGTGGGGGCCACCAGCGGGTCGCCGGAAGCGGGCGAGAGCATGTTGTGAGTGCTGAGCATGGCTTCCTGGGCTTCCAGCACCGCCATGCGGGACAAGGGGACGTGGACGGCCATCTGGTCGCCGTCGAAGTCGGCGTTGAAGGCCGAGCAGACCAGCGGGTGAATCTGGATGGCGTGGCCGTCAATCAGTACCGGCATGAAGGCCTGGATGCCGAGGCGGTGCAGGGTGGGGGCGCGGTTGAGCAGCACCGGGCGGTTCTTGATGACGTCTTCAAGGATGTCCCAGACCTCGCCTCGGGCGCGCTCCACCATCCGCTTGGCGTTCTTGATGTTGGGCGCGATGCCCAGCACCACCAGGCGGTGCATGACGAAGGGCTTGAAAAGCTCCAGAGCCATGCGCCGGGGGAGGCCGCACTCGTTCATCTTCAGTTCGGGGCCGACGACGATAACCGAGCGTCCGCTGTAGTCCACCCGCTTGCCCAGCAGGTTCTGCCGGAAGCGGCCCTGCTTGCCCCGCAGGAGGTCCGAGAGGCTCTTGAGCTTGTGATTGTGGCTGCCCTGGATGGGCCGGCCGCGACGGCCATTGTCAATGAGAGCGTCCACCGCTTCCTGCAACATCCGCTTTTCGTTGCGGATGATGATTTCCGGCGCGCCCAGGGTCATGAGCCGCTTGAGCCGATTGTTGCGGTTGATGACGCGGCGATACAGGTCGTTAAGGTCGCTGGTGGCGAAGCGTCCGCCATCGAGCTGCACCATGGGGCGCAGTTCAGGAGGCAGCACGGGCATGACGGTAAGGATCATATCCTCGACCCGGGTGCCCTCGCTGTGGCCGCCGTCGCGTCCGCCGCTCTGACGGAAGGACTCGACCACCCGAAGCCGCTTAATGGCCTTCTGGCGGCGCTGGCCGGAGGTGGAGTGCATATCGGTGATGAGTTGGTCACGCAGAGCTTCCAGGTCCACATTCCGCAGGATGGCGAGGATAGCTTCTGCGCCCATGCCGGCCACGAACACATCCGGGAAACGGTCGTTCAGCTCCCGGTAGCGCGATTCGGCCAGCAGCTTCATCTTCTGGATGTCGTTGATGTCCTCCATGACTAGCTTCAACTGGTTGGACAGTTCGGCCTCGTCGGTAGCCAACTGATTGTTGACGGCGTCTATCTGCTGCTGGACTGCCAGCAGTTCCGGGACGGGTTCTCCGCCTTCCGGGGCGAACTCCTCGGCGGGATTGGAGGTCTCGGGCTTTTGTCCGCCGGTCAGACGCAACAGCTCGACGTTCAGTTCCGCCAAGCGGTCAGCGGCCACTTCGCGCCGCTTCTCTATGTCCAGGTCATACTTGAGCTGCTCGGCTTCGACAGCTTCCTGGCGGGCATCTTCATCCACGGAGATGATAATGTGCTGGGCGAAATAGAGGACGCGCTCCAGGTTGCGGGGCGAGAGGTCCAGCAGAAGCCCCAACCGGCTGGGGTTGGTCTTGCTGAACCAGATGTGCGCCACCGGGGCCGCGAGCTTGATATGGCCCATGCGCTCCCGCCGTACCTTGGCGCGGGTGACTTCCACTCCGCAGCGGTCGCAGACGACGCCCCGGTAGCGGATGCGCTTGTACTTGCCGCAGAAGCACTCCCAGTCCTTGGTCGGGCCGAAGAGACGCTCGCAGAACAGCCCGTCCTTCTCTGGCCGGAGAGTACGGTAGTTGATGGTCTCGGGCTTGGTCACCTCGCCGTGAGACCAGTTGAGAATCTGCTCGGGCGAGGCGATGGAAATACGAATAGCGTTGAAGTTGGTTGCCGCTGATTCCGTCCTGTCTGCCATCGTTACCATGCGTTAAATCGCCTCCAGAGGCTGGAATTGCTCAGTGTCGCCGCCTTCCAGTTTCAGGCCCATGCCCTGGCCGAGTTCCTGACTGATGTCCTGGCCGAGGTCCTGGTTAACGGCTGGGCGGTTTTCTTCGTTGAGGAGTTGCACCGCCAGCCCCAGGCTCTGCAACTCCTTGAGCAGAACGTTGAATGACTCAGGCACGCCGGGTTGTCCGATGGGCTCGCCCTTGACGACGGCCTCGTAGGTCTTGACCCTTCCGGCCACGTCATCAGACTTGACGGTAAGCACCTCCTGCAGATTGTAGGCGGCGCTGTAGGCTTCCAGCGCCCATACTTCCATCTCTCCGAAGCGCTGGCCGCCGAACTGGGCCTTGCCGCCCAAGGGCTGCTGAGTGATCATCGAGTAGGGGCCGGTGGAGCGGGCGTGAATCTTGTCTTCCACCAAGTGGATCAGCTTGAGAATATAAATGTCGCCGACGGTTACCAGTTGGTCGAACTCGTCGCCGGTACGGCCGTCCAACAGCTTGAACTTGCCGAAGGTCGGGGGCGCGATTCCCCGCTGGCGGTGGACTTCCAGGGCCTGGTCGTGCATCCCCTGGATGTCCTTGCCCCACGGGTCTCGGCCCGCCTCCAATGCCAGCCACAGCCGCAGGCAGGCTTCGCGGGAGAAGCCGGTCTGCGATTCGTCGAAGATGCGGGCCAGCATATCGCGGGGAGAGCAGCCGTATTCCGAAAGCCAGCGTATGACGACACTGCGTTCCTCGTCGCTCAGGCCGCCGCCGGTCAGGATGGATTCCTCCCGCTCCTGGAACCAGATGCGCGCCAGGGAGTCTTCGATGGCGGCGTCGCTGGCCCCGTCGAACACGGGGGTGTTGGCCCGGAAATTCAGGCCGCGGGCGGCCCAGCCCAAGTGGGTCTCAAGCACTTGGCCGAGGTTCATGCGGGAGGGCACGCCGATGGGGTTGAGAATGATGTCAACCGGGGTGCCGTCTTCCAGGTAAGGCATATCCTCTTCGGGCAGGATGCGGGCGACCACGCCCTTGTTTCCGTGGCGTCCGGCCATCTTGTCGCCCACCGAAATCTTGCGGGTCTGGGCGATCCAGACGCGGACGGCTTCCTTGACGCCGGGGTTGAGGTCGTCCTTGTTCTCCCGGCTCAGAACCTTTACGTCAATGACCTTGCCGCGCTCGCCGTGGGGAACGCGCAGGGAAGTGTCCTTAACATCGCGGGACTTTTCGCCGAAGATGGCGCGGAGCAGCTTTTCCTCGGCGGTGAGTTCGGTCTCTCCCTTGGGCGTAACCTTGCCCACCAGGATGTCGCCGGGGCCTACGTCCGCGCCAACGCGGATGATGCCGCGCTCGTCGAGGTCGCGCAGGCTGGCCTCGCCCACGTTGGGAATGTCGCGGGTGATTTCTTCCGGCCCCAGCTTGGTCTCGCGGGCCTCCATTTCATGGCGCTCGATATGGATCGAGGTGAAGTAATCGTCGCGGTACAGCCGTTCGCTGACGATGATGGCGTCCTCGTAGTTGTAGCCCTCCCAGGACATGAAGGCCACCAGCACGTTCTGGCCCAAGGCCAGCTCGCCGTTTTCGGTGGAGGAACTGTCGGCCAGCACGTCGCCGGTCTTCACCACGTCGCCGCGGGTGGCGATGGGGCGCTGGTCGAAGCAGGTGCCCTGGTTGGTGCGGGAGAACTTTATGAGCGGGTGAACGTGCTCTCCGCCTTCCACGTCGGTGACCACGATCTCGCGTCCGTTGACCGACGTAACCACGCCGTTGACCTGCGAGGTGACCATCTGGCCGCTGTCGCGGGCCACGCGGTCCTCGATGCCGGTGCCGACGGTGGGGGCTTCCGGGCGCAGCAACGGCACGGCTTGGCGCTGCATATTGGAACCCATTAGCGCCCGGTTGGCGTCGTCGTGCTCCAGGAAGGGAATCAGGGCCGCCGACACGCTCATAATCTGCATCGGCGAAACGTCCATCAGGTGGGCTTCGCTGGGCGACCCCTGGGTGTACTGGTCGCCCACCCGAATCTCGATGCGGTCGTCTACGAACTGGTTGAGTTCGTCCAGCCTTGCGTTGGCTTGGGCGATCCTGAACTGTTCCTCTTTGTCGGCGGACAGCCAGATGACCGAATCGTCCGGGCCGCCGTTCTGGGAAGGGCCGGCCACATAGGGCTTCACCTGAATCATCGTGCCTTCGGGCAGAGCGCGGATACTGTTGATGCGGTTGGAGCCTATGGACACGCCTTCGTTGACGATGATGCGCCCGTTCTCCGGGTTGACCACGGCTTCGGTAACCACCCGTCCGCGCAGGTCGTCCGAATCCTTGGATATTTCGCGGCGCACCATGCGGTAGGGAGACTCAATGAAGCCGAACTCGTTGACGCGGGCATAGGACGCCAGCGAACTGAGCAGGCCGATGTTGGGGCCTTCCGGCGTCTCTATCGGGCAGATGCGGCCATAATGCGAGAAGTGAACGTCGCGCACATCGAAGCCCGCCCGCTCACGGGAGAGGCCGCCGGGGCCCAGGGCCGACAGACGCCGCTTGTGGGTGAGTTCGGCCAGCGGGTTCGTCTGGTCCATGAACTGGGAGAGCTGGGAGCCGCCGAAGAATTCCCGAACGGCGGCAACCACGGGGCGGATGTTGACCAGCGCTTGGGGAGAGGCGTTCTCCTGCTCCACCAGCGTCATCTTTTCCTTGACCATCCGCTCCATGCGGAGCAGGCCGACGCGAACCTGGTTCTGAACCAGTTCGCCCACGGCGCGGACGCGGCGGTTGCCGAGATGGTCAATATCGTCCACCTGCCCCTCGCCGTTGTTGATGCGGATCATCATGCGCAGGACTTCAATGATGTCGTCTCGCGTGAGAGTCTTTGGGCCGGAGTCGCTGGCCATGTCCAGCCGGCGGTTGAACTTGTAGCGGCCCACCCGGCCGAGGTCGTAACGCCGTTCCTCGAAGAAGAGGTTGTTTATCAGGTTGCGGGAGTTTTCCAGGCTGGGCGGCTCGCCGGGGCGCAGCCTCTTGTAGAACTCCACCTGGGCGGCAGCAATGCGCTGGGCCGCCGCTAGGTCGAACTCTGCATCTTCGTCATGGAGCCACTTGGCGTTGTTCCACATCTGCCGCAAGTCGTCCTCCCGGAAGGAGGAGTCGCGGGGGTCGGCGGCCGGGTCACTGCGCAGAGTGGACTGCATATAGCGATGGGTTTCATCAGTGTCCACGTCGTTGAACATGGACAGAATCTCATCGTCATGGGACACGCCCAAGGCGCGCAGGAAGATGCTGGCCGATACCTTGCGCTTCCGGTCCACCTTGACCGATAGGACATCCTTGTTGCTGGTCTCGAACTCCAGCCAGGCGCCGCGGGAAGGGATGAGCTTGGCCATGCACAGCCCGCGGTTGCTGCTGGGGTTGCGCTCGGTGACGAAGTAAATGCCGGGGGAGCGCACCAACTGGCTGACCACGACGCGCTCGGCTCCATTAACGATGAACGTGCCGTTGTCGGTCATCATGGGGAAGTCCCCCATGAAGATGGGCATTTCCTTGATTTCGCCCGTTTCTTTCACCACCAGGTGGGTGGTAACGTACAACGGCTGAGAGTAGGTTATCTCCCGTTCCTTGCACTCCTGTGGGGAATACTTGGGTTCGCTGAATTTATGCTCCCTGAAGTGGAGCTCGTACTTCTTGTCGGTGTAGTCGGAGATGGGAGAAATTTCACGGAAGACGTCCTTGAGACCCTCCTCTCTGAACCAGGAATAGGACTGAATCTGGCTCTCGATGAGGTTCGGGACTTCCAGGACTTGGGGTATACGAGCGTAGGTCCGGACATCCTGCTTCGACAGGGAATGCCCGTTTTGAGTGCGAACAGGAGGTAAAGCCATACCTAATCTCCTTATCGAGAATAGCGGTGGCAGCCGGCCAGGGATTTCAGAGGCGCAAATAAACCAGGGTGAATTGCAAGCGAATTTAGGGGCAGAGGTGTGGGGCCGTGTGAGTGAGGCGTTTCTCTAGGCATATGCCAGTAACGAACAATTATATCCCTAGCTTGCCTTTTGTCAACGGCCTTCGGGGGCTAGTTTGCCGGAATTTTCCGGTGTAGCCGCCGGTGCCTAATCGCGGTGCGGCGGGCGCTGGCGGTGGAGGAAGATGTCATCCAGCGGTATGGACAGGCCCGGCAGCAACGGCGTGGTCAGAGTGTCGCCGACGCCCAGTACGGCCCGCTCCACGTATTCGCCGCTCTGTAGTTCCAGTCGGGTGACCGTGTCGTTGCGAGGGTCTATGGGCCAGTATTCAAGGACGCCCGCTTCGGCGTAAATCCGGCGCTTATACCCCAGATCTCTGCCCCGGTCAGTGGAGAGAATTTCGGCTACGATGTCGGGCGTACCCTCAATCTGCATGAGGGATACGATGTGCCGGCGCTCGTTGAGTATGATAACCAGATCGGGTTCGGGAGCGCGTTGCAGTTCCCTAGACAGTATGGTAGTCATTTCGTGAAATAGTTGGGCGGGTGGTATCTCTGACGAGTCCAGGTAGTTGTATATACGGCGGTAGAACTGGCCCATAAGGAATTGGTGGTCGGGGGTGCCCGAAGACATGATATAAAGCACTCCGTCGTCTAGTTCCCATCGCCCATCGGTTTCGCCGAGGGCCAGGAAATCGTCGAGGGAGATTCGGGTTCCGGTGCGCAGGTTCTCGGTAGTGGTCATCGCTGGCTCCCGGCGGTGGTCTGGGCCTTGACTCCGCGTCCATTGATTATACCAAAGAGCAAGGTCAAGACCCTGGCCCGGCACAAGGCGCGTTTAAGCTATAATCACCCTCTGCCCTTTACCTCTGCCGTTTTTCATAAAAGGCCATGTACTTATGAATGCTGCCCCCAGGTATTCTTTTCGCCCCGACAACCTGATCATTGCCGGACAGCCGGTGCATTACGCTTGGGTCATCGTGGGCGTGGCTGCGGTGATGCGGCTGTTCAGCTCTTCCTTTCGCTCGTCTTCCAGCATCCTGATTCCCCGGCTGGTGGAGTCCTTCGGGTGGAGCTATGGCGCAGTGGGGTTCGGGTTCGCGCTGCAATGGGTGGTTTCGGGAATGCTGGGGCCGTCTGCCGGGTGGTTGGGCGACCGCTACGGCGCCCGTGTTGCCATGACCATCGGGGCGGCGCTGTTCATCGTCGGCATGGTTCTCACGGGCCTGATGCAAAACCTGTGGCAGTTCTACCTGTTCTTCGGAATCATCCTCAGCGCTTCCATGGGAATCTTCCAGGTGCCGCTGACGGCGTCGGTTACCCTTTGGTTCAGGCGTCACCTGGGGACGGGAATGGGCATACTGCAATCGGCGCAGGGCGTCGGGCCGCTGGTGGCTGTGCCGATCATGCTGCTGGTCATCGCGCTGTTCGGCGGCGGACTGAACGGACTGCGGGCCGCCTTCTGGGTGCCCGGCATCATTGGCGGCGTGGCAATTCTGGCGCTGGTGCGGCTCTTCTACAACGAACCGGCCCAGATTGGCGCCCGTCCCCTGGGGGCGTCGGAAAGCGAACCCGTCCGGAGGACCCAGGGCGGCGAGATAGCAAGGATTCGCACTCGCGTCTTCTTCAAGCAGGCCCAGCGCACCTTGGCTTTCTGGAACCTGATAGGCATCCATTTCTGGGGCTGCGCCGGGCACGCCATCGTTCTGGTGTACCTGGTAGCCATCGCTGAGGCCGAGGGCGTGACTCAGGGGCTCGCGGCGGGAGCCTTCGTTACCATGTCGGTGACCAGCACGATCACCCGGTTCGCCGTGCCGGTGATGGCCGACCGCGTGGGCAGCAAGGGCGTGATGGCAGTCTGCTTCTTCCTTCAGACGTTGCCCATCGTTCTGCTGTTCTTCGCCGTTGACGCCTGGCACTTCTACCTGTTCGCGGTGCTGTTCGGCATCGGCTTTGGCGGCGAGATGAGCGCCTTCCCCATTATCAACCGGCAGTATTACGGCGGCGCGCCCATCGGAACCACCTATGGCTGGCAGATGATGGGCGCGGGCCTTGGCATGGCCGCCGGCTCGCTTGCCGGCGGCTGGCTGCGCGACTGGACCGGCAGCTTCGACGCGACCATGGGGCTGTCGCTGGCCCTGAGCCTGGTTGGCGTGTTTTCCATCGTCATTCTGCCCACTACCCGCCGCCACCAACTGCCGGACTGGGAGCGCGAACTGCCCCCGGAGGCGCAAACGCAGCCTGCGGCGCAGCCAACACCGCCAGAGACCACGCGGACGCAGCCAGCGGCGGGGGATTAGGTTTAAGCCTATGATACTATGAGGAGTAGCGTTCAGAGGACTCTCTGATCATGGAACCACCGGGAAACATATCGGGCTGTCTGGCTGATTCTGGGCCGCCGTTGCTTTCACCGCTGAATCGAACTATCGGAGTTTCCGGCATTGGCGGACTGAAGTTCGTTATGAGAATCTCCTGATTTATAGTGCGATGGCGACCTGCTTCCCTTTCTGACTTGCTGGTGCGCATACCTGATGATGACTGAATGGGGGTTACGGCATATCCGTCGAACATCTCCCGTATCTCCATGGTGTTATATGAGGAAAGAATCCAGGAGCCCTTCATACGTCCGAGTTGCTCAGCAATGGAACGGTGGTCGTCCTCGCCGCGCATATTGAACTTGTAATTGGCGCCATTGCCCATATAAGGAGGATCAAGGTACATCACGGTTGTTGGGCTGTCGTAGCGTTCTATACAGTCTCGCCAGTCCATATTCTCTATGAGGACTGTCTGGAGACGGCGATGTATGGGGCTTATTCGCTCGCGGAGGGTTTTTAAAGCTCCCACCAGACGGTTCCCGTGTCCTCCGTCGCGGATGCTGGTCTGGAACCGTGGGTATCGGGCCTCTCCGCCCCATCCGGCCATTATGAGGTAATAGAACCTGTGCGCACGCTGGACATCGCTAAGGGCTTGAATGTCCAAGTCAGCCAATCTGTTGAATTCGGAGCGAGACACTAGTTCCCACTCAAAGGAGGCAATTAATTCTTCCGGCTTTTCCCTGACTACGCGAAAGAACGTGATTAGCTCTTCGTCAATGTCGTTGATTATCTCGACGTCGCTCTTGGGTTTGCCGAAAAGCACCCAAGCCGCACCGGCAAACGGCTCAACGTAGCAGGTATGGGGCGGAATCATAGGTATGATGAACTTTCGCAATCGTGATTTACCCCCGACCCATTTGAACGGGCTGTTCAGCATACGGCCTTGTGTCTCAGACTTTTGGAAACCCATGTACTAAAACCTACAGTCAACCAACTTCATTCAACCGTCTTCCTCGACTGGTCTCACTACTGACAACAAACGATAGCGGTAGAAGGATTATAGCAATTAGCACCGTAGATTTAATCGAGAACTGCCATCAACTTAACCCCACCCCTACCTATTCCCTATCACTTAAAGGTGCTCCCGATAGTGTACTGCTCACCACACGCCGCCACAATCAGACCAGCTGAGAGCGCGAGCTGCCCCGAGGTGCAGTCCTAGCTGGCCGCGATAGTTGTTTGAATCGAAATTGCGAATCGTAAAATCGACTTGAAAAAACGACTTGACATTGCGATTCATTTTGGATATATTCCTCTGGACGCACAACGAAACTCACTGTGTCCAGAGGAGGCCCAACATCATGACTACTGAATATCGGCTCCCCGTCATTCTTCAAGAGCTTCCTGACCTCCGAGACGATGAAGGTGGCTGGATGTCTCAGAATCTACGCCAAATCGCCATCGGCTCTATCCCCGTCTCGGTTCTGGCAGCTCTTTTCAAGGTTGATCACCGGATAGAGAGTAATCCGGAAGGGTATCAACGGATAGCAACCCCCAGCAGGGTGAATTCTCTAAAGCGGGATTTGGAATCCCGTCGGGTAGACTTGCCGACGGCGATTCTCCTGAACTTGAGGCAATTTGACTCCTCCACGAATCTCAATGGCCTGTCAGATTTCTACGAGCTGGTGCTGTGGGAGGGCGACCAACTATACGTGGTGGATGGTCAGCACAGGGTTGAAGCCTTGGTTGGCCTGTACAAAGAAAGCAGAGAGGATGAGGATAAGGAAAAATGGGGAAAGTACGTGGTTCCCTTCATATGTCTGCTCGGGGCCGACCTTAACGGGGAAATGACGGAGTTCCACGTTGTTAACAGCAACTCCAAGAGCATTGACACTGGGTTGGCTATAGAATTGCTCAAGCGTCGTGCCGACAACTCAGCAGTAGTTAGGGAGCATCTCACCGAGACCGGCAGAGCATGGATGCAGAGAGCGGAGACTTTGACCGAAAAGGTTGCGAACTGTGGCGTCTGGAAAGGGCGCATCCGGTTTCCTGGTCACGTACAGGGAAGGACCTTGATTACAAATAACGGTATGGCTACTTCGTTAAGGCCGCTGGTGGAACAGCCGGGGTATTTCCAGTCCATTTCAGATGCGGATCTGCAAGTCAGAATCCTTTCTGCCTACTGGGATGGTATCAAGTCAGTCATTCCAGCGACGATGGAGGAACCAGAAAAGTATAACCTTCAACGAGCGATTGGGGTCAACGCGATTCATGCTGCTCTGGTAAACGTGCTGGCCATCATGGGATCTAAGGGGTTGTCCGTGTTGGATCCCGATAAGTTCGCCGAAATCGTTGACAGGTCATTCAAAGAGCTAGGCGGCTCCAAAGCAGACGGTGCCTGGGTTCAAGGGGCCGACTTTTGGAAGCGAGGCAATGAGGGGGCTAGCGCATTGTTCAACAATCGTGCCGGTCGTCGTATTTTGCAAGCACAGATAATGGAGAAGTTGCCGGCAGTTAGTGTGAACTAGACTGACAGGAACAGACTTGGAACGGATGAAGTGGGTGACCAGTAGGTAATCGGTCACCCATATTCGGTCACCCATATTAAGAATAAGGAGAATGGCTTATGTGTGACCATTAGGAGTCGTAGAATCAGAGAATCTCAGATACAGCAGGAGGCTGCGAGTAAGGCCATCAATAGAACTCTCAGGATGGTAGCCCAAGAATTGGGTGTTAGAGCGCCCATGGTTGGTACGCCTTCCGAGAACAGGGAAGCTTTGTTGGGAATCATACGTAGGCTTTCCCTAGTCCCTTAAAAATAGGGATTTATATCGTATTTTACCCACACACCGTTAAAGCAGGCACTCCTGCCAAAGACAATGGCATCCTCAAGCCCCGGAGGCCTTATAAACCGTCATTCCCGCGAAAGCGAGTATCCATGTTGCCGGGTTTCAGCTTATTTGCCGGAGCCGGGGGTCTCTGAATTCCCGCTTTCGCGGGAATGACGGGATTTTCCTAACGCTGGGTAAAATTCGATATAATTCCCTAAAAATACTGAGTTCACCAAATCAGTCTCGTCAGCCTGCCCCAATCCGCCCCTTCGTGCTAAACTGCCGCTCAAACAACGGCGGTTGCGCCAAACTGAAACAGGGGGCTATTTATGCTGGACATGATTATCCGCGGCGGGCAGGTTGTTACCCCCATGGGTGTGGGCGATTGGGACGTGGCGGTGCAGGGTGAGAGAATTGTGGCCGTGGCTGCGGCCGGGGCGTTGGGAGACGAGGCCGGGCGCATCATTGACGCTTCCGGCAAGGTGGTTGTGCCAGGGGGCATCGAACCCCACGCCCATATATCCGCGCCTATCATGGGCCACGGGAATCTCACCACCGCTCCTCCTCCCGAGGTCAGCCGGGCAGCCCTTTTCGGCGGAACCACCACGCTGATGGACTTCGCCATCCAGTACCCCGGCATTGACATCCCCCAAGCCATCGCCGAGCGCACCAATGTTTGGCAGGGCCAGTCCTATGCCGACTATGCTCATCACCTGATGCTGCTGGGGCAGATTCCCTCGGAAATCCTCGGATCGCTTCACGAGTTCGTGGAAGACGGATTCGCCTCCGTCAAGATATTCACCACCAACATCCGCCCGCCGGCTACTACCGGCGAGCCGCGCATGGTGGGCACCGGTCACCTTCACGACCTGATGACCGAAATCCAGCGCTTGAGCGCTATGCTTCTCGTC
The DNA here is from genome assembly GCA_965232885.1 of Dehalococcoidia bacterium. Classification (GTDB taxonomy): domain Bacteria; phylum Chloroflexota; class Dehalococcoidia; order Lucifugimonadales; family UBA3495; genus VXOI01. Next base: position 387,095 of record CBDDQX010000003.1, on the reverse strand, counting down.
CACGCCGAGGACGACGACATGGTGCAGCACATGTATCAGAAGCTCACCCGCGAGGAGCGCACCGAGTGGTTCAATATGTCGGAGGTGCACAGCGCGGAGTCAGAAGATGTTTCCTTCACGCGGACGCTGCGGGTGGCCGAGTGGACCGGCTCTCCGATCTACTTCGTTCACGTCAGCGCTCAACAGGGTGTGCGGAACATCATGGAGGCCCGCGCCAACGGCCGCCCGATTTACGGCGAGACCCTGCACAACTACTGCTGCTTCAACGAGGAGAACTATAAGGAAGATAACGGTATGAAGTACCATACCTACCCCTCGCTGAAGTCGGAAGAAGACCGGAAATCGCTGTGGAGCGGGATCATAAACGGCGGCCTGCAGACCATGGCGACGGACGAATACTGCACGTCTTGGGACACGAAGATTTCCGGCAGGACTATCTCCGATACCACGGGCGGCCACAATGGCGCCGAAGCCCGCATGGGCATCACCTACAGCGAAGGCGTGTCGAAGCAGGGAATGCCCCTGCAACGGTTCGTCGATGTGACCTCGGCCAATGCCGCCAGGATAATGGGCCTGTGGCCCCGGAAGGGCGTGCTGGCCCCGGGCAGCGATGCCGACATCTGCGTGATAGACCCCGGCATAAAGAAGACGCTGACCATGGACGACTTCCACATCTCCGACTACAGCATCTGGGAGGGCACCGAGGTCGAGGGGTGGCCGGTAATGACCATCCTGAGGGGCAAGGTGGTAGTGGAGGACGGCAATTTCCATGGGACCCTCGGCGACGGGCGGTTCCAGCGCCGCAAGTTGGACCCCGCCGTGGCTGACCGCCCGGTGGTGTAGGGTACGATTTCACCACAGAGAGCGCAGAGGCCACGGAGAACATTATGAAACTCTGCGCTCTCCGTGTTCTCTGTGGTTAAACTAAGGAGAAACAAATGGCCCGAATCAAGCTGGTGCCAACCGAGCAGTTGACGCCCGGGATGCAGAAGATTGCCAAGGCGGCAGAAGCGCACAAGCTGAACCCGCGTATATTCCAGGCGGCGGGCAACTTGCCGGAAGCCTACGAGGCGTTCTGGGCCTTCTACGGGCCGCTGAAGCTGGAGGGACTGCTGGACGCCCGGCTGAAGGAGTTGGTGCGCCTCAAGATAGCCGAACTTAACGAGTGCGCCACTTGAAAGCTGGGTCGCGCTGTGCCGGCGGTGCAGCAGGGAATGACCGAAGAGATGGTGGCGTCCCTGGCCCATTTTGAGGACACCGGCCTGCCTTACCGGGAGAAGCTGGCCGTCCGCTTCGCCGAAAGGATGGCCACCGACCATCAGAACGTGGACGATGAGTTCTTCGTGGAGCTGCGCCGTGAGTTCACCGACCCGGAGATATTCGAGCTGGGAATGATTACGGGGATGTTCATCGGGTACGGGAGGTTGCTGGCGATGCTGGACCTGGAGAACCCGGAGGAGCCGGAGATGTAGGAGGATGGGCCAGACGAATCAGGCGGCAGTTGCCAATGGCGGATTCTTTCAGGTCGGTCTGTGACGTATCTGAATCGTCCAGATTCCGGGAGACCAGGGTTCCCACATCGTGACTGTGCCAAAAATGAAATTAACCTTGGCCGTGCTTTGGACGGCTTCAGGAAGACGAAAAAGGATTATTCCATAGAGCGCAGATTCCCCGTGCAGATACACAAGGTCACCAAAATCGGTGTCGTAAGTGAACAAAGTTCGTTGTTCTCTAGTGGCTTGCTGTAACACGTCCAAGTCGCTCGGGGATGGACTTAGCTCCCTGGCATAAAGCACGTCATGGCCGACCGCGCGAAGCCGCTCTATTACCGGGGCGTCCATGTTCGCGTCAGCCATCAGGCGCATCTTTTTTCTTCCATTCAGACAGCCATTGCCTTTTCCGTAACTCTTCCTCTTCGTTCATCTGGCGGTTTAGCTCTGCCCAAGTAGCGTTGCTCAGTTTGGCGCTAGTTGCTGCGTACTCCAGGCAGGCCAATAAGTCTTCCCTGGTAATATAAGGGTGTTCAGCTAGAAAAGACTCTTCGTTAAAGTCCACTACACGCATGATGTCGGTGACGAACTCCACCGACAGGCGGGTGTCTTTGATTCTAGGCTTGCCGCCCACAAATCCCGGGGTGGAAACGATGCGACCCTCCCAAGAGTAGGCGCATGTCTGTTTCGCTTTCCAATCGGCCAGCCACTTCTCTTTTTTATATTCTTCCTCCATATCCAGACAGTGCTCATACTCTGTCCAGCTAGAGTTACTCAGCCTGGCCCCAGTGGCAGCGTATTCCAAGGCGGTGTAGACATCTTCCAGAGTAACGTGGTGGTACTCTTCCACGAACTCTTCCGCAGTGAAATTCCCGCCGTAAAGCCTGTCCGTGACGAACTCCACCGAGAGGCGGGTGCCCTTGACGATGGGCTTGCCGCCCAAGATTTCCGGGTGGCTGACGATGCGGTCTTTCCACAGATAAGTGTATTCATTCGGGTCAACTGGCATGACGGCCCTCCAGCAGACTACCCTATAACCCCTTGGCGCTCCAGGATGCGCGCCAGTTCGGCTACGCCCTCGTAGTTCTCCTCCGGCGTGGGATAGCCGAAGCAGAGGCGGGCTGAGTTGTGGCCGCGGCCCTCCGGGGAGAACAGGGTGCCGGCGTAGTAGCCCACGCCTTCCTGGAACGCCTGCTCCTGTATGGCGTCGAGGTCTGCGCCCTCCGGCAGAGTCAGCCAGACGTACAAGCCGCCTTCCGGCTTGGTCCAAGCGGCGGCATCCCCGAAGTTCTCGCCCAGCGAGGCCAGCATGGCGTCCTGCTTGGCCCGCAGTGTCTCGTTCTGCTCCTTCACGTGGCCTTCTAGGTCACCGCTGTTCATGTACTCGGCGATGGTTAGCGCGGCGAAGTGGTTGACGGCCCCGCCCATCTTGAAGGCCCAGGCGCGGCTGATGACCTCGGGCGGCGCCACCAGGTACCCCATTCGCATTCCCGGCGCGATGGTCTTGGAGAAGGAGCCGACGTAGATCACCTGCCCGGTGTCGTCCAGCGAATGGAAGGATGCGACGTCCTCGCCCTCGAAGCGCAGGTCAATGTAGCAGTCATCCTCGAACACCGGAACGCCGTGCCGCCGGGTGACTTCCAGCACCTTCTTGCGCCGCTCCAATGTCATGGTCCAGCCCAGCGGGTTCTGGAAGGTGGGGATGGTGTAGAGGTATTTCACCTTCCTGCCTTCGCCCTTGAGCCGTTCAATCGTGGTGTCCAGATCTTCGGGAATGATGCCGTCATCGTCGCACTTGATGCCCACCACGTTGGCCTTGTAGCGGCGCAGGGAGCGCAGGGTGCCGAGGTACAGGAACTCCTCGGTCAGCACGGTATCGCCGGGCTCGGTGAGGGCCTGAATCACCATGGAGATGGCCTCGCCGGAGCCGCCGGTCAGCACCAGCCCCTCGGGGTCAACCTGCATATTGCGGCTGACGCGCAGCCGGTCCGCCACCAGTTGCCGCAAGGGCAGGTATCCGCTGGGGTCGGTGTAGTAGGCCAGGTCGCGGCCCTCCCGCGACAGGACGCTGCGCACCGCATCGGCCAGCCCGTCCAGCGGCAGGGTGTCCGGATTGGGATAGGCGACGGCGAAGTCGTACTTTGCGTGGCGGGTCTTGCCGGGCACCACTTCCGGCACTCCGGCGGCGAACAGCCCATCGTAGCTGAACTTCTCAGGCATTAAGGCGCTCCTATCGGCATAATTCCCTCTCCCTGGGGGAGAGTTAGGGTGGGGGAGTACTGCTATTGCAGGCTAAATGGTTGGCGGGTAGCGCACGGGTATGTCGTTCACGTCCATGAATACGTCGAGGACGTAGGCCCCCACCCATGGGTCAAGGGCGTAGCTGGTTTGCCGCACGCCCAGGAACACTTCCTGAAGGTTGATGGCGGCCTGCCACTCGGCCACGGACTGCGGTCCGTTCATGTCCCGGTCGTTGATGAAGAAGAGGTTTACCAAGTAGGCATCTTGGCCGTTAAGCTCCCGCATCCAGTACAGGTGGGCCAGGCGGTTGGCGTACTGGTAAAAGCTGGTTGACCAGTCTGCCTGGGACTTGGAGTTTACGAAATTCTTGACCGTCCCCAGGCTGTCCTGAATCTTCTGCCGCGCAGATTCTCCCCGCGCCTGTGACGGTGCGGTCATCATTTCGGCGATATGGGCCTTCGCCTCGACCAGTAGAATCTGCCCCTTGTCGGTAACGGCGAGGCCGTCCCACTGCGGGCCGAAGCGAGGCCAGAAATCTGCCAAGTCCCGTTGCGTTTGCGAAGAAGCGCGGAAATATGGAGACCCAGCCAGCCGGTCAAGGAAGGACTGGTCGCGGTATTCAGCGTAGTGGTCGGCAACCACAGGCGAGCGCCAGTCGATATCGCCCGGCGGGTCCGGCAGCCGCTGGGAGATAGCCTCGCCCAAAAGACCGGGGCGGCAATTGACCAGGACTTGCAGCCATCGTCGGCTGCCCCGGTTGGCGGCGGCGGGGTCGGTTACGGTGCGGGTCATTGCCTTCCCCTAACGGTTAAGTGCCTTACGTGCGCTGTCAACTTGAGACCTCAAGCCCTTCGCTGCGTCATATAGGAAATCGACATAATTGTCAGCTTCCTTTGCCAACTTTTCCCTCTTGGCCTGGTCGGCTTCCGTGGCAAGCCGCTTAAGGCGATTGGTTATCCTTTTCTTTGCGCCCAGCCAACTTATTGTGTAGCCCGCCACTTCAGTCCAACTAATCCCATGCTCCTTGCTGATCGTCGTTATGGTTTTGCCATCCAGCGCCAGCTCTCTTGCCTTTTTCTTCAGCACGTCCTTATCTTCTGACATCACGCACCTCTGGGCTCAACTTTAGCTGTTCTGGAGTCGTTTAATCACGTCCTTTGCCAATTATCAGTAATACCGCGAGAAGACCGGCTCTTCGCGGGTCATGATTTCCAGCACTACCGGCTGGCCGCCTGCCGCGATGCCCTGGGCGCGGGCGAGGGCCGGGGCGATGTCGGCGGGTTGGGTGATGGTCTCGGCGTGGCAGCCGAGGCTGTCGGCCATCTTGGTGTAGTCGCCGGTGAGGAACTTGGAGCCGTACTTTTCGACGGCAATGGGTATGTTCTTCTCGTAGCCGCCCATTGCGCCGTTGTTGATTATTACCGTGATGGTGCCAATCTTGTTGCGGCTGGCGGTCTCGAAGTCGGTGCCGCACATTCCGACGGCGGTGTCGCCCATCAGGTTGACCACGGTCTTTTCCGGCGCAGCCAGCTTGGCGCCCATGGCGTAGCCTAGACCAGCGCCCAACTGGGTCGAGTTGCCCCAGCCGATATAGCCGCGCGGGGTGGTAGTTTCATAGAAGGGCACTATCTGGTCGCGGGGGTTGCCGGAGTCATGGGTGACGATGCTGTTGGCCTTGTCCAGCCCGTTGTTTAGCTCCCAGACCACACGGTAGGGGCTGATGGGGATGTCGTTGGAAGTGAGACGCGGCATCCACTCGGCCAGCCATTCCTGCTTGATGGCGGCGATTTCGGCGGCTGTCTCCGACTGCCCTGAGCCTGTCGAAGGACGCCTTCCGTTGTCGCCGAGGGCGTTCTTGACCTCGTCAATAAGCTGTTGCAGTACCAGCTTGGCGTCGCCGAGGAGCATATCCTCAAGGCCGTATTCGCCGTTCAGGTCGCGGTCATCCACGGTGGACTGGATGATTGCCTTGCCCACTGGCACCGGGGCGGAGGCCAGGGTCTTGTTGAAGCTGGTGCCGATGCCGAATACCAGGTCTGACTTGCGAAGGAACTCGCCGACGGCGCGGGTGCCAGTGTTGCCGCCGGTTCCCAGCGACAGCGGGTGGTTCTCCGGGAAGCCGCTCTTGCCGAGGGTGGTGGTCATCACTGGCGCGTTGAGCAGTTCCGACAGCTCCACCAGCTCCGGCGTGGCCTCGGCGTACAGCACGCCCTGACCGGCGTAAATGACCGGGCGGGCGGCGTCCATCAGGCGGCGGGCCACCCGCGCGGCGTCCGCTGGGTCGGCGGCGGTGCGGCGCTTGGTGATGGGAGTGTAGAAGAAGTCGGACTCGTCAATCTCGCCGTTCATCACGTCCGTGGGGGTTTCCAGCACTACCGGGCCGGAAGGGCCGGCGCGTAGCTGGGTGAAGGCGCGGCGCAGCATCTGCGGCACGCGCTCCGGCGAGTTGATCATCCCGGCCCACTTGGTGACGCCGCCATAGTTGCGGGTGGCCGAGAAATCGGAGGTCATGGTGGTGCGGCTGGAGCCTTCGTGTCCGGGAAGCATGAGGATGGGCACGCTATCGGCGTATGCCTGGGCGACGCCGGGGAAGGCGTTCTCGATGCCGGGGCCGGCCTGCACGATGACGACGCCGGTCTTGTGGCCGTTGTTGATGCGGCTGTATGCGTCGGCCATGTTGACCGCGCCCCGCTCCATACGGGCGATGACCGGACGGATGCCGGCGGCGGCGATGGCGTCAATCAGCGTGTTGTTGGGGAAGCAGAAGGCGAGTTCCACGCCCTCCTGTTTCAGGATGTTGGCGATGGCGGTCTTTCCCTGCATTGTTCCTCCGTGGGTCTTGGTTGGGGTGATTGTACTATGGAAAGCTATTAAACGCCGAGAACGCCAGGAAGATGAGCGGAAAACCTCGGCGCTCGGGCGCTTGGAGTTTAATAGAGGTCTTCATCGGAGAAGAAGGGCTGGTTGTCGTACTCGTTGGTTTGCCCCATGAGCCGGGCGGTGTTGAGCAGGCAGGCCCGACGGTAGAGGACGAGGATTGCCTGGTTTACCAGTATCTGCGGCTTGTTGATGCTGCGACCATGCTTGTGGGCCAGCCAGGCCGAATGCCCGGCGGCGAAATACTGCTCGAGGAAGTCTGTCGGCTCCACCTCGACGGCGCAGGCTTCGAGGATCTCGTCCGGCGCGTCGGCGCAGAGAATGGCCGGCTGCTCCGCCGCCATGCGGAGGAAGTGCTGCTCGCGGTCAGGTTCCATAAGCTGCTACCGCCTTGAAGTGGGTCTGAGATAATATGTACGATGATGCTACACGGAGGTGGGAAATGGCAACTGTGAACCGGGAAGAAGTGACGATCCAAGTTGATGTTGGGCAGCTTGCCTGGTTGCGAGAAGTCGCAGACAAGGAAGGACGTGATATCCATGAAGTGCTGAAAGACGCGGTTGACGTCTACCACAAGCATCGCCTTGAGGAATCACTAGGGCCGGAGGGGGTTGCTCATTTCGAAGCCGTAATTGAACGCATGGGACGCTACCAGAAGGTTCGGGAGTCGAAGACTGAATGATGTGGAGGCGCTGGTTTCCAAGCGTCGAGTTCGCCATTCAGACGCAGGATTACTTGGTCAAGCGATTCGGAGGCGTCCCCGGCATCCGCATCAGAACGGCTACTACATAGCTGTTGAAGACGAATTTGACGCCTACGACTTCTTTATGGAGTTGTTCGACGAAGATGCTTTCCACTTGGCTAACTTACTTCCGTGGCTTGAGGAACACGTTAAGCCGCTGCCTTAGCGCTGACGACTTCTGGGCCACACTACCGCTGCCACAAAAGGAAAGTCCGCCGGGGGGCCCCAGCGGACTTTCGCGTTTCTGCGGTTTTGCAGAGTAAGGGTATCAGAGGTTGAGCTGGGGGATGAGATAGCGGCTGAGCTTGTTGTAGATTTGGATTCGGCTGCGCTGGGTGTCGGCCACGATCAGCCGGTTGTTTTCTGTGTCGTACTCGATGGCGGTAGGCTGGGCAAAGGTCCATTCCGGCTCGGTGGTGCGGACCTCGCGGCGGCGCTTGGCATAGTCGGCGTTGGCGTCCACCGTCATCTGCGCCCAGTGGGAAAGCTGCTGAGCGTCGCCCACCAGGCTGGTCAGGAACTTGCCGTCGGCGTCGTAGATATGCACCCGGCCGCGGCCCCAGCGGTTTTCACTCCAGTCGCAGACGTATACGTCGCCCTCGGGGTCAACGGCAACGTCCGACGGGTAGTGAAGTTCGCCGCGCTTGGTCCCGGGGCGTCCGAACTGGGCCACGAAAGCGCCGTCCTGGGTCAATTTCTGAACCCGGTGATTGCCTGAGTCGGCGACGTAGACATAGCCGTCCTTGTCTACAGTGATGCCCCAAGGAGACTCGAACTCGCCCTCGCCGGAGCCCTTGCTGCCGAAGGAGCCGATGAACGCGCCGCCGGTGGTGAACTTGCGGACCTGATGGCTGCGTCCGTCGGATACGTACAGGGTTCCGTCGGGGGAGATGGCGATGCCGCAGCTCCCGTTCTCCCCGGCGTCGTCGGCCGCCACGGTGGAGAAGTGGCGCTGGTAGCTGCCGTCGCGGTCGAACACCGAGACGCGGTTGAGCCACTCGTCGGCCACGTACAGGTTGCCGTCGCTGTCAGAGGCGATGCCGGCGGGCCAGATGAGCTGCCCGTCGTTGTTGCCGTAGCGGCTGAACTCGCCGATGTATTCTTCCTCGCCCCAAGTGCCGCCCAAAGCGACCTTGGAGATGCGTTGGCCGACGCCGGTGCGGTTCCAGCCAACATTGCTGATAGACTCGCTGCCACGATTTGCAATGTATACCACGCCGTCAGGAGCGACGGTCATGGCCACCGGGGTGTTGAAGCCCATGCCGGTCTGTGCGCCACGGCCCACGTTGTGGCTGTAATCGAAGGTGCGTCCGGCCACTGTTTCCGTTAGCATTCGTTTCCTCCCTTATTCAGTTCACCTCCACCCTGACCCTCCCCTAAGGAAGAGGGAAGCGCCGGATTATGCGGGTAGAGGCGCGTGGCGTAAGGGCGGGTATCAAACCCGCCCCTACACTTGAATTCTGCCGGGAAATGAGCGCGCTTAGGCCAGGATGGGCAGCTTTTCGTAGGTTCCGCCCACCAGAGGCTTGGCATCCAGGCCCATCCAGTCTTCGAGGACGGTGGTGTACAGGCCGCGGTAGTCGTAGTTGGGGACCACATCGCCCTGCTCCAGGTCCTTCTCCTCCAGAGAGGGGAATTCGCTGTACTGTCCGCCCTTGACGCCGGAGCCGAACATGAAGGCTGCTCCGCCGGCGCCGTGGTCGGTGCCGGAGCCGTTGTCGTGGGTGCGGCGGCCGAACTCGGTGAACATCAGCACCACAACTTCCTGGTCGACGTCGTGCTCTTTCAGGTCATCCAGGAAAGCGTCCATCGCGTGGGAAACGTCGTACCACAGCCGGTCGTGCATTCCAATCTGGTTGGAGTGGCTGTCGAAGGAGCCATGATCTACGTAGAACACGCGGGTGCCGAAGTTGGCCATGTGCACCTGAGCGATGCCCTTCAGCTTCTTGGCGATGGACGTGTCCGGGTACTCAACTCCTGACGAGTACATCCTGGGGGCTTCCTTCAGTATGTCGGCGCCCTCCAGGGTGTCCAGTCCGGTCTGGCCCATGTAGTCCATGACTGCGCCTGTGCCGATGGCCGGCGAGTACATCCGGGCGAAGCGGTCCAACACCTTGTTGCGCTGCTCGCCAGCGATGTTGGGCAACAGGCCGTAGTTGTCGAGGTCATCCACGACTGCTACCGGCACGCCGGGCAGGGCCAGGGCGCGGAACAGGGAGGGGCCGAAGCTGACCGTGGTCAGGACGTTTTCCTTGTTGGGGTCTATGTCGCGGGTGGCGCGGCCCAGCCAGCCCTCGGTGCCCAGCTTGTCCGGCTCGCAGGTGTGCCAGATGTCCATGGAGCGGAAGTGCGAGCGAGGGGAGTTGGCATAGCCGATGCCGTGGATGATGGCCATGTCGCCGCGGTCGTAGACGTGCTTCAGCGGAGCCATTTCCGGGTGGAAGCCCATCTTGTCGTCTACTTTGATTATGCGCTCTTCGGGAACGCCCACAGCCGGACGGTTGTCCCGGTACAGCGGGTCGGTGTAGGGGATGATGGTGTTGAGGTAGTCGTTGGCCCCGGTTAGCTGGAACACTACCACGACCGGGTCTTTCTTGGTGCTGGTCATATCAGGCTGTCCTCCTGCCGGTCGTTCCGGCTTGCTTATTGGTTAACCCAGGAATGGGGAGTGCGGATCAGAGAAGTCCGCACTCCTGTGTTCCAACTCGGTTAGGCGTACTGGTACTCACGCAGGGACACGATGAGCTGGAGCAACTCGGACACGCGGCGGGTGGACTCGGCCACTTCGCCTTCGTTGCCCCAAGAGAAGTCGCCGCCCTCGCCCACGAAGCCGATGAGCTCGTCCCGGCTCTCGTCGGTGACTTCCAGCGGACCCATCAGGTCCAGGCAGCCGTCCACCGCGTCGGCGGCGCTGCTGACGCCCTGCGCCTGCAGCCGTTCTACCATGTAGCGGATGCCGGGGCGGGAGACGTCGCCCACCAGGTCGGCGGTGAAGTTGACGCGGCGCATCAGCGAGCCGCTGTTGATCCACTCTGCGCCGGTGTGCCAACCTTCCACACTGGGCGGGTTCAGCAGGTCCTGGCCCATGTAGCTGGGCTGGCGGGACAGGTCTCCGATGCCGGGGGCCGGGAACTCGGCGCCGCCGACCATGCGCAGGGTGCCCACCACGACTTCGGTGGGATTCTTCAGGCGGGTGAAGCGGGCGTTCTTGAAGAATTCGGAGTTGAAGATCAGCCGCAGGGCCTCCCTCATCTCGTAGTTGTTCTCCCGCAGCGCGTTGGCAATGGCCTCGACGGCCTCGGGGTCATTGGGAGGCGTCACCGACCATGCCGGGACCTGAGCTTCGTCGGCCACGAAGAAGTTGTACAGGTGGCGGGCAATGAAGCGGGCGGAGGAGGGATGCTCGCTGATGAGGCGAACGATGTCCTCGCCGTTGAAGTTGCCGGTGTTGCCCAGGAAGGTCTTCTCGTCGTCGTCGTGGTCGTCTTCACGGTACTCGAAGAACCAGTCATGGCGGCCGATGGGCCCGCGCGGCAGCTTCGGCTCGATGGTCCAGCCGGTGAAGGCGCGGGAACACTCGCGGACGTCAACCTCGGTGTAGTTGCCGACGCCCATGCTGAACAGCTCCAGCAACTCACGGCCCCAGTTCTCGTTGACTGCGTCGGCGTGGTTCTCGCAGTTGTCCAGCCAGTAGATCATGGCCGGGTCCTTGGCCATTTCCACCAGCAGTTCGCGGAAGTCGCCCATGCCCTTCTCGCGGAACTTGACGATCATGTCCATCACGTCGTCGTAGTGGTCAACCTTGGAGACGCCGGTGGCGAAGATGCCGTGCCAGAACAAGGCCATCTTCTCTTCCAGGGGACGCTTGGTGTTTACCATGTCGTGCAGCCACTCTGCGGCGCCCATGCCGGGCAGAGTGCCGGGACGCCAGGTCCAAGGGTGATACCGCATCATTTCGTTGCGGTCCAGCGAGAGCTGGTCTTCGGGATTGAGCAGTTCCTCGACGGTGGCCTCGTAGCCCTTGGCTACCCTGGACTCCAGCTCTTCCCGGGTAGCGCCGAAGCCGGCGCGGCGCATCAGGTGAGCCATCAATGCGATGTCCTGGTCGCCCATGGTTTCCCTCCCTAGCTATAGATTGTTTCTCTATTGCGCGAGCCTGATGCGCGACGGCGCAAACTGCCGCCAGCCACCAGACTGGGTTGCCGGTATATTAGTCGCGCTGGCAGTGGATTGTCAATGATTACCTTATAACCACTCTGCCATAAGGAGCCGCATGGCATCTAACGCCGCCGCCAGACAGGGGAAGTTGAAGCTACTCTTCCCACAGGAACAAATCACGGACAGGAACTGAAAACCCGGGAAGCAGATCGCCGCCGTTGAGTATGTCATCCGGGCCCAACGTGACCGGGGCGGCATTGGCCCGGTAGATGATGATGGTTTCGGTTAGCGGGTAGGCCACCCAGACCAGTTGCGAGCCATAGCTCAGCCACATATAGGCTTTGGCAGTAATTTCAGGATGCGAACTGCTGCACGACTTGACTTCTACGGCCAAGTCGGGAGCGAGTTCGGGATAACCTTGTGTGCCTTTGGGAATGCGGCCGGGCGCAACCCAAGTTATGGTTGCCGCGCGAACGGTGTCCGGGTCGCGCTCCAGCCAATAGCCGCACCCGATGGCCGCGTGTCCATAATCGTGGGAGTCGGCGTAACTAGCCAGCTCATAGCTGATATGCGAAGCGGCCAGCCCTACCGGAGCTTCATTGAGCGGATACTGAATCAGCGAGCCACGGATGAGTTCGTGCCGCTTGATGCCGCGTGGTAACTTCAGCAGTTCCTCGGCGGTCATCAACTTCTGTTCGGTGTCGGTAGTCATAGGCGTTCACCGGCGCGGTTGGGTGGGGGCTGGCGGTGGAATTGTAGCATGGGGCCGTTGCTGGACGGCCCGCAGCGTACAGAATGCTCACCTCAAGGAGTCGGTTATTCAAGCGGTTATCTGGCATTTATCGCATGGCCTTAAACCATTCTTCGACCCCGATTCTTTCGCCGTTAGGTCCATCATGGTAAGCCTCATAAAGCATTATGAGGTTTGTTTCATCCTCTGGCACACCGAAGCATACATTGCCTTCGGTAAAACCTCCAAGGAAAAGTTCCCCAGACAAGTCATTGGGAATTACTCCACAACGGTTCTCTTCACGGAAAGGCTGATAGAGAACGCTATAGGAACCGATCAGCTCAAATGAGGAATCGGATATCCGCTGGGGTTCGTCTATAGAGCCGCGAGTGTTTTCTACGGCAACTGTCCAAATCATGAACTTGTAGCCAGGCTTCGGAGGATCGTTGAACTGGTTTTCGTTGCGAATTTCCGGCCAGGCATCTGTATCAACCCCTGTGATTTTTATGTCGAAGACCCCTGCCTCGAACTGAATACCGTAAGGATGCGGCGATGAGCGTCTGCTTCCGTCCGGCTTGGGCGTTGGTGTGGGAGTAGCGGTCGGCCTGGGCGTAGCCGTCGGGCGTGGCGTAGCCGTGGGACGCGGTGTTGCTGTGGGTCCGGGCGTAGGCGTGGCTGTTGGGTAGGGAGTAGCCGTTGGGTAGGGGGTAGCCGTAGGAAGCGGCACCGGCGTGTAGGTTGGGGCTGGCGTGGATGTGGGAATTGGAGTGGCTGTTGGGTAAGGAGTAGCAGTTGGGCGTGGCACGGCGGTGTAGGTTGGCTCTGGAGTATAGGTAGGAAGCGGAACGGGAGTAGGCGTCGGCTCCGGTGTGTTGGTGGCAGCAGGGACTGATGTGGCGGCAGGAGCGGGCGTGTTCGCTGGCGCAGATGTCGCTGTTGGCGCAATGGTGGGCGGAACTGCCGTCGATGTGGCTTCACTGCCGCAGGCAACGACAAATGCAGCGAGAGAAAGGGCGACAATTGCGAGAACAATACGGATGGAATTGACGTGGCTGGATAACTGTGGCATTTGGGAACCCCCTTGCAGCTCTGGAGCATCGGCTTCTTGCCACAGTCGCCTCAATCCCACTGCGAACCTTACAAGGGGGCACGGCGGAGCCATGCCCGAAAGGACAGTTCGCAGTACGCATCGCAGCGCAAAGCGCAAGGGTATGTTGGGACGACTGTGGCAAGAAATAGTGTGCTACGAAATCCGCACGGTGTCAAATTCCGCCGGACAGCAAAAGCCCCCGGTCAACACCGGGGGCCTTTGCCGGATGTGCCGCTAAACCGCGCTACTCATCCTCCGGCGGCGGTGTCCAGTGGGGTGGCTGGCTGCCGGTCAGTTCGTGGATGCGGTCGGCGATGGCGTAGACCAAATCGTTCACCCGCTCCAGCAGCCCGTGGGTGTCGTCTATCTTCACCCGCGCGCCTTCGTAGCGGTATTCCACGGCGTAGCGGGTTAGCCAGAACAAGGCTTCGCCGGCGGGAGTGTCTATTTCTGTGGGATAGCGGCGCACTATGCCCGCCAGCTTTGCCAGGTCGTGGATGTTCCGGTATTCGGCATCCAGCGCGGAAATCCAGGCTTTCAGAGCATTCTCGATGGCCTGCTGGGCGTGAAAGCCGATGTCTTCCCGCGGCCCATTTGCTTCGATAAGCAAAGTCGTTGACCGGATGTTTCTGGTGGCGGCTATGAAGCGTACTTGAATGTCGGGCCAGTTGGAGGGTTCTCCCGACAGCTCGCCGGGAAAGTCCTGGGGGTTGCCGGTCACGATAACTCCATCCCGCATCGCCTGGCCGGTCACGTGGTTCCTGGCGCGGCGGTAATACTGAAATTTATCCTGCGGGAAGGTCACCACGTCCACGTTCAGGAGAAAGCCGTAGACTTCCTCCACGCTCCGGTGGGCGGCCTGGCAGAGGTCAACGTATCCGGGCCGCCAGTCATCCTCTTCCTCGCCGGTAACGACCAGCAGGTCAACGTCGGAATCCTCCCGGTGGTCGCCGCGGGCCCGGGAGCCAAAGAGGATGACCGCCACCGGGCGCGCGGCATCATACACCGCCTCGGCAACGGCCTTGGCTTTGGGGTCATAACCTTGTTTAACATCGGTCTGCATAATTACTCCTGTTCAGCGAGAATAGGCATCGCCCGCCCCGCTGTCAATTGACCGTCGGAACGGCCCACGACTACACTGCCCTACGGATTGCAGAACTGTCTGGATACCCTAGAAGTGCAAGGGAGGGAAGGTATGCGACTGGAAGGAAAGGTTGCGCTGATTACCGGCGGCGCCCGCGGTCAGGGCGCGGCGGAATCCCGGCTCTTTGCCCGGGAGGGCGCCAAGGTGGTCATCGCCGACGTGCTGGACGCCGACGGCATGGCTGTGGCCGCCCAGATAAACGAGCTGGGCGGGGATGCGACCTACGTTCACCTCGACGTTTCCAGCGAGGACGACTGGCAGCAGGCCATCGCTGCTGCGGTGGCGGCCTACGGCAAGCTGGACGTGTTGGTCAACAACGCCGCCATCTGGCGCGGCGGCCACGTGGCGGACACCACTTCGGAACAATGGGACATCGTTCTGGACATCAACGCCAAGGGCGTGTTCCTGGGAACCAAGCTGGCCATCCCGGAGATGCGAAAGGCAGGGGGCGGCTCCATCGTCAACATATCGTCAACTGCCGGGCTGGTGGGCAGCCTGACCAGCAGCGCTTACAGCGCCTCCAAGGGCGCGGTGCGTCTGTTTACCAAGTCCACGGCAGTACAGTACGGCGCTGAAAATATACGCGCCAACTCGATCCATCCCGGCCCCATTGACACCGCCATGGGCGACCAAGTATGGCCCGACGCCAACAGCCGCGAGGAAGTCATTGAGCGAACGGTGCTCAAACGCATTGGCGCGCCCGAAGATATAGCCAACGGGGCGCTGTTTCTGGCATCAGACGAGTCGTCGTTCATGACCGGCTCCGAGCTGGTCATAGATGGCGGGGTGACCGCTCAGTAGGGGAAGCATGGGGATAGTTGGGCTGTCCGGTGGAGTTGTGGTGGCCGGGCAGCCCGTTTTTTCTTGGGGCTCAGTCGTGGTACGATCTGGGTAGCTGAAATTCCTTGAGCAGATGGTGGTATTTCAGGATGACTGAACAGGAAGTTATTGACGCGATTCTGGCGGAAATTCCGCCTACGAAACGTCCGTCCCACGTCAGCGACCGGGAATTTGTCGCAGTCTATCGCTCGCTGCTGCGTGGCGCCAAAGAGCGGCGGGACGGTGTTCTCCCGTTGAAAGTTAATTGGAGCGACGTCAAGAAAAAGTTTGGGATAGAGGACTAGTAGTCGAGCAGAGTTGTATTGATGGATAATAGGTATAATCAAGTGAGAAAAATAAGCAGATGAGGGGAGTGGGTGATGGAGAAGAAGTACCGGGTCAAGCTGAGTGCGGAGGAGCGGGAGGAATTGAAAGCAATGGTTTCCAAGGGGAGTTGTGCCGCGTACAAGCAGACCCATGCCCGCATCCTGCTGTTGGGCGACGAAGGGCAAGAGGGAGGGGCTATGAAGGATGCAGAGATTGCCCGGGCCCTCCAGGTCGGCCGTGCGACGGTGGAGCGGGTAAGGCGCCGCTGTGTGGAGGAGGGTTTGGAACGGGCATTGGGGCGCAAGGAGCAACTGAACCGCCAGCGGAAGCGGTTGGACGGTGCGGGGGAAGCCCATCTGATTGCCCTGGCCTGCGGGGAACCGCCCGAGGGACGGGCCAGTTGGACGCTGCAATTGCTGGCCGATGGACTGGTGGAAAGGGAGATAGTGGAGAGCATCAGCCATGAAACAGTGCGCCAGACTCTGAAAAAACCAACTTAAGCCTTGGCTGAAAGAGTGTTGGTGCGTCCCTCCGCAAGGCAGCGCCGAGTTTGTCTGCGCCATGGAGGACGTGCTGGAAGTCTATCAGCGCCAGTATGGGGACAACGAGGTCCTGGTCTGCCTGGATGAGACCAGCAAGCAGCAGGTGAAAGAGACGCGCCAGCCGCGACCGGCCCAGCCCGGGGCGGTGGGCTCCTACGATTACGAATACGAACGCAACGGAGTGAGCAACCTGTTCATGTTGTTCGCACCGCTGGAGGGGTGGCGCCGGGTGGCAGTGACGGACCGGCGTGCCAAAGTCGATTGGGCGCAGGTGGTCAAGCAACTGGTGGACGAGGACTACCCGGACAAAGACCGTATCGTACTGGTGATGGACAATCTGAACACGCATCACCCCAGTTCATTGTATGAGGCCTTTGAACCTGCCGAGGCCCGGCGCATCGCGGAGCGGCTGGAAATTCACTACACGCCCAAGCACGGCAGTTGGCTGGATATGGCCGAGATTGAAATCGGGGTGTTGTCCCGCCAATGCCTGAACCGTCGCATTCCGGATCAAACAACTCTAAGGCGGGAAGTGGCAGCGTGGCAGGACCGGCGCAACCAGGACAGGATACGAGTGGACTGGCGCTTTACCACCGCAGACGCTCGCCTAAAATTGAAGTCTCTATATCCATCAGTCCAAAACTGATGGCCTACTAGCTTTGCAAGAAAGCGAGAGTCCGTTCTTTTTCCTGAGCGACGCCCGGGATGTCTACGAGAGCATTACCAGCGTTCAAGAAATCATCGAAATCTGGGATCAGCTTGCGTTTCTGCTGGATCAAGGCAACGTAGACTACGAAACCATCTTTAGAAATAAGCGACGGGTTTGATTCGTACAATGTAATGTACGGTCCGGCGTACACTATTGCGTTTCAAACCGAGCTGGATGGTTCCTTGATGCTTTTCTACATTAGGCGTTCCGGGTTTTTACGGTTAGATGGATGAGCGAAACTGCGGCGATTCCCTCTTATCTGCCCCCCAGCAGTTCCGCCAGCGGCCCAACCGGCCCCACATCCTCGAGGCCGTCCAGCATTTCCAGAGCAGCCTCGGCGTCCTGCGGATTGAGGGCGACGGCAGCGCAGTCCAGGAACTTCACTCGCACGTCGGCGCGAGTCACGCCGCGGAGCGCCCCGGTGGTGGCGCGGTCGGCGCGCTCGGTCAGCACCCGTCCGTCTTTCAGGTGGACTTCCACCCGGTTGTGGGCCTCGGTCCAGCTTGTCTGCCCCTCGAAGCCGGGATGGCGGCGCATCTCGATGCGCGGGATCATCTCTTGGGCCTCAGTCCTCATTACCTGCTCGTCGCTGAAGCTGCCCAACCCGATCTGCCCGTCGATTATTTCGGCGGCGAGGCAGTATTGCATACTGAACTTGCCTTCCAGCCCTCCCGTGGGACGGGAGTGAATGAGAGAGCGCGGCGGATCGAAATCCACCAGCACGTCAATGTAATCCACGTCGCCCGCCGAGAAAGACTCGCGCCGCAGCAGTTGGGAAGTGGCGTCCAGGGCGAGGTGGGCGCTGCCGCAGCAGGGGTACTTCTTGATTTCGATGCCTGACTCCACCATGAAGCAGCGGGAGCCCAGCGATGAAGCGGCCTTGTCCGGGTCGTATTCGTTCCCGCCGGAGAAGGCCCGCATGAAGCCGAACCTTCCTTCCAAAGCGTCGCCGGAGGCAGTGAAACCGGCCTGCACTAGCTTGGCGGCGTTGACGCCGGCGCGGCAGGCCGCCCCGGCGTGGTAGGGCTTGGTCATGGTTCCGAAGTTCTGGCGCAGTCCGGCCGCCTGAGACGCCGCCAGCGAGACCGCCATGGCCGTCTGCTCAGGGGACAGCCGCAGCAGTCGAGCCGCCGCCGCTGCCGCGCCCAGAGTTCCCAACGGCCCGGTGGGGTGCCAGCCCAGGTCGTCGTAGTACGCGGGGCTGATGGCGTCGCCCACGGCGCAGGCCACCTCGAAGCCCAGCAGGTATGCCAGCAAGAGTTCCCCTCCGGTGGAGCCTGCTTCCTCGCCCAAGGGCAGGGCCCCCGGTATCAGCGCGGCGCTGGGATGCGTCTTGGTGATGAAGGTAACGTCGTCGTAGTCCAGCGCGTGGGACATTGCGCCGTTGACCAGCGCGGCATCCAGCGAGGTTGTCTTGAAGCCCCGCCCAATGACCGTGGCCTTCGGCGTTCCGCCCAGTCCGGTGACGTAGTCGCACAGCACGTCAGCCAGCGGCTCCCGGGAGCCGGCCAGAGCGCAGCCGAGACAGTCGGTGATGGCGGCTTTGGCTGCGTCTATGGCGTCGGGAGGAAAATCTTCCAACCCGGCGGAGGTGATGTATTCAGCGATTCTTTCAGTTAAATTCATGGCAACTCCCGGCCAATGCTTCCTTGATTAAGAAGGAAAATTTACGGCCAGTAAACCACTCTCTGAAAAAATTGGCAATTGCTGGGCAGACGGTTTAATGAGCAAACATTGGGTTGACCGACCTTGTCCGGACTGTAGTAAAAGCAGCCCATTTCGTGGATAACTCGCAGGTTTTTCGTGGATAACTGGGTTGCAGGGTGGAAAAATAGGCTTTCTGAGAGATCTGTTAAACATTCGGTTGCCTTGCCGACGCAGGGTGGGGGCGTTATGATTGCGAAAACCTAGACAGAAACTCACGCCAATCATCCTGACGGAGGCAATATGAGCACCGAAATCAAAGGCAGGGAGTTGAAGGTCGTTCACGGCGTTGCCGCTCCCGAATCCACGGCGCAGACCCCCGGCATGATCCGCAAGCCCGGCATTGACAGCAATACCGCTGGCGCGGAGAAAATCTGGCTGGGTCATGTGGAGTGCGTGCCGAACACCATGGGGCCGCCTCACAACCACGGCGAGGCCGAGACCGCGGCCTACGTGCTGAAGGGCCACATCCGAGTTTATTACGGCGAGGACTACAAGGAATACATCGAGGCCGGTCCTGGCGATTTCATCTTCGTGCCGGCCCACTTCGACCACATTGAGGGCAATCCCTACGACGAACCCGCCGAGGCGGTGCTGTCGCGGGGCCCAGACAACATAGTTATCAACTTGGGCGAGTAACCTCCCCTTCTTCAAATCCAGGCGGTATGCAAGACGCTCCGGGGCGCACAGTCCGTGCGCCCCTTCTGTTTTACCTTGCCACAATTTAATCCCGTCCCATCAGGCATAGCAGGCTTTACCGCGTTATACTAGGCGCTTTCAGCCCGCCACGGTTGATTTGGCTTGATTTGGAGGATACTCAGCTGTTGCTCGGTTCCGAGGCGAAACGTTTGCTTCAACTTCCGCGGAGAGTGTTCTACGGCTGGTGGATCGTCGCAATTTCCGCCGGGGCCGATGCGCTAAAACATGGCACGTTCAACCGGGGTTTTACCTTCTATGTGACGCCGCTCAGCAAGGAGCTGGGCGTTGGTGTGGCCGTCGTGTCTCTGGCCGAGATGCTGGGGCGGTTGGAGGGTGGTCTTCAAGGGCCGCTGATGGGATGGCTGAACGATAAGTTCGGGCCACGATTCATAATGGTGTTGGGAGGAGGAACGTCGGGCCTGGGCTTCATCCTGCTTGGTCTGACCAGCAACTACGTCTACTTCCTTCTGGTGTTCGTAGGGCTGCTCTCCCTCGGCTTTCGCGCCGGATACAACAATGCGCTGATGCCGGCCATCAATCAATGGTTCCGGCGGCATCGCGCTCTATCCATGGCTGTCGCCGGAATGGGAAGCCCTTTCGGCGGCATACTCATTGCGCCTATGATGGGTCTGCTGGTCTATGAGATTGGGTGGCGCAACTCCGCGTTCATTTCCGGCGCGGCTATACTGGCCGTAGTTTTGCCGCTGTCACTCTTCGTCTATCGCTCCCCGGAGGACAGGGGGCTGCTGCCGGATGGAGCCAAGCCGACTTCGGTCCCGCCCGCCGTTCCCCAGGAATCAAGGCCTGAGGCGCCAGCCGCAGCGTACAGGCCGCCGCCCGGCGACCCGGACTTCACCGCCCGCGAGGCGATGAAGACGCCTGCCTTCTGGCTGTTGGTTTGGGCTGTGGGACTGCGCAATACCGTTCACTCAGGGATGCAGTTCCTGCTCTCCCCGGTCGTAGTCTGGTTCCTGATGGGGGCTGGCCGTCCCGAGGATGACAGCGTCAGGCTTTCTGCCCTGCTGGTGGGGCTGCTGTCGCTGAGTTCACTGGTGATGAACCCCATCGTTGGATGGCTGGGCGATAACTGGTCGAAGCAGCGTTTGAGCTCAGTTGCCATGATAGGCGGGGCGCTGTCGCTGGCCGTGCTGCTGAACCACAGCGGGGCATTGTGGCAAGCTATCCTGTTCGTGGTGCTGCTGGCGGCGTCGGAGACGGCCAATCCGCTGGCGTGGGCGATCATGGGTGATTTCTTTGGACGGCGGAGCTATGCCACCCTGCGCGGCTGGCAACACCTTCCCGACCAGATGATGTCAATGAGCACGCCGGTGTGGATGGGCCTTATCTATGACAGCACCGGCAGCTATTACTGGGCGCTGCTCCCGCTGGTGGTGATCTACGCCCTCGCGGCAGTGAGCTACTGGATCATACCCCGGCCCAAAGCCCCTGCCAGAGTTGTGGCGGCGCAGGGGGCGTAGAGGAGAACGCCCTCGCCCACCCCCAGAGGGAGAGGGGATTTATTACGCGGCGACCGCTTTTGCCAGCCCCTCCACCGCGCCTTCAAGTACCCAGTCCTCTACGCAGTAGGATATGCGGAAGTGGCCGGGCGTGCCGAACCCCCGTCCCGGCACCACCAGCACGTTGGACTGGAGCAGCTCGCGGGTGAAGGCGACGTCGTCCTCGACTGGGCACTTGGGAAACAGGTAGAACGCCCCCTGGGGCTTCACCGTTTCGTAGCCCAGCTCCATCAGGGCCGTGTACATGAAGTCGCGCTTCCGCTGGTAGTAGCCGGGGTCTATGCTCACGCCCTGGAGGTTGCGGACGACGTGCTGCATCAGTGCCGGGGCATTGACAAACCCCAGGGTGCGGTTGCAGAAGCTGAACCCGGCGGCGAGTTCCTCTTTGCCTTCGTGGTTGGGGTTGATGGCGATGTAGCCAATCCGCTCGCCGGGCAAGGCCAGGTCCTTGGCGTGGGACGTGACTATGACAGTGTTGTCGTAAGCGGGTAGTATCTGGGGGAACTCCATCCCGTCGAAGATGATTCGCTTGTAGGGTTCGTCGCTGATGAGGAATATCTCAGTGCCGTGCTCGGCCTGCTTGCGGTTGAGGAGGTCGGCGAGACCTGAGATTTCCTCAGCGGAGTAGACCACGCCGGAGGGGTTGTTGGGCGAGTTGATGATGATGGCCCGGGTGCGCGGGGTTATAGCCGATTCGATGGCGGGCAGGTCAATCTCGAAGCGGTCGTTGGTGTTGACCACAACGGCCACGCCGTCATGGTTGTCTATGTAGTAGAGGTATTCGAAGAAGTAAGGCGCCAGGATGATGACCTCATCGCCGGGGTTTAGGATGGTTTTGAGCACTACGTTTGCCGCCGCCGCCGCCCCGCAGGTCATCGTAATCTCGTTGCCGGTGAAGGGCAGGCCAGTTTCTGCGGACAGGGTTTCGGCCACTGCCTGGCGGGTGTCCATGTAGCCGGGGTTGGGCATATAGCGGTGCATCCCGGCCATCGGCTCGCTGGCAAGGCGGCGCAGTTCGTCCTTGAACTCGACGGGCGGCTCGATAACCGGGTTGCCCAAGGACAGGTCGAAGACGTTCTCCGCGCCTATCTGCGCCTTGAGGGCGATTCCTTCCTCGAAGACCCGGCGAATCCAGCCGCCTTCCGCCACGAACTGCCGAATCTTTTCCGATACCGCCATGGAACGCCTCCGCCGACATGCTCAGGGTAAGCCCAAGGCTTCAAGTCTGCCCGCGAGTGTAGCAACGGCGTGTGGGGGTGTCAAAGCGGTTGTTGTCGAAGGGAATTAGCAGTACGATGCAAGCCTGAAATATTTTGAGGAAAGCGATATGCCGGATAGCGACTACGAAAGGGAATCAACGGCCTCTGATCTCTCGCCCCAAGATGCTTACGATGTTGAGGATGAATCTGAGAATGACATTGTCGTGGCTCCTGGAAAGTCTAACATTGATACTTATGGAGCCGATCTCAGGGTTGAAGATCTTTGTCTGATGCAGGAATCAGGAGAAATAATAGTTCCTCTTTTCCAGCGGAATTTTGTCTGGAGTTTGCAAGAATCATCAAGGTTTATAGAGAGTCTGCTAATGGATTGGCCGGTGCCCGGTATATTCCTGGCCCGTGACTCTGAATCGGATAAATTTCTGGTGATTGACGGCCAGCAACGCTTGAAGTCGTTGCTGTTCTTCCGGCAGGGGGTTTTCCGTGCTGGTGCAAATGAGGATACGGTGCCATTCTCATTGACCGGCGTCCACCCAGAGCTTGAAGGCTTGACCTATGAGAATTTGTGGATAGACGACCGGGCGGATTTAGATAACTACCTGCTTCATGCTACCGTTATTGGGAAACTCGACCCGAAAACCGACGACACCAGCATTTACCACATTTTCGAGAGGTTAAATACTAGCGGGCAACCGTTACAGCCCCATGAAGTGCGGGCCGCGCTTTACGACGGCAAATTGATGGACACAATTCGGGAAATCAATCAACATCCAAGCTGGCGCAGAATTTATGGAAATCCAGATATTCGTCAGAAAGATCAAGAATTGATTCTCAGGTTCTTGGCGTTTGCCTTCTCTGACAGAGCGTATCATAGCCCACTCAAAGAGTATCTGAACAAGTTTGCTGACAAGCATCGGAATCCATCTGATGTAGTTTTAGGCAAGTATGCCAGTTCATTCAAGCAAGTTTCCGACCTATGGTGGGATGCACTGGGTCATGCTGCCTTCCGCCCGGCGCAAAGGCTCAACGCCGCAGTGTTTGATTCTATGACAGTCGGCTTGGTCAGAAGGATTGATTTATATGGCCCTCCATACCCGGATGAAATGGCAAAAGCGTACTGCGAACTTATACAAGACGCAGACTATCGCCGGGCAATAGCTCATTCGACGTCCGGCGAAAGGGCCGTAGCGACGCGTATCGAAAAAGCCACTGCCAGGTTAGCACAAACGTAAATGAGAAACATTCGATTGGTAAGCCAGTATCAGGCTATCGAGTCTTTGATTGAGCGAACCTCCGAAGCTACTCTAAGGAACATAGAATTACAAGGAGACTGGGGAAAATATCTCTGCATACTGGCCTATGGATTGCTGGAGAACTCCATTAAAGCAATCTACGGGGATTTTGTCCGAAATTCCTCGAGTCCACAGGTTGCGAGATACGCCACTACTAGACTTGACAGTATCCGAAACGCCAATGCCAATAGGTTTATTCAGACTGCCAGTGGATTCAGCGAAGAGTGGGGCCGGAACCTAACAGAGTTTTTGAACTCTGAAGGCGGTAAACGTAAGAATGCTATTGATTCGATAACGAACAGCCGAAACCGGATAGCCCACGGCAGAGCTACAGCGATTTCGGTCATACAAGTCCGAGACTATCTGGGGAGAGCAATTGAAGTCATTGACTTCATCGAAAGACAATGCTACGGCCATTAGACCACCACCCCGCGGCTACCACCCTCATACCCATCGCTGCCCCGAACCTAGCGGCCAGGGTCTGGCGCGCTGCCGCCATGTCCGCTGTCCTGCCTAGCAGTGCCGCCATCGAGGTTACGGGACGGTCGGTTATGCCGCAGGGGATGATGTGGCGGTAATAGGCCAGGTCTGTATTTACGTTAAAGGCGAAGCCGTGGAAGGCGATGCCACGGCTTATCTTCACGCCGATGGCGGCTATCTTGCCGCCCGCGGTCCAGACGCCGGTCAGGCCCGGTTCAGTGTGGGCCTGAATGTTGAATTCGGCGAGGGTGTCTATGATGACCTGTTCCAGGGTGCGGACGTATTGGAGGGGGCCGATGCCAAGCTGGCGCAGGTTGATGATGGGGTAGCCGACTAGCTGGCCCGGCCCGTGGTAGGTAATCTGGCCGCCCCGGTCGGTCTCGTAGACCGGAACGCCCAAGGCGGACAGCTCATCTTCCGTGGTGAGCAGGTGCTCGTCCCGGCTGAGGCGGCCTCTGGTATAAACGTGGGGGTGTTCCAGAAGGAGGAGGGTGTTGGGAGATTCGCCATCATGGACCTGGTTTACCAGAGCGTCCTGCAACTCGCGGGCGCGTTGATATTCAACAGTGCCGAGCCAGCAATAGCGGCAGGTTGTGTAATTCAACGGGTTTACTACCGACGGCGGCACCTAACCTCTTCGCCCCCATCCTAACCTTCCCCCTCAAGAGGGAAGGGATTTTCGAGATAGTTGCTCAGTAGACGGGAGTGTCGGGGCCGATGGATTCGAGGCGAGAGGCTACCGCGTCGAGGAAGCCGCTGGCTTCTGCGCCATCATTGATGCGGTGGTCGAAGGACAGGCAGATGTTCATCATGGAACGGATGGCGATGGCCTCGTCATTTGTTCCGGCAACAGGGCGCACCACTGGGCGCTTCTGGATGATGTCGGTGGTCATTATGCCCGCCTGGGGGTGGTTGATGATGGGGCCGGATACGACGGAGCCGAGAGCGCCGGTGTTGTTCAGCGTGAAGGTGCCGCCCTGGACGTCTTCCACCCGCAGGCGGTTGGCGCGGGCGCGCTCGCTGAGGTCGTGGACGGCATGGGCCAGCCCGGCCAGGTTGAGGCGGTCGGCGTTATGGATTACCGGCACGATGAGGCCATTGGGCGCGGCCACGGCGAGGCCGAGGTTGATGCGACGCTTGAGGACAATGGCGTCGCCGCCCCAACTGGCGTTCAGCGTGGGGACCTTGCGCAGGGCTTCCACTACGGCGCGAATGACAAAAGGCAGGTAGGTGAGGGACACGCCCTCCTGACGCTCGAAGTCGGTGCGGATGCTCTGGCGCAGGGCTACGAGGCCGGAGACATCCACTTCCTTCATACTCCAGGCGTGGGGTATCTCGGTAACGCTGCGGACCATGGCCTCGGCAATCATGCGCCGCACCGGGGTTATGGGCATACGCTCTTCGTCGGGGCCGGGGGCAACTTCGGACTGAGGCACAGCCGCGGGTGCGGGCTGTTGCGGGGCAGCGGCAGGGACAGGCGGAGATTCGAGATAGCGCAGGACGTCGTTGCGGGTGACGCGGCCACCGAGTCCGGTGCCTTGAATCAGGCTCAGGTCCACAGAGTGTTCCCGGGCGAGGCGCCGCACGGCAGGGGACAGGCGGGGAGCGCCGTTAGGCGAAGACGCCGGGTTGTACACGGGGGCGGCAGGCGCTTGGGCAACGGGTGCGGCAGGAGTCGCCGGGGTGGGAGTAGCGGGCACTGCCGGAGCAGGAGCCACAGCGCCCACACCTACCATAGGCTCCATAGCTTCCACCGCCGCGCCTCCGGTGGGGCCGACGGGGGTGACGTCGCGCATCAGGTAGCCGGTGGTGCCGACGGTGGGCGCGGCAGGCGCAGAAGCCTGTGCGGCCATCGCCTGCGCGGTGGTGGCGGACGGGGCTTCGCCGGGGTCGCCGACCTCGGCGATTGGCGCGCCCATGGGAAGGGTTTCGCCTTCCTCGGCCAGCACTCTCAGCAGCTCGCCTTCAACCGGAGAAGGCACTTCCATTGTAACCTTGTCGGTCACGACCTCCACCAGCGGCTCATACCGCCGCACGGTTTCGCCGGGCTGCTTAAGCCACTTTCCGATGGTGCCTTCGACTACCGACTCGCCAACGTGGGGAAGCTCAACCGTTACCGCCAATTGCTCACCACTTGCCCTTTGTCAGAATCAGGATTCACAGGATTAAAGGATGGGCAGGATGATCCGAGAAAATCCTGACTGTGTCCTTAAGTTGATCTTGGCTATTTGGAATCCACTTTTGGATTCCCGCCTTCGCGGGAATGACGAAATGACGTCAGTAAGCCGCCAGACGGCGCAGCGCTGCCGCGATTTTTGCGGTGTCTGGGATGTAGGCGTCTTCGAGGGTCTGGGCGAAGGGCATGGTTGGGACGTCGGGGCCGCAGACACGGGAAATGGGGCCGTCCAGATACTCGAAGGCTTCGTCCGCCACCAGCGCCGCGATTTCCGCTCCGATGCCGCCGGTGACGTTGTCCTCATGGGCGATGAGCAGCTTGCCGGTCTTCTTTACCGACGCCAGTATGGTCTCCCGGTCCAGCGGAGACAGCGTGCGAAGGTCCACCACCTCGGCGTCTATGCCTTCGGCTGCCACTTCATTGGCCGCCTCCAGGCAGTAATGCAGCGTCAGGCCGTAGCTGACTACGGTAACGGCGCTGCCTGGCCGCTTGACGTCGGCCACACCCAAGGGGAGGGTGTACTCGCCTTCGGGAACCTCGCCCCGCACCAGGCGGTAGGTCTTCTTATGTTCGAGGAAGACAACCGGATTATTGTCCCTGATCGCGGTCTTTAGCAGACCCTTGGCGTCGTAGGGGGTGCAGGGGGTGACCACTTTCAGGCCGGGGGTGTGGAAGAAGTGGGTCTCCACGTTCTGGGAGTGGAACAGCCCGCCGCGGATGCCCCCGCCGTATGGAATGCGGACAGTCATGGGCACCTTGACCGCGCCATTGGTACCGTAGCAGGAGCGGGCAGCTTCGCCAATGAGCTGGTTGACGGAGGGCCATACGAAGTCGGAGAACTGTATCTCCGGCATGGGGCGCTGTCCACGGAAAGCAGCCCCGAGGGCGATGCCTATTATGGATGCCTCGGCCAGGGGGGTGTCAATTATGCGGTCTTCCCCGAACTCTTCCACCAACCCTTGGGTGGCCAGGAAGACCCCGCCTCGCGCGCCAACGTCCTCGCCCATCACGAAGACGCTGGAGTCGCGCTGCATTTCTTCCCGTATGGCTTCGCGGACGGCTTCGATGACGCTTTTGACTGCCACGGATAAGGCTCCTTCATCTCTTTCGCTGGGGCGACCGGATGCCCTCGCCCAGAGGGAGAGGGGGCTGAGCGGTGATCAACCGGAATAGACCATGTAGTGCAGGGTGGAAACGTCGGGCGGGCTGGCGATGTCGGCGGCGTCGGTGGCGGCGTCAACGGCGGCCAGGGCCTCTGCGGCCACAGCATCCAACTGTTCCTGGGACATTACGCTGTTTTGCAGCAGCAACTCGCCGAAAGTGACCACCGGGTCGCGCTGTCGGGCCTGCTCCACCTCATCTGTTGGACGGTAGCGGCGGTCGTCGTCGTCGGTAGTGTGCGACATGAACCGTTCCACCTTCATTTCGAGGAGCACAGGACCCTGGGCGCGTGCGCTGTTGATGGCCTCCCGCGCGGCTTCGTAGCAGCCGATGAAATCCATGCCATCGACGGCGAACCCGGCGAATCCGTAACCGGCGGCACGGCTGGAGATTTCCTCCACGTTCATCTGCTTGCGCTGGGGGACGGAGATGGCGTAGCGATTGTTCTCGCAGATGAACACAACCGGCAGCTTGTGGACGGCGGCGAAGTTCATGGCTTCGTGGGTCTCGCCCTGGCTGGATGCGCCATCGCCGAAGTAGACCAGCACCACGGTGTCCTCGCCCCGCATCTTGCAGGCCATGGCGTAACCTACCGATTGGGTCAGGCCGGCGGCGACGACGTTGGAAATCTGGATGATGTTGCGGGGCAGGTCTGCGCCTTGCAGAGGGAACTGGCGGCCGTTGCTGTAAGGATCGCCAGCCTTGCCCATGAAGGAGCGCATCACTTCCTCTGCCGTCAGGCCGGCAGCGAACTTGAGGGCCAGGTCGCGGTAGTAGGGGAAGAGGAAGCAGTCGCCGTCTTTCTCGGCGGCCAGCAGGCTGCCCAACTGCGCGGCCTCGTGGCCCTGGCTGGAGGCGGCGATGGGCACCTTGCCCTGGCGGTTGAGGGCCCAGATGCGTTCGTCAATGGTGCGACAGAAAACCATCCGGCGGTAGAAGTCGGCGAGGTCTTCTCCTGAGAGCCCCCCAGGCAGGATGCCGCCCGCTCCACCGTTGTTGCGAGCGCGAGGCTTTCGAGGTGGCATTGTGGCAATTCTCCCTATCCGCTTGGCCGTGCTCATGGCCGCAGGGCCAATCCTCCGACTGCTCAGGCCGTAGGGCCTACTGGATATGCCCGGCTTTGGGCGGGCGATGGCCCTGTTTCTTGCAAGGCCCTGAAATGTAGTCGGGGCCAAGCCCCGGGCACAACGGGGCAATTATAGCCAACCCGCCCCACCGCCGCAAATGCCCTGCCCCGCCACATCGCAGGGACTGTACATAACCGGAAAACATAATGATAGGGAATTCGGGACACCTGGGGATGATACCCTTTGAGTACGGAATTCGCCGTCAGATACAATCTTTGGACACTTCTAAAATTAAAGGCGGCAGCCCCGGAAAATAGCGCGATTTTTGCCTTAATTCTCCGTTGACATCCACTGCCCAGAGTTGTTAATTTCGCCCTCTAGCATCCGGCTGACCAGTTAGATACCGGTTAGCGGAGCCCGCGAATCCCCCCGGACAAAACCCTGAGACATGGCGAGCGAATAGGCCCTGTTCAGGGGGCGGCCGGGGTTTGGACTTCAAACATTTACGTCAGCTTGACCCGGGGTGTCGCATTGCCTTTTCTGTGGGTATTCAGCGTGAATCGGACATCAGCAATTGAGAACACGGCGGCAGTGGGGGAGGGAATTTACAGGGCGTTGGGAGCATAGGAAGGCATGAGAAGCTCATCAGCCCGCGAGGTCTGGCGGGCCGTGCTGGGCGACCTGCAGATGCAGTTGCCCCGCCCAACCTTCGAGACTTGGCTGAAGCCCACCGAAGGCGTGGCCGAAGATGGGCAATCGTTCATCGTTGAAGCCCCCACGCCCTTCGCAGTGGAATGGCTGGAACGGCGTATGTTCCACGCCCTGCAACGCACCCTGGAGAAGGTGGCGGGCCGCCCGCTCCAGTTGCAATTGCGCGTCAAGTCCGAAGGCATTTCCTACGCCGTGGAGTCACGGTATGAAGAAAGAGCGGAGCTTCCGCCCGGAGTGACTCAGGAAGCCAATCAGCCGCTGTTTGAGTTCCGCTCGCTGAACCCGCGCTACACCTTCGAGTCTTTTGTGGTGGGCCCGTCCAACCGTCTGGCTTTCAGCGCGGCCCAAGCAGTGTCTGAGACCCCCGGCGTGGCCTACAATCCTCTGTTTTTGTACTCCGGGGCCGGTCTGGGCAAGACACACCTGCTCCAGGCTGTGGGCCGGACCTGCGCCCTTCGGGGTATGTCCGTGCTGTATGTCACTTCGGAGCAGTTCACCAACGAATTCATCTCCGCCATTCGCACTCGCACTACCGAGGAGTTCCGCAAGCGCTACCGTTCGGTGCAAATGCTGCTGGTGGACGACGTGCAGTTTCTCAGCGGCAAAGAGCAGACGCACGAAGGCTTCTTCCACACCTTCAACGACCTGCACAACTCAGGGAATCAGGTGGTGGTATCGTCCGACCGGCCCCCGCGCGAGCTGCCGCTGATGGAGGAACGCCTGCGATCCCGTTTCGAGTGGGGCCTGATTGCCGACATCCAGCCGCCCGACCTGGAAACGCGCATGGCGATCCTCTCCAGCAAGGCCGACGAGATGCACGTTGGACTGGACGACGCGGTGATAGAGCTCATCGCCAAACGAGTTCAACGGAACGTCCGTGAGCTGGAAGGCAGCCTGAACCGTATGGTGGCATACGCTCAGTTGATGAGCGTGGACATAACGCTGGACACCACCGAGCGAATCCTCAACGAAGTAACGCAGGAGCAAAGCCGGGCGTCTATTGACCCTCAGCGCATCCTGGCTGAAGTAGCCGGATACTATGGCTTGGACGTGGAGGATCTGGTAGCCCGCAACCGCAGGCGCGCGGTGTCGGTGCCACGGCAGGTGGCAATGTATCTGCTGATTCACGAAATTGGATTGCCGCCAACGCAGGTGGGCCGCCTGCTGGGAGGGCGAGACCATTCCACGGTGATCCACGGCGCGGGCAAAGTCAACGGCGAAATGAACGAAGACATATCGCTTCGCCACGACGTGCAGGCCATCAAAGAGGCCATCTTCTCCTGAGCGTGAGTTTTCAACACAGAGCGCACAGAGGCCACAGAGATTTTTCATAAATCCTGGTCTTCTTTGTGGCCTCTGTGCGCTCTGTGTTTTATTCCCTGATTGTGTACAATAGCGGGGTGAAAACCCACGTTATTGTCAAGACGCACGAACTGGCTCTGAAAGGCAAGAACCGTCCTTGGTTCATGCGTCGGCTCAAGGAAAACCTGCGCCACGCCACAGAAGGCGCAGGCGTCAGCCGTGTTTGGCAAGGACAGTTGATGATCGGCCTGACCCTCGAGGACGAGGGATACTGGCCTGATGTCAAGGAGCGAGTGCTCGACTGCTTTGGCGTCGCCAAGTTCTTCCTGGCCTACGAGTTCTCCCAGGACCTGGAGCTGATTCGTCAGACTCTGCGGCAACGGTTGCCGGATATGTCGTTCCGTTCGTTTCGCATTGTCACTAACCGGGCGGACAAGCGGTTTCCCCTGACCTCGCCGGGGGTCAACGTGGATTTGGGCCGGTTCGTGGAGGAACTGACCGGAGCCAGGGTGGACTTGTCCAACCCTGACCTTTCGATATACCTGGACATTCAGACTCGCGGGATTCTGCTGTACTTCGACGAGACCCCGGCTCACGGCGGGCTGCCCGTCGGCGTCAGCGGCCGGGTGGCGGTGATGCTGTCCGGCGGCATAGACTCTCCGGTGGCTGCATGGCACATGATGAAGCGGGGCTGCCAGGCGTTGTATGTCCACTTCCACAGCTATCCGCTGGTTGACCGCTCCTCCATTGAGAAAGCCACGGAACTGGCGCAGATGCTGGGCCGGCACCAAGGACAGTCGGACTTGTATCTTGCGCCGCTCTCTGAAATACAGAAGCGGATCATCGTGGAGACCCCGCCTTCCTACCGCGTATTGCTCTACCGGCGGTTCATGTTGCGAATCGCCGAGACCCTGGCCCGTCGCGCCGAAGCCAAGGCGCTTGTCACCGGCGAAAGCTGCGGACAGGTGAGTTCGCAAACGCTGGATAATATCGCTGTGGTTGACAAGGTGGCGGATATGCCAGTGCTGCGCCCCCTTATCGGAATGAACAAGGAAGAGATAGTAGGGATGGCCCGGGGTATCGGAACTTTTCCCATTTCCATACAGCCAGACCAGGACTGCTGCTCGCTGTTCGTGCCGAAGCACCCGGAGACCCGGGCCAGGCTCTCGGTTATCGAGAAGCTGGAAGAGGGGTTGCCTGTGGACGAGATGGTGGCGGAATCGCTGGCCGGGGTTGTCCGCGAGAAAATTGAATCACCCTACCAAACGAAGGTTTAAACGCAGAGAGCGCAGAGGACGCAGAGATTTTCAAGATGGTCTCCTGTCCCAGCGCAAAGCCAATAAACAGCCGGTTCCTTCTTCGTGATGTTCTGAAGGGCGTCTCTCGCTCCTTTTACCTGACCATCCGCGCCCTGTCGCCTGGTATGCGGCAGCCGGTGGCGGTGGCCTATTTGCTGGCGCGCGCCGCCGATACCATAGCCGACACTCGCGCCCTGCCGCCGCAGGAGCGACTTGAGCGGCTGTTGGCCTTCCGGGCGGAAGTGCAAAGCCCGGCGCCCTTCGACAAGCCCCGGATGGAAGCAGTCTGCCATATCGTGTCCGGCGTCCGCCGAGAGGGGGATGGGGCGTCCCCGGCGGAGACGGCCTTGCTGGGCAGTATGGGCGGCGTGTTCTCCCTGCTGGAACAAACGCCTGAATGCGACCGGGCACGCATACGCTCCGTGGTGGCGACCCTCACCCGCGGCATGGAGCTGGACCTGACCACCTTCCCGTCCGAGGATTCAGGCGCCGTTGCCGCTCTGCAAACGCCGGAAGAGCTGGACCGCTATACCTACCTGGTGGCTGGCTGCGTTGGCGGGTTCTGGACGTCGGTGGCTATGGCGCATGAAACCCGGCTGGCGCGCTGGGACGAAGGACGCATGAGCGATCTGGGGGAGCGGTTCGGCAAGGCCCTGCAACTGACCAACGTGCTGCGCGACATACCCCGCGATCTCCGCAACGGAAGGTGCTACCTGCCCGAGCCGGAGCTTGCCAACGCCGGTCTGACGCCGGAAGATCTTCTGGACTCGGACAACGCCGCTCTCGCCCGGCCTGTACTGACGTCCTGGATTCGCGTGGCGCTGGAGCATTTCGAAGCCGCTGAAAAGTACCTGCTGGCTACGCCGCGGCGCTGCCTGCGGATGCGGCTGGCGGAGTTGTGGCCCATCCTGCTGGGCCTGGCGACGCTGGAAAAGCTGGCTCGCAACGATGCCTGGCTTGACCCGGAGCGGCCTTCGCGGGTAGGGCGGCGCTGGGTGTACGGGATGATGGCCCGGTCGTTGCTGGCCGCGCCGTCGGATGCGTTGCTGCGGTTCTGGATTCGCGGACTGCGCCGCAAGGTTGAAAAGGCGCTGTGAGGGGACGCTCTCACCCTAGCACGCTCCCAAGGGGAGAGGGAACTTTTGGGGAAGTGCTGGCCGTGTTCCTGCGGCTGGGGCTGACCTCATTCGGCGGGCCTGTGGCGCACCTGGGGTATTTTCGGGAGGAGATTGTCGCGCGGCGGAAGTGGCTGAACGAGGCGGCATACGCTGACCTGGTGGCGCTGTGCCAGTTCCTGCCTGGCCCGGCCAGCAGCCAGGTGGGAATTGCTTTGGGCCTTCGGCGAGCCGGGCTACCGGGTGGCCTGGCGGCGTGGCTGGGCTTCACGACTCCATCCGCAGTTGGTCTCATACTGTTTGCCTACGGTGTGGCGTTCTTCGGCGACGTGGAAGGCGTGGGCTGGCTGAACGGTCTGAAGACGGCGGCGGTGGCAGTGGTGGCGCTGGCCGTCTGGGGCATGGCGGGCAGTCTGTGTCCCGACAAGCCACGGGCGGCGATGGCCATAGCGGCGACGGTCGCTATGCTGACATGGCCGACGGGATGGGGGCAGTTGGCGGTTATTGCCGCTGCGGGAATAATCGGCTGGCGGTTCCTGCGGGCGGATCAGACCACTGATGAATGCGAAAAGCAGTTCCAGGTCAGTCATTGGCTGGCAGTCGCCTGCCTGGCCGTGTTCGCGGCGCTGTTGGTGGGACTGCCGGTAGCAGGAAGAGTGGTAACGGCCGGTGCGCTGTCGGGGCCGCTGGATGTCTTCGACAGCTTCTACCGGGCCGGTTCCCTGGTGTTTGGAGGGGGCCACGTCGTTCTGCCCCTGTTGCAGGAGCTGGTGGTTGCTCCGGGCTGGGTCACCAACGCCGAATTTGTCGCCGGTTACGGCGCGGCTCAAGCTGTGCCTGGTCCGTTGTTCACCTTTTCGGCTTATCTGGGAACGACTCTTGACGCTGGCGACGGGCCTATGGGCTGGGCTGGCGGACTCTTCGCGCTGGCAGCCATCTTCCTGCCATCGTTCCTCTTGGTAATCGGAGTAGCGCCCTTCTGGGACCGGCTACGGAGCTGGGCCAGTTTCGGCGGAGCGTTGCGGGGCATCAACGCGGCGGTGGTGGGACTGCTGCTGGCGGCGCTATATGACCCGGTTTGGACCAGCGCCATACACGGCCCGGAAGACTTCGGGCTGGCGTTGGTGGCCCTGGGGCTGCTGGCCATCTGGAAGTGGCCGCCGTGGTTGGTGGTGACGCTCTCCGCAGTGGCCTGGCAGGTCGTGTCGTTTATCGTGTAGCGGCGCGGTATTCTCAACTGATGAGACGTGTACCTATGCGAGGGTGAGTTGGGCCTAATCTAATACCAATATACGTTGAGAATACCAACTGCATCTTTCCATAACTTACAGTTCCAATCTACGGCGGTTTTCAGCGGTCACTGCTCTGTCTCTTCATCCGAAGGCATAGCAGGCGGCGGCATAGCAGGGCGAAGCAGGAATTCGTACACTGCCGCACCCAAAGGGCCACCCACCAGCGGGCCCGCGATATAGGCCCAGAAACCGCCGGACGGCCCTGGTATCGCCATCTCGCCCCATCCGGCGAAGAAGGACACCAGCCGGGGACCGAAGTCGCGGGCCGGGTTCCATCCGCCTTGGGTCAAGGGCGCCAGCATACTGATGAGCAGCGCCACTGTGAGGCCAATCAACACCGGGGCCAGGTACTTCACTGGCAGGCTGGTGTTGCGCCGGTCCACCAGCGCAAAGATTACGAGCACCAGTATGCCCGTTCCTACGCCTTCCACCGCCATCGCTCCCAGCGGAGAGACCAGGGCCGCAGCAGCTTCGCCGGTTCCCGCGACGCCAGGGTTGGGGAAATACTCGCCGAACATCATGGCGGAGAGCTGGCTGCCCGGCTCTCCACGGGTTACCTCCTGCTGTTCCTCGAACCGGCGTATGAAGGAACCGTAGAGCGCCAGCACCGATACGCCAGCCAGCGCCGCTCCCAGCAATTGGGAAAACCAGTAGGGCAGCAGCAGGCGCCGGGGGAAATCCTGAGGACGAAAGATGGCAAAGGCCAAGCTGACCGCCGGGTTGAGGTGCGCCCCGGAAGCGGCAGCCGTGAGGTAGATGGCCAGCGAAACCCCCACTGCCCAGGCCACCGCCACTTGCCACAGCCCTACCTGCGCCCCGGCCAGCACTGCGGCAGCCACCACCGCTGTGCCGGCGAACACCATCAGCCAAGTGCCGATTACTTCAGCGATGCAACGGCGGAGCAGCCCGGGCCAATGAGGGTTGTTCCACGGAATTAGGCGTATGCGCTCAGGCCGCGCGGGCCGATGACCCAACCGGCGTGGAACCGTACCGGATGGGCGTATGGTAGGCGGCTCAGCCACTACGGGCAAAGCCTCCCAAATAATCTAGGAGCGGAATCGCCGAATTTATGAGTGTTTCCGGCGAGGGGGACTTGGTGCTCCGCAAGGAATGGCAATATCCAGCGGATCTCATGTTATTCGCTCTATGAGTACGGCAAAGCCAGTGGCAGCTGCCGCTGCGCCGACCATCAACCCGATCATCCACTTGACCAGATCGGATTTCAGTTCCGCCAAGTCGGTTCTTATATCCGCCAAGTCGGCCTTTGACGCGTAGTAGGTGCGCATCTCGTCGCGGAGGGCCTCAATATCTCCTCTGGTAGCCGGGGTTTCCGACAACATGGTCATGGAAATTCCTCGCGTTCAATGTCCGTAGGCCCCTCGCTTATCTTGCGCTGTGTAGTGAAATGCTATCCCGTTTCCATCTTCCAAATCAACCCCATTCCGGTGAGATTTCTTCCCTCGGATGGAGTTACTGCGCGGTTGGCAGGCGCATTGTGAAACGGCTGCCTTGCCCCAGCTCACTCTCGACCTCTATCGTGCCTCCGTGGGCCTCCGCCAGCCTCCGGGCGATGGTAAGCCCCAAGCCGACGCCGCCGGTGCTACGGTCGCGGGAGGGGTCGGCGCGATAGAAGCGGTCGAAGATCCGGGTTAACTCTTCCGGGGCTATGCCCGGCCCGGTGTCAGCCACCGTTACCTCAAGAGCCTGCCCTTCGTCCTGAGCCTGTCGAATGGTGCGGGCCGACACCATCACCCGGCCGTCCTCGGGCGTGTGCGTGATGGCGTTTTCCAGCAGGTTGCCAATCACTTGCGAGATGCGAGTCGAGTCCATGTCTACTGTCGGCAGAGAAAGTTGTGTGTCGAGACTGAGGTCTATCCTCTTGGTATCCGCGCGGGGGCGCACCGCTTCCACTGACGATTGCAGCAGTTCGCCAATCTGAACCTGGGACAGTTGTAGCTGCAGCGCACCTGACTCCACTTGGGCCAGCACACGCAGGTCTTCCACCAGCCGCGACAGGTGGAGAGCCTGCCCGTGGATGGTCTCGATGGTTTCCGGTGTGGGATCAATCAGGCCGTCCTTTATGGCCTCGAGGTAGCCTTGTATGTTGGACAGAGGAGTCCGCAGCTCGTGGGCCACGTCAGCCGTTAGGTTGCGGCGTTGACGTTCCGCTTCTTCCAACCCCTCGGCCATGACGTTGAAGCTGTAAGCCAGTTCCCGTATCTCGGTGGGGCCGGTGGTCTCGGCCCGTTGCGACAGGTCGCCCCGGCCCAGCCTGCGGGCCGCCGCGCCGAGATTCTGAAGAGGGGCCAGCGTCCGCCGCGACAGTAGCCACACCAGCAGGGTGCCCAAGGCCGCAGCGCCAAT
The DNA here is from genome assembly GCA_965232885.1 of Dehalococcoidia bacterium. Classification (GTDB taxonomy): domain Bacteria; phylum Chloroflexota; class Dehalococcoidia; order Lucifugimonadales; family UBA3495; genus VXOI01. The sequence goes on along the minus strand of CBDDQX010000003.1, from coordinate 350,831 downwards.
TCCGGCCCAGAACAACGATCGGTTGACCACTGACGAGATTCTTGCGGCTGTTGGGTCGCTTATGTCTGACTCGCCTGGCCCAGTGCTGGATACCGTGAACGCTCCCACTTCTCTTTCGCCGTAGAATACCGGAAACTTTCTGGCGTCTTTCCCAAAACGCCCCTTCCCCTCCTGCCCTTTATTCATTGACGCTGTCAGCGGCGAAGGGTGGGAGTCTGCTATGACTATGCCTGCGGAGTCATAGACTACGATGCGGCTCCCAACGACCCGGGCAGTTCGCTCCAGACTTTCTTGTAGTCCTGGGTCGCCACGAGCCCAGGCTTGCTGTCCGGCGTAATAGTTGGAAACGAATTGGCGGACTCTTGCTTCTTGCGCCAGCCCTCTGTCTCGCTCGAACCGTTCCGTCTGCTTGCCCGCTACTACTCCTGCGGCGGCGCCTATCAGGGCCAGCGCCAAGCCCAAGGCCAGCACGAACCCCAGCGCCAAGCGGAACTGTAGACTGGAAAACAGACCGGAACGAAAATCAGGCATGACCCTCACTTGCCGGGAGAAGAAACCTCAAGCGAATAGTTCATCCGGTAGCCGCTGCCGTACACGGTCTGGATGAGCTTGGCGCTCCCTCCCGGCGCGGCGGCCAGCTTGCGGCGAAGGCTGGAAACGTGGGCGTCCACGGTGCGGTCAAATCCGTCGAAATCGTCGCCCAGTGCCCGGTCTATGATTTCGTCGCGGGTGAAGGTGCGGCCTGGCTGGCGCATCAGCAGGGTCAGAAGCCGGAACTCCGTCGGAGTCAGCCGCAACTCGCTTCCGCCAACCGTTACCCTGCGTGCCCGCTGGTCCAGTTCCACAGGCCCGCAGGAAAGCGTCGCGGGCTCGCCGTGGGAGTTGTCGTGCGCGGCGCGGCGCAGCACTGCCCGAACTCGCGCTGCCAGTTCGCGGGGACTGAACGGCTTGGTGACATAATCGTCAGCCCCCAGGTCCAGCCCGGCCAACCGGTCGTCTTCCTCCACCCGCGCCGTCAGCATGATGATGGGCACCGCCGATTCCTCCCGCAGAGTCCGGCATACATCCAGACCGTTCACGCTGGGCAGCATCACATCCAGCACCACGAGGCTGGGCTGCTCCTCTCTCGCCAGCGCCAGCCCGCGGGCGCCGTCGCTGGCCGCGACCACGCGATAGCCGTCGCGCTCCAGGTAGAGCCGCGTCAGCTCAACAACATTGGCGTCGTCGTCAACGACCAGCACCGTTTGTTCGGCTTCCCGGTAATCAGCATTCATGGCAAGTCCTGCCGGGTAGTGGCTGGCTGGATTGCAGATGGGGCGCGGGCAGGCTTTCCGCCCACCCTGCGCCCGTTGCGTGGAAGATTGATCCGTCAGTTTTATGAATGTCAGGCGTAATCCCCGCCGCCGGCACATCAGGGAGTGGCGGCGGGATTGTCTCCGTGGCCCCGGTCTCAGTGGCGGTGAAGTCCGCGCCCCCAGTGGCCCTTGCCGCCGTGTCGCCCGCGTTTGCCGAACCCCCGCCACTCGCCCGACTCGATTTTCTCTCGGATTTCAGCAGCTTCTTCCTCAGTAATCCTGCCGCTGGCAATGGCTGCCTGCAACTGGCTCTCTATGGCTTCGCTGCGGATGTCCGTCATGGCCTGCTCTACGGCATCGGACACATCGTCCCCTTCCACTTCCAAGACAGTGCCCACCCGGTTGGCGAAGTCCTCCGCGTCGCTGCCCTTGAATCCATAACCGAAGCCGTGCCAGCCGGCTGAGCCGGCCTTGTCTCGATATTCCTGGGCCTGCTCCTCGGTAAGGCGGCCGCTATCTATGGCTTCCTGCAGTTTGGCTTCCAGGGCCTCGCTGCTCATTTCGCCAGCTACTTGCTCGATAGCATTGGCGGTTTCACCCGGGTCGGTGCCCAGAGTTGCGGCCACCCGTCCAGCGAAATCGTCCAGCGCTGCTTGCTGAACCTCCTCGCGCACTTCCTGATTGGCCTGCGCGATGGCGTCGGCGGTTTCCTGCGCGTCGGTGCCGAGAATCTCTGCCACCTTCGCTGCAACGGCCGACTTGCGTTCATCGTGATCGCCCCGGCCCCAACCCCAGCCGTGGCCGGGTCCGCCCCAGGCCAGCGCCACGCCGCCGGTGATCGCTGCGGCCAACAGGCCGACGGCCAAGGCTATCAGTATCCACCTCTTTCTCATGTGTCTGCTCCCCGTTCCTCCAAACTTGCCGGGCGTTGCTGCCCTGCTGTGGTTATCAATTTACCCGCTGATTTTTAAGAAATTTTGAAGGAAACCCGGAAATTTCGAGTTTCCTTCGATTTAGCAAGCGAGGACGATGGCGATTCAGCAAGCGGGGACGCGGGCAACAGTCGAATGACGGGGCTAGAACGCAGGGCGGTTCAGCACCGACTGGTCCGTCTTGCGCAGTATGAGCCGCCCGTCGTCCGGGCCGCCCAGCAATTGGCCGCCGTCCACCATCACCTTGCCGCGCAGGATGACGGTGGTGGGCCAGCCTTCGACTTCCCAGCCTTCCCATGGGTTGTAGTCCCTCACGTGCAGGTCGGAAAGCTCCAGGGCCTTCTTGAACGAAGGGTCAATGATGGCGAAATCGGCGTCGCTCCCTGCGGCAATACATCCCTTGCGGGGGTACATACCGAGCAGCTTGGCGGCATTGGCGGAGGTGACGTCCACGTAGCGCTCCAGCGACATACCCCGCTTGACCACCGCCTCGGTGTAGTTGACGCCCATACGGATTTCGATGCCCACGTTGCCGCCGCGAATATCCCGCACGTTGGTGCCGGCAATCTTGTCCAGATAGGTGGTGAAGCTGCTGTCGGTGGCGGTGAAGGACAAATCACCCTGCATGATGCCGTTCCACAGGGCGTCGCGGTCCTCTTCGAGCTTCAGCGAAGGATAGGTGTGGTACTTCATGCCGTCGGCTTCTTTATACCGTTCAGCTTCGAAAGAGAGCGCCAGAGTCAGCACCTCGCCGTAAACCGGCATTCCGCTGGCGCGGGCCTCGGAGATCACATCCTTGCCGTCGCTGGCCGTTACGTGGACGAAATACATTCCGACGCCGGTGCGCTGCGCCAGACGCACGACATGGCGGAAGGCGAGGTCTTCGACGGTCTTGGAGTGGATCAGGTGTACGTTATGCCAGTCCCACAGGCCGCGTTGCTGCGCCAGCAGGTAGTTGTACATCACCAGCTCGTCGTCCTCGCCGTGGACGGCCAGCACGCCGCCGTGGCGGTGCATCTGCTCCATCAGGTCGCCCAGCCGTCCCGTGTCTATTCTTCCGATTGGGGTAAGGCTGGTGCCTTCGGCATCAGGCGGACGGATATTGGTAGTGAAGATTTTGACGCTGGGGAACCCGGCCTCCACCAGCTCGTGGAACCTGGCGATAGAGTCCGGGGAGTTGGAGTTGCGGTAAATGCAGTGAGTTGTGTAATCGGTATAGGCGTTCCCTTGCCACACGCTCATAAAGTTGTGGATTCCGGCGGCCAGGTCGCCCTCGCTGGGAACCGGCGCGAAGTCAACCACGGTGGTGGTTCCGCCCCAGATTGCGCCCAGCGAATGCACCGCCGGGCCGGCGTTGGGCGTTCCAGGCACGGTCTCGCGCGCGCCGGGCTGCACATTGGCAGCGGCGTGAACGTGGGCCTCGACGCCGCCAGGCACCACGATTTTGCCAGTGGCGTCAATCACTGTGGCCCCCTCCTCCGGCAGCACGCCGGGCAAGGCCACGGCCACGATGCGCTCCCCCTCCACTCCCACGTCCCAGTTCCCGACGCCTGACGGCGTTACGACCTGTCCGCCTTTGATTAGCATATCCAGCATCGTTTCAACTCCTTACGGATTGTTTGCGAGAGGGTCCAGCAGTTCAAGTTCGCCAATCCAGCGGAAATCCTCGGTATTGTGCGTAACCAGGGTAAGATCATGCGTAATAGCAGTGGCAGCGATGATCGAGTCTCCCAGACCCATGCGCCGCTGCTGGCGGAGAAATACGGATTGACCGGCGATCGCTTGGGTAAGCGGCAACACTTCACATAGCGCAAAAATATCATCTAAGACTTCCCTTTCGATTTCTGAAAGCGAATGGTATCCAAATGACTCTATGTATGTGATAACGGAAACCGACCGACTGATGGAATGTAGAAAATGCACCAACTGCAAATTTCCGGGTTTGGAGGCCGTAATTATGATGTTGCTATCAATCAACATCTATATCACGACCCGGAAGGGGGCGGTCTTTACGTTGCTCCCGCTGCCATGCAACGGGATCTTCTATGTCGGCGAAGGTACCCATATCGGCTAAAGCCTGAAACAACTCGACTATGGATTGCCCCTCTTTATTCTCAGAGTTGGTCATGTCTTCTTGGCCGACTACTATGCTGACCGTCAACGGTCCCTCGGTCTCGGGAGCGGCGTCAAGCCACTCCACCCGGTCGCCGCGCAGCACTGCCTTGTATGCCCGTCTCATGGCGCCTCCGGCCCCTGTTCGTTCTCGTATATCACTACCCCCGCTCGTCTATATGACGCTTGAGCGGCTCGTAGCTGATGCTTTCGTAAGCCTGAACGTCGCACTTCTGCGGGATGGGTAGGTCTTCCAGGTCCAACTCCAGTCGGCCCAAGCGATAGCGGTCGGCGATGCCCTTTGTTGCCAGGTCAATGTCAGACCGCGGCGTTGCCTTTTCGGTCGCGTATGAGCCGTAGAGCGCGACAGCTTTCAAGTCGGGGTATTGGGCGAAAACCCTTCGCAACTGCTCAAGAATGTTGGAGGGCAGGCAGATTTCTGTCATTTCGGCATCTCCGCCAATAAGCGCTCGTGCAGCGTTTTCAGTATGGGCAGATAGTTGTCCCGGATGTTGCCGAGCACTTCCTCAAATAGCGCTATGTCGTAGCGGTGGGAGGTATTTCGCCGGTCTTCCAGCATATCGATCCACGTTTTGCCGTCGGAGATAAGACCTGTGGCGGCGGCGGTGCGAATGACGCTACGCGGAGTGACCGAGTCCATAGCGACGCCGTCATACTCCATACGGTCTTTCAGAGTGTTCCAGCCCAGATCAGAGGTGAACTCGAACCTTTGGATTATGCCTTCCTTCTCCAGATCATTCAGCTCGGCTATTTCCCGCTCAAAGGCTTCCTGCAACAGCGAGTAGGCCCGGGAAAAATTTTGAAAGCGATATTGCCAGCGTATTTCTTCAGCCAAAGCCGCCGTTTCGTCTCCCTCCTTCAAATTCACACAGTAGGTAACCTTTACCCAATCGGCTCCGACACCTTCTCCGCGTCGAACCCGTACAGCGTCGCCGCCGCGCCTGCGACTATGCTGGCTTGTTCCGCCTCAGGCACCCCCTCCAGGATCTCGCTGAGCACCTCCCGTGAGCGCGGAAAGGTGGACTCCGAATGCGGATAGTCGCTGCCCCACATCAGCCGGTCAACCCCGATGATGTCGCGCAGGCGGATGCCGACGGCGTCCTCCTGGAAGCTGAGGTAGACATTGTTGCGGAAGAAATCGCTGGGACGCGCGTCTCCCTTGAAGCGGTAGAAGGCCTCTTCCTGCCGCTCGACATAGGTGTAGTCCATGGAGTCCAGCAGGTAGGGTACCCACGACAGCTCAAACTCTACGATGGCCAGCTTGAACTTGGGGTAGCGCTCGAACACGCCAGAGAAGATGATGTCGCACATCGAGGTCGCCGGGTAGAAGACCTTGGTGGCCCGCCCGCTGGCGTCGCGCACCGAGGTTGCGCCTGCGCCCCGGCTGCGGCCCTCGCGCCGGGTGGCGGTGTGCAGGCTGACTGGCATCTCCAGGTCCTGGGCCGCTGCCCAGAAGGGCTCGTACTCCGGGTTGTCATAGCGGCGGTCTTCCGGCGGGTACTCGGTAATCATCGCCGCGGCCATGCCCATCCTGGCGCAGCGTTCCAGCTCGGCGACGCCCTCCGGCACGTCGTCCAGGTTGACCATCGCCACGCCCTTGAGCCGGTCGGGGTTGGTGGAGCAGAACTCCGCCAGCCAGTCGTTGTAGGCGCGGAAGATGGCCGACAGCAAGCGGGAGTCGGCGACCTTGTAGTAGAACAGCCCCTGTGAAGGGTAGAGCAGCTCGCCGGAAACGCCGTCAATCTTCATGTCCCGGATGTGCTGTTCGGGGTCGTAGCCGCCCGCTTGCACGTCCTCGAAGCGTCCGTGGGCCGAAATTTGCTCCGGGTTCTCGAAGCGCGCCCCGGCGTTGGAAATGAGGCCGATGCCTGCAATCATCTGATCCTTTTCGACCACCAGTTGGTCCACGCCGCCTACCCGCTCCATTCTCGGAGCCCGGTCCCGGAACTCTGCGTCTATGCGTTCAGTCCACAGGTCGGGGGGCTCAAATACGTGGGAATCCGAAGAGATAACGAGGAGATTGTCCATTCCGGCCTCCGCCCCTCCGCAGAAGCAAAGGGGTGTTCTGCGGCGGGAATGCGTTCAATATGATGCGCTATTTTAACATCAACTCTCCGCTATCAGGCCGTGGTCATCAGGCCGCCGCGCGCGATAATTCTTGTATCGGGCTTTGGTCAATTCCGCGAGCCAGTTCCCAGGCGCGCCGGCCCTCCGAGCCAAGACGCGCCTGCACCGCGCCGGCGGGCATGGCGGCCAGGCGGCCCAGGGTGTGGAGGCCCAACAGATGAAGCCGCGCTTTGCCTCCCGAAGACAGGGGCAGCAGGTCTATGGAGCGCCCGCTCAGGAAGGCTGCCTCGTCGGGCGGGACTTTGGCCGCCCGGCCCGGTTGCGTAGTGGATGCGGCCACGTAGGCTGCGAATCTGGAAGACGCCACGCCTATATGCGGGTCAAATTCGGGTGGCGCCACCTGGAGCAGCGAGGCAATCATACGAGCCTCGCCGCCGCGTATCAGAGCCAGACCTTCCAGCCCGGTGTAGACGCAACCCAAATCTGCCTTTTCCACTGCCGGACATCGCATTGCCATTCTTTCGGCGAAGCGGTTGAATACCTCGTTGTAAAACTCTCTGTCGGCGGACATGAGCGTTGCCTGCGGGCAGCGGGCCAGAGCTTCCGTCGCGGGCATTCCAACCGTTACGCTTCCGGCCTCCGGGGAACTGTCCAGCACCATATCGCCGGAGCAGCTTCTTTCGATGATGACCAGCGGCTTTCCGCGAAGAGCAGGGTATCGCTGTCTCTCGGACTTGACCGGCAGGTGGGTTACCAACAGGCAGGCAATGGTTGATTCAGACATCGGAGTAAGCGGCACGTACAAAAGTTCCGGATATGGCAATGGCGATTGTAAAGAAACTTTGTTCTAATTGCAATGAAGGACTGTCACTTTCCACGCTTCCGGAAGTTTGATGCTGGAAACCGGATAGAATTGCCCGTTGGCATCGGCTACTCTGGGGATGTTGGAATTTACGGATACGAGGAACATTCGTGGAAAAGTGGCCCAATGGCTTGTCTCCGCAAGAACTGGCGGAGTGGCTCAACAAGCAGTATGGCGAAGAAACCCTGATGAACCGGCTCAATATGCTGGTTGTGGAGGTGGGGCCGCAGCGCGCCGTGGTGGAACTGCCAGTGCATCCCGGCCTGTACACTCCGCACCATTACATCCATGCCGGAGTCATGGTCTCGTTGGCCGACACTGCCGCGACCCTGGCCTCCGTTGCGGCCTACCGCGGCGACCTGGAGCCGGAACAGTTGCCTGTGGCGGTGTCCATCTCCAGCCAGATTGTCGCCAACATCCGCGAGGGGTTATTGGTGGCAGAGGCAACCATTCCTCACCCGGGACGTACCCTGGTAGCTGCCGCCACGCGCGTTACCGACGGGGATGGAAAACTGCTGGCCCTGGTCAACTCCACCCATTTTGTCCGCCCCCGGTCTTCGTGGCAAAACTTGGAGACGGCAACCATAAAGCCGCTCTTTGGAGGACAGTGATATGACCGTGTTGCAGAATGAATTAGCGCACCTCGACCCTCAGCGCTTATGGGACGCAGTGCTGTCTCGGGATACCAGCTTCGACGGCCGCTTCGTATATGCTGTTCGCTCAACCCGTGTCTACTGTAAGCCCTCCTGCCCTAGCCGACGGCCCCAGCAGTCGCAAGCCTTGTTTTTCGCGGTGGCCGGGGAAGCCCGGCGGGAAGGCTACCGGCCATGCCGACGCTGCCATCCCGATATGCCCGACGAGGACGCAAAGCTGGTTCAGCGAGCTTGCGATTACATTGACGAGTGCATTCACGACGGCAATCCAGTTCCTTCCTTGGTGGAACTGACTGATGCCGTGGGCGTGGGGCCATCGCGGCTGGTGCGCGTTTTCAAGAAGGAAACCGGAATCAGTCCGGCGCAATACGCCCGCGGGAAGCGCCTGGGGCGGTTCAAAGCCGCAGTGCGGAACGGCTCCAATGTTTCGGATGCCATGTATGACGCCGGATTTGGGTCTTCCAGCCGGTTGTACGAAGGCGCTGAATCTCAACTGGGAATGACTCCCGCCAGCTACCGCAAGGGCGGCGCGGGCGCGGCAATCCGGTACATCGTCACAGAATCGGCGTTGGGTGGCCTGCTGGTGGCCGGCACGCCTGGAGGGGTATGCGCGGTAAAGCTGGGCGACGACTACGATGTCTTGATTGCGGAGCTGGAGGAGGAGTTCCCGTCCGCCGAAATTCACCGCGCCGAGTTCACCGGCCACGACCCGGAATACAGCGGATTGCGAGGTTGGGTGGCCGCGATGATGGAATATCTGGACGGCAGCCGCCTGGACATTGACCTGCCTCTGGACGTGTTGGCTACCGCCTTCCAGTGGAGAGTCTGGCGCAGGTTGCAAGCCATACCGACAGGAGAGACCCGCACCTATCACCAGTTGGCTGAAGAACTGGACAAGCCCACTGCCAGCCGCGCCGTAGGCCGGGCCTGCGCTACCAATCCTGTCGCTCCCATCGTCCCCTGCCATCGCGCCGTGCGCAAGGACGGCGGACTTGCCGGATACCGCTGGGGGCTGCACCGGAAGGAAGCGTTGCTGGAAATGGAACGTAAACAATCAGGAAACTTGGCGTAAGTCCGTCTGGCCGCCCCCGGCGTATAATCGGCAATAGCCAATCCCGGGAGGTCTCCCTTTGTCGCCTGCCAGGCCGTCTGTTCGATTGCTTGGGTTGGTTCTTCTCATCCTTGCAATGCTGGTTGGAGCTGCCTCCATCGCCCTGCCGAGGGTTTATGGGACGGGAGGGGCAATCCATGTGTTGGAGACAAGCCAGGAGGTGAACTACCCGTCGGGTGTAGGTCTGAGCGTTACTGCTGAATCGGAGGCCGAAATCGTCGAGGTGCGGGTGTACTACCGCCCCGCCGGGGCACGGAATTGGGGCTATGCCTACGCAGACTTTGATCCCGGTAACAGGGTGGTAGCCACTCAGTCTATCCCGGTCCAGGAAGCCACCTATATTGCCCCCGGAGCTGATATCGAGTACTTCTACGAGATTCGAGACGCCGGAGGGAAGGTCTTCAGGACAGATCGCGAGATGGTCGAATACCTCGACCAGCGAATTGACTGGCGCCGGGTCAGTATCGGCCCCTTGGAACTGGTGTATCACGACATCAGGGATTCCCGGGTGGAAGAGGTCGTCCGCAGCCTGCGCGAAGACCTGCGCCGGGTGGAGACCCTGCTGGGGCCGGGCCACTACCACGAATTCAAGGGAGTCATCTTCAACAGCCACTCCGAGGCTAACGCTGCCTTCCCGGTGCAGAGTCAGACCACCACGGACCACGGAACCTTCGCCGGCTACGCCTTCCCGGAGCAGCGCGTGTTCCTGAGCAGCGGCCTAGACCGTCGCATCATCACCCACGAATCGGCCCACATGATGATGCACGACGCCGTGGGCCACAACGCCCATGACTTGCCTTCCTGGTTGAGCGAGGGATTCGCCTCTCATGTGGAACCCAACCGGCGAACGAGAAGCAGCAGCGAACTCTTCCACCGCACTCCTCCCCTCCGGGCAATGAACCAGGTTTCCGGTACTCCTCAGACCATCCCTCTTTTCTACGGTAAGGCCGAAAGCGTTGTGGCTTACCTGATTGAGGAACACGGCGAAGGCAACTTCCGAAGGCTGCTGTCAGAACTGAGCAGAGGAGAGACATCTGAAAACGCGCTGCTGAAGGTTTACGGCTTCGATGTTGACGGCCTTGACCGCCGCTGGGCTGGCCTGTCAGTGGATGCGGCAGCTACTCCGGATCCCTCCCATTCGGGCAACGCAAATACCGTCCCGCAGTCTGCCGAAAGAGCAGACGGCGAAGAGCCTGCACCGGACTCACGCGCCGCCACGCCTGACACGGAGCAACAACCCGCCTCCCCGTTCCAAGGCGTTGAGCAGCGTAATGAGCCATCCCCCTTCGTGTTCTTTGACGTGTGGATACTGTCCGGGGTAGCTCTGCTGGCCGTGACAGTTGTCGGATTTCGATTTGTATACACGCGCCTGCGCCGCAACCGCCGGGAGAATTATGGCGATGCAGCGGATTGGGATGATTGGGACTGCTAAGGCTGCGCGTTAATTTCTGAGCGCCCTGCTTTGTGTTGGCGGGCTTTTCTCTGTTATATTCTTGGCGACGAAAATCATTTCTGCCCTGAGTTCGTGTCTAACTCGCCGAACCAGGTTGAGGTCCGATGTCTCAGGGGATGGTCATTGCACAGTTCTGGCACGGTATCCCTGCCGCTACTGGAGATATGGCAATGCCGGGAATAGAGAGGATGACATTGGGTAGTGGGAACGCAGCGATTACCGCAAGTTAACGGAGCAAGGGTCGTTCGTGCGCTGCGGCGGGCTGGTTGGGAAGTTCGTCGAATAAGAGGGTCGCACCACATCATGGAACATCAGCGACTACCCGGCACTATTATAGTTCCTGTACACAGGAGGCCTGTAAGTAAAGGGACTCTGGACGACATTCTGGATACTGCAGGGCTTACCATACAAGAATTTAGAGATTTACTCTAAAAAGAGGCCCTAATGAAGAGAACGTACACAATTTGGATTACGCCTTGCGAAACCGAAGAAGGCGGTTACTGGGTTAAAGTTCCTACTTTGCCGGGTTGCGTTACCGAAGGTGATACGGTGGAAGAAGCCCTATGCAATGCTAAAGAGGCGATAGAAGGCTATATCCTCAGCCTCATAGACCGGGAGATTCCTATCCCGGACGAATCGTTGGTCACTGGAAGCATGATAGCCTCCGTATCCGTCGAGGTGTAAACCAATGCCCTATAAGAACAGGCACCCAAGCCGCTTGCAAAGGGCTTCTAGGGCTGTGACATCGGGACGGAAATTGGATGATCCCGTCCTGTTGGGTAGCTACGGTACTGGAGAAATTTGGGGGCTGATTGCGCGTTAAGCAGTTGACTTGGACGGAAATTGACCGGCTGGTTGACGGGCTGGCCTCGAGACTGCCCCCAGGCAGCCGCTGTTGGGGCGTTCCTCGTGGCGGCAGTGTCGTTGCTGCCATGCTTCGCAGCAAGCACGGCGTGACCGTAACGGCGGACTCTTCCGAAGCCACCATTGCGGTGGACGACCTGATTGACAGCGGCCGCACCGCGCGGATGGTGAAAGAGAAATACAACCTGAGCCTGGAACCGCTTCTGGTCAAGGAGAACAACGACTGGATAGTCTTCCCATGGGAAGGCACTGAGTTGGCTGAAGACGCGGAGAATACCGTGACCAGGATGCTCCAGCAGATCGGCGAAGACCCCAACCGCCCGGAGCTTGAGGACACGCCTCGCCAGGTAGTGCAGTGCTGGGATGGCCTATTCTCCGGCTACCGGTATGGCGATAGCGACGTGGCGGGGCTGCTGGGATACGACTCCATCCCGGCCCCGCATATGTCTGGGAGAAATGGCGACGGTATGCTTATCTTTCCTGACATCCCGTTCATAAGCACCTGCGAGAATCACCTTCTTCCCTTCTTTGGCGCAGTAGACGTGGCCTGCCTGAGACCGGAAGCGAAGAATGGCTTGGGCAACATCCCTCGGCTGGTGGATGCGTTGGCCAGGCGTCTGCAGACTCAGCAGAGGCTGACGGAACAAATCTGCCATGCCTTGGCCCGCAAGACCGAAGGGGTGGCAGTCCGCCTGAAAGGGACGTATCTTTGCCCTATGGCGCAAGGCTTGGAGACGCGCCAGTCCATCTTGGAGACCACGGCTTTCAGCGGTGGTTTCAGACCTTATCCCGGGCTGCAAAGCCATTTCCTTGGCCAATTGTCCTGATCCCGCATGGGACCACCACCGGAAAAATAGTTTCAAACCCCGATACCTTGGGATGCTTGTATTATGAGAGTTCCCGCTGTGATTGCGATTGTCCTGGTTCTGCTCGCACTGATGTCCTGCGTGCTGCAAACGGCCGAGCCCGAGCCGACCGACCTACCGGAGACTTCGGCGCTGACCGATCCCACTGCCGCTGCGCCCGCTGGCACCCCCCCGTCGGCAACCGCCACTGTGGTTCCCCCCACCGCACAAAGTTCGGGGCGGTCAGCGTCGCGCGCTTCGTTTACCAGCCCCCCTGCCATGGCGCTGGATCCGGAGTCGGATTACGTGGCTGACTTCCACACCAACCAAGGCAACTTCCGGGTAAAGTTGTTTGCAGCTCAAACGCCTGTGACGGTCAACAACTTTGTATTCCTGGCCCAGCAGGGCTTCTACGACGGCCTGATTTTCCACCGGGTCATCGAGAACTTTATGATTCAGGGCGGCGATCCCACCGGCACCGGCGGTGGGGGACCGGGCTATCAGTTCCAGGATGAAATTGTGGCCGGATTGGCCTTCGATAGCCCCGGAAAGCTGGCTATGGCCAACGCCGGGCCCGGCACCAACGGCAGCCAGTTCTTCATCACCGTCGCGGCAACCGACTGGCTTAACGGCAACCATACTATATTCGGTGAAATTACCGAGGGGCAGTCAGTGGTGAGCGCCATTTCCCGAGCCGCCACCAACAACCGCGATGCTCCGCTGCAGAGGGTGGTCATTGAGCGCATAGACATTACCAAGTCTCCCCGACAGTAGCGCGGTATCCAGTCGAAGAACGACAACCAGGAGTGCATTTAGTGTCTTTGGAAAACATCATCTACGAACGGCGGGACGCCATCGCCTACCTTACCCTCAACCGCCCAGACAAACTGAACGCTCTCAACTCGGGGCTCGTTGCCGACTTGCAGGATGCCCTGGACGTGGTGGAAGCCGACCCAGACGTTCGCGTCGCCATTATCACTGGCGCGGGCCGCGCCTTCTCTGCCGGGTTCGACATCAACCCGGATCCGGGTTCGCCCAGTCCCCATGACGGCACCCCTGACAAGTGGCGCGGTCACCTGCAGGAACTCATAGACACCTTTATGAAGGTCTGGAACCTGCCCAAGCCGGTTATCGCGGCAGTCAACGGTTATGCCCTTGGCGGCGCCTGCGAGTTGGTGCAAGTGTGCGACGTGAAAATCGCTTCCGAGCGCGCCGTTCTGGGCGAGCCGGAAATCCGCGCCGGGTTCGGGCCGCCGCTGCTCATCACCCCCTACAGCGTGAATCTTGCAGCCGCCAAGGAACTGCTGCTCACCGGCGACACCGTTGATGCCTACGAAGCCGCCCGCATCGGACTGGTCAGCCGGGTTGTTCCTCACGACCAACTGATGGAAGAATGCGAGCGCGTCGCCCGCAAGATGTGCCTGATGTCCCAGCTTGGCGTCAAGATGAGCAAGATAGCCGTCAACCGCGCCCTGGAGAACATGGGCTTCCTCAACGCCGTCTCCCAGAACTTGGAGCTGATGACTATCTTCGACACCAGCACCAGCCCGGAGCAGGAAGAGTTCAACGCCGTCGCCGCTGAAAAAGGCTTGCGGGCGGCTCTCAACTGGAGAGACGCCCGCTTCAGGGAGTTGGACAAGTAACGTAATTCCCCATCCGAAAGGGGAAGGATATAGAAACTATCTCAAGAGTTTCCTCTCTACTTGAGGAGGTAGTGCGGAGACGCCTTTGTCAAGGATGCCTCTGGTTTTGAGATAGTTTCATAGTAGTTAGCGTAGCTGCCGTGGGCGGAACCCTCGCATCCGGGTTGCCGAAAGTTTGCTGAACGTTTCGTTGTGCGGGTCTACCTCGACGCCCGCGGATTCAAGGGCGGTGACGCCGAGTAGCGGTTCTACGCCCTCCGCGCCAAAGGCGACGGTTCCACCAACGATTTGGTCCAAGAATTCTAGTCGCGCAACAGCAACATCCAGACTGATTTCTTTCCCGTCGGCAAGTCCGTATATGCGTTGTCCTTCTGGAACAATGCCGATAGATTCCAGGTGCTGGCGTGGCACCAGCGTATCCACCGCCCCGGTGTCAATCAGGAACTCTCCTTCCCAGACACGGTCCGGATCGTATGGGTTCCTTGTGGCTACGGTAATGTAAGTTGCGCCCACGGCATCTCCCATCTCCCTGACGCGCTTCCGCTTGAATAAGCTCCCTATGCGTTTGGGCCTGAACATACTATCCTCCCGCTTTCACCTCGATCCCGGCCAGGCCCTCGACGAACTTCAGCATCGCCGAGTGGTCCGCTTCCTGTTCGCCCTCGTTGACCAGCGCCCCCAGCATCTGCTGCACCAGCGCCGTGACCGGCAGCGGCACGTTCAGTTCCTGCCCCGTCTGTAGCACGTTGCGCAGGTCCTTCTGGTGCAGGCGGATGCGGAATCCGGCGCGGAAGTTGCGCGACAGCATCATCGGCGCTTTAGCTTCCATAACGTTGCTTCCGGCCAACCCTCCGCGAATGGCGTTGAACACCTTCTCCGGGTCAACCCCTGCTTTAGTGGACAGCACCAGCGCCTCGGCCAGCGCCTCGATGTTGGCTGCGACGATGATCTGATTGGCCAGCTTGGTGACCCCTCCCGCCCCGACGTCTCCGGTCAGCACCACGTTACTGCCCATGGTCTTCAGCAGATCGAAGTTCTGGTCGAAAATCTCCTGCTTTCCGCCCACCATGATCGCCAGCGTCGCGTTGACCGCGCCCGGCTCACCGCCGCTGACCGGAGCGTCCAGCATCTCCACGCCTCTTTCGGCGCACTGGGCGGCGATGCGCTGGGATACCAGTGGCGCGATGGAACTCATGTCTATGATGGTCTTCCCCGAAGACGCTCCTTCCAATACGCCGCCAGGCCCCAGTATGACCTTCTCTGAGTCCGCCGAGTCCGGCAGCATGGTGATTATCTTGTCGGTGGCCGCCGCCACCTCTTGGCTGGATGACGCTGGCTTGGCTCCATCTCCAACCACTTCCTCCACGGCTTCGCCGACGATGTCATAGACTGTCAGGTCATAACCGGCCTTGAGCAGATTGCGGGCCATGGGCTTGCCCATGATGCCCAGTCCAACGAAACCAATTTTCTCGGCCATATTTCGGCCTCCTGATTTTCAATTCTGGCCCGGTCTATCCGGCCGGATAGACCGGGCGGAAAAACTGTATCACACATCTCCCAGCACTCCAAACGCCGCTTGCAGTCCGCCGTTGTGTTGCGTCGCCTGTTCGGGGTATTATGTCGGTAGAGCCTTCCCCGGCCAGATGGCCGGGGATTGCTGATGCAATACGCCCGCCTGACAGGAGCGTGGGGATGGCAGAGGGAAGGTGTGCGCTGGTGACCGGAGGGGCCGGTTTCATCGGCTCCCACATGGTTGACCGGCTGTTGAAAGAGGATTTCCGGGTGGTGATTGTTGATGATCTCTCTTCAGGCAAACTGAAGAACGTCAACCATCACGCTACCTTCCACCACATGAGCATCACTCAGCCCGCGCTGTTGGACGTGTTCAACCGTGAGAAGCCCGACCTCGTTTTCCACATGGCGGCCCAAGCCAGCGTTTCCCGCTCCACCAGGGAGCCAATGCTGGACGCCGAAGTCAATGTGCTGGGAACGTTGCGGCTTCTCGATGCAGCGCGCCGGACCGGAGTGGAGAAGGTAATATACTCCTGCACCGGCGGTGCGCTCTACGGCGAACCTGCATCCGTACCCAGCCCGGACGATACGCCGGCAGTACCCATTTCCCCATACGGAATGTCTAAGTTTGTAGCTGAACAATATATCGAGTTTTACCGGCGCCAGTACCTTGTTGATTTCACATCGCTCCGTTACGGCAACGTCTACGGCCCCCGGCAAGCCCCCGACGGCGAGGCCGGGGTCATTGCCATCTTCATTGCCGCCATGCTGAGCGGCAAGCGGCCAGTGATTTTCGGAGATGGAGACCAGGAACGCGATTTCGTTGCCGTGGACGATGTTATCGAGGCCAACATGGCCGCCATTGACCGGGGCAGCGGCAAGGCAATGAACATCGCCACCGGCCAGCTCACCAGCGTGAATCGAATTTTCGAACTGTTGAAGGAAATCACCGGGTTTCGTTGGGACGCTGACCACGCCCCGGCCAGAGTGGGAGAAGTGCGCCGCATCAGCCTCAATTGCTCTCTGGCAGCCAAAGAACTCGGCTGGACTCCCCAGACCGACTTGGCCGATGGACTTGCCCGTACCGTCGAGTACCTGAAAGCGAACGTCCCGGCAGGGGTACGTTAGCCCCGATTCTTCCTCTCCCTTGAGAGGGGGTTGGGCCTGTCCTGAGCTTGGCGAAGAGGTTAGGGTGAAATCCTTGGCATCAGTAACAATCCAACCTGCTTAGAATCTCTCTGCGGCGACTAAATCTTATCGAGGAAGGCAACCAAGATATGGCGACACCCGCGACAGACTTCGATACCATCATCCTGGGGGCCGGAGCCGCAGGCTTGGCCGCCGGTCTCTACACCACCAGGGCCATGCTCAAAACGCTGATAATCGAGCAGCTAGGCCCCGGCGGGCAACTGCTGATTACCGACGAAATCGAGAACTACCCCGGCTTCCCCGAGGGCGTCAAGGGCCAGGAACTGGCCATGATGATGGAGCAGCAGACCACCCGCTTCGGCGCCGAGATTGACTATGCCGAGGTCCAGGGCATCGAGCGCGCCGACGAGCCGGTCAAGACAGTCCACACCGACGACGCCACCTACACTGCCAAGAGCCTCATCATCGCCACCGGCGGCTCCCACAACAAGCTGGGCGCCACCGGAGAGGACGAATTTTCCGGTCGCGGCGTCTCCTACTGCGCGGTCTGCGACGGCAACTTCTTCCGCGGACAGGACGTCGTCGTGGTCGGTGGCGGCGACGCTGCCATGGACGAAGGCCACTACCTCACCGGCATCGTCAACTCCGTCACCTACATTCACCGCCGCGACGAGCTGCGCGCCGCCAGGATATTGCAGGAGCGCGCCTTCAACAACGAGAAGGTCAAGTTCCTCTGGAGCCACGTCGTTGAGGAATTCGTCGGCAACGAGGCCCTGGAAGCAGCGAGAGTCAAGAACCTCAAGACCGAGGAAATCTACGACTACGGCACTGCCGCCGCCTTCATCTACGTCGGCTTCCACCCCAACACCGAATACCTCAGGGGCCTGCTGGAAATGGACGCCCTCGGCCACGTCTACACCGACATTCACATGCGCACCGGCGTTCCTGGCATCTATGCCTGCGGCGACGCCCGCGCCGACTCCACCCGCCAGCTCGGCGCAGCGGTCGGCGACGGCATCACCGCCGCCCTCGCCGCCTACCACGATCTCCAGGAGTAGCGACTAATCCCCTCTCCCTCTGGGAGAGGGTTAGGGTGAGAGCGTAGGGGCAACCCTTGTGGTTGCCCTTCCTTCGTTCTGTTCCCCCGGACTGGGCAAGCACAAGTCTTGCCACTACATAGGACTTGCGGGACTTGCGCATTCAGCCCCACAGTTCCCGCGCCAGCAGCATAGAGCCGCCCGCTACCACCAGCACGATGACCACGTATCGGAAGGCTTTATCATTCAGCCGTCCCACCAGCAGGCTGGCTATTCCCACGCCCAGCAACAGGCCCGGGACCAGCATCCCCAAGTTGATTAGCGTGTCCCGGTCATAGAGGCCGGTGAAGGCGTACAGCACCACCGCCATCCCGCTCGACGAGACGAACATCCCTGCCATCGCCGCCCGTATCGTCTGCGTCGGCCACCGCTGGGCGATGGCGTACACGCCTCCCAACGGCCCGCCGATGCTGATGGCCGTCACAGCAAGGCAGGTGACAAAGCCGTAGAACAGTCCCGAACCCGGAAAAGTTACGATGGGCAGTGGATTTTCCCGCAGGCTCAGCATCCCCAGCGCCACGATAACCACCCCGATTATGATCCGCAGCAGGCCCGGCTCCGCTACATTGAGCACGAACACCCCAATGGGCGCCCCGGCCAGACCTCCCAGGATCAGACCCCGGCTCACCTTCAGGTCAATATGCCGCCAAGTCCGCAGCAACACCAGCGACAGGTTGATGAGGATCATCGAGTTGACCAGTACGATGGTCGGCTTCGCTCCCAGCAGCAACAGCAGCGCGGGAGAGGCCACCATCCCCAGCCCGAAGCTGACGGTCCCCAGTACAATGCTGCCCAGAGTCACCATCACGATGGCAACCGCCAGCTCTACGCCAGTCAGCATGGGCGGCCTGGTTGCAGAGATCCTGGGAGCGGCTGAAAGGAAGAAACCGGCGTGTTACACACGGAACACGCCTGCGGCGGCGGCATGGCGCAGCGTAGCGTCCACGCTGACCACCGGCGGCCCGTCGCGCCGCACCTCGATTTCCAGCAGATTGTCCGGGTTCACCGAGAAAGACCGCTCCCCGTCCAGCGCCACCGTCGAATGCCGCCGCTCCACTGTCACCCGCTGCCCGTCCTCCAGCCGCTGCCACGATTCGATGCCCACTACCGGCACCGCCCCCGGCGCAATGGGCGCACGCACGTACAACTCCGCCCCACCACCGTCTTTCCCTGCTCCCTCTCTCTCCGGGGTAGCGTTGGGGTGGGGGCGCCTCTCTCCACTCTCGACGACTCCGCCATCAGCAATCCGGTAATGCAGCCCGCCGTTGTCGCTCAGCGACACCGCCTCCAGACGCGCCCCGATGGACGACAGGCCGATGGACGAAGGCTCGGCGCGGGTCAGGAACACCTCGTAGATGGTGTTCATGTCCCAGATAGCCCGGGTGGCAACGAACCGCTCCTTCGACAGCGCCACGTCCACCAGCGCGATGTCGCGGTCCTCGCCGTCTACGATAACGGCGATGGTCTTGCTGCGGACCGTGGCATCCTCCAGCGGAACGATGCCCGAGGCTACTAGCCCGGCGGCCATTCCCGCCGTGGTGCCTTCCACCATGACCGGAAAGACGTTGTTGGTGCCGGTGGAAATGGCAACCATCGCCATGTCACAGGAACCCTTGGCTACCGCCCGGTTGGTGCCGTCGCCCCCCAGCGTTATGACGCAATTCACCCCCTGCTCCGCCATCGCGGCGGCGGCGCGCACTGTGTCCCCCTCGTTGTACAGGGCCGTCATCTGCAGCAGGTCAACTTCCATGGACAAGTGAGGGTCGTCGGCGGCCCGTCGCACCAGGTGCGAGCTGTCCGGCATCGCCAGCACCCGGTCAATGCCCACCGACTGCAAGCCCAGCAGCGCCCGCCGGACGATGTTGACCTTCTCCCAGTCCGGCACCACCCGACCCTGCGCCACCAGCCGCCGGATGTCCTTGCTCGCCGCCGGATTGGCGACAATCCCTACTAAAGCCAATCGCTGCCTCCTGCCGGTTCTGTCGTCTCCCCGCCCCGGTTGCCCATTGTCAATCACCCCGCCGCCTTTTTCAATGGCCCGGCGCGCGCCACAGAGCCTTCTAATCGCCGACAAACCCGTTGGCCCTGAGCCTGTCGAAGGGCCGTCCGTTAATGGTTCGACAAGCTCACCGTGACGGACTTGCGAGGCAGACATCTAAAACTAAAGGACCCTGCGGCGTGCTATATGTTCCTGCCGCTTCCACTCTTGCGTCAGTTACTCCTCTGCTTCCTCCAGCTCTCCCGCCTTCTCCCACTCTCTGCCAACATACTGGAGCACCCGGTATACTGCGCCTGTCACCGGCGCCGCTACCAACGCCCCCAGGATTCCAAAGAACATTCCGAAGATAGCTAAGGAGAGCACCAGTCCCATGGGGTGTACTCCCAGCGCCATCCCGTGCAGACGTGGCGTTACAAGGCTGTTCTGGATGATCTGAACCAGGAAGTAGAACACTATCGCCACAGGCAGTAGCCGCAAGTCGGTCAGCGCCACCGCTATTACCATGAGCAGAAGGAACAGTGTAGTCCCGATCACCGGCACCAGTTCCGTCACGGCGGCAAGCATCCCCAGGGGCAGCGCCAACTTGATGCCTACGGCCCAATACAGCAGCCAGAGAGTCGCGCCCACCATGATTGCCCCCACCAACTGCACCCGGATATAGGCAGCCACTGTCGCGCTGGCCAGTCTTCCCATCTCCGAGAGGTCGTCGCGTATCGGCTCCGGAATCAGCCGCCTCGCCGCCTGGGGAACAGCGCTCGGACTGTAGAGAAACTGGAATACCGTAATAGGCGTCGCCAGCAGGGTTACGAATTGCCCGATGTTGCTCTGGATGAGGTTCGCCATTCTCTCTACCGCAGAGATACCGGAATCGTAAATAGAATCCCGGAAAGACTGCAGGCGGGGGGACAATTGCTCCTGAACTGTTTCCGGCACTCGTTCCCGGTATGACGCCTCTATCTGCGCGAATGCCCTATTGCCTTCCTCGATGAGCCCGGGCGCCACCTCTGCGATGGTGTTTGCGCCGCCCACCAGCCCATAGGCTCCCACGCCAATGACGGTCAAGACTATTACCACTCCCAGCAGCGTAGCAATTCCCGCTACTATGACCCGGTTGAGTCGTGGCCGCCGCCGCGCCAGTGGAGTCCATTCCCCGAGCCGCATCACCGGGATGAGCAGGGAGGCAATGATGGCGCTGACCGCCAGCGGAACCAGCACGAGAAGCAACTGCCACGCAATCACCAGCAGGGCAATCACCACCAGAAGCGATGCAATAAGCCGAATACGCCGGTGGGTGGTAGGGGTCAACTCGTTGAATTGTTTGAGCATAAACACCGGTGCTTGATTCCCGAGAGCAACGTTCCCGGCGGGACTTGCTTACGGCCGGGATTTGCTTACGGCAATGAACAAGGACTTTAGGAAGAATTGACCGCCGGGATTATAGCACTGCCCGAATGACGGTTCGCGCTGGAAAATGATGGGTTGCCAGCGCGTGTCGAGCCTGCCCGATGACCCGGCCGTCTTTTTCAATGACCCGGCGCCCGGCTATACTGAGCATTGACGCTAAACGCCAACTCAACCCGGTGGAACAGGATAGATGCAGCCCGAAGAATTCATCGCCAAGTGGCGCAACGTGAGGTTTGGAGAAAAGCAGGCATCCCAAGAGATGTTTCTCGACATCTGCGCCTTGGTTGACCATCCCACACCCGTGGCCTTTGCCAACTCGGATGCCTTTACCTTCGAGAAATGGGTGCCCGGCGGCTTTGCCGACGCCTACTACGAGGAGCATTTCGGCTGGGAGTTCAAGGGTCGCGACGCCGACCTGGACGATGGTATGAACCAGTTGCTCCGCTACCAGGTTCACCTCAAGACCCCGCCGCTGCTTATCGTTTCCTCCTTCCGCACTATCCGAATCCGCACCAACTTTCCGGGCATGGAGACTCTGCTGCACGAAATCCCGGTGGCGGACTTGGACCAGCCGGGGAACCTGAACAAGCTGCGCCATGCCTTCCACGCTCCCGCCGAGTTTCGCACCAACCGTACCGTCGAAAAAATTACCAGGGAAACCGCTGACATATTCCACGAAATCGTCATTGACATGGAATTGCGCAACGATGACCCGGAAAAGCTGGCCCGCTACCTGAATCAGATAATCTTCTGTCTCTATGCCGAGAGCGCCGGCCTGTTGGACAATCAACTGTTCAGCCACACTGTCGCCCATCACTACCGCGACACGGCGAGGTTCGACCAAGCCATCCGCAACCTGTTCGCCCAGATGTCCGGCGGCGGGCTGTTCGGCTACTTCAACGTTGACTGGTTCAACGGCAACCTGTTCGACGCCGCCGAAACCGTCGAATTGAGCCGGGCCGCCCTGCAACGGGTGGCCGAGGCCACCGCCAAGAACTGGCTCAGCATTGAGCCGTCCATCTTCGGCACCCTCTTCGAGCGGGCCCTGGACGCCACCAAGCGCTCCCAGCTCGGCGCCCATTACACCAGCGCGGATGACATCGCCTCCGTGGTCGAGCCGGTGCTGATGGCTCCCCTGCGCCGCGAATGGGAAACGGCCCGCCGGGAAGTGGACGACTTCATAAACGAAGAGAACGGGGACGCTGCCCGTGTGCGCCTGGAGGAATTTCAACAGCGATTGTTCGGGGTGACCGTCCTGGACCCGGCCTGCGGCAGCGGCAATTTCCTCTATGTTGCCCTGCGTTCCCTTCTGGACTTGGAAAAGGAAGTCATAGACTTCGCCGCCACCAGGGGATGGCGCGACCTTACGCCCCGCGTCAAGCCCGACCAGATGCACGGCCTGGAAATCAACCCCTACGCCGCCGAACTGGCCCGCACCGCCCTGTGGATTGGCTACATCCAGTGGCACCAGTCCAACGGCTTCCTCTACACCCAGCAGCCCTTCCTGACGCCCCTGGACACCATCCGCCAGACCGACGCCATCCTGGCCGACGGCGACACCGAACACCCCCGCGAAACCGACTGGCCCGCCGCCGAGTTCATCATCGGCAACCCGCCCTTCCTGGGCAGCCTGCCCTTCCGGAGAGAGTTGGGCGATGAATACGCCAACGCCGTGTACGGTCTCTACGGCGACCGCATCCCAAATGCCAGTGACTACTGCTGCTACTGGTTCGAGAAGGCCCGCGCCCAAATCGAAAACGGCAATACGCGCCGCGCTGGCTTGCTCGCCACTCAAGCGATAAGGTTCCAAAACAACCGGCGGGTGCTGGCGAGAATCAAAGAAACCGGCGACATCTTCAACGCCATATCGGACAGGGACTGGATTCTTGATGGCGCCAATGTCCATATATCCATAGTCTGCTTCGACAACGGAGATGAAACAGTTCGCACGCTGGACGAGAGATCAGTCGAAACCATCCACAGCAACTTGACGTCTAACGGCGACTTGACCCAAGCGCACCGCCTTGCGGAAAACTCCGGCATCTGTTTCGCAGGAGAAAAGAAACACGGCTCCTTTGAGATTAACCGTGAAACCGCCGATGGAATGCTGAGCCAGGCCAATCCCCACGGCAAACCCAACAGTGATGTTGTTAAGCCTTGGCTAATCGGACGCGACATCAACCAGAATTCCAGCAACAGGTGGATCATAGACTTCGGCGTGGATATGCAGGAAGAAGACGCCGCTCTTTATGAGGCGCCATTCGAGTACATCAGGTTCCGGGTAAAGCCGGAACGCGACAATCATCGTGACGCCCGTCTCAGACAATACTGGTGGCTGCATGGCCGTCCGCGGATAGAGATGCGGCAAGCATTGGCCGGTTTGGGCCGCTATATCGCCACAAGCCAAGTCTCCAAGCACCGTGTCTTTTCCTTCGTTGATGGTCAAGTGCTGCCGGACGCCACCCTCATAGTGTTTGCCCGCGACGACGATTACTTCTTCGGCATACTGCACTCCCGCATTCACGAAGTTTGGGCTTTGGCGATGGGAACGCAACTGGAAAGTCGCCCACGTTACATAATTTCCGCCTGCTTCGAGACCTTCCCCTTCCCGGAGCCGGACAACGCCCAGCGCGCCGCCATAGCCGAAGCCGCCGCCCGTCTCAACGAGCGGCGAGAGAATGTTCTGAAGGGCAACCCCAAGGAAACCCTGACCAAACTCTACAACAAGCGCCCGGCCTGGCTGGCCAACGCCCACGCCGTGCTAGACGCTGCCGTAGCCGCCGCCTACGGCTGGCCTGCTGACCTCGACGATGCCGCCATCCTGGAGCGCCTGCTGGCCCTGAACCTGCAAAGGAGCGCACAATCGCAGGAGGGATAGACGATGCCACACAATCAGGAAATCGGGACGCTGATGCGGTTGTTCGCCGCCTAGGGCTTTTGCGGCAGCGTCCACTGCATCATGCGCCGCCCGTCTGAATAGCCGCCCGCCCGGCGGTTGCGCGATTGCCCCGCAAGTGCCATTATCAGCCGCAGAGTCTGAACCCGAAAAGCAGCCCCGTTCAGGAGTCATTATGAGCGAACTGTCCTATATGCCCGCCACGGAACTGAGCCGGGCCATACGGTCAAGGCAGGTGTCGTCGGCGGAGGTTACCGAGCATTTCCTCCAGCGCATTGAGAGGCTGGACCCACAGCTTAACGCCTATCTGGCGTTGCGCCCAGAAGAAGCAATGGCCGACGCCCGCGCCGCCGATGACGCCGTGGCCCGCGGCTGGGCCTTGGGGCCGCTGCACGGAATCCCCATCTCCATCAAGGACCTTGAGCTTACCAAGGGGCTTACCAGCACCATGGGATCAGCCCTTTTCCGCGACCGGATACCCGAAATAGATTCCATCGTCGTCGAACGGGTCAAGGCCGCCGGCGCGGTAGTGCTGGGCAAGACCAACACGCCGGAGTTCGGACAGTCGGGCACCACCGAGAACAAGGTCAGCGACCCCTGCCGCAATCCGTGGAACACCGGCCGCACACCCGGCGGATCCAGCGGCGGCGCAGGCGCGGCCTTGGCCGCTGGCCTCTGCACCATTGCCACCGGCAGCGACGGGGGCGGCTCCATACGCATACCGGCCAGCTTCAGCGGCGTCTTCGGCATCAAGCCGACCCAGCATCGTGTTCCGCGCTACGGCGGCTATGGGCGTCCCGCGGCCAACCACTTCTCGCAGTCGGGCCCAATGAGCCGCACCGTGGCCGACACCGCCCTGCTGTTGCAGGTTCTGGCCGGCCCCGACAGCCGCGACCCCAACTCCATCAAGGAGACGCCGCCCGATTTCAGTGCCGGGCTGCGCCGTGGCGTCGTGGGGATGCGGATAGCGTGGAGTCCCGATTTCGGCTACGCGGGGGTAGACCCCGAAGTGGCGGAGATCACCGACCGCGCGGCCCGCGCGTTCGAGGAACTGGGGGCCAGGGTGGAAGAGGCGCCGCTCAAGCTGGAAGACCCCTTCGACGCCTTCTTCGACGTGTTTGCCACCGCTGCCTACACGTCTTATGGCCACCTGCTGGAAGAGCGCCGGGACGACTTCTCGCAACCTGGCCTCTACTCCATCGAGCATGGCTCCCGGGTTGACGGAGCGCGCCTCTCCCGCGCCATTCATCGGGTGGACGCGCTGGGACGGCAGATGGAGGACTTCTTCGACACCTATGACCTGCTGCTGTCTCCCACCATGGCTACGCCGGCCTTCGAGATAGGCCAGCGGCCAGCAGTGATAGGCGGCAAGGAGGTTGACCCCCAGTGGGGCTTCCTGCCCTTCACCTACCCGATCAACATGACCGGGCAGACCGCCTCCAGCGTCCCCTGCGGCTTCTCGGCGGACGGGCTGCCCATCGGCCTGCACATCATCGGCCCGCGCCGCTCCGAGGCCCGTGTCCTCCAGGCCTCCGCCGCCTTCGAGCGCGCCCGCCCTTGGGCCGACAAAATCCCGCCCGGCTTCGAGTAGTGGTCTAATTAACCACAGATAACACAGAAAGAACATATAAAATCTCTGTGCGCTCTGTGTTCTCTGTGGTTACCCCCCTGCCAGCTTCTCCCGCAGGCGCGGCAACACTTCGTCCGCAACTCTCCGGCACTCCTCCACATGGGGAAAGCCGGAGAGTATGAACTCCTGGAATCCCAGTTGCGCGTAGTCGTACAGCGTATCCGCTGCCTGCCGAGGCGTGCCAACGATGGCGGTGCCGCAGTTGACCCGGACTTCGGAAAGCCCGTTCCACAGGTGGCGGCCAACGCGATGGTCTGGGGCCTCCCTGGCCTGCGCCTGCTGCCCCACCATCTGCGTGCCGACGATGGCCGCTTGCCGTTGCGCCTTGACCGCCGGGGCGGCGTGGGCGATGAGTTCGTTGGCGGCGTCCCATGCCTCGACTTCCGTCTTGCGGACCACCAAGTGAGTCCGAAGCCCCAGCTCCGGCGTCCGTCCGGCCTTGTCGAACTCGGCGGCCACTTCCACGTTGCGCCGGGCGGTGTCCTCCAGCGGCTCGATCCACGACAGGTGCACGTCGGCTTGCCGTCCCGAAAGCCCCAGCGCCCGAGGGGACGCCCCGCCCAGGTAGAAGCGCGGCCCGCCTCCTGAGTCCTGAGTTTGCCGAAGGGCCGAAAGGCCGGGCTGCGGAGCGCAGTAAGCGTCGCGCAGGCGGTAGTATTCGCCGTCGAAGTCCACCGGGCCGGGCTGCGTCCACAGCTTGCGGCAGGCGGCGATGAACTCCTCCGCCCGTTCGTAGCGGGTCTCGTGGGTGCTCTCCTCGCCCACCCGCTCGAAGTCGTTCTGTATCCCGCCCGGCACGATGTTGATGTCCACCCGCCCCTGGGAAATCTGGTGCAGAGCAGCCGCCATTTGCGCAAACAGGCCCAGCGCGATGAAGCCGGGCCGTACCGCAATCAGGAACCGTATGCGGCTGGTCACCGCCGCCAGCGCCGTGGCGGTAGTCCAGGTTTCAGCTAGCGGCGCGTCCTCGCTGAACAGCCCGTTGGCGAAGCGGGTGGGGATGAGCAGCGAATAGTAGCCGCATTCCTCCGCCGTCTCCACCACGCGGCGCAGGTACTCGAAGTCCGGGGGGCGCTCGGCCCGCATCGTGCCCGCACGGCTTCCATCGCCGTCTATGGGGATGAACCAACTGAAGCGTATGTCGTCTGCGCCGTTGGGCATTGTCTGGCCGTCCTTTATTCGTATCTGGCCCTGTTCGCAGAGGCACACAACCGTGCGCCCTATGCTGACCTTGTGGGATCGGCAGGTGGGCTTTATTGGCCTCGCAGCCGTTGTAGTTCCTCTTCAAGTTCGCGGACGCGGGCTTCGGCGACGTCGGCTCGGGCGCGTTCATCCTCGAAGGTTACGATATGACGCCCGGTTGCCGGGTCGTACCACGCCAGGCGGCCGCGCTCCCAGCGTATGTTCAGGTTCAGGATCTGGCTGTAACCTTGCAGTATGTCCGGCTCCACTTCTTCGATGGGTATGGATTCGTACCTGCCGTTGACCAGCCGGTCTGCGGCCAGTTTGGTTCGGTGAAATCCCCCGGTTTCGTCGAAGCGCCAGTATTCGGGGATGCCCAAGGCTTCGTAGTCGCGGCGTTTCGGGCCGGTGTCCTCCCGTCCGGTGCTTCGGGAGGCTACTTCCAGCACGAAGTCGGGTGGTTTGCCTTGCTCTGAGATGATGTAGCCGTTGCTCTGGCGGTAAAGGGCCGAGTCTACGCCAAAAGCGATCATCAGGTCTGGATATCGTCTGCGAGATCCGCTGGGCAAGGTCTCCGGCAGCATAGTGATATAGCGGTCGGCGGTTACCAGGGTGGTTTCCGGGTTCCCGAAGTGCTGGGCCAAGTGATGAGTGTTTCCGGGTTCGTGAAGATGAATTGCGTTGGTCATTTTCTCGTCTGGTTCGCGTTCCGGGGCGTCGGGCAGCCGGAACTGCCTGCGGGGTTGTGGGCTCTTGGCAGCGGTGTTGGAGCTGGTCATGCTGGACCTCTGGAGAGATCTGTTGAGTCGGCAGGTTTCCGGCTCAATAGGACAATAGCAGGATTATACCCGTACCGAGTTCGGGCTTGGTAGAGTTTTGGTCGTTTGTTGCGGTTTGTGAAATGCGGTAAGCCCTACCGCGCTCGCGCCCGGGCTTCGGCCCGGTTCACTGCCTCTTCCCGCTGGTACCACATCACCATCACGATGCCGGCGGCGACTATGCTCATCATATCACCGGGAACCCACAGCATCAGCCCGCCCAGTTGCTGGTCGATGTGCAGCTCCAGGCCGTAGGGCTGGACTACCTCAGTATAGGCGTCATACAGATGCTTGCCCGGTTGACTGGAGAAGGTGATGGCCGCGCCCAGCAGCGTGTTGGGCAGCACAATCAACCCCAGGTACAGCACCCTCAGCCCGTAGTGCAGCCTGGAGCGGTGAGGCGGCGGATCAATCACCACCCACCAGAACAGGAAGCCCGAGGCGCTCATCGTCAGGTGCATCAGCGCGTGAACCTCGTCGTTGCGAAGGGCGAGGTTGAAGGCTCCCGGAAATTGCCACAGGTACAGGCTGCCCAGGAAGAAGAAGACGGTGAAGATGGGGTTGGTCAGAAACCTGTAAATCTGACGAACGTAGTGGTTGCGGACCATGGGGCGGATGATGCCCTGCCGCGCCCATACCGGCAGCCCCCGCAGCATGGGCGTGAGCGGCGCGCCCAACAGGATGAACATCGGCGCGACCATCCGCAGGATGAAGTGCTGCACCTGGTGGAAGGAGAGCAGGTGATCCGACAGCGGATCAAGGGGCGACTGGAGGGCAAAGAACACCAGGAACAGGCCAAAAAAGAAGGAGGCCTTCTGCCAGTTGTTCACGGGGTGCGTGGGCCGCTCCCAGTTGTTCAAGCCATTCAGGTAGACGTAAGCGGCGATCAACACCAGGACCGTGGGCAGCGGGTTGGTGTTCCATGCGGTCCACGGTTCCTGCCCGGCGTCAATGCCGCCGTGAGCCAATGCCGCCGGAGCAATCCACAACGCAGCCACAAGGCCCGCCGCGACGGCCAGTACCATGAGGAATCTACGGCGGCCCATCGCCAGAAGCGTGAGGAAGGCGCTCACGATGAATCAGCCCGCGCCGCCGCCTGCTTCCGGCGATAGTTGCGGCGCGCGCTCCACCAGACGTAGGCGATGCCCAGCATGATAATCCCGAACATGCCGAAGAAGACCCACGAGCCTTGGGTCAAGCGGTTGAGCGAAGGCACTTCCAGCGTGGTAACGTCTGCCAAGTCTGCGCCGAGAGATGAAGAAACATCCACCTTGATTTGCCACTCTCCGGTGGAGTCCAGTTTGAGATGGACGATGTACCGATCAGGCGTCGCGGGCGAGTTGGTGGCAAAGGCCCAGCCCGGATTCCCTTCCTCGGCGCTTTCCGCCAGCATAACCACCTTGGCGTCGGGCACTGACGCTCCCGTGGCCGGGTCGGTGACAAATACCGCGAACTGGGCGGAGCCTACGCCGAGGTTGTAGTTGATGGGCACGACCCGGATGTCGTGCGCTCCGGAGTAGGTCACTTCCTCTCGCGTCGAGTCCTGCGCCTCAGCCGCCGAAGGCCACAGGCATATCGCGGCCAGAGCCAGCAACGACATCAAGGCCGGCAGCGCTGCGCTGCGCAAGGGAATCCGATGGGCTGTTGAGGAGGTCATTGCAGGTCTCATGGCCTGGGGCAGGGATGGCGAGTGTTGCCTGGCAAGAGAAATCCTTATTCCAGTATAACCCGCCTCGGCGAGCCGCGCACAGGGGGATTGCTGTGGGCAAAGGGCTGATGCTTGGATTTCACCCTCACCTCAACCCTCTCCCTCAAGGGAGAGGGTGAATTAGAAGGCCCTGTCTTGGGGAATAGATGCTATTCCCTGGCCGTCGGATGTTGCGGGGTTTAGCCGCCGGATCGCGCGCGGGCAGCCAGGTGCCCCAGGTGGTGGTCTTCGTCGCAGTCCTCGAGGGACTTGTCCAGTTGCAGAGTTACGTGCTGGATGCCGTAATTCTCGCGGGCTATTCTGCGCAGACTCTCCAGCGTTTCTTCGGCGTTGCCTGTGTAGCTTGGATCAATGAGAACATGGGCGGTCAGCGAGTCGTAATTGGAGGAAATAGTCCATACGTGGACATCGTGCACCAGGGACACGCCTTCAACCTCCTCGAGATCGCTGCAAAGCCGGTAAAGGTCAATGTGTTCCGGTGCTCCCTCCAGAAGCACATTGACCGTTTTCCACACCAGGCGCCGGGAACTGAAAACGATTAGACTCGCGATTGCCAGAGACAGGATGGGGTCAATAGTCACCCAGCCGGTGGTGAGAATCACAATGGCCGATATGACCACCGCGACAGATCCCATCAGGTCGGCCAGCACATGCTTGAATGCGCCTTCCACATTGAGACTGCGCTTGGCCCCCCGGTGCAGCACGAAGGCGGCAACCAGGTTTACGGCAAGACCGATACCCCCAACGATAGCCATCAGCCAGCCTTCAATGGAGATTTCGGATGTGTTGCTCAGGCGGCGGATGGCTTCGTAGGTAATCCAAGCGGCAATGACCCACAGGCTGAGCGCGTTGAACATCGCGGCCAGAACTTCGGTGCGGTGATAGCCGAAGGTGCGGCCGATGGATGCAGGCCGGCTGGCAATCCATAGAGCCAAGAGCGCCAGCGCGATGGCTGCTGCGTCGGTAAGCATGTGGCCCGCATCGGCCAGCAGCGCCAGGCTCCCCGACATGATTCCGCCTATAACCTCGGCGACCATGAAGCCAGTTATCAGTACGAGCGCGACTACCAAGCTGCGGCGGCTGGATTGGCGCAACTCGTCGGCGGGGTCATGGCTTCCCGCTTCACCGTGGTGGTGGTGGGCGTCGGTCACAATGGCGCATCCTCAACGGAGACTCTTATTTGCCGCGAGTCATTATCGCCTGCTCTAGTTGCTGGACCGGGAAGTGGCCTCCAAGTGGCTGAGGTGATGGTCTTCCAGGCAATCGGACGCCGACTCCTCGAATTGCAGCGTCAGATGACTCACGCCGTGTTTTTCGTAGACGAGGCGGCGCATCTGAGCCAGCAGTTCTTCGCCCTTCTCCGAATATCCCGCCTCGAGAATTACATGAGCGGTAAGGGCGTGGTAATCCTCTGAAATGTTCCAGGCGTGAACATCGTGGATCAGCGTTACGCCCGGTACGTCCTCAATGTCGGCGCAAAGCTGGTACAGGTCCAACTGCTCCGGGGTTCCCTGCATTATTGCGTAAAACACCTTCAGGATGAGCCGCCAGGAGCTGGCAGCTATCAGGGCCGCAATGCCGATGGAGACCAACGGGTCTACAATCGTCCATTCGTTCACCATGACCAGCACTGCCGCTACCACGACGCCGACGGAAGCCAGGAGGTCGGCTACCAGATGCCGGAAGGCGGAGTCCGCTTCATGATTGTTCCTGGATCCCATTCGCAGAACGAATGCCGCCAGTATGTTGACTCCCAGGCTCACGACTCCGAGAACCAGCATGAATCCGCCCTGGACTTCCAGCTCAGAATGGTCGCGGATACGGTTGATGGACTCGAACAGCAGCCATGCTGCGACAAGCCACAGGGCCAGGGCGCTGAGCATGGACCCGGCTACCTCGGCCCGGTGATAGCCGTAGGTGCGCTCTATGGATGCGGGGCGGCTTTCGGCCCAGGCCGTGAACAACGCAATTGAAATGGCGGCAACGGCGGCCAGCATATGCCCGGCGTCTGCCAGCAGCGCAAGGCTCCCGGACAGCATACCGCCGATAATTTCGGCGATCATGATGCCGACAATCAAAACCAGGGCGGCGATCATGCTGCGCTGACCCGCAGGGTTGTTCTTCTGATTATTTACAATGTCCCGCCGCTGCAGCCCGCTTGCCATGGATATTCTCCACCTTGGTAATTGGGATGAAAAGGCGCAGCCTGTCCGCTACAACTGGAAGGTCTTCTTCCAGATGCCGGGAGAGCCGGTGGCGTGGGTCATGATGTCGCGCATCCGCGAGTTGTCAGGATGAATATCGCGCTGGCGCAGCCACTCGGCCGTTTGCGAGACCTTCTCGTCCTCAAATTCATACACGGTGGCATAGGACGGTGCGCCCCGGACAGCCTTCCAGCGGCGGCCACGGATACAGCCGGGAGCCTTCTCATAGTTCGGCACATAGACGCCTGAGTACCAGTCGTTCCATTCCGCGTCGCTCTCTGCGGGCACGTCCATCCGCCCGATTTGCAGAGCGGGCGCCATATCGCTGTTGGCGATGTCATCCGAAAGCTGACTTGGGTGGATCATCTCGTACACGTTGTTCATGAAGTTCGTGCCGATGATGCTGGGGCTGACCCGTTGGCCCCACTCGGTGCGCGGGCGGTTCTTGAAGGCGTCGGTTTCGACCACCGCAGGGCTTTCCAGTTCGTATACCGCCATGTGCTTGGGTCCGCTGCTGGTGGCCTCATAGCGGGCGGCGCTCAACACCCCAGGCACGGAAAGCAACTCGGCCAGATGCTCTTCGTTATACCAGCGATTGAAGTCGTCTTCCATTTCCGCGGGAATGTCCGCCCACACAATCATCAGTCCTGTGCCTTTCTTAGCCATAACAACCCCTCCGTCTCGGCTGCGCCCTATGATAACCGCGCCGCCGGATATTTGCATTATATCGCCATGACTTGCCAGGGCAATCGCGCGCGGGGCCGTGGCTACCAGATGACCTGGGCCTGCTCCAGTTCTCGCACTTCTTCGGCGGGCAGCCCCAATATGCCGGAGAAAACGGCAACGTTGTTTTGCCCTAGGTCCGGAGTCCACCGGTCTATTCGAGCCGGGGTTTCCGAAAAACGCCAGGGTGGAGTAACCGCCCGCTGCCGCTCTCCGGTATCGTGGTTGCTGACCGGAGGAAAGGCGTTTCGCGCCAACAGGTGGGCGTCTTGCATCGCTTCATCGGGGGCGAGCGACGGATGGGCTGCCACTCCGTGAGCTTGCAGCTTTTGCGTAACCTCCGATGCGGTGTTCAGACAAGTCCACTGCTCGACCCATGCGTCCAGCCCTTCCCGATTGCGCCAGCGGCGGAAGGCGTCGCCGAACTCGTCGCCCGTTGCCCATGAGGGAGACCCGATGGCCGAAACGAAACCCTGCCATTCGGCTTCCGACGCCACGGAGATGCTTACCCACTGGTCTTCCCCCAAGCAACGGTAAACCCCTTGTGGAGCAGCCGAATCGTCGTGATTGCCTCGCCGGTGAGGATGCCGGGAGTTCATGGCTACGTCCAGCAATTCGGGGCCTATGAAGGCCGTGGCCAGGTCCCGCACGGAGACATCCACGTGCTGACCCAGACCGGAGCGCTGTCGGGCCGAGAGGGCGGCGACGGCAGCGAAGGCGGCCAGCATTCCGCCGGTGTGGTCCATGGCGTGGCGCAACTCCACCGGCGGGCCGTCGGCGTAGCCGGTCAGATGCCCCAGCCCCCCCAAGGCCGCAAACATCGGTGCGTAACCGGCGTAGTTGCTCTCAGGCCCGCTCTGCCCGTTTGACGACAGCGAGACCAGGATGATGTCGGGCCGGACCTCCTTCATGGCCTCGTATCCCAGTCCCAGACGGCTCATGACGCCCGGCCTGAAATTCTCCAGGGCCAACTCGGATACGCTGACCAACTCCAGGGCCAGTTCGACGGCGCGGGGTTCCTTCAGGTTGAGGCACACCGACATCTTGTTGGCGTTGATTTGCTCGAAGCTGGAAGGCGGCTTGCCGTACATCGTATGCGGGCGGCGGGTTATATCTAGGCGGGCGGAACTCTCAATCTTAATTACCTGCGCTCCCATTTCGGCCAGCATCAGACCCGCGAAAGGCCCGGCGGCGTGCACCGAGAAGTCCGCGACTCGGATGCCGGCCAGCGGCCCATTGCTACCAGACTCCGCGTTTATATGCGTTGATTCCATTCACTCACCTCGGATACAGCAGCCGCAGGCCGTGTCTCAAGACCTGCGCCGCTACATATTCCGCCCCGCCGCAGATGCAACTCTGGCGACGGTCTTTGCGTCGCGGATGATTATCGCCGCCACGGCTCCTGCAATCAGACCGCACAGATGCCCTTCCCAGGAAATGTAGGTGTTAGTCGGAAGAACCCCGGACAGGATCGCCCAACCGAACACGCCTGCAACAACTAAGGCCACAAGAACTGACAGGATGCTCTTGTCGATCAAGCCCTTGACCAGCAAATAGCCGAACAAGCCGAACAGCAGTCCGCTGGCTCCGACATGAGTTGCGGGTCTGCCGACAACCCAAACGCCTACACCTCCCAGCGTAATGATAGTCAAGGAGACCCATGGGAACCGGCTGCCGCTGCGGATTACCGCCAGCGCGCCCAGAGCCAGCAGGCCCACCGAGTTGGATTGAACGTGCACGTAACTGCCATGCAGGAAGGGGCTCAGGGGAATGCCTGCCAGCCCGGCAGTAGTGCGCGGAACAATGCCGTACTCGTTTAGCGAGTGTCCGGCGAGGCTGTTCACTACCTCCACAACCAGTATAAGCGCAATGAACCCTATGAGAAGGTAAAGGCTTGTAGCCACGTCTACTCCGGCTTTTACGGCAGCATCAGATGACTTCCGCCCTGGCAAGCGCAGTCAAGTCTTCCGGCGAATACCCCAGCCTCCCGTACACCTCTGCGTTATGCTCGCCCAGCAATGGGGCGCGGCGCAGCGCGGGCGGTGTCTCGCTCATGCGGAAGGGCAACCCGGCATAGTCGTAGCTACCCGCTTCGGGATGCTCCACTTCTATGAAGAAGTCGCGCTCGCGCTGTTGCGGACTCTCGAAGACCTCCATCGGCGTGAGGTAGGGCGCAATCGGCACACCGTGAGCCTGGCCCTCGCGGTAGAGCCATTCCCGGGTGTGTTCCGCGCTCCACTGGCGCAGATTCTCGTTGATGGCCGGGCCGTGGGTTGCCGGATCCCGGAATTTGTCCGGCGATGCCCACTCCGGCTCTCCCAGCAGACGGGCCAGCCCTTCCCACTGTCGCGGCTCCAGCGTGAGCAGTTCCACGTAGCCGTCGGCGGCAGGCATCACCCCGCCCATCCTGAAGAAACGGGAGAAGCGGGTTTCCACAAACCCTTCAGCCTCCAGCCGTTGGATGGGCAGGTAGCCGATGGCTAATTGCGCTTCCTGCATGGAAACATCTACGGCTTGACCCGTTCCATTGTCCCATTGGGCCACCACGGCTCCGAGTATGCCCACGGCGGCGGTCAGTCCGCCTTGGTAAGACGCCATCATTGCCCCAGCGGTGATGGGCGCCCGGTCGGGGAAGGTGTCGAGGGCCAAGCCATTGGGCAGCAGATTGCCCTCGCCCCCGGCGTGGAACACGTTTACGTCGTGAGCGGCATACCCGGCATTCGGGCCGGTTGAGCCGAAGGGCGTTATCGCCGCGACGATGATGCGAGGGTTGATTTCCGCCAGTGATTCCTGCTCCAAACCCCGTGCGGCGGCTGGTGCGGGCGGCGAATCGTGGATGATTACGTCGGCTCCGGCGGCCAACTGACGCAGCATTTCGCGGCCCTGCGGGTCGTCTACGTCCAGGGTGACGCCGAGCTTGCCAGTGTTCAGGTACAGGAACGCGCCGCTGCGTTCCGGGTGGGGCGAGTCGCCAGGAAACGGCCCCCGGCGCCGCGACGGATCTCCGGCCTTCGGCGGCTCTATCTTGATGACATCGGCGCCCAGCGACGCCAGCAGCTTGCCGCAGAAGGGAACTGGCACCATGGAGCCAAGCTCCAAGACGCGGAGGCCGCGCAGGGCGTTAAGGGTTGATCCCACGCCTATATTTCCCGTCGCCATTGATGATTGCCCTTACATGCTGAACCTGTTGATCATGTATGGAGGGTGAATCTCGTCGTCCGGCACTTCTTCGACCTGTTCGCTAACCGGGTTAACTCTGAGGCGCATATTTTGTAGCATCTCATAACCCACCAGCGGAACTGGACAGGGAGCTACCATCGCGGCGAAGCCCCTGCCACGGATTTCGCCCCCAATCTGATATGTGTCAAACTCCGCTATACCGTTGGCAGTCATGAAACGCCTTCGACCGTTGGGAATTAACTCCAATCCAAGCGCCTCAATCTCCTCCATTGTCAGGCCCATCAGGGCCGAACCGGTATCAACAAAAAAGCTGTACCGTCTCGTTTCGGAAGGGCCGGTGATCGTTCCCTCTACAAACGTTCTGCCCATCTGCCTGTCACTCCTTATCTAATCAGATGCGACAACGTGCTCGGAGGGCCGCAAAGTGACGTTAATGGGCAAGCTCATCTTGCCGTCTCTCTCCAGGCGGCGGAGGAAGAGCAGAATTTCCAGATACTCAATTTCCCGCGTTTTCGGGTTCATTCTGGCTATCACAAAGTCGTCTATCTCTTCCGTATCTTGGCCTTCATACGTCGGGCATTTCAGAATGCAAAGCACGTCCGCTTCTTGGCTATATCTGAACGTCAGTTCCGGTCCCATAGAATTTCACCTCTTGGCATATTCCCGGTGATGTAGGCTGTAATCAACCAATGGCGTCCGGGGTCAGTTATAACCACGGCTACAACCATCTTGTTGAGATCATCATAGTGGCGCAGAAACAGTGTACCATTCTCCCATGTGCTGCTGCGAAGCACACGGTCTGGGCTGACAAGGGTTTCGGCAACACGTTCCCAATAGTACAACGCCAGATCCGAATGCCCCGCCAACACGTGCGAGTATCGTTCATCGGTGATTTCTACATCACCGCCTAAAAAGCTACAGGAATGATACTCCGGCATCCTCGGCTATTCCGGCAGGATGGGCGGCATCTGCTCGCTACGGGGCGCGTCGCGCAGGTTGAGGGCGCGGCCGTCGGTGAACCAGGGAAGGCGCGGGTCGCGGGACGGGAGCATCACCGTGGCCTGGCCCGGCGCAGTCACTTCGCCGCGCTGATTCTCGGCCCAGATTTCCAGGTCCACCAGCGGAGCGCCGTCGTGGACGTGCTTGCCGATTACACGGCCCTTGCACCACTGGGTGTCGCCGTAGACGTTGAAGCGGCGGCATTCCACCCGCAGGCGCTTGAGGAAGGCGTCATCGCCCATCCAGTTGGTGACCAGCGTGCCCATCCACGACACGCGCTGCGGGCCGTAGTCGTATGCGCCCGGCACACCCACCGCCTCTGCCACCGAGTCGCGCAGGTGGCCTATGCCGGTGTATTCCAACCCGCCGCCCGATTCCGGGTTGCGGAAGAAGTGGTCCGGGTGTCTCAGCGCTTCCCGCAGCAGCACGCCATGGGCGCTGGAGCGCCCGGTGCCGACCAGGAAGGCTGAAACGTCCTGCAAGGACAGCGGGCCGCGCACCACCGGCTCCAGTTCGTCGCCTATGTTAGTGTCCTCGTAATAGCGGGTCTGGCTTCCGCGGGCCTTTTCCCCCAGCACTTGCTGGTCTATCGCCTCCAGCTCGTCGGGGGTGTACTCGTGGCGGCGAGGGACGCTGGCGTACTTGCCGCGCTCCCGGGATGCGCGGCGCTGGTGCCGGGTGCACCAGCCAACGACACGGGCGATCAGTTCGTCGCGCTGGTTGGTGTATGTGGTTTCCACGAACTGGATGACCAGGGTCTCGGAGTAGCGGCTCTGGCGTTCCTGCACATCCAGCACCCTTTCGACGCAATTGATGGCGTCGCCGGGTCGGGTGTTGCGGAAGTGCTCCCAGTCGTTGCCAGCGAAAAAGCCGTGGACTCCGGGCAGTCCCCAGCGGGTGCGTCCCGACCAGTGGCGCATATACGGAGCGCAGGGATGGCCGATAATTGAGCCGAACTTGGAATATGCGGCGTATTCCTGGTCACGGAAGATGGGGTTGGTGTCCCCGATGCCGTTTACGAAGTTCAGCAGCGCCCCCAGCGAAGCATCGCGGACGAAATTCTCGGTGCGCATTCGCGTGCCAATCATCGCCTTGGCGCGCGCGATGGATTCCGGGGATATGCCGCCTTCCACCTCCGGCAAAGTTTCGACTACGCGCTCACGTTCGTTCTGGCTGGTCATTGGTTACTCTCGATATTTATACTTCTCTCCCCGTGGGAGAGAGTTGGGATGAGGGTGGTTTTACCAGATTACCTGCTCTCCCTCCAGCCGCTCCACTTCCGATTCTGCCAGACCCAGCAGGCCGCAGAAGACCTCGCGGTTGTGCTCGCCCAGCAGCGGGGCGTGGCGTTGGATGCGCGGCGGTGTGCGACTCATTTGCCACATCAGGTTGAAGATCGGCTCGGTTCCCAAGGCTGGGTGTTCGATGTCGGAATACAGCCCACGCTCTTGAAAGTGGGGGTTAAAGAGCCTTCCCTCGGCGTCCAGCACCGGAAAGGCGGCTACGCCGTTGGCTTGCAGCAGTTCCGTTGTCTCCCACGCCGTCCGCTGCCGGGTCCACTCCGACAACCTATCATCTAGCTCCCTCCGGTGATTCAGGCGATGATAGCGGCTGGCGAATACCGGCTCCTTGGTCCACTCAGGATTTCCCATGGCATCCGTCAATCCCCGCCATTCGGCCTCGGTACGCACCGCTATGGACACCCACTCATCATCGACGGCGCAAGGGTAGTTGCCGTAGGGGGCCATCACCGGGTCGTAGTTGCCTCTCGGTTGAAGTATACGCCCGGCGAGTTCGTATTCCATCAAACCTGCGCCCATGGTTGCCACCGTGGCCCGCAGCATGGAAATGTCAATGTGCTGGCCTCGCCCGGAGCGCTGCCGCTGGCGCAGGGCGGATGCGATGGCAAAGACGGCGTGAAGCGCGCCGCACAGGTCGGCGTAAGCGTGCTTGAGACCCAGTGGACGGCCATTCTCTCCCTCGGCGGGCTCGTAGCCCATGGTGCTGTCCAGCCCTGACAAGGCGCCGATGGACGGAGCGTAGGCCCGCAGGTCGCGCAGCGGCCCCGTCTGGCCGTTGGAGGTAATCGAGGCCATTACCAGCCGCGGGTTGTCGCGGCTCAGTATCTTGTAGTCCAGTCCTAACCGCTCCATCACGCCGGGCGAAAAGTTCTCGATGACGACGTCGCATTCTGCCGCCAGACGCCTGGCCAGTTCGACGGCTTCCGAGTGGGTGGTGTTGAGGGTGATGCTGCGCTTGCCCCGGTTCACGTTGTGGAACATGGGGTTCTGTTCCGGGTCGGGCCGGTCGCCGGTGATGGGCCGCCCCAGGCGCATATAGTCCATGCGCTGGCGCGTTTCCACCTTGATGACCTCAGCGCCCATGTCGGCAAGTATCATGCCCGGCACTGCGCCAGCAAGCACCCAGCCGAAGTCCAAGACTCGGTATCCGCTGAGGGGGCCGGGTTGTTCATGCGGTTGCAGTGTCATTTGGATTCTTCACTTCGCATGAAATGATGGCGTTAATCGAATCTGAAGGGCGGGTAGTCGTCCACCAACAGCCAGCCATAGGCGCTTACACGATAAATCCAGCGGTTCACACCCATGATTATGTTGAACATCGTTTCGGGGTAACGCCCTGTGAAAAGGACTACTATCAGGGCGAAGAGCACCAAGATGCCCACGATTTCCGACAGTACTGCCGTAACGATCAAGTGGGGTAT
The DNA here is from genome assembly GCA_965232885.1 of Dehalococcoidia bacterium. GTDB lineage: Bacteria > Chloroflexota > Dehalococcoidia > Lucifugimonadales > UBA3495 > VXOI01. The sequence continues at coordinate 311,750 of CBDDQX010000003.1, read as the reverse complement.
GATGAGCAGCCAGCGGAAGAAGCCCGTAAGCCGGGAAGAGGTTTCCGGATATTCTATGACCAAGTCTGCCGGGTAATCTTCCCGATACCCGAAAGCAAAAGGGGGATACCGGTCGGTGTTTCCGGCTTCGTAGGAATAGAAGTTGATGCGCCAGCTCCACCGTAATATCCCGGCGTGGTAGGCCCACAGGAAGGCCGGATAGCGCCCCATGATGATAACCGCCAGCCAGGCCAGGGGCGTGGTGACAATGGTGGTAATTGACAGCAACCACAGCACGACGATGTGCGGAATGAGAAGAATCCACTTGATGAGCCACAGGAAGCGGTTAACGCCCTCTTGGTATTCCCCCAACAGCTCAACCGGGTAATTGCCATGCGCGGCCATTGGGAAATCTCCTGCCCACGAAGGTTGCGGCGATTGCGGGGATTAACCCGCAATGATTTCTCGCAGGAGTTCAGTATACCTTACCGGCTTTCGTCTAGCCCGTCAGATAATCCCGGTTCGGTAGAGTTGCGCCACCTCTTCGGGCGTATAGCCCAGTTCGCAGCAGTAGATTTCGCTGTTGTGTTGGCCCAGGGTCGGGGCAGGACGCGAAGGAGAAACTCCGGCTTCAGACAGTTCGTAGGGCGAGCCTGGGAGGTAGACCGTCCCGGTATCGGGACGGTCAATCCCGGCGAACAGGGTGGACAGGCTGGGGTCGTGGCGCACTTCATCGAAACCGCGCACCGGCGCCAAGGGGATACGATGTTCCAACGCCATCTCCAGCAGTTCCGCCTTGGTGTGTTGCAGCAGCCACTCTTCGACGTAGCCGTCCACTTCGTCGGCGTACTCGTTGTTCATCACCGTGCGGTTGCGGAAGCGGGATTCCTGCGACCATTCGGGGTTGCCCATCAGCTCCAGCAGGCGCCTCCACTGGCGGCCTTCCGGAGACCCGACGAAGATATAGCCGTCCTTGCAGCGCAGAATGCAATTGGGGTAGGGGAAGTCCAGCGCGTGATGCCCGGTGCGGCGGGTGACGCGCCACTGGTAGACCGCCATCAGGGCCTCCTGCCCGTTGTACAGCCCGGCCATAGACTCGATTTCGGCGATGTCTATGTGCTGCCCGCCCGAACCTGTCGAAGGGCCGCCATCATCTCGCGCCAGCAGGGCCATCACGACGGACGATGCGGCGGCAGCGCCGGCGAAGTATCCCACCTCCGGCGTGCCGAAGGTCAACGGCTCGCGTTCCGGGCTGCCCAGCCCTTCGCAGATGCCGCCCCCGGCGGCCAGGTTAATGTCGTATGCCTTCCAGTTGCGGTAGGAGCCGGTCAGTCCGAAAGGCGTGATAGACGCCATCACCAACCCGTGATTGTGCGGATGCAGGCTGTCATAATCCAGCCCCACCCGGTCCATCTCCGTCGGGTGGAGGTTGTGGACCAGCACGTCATATCGTGAGGCGAGGCCCGTCAGTACTTCGCGCCCGGTAGGAGTGTCCAGGTTGAGGGTGACGCCCCGCTTGTTGGCGTTGAGGTAGAGGAAAAGTCCGCTCCGCTCCCGGTGGCTGCCAAATCCCCTCTCCCCTTGGGAGAGGGTTGGGGTGAGGGCGTAGGGGCCATAGTCGCGGGCCCAGTCGCCGCCGTTGTGCCGCTCCACCTTCAGAACGTCGGCCCCCATATCGGCCAGCAGCTTGCCGCAGTAGGGCGCGGATATGAACTCACCCAACTCCAGCACCCGCAGCCCGTTGAGCAGCCCATAGGTCATGCAGCCGCGCCTGCTGCGGCGTATCGCGCCATCTCGTTCAGACGACGGGCCAGTTCCTCAGGGGCCGACATGAAAGGCGAATGGCCGGTCTGCATGGTAATTACTTCGGAGCACGGCAAGGCGGTATACATCGCGCGTGCCATTTCAGGCGAGACGGCGTTGTCCAGCGCGCACTCGATGTATACCCGGGGCGCCCGTCCGTAATTGTCGTCGGTTATTTGCATTACGCTGACCAGAGGGCCGACGGGCTGCGGAACCAGCATGGATTTCGCCCACGCCACATCTTCTTCTGAACAGTCGTTGTAAAAGCGATGCTGCGCCAGTTCTTCCTTGTAGACAACGTGGGACAGGTCGTGGGCTATGTTCCAGCTTGTCCTTGTTTCGAGGGCCCGCCGCACCTCGTCCGGATCGAGGGACTTTACCGGGGTGAAGGTCTCACCGTCCTGCAGTAGCAGGGCGGTAAGGTAAACCAGCACCGCGACCTTATCGGGCCGCAGTTCCGCCGCCCGGCTGATGGAAATGCCGCCGAGGCTGTGGCCAACCAACACCGAAGGGGCATCCTGCGCGTCCAGCACGCCGCATAGGTATTCCGCGTAGGTCTCCAACGTGACCTCGGCCAGCGGCGTGTCGTCGTGGCCGTTGCCGGGAAGGTCCACCGCCGTTACCGTGTGCCCTTGCTCTCGCAGCAGTGGCACAATCTTATCCCAGCACCAGGAACCGTGGGCCGAGCCGTGAACCAGAACATAGTTAGCCATTTCGACGTTCCTTAACAACCCCCTCTCCACAGGGGGAGGGCGAGGGTGTACTCAGCATCACTCCAGCAAATTGCTGCGCAACCGTTTTAGCGTTTCGTCCGTTACGCCATGCCGCCGCAAGTATGACTCCGCGCCGCCGTATTCTTGATGCAGTGTGTCCTGAAAGCTCTGGAATGCGACGGGCTGAGCGGACAGCGATTGGGCAGTAGCCGTATTGTTATTCTCCATTGCCTTGATGCGCCGCAGGATGGACTCTATGGCCTCGTTGGTCAGCAGGTAGTCGGCGCCGATGGTCTCCGCGTCCACTCCCAGGACTTCCAGTATCAGGGCCGCCAACATTCCGGTGCGGTCCTTCCCCGCGCTGCAATGGAAGACGACTCCCTTCCCGTCGGCGGCCCCGATGGCATTGACGGCCTCGCCGACCAGCAAGCCGGAGTTGTGGAGGAGCCACTGGTAAGTTGACGACAGCCGCTCGACGACGTCGCCTCCGGTGAAGGGCGGGATTCCGCGTCCTTCGAGAAACGGGAAGTGCCTGTATTCGACGCCCAAGCCGGGAAGCGGGCCGCGTCCGTCGCGTTCCGCTTCATTAGTGTTGCGAAGGTCTACCACCAGCCCAATGTTCAATTCTTCGATGGCGAGCCGGGAATCGGCAGCGGTCAATTCCTGGAGGGCGTCGCTGCGGAAGAGCCGCCGCCAGCGGACGGTTTGCCCTTGCGAGTTGGGGTATCCGCCCAAGTCGCGGAAGTTGGCGCAGCCTTCCATGGGCAGCCAGCGTTGCGGGTTCCCGCCTTCGCGGGAATGAGGGGTAAATTCTGAGGAAAAACTGGTATTGCTCACGCTCCGGGCACTCCCATTTCGCGGGCAATTTCCAGCATGGCCCGCGCCGTTTCCTCGTGGGCGATGTCCACCATGTCGCCGCCGAAAGTGACAGCAGCGCCTCCTTGGGCGCGGGTTGACTCCATGGCCTCTATCAGCCCCTTGTAGTGGGCGACCTCTTCCTCCGATGGAGTGAAGACCTCGTTTACCACCGGAACGTGGGACGGGTGAATCAGGTGCATTCCGGTGTAGCCCAACTGCTTGGCCTGCTGGGCCGACTTTCGCAGCCCGTCCAGATCGTGAATATCCATCCAGCCGCCGCTCATGGGATAGGGGATTCCGGCGGCGCGGACGTCCACCAGCACCTTGGAGCGCAGGAACAGCGTTTCCATGCCTTCCGGCGTCCACTGGAAGCCGATGGAGCGGGCGGTATCGCCGCCCTTGCCGCCGCTGGCGCCCATGTGGGCCACCCGGGGCGATGCGTTGGCGATTTCCCACGACTGCCGGATGCCCGAGGCGGTTTCCAGCGCGGGGTCAATGAAGATCCTGCCGACCTCCAGCCCCTTTTCCCGCTCGAAGTGGCGCAGGAGTATGTCCACTTCCACCACATCCTCCGGCCCTTCGACCTTCGGCAGCAGAACACAGTAGAGATGCGGGCCCGCGATGGCCTCCAGGTCTCCGCCGGTTAGCCCGGTTTCCAGCCGGTTGACGCGCACTACGATGGTCTGGCCCGCCTCGCCCAGCTCCTGTACCATCCGGCTTACCGACTCGCGGGCCGCCGGTTTCTCATCGGGCGGCACCGAGTCTTCCAGGTCCAGGATATAGGCGTCGGCGTTGAAGCGCGGCGCCCGTCGCATCCAGTCTTCCTTGTTCCCCGGAACGAACAGCTCGGTCCGGATGGGTTTGGCCTTGAATCTCACCGGTGTTCCTCCCTTAGTGTTTCATCCCAGAGGGCAGAGGGCAGAGGGCAGAGGGCGCAGAGGAATCAAATATATCCTCTGCGGCCTCTGCGTAATCTTGGCGTTCTCTGCGTTTAGTCGTCCAGCCTACACTACGCCCTGCGCCTTCAGCTCGGCCAGCTCCGAATCGCTGAGGCCCAGAATACCCGTCAGGATTTCGCCGTTGTGCATACCCAGCGTCGGCGCGCCCGGCAGTGAGGGCAGCTCACCCCCGGAAAAGCGCACCGGGAATCCCGCGGCCACCGCTCCGGCCACCGGCTCGTTCATCGCCCCGTGGTTCATGGGCGCCAGGCTACCCCGATCCCAGAAGTGCCGGTCGTTCATCACCTGCTCGGCGGTGCGGACGGGAGCGCAGGGCACATCGTGGCTTTCCAGGCATTCCTGCGCTTCCTGGAGGCTCATCTTCCCGATACGGTCCTGTATCTCCTGCCGGGCTTCCTCCACGTTGTCGGTGCGTTTGACGTAAGTGTCGAATCGGGGATCGTCCAGCAATTCCGGGCATTGGAGCGCGTTGCACATTCGCCGCCACTGATCGTCGCTGGTGACGGTGATGGAGATGTCACCGCCGATGGCGCTGTACAGGCCCGTCGGCCCGCTGCGGCTGATGTTGCCGGTGCGCAGGGGCAGCCCGGCCTCGATGCTCTCTTCCAGGTTTTCCATGAACATCAGGGAAACCAGCGTGTCCATCATCGAAACGTCGAGGTATTGCCCCTTGCCGGTGCGGTCCTTCTCGCGCAGGGCCGCAAGGATGGAATAGCAGGCGAACATTGGAGTGACCAGGTCACCGATGTAGAAACCCACCTTGACGGGCGGGCGATTTTCTTCCCCGTTGATGTCCATCAGCCCGCTCATTCCCTGAATCTGGGGATCGTGGGCCGGTTTGTCCTTGTACGGGCCGGTCTGCCCGTAGCCTGAGATTGAGGCGTACACGATTCCGGGGTTGACGGCGGCCACCTCTTCGTAGCCCAGCCCGGCGCGGCGCAGCGATCCCGGCGCCAGGTTCTCCAGCACCACATCGCTCTGCTTCGCCAGCTCCAAGAACAGCTCCTTGCCGCGCTCCGTCTTCAGGTCCAGCGTGATGCTCTTCACGCCCTGGGTGCGCTTGAGGAACCGGGTGGATATATCCTCGTCGGAATTGCGCCGGGCGTGAGTGCCTTCTGGCCCGGCGAAGGGGCCGTTGCCGCGTACCGGGTCGCCGCGCCCCGGAATCTCCACCTTGATCACCTCCGCCCCCAGGCGGGCAAGGCTCATGGATGCGAATGGCCCTGCTAGGTATACGGTGACGGCCAGGACGCGAATTCCGGCGAGCGGCTGCATACAATCCTCCGGGTGTGGTTCTTCGGTTAAGCGATTCGCTGGGATTATACCACCGACAAAATGAGGCCCCGGCGAGTCAAGGCGGGGCCGCCAAAGGCTGCTGTCAGCAGGGACGGAAGCGCTAGGGGGTTCCGGCTGGCTGGGGTATTGCTGTTCATGGAGCCGCTCTTCCAGTTCCCGGACGCGCGCCTGCGCTGCGTCACGCTGCTCCTCTGCGGCAATGCGTCTGCCCTCGGCAACGTCAATCGCCTCATCGTAAGACGGCAGATAGAGCTGCGCCGCCGGGTCGAACCAGAGCAGCCGTCCGCTTTCCCAGCGCAGTTCCAGGTTCAGAACCGGACTGTACCCCCGGTAATCGCCTTCGTCCGTCTGATGAACGGGCATGGGTTCGTACTGGCCGGTCACCAGCCGGTCGCCAGCCAGAGCCGCCCCCGGCAATGACGAGCTACGATGATAAAGGCCCCCGGATGGGTCGAAACGCCAGTATTCCGTAATGCCCAAGGCGGCGTATCCCTCCCGCTTAACCCCGACATCCCGGCGCCCCGTTGTTTCCGAGCCAACTTCCAGCACGAAGTCCGGCGGCTTGCCCTGCTCGGCAATGACGAAGCCCTTGCGCGCAATGATAGCTTCCATATCAATATCGAAAGCGATAACCAGGTCGGGATAAAACAGCCCCCTTTGCGTTGCGGGGAGTTCTTGGGAAATATAAATCCCGGCCATAACTGCCGTGGTGTCGAGGTGCCCCAAATGCCTTATCAGGGCAGGCGGGTAGCCCGGCACAGAGAGGAACAGGTAATCGTTCACGTCTTCCTTCGGCGGCGCGTCAGGAAAGTTGTATGGCGCACGGCGCACCGCCTCGCTGACGGGGAAGGTTCGGGTGGTCATAGGTGGCCTCGCGGACGAGGGTAAAGTTTGATGGCTTCGAGCGCATTATAAACTGAAAGGCGGGCAGGACAAATGCGCGGCTGTCAGCAATATCAGGTTGAACAAAGATGGTCATAGATATGGTTGACCGTGCTCGCCCAGCGCGACGCCCCATGTGGTACAATTCTGCTGCCCGCCCGAGCAGGCGAATCTATGTCGGGCATCCAAACTCCGCGCGAGGTGGATTCTGATGGCATCCAACATCGTACTTTCCAACACCGAGTTCAAGGTTGTCGGCACGCGGCCGGTGCGGCACGACGGCACTGACAAGGTCACCGGCCGCGCCAAATACGGGGCCGATTTCGATGCGGCCGGACTGCTCTACGCCAAGGTGCTCCGCAGTCCTCACGCTCACGCCCGCATCAAGTCCATAAACACCGGCAAGGCCGAGGCCGCCCTGGGAGTCCGCGCCGTCATCACCGGCGCCGATGTGCCTACCGACAGCGCCGCTGCCCGCAAGGTGATGGCTAAAGACAAAGCGCTCTACAAAGGGCATCCCGTGGCCGCGGTCGCTGCTACCAGCGCCCACAACGCCGAGCAGGCCCTTGCCCTTATCGAGGTGGAGTATGAAGTCCTGAAGGCCGCCACCGAAGTCCGGCAGGCAATGGCCGGGGACGCCGAACTGCTTCATGAAGACCAGACTACCGATGAACTGGGCGAGAAGACTGACACCCACAGCAACATCGCTACCCACTTCCGCTACGAGCAGGGCGACCTCGACCAGGGGTTCGCCGGTGCCGACGTCATCGTGGAAAAGGAATACTCCACCGCCACGGTGCACCAGGGTTACATCGAGCCCCAGAACGGCGCAGCCTTCTGGAACACGAACGGCGATCTCACCATCTGGGTCAGCACCCAGGGCGCTTTCACCACCCGCGACGCCCTCGCCGGAGTGCTGGACCTTCCTGTTTCCAAGGTCAAGGTCATCCCCATGGAAATCGGCGGCGGATTCGGCGGCAAGATTCCTATCTACCTGGAGCCTCTAACTGCCCTGCTCTCCAAGAAAGCCGGCGCCCCCGTAAAGTCGGCCATGAGCCGCGCCGAGGTCTTCGAGGCCACCGGTCCCACTTCCGGCTCCTATATGCACATCAAGATGGGAGCTACCAACGACGGCAAGATTGTGGCTGCTGAAGCCATGCTGGCCTTCGACGCCGGCGCCTTCCCCGGCTCCCCGGTCACGGCCGGAGCCCAGTGCATGTTCGCCTGCTACGAAATCGAAAACGCCCGCGTTGACGGCTACGACGTGGTGGCCAACAAGCCGCCGGTGGCCGCCTACCGTGCGCCCGGCGCGCCCATCGCCGCATTCGCCTGCGAGACGGTGGTGGACGAAATGGCGGAGAAGCTGGGCATAGACCCCATCGAATTCCGCCTCCGCAACGCGGCCAAAGAAGGCACCCGCCGGGTTGACGGCCCGGTCTTCCCCAAGATTGGCAACGTGGAGCAGTTGGAAGCCTCGCGCGAATCCGAGCAGTACCAGCGTCCACTGGAAGGCCCCAACCGCGGGCGCGGCGTGGCCTCCGGCTTCTGGTTCAACATCGGCCTCCAGTCCAGCGCGTCCATCAGCGTGCAGGCCGACGGCACCATCTCGCTGGTGGAAGGCTCCACTGACATCGGCGGCACCCGCGCCTCCATCGCCATGCAGGCCGCCGAAGTCTTGGGCATTCCTGCCGAAGACGTGGACCCGGCCGTGGGCGACACCGACTCCGTGGGCTATACCTTCCTCACCGGCGGCAGCCGCACCACCTTCGCCACCGGCTGGGCCGCTTACGAATGCGCCCAGGAAATCAAGCAGAAGATGATCGAGCGGGCCGCCAGCATTTGGGACGTTGAAGTCACCGACGTTGACTTGGTGGACGGGGTGTTCCAGCACGCCTCTGACCAGGAGCTGAGCATGACCTTCAAGGAGTTGGCCGGACAGTTGAACCGCACCGGCGGGCCAATCTCGGCGCAGGTCAGCGTTGATCCCCGGGGCGCCGGTGGCGCTTTCGCCACCCACATCGTGGACGTGGAAGTTGACCCCGACACCGGCAAGGTCACCATCTTGGACTACACCGCGATCCAGGATGTCGGCAAGGCCATCCATCCCAGCTACGTCGAAGGCCAGATTCAAGGCGGCGTCGTGCAGGGCATAGGCTGGGCGCTGAACGAGGAATATCGCTTCAACGCCGACGGACGGATGGAGAACTCCTCCTTCCTCGACTACCGGATGCCCACCAGTCTCGACCTGCCGATGATCGGAACGGTGATTGTCGAAGTCGCCAATCCCGGCCATCCCTACGGCGTCCGCGGCGTCGGCGAAGTGCCCATTGTGCCTCCCATGGCCGCCATCGCCAACGCGATTTACCACGCCGTCGGCGTGCGGATGAACCAGCTTCCCATGTCCCCCGACGCCATCCTGGAGAGCCTCTGGGCCAAGGACGGTGAACCGGCAGGGCTGGCGCAGGCCGCCGACTAACTGTGGAAGTTGCGTATACCACCGGAAACTAAGCAGGGGCGCACAACTGTGCGCCCCTACGGTATTATTGGCTTCAACCGTTTTCTTGTCAGAATCAGGATTTCCAGGATTCAAGGATACTCAGGATTGGGAATTGCCATCCTGAAAATTCTCTAATCCGGTGAATCCTGATTCAGACAATCTTCGTCAAGAGAGGAGAACCGCAATGACCAGAGTACCCTACGCCAACCGTGAAGGTATGGACGCCGCCGGCCAGGCCATCTGGGACGAGATCGAGACCAGCCGCGGCGGTGTGGCGCGCAACTACGCCGCATTGCTCAACAACCCCCAGGCCGCCGGGGCGATGGCCGGGCTGGGCGGCTACGCCCGCTACGAAACTCCGCTGCCCGCTCGCGTCAAGGCGCTGGCAGTGCTGACCGCCGCCCGCGAAGCCTGCGGCCACTACGTCTGGACAGTCAACCAGGGAGCAGCCCGGGAAGCGGGGCTAACCGGCGACATGATTGCCGCCATCCGCGAGTATCGCGCCCCGGCAGGCTTCGACACGGATGACGCAACGGTGGTGCAGTTCGTCTTGGAACTGCTGCGCCAGCACCGCATCTCCGACGCCACCTTCGAGGCCATGCGCGGTTTGGTGGGCAACGCCGGAGCCGTGGATGTCCTGGTGGTCAGCGGCTACTACCACACCCTGGCCCACTGTCTCCAGGCCCTCGAAGTGGAACTGCCCGAAGGCACCACAAGCGCGCTTACCTATTAGCCGCAGGCCACTGTGGGAAAAGGCGAGTGCCAAAAGAGCGGCCGTCCGGAGAAAGAAAAAACCCGTTCATCTCCTGACCGGATCGAGATGAACGGGCTTTGCAGGACGGGCGCCAGCCCGCCGAACTATGAGTGAACTCTGGTGTTTACGCGGCGGCCGGCACCTTCATCACCGAGGTCATAGCCTGAACTTCCAAGCGGGCGATGTGGCTGCGAGCGTGGTCCATCACGGCCTGCCACTCCGGCGAAGAGTAGAATGCTTCCTCCCGAGAGGCCACTTCGTCGGCGCTGGGGAAGGAGCGGATCCAGATGAACTGGTTGGCGTCCGCGTTGACCCACATTCCCTCGACCGTGATGCCGTACTTCCCTTGGATTCCCACCAGTTGGTCGTTGAACAGGTCTACCCAAGCATCCATCATGCCCCGATTGATAGTGTATGTCCGCAATTGGTAAAGCATATACATCTCCTTATTCCGTAAAATCCCCTCTCCCCCTGGGAGAGGGTTGGGGTGAGGGAGTATCCTCTATGCGGCAACGCAGGTAATGGTTCGCTCCACGCCTTCAATGTTCTGCACCTGCGCCGTAACCAAATCCACCAGCGCCACCATGTCGTCCGCTTCTGCCAAGGCGATGAGGTCGTAAGTTCCGGTGATAATGTCGGCCTCCGGCACGTTGTCCATGGCGCGCAGGGCGGTCAGGACATCCCTAGCGGTGCCCACCTTGGTTTCAATCAGGATGAATGCTCGCGTCGCCATCGCACTGCTCTTATCTCTCCCTCTGGGGGAGGGTTGGGGTGGGGGCGAAGGACGCTGCTATTCCGAAACTGCGGCGGTGCTGGTGATTTCCACCAGGTTGTCAGGCGCGCCGAAGTTGACGATGACCGTAGTTCGCGCCGGGCGGTCTGCGGGGAAAAACTCGGCGTAGACCTCGTTGAACCCCGGCAGGTCTTCCCGGTTGGTAACGTAGCAGGTGTTGGTCAGCACTTGGTCCAGCGAAGACCCGGATACCTCAAGGATGGTGGAAATGCGTTGCAGGGCATAGCGGGTCTGCTCCTGTATGTCCTTGCCCACGCTGTTGTCCGTGGGGTGGCGTCCGGTGCATCCCTGCACGAAGACCAGATTGCCGTAGCGGACACCCTGCGACAATGGAGCGGCGCCAGCGGTAATCTTGTCCGTCGAGATGATTTCCTTCTTGGGCATAAATCAGGGCCTCCGTGGAGAAATCAATAGCGTATCCCGTTGCGCCGGATACGTACCGGTTGGGCCTTGTGGTAGCCGAACATTATATCGGCGTGGCCCGAAGCTCTCCGCCTTTTAGTGGGTCAACAGTCTCCCAGCGACAGTGTTTATCTCGCCTCTTCGGGAAGCGCGGCGTAAAGGCTGGGAGAGACGCCGGCAGACACGAAGCGTGATTTCGGATACAGGTAATCCTCCCCGGACTCGTCTATGACGCGAATCAACCCGCGATTCTCGGCTTGTTCATCGGGGATGGTCTCGTAGGCTGTGAACATCTCCAAGGCGACAGGGTATCCCTGGTTGTCGATGCAGATAACTTTTTGCGTATTCATAGGTTTCTTTTCAGGGCAGTAGATAAAGGGTCCGTTTGTGCTTGTACTCTTTTCTACCGATGCCGTGGGCCTCGTACCAATGAATTTCGGCTCGCTCCATCGTGCCATCGGGAAAAGCTATGCGAGCTAATCCCTTCCGCTTCAGCCACCGTCCCTCTCCGTATTGGTCTATCAGGCGTCTGAGGTCCCTGATCTGCCGGTTGGTAGCTATCGTTTCAACCTGTTCTATCTGGCCGATGATGATAAAGTCTGTCATCCCGACCTGAAATGCGCTGGGGGTGTCGACTGCATGGCTCAGGTAGCTGTCAGTCAGCTTGCCAGCCCCATTCTAGTCACCTCGACACGGTTACACAACTACATGAGGCCATGGTCATTTAGCTGGAACCTTACCTTGTGCCAACGTGTCGGCATTCATGGGTGCGTTAAGCCGGTAACTGTCAATTCACGCTAGTCCGGCCCGGCGCTTGCACGAATGGAGGCGAACTCGGCGCCCAGTTGCTTGATGAACTCAGGGAAGTTCTCCGTGCCGTTCCACCGCACCGTGCCGCCGTTGCCGAGCTCCCCATGCACCGATACGTCGCCGGTCTCCATAAGCAATTCGACGTGGCTCATCACTTCGGTCAAGGCGAGGAAGAAGTTGCTGTCGGTGAGCTCGCGGTGGGAGAAGTGGTCGCGGGTAAGCGAAGTTAAGTCGCAAGGCCACCGCTTGAGGATGGCCAGCAGGTCGTGGCATCGCAGAACGTGGTGGTCTACGATTTCAGCGGCCCGCTCCAGCCCCACCAGGTTGAACCGGCCACGGTAGTAGGCGCGGTGAGCGGGCAGCACGGCGTGTCCGCCGTCCAGCGACGCCACCCGCAACAACGAGCTCAGCATGGCTTTCAGGCCGTAGATGCGGTTGTCGGCGCGATAGTGTTCCGGCAGATTGGGGCGAAAACTGGAGTGGCTGCGGGCCACCGACGGATGAGGCGTAATCTGCGGCAGCACATGGTCGCCGGTGAACATAAAGTTGTCAAACTGGATGCAAAGCTCGTCCGGCGAGTGGCCGGGTGTGTAATAGTAGGTCAGCCCGTCGGAGCGCAGACCATCTGTGACCTGCATGTCCAGCCGCAGTTCCAAGGCTCTCCGGTGATGCTCCTTCACCCGCTCCACGGTCTCGGAATCCTCAAAAGCCTGGAAGCCGCTGACCTGCCTGCGCCAGCTCATTTCCCGTTCCCAGCGGTCTTCCAGCAGCAGGCTGCCGTAGATCTCGTGAGCCCACAGCTCGGCTCCGCTGGCCCGGACGACGCTGAGGCAGCCGCCGTCGTGGTCCATGTGGCCGTGGGTGACCACAATACGCTGAACGGAATTCAGCGAGTGCCCCAGGTATTCCAAGCCCTCGGCCAGGTAATGCTCCGACCCGTGGCAGCCGGGGTCTATGACCGTCAGTTGGTCCCCTTCTATCACGTAGCACCAGGTTGGCCCCAAGGGAGTCTCCCATGCTTGGGGGATACCCAGTGCCCACACTGCTGCGCCCGTTGCGGGGGAAGTGTATTTGATGACCATCCGGTTGCCGGAGTCATCGCCCTGCTTCAATATATCGGGTTCCAGCATTAAAACCGCCGATTACAGGATAGGAGTTACGCAGTTCGGTACAATTCCCTCCCTCTGGGAGAGGTTCAGGGCGGGGGCGAACCTCTGCGTAACTCCTATCAGGATTTGGATGGCAGCTTGTGCCATTGCTGAGTCACGGGGCCGCGCGTGCGCCGGATGATTCATTAAGGCTTATCCGCCGGCTTCCTCGCTTTCCTCCAGGCTGATTCTAGTGGCGAGAAGTATACCGTCCTGTACCACTCCTTCCACAATCACCGAGTCGCCGACAGCGACCGTGTCCTGGAATACGGTTAATGCCTCGACGATAATCCGTTCCCCGGCAACCAGCAGGCGGTCTGGCCGGCCATCGCTGTCCAGATTGGCTTCCTGTATCGCGCCCTTGATTCTGAACCGCGCCGGTTCCCCGCTGTCCTGGGTATCGTAAGCCGGCAGCCGCTCTATTTCTTCCACTAGGAAAACCCCGCCGGTGACCTTGCCGGTGGTTCTTACCACTGCCCCTTCAGTCAGGGAACCGATTATATTCGTTCCCCCGGAAATGCGGGCGGTGACACCATTGATATTAACATCAAGGGGCAAGGGTACGGGCCTGGAAGGCATATCTTCCACTATTCCCTGCATCTGTACCTTGGGCAGGACACCTACGTTGCCGATAGGTTGGGAATCAACGGTCACTGCCAGGATTTCGCCACTGATATAGATTCCTTGAACCGTCAGAGCTATCCCGATGGCCGGTTCCTCTGCCAGGCGTGTCAGGCGGTCTACGGTCACCGGTATGCCACCCACTGAGAAGCTGGATACACGGCCGTCTGTTTCGGTTGCGACTTCGTTGACCAGGCCCTCGATGCTGGCCTCAGTCCCTGCGGTAATTCCCGGCCCATAGCCCAGGATTTGGCGGGCCAGCACCGAGCCATCGCGTTGCAGCAGTCCGCGCACCTGAACCGGTGCGCCCACTTGCAGCGAGGCGTTTATTTCGGTGAGCGCGCTTATAGCCACCGGAATGCCGTTGACTAGCAGTCTGTCCTCTGCCTCAACTCGCTCGATGCGGCCTTCAATATCCACCGGATTGGCCCTTGTTTCACCGGTTTGGTCGTCTTGGTCGGTTATCGCCACCTCTCGGGCTATCAGCGACCCGTCGGGCTGAATCTCCGCTTTAAGAATTACTGTGGAACCGATGGATATGTCGCCCAGTATCTTTGTGAGGTCGCTCAACACAATTCGTATACCATCCACTACCAACCAGCCGTCCTGTACTTCCCACTCGACGATTCCCTGTATGCTAACGCTGCGGACGGCGGCATTAGTTTCCGAAGGGTTAGCGGAAACTTCGTTGGCCAGCAGAGACCTGCCGCTGTAGGTAGCAGTCACGGAGACGCGACTGCCCACCGAGGGCTGCCCAGAAAGCGCGGTATTGGCGTTGACGTCTACCGGAACGCCGCCGATGTCCCATGCGCCCCCGCTGGTGATTTCACGGAATATCCCTTCCAGCCAGACTGTATGCTCTCCTTCCGGGTTTTCCGTTTCGGGCTGGTTTTCCACCTCGCGGGCATGGAGGGCGCCGTCTTCCTGGAGAGTGGCGGTCACCTTCACCCGCTGGCCCGCGCGGGGCAAAGCATCGGTGTAGGCGCGGCGGTCAACCAACACCTCCGTCCCGCTGACCGTCCAATTCCCGGTTGCTGTGTCGCTTTCCTGGAAAACGCCGCGCATAATGGTTCTGGCAGCAATCTGGCCTATCCCTTCATCCTGTCCAACCCGGCGGGCAAGGAGCGAGCCGTCGGGACGCAGCAGGGCCTCCACTACCACAGGTTCGCCAACGGATAGTCCGGTCTCCATTTCCGTATTTACATCTAGCGAAACCTCAGTGAAGGACATGATGATATTGGCGTTTTCAGGGTTTATGCCTTGAAATTCGCCACGCACCACGGCGACGTTGCGGGATTCCTGCGGCTCTTCAGACCCTTCTGTTGACTCCCCTGCATCGCGGCCGGGAATGCCATTTATTTCACTGACTGTCGCGACGGACTCCCCCTCCGCCACTGTCGAAGAAACGACGATGAAGGTGCCTTCCGCCAACCCGGTTACCCCCCGGTGCAGCCTGACCTCCACCGAATCGGTAAGAGGCAGGGTAACCTGTTCGCCGTCCCCGTCCGCTGTCTGAATGACGACCTCGCTGCCGCTTGCGACTATTATCCTGCCAGCCAGGTGACGGTTCCGTGTCTTTGACGGCACCAGATGAACCTGCCGGGCTGCGGAGCCGTCCGGCTTGAGAGATACCGCCACTTGGTCGCCGGGATCCAGGTCGTCCAGCCCGGGAGCCTCACGATTCGGGATGCTGATTTCCGTGTCGGGCACGATAGCCACGTCCACCCGGCCTCTGTCCGTGCTCACTGACAACCGCCCGCCGCCGGCGGAATTCCGCCGGACTTCCAGGATTATGCCAAAGAAATCCAGTTCCGGCGGCACGATGTTGGATGGCCCAGATTCATTGCCGGCCAAGTCTATGACGGAAACTGAGTAGGTAAAGTCTCCTTCCGCAGGCAGGGTCCAGTCTTCAAACCCTGTCCCGAAAAGAAGGGCGGTTATGGGAGTGCTCGGCCCTTCTCCGTCTTGCCGGTACAGGCGGTAGCCCCTGATGGCCTCTCCCCTGCTTATGTTCCACTCCAGTTGGGCCCTTCCGGCGCTGCGGTCCAATCTGACCAGCCGGAGCCCGGTGGGAGGCTCCGGAGCTGTTACGTCGAGGGACTCGATTTCTGCAACGGTGGACATTGGAGATTCCAACCCCCACGAGTTGATGGCGCTTACCACATAGAAATAGGTGGTTCCGTCTCCCGTCCTCACATCGGCGAAAGAGGAATCAGGAAGCAGCCAAGTCAGCCGCCTATACGGCCCGGAGGCATTGCGGGCAAAGTATACGGCATATCCTGACACTTCAGACTCGACGCTGTCTTCCCAGTCAAGGGTTATGATTCCGAGCTTAACGTCCGAGACCTCGGCCTCAAGACCGCCTGGGGCGCCGGGCCCTTCCGGCAACAGAAGATCCTCTTGCTCACAGGGGGATTCTGAAACGACGGCTAAACTTCCGGCTATGGCTGCGCCGTTGTCACTGAAGTTGAACTCAATGGGCGCATTGTCTATTTTCAGCTCTGGAGATTCTGCCCGGCTTGACAAAGCGTTGATGTATACGGACTCGAAAGAACCAATCTGGTCCAGAACCAGGCTGCCGCCGGAGCTGAATCCCTGGACGGGTTGAGAGCAGGCCAGCATCCCGACAGGCAATGGGTTGTCGCGGCCTACGAGTCTTCCTTGGCGCCAGAACCGGATTGGAGACCCGGAAACGCCACGGCCGTTGGTATCGAATCCGATGGTTGCCGAAACAATGTTGACGCCGCCGGTGTTGCGCAAGGTTACTACCGGTCCCTGCATGGCCGCAGGCAGGAGCTCTCCGGAGGCAGTCTTGACCGCCAGAATGTCCCGGCTACCCTGTGCAACGCTAGTCCATCCGGCAATGATGAATCCCCGGTCTTCCGTCTGCCAGATGGCCCGCGCTCCGGAGAACGCCAACGCCGCTCCGGTTCCGGCGTCCGCAGAGCCGGTTTGGGTGTATGCCCTGTTCCACAACTGTCTGCCCGTGGGGCCTGTTTTGACTATCCAGAAGCGATCGCCTCTGCTGAACGATTCGGACCAGCCCGCCAGCACATAGCCGCCGTCGCTGGTCTGGACCAATGAGTGGGCGGCTTCCCTGGCCACACCGCCGAACGTGCGCTGCCATTCCAGTCTCCCCTCTCCATCGGTTTTGACCATCCAGAAATCAGACAGCCCCGCGCTGTTCGACCAACTGAACCCGCCAAGAGCATAGCCGCCATCGCCGGTCAGGACTAATGATCGGGCCTCATCGTCAAATTCGCCGCCGAAAGACTTGGTCCATCTGGTATCTCCGTCGGAATCGGTCTTGATCAGAATGGCTTCACTGCCGCGAAGGACCGAGTCGGCGCTGCCCGCGACAATGAATCCATTGTCGGCGGTCTCGGCGGCGTCGTATGCCACCGCCCCGGTGGCTATTCCGGGGTTCCGGCTCCACAGCAACCCACCGTTAGCGTCGGTTCTCAGCAGCCATACTCCGGTGCCGGAAGAACTCGTAGAACTTCCGGCCAGAACGTAACCGCCGCCCCTCGTTTGCCTCACGGAGTGGGCAACGTCGGAGGTTTCCAACGTTTCGGACGTGAGGGATTGTTCTGAGTTGCCGAAACTGCGTTCCCATTCCGGTTTCCCATCGGCATCGGTCTTGATTAGCCAGTAGTCGCTCTGCGAAGCTGTTGCGCTCTCGGAGGAGTGTGTTTCTCCAGCGAGGATATAGCCTCCGTCACCGGTCCTTTGCACGGCATAAATGGCGTCGCTCTCCGGGCCTCCGTATGTCTGTGACCATTGCTGCTCGCCATTGGAGTCCAGCTTGACCAGCCAGCCGTCCTGCGATCCTGAGCCGAAGGAGCGCGTTTCGCCTGCGATAACATAGCCGCCGTCATCGGACAATGCTACGGCGTGGGCAAAGTCGTCCTCACCGCCGCCTAACACAGTGCGCCATTCCGCCACAGGCTGGGCCGATGCCGTGCTGAAAGCGGCAAGGGAGATGACAGCCACGGCCAGCAGCCCCGCAATCAGCGCGGGCAACCGGCGGGTCCTGGCTCCCCGCTCGAATAGGATGCTATTCCAAGGCGTCAATCAGATCCTCACGGGCTGCGGCAGACAAGCTGCGGCCATCTCAAATCCTCGCCCCGGCCCAACTGATGCTGCGTTACATCGCCGCCTGCTTCTACTCATTGGGCTGGCGGTAGATTACGGATACAACCTCGCTGAAAGTCTCCCCGTCGTCATTGGTGGCTACCACGTCTATAAAGTTGGGGCCTTCGACCAGCAGCATTGTGGTGGAGAAATATCCGAAACGGTCAATCGGCACCGACCGGCCATTGATGCTGACTATGGCATTGGGGCCGGTGCGCCCGGACAAGGGAAGGCGTGAATCGTAAACGACGCTCTCCTTCTCCGGTTCCGTAATCAACAACAGAAAGGGCGAAGCCAGCGACGTCACCTGCCGGACAATCCGGCTGCGGGAGCCGTCCTCGCCACTAGCTATGACTTCCACCAGGTTCTCGCCTTGCCGCAGAGATACCTCAGCCCGAAAACCTCCCCGGCTGTCCACCGCGGCCTCATCTTCTGCGACGATGACCCGGACTCCAGGTTCAGTCTGGCCGTAAACAATAACGGAATTGCCCGGCACGATGGATTCGTCTTCGGGGGCATAGACTGCCAGGAACAGGTCTCCCTCAGTGGCTGTGACGGAAGTCGGCAGAGTGGGCGCTTCCGTAGGGCCGGCCGGTGTGGGCGGTTCCGTTGGTATCGGTGTAGCCGTAGGGGTTGGCCTGGGAGTGGGTGTGATCGCCGGGGCCGTAGGCCGAGTCGGAGGGAGTGTGGCGGTCGGGGATGGCGCCGCGCCTGTGTCAGCAGGGGTTGGTGTTGCCTCTCCTGAGCGCGGCAAGGGTGTGACGCAAGCCAGCAGAGCAGCCAGCGCCAGAGCCAGCAGAGCCGGCCAGGCCAAGCGTCTTGAGACGATTGAGGGCGCTCCATCGCCACCGGAGGCCGGACGTTTCACTGTCCCTTCAGCGGCAGAGCCAGCAAGAATGCCGTGTGATGCTCGGCTTGCGGGGCGGTCACAGATTCCACCGTCAACTCTCCGCCGCAGCGCTGGGCCAGTGTTCGGGCAATAAACAGGCCCAGTCCTGAGCTGGCCTTCTCCTCTCGCCGCCCTACTTCCGGTGTCCAGCCCCGGTCGAAAAGGTATTCCAAATAGTGCGATGTGATACCCGGCCCGTCGTCCCACACGTTGACATAAAAGTGGGTATCGTCCTTGCTCAAGGATACCTCCACATGATCAGAGGCATGGGTAACGGCGTTGTCAACAAGGTTGGCAACTATATGTTCGATGGCATGGGAGTCGGAGGAAACTATGCCAAAGTCCTGCGGCTCGGCCCACCATGTAAGTTCCTTGCCCGCCTCGGCTGCTATGGGGAAGTAGCGGTCAGCTATGCGACGCACCACTTCGGAAGGCTCGACAGGCCCGCGGGGAGGGTCTCCCCCGGGTGCCTCCAATTGCACCAGCATCTGGATGTTGGAGAGCATCAAGCGGTAGTTGGGCGTCTGGCGCGCTATTTCGTCCAGCAATTCTTGCACGGCAGAATCATCCGGCTCGCCCGCCGCCCGTATGGCCGCCCGCAACTCCCGCTCCTTGCCGGCGATTCGGCGCATGGGCCGCCCCAGGTCGTGGTCGAACAACTCGAAGAACTGCCGGGTGGTTTCCCGCCATTGTTCGCTTTGATGTTCTCCACCCGGCTCGCCCTGATTTCGCCCGTTTGCTTTCATCGCGGCGGTAGCCAGCCCTGCAATTGAGATAGCCAGCCCAACTATCAGCGCCACGACGCCGATATATGCCAGAGGCTCTACGCCCCAAAGGTAACCAAAGACAACGGAGCCTATGAAAAAGGACAAAATCAAGCATATCAATCCTGACAAAGCAACCAGGCCGCCCGCTGCAAACACAGCCAGCATCAATCGGGACCGCTGGGCGCCGCCCAAATGGAACCGGCGCCATACGAGGCTTTCCTCTGCTGCCATGTTCACTCCCGAGGCGGGGACAACCGATAGCCCTTGTCGCGCACATTCAGGATCAGCTCGGAAGGGCCAAAGCGCACGCCCAGGGCCTTTCCCAAGGAAACCTTGATCTCCCGGATTCGTACCCGCAGGGACGCGCGTGGGTCTTCCCCTTCCGAATAGCGCTCCAGTCGGGAGAAGGGCACTAGTTCGCCGGATCCCCGGTGCCACGCTGTTGCCAGTTCCCGAAATATCTCGAACTTCATTCCCTGAATGTCAGTGACCGCGCGCCGGTCTCCTCCCTGCTCCACGTAGACTGTCTGCGAAGCCGCGTCGAGAAAAATGCCTCCTCCCACGTAGATGACTTCCGGCGCGGCTCCCATCAGGCGCCGCAATCTCAGCACAACCTCGTCGGTTCCGGCCAGCTTATCTATGAAATCCACTGGCGCATCCCACTTCAGCGCCCCCCGGGCGGCGGTCTCCCGGTCTGGGCCTTGCGCATACTGAGTGAACATCAGCACCGGCAGCTTGGGCCAGCGGTTGACGATTTCGCCCAAGATACCCAACCCCTTGAAGCGGTCATCCCGGTGGTCTCCGAAACGCACGTCCAGCAGCACCGCGTCGGGGCGCTGGTCCTCGATGTCCCACAGGGCCGCCGCCTCGAACTCCTCCCCCGGCGAGCCGCCGGGCAGAGGTTGCACCACCGTCGTTCTCCATCCCTCTTCTTCCAGCCGTTGCCGAACAGCCCGGAGAATCGAAGACTCAGCCTCGTCATCCACGATAATTATGTTTTGAGCCGCCTGGTTCACCGACATCTCTCAAACCCCTGTTTGCGCTCATACGGCAACCTGTTTGTGCCGGAATGACGGGAAAATGTCAACAGAACCTAACCTTTCGAGCCACTTAGCCGCATCGCTACTTAGCCACTTACTGATGAGTGAATCGTTAGCGAAACATTCCGGCGGCAAATACCCGTCATTCCTGCGAAGGCAGGAATCCAGTGCGCGAACCCCGGTACTCGCTCTGGACGAATTGGCCCTCTGGATTCCTGCCTTCGCAGGAATGACGGATGGTTTAGCAATTCATTCACCCATCAGTAATCGCATAGCCGCATAACTATGTAGATAGCTATTCTATCAAAAGCCTCGCTGAATCCCATTCAGTTCGGGAGCGCGTTTTCAGCCGTTGGTTGACACAGGAACCGGCCCCTTTACAATTGCGTCAAAATCAGGCTCGAAACGCATCCCAATCAGAAGCCACCGCAGGAGGCGAGTGATGATAACCAAATTCGGCAGTCTTTTCGCCGGGCACGTTGACTTGGACAACATTGGTTTGGACGGCACTCCGGTCAATGACCGCTGGCTCGCTGACAACCAGCTTGCGGGCGTGTTCGGCAAGACCGAAGCCATAGTCCTGAAGATGGAAGAAATGGGCTATGACACTTTCTGGTCGGCGGAGCATCATTTCCAGCGGGAGGGGTACGAGTGCCTTCCCAACCTTCTGCTGCTATACGTCCACCTGGCCCACCTGACCAAGAACCTCAAGTTTGGCTGCGGCTTCAACATCAACCCCATGTGGCACCCCCTTCGGCTGGCCGAGGACTATGCCACCGCCGACATTCTCACTGGCGGCCGGGTCGTGTTCGGCGTTGGTCGCGGATACCACTCGCGGGAAGTGGACACCTTCGGTGTACCCAGCACCAATTCAGACAACGAAGCCAACCGCGAGATGTTTGAGGAACAGGTGGAGGTCATAATGAAAGCCTTTCACCAAGATTCCTTTTCCCATGAAGGCAAGTTCTACCAGATTCCGCCGGAGGTTCCCTATCGCGGCTACACGTTGAAGGAAATCACGCTGGTGCCGCGCCCCCGCAACCTGCCCGTGGAGACCTGGCAGCCGGTGGTGAGCGCCAGCAAGCGCGCCATGGAATTTATGGCAAAGCACAGTATGAAGGGCCTCGTGGGCGGTGGCGCGGCGGCCGGCGGCGCCACCGAAGGTGTGATGCGCCAATGGCAGGAAACCCAGGCCGCCCACGGGCGTGAGACCGAGCTGGGCGAAGGCTTGGCCGTCGGCTTCACCATCCACATAGCCGAAACCGAAGAAAAGGCCATCCGGGAGGCCCGGATCTTCTTTGAAGAGAACATGAAGATGTTTGCGCCGCTGGGCTTCGTTCGCGGGTTGTCCGAGGAGCAGGTCCGAGCGGTGGAAGACCCCCGCCGCGCCCGTGAAGCCGGCCTGCCCACGCTGGAGGACGGGGTCAAGGCGGGTTCCTGGCTCTGCGGCCCGCCCGAACTGATTGCCGAGAAGCTGGAGGCCATCCAGGACCATTACCCGGGACTGAACCAGATCAACGTCGGTTCGGTAATCGGCACGCCCCAGAACGTGATACTGGAGCAATTGGAAGCCTTCGGCAAGGATGTAATGCCCAAGTTCAAGGCTCAAGCATAACCTGAACTGTGATTTTTCGGATTCATTATATGGCCGTGATTATTGGCTTTCCTATCACGGCCATCACATAATCAAACGAATCACAGTTCAGACAGAGGGATAACTATGCCCCAGGAATTTACCGAAGCCGAGTTGCTGGAAATGGCGCGAAAGTTCAGCTTTCGCAGCCGCATAGACAAGAACGTAGTCACTGGCCCCATCATGGTGTGGGGGCGCGGCTCCGTGGTGCGCGACGTCAACGGCAAGGAATACCTCGACTTCAACTCCGGCCAGATGTGCGCCGCCCTCGGGCACAACCACCCCCGCATCGTTCAGGCCCTCCAGGAAAGCGGCGATACGCTCATCCACAGCCACATGAGCATGTTCAACGACCGCGAGATCATCCTAGCGGCGCGCCTCGCCGAGATTTCCCCGGAGGGCATGAACCGATCCATGTTCCTCACTTCCGGCAGCGACTCCAACGAAGCAGCCATGGCCATCGCCAAGCGATACACAGGCGGATACGAGTTCGCCAGCCCGGCGGTCAGCTTCCACGGCATGAACGATTCTACCCGCGCCGTTACCTTCTCGGGATGGCATGAGGGCTACGGCCCCTATGCCCCAGGTCACTACCCCATCATCGCACCCTATCGCTACCGCTGCCGCTTCTGCCAGGACCGTCCGGCCTGCGATTACTCCTGCCTCGACACCAGCTTCGAGCTACTGGACGCCCAGGCCGACGGGCCGCTGGCCGGGGTAATCACCGAGCCGCTCTTCAGCGCAGGCGGCGTCATAGACCTGCCCCCCGGCTGGCTGGCGGAACTGAAACACCGCTGTGAGGCCCGTGGCGCTTTGCTCATAGTGGACGAGGCACAGACCGGCCTGGCCAAGCTGGGCGCGATGTGGGCCTTTGAGCAGGAAGGCGTAGTGCCGGACATATTCACCATATCCAAGCACTTCGGCGGCGGTGTGGCCATCAGCGCCGCTATCACTACCGACACTATTGAGGAGAAGGCTTCGGAAACAGGACTTGTGGTGGGCCACTCCCATTCCAACGACCCCATGCCATGCCACGCCGCCATCGCCAGCATAGATATAATCCTGGAGGAAATGTTGACGGACGTGGCCCAGCGCATCGGGGCTTACTGGCGGGAACACTTGGAACGGTTGGCATCGCGCCACGAAATCATCGGCGACATCCGGGGGCGTGGCCTGCTGCAGGGCATCGAGCTGGTGACTGATCGCGGCACGAGGGAACCGGCATACGCGCAAGGCCGGGAGATAGGCCGCCGCTGCCTGGAAAACGGGCTTATCTTGAGCGTGCGACGCAGCGGTTCCGTCTTCCGCTTCGTCCCTCCCTTCACCACCACAGAGGCGCAGATGGACGAAGCAGCGGAGATACTGGATGAGGCTATAGTAAGTACAGTCTAGGGTCGAGGAATCCCTGCTTTGCCATGCTTTTAGCGTCAACAGAAGATGCTGCCCCGGCTTTGCTGGAACAGCTAATTTCCAGGTGAATCAGGCCACATGGCATCCCACGCCATCTCGACCTCAACCTCCACGGGTGGGAACCGTCCGGTCAGCAAGTCCAGGTGCTCTGCGGTGGGCAAGAGTGTGGGCATACGCTCCGCTAAATCTGCCGCTTGACCGGAGGAATAGAAGCCCCACAGTTCCGGATGGCCTGCGTGTTTCCCCTGCGCTATGACCTTGAAGTCGCCGAGTCCGCCCGGTTTGACCAGATCCCGCATTCCGGCGCGGTTTGCCTGGATAGAGCGAGGCGAGCCGACGGAATGGCGTTGCTCCAAATGCGCCAGCCCCAGGTTGCGAAGGAACGTAGCCTGGTTGGTATAACCGAGGAAGTCCAGACCGGCTTGGGACCCTGATCTAGCCAGCGTTGTGAAGTCTACCTGGGCCGACATATCCTGCTGCCCGATTCGTTCGAGGGGGCGGTCCGTTTGTATGTGGCGGTGGAAGGTGGTCAGCGTCCCCCGGGGCCTTTCCGTTGCCGAATAAAGCTCTTCGGCGGGTCGTCCGTAGTCAACAGTGAGCACAAAACCGCGTTCCAGGGCCGCCGCTGCTGTCTCGGTCCATTCGCCCAAGGCCAGATTCACCTCGGCAGTCTGTCCTTCGTTCAGCTCAATGTCCAAGCAGGAAATTCGTTGAGCCAGCAACGGAGTGGACAGCTCCCCGGTTTCGGTTGCTAACTCCGCGCCTTTCAGCGTTACGTACACTTCGCGCAGTTGACCGCCTTCCACGGTAATCTGGTGCACTGGCATGGCGTCCAGCAGTTCGTTGGACAGCACACAGCCCGTCACTCCGCGCAGCGGCAGCCCGGACGCCGCCAACCGGCTTACGCCTGGTAGTCCGCGCTCGTATCCGGCTGCGTTTCGCCGGTCCACACACACGTATCGAAGGCTGCCAGCGAACCCCTCCGGGAGTCCGTATGCCGCTGCAACGATATCGCGGCAGAGCAGCCCGCTGCCTGCGCCCGGCTCAAGAACGGTGAACGGGGAGGGCCTTCCCAACAGCTCCCACATCTGGAACAACTGCGCCGCCAGCAACGCCCCAAACGCCGGATGCACCGACGGACTGGTATAGAAGTCGCCCGAGGCCCCTACCGGATTCCCTGATGTGTAATACCCGCCGTCGGGGTGATAAAGAGCCACATCCATGAACTCGGCGAAAGTTATGGGGCCGCGCTCGGCTATGCGGCGGCGTATTTCGCGTTCGGCGGTCATGGCGTTCCGTTACTCTACACTCCTCCACCATAACTCGCTATAATTTCACGAAAGACAGAGGACGACAGCCTGCTAACCGAGGGTTGCTATGACCACGAAGCCAGCCAAATACAAGATGTTGCCCTACCGTCGGCAGGGCGAGATTGACTACGCCGCCCTCGACTTCAATCCTGATGTATCGGTGGAAAAGCCCGAGGCTATGGAACAACACTTGGAACAATGGGAAATCTTTGGACTCCTTGTTGCCTATTTCACTGACTTCCATCAACGGCCTGACGTGTTTGTCGATTATGACTCGAACATTTGCTACGATCCGCGCAACTTGAACGTCCGGGTTTCACCGGACGTTTACGTGGCCTTCGGTGTGGACGCTGAGGCGATCCGCCCGCGCAAGCTGTACCTGCCCTGGGAAGTCGGCAAGGCGCCTGATTGGGTACTGGAAGTGGCCTCCGAAAGCACCAGCCGCGTGGACGTGGAACGAAAGCCGGGCATCTACGCTCAAGTTGGCGTGCCGGAATACTGGCGCTTCGACCCCACCGGCGGCCGCTATCATGGTGAGCCGCTGTACGGAGGGCGCCTGGTTGCCGGAGAATACCAGGCCGTCGAGCTGACCACTGAACCCGATGGCGTCCTGAAGGGGTACAGCGAGATGCTGGGACTGAGCCTCGCTTGGGATGAAGGCTGGCCCCGGTTCTATGACCCCGCAACCGGAAGGTACCTGGAGAACTGGCGGCAAACGTCCGTAGCCCGCGCCGCGGCGGAGGCCCGCGCCGCTGAAGCTGAAGCCGAACTGCGGCGGCTGCGGGAGCGGTTGGGTGAGCGATAGACGGTCTATGGCGGCGACGCTCTGGCGTCTTTCCTGCCGAGAAATGCCAACAGCGAGGCAATTAGTAGCAGAGCAGTAGCAAGGATGTAGGCTAGGGACACGAATCAGAACGCCGATGAAATAAAAATCAGGGGCGGGTTCAAACCCGCCCCTTTGCGTCATTGCGTTAAAATCCCCGCGCTGCTAGCGTTGCTCTATTGGCACGTATTCCAGGTCCATTTCTCCGGTGTACTCCAGCAGCGGGCGGATGAGGATGTTGTCCTGGTACTGCTCTACGCACTGGAGGGTCCAGCCGGGAATGCGTCCCAATGCGAAGATGGAGATGAACAGGTCGTCGGGTATGTCCAGCAAGTAGTAGATGGCCCCCGCGAAAAAGTCCACGTTGACGCAGATACCCCTGTCCCGGTATGGCATCATCGTATTCTGTTCGAGGTGAGAGAGAATCTGGAACCAGCGGGGCTCGCCCTTCTTTTCGCCCAGGACGCGGGCGCGGTCCCGCAGGTGCCGGGCCCGCGGATCCTCGGCCCGGTAGACCCTGTGGCCGAATCCCATGATCCGCCCGCCCGACTCAAGGTGATTGCGGGCGTATTCCTCGGCGTTCTCCGGGTTCCCGATCTCCAGCGACATCTTCATCACTTCTTCGGCAGCCCCGCCGTGGGCCGGGCCTTTCAACGTGCCGACCCCGGTGACCACCGCTGAGTGCAGGTCGGAGATGGTAGAGGCGGTGACCCGGGCTGCGAAAGCCGAAGCATTGGCCCCATGCTCGGCATGGAGGATGAAGTCCACGTCCAGCAGGCCGGTAGTCTCTTCGTCGGGAATTTCTCCGAACATCATGTAGAGGAAATTGCCGGCGTGATTGAGTTCAGGATTGGGGGCGATGGGTTCCAGTCCCTGCCGCAGACGATGATGCGCCGCGACGATGGTCGGCCCCTGCGCGGTGAGACGGACGCCCTTTCGGATGGTGGCTTCAACGGAATTGTCGGCCACCTCTTCCACGTCGTAACCGGCCAAGGCCGATATGCCGGTGCGAAGGGCGTCCATCGGGTGGGCGTCCTTCATCACTTCCAGTACCGTGATAATGCCGTCCGGGATGCGGCGGCTGGCGCGCAGCTCGGCGTCGAAGTCTGCCAATTGCTGGCTGGAAGGCAGGCTGCCATACAGCAGCAGATAAACTACTTCCTCGAACGTGGACCTTTCTGCCAGGTCATGAATGTTATAGCCGCGGTACAGCAGCTTGCCTACTTGGCCATCAATAAAACTGGCCTCAGTGGTGTCCAGGTAGACATCCTTGAGTCCTTTCACAATCTCGGGCATGGCCTATTCTCCTTGCGGGCTTGCACCTGCCCTTCGACAGGCTCAGGGCGGCCACCGGACTGCTGACGGAACGCATCTGAGTCCGACAGTTGGGGCGATGGCGGAACCGAAAAGCAACACGAAACCGCCCATTAGGCAAGCTCTGTGCAAGCTGAGGACGGCTACGAAATTGCGAAAATTCTAGCATTGGAGCTAATTGAATGTCAACCTGAAGGTTGCCATGCCGCCCCCCTTCGCCTTCGAGGCCATCGGCTCACGGGGCCGCTCCCCAGCTTTCGCCGGAAGCCGCAAGAAGCTACAATATAGAAGGTTCCACCGCCCGCGGAGGGATGGCCGAGTGGACGATGGCGGCGGTCTTGAAAACCGTTATGCAGGCGACTGTATCGTGGGTTCGAATCCCACTCCCTCCGCCACTACAATATTCCAGAACGTCCCAAGATGTCTCATTTGTACTGCAATCGTATCTGTTCCACTGATGCACGCCCCTTGAGATTTCCCATCAGCCCCCATAAAATGCCACTGCGTCCCGCTCTCCGTGTGGGAAAAAATGTGGGAATATGTGGACTATGGGCAAGCTTACTGCACTCTCAGTCAAGACCATCAGCAAGTCCGGCAGACATGGCGACGGCGATGGTCTATACCTGCACATCGCCCCCTCGGGATCCAAGTCATGGGTCCAGCGTATCGTTATCAACGAAAAGCGCCGCGACGTCGGGCTGGGATCTTATCCCGCCGTCAGCCTGGCCCAGGCGCGTTCCCTGGCAGCCGGTAACCGCTCCGCCGTCGCCGAAGGACGAGACCCCCTCACCGAGAAGCGGGAGGCCAAGGATGCTGCCCGCAATCCCTCCCCGTCAGTACCCACCTTCGCCGAGGCTGCCGCCTGTGTCATTGAGTTGCGCCGTCCGGCTTGGAGCAACTCCAAGCACGCCACCCAGTGGGAAAGCACGTTGGCGACGTATGCGTTCCCCTTCATAGGCGGGAAACCGGTCGACTCCATCACTGCTTCCGATTCTCTCGCCGTGCTGGAGCCTATCTGGACCACCAAGCCTGAAACTGCCAGCCGGGTGCGGCAGCGAATGGAAACAGTGCTGGATTGGGCGGTTACCCGTGGCTACCGTCTGGACAACCCGGCAGGCCGGGCACTGCTCAAAGTCCTGCCGCCGGTCAAGAGGCTGAAAAAACACCATGCGGCATTGCACTACGGTCAGGTCCCTGGAGCGCTGGCCTTGGTGCGGGACTCTACCGCCCATGCGTTGACCAAATTGGCCTTCGAGTTCCTGGTGCTGACCGCCGCCCGCTCCGGGGAAGTGAGGAATGCCGACTGGAGCGAAATCAAGTGGGACACTCTCACTTGGGAGATTCCCGCCTTTCGCATGAAGGCCAAGCGTCCCCACCGGGTGCCCCTGTCGGGCAGGGCGGTAGAGGTCTTGACTGCCGCGTGGGAGATAAGCGGGACGGGCGGGCTGATTTTCCCCGGCGGTCCAAAGGGGAGGGCGCCCTCCGGTATGACGCTGACCGCTCTCCTGCGCCGGCTGGGGATTCCCGCCGTGCCTCACGGATTCCGCAGTTCTTTCCGCAACTGGGTGGAGGAGTGCACGGCGACGCCGTGGGCAGTGGCGGAAGCGGCGCTGGCCCACAACGTCGGCAACGCCACGGAAGCGGCTTATATGCGCTCCGATCTTTTTGACCAGCGACGGCAATTGATGCAGATGTGGGCAGACTATCTGGCGGTCAAACACGGGGGGCTGCCTCCGAATAGCGGCCCGGAATCGGAGTTAGCGTCCAAGACAAGTGGGAACCGCAAGGGACTAATAAGCATATCTTGAACCGCGGTTACCATTATCGTGGGCAGCGCAGTTGCCTGGGGCAAGCGTCTCATTCGGATGTGATGCAGGACTTCCGGCATCAAGACTCCGGTCCAGGGCCCGCGAGTCGTCCCAGCCCGGAGAGATCAACAACCGGATGTTGACGCCCGCCGTCCTGATAAGACCGAGGTCGATGGTTCGAGTCCATCCAGGCCCACCAGACTTGACCGTAGACAGTACCGGGGAGTGCAAAGCCATCTCCTCGGTATCTTTTCCCCCTATCGGGCTATCTTCCGGCATGGGTATGGTGTAGCGTAGCAACGCCCCTCCGGGCTGCACGACGATCTCCCTGACGAAAGACTCGATGAAGGCCCGCCGCTCGGTCAGTTCGCTCTCTCGCAGGTAGGTGTTCAAGTCCTGGGCATAGGCGGTGATGGTGTCCACGTCGTCCAGCGCCACCCGCCGATGGGACAGCATTACTCGGGCATCCTCCGCCGTTTCCTCCAGCTTCTGCTGCCTTTCCCGGTGCTCCCGGATGCGAGGCATGAAGTCGTCGATGTCCAGGTCGGTGGTCTCGGCCAGGTTGTAGAGGCGGTCCAACCGCCGCTTCACGTCGGCCAGTTCCGCCTCGGCGGTTTCCAGCCTTTGACGTTGCTCCCTGGCGATGCCGTCCATCTCCTCGTCCACCAGCTTGACCAACTCGCGGATGTTGGACTCGGTGAGGATGTTGTCCCTGATGCGATCCACCACCATCTCCTCGAAGCGTCTGGCGTTGAGCCGGGGACAGTCGCAGGCGCCGCTGCCCCGTTTCATCAACGACTGGCAGACGTAGTAGGCGAACTGCCCGCTCTTGGAGTCCTGGCCCGACATGGCCCGGCTACAAGCGCAGCACTTGACCAACCCGCTGAGCAGGTAGGAGCTTCCCACGCGTCTCGGATGTGCCCTTCTGGGGGCGCGGGAACGCAGTTGCTTGTTGACCCTGCGAAACTGGGTCTTGGTGATGATCGAGGGGAAGGCTTTCTCCACCCGGACCGGCTCGCTCTTGTGCTTCGCGGAAGTGCCCCACACCAGAGTTCCGGTATAGGTCTCGTTGCGCAGGATGATGTGGACGCCGTTCTTGGACCAGGGCCTTCCGGTGGGGTTGGCTATGCCCTCGTCGTTGAGGGTGCGGGTGATGTCCAGGATGCCGTGTCCGGCCTCGGCCAGGCTGAATATCCGCTTGACCACCGGACTGGTGTCCGGGTCGGGTTCCAGGGTGGGACGCTTCTTGGCGCCGTCCTGGACCATGAGCTTGCGGTAGCCGTAGGGAACGCGGCTGGCGACCCAGAAGCCCCTGGAGGCGGCTTCCCGCATCCCCCGGTAGACCTCTTCGGCAAGATTTTCGCTGTAGAACTCGTCCACGGACTCGATGATGGCCTCCATGAGCTTGCCGGTGGGGGAGTCGTCGGCGTGCTCGGTGATGGAGACGACGCGGATTCCCTTCTTGCGGAGCATGGACTTGAAGGCCACGGCGTGTTCGCGCTTGCGGGTGAATCTGGAAAATTTCCAGACTAAGATTTCTTTGAACGGGGCCTCCGGCTTGCTGGCTTCGTCCAGCATCTTGCGGAACTGGGGTCTATCGGCGATCCTGCCGCTCTCGGCCTCGTCCACGTACTCGCGGGCGATGGAGTAGCCGTTGCGCTCGGCGTATTCGCGCAGCGCCCTAAGCTGGGCGGCGACGGAGAGGTCCACGTCTTGACGGTCGCTGGAGACCCGGGCGTAGAGTGCAGCCGGTATCAGGTCGATTCCATTACTCATCGATTTCACCTCGTTGGTTCTTATCGCGCCCAGCCTGTCGAGAGCGCAGCCGCTCCAGGCGCTGCTCGCGGCGCAGTTCACGGTCTTCCATGTAGAGGCGCAGGGCCTCGCGCACCAGTTCGCTCATGTCCCGGCCCTCTTCGTCTTTCACCCGCTGTACCTCTTCGAACATATCCGGGGGCAGGGAGAAGGTGATGGTCCTGGAAATGCGGCGTGGGGGCATGGTCTCTCTCGTGTCTACCTTTGTGCGGTATTGTCTTACTATTATTATCTTCCGTACCCGGCCCGCCGTCAACGAAGGCAGGCCCATCGGGGCAGCATTCCAGCCCTTACATGGCCCCACGCCGCTACGTGATCAGCCACCAAGCCACCAGGACGGTGACCGCCAGCAGCACCACCAGCACGGCGACGGCGATGCCAAGCCGGGCGGCCCAGCGCCTGGCCCTCCGGTGGGCGGCTTGCTCCCCGTGGTAGTCCGCTTCCAGCACGGCGTACTCGCCCCGGGCGGTCTTCGTCTCGGCCCTGGCCTGGTCCCTCTCTTGTTCCAACTGGTCGGCCTCATCGGACAGTTCCCCCACCGTGCGTTCCAGTCGTTCCACCCTGGCCATGGCCTGGCGCAGCAGTTCCCGGTCGCTGGGGCAGGGGGGTCCGGGCAGCTTCACGTAGACCCGCCGGCCCTCTCTCACCACCTCCAGCTCCCCCTTGCGGATCATCCGGTCCAGGGTCGATAGCGAGACCTCCAACTCCCGCGCCGCCTCCCCCTTGTCCACCCAGTGGACCTCATCTTTCATGTGTCATACCTCGTCATGGGCTGATGCGTCATCGGCGGCAATGACGATTGCATTTCTGCAAACGGGCCTCCCGCTGTTTTAGCCTGGTTTCTCACACTTGCAAAAATGCAAGTTTTGACCTGTCAGGGGGAATTGCAGCTCAATTCCTACTTGAAATCTGTGAAAATGACGCATCGCAGCGTTCCGGCCAACCCCCGAAATCTCCCCCGGAGTGACAGTTGGCGCCCCCGGACAACAGAGCGGGCAGATGAAGCCGTATCAGCATGACTAACGTGTCTCCTGCCGACGCATCCGTCGGCGCAGGGTGTCCCACCCGTAGGCTCCCAGTTCCCGCAGCGCCAGGGGCGGATGTTCCCCATCCCACAGGGGACGCCAGGACCGGCCCAGTATCCCCCTACCGGACAGGGCCTCCCTACTGGACACCAGGATGGGCAGCGACATGGCGGTCATCCGGGAGGCGGTGCTGGCGTAGGTCTCGGCCACCTCCTCGGTGTCCACCAGGAACAGGGTGGTGGGGAAGGGCGGCTGGTCATTGGCGGGGGCGTCGGAGCGGTAGTAGCGGGAGTAGGGTCTCAGGCGGGCGGCCACTCCCCTGGGGTGGCGGGCCCGCAGCTCGTGCTCGAAGTAGAAGGGCACGTGCAGGCCGCCGGTCAGCAGGTGCCCCACGGCGTCGGGCGCGATGGCGTCTTCGCCCCGATTGAAGGCCCGATCGGAGCGGGCGGTGGGTACCGACCATTGCAGGTCGCTGCCAGCGTCGGCCCTAGCCTCGGCGGCCAGCTCGGACAGGAACCAGGTGATGCCGTCGGCGTGGCTGGTCTGGCGTCCCCAGGTGAGGATGCGGTGTCCCAGGGGCCGGGGCCGTCCGTGATTGTCGGTGGCGGGATCGGTGCTCCAGGCGGCCATGGTGGTGGACAGTTGCGCCCGGTCCCGGCGGGTAATGTACCTGATGCCCCGCTCGGACAGGGTGTAGCGCACGTCTCCCCGCTTGCCGTGCTGCTCGATCAACCCCCAGGTGTCAACGAGGGCGTGCATCATCTGGCTGACCCTGCCGCCTGAAACGCCCAGCCAGCGGGCCATGTGCTCTCGTGGGATCATGGGTTGGTCGGTGATCAGGTCCAGGGCGCGCTTCTCCGACGGGCTTACGCCGAAGGCCGGGGCGGACCGTACCATCCGCTCCGGGTCGGGCAGGGTAGCCCGCTTGCGCTCGGGCGCCTCCGGGTGAAACCGACTGCTGGGGTCGGCCTTGGAGACTGCCTGCTCCAGGGTGTAGTGGTAACTGCCGAAGGTCCAGCCGGACGAGAGCCAGACCGGACGGTTCCACTCTTCCAGCGTTTCCCTGGACTCGACGCCGACGTAGTAGTCCCGCAGGTCCACGTTGCGGCAGAACTCCTCGGTAAGCCGCTGTTCCCAGGGGCTGGGCACCAGCACCAGCACCACGGACGGACGGCGGGAGTGGTGGTACTCGGCGATGGCCCGGAGCCTGTCGTAGAGGGACCGGCGCCGCAGCGCCAGACCCTGGCGCACCACGCCGAAGCTGCGGCCATTGTGGAGCGTGACTACCGCATCGAAGCGGCCACGGCGGTGAAACTCCACGCGGGTTTCCCGGCCGTCCACGCCGGGGGACAGGGTTGCCGCCAGGCGGTACACCGAGGCCACGGCGTCCAAGCGGCGCAGCAGCAGCGTAAGCCACTGCCGTGACTCTGGGTAGGCCCGCACGAACTCCGACGGCGCGTCGTAGCCAAGGGCTTCGGCGGCTTCGGCGATACCCTTCTTTGTGAAGTAGTAGCGATGGCTGGAGGGCAGTTGGGCCGTGCCGTGGCTCACCCGCTGGGCCAGGCCGTCTTTCAGCAGCCTGGTCAGGGCGCGGTGCACCGTCGCCAGCGGCTCGCCCAGGATCAGGGCCAGTTCGCCCGCGTCGATGAAGGGCAGCAGGGCCAGGGCCTCCAGGATGCGTTCTTGTGAGAATGCCATGATTCCAGCGTATCAGCCGGGGCCGCCGTCGTCAGCGGGCAAGTGTCAGCAACGATTATTGGGTCAACGTCAGTGTCTGCCCCTTGGACAGTACTGATCTATTCCTGCGCGTGCGGAGTATCCTGCCTGACAGCTTCGGCACAAATTCCGAAAAGATCTTTCACCGCGCGACTGAGACAACCTGTTTCCGGTGGCCCGCCATAAGACAAGACCGCTTCGACCGTGTGTTAAGCATCTAGGCGAAGGTGTCTTGTTCCGCTTTTGTTCCATTGGGTGCAGGTGACAGTAAGAATCAGGATATACGGAATTGGGATGATTTCAGGAATTGATTCAAGGCCAACGGCCCTTCTGCGGGTAAGTGAATTTGTGTTGCCAGGTAACGTATGGACCATAAGGTCGGCGGTGGATGGACCCATCGGGTTGCATTGCCGCCTGGCTAAACCAGAAATCATTCCCGATCGGGGAAACGTAATGCTTAGCCAGGATTACCTCTAAAATATTCCGTTTATCTTCATCCTCGGTGCGTTCGCCAAATATGATCCCCTTAAGCGCCCGGAGCGGGTACTGCACCGTGTGCCTGCTTGGTTCTTCACGCATAACACCTCCCCAGTCGGACCGGCAGAACATACGAACTTCTTGCTCTGCCTTCCATGGCAGGTGCTTGGTGAGAAGGTTTTCTCGACTGAATTCTCTTTGTTGGGATCTCGCTTTTCCCATCTTCTCGCGGTCTTCGGGCAAGAACGGACAAAGTGGGCTGGGTATCCCGTTTTCATCGGAGAAAAGTCGCTCATATTCCGAGAGTGTCAAAGTTGGAACGTTGGCAAAAAACTCTATCTCAGGTTTAGTCATTTCATACCTTACGTGATCAAGCTCAACTACATCTGTATGTTCGGGCGGCTCAAGCCCCTGCAGGGCTTGCCTGTCGAACACCAGGCAGACACCGCGGTGTTGGTCAGCGTACGCTGACCACAGATAAGGATTTCGAAAATCCTTGGTAAAGCACGCTAGAAACCGGGCCGAAAAGCCCTGGATGGGGAGGGGGCTTTCGGCAGTAGAGCCGAGGCAAACAGAATCTGGGACCACAGCTGTCCGAGCCGGACCGCGCCAAAAATGGCCGCAGCATGGGTGGCAACACCGTGGGAAACAGCCTGGACATCATTGACATCACTGGGGACGGCGCGGTGGGTCTCTACGCCGCCGCCGACACTGTCCGACAGACCGATTTCCCCGGCCACCAGGGTCAGGTTGGCCACCGTGGCCGCCAGGTACAGCTGGAACTTCGTCTTGATCCTGCCAAAGTAGCGGGCCTGGCGGATGCCCAGATGGACCAGTCGGGCCAACCGGTGTTCCACCACCACTCGGCGCCCTCGATATTCGTCATATCCGGCGCTCTGTTGCAGGGTCCGGGCCTGCTGCAACAGGGCTTCCTGAGGATGGATCAGCACCCGTCGTCCCTTCCTGCCTTTAGCTGCGATGCACTGGGACCGCAGTAGACAAGTAATACATTCGGACCCGTCGAACTGGAAGGCCCGCAAGTGGCGGACCCGACCCGCGGCATCAGTCCGTTTTCCCGCTGGCACGATGTTGTGGGTGACCTGTCCCGCCGGACAGGTGCAACTGTCCGCCGCCAGGTCAATGACAAAGTCATCCTTGGGGAAGTGCTTCCGGTTGGGCCGACCTGGCACTCGGGCCACCAACCGCCGTCCCGCGTCGGCGAAGGTCTGCCTGGTAGCTCCGTCGCCATAGGCGGCATCGCCCAGGGCTTCTGCCACCGGCAAACCGGTGTTGGCCTCGCTCTGCTCCACCAGTTCCAGCGCCCCCAGGTTGTCCGGAGCGTTGCCCGGCAATACATCCACCGCGGTGATCAGCTGGCTGTCGGTGTCCACGACGATGGCCGCCTTGTGCCCGTCGAAGCGTCGGCGGCTGCTCTTGTGCCCGTGGCGCATCTCCGGGTCGTGCACCGACATCATCCGGTCCCGACTCACCCCGTCCCTGAGACTCACTCCGGCATCGCCGTCGCCCTCTCCATCGCCCTCTCCATCGCCCTCTCCATCGCCATCTGGGCTCTGGCGCTCAATGTCCTGGAGCAGCAACTGCCCCAGCAGTTCCGCCGCCGCCACGATCTGCTGCCGCTCAGCGCTGTCCTCCCCCAACTCTCCCTGGGCCTGCCGCGACAATTCCAGCAGCCGGTCCGCATCGGCCACCACCTGGGCCAGCAGGGCCTGCCTCGCCCGTTTGTCCGACCAGTCGATGGCCGCCTCGCCCTTGATGCTGGAGGCCAGGTACCGCTGGTATCCCTGGACCTGGGCCCATTCTTTGACCTTGGTCTGCTCCACGGCTGCCAGCGCCCGCATCAATTTGACGATGCCGTCGGCCAGCAAATTGTAGGTGTCCTTCACCGCGCCCCGGCCCAGGATGTTGGTCGTGTCCAGCGCCACCTTCATGCTCCGCTTTTTCAGGTAGCCCGACTCCCGGGCCAGCCGCAGGCTGGACTCGAATACCTCCCGCACCTTGTCGTGCAGGATCAGCTGGGCCCGGAACACCTGCAGCGTGCTCTTGGCGAAGGGCCTGTCCTCTACCTCTATCCCCAGGGCCACCTTCCAGCGGATGTCGAAGTCGGCCCGGGCCTTGGCCTCGGCGTCGCTGACCTTGTCGTGGGTCTGCAACAGCAGGGCAGTGGCCAGCAGGCTGGGCGGCACGCTGTCCCGCCCGTTGTCGGCACAATAGAACTCGGCGAAGTCGGCGTCCCGGAACAACCGGCCCCGCAGCGAGGCCAGCAGACCGTAGAAGGTGTCCCGCCCCACGTGGTCAAGGTACAACCGGTCTGCTTCCCACAGACCCCTCTGCTCCGAACGCTCTCCCAGCATCGTCTCGCTCCGCTAACTCAGTTCGCCCGGATTATAACCCACTGCCCAGTCAGCCGGGGTTTTCGGCCAGATTTCTAGCCCCCATTCGGACAGCAGCAGTTTCCCCATGCCCTGGATGAATCTTTTCGGAAAGTCGCGTAGTGGGCTCGTTTCGAGGAACGGACCAGTCCCCGAGAGGGCGGGCGGTATCAACTTAGACAATAATACCTGCAACTCGAGACCTGACACGGCTTTGTCGCGTTGATTCAGATCCTCAAGCACTTGGTTGTATTGCGCACTGCAAGCTTCCCGAAAACCGGAAGCGTCGGTTTCTGAACTCGCAAGAAGCCGTTCCCTGAATGATTCTCGCGCCAGCCAGTGATAACCTGGCAAAAACACGTACCCGGTGTGTTGTGAGGCGGCTAGTGACCGCCAGTAGTAGGAGATCAAGTTTGGCCAAAGTATGTCGTCGCCTTTCCATACCACGTTGACGGTGTCTTCTGCGACATCGTTGAGTTGGTCCGGTCTGGCTAAGTAAATGGTTTGCCGATATAGCTCCTTGTAGGTGCCGATTAGTGCGTCAATGGACCGAAAGCGGTAGACTTCATCCTCCTGTGGTATAGCACTGAATCTCATGATTCGATGAGCCTCCGTGAGAATTCACCATGCAGCTACTTCACGCACCTGCCGTTAGGAACGCCTACACCAGCCATCTCAACAACTTTCCAACGGCAACCTCAATCCCCTGTTCCATCTCGCTATTCCGTTGTCAGGTATGTAGTAGCGGGCGGTGGGGAGCTTGCGGTTGCGCGACGCCGGCGAGCCATTGCAGTAGTCGCATTCGGAGATCGGGGCATCGCATTTCCGCTCTGCATCTTTGCTAAGTCAGCTAAGGCAGATGAACTGCACGTCGCCGGCGTCGTAACAAAGTATGGGGAGCTTCCAGCCCTGTTCGTGGCCATGCCCATTTCTTTGGCCCAGTTGATCGAGCCGAGCGATTTAGCTTGCCTCAAGAGATCGTTGCTGTCGATGATGGCTATCAGGTAATAGGCTTTCGCCCGCGACCGGCACACTGTTTGGAAAGGCGCGCTTTCAAGCACGGCGTATTGGTCTTTGATGATGGGCGCCGTTGGACGGCCCGCCGAACAATACAAAATGCGGATTGCTCCTCCTTCGGTGGTTACGCTCTGCAAGCATTCCAGTAGCCTGATCGGTTTGTTCTGATGTTTCAGGTCACTGTAGAGTATATTGATGGCCTGGTTCTTGTGAGCATAGTGGAACATTCCAGCGGCATTGCGCCAGCGTCTTTGCCTAGGCGGCTGAGCACAGTAGAGTTGTGGCGGGAATAGATTTCGCGCCTCAATTCTCTCAGCCGTCTCACATGTCCAAGGCCAGAGGTAAGAAATACGTGGCATCTTGGGTATCCGATAACCCTTTGAGAATTAGACCGCTATGCTCCAGGCGGTCGATCAGTAACAGTCTTACTACAGGCTTGGTCGATGTCCTCGGGAGTGATCAGCTGAACTGTGCTGATATTCAGCGCTCCGCCCGCTCCGATGGACAGGGAGATTGCGGCGGCGGTCGCCACGTCCGGCAGGTCGAAGGTCAGGTACAGGTTCGCTCCGCCCTAAGGGCCGGACTTCTGTCGCCTTTCCAGTGGGAATCGTGCCTGTCTCAATCGGATACGCGTCCGACATCCAGGACGGCACTTTGCTTCAAAGGGGTGAATCATAGGCCGTCCGCCCGACTTCACCGAGCCGGGGGGACCGAAATCAGATTCGGTCCGGCAATCTTTCGCCGGAAGGTTCAGGCGGCGCCGTCCAGCGATTCCGCCATTGCCGACCGCAGAAGGTCAAAGTCAACGGGCTTCACCACAAACCCGGACGAGCCACGCTCGCGGGCGGAGGAGATCCGGCCCGAGTCACCATAGGCCGAAACCACCAGCGACGGCACGTCCGGCCACGCCTCAGTCAAGCAATCCAGCAGCGTCAATCCGTCCATTTCCGGCATGTTCAGGTCCGTGATCACCTGGCATACGTCCGGGTGCTCCGCCAGCACCTCCAGGGCGTGAACGCCGGAACGCGCAAAGACAAAATCGTAGCGGCCGCTCCGGATGTCCCGCCGCATACGCTGGCGAAACATCAACTCGACGTCGGGCTCATCGTCAACCACCAAGACCTTCAGGGCATCTCTGATATCATCCATGCTGCCTCCTGTTGCTGGCAGTATAGCGCGGCGAGTTTCACCTGCCAAATCTTCCATGACAGCGAACCGAATGGGGGTGGCAACGTCGCAGAGGTCAGCCCTTTTGCCGGCGAGGTCCTGCCCTGATTTGTCAGACTGCAATCCTCTCGGGCGGTTTCCCGCAGTGGGCACCGTGAAAGGAGAAATGAAAGGGATTGCATTCTGCAATCCAGGGGGATTCCCTACGGGGAAAGGCGCTTTTGGGGCGGCGTTTGGGGGATTGCGGGGCGAGCAATTTACTGCGGGTCTATAACTACATTATTGCAGGGATTGCAGTGCGGAGATTGCAGTTCTGAACCATGGTAAAGGCCGTGAACGACCGCGATGAACCTTCCGGCCAGGTGGACTGCGACCCGGGCCGGAGCCGGACGCCATCCTATTGGACCTGCTGGACGCCCTGGTGGAGGCACGGGGCCGGGTGCCAGCCGCCCGGGTCCTGGGAGTCAACTACCGCACCCTGGCGCTTTGCTGCGACTCCCGGCAGGTGTCCACGCGGATGCGGCGGGCGCTGCTGGAGTTTCGGGATCGGGGAGGCGACGCCGGTGGTGATGCGGAGGACAGCGAAGGCGAGCCGGGTGATGTTGATGGCGATAACCGGCAGGACGACGACGGGGCGGCCTTGCGTCAGCGGGTGGCTGAGCTGGAAGATGAAAACTACCGGTTGCGGCAGTTGGTGGATGAACAGGCTCGCCAGCTGGAGGAGCTGAACCGCAGGCTTGCCGTGCTGGAAGATACCGGTCAAAAGGGTGACGGGAGCGAGGGGATTGATGTGGTCAAGGCTGACGTGCGCGACCACGACCAGGACGATGGCGCGGGTCGGGATTGGCGACCGCCCCGGCGCCAGCCCGGAATGCCCGATGCCGGCGTGGTTACCCTGGAAGAACAGAGCGATGAGGAATTCGCCTTCGGCCCGGCGGCGCCCCTGGTTGCCGAATGGCGACGGTTGCGGACTGGCGCCAGGCTGAGCGTCAGCCGTGTTGACCGGGCCCAGGCTGCCGTGCGGCGGTGGGAACTGGAGACCCAGATGCTGGGCGACTACCGCCTGACCCTGCCGTCGGACACCTACCCTTTGGATGACGCGCGCAGGAGTGATCGCGTACTATGGCGGCGGAATGCCTTGGCGGAAGCCCGCAAGGAGTTGGGTCGGGCCAAGCGCGCAAAGCTGCTTCGGCGGGTGCTCACGCTGGGGATTTGGCTGGAGTAGGTCGTGCATTCTCAAGTGGTTTAGTGGCCGTGCGTGCCACGGGCGGATTGACCCTTCGCGGCAAGAGGCATATCCTTGAATGAAGTTCAAGGACACCAGGGACCGCAGAGGAGGGACCCGGCATGTCGTCAGTCAAAAGGCTTCTGCCTACCGGAGAATGCTGGTGTGGCTGCGGCGGGGAAACTTCCATCGGTTCCTTCTTCCTCCCCGGCCACGACAAGGCCGCCGAGGCTGCGGTGATTTCCGTAGAATACGGCGGCGCGCCCCGGTTCCTGGTGCAGCATGGCTACGGGCCGGAGGGCAAGAACCCCAAGCAGGAGATGGCCAGGTTGCGCTCCCACGGCAAGCGGGGGGAGGGGATCCCGATGACCACCTCCAGGAGAAGGCGGAATGCCTCCGGACCAGGTGCCGCCGCACCAAACGGGGACGCAGTTGCGGACCACCGGGCCGAGCTATGGCGCATGGCCGACGCCCTGCGGGGCAGCATGGACGCCGCCGAGTACAAGCACGTGGTGCTTGGCCTGGTGTTCCTGAAGTACGTTTCCGATGCCTTTGAGGAAGCCTACGCTCTGCTTGAGGCCCACAGCGGGAGCAGGGCGCCGACCCGGAGGACCCGGACGAGTACCGCGCCCAGAGCATCTTCTGGGTGCCGCCCCAAGCCCGGTGGTCTGTGCTCCAGGGGCAGGCCCGCCAGTCCACCATCGGGCGCCTGGTGGACGACGCCATGACCGCCGTGGAGCGGGACAACCCGGCGCTCCGGGACGTGCTGCCCAAGGAGTACGGCCGGGATGCCCTGGACAAACAGCGTTTGGGCCAGGTGGTGGACCTGGTGAGCAACATCAGGGTCGGCGGTGCCGAAGCCCAGGCCAACGACGTGCTGGGGCAGGTGTACGAGTACTTCCTGGAGCAATTCGCCCTGGCCGAGGGGCGCAAGGGCGGGGAGTTCTACACCCCGCGCTCGGTGGTGCGCCTGCTGGTGGAGATGCTGGAACCGTACCAGGGCCGGGTGTATGACCCCTGCTGCGGGTCGTCTGGGATGTTCATCCAGTCGGTGGATTTCATCCGCGCCCACGCCACGGGCAACGGCAACGGTGGCAGAGCCAGGGGCGACATATCCATCTACGGCCAGGAGTCCAACTACACCACTTGGCGATTGGCCCGCATGAACCTTGCCATCCGGGGCATCGAAGGACAGATCGCCCACGGCGACAGCTTCCACAACGACCGGCATCCCGACCTGCGCGCCGACTACATTCTGGCCAACCCGCCCTTCAACGTGTCGGATTGGGGCGGCGAACGGCTGCGGGAGGACAAGCGGTGGGAATACGGCGTACCGCCCGTAGGCAACGCCAACTTCGCTTGGGTGCAGCACTTCCTTTACCACCTGGGGCCGCGAGGTGTGGCCGGGTTCGTGCTGGCCAACGGCTCAATGTCCTCCAACCAGTCGAACGAAGGGGAAATCCGCAGGAACATCGTCGAGGCGGGATTGGTGGACTGCATCATCGCCCTGCCGGGGCAGTTGTTCCGGTCCACCCAGATACCAGCCTGTCTCTGGTTTCTCCGCAAAGGACGCGGCACCGGGGAAGGCCGTCCTGGCGAGACGCTGTTCATCGACGCCCGCAAGCTGGGCCACCTGACGGACCGCACCCACCGGGACCTGTCCGCCGATGACCTCTCCCGCATCGCAGATACCTACCATGCCTGGCGGGGCAGTGGCAGTGATTACGCCGACGTTCCCGGCTTCTGCAGGAGCGCATCGCTGGAGGAAGTCCGCAAGCACGGCCACGTCCTCACCCCCGGCCGCTACGTTGGCGCCGCGCCTCAAGAAGAGGATGGTGAACCTTTCCAGGAGAAGATGGCCCGTCTCGCCGCCCGGTGGCGGGAGCAGCAGGCCGAGGCGCGGCGGCTGGACGCTGCCATAGCCGAGAACCTGGAGCGGCTGGGTTTTGGGGTGGGAGGGTGAACCATGGCGATCAATACGGATTTTTTTGTCCGCTGCATCGATACCCTGGAGTCGGCGCTTGACCAGCTCCGGCAGCGTGAGCCTGACGACCCTCTGTACGACATATTCCGTGCCGCTGCGGTCAAGGAGTTCGAATTGGTGCTGGAGCAATCGGGCAACCTGTTGAAGCGCCGGCTTAGACCCTATTTCGCCAGCAACCGACGGGCGGACCGGCTGACTTTCAAGGACGCCTTTCGCCATGCCGCCAAGCACGGATTGATTTCGGTGGAAGCCTGCGAGCGCTGGTTCGCCTACCGGGACAACCGGAACGACACCGTCCACGACTATGGGGCGGACTTTGCGGAGACTACGCTGAAACTTCTGCCCACATTCATAGTTGACGCCAGAGATTTGGCAAAGGTGATTGCGGAAGGGGCCGATGACTGACCGCCTGAACCTGTTGCCCCGCCACCGTAAGGAGTTGGAAGCGCTATTGCGTCAGCACGTGCCCGATGCCGAGGTGTGGGCCTACGGAAGCCGGGTCAACGGCCGCAGCCACGAGGCCAGCGACCTGGACCTTGTGCTGCGCGGGCCAGACTTGGAACCTCTGGCGGACGGGTATGTGGACCTGCTGGAGGCGCTAGAGCAGTCCAACATTCCCATCCTGGTGCAGGCCCACGACTGGGCGCGGCTGCCGGAGAGTTTTCACAGAGAGATTGAGCGGGACTATCTGGTGGTGCAGGAAGGAGGCATTCCAACAACGAACGGCAAATGGAAAGAGGTTGTTTGGGGCGAACTAGCCACCCTTGAATATGGTAAATCTCTCCGCCGGTATCAGACATGTGACGGGCCTTACAAAGTGTACGGGACCAATGGGCAGATTGGTTGGCACACCGAGCCACTAGCCACTCATGCAAGCGTGATAATTGGGCGGAAGGGAGCCTACCGAGGTGTCCACTACAGTGCTGACCCGTTCTTCGTGATCGATACCGCGTTTTATCTGAAACCGAAAGCCGAACTGGATACCCGATGGGCGTACTATCAACTGCTCACCCAAGACATTAACGGAATGGACAGTGGCTCCGCAATTCCGTCAACGAGTCGCGAGGATTTCTACGGTCTGCCGGTAGATGTTCCTCCCCTGCCTGAACAGCGGCGTATCGCCAACGTCCTTGGCGCGCTGGATGACAAGATTGAGCTGAATCGGCGGATGAATGAAACTCTGGAGGCGATGGCCCGGGCCATCTTCCAGGACTGGTTCGTGGACTTCGGGCCAGTCCGCGCCAAGCTGGAGGGCCGGGAACCCTACCTACCGCTGGAGCTGTGGGACCTGTTTCCCGACCGCTTGGTGGACTCGGAACTGGGCGAGATACCGGAAGGGTGGGAGGTGAAGGCGTTGGGACAAGTCGCCAACCTCAACCCCGAGTCTTGGTCCAAGTCAAATCGCCCAGCTCGTGTGGAATACGTTGACTTGGCGAATACCAAGTGGGGAGTCATCGAATCCACGAGGCAGTTTCTTTGGAAAGATGCGCCAAGTAGAGCGAGACGGATCCTGCGCTCCGGGGACACTATAGTTGGTACAGTTCGACCCGGGAACGGCTCTTACTCCCTTATAGAAAATGATGGCTTGACGGGAAGCACCGGATTCGCTGTCCTTCAGCCATCACATCCACGCTTTCGAGAGTTGGTATTTCTCTCCGCGACAGCCCCAGACAATTTGGAGTGGTTGGCGCACCGTGCGGACGGCGCAGCGTATCCCGCAGTTAGACCAGAAATCGTTTCAGAAACCAAAGTAGCAATACCAGGCGATGAATCCAGGGTACTGGACAGGTTTTCCGAAACAGTTGGTGTCAGCCTCGACAGGATGGAGTCTGCAAGAGCGGAGTCCCGCACACTCGCCGCCCTGCGGGATGCGCTGCTGCCGAAGCTAGTGTCGGGGGAGATGCGGGTAGTTGAACCAAGATCACCTAACCCATCTGACAGGATGTAGGGCGAGCAATGTCGATGGAAAACATGGATCCTAATGCGATGGTTCGCGCCTTGGATAAGCTGCTGGACTATACTGCCAGTGGGATAGGTGCAGTGGCCGGCCCGATGCTGGCGACTTGGCGAGCGCGGCGGGAAGCTGAAGCCCTGCGGATTGCTGCCCAAGGTGAGGCGGACGCGTTGCGCATCATCGCAACTGCGCAGGCAGAAGCCCGAGAATCACTGGTATTCACGGCATCCGACGTTCGAGGCGAGATTGACATAGCAGAAACGGTACGTCAGAGAATCCAGTTCCAAGAGGAAAAACGCTACCGCAACATCGGATCCGTCGTCGGCCGTGCCGCCGAGCAGTTGGGCAACAAGGAAGTTCCCGACCAAGAGCCGGACCACGATTGGACCGCACGCTTCTTCAACGATGTTCAGGACGTCTCCTCCGATGAGATGCAGCAGCTTTGGGCCATGATTCTTGCGGGTGAGATAGAAAAACCTGGAAGCACATCCATCAAAACGCTTAGCATTCTGAAGAATTTAGACAAGGAAACGGCAAGATTCTTTCAAACCGCTTGTTCGATGTGTGTATCCTTCAGTTGGGATGGTCACAGCGTTGCAGATGCTCGAGTACCCTCTCTGGGGGAACCGGGGCCACGGGGATTGCCGCCGCTTCCAGATAGTGACAGCCTTCGTGAATATGGTCTGGGGTACGACGCGCTCAATGTTCTCAATGAGCACGGGTTAATGATGTCGGACTACTCGTCCTGGATTGATTACAATTTCTGTATAGCAACTTGGCCTTCCGAATATGTAGATGGCATGACGGTTACCCCTTTCCAGTTTCAGGGAAAGTATTGGGTGCTAGTTCCTAGTTTGGAACGTCGCGCGAATGAACAGTTGAAGTTGTCTGGTGTGGCCCTGACTCGATCAGGACGAGAATTATCCACTGT
Source organism: Dehalococcoidia bacterium (assembly GCA_965232885.1). Lineage (GTDB taxonomy): Bacteria > Chloroflexota > Dehalococcoidia > Lucifugimonadales > UBA3495 > VXOI01. Next base: position 267,406 of record CBDDQX010000003.1, on the reverse strand, counting down.
CGTGGGAATCAGGACCAATGAGGAATTTCTTAGTGCGCTAGCCGCATGGTTCGAGCTACAGGGGTTGCAACTTACTGAGGTTGACAGCTCGCACTCTCGGCCAGCCAAAGGCTTCTGCTAGTTACTGCCAGGACAAGTTGGAGTCAGTCAAAGCGTAATCCCGCCCCCCAGCCGCCCAGCGGGAAGTACTGCTGCCGAAACTACTAACTGGGGAAACAACTTTGCGAGAGAGACTGATGGCAATGAGCGAAGACACTGGTGCTTTCGACCAGCTTTGGGGCGAAGGTTTACTCCGAGTGTTCATTAGTCACAAAGCGGAGGATAAGGTACTTGCAAAGAACATCAAGGGATCTTTCCGTGTCTATGGTATTGCGTCATTTGTAGCTCATGAAGACATTGTGCCTATGCACGAATGGCAGACTGAAATAGAGAGGGCGCTTTTCAGTATGGACTTGCTGGTTGCACTACTCACTGAGAAATTCAGCGAGAGCAACTGGACGGATCAGGAGATTGGGGTTGCCATAGGCCGCGAAGTCCCAGTGATCCCTGTTCGAATGGGAAAAGACCCTTACGGTTTCATTGGCAAGTATCAGGCCATACGAGGTACGAACGCATCCAAGATTGTGGATGACGTTATTGAATACCTTCGCCAGGAAGCACGAATTAGTGACCGATTGAAATATCTGATAGACCAAGCCTTGGCCACGGCCACAGAGGACTACAGCCCAGCAGAGCAGTCGAATATTCTTAGGCGTATTGAGTCGGAAATTGATGACTCGCCACCTAATGTATCGACGGTCCTTCGTGAAACATTTGCCTACGAAAACGGAGAGTTCGATATCGAAAGAATTTTCGAAACACTTATTAGACCAAGGGGAGTTGAAGACGGCCTAAGAAACTTAGCCAAGGATGCGTATATTTCTGCTGTCGCGGACGCAGGCAACTTTGCCCGGGCAAATCAATTGGCACGATACTTGCGAGAAATCGATGAATTGACTCACCTTCAAGCAGAACTCTTGATGAGAGCATTCAACGAGAATGACCAGGTCAACAATGCCTTCAACTTTGAACCGATTATAGCCAAAGAGCTGAGCCGAATGACCGGCACAAATTTCATACTTGAGGACGACTCCCAGTGGGGAGGGAAAGTCCTAGCCAAATTGTCGTTTTGAAGGGAAATAGAAGAGTTACGCGTTTTGCTTGGATGTGGGTAGCGATACAGGACACTGAGGCGAGCGGATCACTATTCGACACAGGTTGGTTCATTCCCTTGAAATGGAACTATCTTGAATGAAACTTAGATTGGAGCGAGGCAAATCCGATGGACTGGCGCGATTACATATCCTCCGACCCAAAGATATGCCACGGGAAGGCGTGTATCACCGGAACGCGGGTCATGGTGACCGTTATTCTCGACAATCTGGCCGGTGGACATAGTGCTGAGGAAATCATCATCAGCTATCCGTCAGTATCCCGAAAGGGGATTCAAGCGGCCCTATACTATGCGGCCGAGTTAGCCCGTGAACATTCGGTTCCCCTGGTGAGGTAGACTCGGCGTGCGGTTCAAGTTCGATGAAAACCTGCCAAGGGAGATGGCCACCCTCTTTGCCGAAGCAGGCCACGACGCGGTAACTGTGATTGATCAACGGATGGGTGGCGAGAAAGACCGGGACATTGCCGCTGTCTGCCTCAATGAAGGCCGTGCTCTCGTCACGCTGGACCTGGACTTTTCCGACATCAGGGTTTATCCGCCTCGGCGCTATCCGGGGATTGTGGTGCTCCGTGTGTCCAGCCAGTTGCGAGAAGACCTCCTGGAGGCCGCAGTTCGTCTGCTTGAGAATTTGACCACCACCCTGCAAGGCCAACTTTGGATAGTTGAAAATTCGCGCATCCGCGTTCGGGAGTAGCCATGATCACCCTCACCGAAGCCGATGTCGAACAGGCCGCCCTGGAGTGGCTCGCCGCCCTCGGCTGGCAAGCGACCCACGGCCCCGACATTGCCCCGGATACTCCCGGCGCTGAACGCGACGATTACGGGCAAGTGATGTTGGGAGGTCGGCTGCGGGATGCCCTGGCCCGGCTCAACCCTTCCCTCCCAGCCTCGGCGTTGGACGATGCCCTCCACAAACTCACCCAACCGGAAGGGGTGACCTTGGAGACACGCAACCGCTCCTTTCACCGGATGCTAGTCAACGGGGTTAACGTCGAGTACCGGGCCAGCGACCGCAGCATCCGAGGCGAGCCGGCCCGGGTCATCGACTTCGACAATTGGGCGGCCAACGACTGGCTAGCGGTCAACCAATTCACGGTCACTGAAACGGTGGGCGGGAACCGGACCACCCGCCGCCCCGATGTCGTCCTGTTCCTCAATGGCCTGCCCCTGGGCGTCATCGAACTGAAGAACCCCGCCGACACGGAGGCCACCATCTGGACTGCGTGGCAGCAACTCCAGACCTACCAGGCCGAGTTACCCTCCCTGTTTTCCATGAACGAAATCCTAATGATTTCCGATGGATTGTCGGCCCGCATCGGCGCTCTGGGAGCCGGTCAGGAGTGGTTCAAGCCTTGGCGCACCACCTCCGGAGAAACACTGGCGGACCCCAGCCTGACCGAGTTGCAGGTGATGCTGGAAGGCGTCTGCCAGCCGGAGCGTTTCCTGGCCCTGCTGCACGACTTTATCGTGTTTGACGACGACGGCAGCGGCAAGCTAGCCAAGAAGATGGCCGGCTACCACCAGTTCCACGCCGTCGGCGCCGCCATCGGAGAGACTTTGCGGGCGGCGGAGTTGGAGCGGGCGGCATGGGCTGTCGCCGAGGGAGGAGGCCGTTACAAGTCCGGACGCAGGTCCGGCGGCGAACCTGGCGACCGACGCATCGGGGTGGTATGGCACACCCAAGGCTCCGGCAAGAGCCTGACCATGGCCTTCTACGCCGGATCCATCATCCGGGAACCGGTTATGCAGAATCCCACCATCGTGGTCCTCACTGACCGCAACGACCTGGACGACCAACTCTTTGGCACCTTCGCCAGATGCCAGGACCTGCTGCGCCAGCCGCCGTTGCAAGCCGAAAGCAGGGCCGATCTACGGGATAAGCTGTCGGTGGCCTCCGGCGGCGTGGTGTTCACCACCATCCAGAAGTTTTTCCCTGAGGAGCGGGGCGACACTTATCCCACTCTATCGGAACGGCGCAACATCGTCGTCATTGCCGACGAGGCCCACCGCAGTCAGTACGACTTCATAGACGGCTACGCCCGGCACATGCGGGACGCTCTGCCCAACGCCTCCTTCGTCGGTTTCACCGGCACGCCCATTGAGTTGGAGGACGCCAACACCCGGGCCGTCTTCGGCGACTATATCAGCATTTATGACATCCGCCGTTCCGTGGAGGACGGGGCCACGGTGCCCATCCACTACGAGAGCCGCTTGGCCAGGCTGGAGTTGGATGAAGCCGAGCGTCCCACCATTGACCCAGACTTTGAGGAAGCCACCGAGGGCGAGGAAATCGAGCAGAAGGAGCGGTTGAAGACCAAGTGGGCGCAGTTGGAGGCCATCGTCGGCGCTCCCAACAGGGTCCGACAGATAGCCGAGGACATTGTTGACCATTTCGAGGAACGATTGGAGGTGATCGACGGCAAGGCAATGGTGGTGTGCATGAGCCGCCGCATCTGCGTTGACCTGTACGACGAACTGGTCAGGCTCCGCCCAGACTGGAAGGACGGCGATGACGACAAGGGCAGTATCAAGGTGGTGATGACTGGCTCTGCCTCGGACTCTTTGGAGTGGCAGCAGCACGTGAGGAACAAGGCACGACGAGAGACGCTTGGTAACCGCTTTCGAGACCCAGGCGACCCTTTCCGTATCGTGTTGGTCAGGGACATGTGGCTGACCGGTTTCGACGCGCCCAGCCTGCACACAATGTACCTGGACAAACCCATGCGGGGACACGGGCTAATGCAGGCGATAGCCCGGGTAAACCGGGTGTTCAGGGACAAGCCCGGTGGGTTGGTAGTGGACTACCTGGGATTGGCCAATGACCTTCGGCGGGCATTGGCCACGTACACCGAGAGCGGAGGAACTGGGCGCGCTGCCATCGACAAGGAAGAGGCTGTTGCTGTGATGCTGGAAAAGCACGAAGTCTGCTGCGCCCTGTTTCGCGGCTTCGACTGGTCGAAATGGACGTCCGGCGCGCCAGCAGAGCGATTGGGGCTTATTCCCGCCGCCCAAGAGCAAATCCTGGGCCAAGAAAATGGCAAAGACCGCTGTATGGCAGCAGTCCGCGAACTCTCCCAAGCTTTTGCCTTGGCCGTGCCCCACGAGGAGACCCATCGCATCCGTGATGACGTGGGTTTCTTCCAGACCGTGCGAGCGGCGCTGTCCAAGCCATCTCCTTCCGATACGCAATCGGCCGAAGAGTTGAACCTGGCTATACGCCAGATCGTTTCCCGGTCCGTGGCTTCAGAAGGGGTCTTGGACATCTTCGCCGCCGCTGGGTTGAAGAAGCCGAATATCTCCCTGCTGTCCGAAGAGTTCCTTGCCGAAGTGCAGGGGATGCCCCAGCGTAACCTGGCTGTAGAGTTGTTGCAAAAGCTGCTTCGGGGCGAACTGGCGACCCAGCGACGCGCCAACGTGGTCCAAGCCCGCTCCTTCGCCGAGATGCTGGACCAGACCCTACGACGTTATCAAAACCGGGCCATTGAGGCGGCGCAGGTAATTGAGGAATTGATCCAACTGGCCCGGGATATGCGGGAGGCCAACGCCAGGGGCGAAAGACTCGGGCTGACGGATGACGAGTTGGCATTCTACGACGCCCTGGAAACCAACGACAGCGCCGTCCAGGTCCTGGGCGACGAAACGCTCCGCGATATTGCCCGCGAGATGGTGGATACCGTGCGGCGCAACGTCGCCATCGATTGGACGCTGCGGGAGAACGTACGAGCCCAACTCCGCGTTTTGGTGCGTCGAATTCTTCGCAAGCACGGCTATCCGCCGGACAAGCAGGAAAGAGCTACGTTAACGGTGCTGGAACAGGCCGAGGCGCTGTCGGAAGGGTGGGCACTTGCTCCAACAAGTGGTTCCGCCTGACATCTAAATTGCATCAGTAGACATTGGTTTATTGCCTGCCGGGGGATAGGTTCTTGGTAAGAATTCCTTGTCGTAGTTCACTCAAGTCCACGGTCCTTCTCGCAAGGGATGCAAGGCATCCCTTTATCTGGAAGGCAAAATGCCTGCAAATCACAAGATAGCGATTGTACTTCTCTCGTTCACGAGCATCCTTTGGCTGGCAGCCTCTTTCTTGAACCCGTATTGTTTGGTGAGTGGCATCCAACCTGGTTATCAATGTGCTCTGGGTTGGTTCCCATCTCCATACCTTGGTCAGGCGGAAGCTTACCAACTTGGCGGCGTGTCCCTACTAATCGCTGTATTGGCCAGCCAAATGAGGTTCCAGAATTGGATGAACGTCTTGATGCTCCTCTCTCACCTCGCAATTGGAGCTGGCCTAGTGTCCAGCCTGATGTTTTCCAACCTTTACCTCAGCAAATTACAGATGGCAGTAAGCGTTCCAATGATCATAGGCACGTTGATGTTGATTAGTCCCTTTGTCACATCAGATTCTGAGGATATACAGTCACGAAACCGCGCAGCACGGCTGACTTGGTTGTTTTATCGTACACTGAAGGCACGATCCAGAAGAACTTAAGCCGTTCCCCCTGGCTATCGGAAGCCTGCACGAGGACAAGCTTTTCAAGTCAATAATGTTGGTCTCAAATCCCCATCCACATCTCGAAGACGGTACTGTCTACCGTCAAGTCAGGCCCACCACACATCCCAATTATGGTAAACGCAGATACAAAATGACGGCTTTTTCTCTCAGGTGCCACCCCTCTCAGGTGCCACCAGATGAATGGTCGTCAAGCAGCATTTTGACCACAGTCTTCGCGCAAACGGGAAACGGTTTCTCAGCAGCCTGAAGGCCTCCAACAGGTACTCTGAGGGGTACCTCGGCAGCCTAGAAACCACCCTCGCCATGGCCGCCCTCTACACCGAGGAGCAGGGCTGGCCCGAGGTGCCGGAAATCTCCACTGAACACATCGAGGGCTACCTGTCCTACCTCCAGGACCGGGTGCGCTGGTTCGGTGAGAGGACGTACGCCGAACCCAGGAAGCTCTCCAAGGGCCATATCAATGCCCAGTACCGCCGCCTGAACCGTTTCTTCAATTGGCTGGTGGAGCGTAAACACATCGGCGAGAATCCGCTCGACGATATAGAGCCGCCCAGCTTGGAAGAGAAAACCGTCCCCGTCATCACGGAAGGCCAGATGCGGGACCTGCTGACCCTCGCTGATCCCGCCCTAGCCAGAACTCCGGCCCACCGTTTTCGCTTGGTTCGCGACCGGGCGGTCCTGTACGCATTTTGGGATACTCCCGGCCGGCTGAGTGAAATCGCCAAGTTGCAGCTTGCTGATGTGGACCTGGCCAACGGCACGCTGCTGGTGATGGGCAAGGGACGTAAAGAGCGGAAAATGCCCATCGGCGACACAGCGAGGTCAGTGATGTGGGACTATATGCAGGAAAGAGAGGCCCTCATGCCCCGCACCAAGGCGCTGTGGGTGTCGGAGCAGGGTGAGGCCCTGATGCCAAACGGGATATGCCAGATCCTGAAGCGCTTGGCAAGGCGGGCCGACATCGAGGACATGCACCCCCACAGATTCCGCCATTCCTACGCCATCAACGCCCTGCGGGCGGGGATGCCGGAGCAGGTCCTCAAAATAGTGGGCGGATGGAGGAAGATTCCCGAGACCTACTTCCGGACATTGGGGGAGGAGGACGCCCGGGAGTTTCACCGGCAGGTCAGCCCGGGGGACCGGCTGGGGAAGGCGCCTTCGGGTCAAAGAGGGCGACAGCAGGGCCGGCGGAGGGGAAACCTCTAAGGATTCTCGCGCATCTGGCTTGGCAACCCTCGAAATACCGGTTCACCGGGTCGCTAAGCCTTCATCTCAATGTCAGGCGTCTGACAACTATCCGAAGCGGCCAAAGAGGTGGAGATGGAGGGAGGCTGTGTCTTACGATCTCGTTCCGTTCCGGTGCTGGTGGAATCCAGGTATGAACATGCTTTAAGGTTTTCCAACCCAGGGATTTGGGACACACCGGCATCGTCCTCGATGTAGTTCCCAGACCCGGGACAGCAGTATCGGCTCGAAATAAAAGCAACACACTCAAGGACGCTGGCATGGGTCTAACCGTCCGCAACCCTCACGCTGTACCGCGGTCCCAGGATAGGCGGGAAAGGCGACAGGCGCTGTTCAATCCGGTGCAATGAACTGCTTCTCCGCAGGACTACAACACGCAGCACTGGAGGTACTGGTTCGATCCCACTTAGGTGGACCTAAGTGTACCATATTGCGAACTTTTCGCTGGGAGGTCCCCATTTGACCAGTCCAGTTTGGTAGATCTCATACTAGCGACCAGTTCGACCACCGGCTCCTAGCCCTTGACCGATTCCAGGGTCACCTTGGCCCCATAAGGTGGGATTTGTACCCTCCGTCCTAGCGACGTTTCTTTTTCTTTCCGGCTCCAACAGCTGCTTTCAGTTTAGGAGCCTGTCCGAAATTCCAGGTCAATCTCAGTCCAAACCGGACTATATCGTTCCACTCTTGGGAATGCGTTATATCGTAGGACGCACATACAGGAGTTGGTGACAACGGTCTACCCGGCAGGCCTATTGACTAGGGCAATTGGGCCACGAGTCTAACGACTCCATATTGCCTAGGAAGTCGAGAGCCTCTCTAACGTCGTTGTGTGACAAATGCGGTACATGCACATCCAAGAGGGCAAGGTCTGGACCACTGCTTTGCCCCGTGGTAAGAATTGGCCCCTTCAATAGCTGCACCAAAGGAGAAGGTGGCGGGAGCGGCATATCTTGAATTTCGTGGGGCTCAAATTCGTAAGCAAGATGGACCATCGGTTGACCACTTGACCCACGATAGAGGATTGTACCCCTAGGGAATGCTGTTAGGTTTGCCTGCGAAGCAGAACGGGATACCAATGAGGCTGAAACGGCGTGGATGAGACGCACAGTGGAGAGTACTTCCTGACCCTGCATCGGTAGTTGCGTAAGGTGCTTGAGGATGGTAGACCCTATCTCGGAAGTGTCATCTTGGACACCACGAAGATAGTTGACGAGTTGCGTTCTGAGTCCATCACTCAAGCGCTGGGCTTCAACGGTGACGAGCAACACCCATCGGCCCCAAGAGTCGACTCGCTCTGTGTCAAAGAGTTTCCTAATGGCATCAGCCCTCTGACGTGCTTTCTGACCTCCTATTGGCAGGAATGCCCCGAAGTAATCGAGGTTAACTACGTCAAAATACCAACTCAGATGTCTCGACCCCGGCCGGGGTATTCTTACCCAGGGTCGATATTCCTCTCCTCCCCGTTCCCAACGCCAACCTCGGTCCTGAAGTATAACCCTGTCAATTTCACCGTAGTGTGGTGTAAAACGTAGCTCGGGCATCTGCATGCTAACGGTCTCATCCATGGCGCGGAGGTTAACTTCTTCCCGTTCAACAGCAGCCACCTGTCCAAGCAAATGTTTCCAAGACTTAACGTCCATTAGGTCGGCGCCAGGCAAACCGAAATAGTTTAAGCGGTCTCCCCGAAGTGAATGCAGCCGTTCCAGCAGTGGGAGGTCGACCCGGTCCCGAATGAAGTCTTTGTCCGAGCTGGAACGGTACGTGCGGCGCTGCATAGCCATTTTGAAGGCACCTAGCCAAGGTCAGGATGGTTGCTAATAGCTTCCGAAACAGCACGAAGAAGGTTTTCGTATGCCTCGCCTCGGCCTCCTAGGCCGCTCCGGAGACCGTGATCAATTGCTTGTATCAGAGCACGTTCACGCGGTGTAGATGGGAGGAACCCATTCTGGGCGAGAGCTTCAACAAGGCTAACTGGAGCATTCGGCGCCCACCCCAAGTATGACCGTAGTTGGCGGCGGGACGATTCCGCAGGTTCAGCTAAAGCGAATCCCGCCGCCTTAAGGTCGTCAAGTGCTGCTATGGCATTGGGCACTACCTGGAGGCGCAGGGCGGTTTCTAAGGTGGTCAAGGTTGCAGCGAAAGTTTCGGGAGGCAAATCGTCAGACATTTCCGCGAGACCATCCAATGCCTCCCTCAGCAGGGCTACTTGGGGCAAAGGTGGTTGTCTGGACTCTGCAGGTCTACTTCGGCTTCTGGAACCAGTGCGAGTGTTTGTAGCCCGGACTACTCGGTTAGCCAACTCCTTCGGTTCCTTAACCCAACTGAGTAATTCAGAGATTTCTTGGAGCTGAATTTCCGAAGGAGGGAATACGGTTCTGGCGCGTCTAGACCGTCCCCGCCCTTTTAGCCGATTTAGTACTCCCTCCGTTCGCTCGATGTCGTCAACAAAGTTCTTGCTGAGTCGATAGAGCTCAAACGGACTGTCATCAAGGCTATTCATTCTTGCGAAGAGCTTCCCTGCTTCTTCTTCCGCCCCGGTAAGGTCATCTCTGACCTTTAGGAGTTGACGAGCCACATCAGCGTCGCTGTTAAGGACTGCGAATCTATCCTGTAAGTGCCGAAAAAGGACGTCACGAGGCCGCCCCGCCTCCAAGTCGTTTCGCGCGGCATTGGGAATTGCGCCGGCTTCATCCAAGATATGGATTTCACCTGTATAGTGATGGTACAAGGCCCTTGCACCTAGCGAAGGCCACAAATGTTTCACATTCGAACGGTCACCGAGTGTGAAGCCTTTGATCTTAAGTAGGAAGCCACTCACGTCTGAATCAGCCGCCGCTACATGGTCGCCGGATACTTGGTCTCTTGTGGCGGATAGGGCATACCACATAAATGCCAACTCCCGCCTTCCGCATCTTCCAGATACCTCGCCTGTGGTTTGTGAACGCGCACTGCCAGTTGTGGAGCAACAACTACCTCGGGCTCCTTCCCTACCCTAAGCACAACATTTATGGGATTCAGTTCCAGTGTGTCACGCATCCATTGGTTGACATCAGCGCCGTATCCAGTCTCAGGGAACAGAACGGGCAGGGTGTTTAGCAAATATTCATGGACATCGGATAGATTCGATAGCTGCGAACGATATTCAGGTTGAAGGCCCTCTAGGCGAATCATTGTGAATTGGTCCTTTGGGTCCCCCGTAAAGTCACCGCGAAGGAAATTGGTATGCTCATAGAGTAGGTCGGTCAATGCGATACTTGAGCGCTTGGGGGCATCCCTATCCCTTTCTAGAACCCGGCTCATCTCTCCGAAGTGCATCCTTAGATTCAAGAGTTCAGTAGCATTGGCCTGATGAGTCTGTATGGTTAGTGTTTCACACATTCCGAAGGCCGCGTAGATGCCTATACCTCTAAATCCGATGTTGGACCTTACACCCTTATCGGAGGCACCTAGACGCCTGGCTCGACGTAGGGTGTCGAAGTCCATCCCGACTCCGTCATCACGAACAGTCACCACGGGCCCATCGATGGTGATGTGAACATTGCTGGCATGGGCGTCCACGGAGTTCTGAACATATTCTCGGAGAGCGTCCTTTGCATCGGTGTAGAGTCCTCTTGAGAGGATGTCTAGCAGTTCGCCCCCAACCTCCCAAGGTTCGAGAGCAATTCTTTGATTCATTCGCTGCTGACTAACCATCTTGCTGAACCTTCTTGTGATGACTTACTCGCCTGTTGGTGGGTTCTCCACTTGCCTTAGCAAAACCTCGAAAATGTCTGAGCCTGCGGGGTTATCGCAGCTGAAAACGGGAGTGACCTGGCCAGTCACGGCGAAGCGCATTCAATCTTTGCCTCCTTCAATATATCATCAATAATTTCTCTTGCAGACACGGGCGAGGACGCCTTCCTGGCAATTGCAAAAAAAACCCTTTGATAGACGTCGACCTCTAGCGGACTGATTCCCTCCAATGGGAAAGGACCGCCATTTGGATGGAAGCTGCGCAGCCTAGTTTCAACGGCGGAGAGGCGGTCAATAGGTTCAGTCCAATTGCCGGACGGCCCTATAGCCTGATGCATCTTCATTAACTCTTGCAACGCCTTCTCCATTAATGCCTCAGCGCCGTTGGTCGCCAAGTATCCTGAAGCAGCCAATTCGTACATGGCCTCAATGTCAGCGATGTTGGACATCAGCCTCCGCTCTTTATTGCGATGGGACGACGCCTCCCTGCATCGGGACGTTATTGTGCGAAATACTGGCGCCAAGTGGTTCTCTAAATTCCTAAGGTGAGGCGTCTGCTCGAAATAGTCACGTCTGCCGTTTGGAACAATGCGAGGGTCCAGGATATGCACCTCACCCACACACCAGCGATTGAACCGCTCCTCCTCAAACAAATGGTCAAAGATCCTCTCGTCTCCAATCTGGATGTTTCCTACCTTGGCCCTCATTCCGCGAATTCTGTTTCCTTTTGGGATTGCTCCGAGATAGGACGAGTGAGCTATCCAACCGACAGCAGCATCACCTCTGCCATCGACAGACGGCACACACACCTCCTCAAACTCGTGAAATTGGTCCTCTTTGTTCCCTGAGAGAACGATAGATTCACCGTATTGCCTGTGGACGGGCTGCTCTTCGTCATTCAGGGTAATCCGCAGCGAATATGGTGATTGCTGGGGTGGGAAAATCGTGAGAACATCCTCGGAATATTGAAAGTCGGGTGCCAGGGGAACCGGGCATACTTCGCTGATATAGGCCCGAACCGCCTCACGATTCAACAGCACACCTGCCGCGTGCCGACTGACCCCATTGAGTTCAACCTTGAAAAAACGTTCAGGGTAGTCGCTGTCGTCCAGGGTCTCAACACTCACCCAATTTTGAAAGCCCTGCTCGGTTGCCACAATGGAATTGGTGCGGTAGGCAAGTCCGGAGTTCGACCAAACCACGCGGGTGACAGGATCATCCGCCAGTGCACGGGTTAGGAAAGTAACCGTTTCAGCGAAAGCCAGGCCGGACAACCTACCGATTCCCCGAAACCCTCTGTCCCGCCCAAGGCACTTCCTGCTCTGGGCTATCGGGACCAAATCCTCAAGGCACTCCTGGTGGGTCAACCCCGGCCCATTGTCGCAAATCGACACCCTCTTTTGACGTGGGTCAATGGTTATCTCGACCTTCCCTTCAACCCCGTCTAGGCGTGCTAGTTCATCCACCGCATTTTGAATGTACTCGCGATAGATGGCCAGTGGGTCGTCGTAAATCCCGGATGTCACTAAGCCCAAAATGGAAGGCCCCACCGTCACACCAGGGCCGGTTGCGTCCAGCACTTTCATCACCTCATGGTCAGGTCGGTGGCAAACCTATCCGCATCGATTGTCCTATCATGATCGAACAGGCCGGCGTCCTCCACGACCTCATCTTCAGGCGGGGCCGGCAGGTCAGGGTTGGAGTTGGCAAATAATGGGAGAGCACCATTCCCGGTCTCATCGGGAGCGTACTTGGTCCCTAAAGTGTGGTATCCAACGACTTCCCGAATGAGGGGGGCGATTGTCAGGTCATTGGCCGACCTGAAGTACCATCTTTCATCCAGGCGGACGGCGCCTTCCGGGCCATTAAGTAGATGGATGAACTCGCGTTCCTGGCTCTCGGACAACCGCCGTCTCAACGCCTCGTATTCATCCCTCTGACCCCGGCCTTCTCCGTATTCAAAGTAGTCCCGATGGAAAATGAAGGCATGGGGGAAACTGAGTAAACGCAGGAACTCCGCCTGGTCGTGTCCATAGGCACGCCGGAAAAACCCTGGGTTCCCGCTGACGACTCCCCGTGTTGCCTGGAGCATTATCTGGAAGGAGCGCAGGTAGTACCGGTTCCAGTTCTTGCCGACGTGGGACCGGTCTTTGAGCTGGACCGGTTGATACCGCATGGGGAAAGACCAGATGCGAATTCCCCGCTCCTCATTCAGGTGGATGTTCACGAGCATACGTTCATAAAGGTCCTCCGGCGTGTCCATAAAGTTGTAGAGCATATAATTGGACAGCGACGTAATGTCGTTGTCCGCTGCCATGTGAACCGACTTCTCATATGGCTTGCGGACTCCCATGTGGTCGAAGGCGATTCTCAAAGGACTGATGCAAATCTTGGCCATTTCCTTAAGATACATGGGCGACTTGGCCAGGATGCGAGCGTCAACTCCCTGGTTGAAGTCCACCCTGCGTCTGACAGTGGGTTTGCCCTCTCGTTGTAGGGTGGCACCACGCTCGAATCCCAGGTCTACGATTTCCGAAATGACTTCCCGATAGCGAGCTGACGCCGTGACGTTGTTGTCCATGAGCACCAGGTCTTTCTTCTCGCCGTGACGTTCCCTAATCCCGTTAACTAGATCGGAAAGCGGCGGCATTTCCCGCTGGGCGCCCTCCAAGGCGGGCACACCGCAGAAGGAACACTTCCGAACACATCCTCGGGAAGCGTACCCAAAGTAAGCGTCATTCACCGGATAGGTATAACCCACGTGGTTCAGGATCGAGTAGTCGGGGACCAGTTCCTCTATCGGCTTGCCGGCCAGGTCCTCTGCTCCGAATTCAAACTCCTCAGCGGACAACTGGAGCGCCAAGGAAGGTGGCCCATCCAACAAACCCTTGATGAAACGGACCCCAGCCCAGCGCGGCTCCCGCAGAAACTCATCGTGCATCAACGAGGCGGCGATTCCCCCAACGAAAACCCGCTCCTGCTGGCCACGGGCAGCACGTATGGCGAAATCGATGGCGTCGGACGTCCGCTTCCATTCAAAACTGAAAAGGGTAGTTACATATACCCGGTCCCAGGCAGTATCCATTACCCAGGGAGCTTCGCCCTTCACGAAAGTGACGTTATCCTCCCGACTGTGGGGGCCATGGTAGGCTGCCAGTTTCATCAAGCCCAACGGCGGGTATTTGTTAGGATACCCTGGCTCGATCAGCAGTATGTTCTTTGGGATCATTTCGCCGCCCGGTTCAAAAGCTGGTTGGCAAACTTTACGATCTGGTTCAGCTCGTATTCGGTCCGGCTCTTTGAGCTGTCGTTCCGCAACAACTTGGCGATCTGGCCTCTCGTTTGGCTGGTAGCCAGGTCATTGCGGAACCGTTGGAGCCGCTTGAAGGCAGCGTCGGTGTCCCCGCTGATGTCCGCCACCGCGAGAGCCTCCTTGAAGGGTTCCGGTTCGCTCTCATCAAGAAATAACCTCCGGGCCCTTTGGTTGCGCAGTATGTCCGGGAGCTTGTCCCGCATATCCAATGCTCGGGGAAACTTATCCTCCTTGATGAGCTCAACAACCCGGTCGTCCAGTCCCGGGATGTTCTGCCGGTGGTTCTTGAGCTTGGCGCTGGAGGCATACGCCTCGTAGTAGCTCCACCGCGACGTGTTGTCGTCCCCGGCGTCGATCATCATTTGGAAGGCGTTTACCATTTGACGCACTTTGGCGGGCGACAGAGACGGAACCTCTTTTGCAATGTCTTCAATTGGCACGTCCTGATTCTTGAACCGCCGGTACCGGTATATGTATGCCGCGTTCTCGTAGCTGCGCCAATCCGTCTTGCCGGTTATGTGGAATCCGCCCAACAACGAGAAAATCAGGCTTTCGGTTTCCTGGTCGCTGTAGGCGGAGAAATCGAGGATATTGCACGCCACGCGCGGCGGAGGCAACGAGCCCTTCTTGTTCATCCGCAGGGCGGCCAACCGGCTATTACCCTCCAGCACCTGGTACTGGAAGTGCCCATGCAGTTCGGACGCCGGCGACACACATATGCAAAACAAAGGTTCATTGACCTGGCCATCCCGGTCGATCTGGGAACGCAGTTCCTTGACGTGGTCCATGCCCTCCAGCTTCGCCTGGATGTTCTCCTGCGTCCGGTCTCGAGTCCCGGCGAATTGAGAGAAAATTCGAGGGTTCTCGGGGTAGAACGCCAGTTGCCCCACGGAGACCTGAATCTCCTCGTAAGGGACTTCTTTCTTTCGAAGCTTGAGCATCTTGGCCATGTCCTATTCCTCCGGCGGGTTCAGAACCTCTTGAAGCACCTGGTTGAACGCATATTTGGCTTGCTCCCGGTACTCGTCCCGGGTAATGTCCCCCTGGACCAACGCAGCGGCCAGCTCCTTGGCCGACAGCAGTTCTCCTACCCATTCGTCTATGGTATCCACCGCCACCAAGTTTTCCACCAGACAGTCCTCGGTCTGAGATATGCGGTGAATTCGGTCCTGGGCTTGTAGATAATCGTCTAGGCTGAAGGTGCGGTCGAAGAAAAGAGCGTGATTGGCCACGGTCAGCGTCAGCCCTTCCTTGGCCGCACCGGGAGTAGCCACTAGCAGTCGGCAGTCCGGGTCTTCCATGAATCGGTCCAAGTCGCGAGTCCGGTCCGCGATGGAGAGTTGCCCGTGGACCCGCGCGGGGCGCAAATCCGGATAACGCTGCGCGATCCGGCTCACGTTCACCGTGAAGCCGGTCCAGATTATCGCCTTGGGACCACTGGTCGGCATTTCGCTTACTATGGAGTCCAGTACGCAGAACTTCCCAGGGGTCCCCGCGTAACCGGCGTCAACCAGGTTCGGGTTTGAGGCCACCTGCACCAGGCGTAAGAGCCGCTTGAGAATTTCCTCGGCGTCGTCCCAGGTCTTCAGCCCATCTCTAAGAACCTCTGCGGCCAGCTCTCTCCGATACTTCTCGTAAAGTGCCGACTGGCTCCTCTCCATTTTTGCAGGTGTGTTGCGTATGACTTTGCCGGGCAGACCGAGTTCCGTACTTGCCTTCGTTTCCCTTATCGCGAAGCTGCGAATCCTTTGGTAGATTCCGTCAAGCCGATTCTCAAAGGCGGCAGTCATATGGGGGTCTTCCCCGAGTTCCTTCTTGAGGTCCGTTTCTGCTTTGAACTCCGCATACGAACTTCCCAGCGACTCCCCACAATCGAGAAAGTAGACTTGGGACCAGATGTCGTATGGACGGTTGGCAACCGGCGTACCAGTCATGATTACGCGCCTGGCAAGCAGCGGTCCCAGCGCGTGCAACGCTGTGCATTACTTCATAGTGAGCCAGGTAGAGCCTGCCAGGACGGTTGAAGGCATAGAAGTTAGAGCGCCGGTCCTGGGTAAGCACGACGGGGCGAAGGTTGGTGTGGTACTTGGTTTCCCGCTCCCAGTTCGGGATCAGGGCTTTCTTCGTGACCACCATCACCGAGTCCACCACCCCGGACGTAAGCCAATGAAGGGCCAAGTCCAACGCCATCTTCGTCTTCCCCAGACCCTGCTCGTGAAAAAGAGCGGCATAGGGAAGATCCCGCGTCACCAGAACGGCCTCAGCCTGGAAAGGCAGCGCCTGGTGTCGGGCGCCCAGGGGCACAGTTTCAGTTGAACGCAGCATCAGGTCCATGTCTTACCGGAAGACTCAGGATGTACCGGCCATCCAGAATGTGTACTCGCCCTCTCACGGACGGCCAGTCAAAGGCAATACTCCTTAAGACCGACTTGGCCGTCGCTGAGCTACTCCAATGAACCGCCAACACCAGGTGCCGGCAATACTCTTGCTCCACGTAATGCAGGAAGGCCCCCAGTTGGTGTTCGCTCCTTCTCGACTCCACGTCCCAGGGGGGCTTGGCTTCCCCAACCACCACTAGCCCTTCAGCAGTGGCGAAAACATCTGGTCGGTAGCCGTCTATGTCCGGCGGATACCCGTCGGAGCCAGTTGACCCGTCGACAAAGCACGTGACGCAGCCCTGCCCATACAACGCTGCCCGCACCGATTTGGCGGCCCTTAAAACCAGCCCTTGATGATGGGATCTTTCGGCCATAACAGCTCCAGGGTCAACTGCCCGGGGCAACCCCGATGTCCAGAAGCTCCCCTATGGACATCAAGAGGTCCTTCAGTTCCAGATGTTCGTCCGAATCCGGTTTACCTGTGATTCTCTCGGCGTCGTCGAAAGTAAGTTGGCCGATTTTCTCCTGCAGGGCTCTGGCCAACTGCGATATATTCGCTTCTCGCAGCCGCGTGTCCAAGTCTGGAGCGTCAAGCGTGTTAATAGCCGCCCGTGCGCCTTCGCGCAAGAAAACGCGCCTCGCTTCGGGGTTGTCCAAGATCTGAGGCAGCCGCCGGACAGAGTTCAGGGGAAACAGTTTTCTATCGTCAACCCACCGGCTGAAGTCCCTTTCGCTGAATCCGGACTTGAAAATCGCCTGCTTGATTCCAGGTTTTTGCAACTCAACGAAAGCGCTGAACCGGGAAGGGTCGAAATCCCCATCAATACCGTCAATCACCGATCGGTAATGGGTTTCCATATCGAGGTAGGCGTTGATGGACTGCAAGACATCGGTGCGTGACCCGCCGCAGTAACTGACCAGCTCCCCCATTGGCATCTTGTAATCATCCACAAGTTCGCGGAGGTACTTGGCCTTGGAGTAAGCGTCCCACGGGCGGTTTCCCACGAGGTGGACCTGAAGACGGATCTGGTGGGCCTCCTCTTCTTCCATCTGGTCGCTTACCAAAGCGGGGATATAGTCCCACTTTTCACCGCTCATTCCCGCCGCCCTATCCTCGTTCCTGAGTTGCCGGTAAATGGCAACCCTGGTGTTCCCCTCGATACAGAGATAGCGAGCGTCGCCGAAGGATTTCACAATGATTGACTGAATGATTCCGCCCGAGGCCCTGATGGAATGCTTCAATCGTTCGTAGGACCCCATCGCGGTGCTGCCGCCCTCATCCTCGGAGCCGGCGCCGAGGGCCAAGAGCATGTGCTCTTCATTCAGGACGGTGTACATTTCCAAGTAGTGCTTGATTCTTGGATTCGCATCGTCCAGAATGATGTTGTCAATCGGTATGCGTTCAGCTTTGTTCATCAGAACCCCTGAGGGTTACAGGTTGACCCTCGAAGACATGCGAAGAGCGGAGATTGAATTCTCTTCGCCCCATCCGCTCAGTTCCGACCCCGCCACATAATGCGGTAAAGGGCTGGGCCCAACCCATCGAAAGGCGCAGATCGCCAGAATCATTCTAGGAACATACCGGACGGAAAGCAAGGCTGTCATGCCTCCGATAGCCCGGAAAACACCGGCTGAGACAGCCTGATTCTGGTTGCCCTTCACCGATGCGGGGGAACCGGGACAGGTGGCGGAAGCTGTGGACAGCGTTAGGCTATCAATCGCGGGGTTGCCGACACAGATTGACCGACCCGTGGGTTTCTCTCCCACGACCGGTGTAATAGTAGCCTTCGAGCAAGCCGGGTTCGGTGTTCACCATCACCGTCGTGCCGCGAAATCGCTCCATCGTCTGGGCGGATTCAGCTTCAGGCTGATTGTCGAAAAGGTAGGTCAGAACCAAACCCTCCGGCGAGTTGGTGAGGACGGAGGCGGTTATGCTCCAGGAGCGCGACCCGGCGGAGTTCAAACGCACTACTATCTTTGTCCAGGTCTGCTCAATCGTAACTGTCACCGGCTGGGTCTTCTCAAATCCCGTATAGGAACTAGCAATTGTTCCTGTCCAAGTGCCCCGCAAGTCCGGTACGCTAATCAGCCTCAAGACTCTCAGGAACCGGAAACGCCAGAGCCAGTTATCGAAGGCCCAATACGAAACTCCGAAGAACAGGGCGATGGAGGGGATTGGCAGCAACCACCGCATGGGGAGGAGGTCTGAGGGTACGAGCGCGGCTGCAATCCCGGACACCAGGGCACTGGCCATGAAGAGGATTCTCACCACCAAGACTCGCTCCCGCGAATCTATTGCGTAATCGTGCATCGTGACTGCTACCAGTCCGCATACTGCTTGACCAGCGAATCAATCAGAGTTCTGGCGTCACTTTCATTCCACGAGTCCGGTCCACGGTCAAACACGAGAAACTGCTTGTCCTGGCTGGCGAACCGGGTCAGGTCATTGTCGCGTAGCCAATAAAGGGCAGACGAGTAGGCCGACTGGTACGAGCCTGCCAGAAACCGGTTCGGGACGTTGAACAGCAAGAACTCAATGTGAAATGACCGCGCCATGTCCGGTCCCAGTCGGCCGTCTCTAATGAGTTGTGCGCGGGCGTTCTTGAACATCCTTATGGTGCGGCGGAACCACCAGTTCGTGGCCTTCTCCTTCACGACGCCGTTGCGTCGGTGCAGGTGAGGGTAGTTGACGATCCACCTTTCCTCCGCCGGCAGGTACAGCCCCAAGCCTTCGGCGCGCTTGTAGCTGCGCTGGCCCGCGTACTCCGTGTATGTCAGGTAACGGATGGCCACCACCACGTCTACCGGGATGTTGGTGGACTCCATGACAAGTTTGAGGGTCTTCTTTCCTTCCTTTACCCTTGACGCTCCAAAGCTGTCCGTAATTGCTCTGTGCACGTCCCTACGGAACCGTCGCCATCCGTACTCGGGCTCAGGGAAACTCTTTTGCAACAATCTCCTTTGAGCATCGGATAGGCAGGAACCGTCCCGAATGGGGATTGAGGTCAGTTCCACGACGACATCGACGTCGCTCTGACGCCGAAGGTGAGTGTTGTTCCGGTAAGAGCCCTGCAAGTACGTCCTGTAGCGAACATCGTCCGGCCACTGGTGCCCTGCCAGGGCGTTACGAATGGCGGTGTGGGTATTCTTCGCCCCCTGGACCGTGCCCGGCTGGGCCCAGATCTTGAGATGATTTTCCGGGATCTCCATTGAATCAGTCCCGCCTTGGCATACAGCGCAATATGATTGATTACACCGCAGTTTCATCGTTCCGGCTCAGCGGGCTGCCCGGCCCTTTAAACGTGAAAAGTGCTGCATAGGGCCTCGTGGGAATGGAACGGAAGAGGGTTTCGGCTACTCTCTGGCCTGTATGACGACTCGCCCGCCGTCCACGACTTCCATGTTCAGGTCATGGTTGTCGAGCAACAGCATACCCACCAAGGGAGTGCTACCCGTCGCGTCAGCCTTGATAGGTTTCGGTTGGCCGTCCCACAGAACCGTAACGTCGTGAACGTCGAAACTCACTTCATCGTCGTTGGCCAGAAATGCCTGTCCAACGTAGGCAAAAGGCAACTCCAACTCCGCCACCACAACAGTAGGCAAGGTCAGGAAGCCGCTATAGCCGGTGTCCACCACGGCCTCGATGTCCCGGACCTGCCCAGCAGGGCCTTGCAGGGAAAGGACCACGATCGCCTCGTAGGCGGCGTTGACCAGTCCTTGGATCATCCTGTCTTTCGCAGAGACCCGGCGCCAAAGCTGCGCAGCGCCCGGTGTCCGACCCGCTCCATCAGGACGTCAATGGCTCCGGGGCGCAGCGCCCTCAACTGCTGCAACGCTTCCCTCTCGGTGTCGGCGACTGCCCAATCCCCGGTCTCAACGTCTATGGCAGCGTACTCTCCGAAATGGTCGGCTTCGACCCGAGGCAGGATGTCCCGCTGGTAGAGTTCCTTGCCCAAGCGAACCACCTCTTCACGAGGGCGGCGGGTTGGCATGGTCACTTCTCTCGTTCTCCTTCAAAAGTGCTGTTCCACGCGTTATTCTAAACTACCCGGCGATTTTCGGGCAAACAAATAGACAACGCCTGCGGGCAGTCCGGGGCGGACTGCTAATTCAGCGGCCCACCCTACATTAATGCGACTTGGAGTCCCGCGCCCGCCGGCTCCGAAGGGTGTCCTATGGTTTGCCCCTTCTGCTGGTCGTTGCCTCTGTCCCAGAACCGGTAGGAGACAGGTTGTTGACACGGGGGTGTCCGCGCTAAACGCCGTCCGGCTCACCCTGTTTCAACAGGGCGGAGCAACCCCGTTGGTGCACCAGGTGGTTCACGGAGACCCGCCCACGGCTATCGTAGCCGGTGGTGTAGGCGAACTCGACCTCGGCGCCCCAGGGCACCCGGCCGCCGGTCCGAATCGTGCCGCCGCCCGGCCCGCCGGCGCCCCTGATCACCACGCCGTTGCGCCCGTCCTTCTTCCAGCCCATGACCTTGAGTTCCACGGGAGCAACCAGTTCCGCCGCCGACGGCGCATACAGCACCTCGTGCAGCCGCCGCAGCACGTCCCCGGACGGGGTGCGCTGGCCGTTCATGATCTGGGAGAGATAGGAGACACTGATGCCCGCCCGCCGGGCCACCTCATTCTGGCTCCAGCCGTGAGCATCCATTCGCTCCCACAGGGCTTGCGGGTCCACGGTGGGAAGCTGGGCGGCCTCGACTTTGACCGGAGCGTCCAGGACAGGCTCCATCCGAGCCTGGGCGGCGGGACTCAGGTGGCGCTGGCCCCGCGACACCTGGACGACGTAGCCATAGCTCAGTCCCGTCCGGTCGGCCACCTGCCGCAGGGTCAGGCCCCGCTCCCTGGCACGCTCCCGGACGTAGGTGCTCTCGCTCCTCCCCTCGACCACGCCACCCTGGCGGTAGACGATGCCCTGCCCAGGGACCTCGCCCAGCACCGCCATTGCCCTCTCCCGCATCATGGGGGTCCAGGGCCGGCGGCCGCTGCTGACCTGGGACAGGTAGTTGTAGCTGACGCCCATCAGGTGGGCCAGTTCCTTGAGGGTGAGGCCCTTGCGCCTGGCGGCGGCCCGCAGTTCGCTCTCGGCCTTGCCCCGCTGCGCCGTCTGTGCCCGTGTCTCCGTGTCCTGTGGGGCCTTGGCGCCGCCCTGCCCGTTCCGGCCGTCCGCCAGGTTGTGGATGGTTTCCTTCTGGTAGCTGTTGCTGGTAGCAGTGGTGGTCATATCGCTTCCTCCGAAAGGCGGAAAGCGAGGCCGGCCCGAATGGACCGACCCCGCTCTACGGTTCAAGATGCAGGTCTTCAGGTGCGGTCCATTCCGCCGCTTGGGTGCGCGCCGGTGGCGCAAGACGAAGAACGGGGCCGCCTCCCCGCCGTTGGGAGAGACGACCCCGCTCGTGGGTGCCTATTCGATTGTCAGGTCAGGGGCAGCCCAGGGAGCCGCC
Source organism: Dehalococcoidia bacterium (assembly GCA_965232885.1). Lineage (GTDB taxonomy): Bacteria > Chloroflexota > Dehalococcoidia > Lucifugimonadales > UBA3495 > VXOI01. The sequence goes on along the minus strand of CBDDQX010000003.1, from coordinate 245,566 downwards.
CCGGTAGCCGCCGCGCCGTTCGATACGGCGGCGGGCCCCGGGTTGCTATTGCCGGTTCACCGGTTGCTCCAACCGGCCCGTGCTGACCGGGAACCCAAGGTGTTCGTTGTCGTTGTTGATCACCTCCTCGATGTGGTTATGGTTGTCGCCGTCGTTCTACCTGTTGCCGACCCGGTTGCCGCCGTCGATAACGACGTTGATGACCGGCGCTGCTGCCTGCCTGTTGCCGACCCGGTTGCCGCCGTCGATAACGACGTTGATGACCGGCGCTGCTGCCTGCCTGTCGCCTGGACCCTTTTCACACCACCAGCTACATCACCGTGGAGACGGCGCTGTTGTCCCTCCGAAACATCCCACGCCGGTGTCGGCCAACAACCCCGCGGCGGTCATGGCCCTTGACTGCGCAACCGGCACCGACTCACGCCATCCCGCACCAGACGTAAGGCGCTCAGGCTGAAGTGCCCGAGAGACCGCTGAATGGTGGGGAAGGGAATGGACACAGGCCGCTCCCGGACGGGCAGCAGCCCGCCGCGATGAAACAGGCAATGGGGGAGGGAAAGAAAAGCGCGGTCCCGCCCGTGCCGGTGCCGCAGATGGGCATGGGCAGCAGGGGAGCCACGAATGAGCGCGTGGCAGTTCCGTGCGATGGTCAGGCACGGTGTCAGCCAGCGAAGGAGAGGCGCAGCGGGGCCGGGATGCGGCGCTTTTCGGCGTGACGCCGCACCAGGCTGCTAACGCTGCGCAGGAGCCATGCTGATGTGATGGGGACGAACTCAGCCCGGCTGGGTCGTCTCAACGACGGCTGCGTTGCCAGGGAGAGCGTCCGGCCGGATGATGCCGTGTTATCGGAGCACGACTCGACAATCGCGGTAGCGCTGCTGTTGAGCAACGGCGCCGAGACGTGGGGAAGCAACCGGACGGAGATGCCAGTTCCGGCCGCGGGGTGAGAGGTGAGCGTAGCGTGCGGTCGGGAAGTTGGAAATACGGGTTTGGGCGCCTGATTACGGTGTGGGTTCTGACTTTCACCTCCTGGACGATGTTTGCGATGCTGACGACCTGTGCCAGCGTGGTGTGATGCACCGCATCGAACCGGTCGCCGGAGGAGCAGGGCTCGATCCCGAGTCAACGGTCCGGGTCGGGGATGTACCCTCCAGTTTTCTGGGCTGGAAACACTGGAAAAAGCCAGACAACGCATTCAATTATTCACGAGCTTTCCCGTCCTGGGAACCCCCAAACCCGCCCTATTGAGCCTTGTCCGACAAAGTGCTCGCAACTAAGTATCAGGAACGGAATGGCCGTTCCGCCGGTCTCACTGCGGGCCTACTTCCGCCAAATGCCCAGGGTGAGAAAGCGCCGTAGCCGGGGCATCTTGCGGTCCACGATCACCTCGTCCAGCATCTCGTTCCGGCGCCGCGCCTCCTGCCTGCGGTCGCCCCAGTCCCAGGGATACGTGGCCGGGGCAGGGTCAGCTTGTGCTCTTCGACCAACGCGGTCTCCAGCTCCAGACGCCGCTGCCGGGCATTGAGCCGGTCCATGCCCTCACTGGTCTTTCCAGCCGCATCCCGGGCCTCCCTCCACCGGACAATCACCGCAGTGGCCTCGTCGCCGTACACCAGCTCCTCGCCGGGTTCCGCCCCCGCCGTAACCAGGTCGAGGTACCTCCGGCAGGGCCGCTCCACCACCGTCTTTGACCCGACGCCCGGTTGAGCCGATTGCGACTGCGCCACGCTTGACGCCGGTGTTTCGCCTCCTGCCCCCTCAGTCCCGTGCACGGCCGACTCCAACGCCGCCACCGCCCCGGTCTGTTCCTCGCGGGCCGTGTCCTCGTCCTGGCGCAGTTCTGACAGCCCGTCCCGCAGCGACCGCTCCAACTCCTTCAGCCCGTCCTCCAGCATCCCCAGCCGGCACCGCTGGGTGGCCGCCGCCGACCCCATCTGTTCCAACAAATTGATTGACAAGGAGGGGAAGAAAAAGTTAATAGGGTCTAAGGAATAGGACAGGCTGTGACAGATGGGAGGAGAGGGATGGAGTTGGAAGCAAGCCTGGGCAATGTGGAAGAGTTTCTGCAGCAATGCCTGGAGGGGATGGAACCGGACCACCGGGAACGTGGGGCCGGCCGGCCCCGGGTGTTGCCCGCTATGGCCTTGTGGGCTGGGCTTTTGGTATGTGTGCTGCGAGGATTTCCCAGTCAATTGGCCCTGTGGCGCCTGTTAAGCCGGAAGCAGTTGTGGTTTTACCCTCGTTTTCCAGTGACCGGCCAGGCAGTGTACAACCGGCTGCAAAGGGGTGGAACCCAAGCTCTGGAGAGCATCTTCGGGGAAATAAGCCGAATCTTGGTCCAACGGCTGGCTCGCTGGAGGGCGCCGGACCATGCTCCCTTTGCCACTGAGGTAGTCTGCATAGATGAGAGCACCCTGGACCAGATAGCCCGCAAGCTGGCTGGCCTGCGGGTCCTGCCGCCGGGAGATCCGGGCCTGATTCCCGGCAAGTTGAGTGGACTCTTTGACCTGCGTAGCCAGCAGTGGCGCAAGGTGCTCTTTCAACCCAAGGCCCAACAGAACGAGAAGGTGCTGGCCCGGGAGTTGGTGGCGGAGTTGCCGCCAGGATCCCTAGTGGTGGCCGGCCTGGGGTACTTCGGCTTTGCTTGGTTCGACTGGCTTACCGGGCAGCACTACTATTGGCTGAGCCGGTTGCGCCAGAAGACCAGCTATCAGGTGATTCACACCTACTACCACCGGGGTGATACCTTTGACGGCATCATCTGGTTGGGATCCCATAGAGCGGACCGGGCCAGGTACGCGGTACGCTTGGTGACTTTCCGTCAGGGGAACATCCAGCATCGCTACATCACCAATGTCCACAATCCCCGTACCTTCCCCATGCCGGACATGGCCCATGCCGGACATGGCCAAGGTCTATGCTCAGCGCTGGGACATAGAGTTGGCCTTCAAGATGCTGAAACGGTATCTGAAGTTGCACTTGATCTGGTCGGCCAAAAAGGTGGTGATTCAGCAACAAATATGGGCAACCCTGATTGTCGCCCAAGTGCTTCAGGGACTGCGCTTGGAGATAGCCTATAAGGCTGGAGTGGAACCCAACGAGGTGTCCATGCCCCTGCTGGTGGAATACGCGCCTATGTACGCCTACGATGGGGAGAACCCAGTGGAGGCCTTTGTCCAGCACGGCCGTGTCATTCGCCGCGATCATTGGACCAGCGATCGCCAGGGACATTGACCCACCCCGGGCGCATGGCGATTTCGAGTAATAGCAGGTCCTGTTTGGCTGGTCAAGCACCTCCCTTGGCTTCCAGCAGCGCTCTGTGCGGTGAGAGTCGTTCCCGGTAGCTGCTGCCCTCGATGACGATCTGGTAGCTGGCATTGGCTAGGCGGTCCAGAGCGCTGTTGCCGAGAATGGGGTCTTCGAAGAGGCCTAGCCACTCGTCGACGGCCCGGTTGCTGGTGATCACGAAGCTGGAAGCCCGGTGCCGGTTGAGGATAAGCTCGTAGAGATCAGCCGACTGCTGGGCGGTGAACCGGTGCAGGCCCAGGTCGTCGAGGATCAGCAGGTCCGGCGACAGGAAGGTTCGGAAGGTGCGCTCCAGGGAGTTGTCGACTCTGGCCTGGTTCATGACCCTGAAGTAGTCGTCGGCGTGGCTGAAGCGGACGGTGTGGCCGGCACGGACGGCGGCGTAGCCCAGGGCCTGGGCCAGGAAGCTCTTGCCGACGCCGGCGGGACCCACCAGCAGGACGTGCTCGCGCCTGGCCAGGAATTCCAGGGAGAAGGCGGCGTCCAGCAGTCGGCGGTCCAGGGTTATCGACGCCGACCAGTCGAAGTCCTCCAGACGGCAGATCTCCTGGAATCCGGCCTGCTGCAGACGCATCTCGGTGCGCCGGTGGGCGCGGCGGTTCACCTCATCTGCCAGGATGATCTCCAGGAAGGAAGCGTAGTCCAGTTGCTCCCTGCGAGCCAGGGCGATGCGCTCGGGCAGGGTGGCGGCCATGGGTCCCAGCTGTAGCCGCTTGAGCAGCGGCGTGAGATCGGTGGTCATGGTCATGTCAGTCTCCTCATGCCGTGCGGCGGTATTGGTTGCTGTGAGAGAAGACGCTGCCGGGACGGGCGAAGCGGCCCTCGGGCAACGGCGTTGGCAATTCAGGCGTGGTCTCCTCTTCGAGGGCCTGCATCAGGATGCGCTCGACGCGGCGCACGTCGATGAGGTCGACGTCCAGGGCCCGGCGGCAAGCGGCGTCCAAGCGCTGGGCGGTGTAGCGCTGGCCGAGGCGCAGCAGCTTGTGCCCCTGCCTGACCTTGGCCCACGGCAACGGGCCGTCGAAGAGCCGGTGGGCAAATTCGCCCACCGCCGGCCCCAGCTCGGCAGCTTTGCTCCTGATGCCGTCCGGCGCTCTGGTGGTGTACGCCGAGAGCTCGGCCGGGTAATCATTGGGATCAGTGGCACGGCCGCCCCTGGGCTGACGAAGGTGAGTCTTGATCAACTGCCCTTGGTAATAGATGCGCACCAGCTTGCTGTCCACCTTGACTTCCACCTTCCGGCCGGGAGGACACAGGCTGGACGGCACCGAATACAGGGCCAAGCGGCACTGGATGTGATGGTCCTGATGCACCTTGGCATTGCGCCAGTCGGCGATCTCGTAGGGCTCGCCGTCCCAGGGAAGCAGGGCCTGACGCTCCTCGTCCCGGAAGACCACCAGGGGCTTGCGGCGAGTGGTGCCGTGGATGCGCAGCCCGGCCACGTCACGGCACCAGCGCCAGGCCTGCTCCCTGACGTCGGCCAGGTCCCGGAACTCGCCACCCTTGAAGAAACGCTCCCTGACGTAGGGCACGCCCCGCTCCACCTTGGGCTTGTCCTTGGGATGACGGGCCCGAGCAGCATCGGCGATGAAGCCCCGGTGCTGAGAGTATTCCAGGAAGCCCCTGGTGAAGGTGGGATGCAAGGGCTCGGCCACCGCCACTGCGGGAGGGCAATTGTCGATGACCAAGTATTTGGGGATGCCGCCGAAGAAGGCCCAGGCAGATTCCAGCCCGGCGATCACGTCCTCCAACGTCTGCCCGAAGGTGGGCCAGACGAAGCAGTGCCTGGAGTAGTCCAGCACCACGATCAGCGCCCACACCACGCGGCGGCGGCCGGTATCGGGGTCATGGACCAGCCCCATGCGGCCGAAGTCCACCTCCGCCACCTCGCCCGGCGGAGTGTCCTCCATGCGCACCGTGGTCCTGCTGCGTCTGCTCCAGTTGCGTTTCCGGATGAAGCGTCGCAGCGACGTGTAGGAAACCGCACAGCCCTGGGCCGCCAGCAACTCCTGGATGCGGGTCACCTGCAGCCGGTCCCCGGTGAGCCACCGGTAGATCTGGTCCCCCCAGGGGACCAGGCCATCTTCCACCGGAGTCTCCACCTTCCTCGGTCCAGCCCGGCTGATGCCCGCCAACCGGCTCAACTGGACCTCGTCGGGAGCCGGACCATCCTGCTCCAGTCCCGCCGCCATCGCCGCCGCCAGGTACTTGCGCACCGTCACCCGCGACAGCCCCGTCCCTACCCCTATCTGTCGCTGACTGCCTCCCGCCTGCCAGCGGCGTATTACCTCTTGTATTTCCACTCGGAGCACCTCCTTGTACGCCATCGCTGCACCTCGATACCGGAGTGCGGCAATGGTCGCCTTTGTGGCGCCCCAGGGTGGTCAAAGACCATGAAAATCTGGTCTATAGTCCTCGGCGATTTCGTCCTTTACTGGTACATAGTTCGTGGCGATTTACACAGTACAGCCTTGACGACGACGGACAGTGGTCCCTGCACACCCCGGACGGAGGCCGGCAGCCGGTCAAGTCCCCCCTGGCAGAGACGGCGGAAGGCTGCACGGAGATGCACAATGCCATCGAGGAGGCCACCGGATTCTACGGTTTTGTAGGCGGAGTGCTGCTCATGACCGACATGCCGCGCTTCAGCACGAACAGGTGTACATCGTCTGGGGGCTGGACAATCTCCGACAGGACCTGGAGCACGTGGTAAAGCAGGTGAAATTCCGCCGCCAGCTGAAGCCCCGTCACGGGGAGAATGAGTGGCGGGAGGTGAACCGGTTGCAGTACCGGCAACCCGGGATACCGGGAGCCACCGGCCGTCCGGCAGGCAGGAGTGCTGAGGTCCTGGATGGGAATCTGCCGCAGGAGGAGCAGGTCGGGGCAGGCTCTGCCGTATTCAACATCCAGAAAGTGGGCACGCTGATTATCCAGCGATGCCCACTGCACCCGGAGCCGGAAGAGGATCCCTACTCGCCAGGCAAATAGCCACCAATGCAGCTGCCGGTCCGTGGGGCCAGGCGCCATCGCAGTGCCGGTAGCCGTTGCACCCACATGATCCCACAACACCTCCCAAGGCCATGAGCCACAGTATCGGCTCATGGCAACCACGGTCCAAGAGAGAACCATGGAAATCACACCCGCCATCCTCCGCCTGCACCCCGATCTGGATTCCCGGCAACGCGAGGTGATCGCCCACGCGGACGGCCCGCTGCTGGTCATAGCCGGCCCCGGCTCGGGCAAGACCCTTTGCGTTCTGCTCAGGGCCGTAAACCTCCTGCTGAGCGGCCGGGCTGCACCCGAGGAGTTGGTGCTCTGCACCTTTGGCCGGGACGCCGCCCATCAGCTTAGGTGCGGGTTTGCTGCGTCCGCACAGGCCTGCCGCACCCCGGGGCAATTCTCCCGTGCGTGCGTTACCACGATACACGGGCTCTGCCACCGGGTGCTGGCGCTCCATGCCGGAGCGGCGGGGTTGAGTCCAGGCTATGGGCTTCTGAACGAGGAGGAGCAACTGCTGCTGCTGCACCAGGAGTACGGCCAGGTCTTCGGCCCCGACCGGGCCGCACTCGCCGGTCGAGGTTGGCGGGATGGGGTACGCACGGTGATCGAGGCGGCCCGGTATTTCGACCGCGTCTGCGACGAAATGATCGCCACAGAAGTCCTCGAGGGCTCCAAGCAGCCGTTCGGCGCCGCTCTGGGCCGCTGCCTCCGGCGCTACCGGAATCTTCTCCGGAAGCGCAACCTGGTGGACTTCGCGCATCTCCAGGTCTGGGCCGAGCAGGTGCTGCGGGACGACGCCATAGCCGCTGAACAGAGTGGCGCCATTCGCCATCTGATGGTGGACGAGGGCCAGGACACGTCCCGGGTCCAGCTGAGCGTCCTGAGCCGGCTGGCCGGCGCCAACGGAAACATCGTTGTTGTGGGTGATGATGACCAATCGATCTACCGCTTCAGAGGGGGTCGCGTGGCGAACCTGTTGGAGTTCCCCGACAGGTTCCCCGGCTGCCGGGTGCTCAAGCTCACCACCAATTACCGCTCCCACGGCGGCATCACCGCTGCCACCGGCCGGTGGATTGAAACCGCAGCCCAGTGGAAGGTTGACGGCCAGGCCTTTCGCTATGCGAAGAGCATCAGGGCCCACGCCCCAGAGGCCCATGCCGATTACCCTGCGGTCATATCCGTGCGGGCTGCGGATTCCACGGACGAGGCACGGCAACTGGCGGAACTGCTCCGGTTCCTGAGGAGGAACGGCGTCATTGATGGATACAGCGGCACCGCCCTGCTGCTGCACAGCGTCAGGGACGGCGTGAGCGTCCCGTACCTTGATGCGTTCGAGTCGGCCGGTATTCCGGCCCGCTGTGAGCCCGCGGGGCACGGTCCGTCAATCGCCAAAGACGAGGTGGTGATCACCACCATCCATCAGGCCAAAGGAATGGAGTGGGACGTGGTGATCGCCGGATCGCTGACTGAGCCCGACATGGAAACCGACCGGGTGGGCCGCGACCTGGCGGATTACATCGAAAGCCGCTCCGGCGAACCGGCCGGCCGCATGGGGGATTTTGACCGGGCCAGGCTTCACTATGTGGCCTTCACCAGGGCGCGCCGCCTGCTGGTGTTGACGTCCAGTGGCGAGCCGCATCAGCGGTTCCGCTCCATTTGGAACAGAGCTTCCCGCTGGCCCGATGTGGATCGGAAGGCACTGGCACGCCAGCGGTTCGGGTCCCCCTCTGTGCGTCAGCGTCGGCAGACAGCAAATATCGAGCGCCTGGATAGGATGATGATCAGGCTGGTACCACCGGGACGGATTTGGTTGGATGGAAAAAGCCGCCATCTGTCGAGAGACAGATGGCGGCTCGGATCCCGGGATAAAGTTGTGCCTGGATGTGCAGTGGCAGGCGCTACTGCCTCCGCCGCCTGCGTGCCGAACGCCGCCCCGGCGTGCAAGGAGCTTCGGCCCGGGGCAGGTTGAATTTCAGTTGGCGGCCATTCTTCGGGGGCCGCTCCTTCGGGTGGTGCTCCCGCCCTGATACGGCCTTCCTATCGCGCTTGGGTTTCTGGAGCTTCAGCTGAAGGTCAGGCATGTCCTCGGGCTTCTCACTCGCGGGCCTCACCAACGCGCTGTGTGAATTGTGTATCAGGGCACGCATCTGGTCGACAGTCGACTCACCAAGATGGCTGATGTGCCAAGCGGCCGCCGCAACATAGAGGTAAAGATGGCGCAGGGTAACCGCGTGGTGGGCGCGGAGAAGTGCTTTGAGGGTGGCCCAGAAGCTCTCGACCGCGTTTGTCGTAACCAGGACATGGTAGACGTCGTCCCGGCGCACGTATTCATGCTCCGAATGATTGACGGTCAACCGTACCCTCAGGCCAAACGGGTACTTGTCGGTCTCGTCCGTGAGCAACATGGCCTTGTCGGTGGTTGCGTATTCGAAGAATGGGATGGACTTCGCAAGCTCCATCTCCCCGATTATCACCTTGGCTTTGACTGCACCACTCTCATTCTCCTTGCAGGCGATCACCAGGATCGGCGTAGCGTTGACGTTGCCAATGAGAGTGTCGTCTGCTTGACAGGTCCCGGAGAAGGGCGGCAGTTCCTCCTCCATGGCCTGGTAGATCCGGTGTTTGAGTTCCAGTGCCGTGTGGTGCGCGTGGGTGCGCTCATCCGTTTTCAAGGCGCAGGCCAGCGTTAGACCTGTGTGGTGGTCGAATTGCAGGGTGAGATATACCGCCAGCAAGATGGTGCGCCAGGAACCGTGGATTCCCTGCAGCGTGGTGCAGGTCAACGCATTGAAGCGCCGCCCGCAGGCTCGGCAGGACCAGGTCCGCCTTTTGTACCTCTTGCACCCCGGTGGTTCCGTGACATCGCGGGACCCGCAGTCTGGCTCCGGACACTCGACGGCGCCATCCGGCCACCTGGAATCGATGATGAACTCCTCGGCGGCCTTTTCGTGAGGGAACATGTCCGCGAATTGCATGATGCCCAGTGCGCCTTTTAGCTGGAATTTCCGGTAGTCCTCGGCCTTCGTCCAGTGGCGGTTCCTTTTGCGGCCCTTCTTGGCAGAAGTGCCGAAGCGGCCCGACCTGATTGCCGTGGGCTTACCGCGAGCTTTACGCGTGGTCTTCGCTCTCTGTCCCTTCAACAGGCTCTTCACTTGGAGTTGGACAATGCTGACCTCGTTTTCAAGCTCGTCCAACTCCCTGAACACCCCGCGGAGGGTGCGGTTGCCGGATATGCGGTCGAATCCGCACAGGGTGGCCAGGCCATTCCTGTCTTCCTTCAACCATTCTTCGAGTGCGTCCATCTTTTGGGGGACATTGGTCAGGGGAGAGCGGCTGAGCAGGTACAGCTGCACCATCGGGGCCCGAGGAGCGAGTGGGCGGCCAGTTGACTGGGGGTGGCTGAGACGGTCGAGGATGTGGGTGCAGTCGACGTGGCGAAGTGCTTCGAGGTAGGTCTGGATGCTGTAGATCGGTTTGGGATGGCAGGGGTGGTCTATGGTGGGGATATTTGTGTATTCGGGGGTCATGTGGTTCTCCGTGATGTGGTGGTAAGAGGATGGTTTGAGGTGGGTCCTGGGGGGGCCGGAATCGTTGTGGATGGTACTGTTGCCTTGGCCGGTTTTTGCTTCTCTCCTTTTTGTCAGATTTGGCACGGTGATTTTTTTAACCGCAAGGCCCATCTGGCCACCTGGCATCGACGATGAATTTCTCGGCAGCCTCATCGTCAGGGAACATGTCCAAGAATTGCATGATGCCCAGTGCGCCCGTTGGCCGGCAGCTACGGTAATCCTCGGCCTTCGTCCAGTGGCGGTTCCTTTTGCGGCCCTTCTTGCTGGTGCAACCCTTCGGGTACTTGGCAGAAGTGCGGGATCGGCCCGACCTGATTGCCTTGGGCTTACCGCGAGTCTTGCAGGTGGTCTTCGCTCTCTGTCCCTTCAACAGGCGCTTCACTTGGAGTTGGACAATGGCGACCTCGTTTTCAAGCTCGTCCAACTCCCTGAACACACCGCGGAGGGCGCGGTTGCCGGATATGTGGTCGAATCCGGACAGGGTAGCCAAGCCGTTCCTGTCTTCCTTCAGCCATTCTTCGAGTGCGTCCATCTGTTGGGGTACATTGGTCAGGGGAGAGCGGCTGAGCAGGTACAGCGGCACCATCGGGGCCCGGGGAGCGAGTGGGAGGCCGGTTGACTGGGGCTGGCTGAGATGGTCGAGGATTTGGGCGCAGTCGACCTGGCGAAGTGCTTCGAGGTAGGTCTGGATGCTGTAGATCGGTTTGGGATGGCAGGGGAGGTCCATGGTGGGGATATCTCTGTATTCGGGGGTCATGTGGTTCTCCGTGATGTGGTGGTAAGAGGATGGTTGAGGTGGGTCCTGGGGGGGCCGGAATCGTTGTGGATGGTCCTTTTGCTGTGGCCGTATTTTTGCTTCTCTCCTTTTTGTCAGATTGGACGCGGTGATTCTTCAACCCACTGGTCCGTCGAATCCGCACAGGGTGCCCAGGCCATTCCTGTCTTCCTTCAGCCATTCTTCGAGTGCGTCCATCTTTTGGGGGACATTGGTCAGCGGAGAGCGGCTGAACAAATGCAGCAGCACCATCTGGGCTCGAAGAGAGAGTGGTTGGCCAGTTGACTGGGGGTGGCTGAGACGGTCGAGGGTGTGGGTGCAGTCGACGTGGCGGAGTGCTTCGAGGTGGTTCTGGATGCTGTGGATCTGTTGAGGGTGAGAGGGGAGGTCTGTGGTGGGGATATCTCTGTGCTCGGGGGTCATGTGGTTCTCTGTAAGGTGGTGGTATGAGGTGGGTCCGGGAGGGTCCAGAGTCGCTGTGGACGGTCCGGTTACCGTGGCTTTTTTTATCTCCTTTTTGCCAGATTGGGCACGGTGATTTTTTTAACCACAAGGCCCTATACATTTAATTGTATACATGGGGCTCTGTGAGATGCAAGAGGTATCATAGCATAGCGTAGCGTTCCGAATTAGGTGGTTTGAATATGAATCCCCTGAGTTGAAGCAGTGCCAGCAGGTCGTGGGGTGACCAGACGGTTCCCATTTTCCCTGCGTAGGTATTCCTGCAGCAGGTGAAATTGGCATAGTTGATGGGGCGCCTCCCTGCTGTAGACCAGCTCAATCCCTGAGGCTATGGCCCGCTCATCGTCGCTTACCAAGTGGACCGGAGTCTGATCCCCTTGCCTCCAAGCCCGGTCTGTCACCTCAGCCCAAGGCTGTGCCACGCTCATCTCGGATCACTCGCATCTCCCTCGGCCCCGAGAGGGTCCGGATCCACATTCCATCCAGTTCCCTGACCTGCCCCGAGAGCACCGGTTGCCTTAACTCCTCCCGTCTGACCCAGCGGCACAGAGTGCCCTTAACGCTTCCCACCATTTGTCCGGCCTGGGTGTAGCTCAGTCCAAATGCAGCCAGCCTTACCGCGAACCCGCTGGTTTTTTTGAATATCGCCGGTTGCGTTCCTCGTCGCCCAGCGGTTCCGCACCGCTGGTCATGTTGTGGCAGCCGCCGCAACGGAACACAGGGATCTGGAACTCCAGCACACCGTAACGGGTGGTGGTGGACCGGGAGTAGCGGTGATGACGTTGCATCATCAGTCCACACTCGCGGCACCGAGGCCGGTAGACGTCCGATGACTCCTGCAAAGTCCCCTGCAAACGGAGGGGCAATTCCTGCTCCAACCGGGTTTCCAAGTCAAATAGCAACCCCATCACTCCACACCTCCCAACCCCGGTGTTCGCCCTATCCTGCATCCCATACCACCTGATTCGGAACGCCATTGTGTCAGTAAAGGTTTATCTCATGGCGGCGGGCGTGGTTCTCCTGGGCAGGCGCACTCAGAGTTGCCCGACGGGACCGGACTTGGTGAGCGCAGAACGGTGGACCGGCCGCTGCTGCCGGGGGATACGCCATCGTTTCCTGTTCGGGGTCAGGATGCTCCCCGGACGGGTTGAAGGCGCTCTCTTTGCTGCTCCGGAATCGCTCTGCAGTGTAGAATATCAATCGTGACAGAATGCCTGTGAGCGCGCGGAGCAGAGGTGACTATGCCAGCCAGACGTACCGCCGAGGAGACCGGACGTCTCGGCGACGAGATGTACGAAAGGGACATCCGGCCAAAGGTTGAAGCGGCCCACTTCGGAGAGGTCATTGCCATTGACGTGGACAGTGGGGACTACGCCGTTGCCGAAACCGCTCGTTCTGCAACCGGGGGCCTGCGAGAGCGGCGCCCGGACGCTTCCGTCTGGTTGATGCGGATTGGATACCCGACGCTGCGGCGCTTCGGCGGCGGGTCTTCGCGGAGGACGGGGTGATAGAGGGGGTGGTGAACGCTGCCTATGAAGCGGTCGTCTCTTTCTCTTTGCACGGCCCAGCGGGGCAGACACGGGAAATTGAAGCCGTGATCGACACCGGTTACAACGGCTTTCTCACCCTGCCGGCAGAGACAGTCGCGGAGTTGCAGTTGCCATTCCTGGGTCCAAGCCGGGCGACATTGGCCAACGGAGCCGTGGAGATCTTCAACGTCCACGATGCCACGGTCCTGTGGGACGGTCAACTGAGGGACATTGAAGCCGACGCGACGGGCAGCACTCCCCTGGTGGGCATGCTGCTCTTGGACGGGCACGACCTGAACATCCAGGTCCGGGACGGCGGACGCGTCGTCATACAAGCCGGAGAGTAGCCGGGTGTATCTCCCGCCTGAACCCGCCGGTACAGCCTCCAGCAGGCTGTGAGCTTGTCCCGTACGGTCCAAGTCCAAGCAGCCCCGGCGCTGAAACTCCACCCAGGATTCTGGGCCGTCCACTCCAGGGACAACGTTGCCGCCAGGCGGCACACCGGCGCATCGGCCGCGTCGATGAACGGCATCCGGCTCAGGGAATCCAGCGCCTGGGGGTCGGCGATAGCCTTGCACCAAGCATTGCGAAGGTCAGGCGCGGCAGTCAGCAGGCTGAAATGCCAGTGGCGGGTGTGAGGCTTCGGTGCACCTTGCACGTGTCGTGGAAGCCGGCAGCCGGAGTTCCGGCAGCGCTGTCAAGCTGAGGGTCGACACAGAACCTGCACCGACCCCTTTCGCTGGTCCATGTTCGGCGGAAAGAACGTTGCGGGACAGTAACCGGGAAGTGGTGGACCGGCGGGCCGTAATCCAAGGCTGGCGCCAGGTGGTCGGCGGTCTTGACGAGGGTCTGATCAATCTGGTCGCCACCGCTGCAGAGCAGAGGGCCGGATACCGTCCCGACAACCGGCTGGTCCGCCGGGTACTCTCGGAGAACCGCGCCCAGCTGCTCACACCGTGGACCGAGGCCGCCGCAGGCTCCGGCCCCGGCGGAGGCCTCCGCTCAGTACCGTCATCCTTCACCCTGGATTCCGAGACAAGGAGTGTCACGTCCTGGTCCGGCTTGCTGGTGGCGGTGTGCCTGCTGATGCGCGACAGCCACCCCGGGGACTTCGAGAGAATCCTGGAAATACGGGGCAGGAAACTGCCCTACTTCTCCAGGGCGGCCGGGGAACTGACTCTGCCCCGGCCCATCGGGGACACGGGCATTTTCGCCTCCTGCCATGGGACAAGGGCCCTGCTCGCCGGGCGCGCCCGCCGGGTTGTGGAACACTTCGGACACCCCGCCGGGTCCTTGGTCATCCAACTGAGATGACCTCTGAATTCTGCTGTCAACTGATGATGCGGCGATGAACCGGCGATGAACCGGCGTGGCCTGATCAACGACAATTAATCCTGCCGGTTTCGTCGATTATTCTTGCCGGTTCATCACCGAGGCGAAAAACGCCCGTTTATTGCATAGTGGGTCTGGCTTCGAGTGATGCGAGAGGAACCGTCAAGCCGTACTCAGAGGAAGCGACTCTCAGATTTGCGTATCCACCGGTAACAGCATTCGGGACTGTGCTACTGAATTGGCCGGCTGACGTCAACAACGCAAATGGAGATCTTTAGAGACTTCTCTCCCTCGATTAGTCTCTCCAGTTGTTGCCTCAGTTGGTCGGGTGTTCTTGGCAGGCTTCCTGCAGGAGGGGCGACCTTCGTATGTGCCTCTCCGAACCAAAAAACAAGATATATCCCGTGTCCACCGGTCTCTGGGGCACTCGAATACTTGGCAATCAATTGATCATCAATGGCGCTCCAGATGTGCGGGTGTGAATTCTTCTTGACCTCCACCGGTACTTGGAAATCACCAAAGGCAGCTCGCATGTCGGCGCGTTTGCCATTGGCGTACTGACCCTCCGGCTGCACGTCGATTTGATCCGGGAGAATTCTGCGCAGGTCCGATAGAAGCGCGTCGCGGCAATGACCCTCATGCTTGGGCATAGGATCTATTCCGGTCGGTTCATGCCAGTATTGCCGCCATTCGTTGGCGTTGCTCGTCCTGATAGTCTTCGACAACTCATCCAAAACGTCGTTCAGCAAGGCCCAGAGGTCGCTGGCGTTGGCCGGTACCCCACTGGCAAGCACCTGGCAAATCTCCTCAGGCGTGGCATGTCTGAATTCCGAATCCCTCCGGAGGATACTCTGTCTGTCGAGAGTGGCTTTCAAATGGTTGTGCCATCGCAACAGGGAGGGATCTCCTGTCAACCTTTCCAGAGCCTCAGTAGCCTCCCCATAGGGTGAGCCACCGAGCTGTGATATCAGGTCAACCACGAGATCTGACGAGTGAATCACTCGCGTGGCAAATCCTTCCAGCCTGGTGGGTGCCGAATGCGCCCCGATCGTGCGGATCAGCACCTCCGTCGCCGCGATGTCCGGTTCGAAGTTCATACGGTCTGGAAAGAAGTCAGCTACGAAATTGCTGCGATTAGTTGATTGGGACGAAAAGCTCTCAAACTCAGCAATATATTCTTTGGAGGACAAAACGAGAGCGGCCGTCAACCAACTGGTCCGTTGCGCTGAGGTCATGCCTTTGAGCAACAGTTTTTCACGAACGAGATCCAGAAGCGACTCGCGATCGGCATGCAGTATCGCAGCCCACAGCAAGCTATTCAGCCCTCTCAGTTGTCCGTTTCTGCACCGCGTCGGGAAGGCACGCAACAGCCGCAGGGCTGCAAGCTTGGCGACCTGAGAGTGAGCAGGGTCACTGGTCAACTGGTCGATTTTGCTGACGTATTCGGCCCCATGTCTGAATTCAGGGACCGCAAACTCCACCTGCAGGTCAGCAACCGCCTCGGGGTTGTGTTCAAGTAGTTGCCGGTACCACCAAGGGTTATAGTCCAAGTGCGCCGAGCTGTAATAGTAAATCACCGCCTTACGGATCCGGTCGGAGTCCCATTCCGAAACATCTCCTTGCTCTGTCCCTTGCATCTCCTGAAGCCCGGCGAGGTACGGCAGAACGAGGTAGTGCATCCTGTCTTGACCTCTCAGTCTGATGACCTCGGATGCTTCCGGCAGATCTCCCCTGCGGACGCTGCTACGGATTCCCTGCAGGGCCGCTTGAACTCGCCCACTGTCCTCCAGCAACTCATCCAGGCGGAGGGCTACATTGCTCTGGTCCAGTTGAACGAAGAAATTTCCGAAGTAGTACCTGGCCAACTGGAACAAGAGCAGGGGCGGGGCCTGATCATTTAGCAACTGAGCCCGCTGCTCGTCCACATATTCCAGCCACTGCCGCTTCTCGGCGTCGAGTTCATCGGTATAGCGTGCCGTGCCTGTTTCAGACTGGTCCCTTCGTGCTGGTGTCGGGGGATTTAATAGGAGCTCAAGGCGCCGCCTTAATGGACTGTTATTCCGGCACTGCTTGCGGAATGTGTCCACAGATAGAGGACCCTCACCCGGCCTCTGGCTTCGATATTCGGCGACCGCTTTTTCCAACAACGTCTCGGCGATGGGGGGGGCCGTATCGGACCAGGACACTGCTTGCTCCAAGCACCAGAGTCCGAAATCATCTGGGGGATTTACTCCATTGAGACGGCTGAACACCTGAGAGGTGCATAGCTCGACATATTGAGAGTGGGCACAGCTGCGCAGGCCTGCCAAAATGAGAGACTTCTGCGCATCTGGACGGAGGTCAAGCCAGCGGCGAATCCTGCCAATGGCGATTTCTTGTTGCTCAGATCTGCGGTATCTTCCCAGCCCCTCAGCCGCAATACCCAGCCAGGTATAAAGGCGCTCTCCACATATCTCCTCCGTCTCTTCAAGCCCACGGGCCAGCAAGCCCAGAAAGGGGATTTCCAATAGTTGGCGGTTGAGCAGCGTGCTCAATTGCGGAAGCCGCTCACTCAATGAGTCAAGTAGCGATGCCACTTGGTCTGAATTGGATTGTGAGACCAGCCCCCTGCTCCAAAAGAGGGAGTACATGCCGAAGAAATTCGAGAGCCGCGGTTCCCTCAGGTGATCCAGGATCCGGTCGGGGTGTAGCTCGTCCGGGTAAAGTTCGAACAGCAGAACCCCAAGGATTTCATCGTCGTGGTCCGGCACTACGTTTGATTGAAGGTCCTTTAGCAGTGCCTTGAGGCGAGCACTCCTTTCCTCGTGGTCAACGCAGTTTTGAATGAACGCCCTCAACGCTGCTGCCCGGACTGCGGAAGGCAGAGAATCGTTACGGACCAACTCGAAAAGGGGTTCTTTTAGAGTGGGGAGGGGGGTGCCATGCGACAGGACCCTTAATACGAACAGGACGAACGTAATTCTGTCGCTCGATTCGCCGGGGTTCTCCAATAGCTGCTTGAATTGTTCCTCAAGATCGGGCACGGAGAGGGATGAGAATGCGCGCGCCAACCGGTCGCCGCCCCCAAGTCGCGTGCCCTCGTCAGCCAGCGCTTGCAAGAGCCCCATCTTTTCGGAGGCCCGGAAGCGACGGATGTCTCCGTACAGTCCAACTCCGGTCGGGTCGCGGACTATCAGGTCGTTCCTAGCCGGTCCGGAGAATGCTGCCAGCCAGGCCGAAAGGCCACGCAACTCTGAAACCACCCTCCCGTCGTAACCGGTCATCAGGGCAGCCACTCTCCCGGCAGGGAGACCTTCGTTAATGGTCTTGGACAGGTATCTGGCGCCAAGGAATTCGGCTATGTGACGGTGAATGGGAACGAACCGCTCGGGGCCCCCCGACTTAAACAGCCTGGTGGCGAGGGCAAAACGAAGGCTTTCCCTCTGGTCTTCACCGAAGGAATCCAGGAGGAGGTATCCGTCCCCGGCATCCCTATTTTGCAGGGTGCAACCAGAGTTGCCGGAGAGGAGGAGCATGCTGCAGATGCGTCCGGCTGCCATCAGGACATTTTCGGCACCAGGAGGATGCATAGCCTGAAGGTGCTCGTCATTTTTCTCCACAGCCATCTGTAGGCATGCCATCTCGAAAGTATCCATGCGGTCCTGGGGCCAGGTTCCATCCTTGGCCACCGCTCGGGCCATCAACTCCAAGGTCTGGGGATTCCTCAGGATATCCTCCATTCCCCGTTCTCTCGCCGCAGCAATGAAGGCCCGAGGCTCGTCGACATATGGGAATGCGCGAAGGATCTCCTCTACGCCTGCGTCGCACAAGGAATCCAGCAGCAAGACGGTGGGTTCTGTTCCATCCCGGACAACTGAGGATAACTTGACGACATCATTGTTGCCCAGCAAGTCCGCAGCCCGGCAGGACAGTCGAAAGAATGGCTTTCCAAGCCGGTCAAGGCGTTGGCGGATAGCGTTCAGAGAATCGCGGGCATCACTTGTACCCGCTCTGACTTCATCCAGGCCGTCTATGAAGAGGATCTTCCCTCTCCACTCGGGATGGAGATCCACGTCAAAGGTCAGAAAGTCGCGGGCAGTTACGAAGTGCCCCTCATTGCCCAGATCAAGGCACTCCTGCTCAAAGGCCGTTGTTTTGCCGGCGCCCGGGTCGCCCAGCAGGACATACGCCGGTTTGTCGCGAAAGACGATCAGGGGCTGGGACTCCCCTGTCTCGGGATGTCCATCAGAATCAAACTGCACTGGGCTATAGGTGCGCGCTACTACCGTGTTCATGATTCTTCAAACCAGTGTTGGGCAGGGAAGGTGAGAAACTCATTCAGAGGTATTCCCTCCGGTCCTACGACATAGGTCCCTTCGGCCTGATACCTCTCCCTGAACTCATGGAGGCCCCTTTGGTCTCCATCTGATGGACCGCTTTTGATCTCGAACGCCAAGAGTCGCCTGCCCTTTTGAAGTACGAAGTCAACCTCGAGCGGACTCTGCCGCCAGTAGTGGACTCGGATGTCTGAGGAAGCAGTGTTCAGCAGGTGTGCCCCAGCCGCGCTTTCCACGATGCGCCCCCAGTAGCTCCGGTCTGCTTGTGCCTCCTCAAAGGAATATCCTGATCCGGCCGTCATCAGCGCGGTGTTGAGCACGTTCAGCTTGGGACTTGATGCTCGACTTCTTACCGGTTGGTTCGCATACTGCTGGAGTCCGACAAGCAAGCCGGCGCTTTCCAAGAGCTCCAGGTATCGCGCCAACGTCGTCGTGTTACCGGCATCCGTGAGCTGGCCTAGCATCTTGTTGAAGGACAGGATCTGACCGGAATAGGCCGTTGCCAGTTCAAAGAGCTGCTTCAGGAGAGCCGGCTTGTCCACACGGGTCATGGAGAGGAGGTCGCGTTCTATGTTGGTTTCGATCAAGGCGGCAAGGATGTAGTCGCGCCACCTCTCCTGGTCGCTCACCAGCCCGCTCGCACCGGGGTATCCTCCGAAGTAGAGATATTGCGGCAGGTCGTATTCGAAGGCTTGGGCCATCTCGTAGAATGACCAGTGAGGAATGCGAATGGTCTCAAAGCGGCCGGCGAGACTATCGCTTAGCCCCCTCTGCATAAGCAGGGGGGCAGAGCCCAAAATTACGACGTGCATGGGCAACCTTCGGGCGCGGTCAGCGTCCCATAGTCCCTTTACCGTCTCCGACCATCCGTCGAGCTTTTGGATCTCGTCCAGAACTAGCACGAACCCGTTGGGCGCCCTCTCTGCTTGAAGGCGAGCTTCCTGCCAGTGACGCACCAGCCAATCCGAATCGCGCCTGGGAGCTTCCCGGAACGTGCTCGGGCCAAGGGCAGTCGTAATTCGGAAGTCTGAGGTCTCGGGTTCGTCAACAGCAAGATAAATGTGGGGCACATTGATTCGCCTCAGCGTTTGGCGAACAATGGTCGTCTTTCCGCTTTGCCGGGGCCCGAACAGAGCAATGAGCCTGTGGGGTGGTTCGTCGAAGCGGCGAATTAGTGCCTGTACTTGGGAGCGTTCAAATTCAGCCATGTATGCATATTAAGCCATTGAGTAATATTACTCAATAGACATCAGCATAATTTGAGCACACCTATTCTGGATATAACCTGCGAACGAAAAATAATTCGTTGAGGCGAAGACCCAAGTTCGCATGGAACGCGTCTTTTCCCCAGGCGAAAAACGCCCGTTTTACGCCACTGGCGAAAATGCTGACGGCCCAGCCTTGCAGCAGGGTGGCGGAAAAGGTATCGTAAACGCCAGCACCCTGGAGGGGAGCACTGGAGGTGGGAGATCGACGATGCCGGAACTACAAACAGCCCTCGAATGTCGGCCTTTGCCTCAGGCGCTGCTCTGATGAAATCTTGGCCGCAGCGCTGAGTCCGCAGTACTGCGGTCGCAGGGAGTGGCCCCACCGCGCCTTGCCGACAACTCCCGCAGTTCAGCTGCGCCTCATCGGGTGACGCTCCATGGCGATGTACGGCTACATCCGCACCAGCAGGGACCAGGAGGCCGACCGGCCCGGCATGAACCCCGAGACCCAGCGCCGCGACCTGCTCGAGGCCGGCGTCCCTGAGCGCAACATCCACGCCGACATCGATGTCTCCGGCGTTGCCGGCGTCGCGACTCGCAACGCCTGGAGGTCGGTGGACTCAAGACTGGAGCACGGCGACGTCTTGGTGGTGGCGGCGCTGGACCGCATCGGGCGGCGTTCCCTGGACGTCATGGGAAAAATATACGACCTGGTGAACCGCGGAGTCCGGCTGCGCAGCCTGGCGGACAACGAGGCCTGGGCCGAGGGCCTGGACGCCGATCCGGAGAGCATGGAATGGATGACGGCCATGCTGATCGCCCAGGTATGCTCCTTCTCAGCGCAGCTGGAACGCCAGGCAATCGCCCGCCGAACCCGGGCTGGCCTGGCCAGGGCCCAGGCGGAGGGAAAGCGGCTGGGCCGTCCGCTGAGCCTGGACGAGGAGCAGATGACGGCAATCCGCCAGGACCTTGCCGAGAACATGACGGTGGCGGCCATCAGCAAGAAATATGGCATCCCCAGAACCACGCTCCGCGACAATATCGAGAGAGGCGGGGAACACAACAGAGGGACATTTGTACAAAACACTTAGCCTGACGTTCGCCCGGCAGGGCGCAACCCAGGGACGGATGCTCGTTCGATCCACTTCCCCGTATACTGCTGTTATGTCAACAGCGAGAAATACCAGCAGTGCGTTCACCTCGGAGCGATGAAATGACGATGTTCAGGAATATCGGCTCAGCACTGACGATGGGAGGGGTGGAGACCGCCAAGGCCAAGGAGGCCAGGGAGAAGTACATCGAAAGGTGCGGCCGCCATGAGGAAACTTACGGAGCATATAAGGAGTTCGTGGCCGAGGCTGCAGGGAGGCTGGAAGATCTCTGGAGGGAGGCCCAGCAGGCCCAGCAGGTGGTCATAGATACCGGTGCGCTGCGCGTTGACGCGGATGGTGTCCTTCAGGTGGGATGGTATCCACGGCAGGAAAACGTCCGCACCGAGGCGGACCCAGATATAACGGCGGCCCAGGGTAGCCGCGCCATCACCTGGGTGACCGTCGGATCCCTTGGTTCATCCTCCACCCGAGGGTCCATGAGCAGCCTGTCGGGCCCCGGAGCGGTTGCATTTTCCGTCACCGGCTTCGGTGCGCTGGAGACGGCTCACTTCCTCAGCGTGGACTTCTTCAGATTGAGACAACGGGAGCGGGAGCGTCTCGAATCCATAGAGCAGGCCACCGAGGCCGTCGGAGAGAGGGAGGGAGAAATGCAGCAGCACAGGAGCAGGATGGACTCCAGCCTGCCGGAGATCTCACCGGCTATTGACGAACTGGCATCGTCGGCTGTGGATGCCAAATCAGCCAACGACACGCGGCTGGCCAGCATCTCCACGATGCGGTCCACCCTGGGGGCCCATTGCGCCAAGGTAGCGGAGGCCTTGCAGGAAGCCACCAATGCCATCGAGAACGAGCAGGGAAACCGGGAGGAACTGAGGAATATAAGCGAGCGTTCCAGGGACGTAACGACCGCCTCCGCCGAGATGCAGACCGAGTCGAACAGGCAGGAGGCCGCGGTGAACGAGGAAACCAACAGGACGACCATAGTCCTCAACAGGCTCGCCGCGGCCATAGACACCGCCGACGACCTCATCTCGGACGCGAAAGTGGAAGGTGCGACCTGACCGCCGCCGCTTACTGCAGCACGTGCGCCGCGGGCATCAAGGCCAAGGCTCTCAACTCCTTCTTCGGCGGACGGCGGAAGAAACTTCCTCCGGGACCAGGGACACTTCCACCTCGGCCAGGACCCAAGGCAGGCAACACTTCCGGTCAACAAGGCTGTTCCAATAGTCCCCGTACTGGCGTTACACGGTGTAACGATATGAGGAAAATAGCTACCTTCTGGGCCTGGCGGCTCAGGGAGCGGAACTTCTGCTCCGGTAAGTGCCGGGTGCGGCATCACCGCTCGGCCCTCAGGAAACCCAAGATCTCGACATCGAGCAGATCACTTACCCTGCAGAGGTAGTTCCAAGCTTTCGCTATGGGTGCACGGCAACATATTCAGGTTTCCGTGGCACTACCGAACCTGGTACTCGACATCGAGTTGCAGGATTGTCTCTTGACCCAGGACACTGACTGCCTGGCACACGCAGAGTGGCTGCTCGCCGAAGATGGGACCGGCAACCACATCTACAGGATCCAGCCTGTGATCATTGCACTGGGTTCACTTTGATTCTCGTATAGGTTTCCAGCGTCTCCAGCCGGGCCAGAAAATGATCCTTCATCTCCTGGCACAGGAAAGGGTTGGGCTTGGGCTTCACGATTTCCTTGGTTCCCTCGTGGCTCACCACCACGAGGCCGAGGGGTGTGCATAGCTCCAACAGATCGGCCAGTTTCGCTATGTCCGAACCTTGGGGATGAACGATGTAAACTTCATCGAACACGCTGCCGGCGAAAGAATCGGACACGGGCGAACGGACGGGGTTCTTGAGCATGGCCAGAGCTTGATCGATTCCTTCGTAATAGGACGGAGGGTTCCAAGAACCCTTGGATTTCATATAGCCTTTCAGTTCATACCCCACGACCCTCCCATTGGGACGGACCTCCAGCAGGTCAATGTCTGGGGAGAACCCGAAGTAGCGGTACCCGCCGGTGTCTTTGCTGGCTCGAACCTTCTGAAAGATGTGGCTCTGGTTGTTGCGGCGCAGGACGTGGTACATGAACAGAAAGGCCGCGTCCTCGGTGATGGGGTGCCGCCCGTTTACTATCCGGCCCAGCACCTCAGTCGCGTGGTGGTCGATGGGCACGGGACGCCCGAATGCGCCTTGTCCGATCGTGGTCCTTCGCCTCGGCATAGCTGCTTCCCCCTTTTCTTTCTTGGCGAGATCCCGCAAGTTACAGCATTACGCCGATGGGAGGACATTTTGAGTTGAGTCCCCGCCAACAGGTCTAAAGGGCGTCGCCCGTTGCGGTTGTTTGATCGACTGGTTTCAGGACCCGCGCGACGCCGGCCACTACGGCAGTTCCTGCGCCGCGGGCTTCTTGGCCAGAGCCCTCAAACTCGTTTACGGGGGCCGTCGCAAGGGGGTTCCGCAGAGCCTGACAGCCCAATCCAACACTCCTCCAGCAGGGGAGCCTCTTCGGGCAACCCTCCCACCGGCCTGTTGATTGGCCAGGAGATCGGCGTACAATTGTCCTCATGGACACCCACTATCATATCTGGTATTACCGCCGCGACCGGGACGGGACCATCCGCTCCATGGAGCGGGACGACCAAGTCTATCCCACCAGGTGCAAGGCCAACTACGCCCTTTCCGATGGGCGCCAGTACCGGAATGCCGGCCAGGTCCTGCAGTGCGTGAACGGGGCCTTCTGCTAGTCGCTGCCCGAGGAGATGGTCGCCGGGGCATGCCCTTCGGCCCGAATTACGTGGCACTTGAGCAACTCGAGGACCAAGCAAAGTCCATTCGCCCCGCTGTGAAGCACGTCAAGGCCATGAAACACCGGGATGAGCTGGAGGCAGAGGGGCGGATCAAGAGCCTGGAGACGGTGAGGGCCGAGCTCGTGGAACGCCAGGCTGCGGTGGACGCTGAGATCGCCCAACTCGAGGGACAAATACTCCTTCCGACGGCGGCGCAGGCACCTCAGTAGTCCTCTGGAAGGGCCCTACAACCTCCAAAATTCATCCCTCCGGCACTGTCCTTGCCTTGTCTGATAACTACAATTATCAGTCATGGCAAGGACAGCGCCAAGCCCCTACAATTGGCATCAGATTGTTGATCGGATTTGTTGCGCTACTCGGCTACCTGGGCCGAAGAAACGCTGAGAGGCCGCGCAAGAAATGTCGGTGTGTTGAGAGGAACAAGTGAGTTGGCAGGTGGTGCCGCAAGAGGATTGCCCTGCCTGGCTATTGCTAACCTTGGGAAACAATGCTTTGCAGTCCGCTGGGGAGAGGAGACGACTCTTGATCCGCGCCGATAAGCGATTCTCCTACAAGATCACTCCTCAACTGCAGTCGGATGGGCAATGGGTGATTGCCAGCATAGAAAGACGGCCACGGCGCAGAAAAAATCGCCCAACAAGTCCGTAGGCACCCTATGGAGGGATCCATGACCGACATCAACCGCCCCGTCTGCGACTGCCCCGAGCCTTGCGCCTGCTACGCCGAGGGCTATGCCGCCGGTAAGGACAAGGCCTTCTTCGAAATGGAGATGGCCTGCAGGACGACACCCACGCCGCCAGCTGCGGCTGTCAGCCCTGCCGGATCAAGCGGGCCGTCCTGGAGAAGATGTTGCTGACCAGCAGGTCGCCGGCGCTGGAGCGTCATGACCACCGGAACTGAACCCGCACATGTCCAGACCGTTTCCCGGGAAACGCCGACGCTCCTTTCGACGCCTCCGGAGTGGGGGCCGCCATACCGGCCGACCTCGACCTGCTGGCCGACGCCAGGGCCGAGGCCCGCAGCTGGTCTCCCAACACCCGGCGTGCATACGTCATCGGCTGGAAGCACTTTACCATCTGGTGCATTGAGCACCGGCGCACCGCCTGGGCGGACACGAAGACCCGACGTCGCGGCCGCTGGTGAAGGCGACGTTAAAGCGCCTGGCCAGGGAGCACGGGAAACCCCGCAAGCAGGCCAGGGGTCTGACCAAGGAGGCCCTGGCTGGGGTGAAAGCAACGGCACGGATCCAACGGACCGACAAGGGCAAACGCCGACGCATGGAGACCGAGTCCAAGGCTGCGATGCGGGCCTCGGTGGATCTGGCGCTCCTAGAAGTGATGCGGGACGGGCTGCTGCGCGGCTCCGAGGTATCGGCGCTCCGTTGGGGAGATCTCGAGTTCCACGCCGATGGCTCGGGTCGGTTGCACGTGCTGAGAACCAAGACAGACCAGACTGCAGAGGGAGCGGTGCTCTACCTGGGCCCCGCGGCCGTGGACGCGTTGCTTGCCATCCGGCCCAACGAGGCGGTGATCGACCCGGGCGCCAGCGTCTTCGGACTGTCGTCCCGCCAGATCTCCCGGAGGATCAAGGCGGCGACCAAGATGGCGGGCCTGGGCGATGGGTTCAGCGGGCACTCGCCACGGGTCGGGATGGCCCAGGACCTGAGCGCTGCCGGGGCGGAGCTGACGGAGCTTATGACCGCGGGCAGGTGGGATAGCCCGACGATGCCAGTCAAGTACACCGAGGCTCAGGCTGCCGGCAGGGGCGCGCTGGCTAGGTATCACCGGGGCGACCTGCGGAAGTGAGTGCCAGAAACAAAATAAAGTTTCCCAGAGAGCGGTCAAGAAGGCAGTCGAAACTGAGGAATCTTTCTCAGCCTTGAGAGGATAAGTAGATCTCATACTACCGCAGCCGACTCGCGGATCCTATGAGATAACTTGTATGCGAGGGCTCTGCCAGCACCAGAGCCAAAAACTATGGGTAATCCTTCCGTACCCTCCGTAGATCTGCCGGTCTCGCGGAGTGAATGTACCTGTTTCTAGTCGCCGTAGCGGCCTCTTTCTCCTTCTTTTAAGACGTTCCAGGCTAAGGGACCATCGTAACTAAAGCCGAGGAAAGTGGATATCGGAGTGTTCTCGCTTCCCATGGAAAATCCTGACCTAGCCGGAACGAAAAAGGCTTCAACTCCCCCAGGCAGTTCCACTCGTCCAGCTTGTGGGCCGTTTATTCGAGATATACGACCGGAAAGACGCTTTAGCGGTCTTGTGTTTTCCCAAAACCTTGACTCTCGATCCCACTCACCGAGGCGTGATACGTGTACAAGCCTTCCGATTCCCTCTCCATCCCCTACCCACTCATAGCTTCTGTCCCTATTTCGGCGAAACCTGGTAAGTTCTCTACATTCCTCCAAGCATTGGTGATAGCGCTGAGACGCCAGCCTAGAACCATCCATTGCCAAGATAGCGTTTAGAACATAGGCGTAATAGGCCGCGTCCACTATCCCAGGTTCTGACCGCCAGTACTGAACCTGTTCAATGACAGACTCAAGCGATGGAGGTTCCTCTTGAAATCGTGACGCTTGCATCCACATCCTTATGTTTTGCTCGGCACGTGGCTCCTCTTCCAGGTTTTTCGAAAGAAGGTCGACCACCCTGCCAAGGTTTCGCTTTGAAACCCTCGCCCAGTCCCCTCCAGCTCTAGAAAGATACGCCCATGCCAGTTGCCGACGTACAGGAGGCTGATAAATGTCAAGTCGTGCGGTCAGCGAATCAAGCCGTTGGATGGCACCGGAATAATCGCCATACAGCCCGCGAACTCTAGCAGACGCTCGAACCTCATACTGGCTTGCACCCACACCTTCACGCTCACGTTTCACATGGGACAGCAAACCTTCGGCCAGATCTAATGCTTCCCTCATGTAGGGAGGGACATCATAGCCCGACAAAAAACCAAAGAGATCACCCTTAGACTTGGCGACGTGATCTAGGAGCTCAATAACCATCTGAGCTTCAGCGATGTACCCATGTTCGTTTTCAGGATTCAGTAGCCGGGATTGTGCAAAGTCCGAAGATGCCTCCTCAGCAATATTCACCAGGTCGTCTAACTCGGAATCCTCCTGTTCCATCTCCCTCAGTTGATATCGTCGTACCATGCCTCGCATGTGATGGACCACAGAATCGTGACGGGCAAGCTGAATCGCATAATTGGCCGCTTTCAAAGCCTCATCAAAGTCCTTGCGATCAAGGGCATAAAACCTGGCCAGATGCGCCCAGAAATGGTGCTCTTCGGGGAAGGATTCAACTAACTCAGTGAGAACTCGCAGTTTGCCCTCGCTAACCGGAAGCGCCTGGATGAAATTGGAGAATCTCCTCTGAGCAGATTGTTCATGCCCGAGAACGTCGACGTCATCTCTGAACACGAACACTCGTCGTACCACATCAAGAAGTTTGGCACTGGGGGACGGGAGTTCGCCCCTGCAAAAGTTGATAAAGTCGATCCCCCAATCGGCCAAGTAATTTCGCCACGACCTAGGGTCTCCCTCTCGAGACATTATTTGCCGAAGTATTTCCTCGGCCACAAGCGAATGACCAATACGCCACTCCCCTGGAGCATCCTCGATCAACAGGTCCATGGTAGCTTCGGGAAGGAGGATACGCATATCCATAGGCTCCCTGGAAGACATGCCCAGTACTTTCCGGAAAGCTCCAATAGGCAATGCCCGTTGCCCGAAATGCAGGGCGATTGCCGTAAAAATGAGCAATCCGTCCTGTTTGTCATTAAGTCCTTCTACGCGCGTTTCGACGAAATTGGGTAAAGCACGAAAGTCCCGCTCATACGCGGTTAGCGCAAAGTAAACCGGCCTGTGAAGTGTCCCGTTTATGGGTCTGCCCAATTCCAGGAGAGCATCGGCGCGATCTGGAACGTCTCGCGAAAGCGTGCTTTTGAACCTTCCGACTTCCTGATGGCTCAACTGGGAATCAAGGACGAACGTCCGCTCCCGGCGCTGCTGATCCAAGGTGTGTCTGCGTCTAACCTGAAGTAGAACGACGGGCAGTCTTCTGGCGCTGAGATATTCGGCAAGTTCGTCCAGTTCTCGCTCTGCGATATCCGTTCCATCTGCGACCAGCAACATCGGACCCTGAGTTGCTTCGTACAAACGAGCGACTCTGTCGGCGGTTTCCATAGGGTTGGTTCTTCTCAAGAGCCCGGAAGCATACTCTTCGTGAAGTTCCCACGCTACTCTCCTGCCCACCGTGGTCCCACCTGCACCGGGACGGTGAAACAGATTAACTCGCGTCATGCGACCGTCTTCCAAATCTCTCCGAACGGCTTGAGTAAGCCGAGTCTGTACATCTCGTCGCGCGTCCACATTGCGGTCCAAATCTGCCCAGGATACTGTGGCTCCTCTCAAAAAAGTAGCGATGTCGTCCTCTGGCACTGGACTATGAATGGGAACCAACTCAATCTCTTCGGAAATCCAGTTTGCCAACGGAGCTTGCAGCTGAACCGGAACACCGGATGAATTTGGGAGTGTTATCTCGCCATATGATTCAGGTGTATTCCCTTCAATGAATTGCTGCACCCCGCGAGCAAATTCCGGAAACGGCATCTCCACCACGGGCGCGTTGAATTCAACTGACAGCGATGCGCAAACCTCCGGAACTTCTGAAACGAAAACCGGTTTAAAGGAATCGTAGAAGGACTCATCCAGGGTTCTGAGCACTTCTTCAAGATGGTCGGTGAGATCTGGAGAGCGCCAGAGGATGGTGAC
This sequence comes from Dehalococcoidia bacterium, assembly GCA_965232885.1. Classification (GTDB taxonomy): domain Bacteria; phylum Chloroflexota; class Dehalococcoidia; order Lucifugimonadales; family UBA3495; genus VXOI01. The sequence goes on along the minus strand of CBDDQX010000003.1, from coordinate 217,368 downwards.
ATAGACCGTCTCTGGAGAGAGCTGAGCTACCAGCGATTCGAACTCGTCCCGCAAGGGAGCTCGATATTCACGTCTCCAGCCCCGGATTCCTTCGGCAGGAATAGATTCCGCACGGCCTTCAAGCCCTCTCGCAAAGAACCAGCTCGTCGTAACTTCAGGTGACCTACTTGTGCGGGGATCTCCCTTCACGCGCGTATGAAGGGCTCGCCGGCGTTCTACCTTGGCTCGCGCGCTAGCCAGGAAGCCATCTATGTCGCTTTTCGTGTCGAAGTCGAGAACGTATGCCCAAGGGCCGCTGCCGAGTCCCGAAATCTCCTCAGCATCCTGGCCTAAGGTCTCGTCAGCAACGAGGATATGATGGGCAGTCTGTGCAAATCCTTCGACCTCGGCCAGGTATTCGGCCCATGACCTCTCTCTTACATACGGGTTAGCTGATGGTTGCGGCAGGCCCCGTCCACGGATCCAGTCCCATATACGACCCTGTTCTTGCACAGTAGCGGGAGCATTCTGGGAACCCCTTCTGAAGTAGATCTTCCCTCGTTCGAAACCGCTATCCTCGGTCCTCTTCGGGACAATTGGAGCCTGTAGGTCTGTCGAAATGGAGATCAGCCCCAGGGTTACTCCTTGATACGGGATTGCTTGGTATAAGAAGCTGGGAATTGGCTCCAAGAGACTCGAGGCTATGCTCTGCAATTCGCTATCGTCGACCTCTTTGTCGATTCCCCACAGGTCGTTGCTCCCATCTCTATTTTTCTTTACACCCAATACAAGGTAGGCGTCGCCTTCTCGGGGAGTATTGGCAAGGCTGGCAACGTCCTTAGCAAAGTTGCGTTTCTGTCTCTCGTTAGAGGTGTTGTAGCTGGTCGCTTTATAGTCGACCACACAGCTTTCCGGGCTCCTTAATAGCCCCTCAATGTCAACAACTCCGGTTGGGAATCCCTCGTTCGCCATTTACAAGTCCTCGCCAGCACCGTATCTGCCATCTACTGTGGGACAATTATATCGTTCTCGATTAGTTAAGGCTCAGTGCCAGGTCAGAGCTCTTGTCAAGAGACTGTTGATGTCCCGCATCAGCTATTCCTGCGGAATTGTCGTCAACTAGTTTTGCCGGTTAATCATCCAGTACAGGAAGTGCCGGACTGGACCCGGTAGAGCTGTTACGTTCCATCAGGGAGGCACAGTCCGCGCTGGCAGCGACGTACTCTCAGGCGCCCCAGGATGGCGCACACAATGAGGGCCTCGAGAGTTTCCTGGGGTCGGCTTCCCATTCTGTGGCAGGGGGGTGAACCCCTACCGACCATAAAGAGCGGGTGCGTCCGCCCAGGCACTGGTGCACCCGAAGGGATCCCTTCGAAGGAGTCTGGTGCGATGTACTGCTGTGGCTCGAGAGAGGCCCAGATACGACGGATAAGGACTTGATTTCGAGAATGAACGCAGTCCATCCGGAGAGATTCAGCGATGCCCAGTTACTTACGGACGCTGCAGCGCAGAGTGAAAGACTGGCGCGAAGCCATGGCCAAAAGGCTGGTCTACGCAGCTCCCGATGAGCCCGCACTCGAACTCGGAGACAGGGGCGAACTGGCCTTAGCAGGAACGGGGATCAGAGATTAGCAATTTCGGTAACATATCTTGGTGAGGCAACAGGACCGGCAAAAATAGTTGACGTTAAACAGACATTGCCCGATCTTCCATCACCCTTGAGTGCGGGCCTGGTTGACTGATACTGTTCAGCGTATTTCCACTCGATCAGGTAGGCCCGCCGGTACCCGGAGACGGTCTCGGCAACCAGCAATGCGTCAACGCTGGTGTTCTGGGCACCCCTGGTAACCCCACCCTCGGGGGACCCAAGAGTTAAAAAGCCACTCGAACTCCACGGAGGCGATACGGCCCTGGTGGTGGATGCCGACCACCGTGCGAACGTCCTCGTCCAACGCCCGTAGAGCCGCCGACAGAGCTCTTGGGATGGCGGCGAGGGGCAGCAGGAAGTTGACGCAGGCCGCCTGGGAACTGGCCATATTTCGGGTTGGGCCTTCAGTACCGGTGTCATCCCCGGTTCTGGAACTCTTCTACCATTTGATTTTCCGCTGCGCGAAGAACTCGACGGCTCCCCCGTGCCGCGGATACTCGGATAGAGGTTCTCCTTTTCGTGCCCCAGTGCCGGCAGATGGGGATTCCGCAAGCCCTTTTTGTCCCTTGGGTTCCTCCCGTCATTGCTGACGGTCCCGGACTCGTCTCGAAAGACATGTTGACGCAGCTTCACGGTCCGTACAAAGGTGGTAACTGACAAGGGTTTCTGCCTCCAGTTGCGCCGCAGGGAGGATTGGGCAGCCCGTCATACTTTGGCGAAATGCTTCCTGGTCTCCACAGTGCCCATTACGAAACTGCCTGGGCCACCAGGTCCCGGGGTGACGACAGACCCGTTCCGCTCCGCCGGCCGAAGAGGCGCTTGTGCTCAGACACCAGGCTCCTCAGGAGCGGAGCGAAGTCCTCGTTTCTGCCCAGCCGGTCCGACTTGAGAAACCTGAACACGTCATTCTGAAATCCCGGCTCCCTGAACACGGAATCATCGGATTCACGGCTTATATATTCGTCAATCACCTCAATGGCTGCGTCCAGCAGCCCCTCCAGCGCATCTTGATTCTCGTCCCGGTCAAGGATGAGCAGCGCCCTCGTCAGGTCAGAGTTCGAGTGAGACTGGTTCGCCCTGATAAGGACCTCCCGCAGGAATTCCATAACCACGAAGTAGAAGAGGTACCTGGTCAAACCGCGACTGGGCCTCTCGGCGCGCCTGCCAAAGTTGAACTGGTCAGCCATCTTCTGGATGCGGTAGGCAGCATTGAGGTCATCAACGCCAATGGGTTCGTCCCCTTCCGTGATCCGGATGAAGGTTCTCCTGCCGGGATGGAAGGTCTGCCGGGCGCCATTGGCGGTGCCCGGTTCCCGCAGCCATCCTGCCGCGTATACCTTCAGCAGATCAAACGCGTTGGCCGCCTCCGAGAACTGCCGTGTGTTCGGGTGAGACTTCTGGTAGGCCTTCCTGGCGTCCCACCCTCCTCTCTGGATCTCCAGGTACAGGCCGTACCGTTCCTCGGCGAACCGTTGCCAACTCCGAAAATCGTCCCGCAGCGCTATGAAATCCTGCTCCCGGACCGCATTCTGTGAATTGGTGAATCGAGTGATGTCGGTGATCTGGGCACTGTCTCCCTTGACGATCTTGGCAACCACCACGCCTTGATCAGCACGACTGCGCCAATCCTGCAGTTCCTCGCTGGCGCCGGTCCCGCCGGAGTCCAAGCGTTGGCGCAACACATCCCATATCGTCCTGGTAGTCTGGCAACTGTTGACCACGGATGGGTCGGACAGAACGCACGACCCATCCGAGCGGGTGGCGTAGTCCGACACGACGATGGTTATGCCGTTGTTGTACAGCCCGAACAACTCGGGGTTCTCCCGGAGGGTGTCTGCAATCCTGCGATTGATCTTCCGGCGACTGCCGAGGAACTGCCGCACATTCTTCTCGTACAACTGGTCCAGATTGCCGGTCTTGTCCCTGTATGCCGCCAGGAATCGGTACATCTGGGTCAGGGGGATCGTGCCCACCCGCACTCCGGGAGCCGGATCTACGAAGTTCCCTGTCACGGGAAGGGACAGCGCCGGAGCCTGTGATGTGTCCCGGGCCTCCCAAATGGTCTGCAGGGAGATGTCCTCCACGTCGAACAGGCTTGGAAGCCTGTCAGAGCCGAGCAGGCGCAGCTCGGCCATGGCCCGGCGGTCCGACTCGGTGAGGGGCTGTTCTGTGGCGAAGACCAGGACGATGCGGTCCCGGTCGGATGATTGCTGCCGAAACGTGGCCAGCCGCTCCACAAGCTGGCTTACCGACTCCGAGAGCCGCGTGTTCAGGCCGGCAACCGTTGAGATCACCTTGCGACCCTCGTCAATGATGGTTCCCTGGCCTTGGAAAGAGGTGCCGTACTTGCTCTGCACCAGGTACCAGGTATCCCACTCAACCGACTGACTGCCCACTACATCGTCCTCGATGTCGGCACGATGCAGATAGGCCACGTCTATCCCGCCGTCGCCGGAGCCATCGCATATCAGCAGGTCATCATCATCGCCGGTTACCCCCAGCCATTGGGTTACCAGCTTGATGGCGAAACGCTGTCCCTTTTCCAGGGAACTGAGGGTCCCATTCCGGAATTCTGACAACCATTCGTCACAGAATTCCTCATAACTGATGTCATCCTGCTGTTCCACATCTACCGTGTCGCTCATGGTGTGTTCTTCTCCAGCGAATTTCGACGCAGTTCCTTGATGATTATAAGACCTTCATACAGAAGTCCGGACATGCCAGATCGTCCGAACCCCGGTGAGATGGCGGGTGTCGGGCGGAAGGATCGGGCATACCAGCTCAATGAGAACAGCCGCCGCTCCGGAATGACCCAACGGGTGCTGGTACCGGTGGTATAAAATGCAGGCAGAGCCAATTGACAGGAGCGCTTTCATGCAGACTCGCAATGACCAGGCTGATTGCCTTTTCCGGCAGGTGGATGCCGCAGAGAAAGCCATTGGTGTCGGGAACCTCGAGGAGGCCGGCCTGATGATGTATCAGGCCGTGGAAACCGCGATGATCGGGTTGGCCAAGGTCAGGAACCTGCCCCACGAGGAGTACGACGACCTGCTGCGGCTGGCAGGACAGCTCGACGAGGAACGAGGGACGCCGCATTCACACACCGTGCCGCTGTTGGCTGCCAGGGCCATGTACGACAACGCCAAACTCCATTTCCTGGACGTCGAGGAGACGCTGATGTCTCCAGGTAATGCCAGGAAGTTCATAGTGGCATTGCAGGAGTTCTACGCGGCGGCATGAGTCCCGCAGAAAGGCTGTCCGAAGCGAGGGTTTTGGTCGTGCTGGCCACGGACCTGCTGGCCAGAGGATTCCAGACAGCCGCCGGCGAGATGCTCTGGGGTGCGGTCAACCACATCACCAGCGCCATCGTGGATCATCACGTATTGGTGGGGAATGCCGGCAACCCGTTGGGCCGGCGTCGTGCGATGGAATACCTGCAGAGCATCAGTCCCAGGGTACCCAGCCTGGGCGACAGCCTTGCCGTGGTCGGGGAACTGCACGGTCATTTCTACAACAAGCATATGAGCGACGCTCATCACGCTGCCGCGATGACGGCCACATTCGAGCTCGTCGAGTACCTGTTGAACCGAGCTGAGGCCCAGGCGATCCCGTAGGTCCTGAATGCAGTACTCTCGCTGCGACGAACCACAAGCCCCATGGACGTTGAGAGCCAACTCACCGGTTGGGCCAGTACTGGCAGCGGCAGCCCGGGCGAAAACCATGGTTAGCCAGTACGGGCATTTCCAGATTCCCATCCCGCTATCAAAGTGTGTGGGACACACTTGCCAAAACTCCCCCTTCCGAGAAACGCTCTGCCACTTGCGCTTATCCGTGATTAGGGGAAATCAAAACCAGTGACAATTCCGGAGGGACAAGAACAAGCAACTGCTCCCCCAAGAAATTTCCTCCACAGGAAATGGCGGTTGCTACTACTGGCAGGCTTGCTTCTCCTAGCTGCGGAACTGGTGGCCGTACGCCTGTGGGGCGAGTTCTATCCCGTCCAACCCAGGTACCCCGACCGTTCAGCACCATCCGTCACGTCGGCGCAGGAGCAATCTGCCGTGGACCTGATCCAGGCATCGGGAATCGTGGACCGAATCAGCGGCGGCCAAGCCTGGGAAGTTGCGGAGGTGTCGGGATATCGCGGTAATCAGCGGGTCAACGTATACGTTGAGTGGGACAATCCGGTTGAAAGCAGTGGGCCATGGCTCACGAGTGGAGCTCCCAAATGGCTGGGCAGGGACTGCAGAAACGTCCGATCCCGGTTCCATGTATCCATAAGCAATGTACGCTTCCTGCGTCTCACGGTGTCGACCGAATCCTCGGAGATCGTCAGGCTATGGCCTTTCCCTGCCCCGCAGAACATAGAACGACGCCCTAATGACCAACCTCAGGTCGGCGAAGGAAACTTCCTAGGGAGCTACGAGATCTACAACGAGAAAGCCGGTCGGTCCGTGTACAGTGGGCCGATGCTCCTCGCGGCGTTCGTCCCAGGCACCTGCCCCCGCGGGGAGCGCTACGATTGACAATTAGACACGAAGCAGGGCCCTGCCAAGCAGCGCCCAGAAGAACGACCTATTGCCCATCCCAGCATTTGCGCTTATGCGCGATTTTGGAAAGTAACCCCGGGAATTCCCGACCTTCCCAGCTTTGCACACTCCCCGCCTGTCGGCTATATTTGAGGTATCGCTTTCCAAAGGGTAACTAAAAGGGGGTAGGATGCCCCGCAGCCTAAAGAGGATCCCCGACTACTTCACCGAAGAAGAGGCGGGCGCCTTGGTGAACGCCGCGCCCGGCTACCCGGCCCGCATGGCCTTCAGGATCATGCTGAAGACCGGCCTACGGGTGTCGGAGGCCCTGGCACTCAGGCGTGTTGATCTGCGTCTGGACCAGGACCCGCCGATCATCGTGGTCCAGGCCGACTCCCCGGGCAACAAGGCACGCAAGGGCCGGGAGGTTCCTGTGCCGGCTGACCTGGTGGAAACTCTCCGCGACCTGGCGTCGTCCCACACCAAGGACCATTACCAGCCGATGTTGAACCTCTCGCGCCAGCGGGTTGGCCAGGTGATGAAGGACGTGGCTCAACAGGTAGGTATAGATCCGGCGAGGGCCCACCCCCACGCCTTCCGGCACACCTACGGCCGCAACTGCGTCCTGCGAGGAGTTCCGATCCCGGTGCTGCAGAAATGGCTGGGCCACGCCTCGATGGTCGACACGCAGCGCTACGTGGAACTGGCCGGGGCGCACCATGAGTGGGTTAGCCGGCTGTGAGCTTAGATGAGCGTATTTGTTGAGCGCCGGCGCAAAGCTGAGGATCCAAGAACCAAGACATCGCGAAAAAACGCCCGTTTTTCGCGCAGACGCAAGAGGCTCCATCCTGCCGGTTGCTTTGCTCAGGAAATGACTCGTCGACCTATCTGGTGGTCTCGATAGAATGGAATGGCCCAGACATCTTCGTTGTCACTGGATATCTACCCTGAGACGGCGGGCTAGTTCGCAATCTGGTTCAGTCCCCAATTTCGCCGAGTGATTCTAAATCGTGAGCCTGACTTCTTGAGCTTAGCCCGAATCCACCGAAGGGTTGCGGTGGCGGCGGTCAGACGAGGTATGCGGTGTCAGGAAACAGGCTGGCGAGGCCCTGATGCCGCTGAAATTGACGATGCGGAGTGCAGCTGCCACGCCAGAGGGATTTTGACGGCCTGTGGTAGCGGCGCTGGGAGCGATTTTCAGTGCCGACCGAAGGCGGAGGGCGTCAAGGGTCCGGCCTGGGGGCTGATCGGCCAGGCGTGGGGCGTCATGGTGGACAGGTCAGACACCGTTGGGCGGTCAAGAGGGTAGCGGCAGGGCCCGCAGCCGTGCCAGAGCAGAGACAAACTGGCTTTCCCAGGGCCAGTGCCAGGGCAGGTGCAGGGTGAGTTGGCGGGCCTTGCGGGTGATCCTTCCAGCCAGGGAAAGGAAGCGCCGTCTGAGAGTCTTGGTGGTCACGATCTGCTCGCCCAGGCCAAGCCGCGCTGTCCAGCGAGCCAAGTTGTGTGCCATGACCTGCACCGCCAGCCAGGCTCCCTTCGGCAAGCTCAGGACTGGCGAAGCGCCCCGAGGGGAGATGGTTGAGGCCCACGCCGTACTTCAGGTCCCGGATGGCGTTCTCGATCTCGGCGTGGCGACGGTGATCTGCCTCAAGATCCAGCGTCTCGCCGTCCCGGTCAGTGATGAAAGCGTGATAGCTGTAGTTGTCGAAAAGGGCCAACTGTGAGCCGGGCGTGGGTTTGACGCGGCGGACGATGAGCCGTACCGGAACGGCGTCGGGCTCACTCTGGAAGGGGGTATAAGTTGTCTCGGCCACATCGGCTGCGCCCTCCATCCAGTAAGGGATGGGCGTCCAGTCCGACTCGGGTATGGCCTCTATCAGATTTCGCAGGCTCTGATGCTGGCGGACGGTGATGGAGAAGCGCACCTTCTGCTTGCGGCAGACCTGGACCACGGCGTGGGTATAGAAACCGCTGTCGGCCCGCACCGTGAGTTGACCGGTGGCCCCGGCGTAGCGCACCCGGCTCACCGTCTCCCGCAGGAAGTGGGCAGCGCCTCTGGCCGTGTTGGCCCGGCCCTCCCGCAGACGGGCCATCAGCACGTCGCCGGTGCCGGCGGCCACGGCCAGCAGCGGGTGATAGCCCCGCTGGCCGGTGTAGCCGTGCTGACGGGCACCCTCCTTGCTCAGGCCGTAGGTCTCGCAGATGGTGGAGTCCACGTCAATGGTCAGCGGACCATTGCCTGGTCCGGCCCCGGCGGCCCAGGCCCGGGCCAGCAGCTCCCGGGTCACCCGGTCCAGTTGCCTGACGTGCCCCCAGAGGAAGCTGCGCAGGAAGGTGCCCAAGGTGGACGGGGCCTTGACCACCCAGCCCAAGACCCTGGCGGTACCGCCACTGCGCAACGCGTCGGCATCGTCGATGCAGTCGCCGCCGGCCAGGGCAGAGGCCACCAGTGTCAGCAGCTTGTCGCCGGTGTTGGCCCGGCCGGCGGCGTTACTCAAATCGAGGTACCGCTCAACCACTTCACCCAGACCCAGGCGGAGGGCAAGGATGGCGGGCAGCAGCAGCCCTGCATTGGCTACCAGACGGTGATCATCAAAGGCGACATCGATGCGATCGGGGTGCTCAAGTGATAACATCCAAAGGGTGCTCCTTCTCTGGGGTCAGTTTTTCGATCAAAAACCATTATCCCAGATACGCAGGAGCACCTCTTCACGCCTTCAGAACACCCTCAATCCCCACTCCTTCGGTGGATTCGGGCTAAGTCTGTTTTGCCGTGTCTCTGCTAGGATCCGATAGCGGGTTTCTGCCTTCTTCGCCTCGACGATAACTTCATCATTGCGTAAGTCATCCATTTTTCTTACAAAGTCGACATATCTTGACGAGCGATGTGTCGGGTCGTTGTCACCGTCTTGATCACCCGCCGTCCATTCGATTTCGTCCATTGTTATTCTCCCCGTGTGGTCAGAGGTCAAACCGTCTCATCTGCAAGATCTGATCCCAATTAGTAAGTCTGTACACTTGTTGAATTGATGGTAACCTGAGGCTCCACTGCGGTTTCGGCGTGAACCCGAAGAAACCTTCCGGGCTCAACGTACATGTCGCCCTCTCGACGACTACGCTGGTGACGGACCAGGTAACCTTCTCGCTGTAGATTGACCAGCCGGTTCTGCGCTGCGCTAGCCCCAATTCCTTCCTGTTGTGCAAATGTGGATGCTGACACTTGACCGCCCAACCTCAGAATGGCGTCAAGAGTTTCCCTTCCCACTTGGGTCACAGAACCCGCTGGGACAATCCCCTCAAAGTAGTGCAACAGCCCGGTCACGTACAGTGGCAGTTGATGAGCCTGCGCCATATATGAGACCGCATCCCGCACTCCCTGGTCACTGCTGGCAACTGTGAGGCGGGCATTCCCAAATTCGCCGCCTCGGATCCTCTGGGCGAGAGGCAGAATGAATTCCTGCAAAACCGAGGGAGTCCACGTAACCCCGTCCAAATCTAAAACAAAAATAGATGGGCCGACGTATTGGGCCAATGATTCTCCCACCAAATTCCGTAGCTCGGCGGCCGATTGTTTGTCGCGAAATAGCAATACGGGTTCCGGGATACCGTCTGAATTCCTAGGGGCTAGACTTGACAGGGATATCTTCACGATCGTGAGTAAATTTTCCATTCCTGCACCTGGCATCGCTGCGGACTTTCGCCGCACATGTATGGTCAGAGGGTTATACCATACTTGGCAGCATACACGGAACGGAAATCTTCGTCTTCACAAATACAAGTGCCGATTCCAGCCTTTAGGACCGGACGGGGCGCTGTGATTCCGAGGGGCTGCAACAGATCTATACGTCGAACAGTTGTTTTTCGCTGACCACCATCCCCGGACATCAGGACATCCCGGGCGAACTCTGCGGCTAGGAGTACGCCAGCGAGGGCCGACTGAAAAGCGAGTGGGACGTGTAGTTCTCGCCGCTCGGGCCCTTTGTTGCCCAGAGGTATTATCCCGCCTCCGCAAATGCCCCTTCCCCAGAGCTCCCGTATTGGTAGACCTAGGTAAGGACTCAGCTTGTCAGGAGACACACCCCACGCCGTAGCAACTGCATTGCATATTTGCGTATCGACGCCTTCACCGCTCCACAATAGGTCTCGTACTTGCATCTCCAATTCGGGTATCTTCATTCCTTCCGCCATAATCCGGTCTTCACCTTTGATTTCCTCCGTCGGCAGGTAGAGGCAAGCTAGACAAGCACCATTCCCCAGGAAGTCGTGGGTTGAGACACCCAGGTCCCCTAGTTGAGTCCATCCATTGGCGTTCCAGCGCGGCAGGCTGGCCTGTACGGCACACCGGTCACGCTCCGTATCGAGAGCTACGAGTACGCGCTCCCATTCGTAGCCGTACCGGCCAAGGAAGGAATCCCAAGTCCCGTGATAGGGGATGGCTTTCAGATTCTCCTTGAACTTGCTCCCTGCAATCACCGCCTTGGGTCCTTTCTCATGATGTCTCTCGCAGAGAACGTAGCGCTGGAGGTTGCTCAGATCTGTTTTCTCCGGGTCAACCAAATAAATCCGTCCGGCGAACGGAATGCGAGCAAGAGCCCAGGCCGCTCCGTTTCCAATGGCCCCTACGCCGACTAGTACCGAGGCAGCCTCGACTTGGGCTTCCTGCAAAGTTGGGAATTCATCTGCGTCATCTGGAAACAGGACATCAATGTCAACTAGCCGGCTCCCTCCGGGCATGAACAATAAGCGGAACAACCCTGCAGCTGCCAAACACGCAGCGAACCCGGCACCGAAAGGATTGTCGGTTTCTGCAACTTCATACGGCCCACCGGTGCCTACGCGGGCTGACCAACCATCGCAACCAACAAAGATATTGGTTGCGCTTTCACCGCCAGCATCCGAGCCCACCGCAAGTGAGGCATCCGTTCGGCGCCAGCTGCCCGGTATCTCGATGTTCGGGTTGATGGCTTTTGCCATAACCGCAAGCTCGGCGGCCAACCCCTCAGCTCCCGGTTGCGGGGAAAACACCAGCGTGGGATAAAGGCGGGCCAACACTCGAACCAATAGGTCAAGCAGGTCCTGGCCGTCCCGGCTTTGGGCCGCTTCCGCGCCAAATTTTATTTCAACCGCTATCTCCTCGAGCCTTGCGGCAAATGCGTCCTCCTCGAATCCCTGGAGTATTTGAGAAATGGCGATTTTGTCTCTCGAAAAGTAATCAGCAAGCGGCATCTTCGACAACCTCTACTAGCCTCTCCAGTGGTCCGGCCAACTTTGCCCATTTCCCTAATCCCAACAGACGGTAGGCCGCAACCCCCTCTGCCCAAATGCCGCCCCCACCGAAGTCCGGCAAGACGATGGAGAGGCTGCCCTCGAGGGTAGCTACGGGATAGGCGTCATCTGTCTCAGAGTGGTAGGCCCTCCCCGGATGACCATGCACCTGAGCTCCTATGATCTGTTTTTCGGTATGCAGCCATACGTTCAAGCGGTGCAGGGCAGAGCCTTCGACAACCACGCACAGACCCTCATCGGTCCGGTAAGACGATTGCTCCGGCACATGCACGGCGGCCACGTTAAACCCATCTCCATCAATGTTTCCTGACCAGATAACGAGTACCTCGTGCCAATGCCGCCCAGCGGACTGTATGGCATCCACGGTCTCGTGAATGCCGTCCCGCCGTACCCTGAATCGTCGTATATTACTCAGGCTCATCCAGGTGCCTTCGTTACGGAGAATCCAACCTTCGGCTCCAGGTGTACGTTGAACCCGTTCACCGGCTCGATTCCATATTTTGAGATTGTGTTCAGGAGGTTCGCCAGCCTCCCTTCCCCCGCCGGTCTGTGAAGCTCCCACCGATCGCCCGAATGCGCTGGATGATCGTGGTATTCTCTGACGCCCGGCAAACACAGGATAGGCGAATCTTCAGGTGTCCTGGCCACCAACAGGTCCTGAGTACTCTCCAACATGAGCTTCCCATCCATCGCCGGGATCGGCACGGGAATGGGAATCTCCTGACCGGGGTTGGCGCGTAAAAGTCGCACGGGCATTTCTTTCTGCTTTATTGGTTGCCACGTAAAAGGGTTTGCGAACCGGACCGAAGGAGGCTGCAGATCATAGTTCGTATAGTCAAATCTCACGGCCAATACAATGGCCGGGGGGGCGGTTTTGTTCGATGCCATCAACACGTCCACCATGGGGAACTCTGACCCCAGCATGAACCAACCGCGGGCCCGGTACTCACCCTCCAATTCACGGTATTCCGCTATCTCGCGGCTAAGTTTGAGCCGCGAGACCTCGGGATCCGCCACCTGTCCGGATATTTTCATCGTTCGCCTCCGGCTCCTGCCTTCAAATTGAGAAACAGTCTGTACTCGGGAGGAAAGTTGTACTCACCGACGAGCTTCTTGAGGTCCAGCTCGTTTCCATCGACGTCCCGAAGCTCCCAACGGTCCGGACCCTGCCCCTTGTTCCCTGTCTGCTCCAAAGCTATGGGAATGACGTCGCCGAGGGGCGCCTCTTTGGAAATCAACACTTCGGTCGACTTGCCGCTGACCACTACCGTCAGCCAGATTCCATCGATCGAGATTACCTGCGGATCAGCCATCGCTGACCTCCTTAATCAAGATGGCATCAATGTAATACAGTGAATTCACGATGTCAAGTGAAGTTCGTGATGTACGGCCTAACCTTTAGTGAGATACCACATCGATGTCCAGGGAAAATGTCCTCTTGGTCCGGCCATGCGTTCCACTCGGCCCTTGGCCTGCGACGAAAGGACAAAGATCCTGTTCAATCCCCAATTCCCCCATGGCCCGGTTGAACTGAGTCGGACCCACGGGTTGGGTAATGTGCCTGGGTTTGCCATTGAACTTGAAGACCCCGTGGCAATCGCCGTAGATTGCCAGGGGGATACCATAGCTGCGGATGATGTCCTCCATAAGCAGGAAGTAATCCTGGGTGTCCTCCTCGGGCAGGAATGTAGCGTTGGCCACTGTGCCGGTGCCCTCGTCCACCACCAGCAGCAATACGAATCTGGGACCTCTGTCCTCCAGCCAGCGGTGATGGCTGCCGTCAACCTGTAGCAGCATGCCCTCCTGGCGCACCCGTTCCCGGCGTACACGGTGCTTTAGGGGACGATGCTGCCCGGCGCTGGTCAGGCCATGGCGGTTGCGCAGACGGCTAAGTGTCTGCCGGCTCAGGTGAATACCTTCCCGTTCCGCCGGGACCTCGGTCAGGTGGCTGTGATTGAAACCGGCGTACTTCCCGCTGGCCAGGATGACCGTGGCGGCCCCATCCCTCCGATAGGCCGCCAGGACCAACTGATCTGGCGTTCGCTGATCCCCAGAAGTTCGGCCGCCTGGATCCTGGGAAGTTGATATTCCATCACGCTGTTGAGCATCTGGAGTCTTGCTTGCTCTCGTTGGTTCAACGGCACATCCTTCATAGGCGGACATTTTCCCTGAGCAATTTACGCGGATGTCCTCGTAGAGCAATAAGAGATTGAACTATGCTTTTGTGGCCCACAGCCAAACAAGCTGAAGGGAGCGACTTGTGGCCCAGTGTCACAAACGCGCGTTTGTGACACCACCCCAGCCAGGGCGATTCATCCACACGGACCGCTCCGGAGCTGACCAGAGGCTGGTCAGAAAACCGTCGGCTTAGATGTCACCTCTGGGGCAGATTGGCTGCATTCAACCGCCAGATGTCAGCGACCTTCCGGCCACACGGTCAACTTTAACGCCGCCGCTTACACATCCTCTGCACGAAGCATGGCCACCGCGACCGCCATAGGTCGGGCGGCCCATCACTCGGTCATCTTAGAATTCAACGTCTCCAGTTACCGGACCGGCGCGGCCCAGCACCTGGGTCACCAACGGAAAGGGAACCGGCAAGATTAATTTACGCCGACCCGCAAAGCAGTTGACGCCGAACAGAGGGTACCCCTTCCCGCCTTTAACGTCGTAGGAACCTTGTGTAATATCAGCAATCAGGATCCCATGTTAAGGGTAAGATCCAAAAGGTCGGCCTAGAGCTACCGGTTCCAGAGAAATGAAGTACGAACAGAGCCGCTTTGATTTAGAGGGTTGGAGGGAGGAAGATTTTTCCGACCTGCCATACCCAGAAAATCTGGAACAGGATCCTTGGGAGGCTCAGCCGACTGCCACTGAGGACGCGGCTGAATCTTCTGGCGGGCAAACGCAGGGTGTCGCCAGCAGCCTATTAGAACTTCCGTCCCTATTCCAATCAACTGCAGACGACATTGCCGACGTTCTTGACCCTGTTGCATTCACCGCCAGTCAAGACGGCAACGGGGGAGAGTTTTATTTCCAAGAACCAGAGTCTCTGACGAAATTGGGTTCTTTACTCGGATGGGATGAGGATCTACCTGACGGAGATGAACCAAGCGACCTGTTTTTCATAGCCGATAATTCCCACGACGAGTACGACAACGAGGTTGACCCGCTCGCGGATTATCGGAGCGACCTACGAGAGGCCTTGTATAAACTAGACGGCGCTGGCCCCCAAGATTGGGTTCAATCCATCAGGATTGACGAGTTCATATCTGGAGTAGGTGACGTCAGCACCTCGCAGCAGCAAGAGATCTCCGAATTGCTACAAAATCTCAGTGCCCCAAGGTTGAGCAGTTGGCTGCCTTGGCTCCGTAGGCGGGAATGGACTGGACATACCCTACTATTGTTCCTGCAGTTTCGCGCCTTTTGGGATGAGAGCAGTGAATTCTGGGCCTTCCTGCAGTGGTCCCCAGGCGCCAAGTATTGGTTTACTTTGCTGAGCCGGAACAGCATGAGCTTGGATGATTCGTACTTGCTAGTACAAAGGCGGTCGAAATGGCCGGCTTACCAGTTGATAGATATCGAATGGTTTGACGATTGGGACCAGATCGATGTATGGACGCGAGTGTCAGAGGACTTTTTCTCGTTCGCCTCTTTCGCTTTGTATCGTTCCCGGCTCCACTACGGAGAGGACTGGCGTTGTCGCCCAGATTTGATGGTAGACCTGGATTCACCTCCCATCAATTCAGTGGCCGACAAGCACGGGTGGGAGCTTCTGTTGCACACCGATTGGGCGCGGCTGTCATTCGAAGGGGAAATGGGGACCGACCCTATGGAATGGCACGACGGTCATGGATGGTAGAGGGACCGGAATCTAAGGGGAGGCACCTGCAGGATGAACGCACCAAACGACGCAGTCCTGGTTCCAAGAGTGGGCTGCTTTGTCTCACACAAGGATGAAAGTGGGCTTGGCGTCGTTGTAGACCAAGCCGTTGAGGGTCAGAAGACGTACGTAAAGGTGTCTTGGGGAAACCTCGGAACCACAAAGTACCATGACGTCCAGGACTTGCGAAACGGCTTTCGCCCGAACCATGTAGTCCAGGATTCTCCGGCGTCCAACACCCGCAGGACGCTTGGTACCGGCACCGTGCAGGCAATTCGTAGCATCGCCGGCCGGGACTTGGTGCTTGTCCAACTCCACGAAAGTGGAGAATCCCGGTGGCTACCCTATCAAAACTTGGTACGTCTCCGGGACGCCAGGATCAAGTACCAGCGGGCGGAAGTCGACGAGCCCGACAGTGCGGAAAGATTCAGGCTGAAGGCCTTGGCATACGCACTGGATTCCTGGAACCAAGTAACCGGGGCCCTTGACCGCCTCGATGTGGACCCCTTGCCCCACCAGATCGATCTGGTGCACAAGATCCTGACCTCGGATCAAACTAACTGGCTGATTGCTGACGACGTCGGCTTGGGCAAGACTATTGAAGTTGGCCTCCTGCTGGCAGCAATGAAACGCCGTAGGCAGGCCAGGCGAGTGTTGGTAGTGTGTCCGGCCGGGATGGTGAGGCAGTGGCAGGACGAGATGCGGTTTAAATTCAACGAAGACTTTCTCATATACGGGTCAGACTTCAGTATAAGCCAGCCATCTCTCTGGTCCAGGTATGACAAAGTAATTGTCTCCATTGACCGTGCAAAAGCAGACCTGCACAGGTCCATTTTCGAGGATTCGGGTGACTGGGACGTCATTGTTTTTGACGAAGCCCATCATCTAAGCAAGATAGAGAGGCAGGCGGTAACCCAGCGATACCAATTGGCGGAGACTCTCCGAAGCCACACGGATGCCTTCATTTTCCTGTCAGGTACGCCCCACCAGGGAAACACTGTTCAATTCCTCAACCTGCTACTCCTGTTGCGCCCTGACTTCGCCCGTAGATTCGCCAACGTCTTTACCGACCCGTCGGCGGTCGCCGAAGTGGTTCTTCGCAACCAAAAGAGCTTGGCTACCGATACCAACGGAAATTTCCTCTTCAGAGGTCAGGATACCCACTTGGTGGAAGTGCCTTTATCGGGCTCGGC
This sequence comes from Dehalococcoidia bacterium, assembly GCA_965232885.1. GTDB lineage: Bacteria > Chloroflexota > Dehalococcoidia > Lucifugimonadales > UBA3495 > VXOI01. The sequence goes on along the minus strand of CBDDQX010000003.1, from coordinate 200,850 downwards.
CAGGGACTTCGACCAGCAGTTACAGGAGTACTTGAAACACGGTTATGCCGCATCGGAGTCAGCTGGCAGTACTGGGCGTGCCATAGGGTTCGTCATGACCACCTACCGCAAGCTGACCTCGTCCAGTATTGCCGCGATCGAACGAGCTTTACAGCGCCGACTTGCGCGGCTGCAAGGCACAAACGTGAACCGGGCTTCCAGTGACACCAGGTTTCTTCTTACGGAACTCGATGATGCTTTTATGGAGGGTACCGACGCTAGGGATGACCTGGAGGACCTGTCAGATCAGGTCGCTGGGATGGCAACGGGTGCCAATCCTTTTTTCTCCGGCGAGCAGGCTCAGATCTCAGAGCTCTTGATAGTCGCCGGAGAGGTGAAGAAGGCTGACTATAAGCTGGAGCAATTTCTGAGAGAGATTGTCGATCCTCTCCAGTCGGAAGGCCTCAAATTGCTGATTTTTACGGAGTACCGCGCCACCCAAGAGTATTTGGCCGGCACTCTCGGGAGGAGATATCCTGCTCACAAAGTCGCGAAGATAAACGGAAGCATGTCTCTTGATGAGAAGAGGCGCAACATCGAGGAGTTCAATGAAACCTCGACTTTCATGGTCTCAACCGAGGCTGGCGGAGAGGGAATAAACCTGCATCAACAATGCCACTTGATGGTCAACTACGATCTGCCATGGAATCCCGGGCGTCTGGTTCAGCGGGCAGGGCGACTGTACCGTTATGGGCAGCAGGAAAGAGTCATAGTTTTCAATCTGATGGCCGACGACGGCTTCGACAACAGGGCACTGGGTATGATGCTCAAGCGGGTGTACCACATAGCCCGTGACATGGCTGAGGTGAGCTCCGAGTTCCAAGAAGGTTTGGAAACCGAAATAGTAGGTGAATTGCTCGAGCGGGTAGACATTGCAGCATTGCTCGCTGCAAACAAGAACTTGGACATCAACCACAGCGAAAGCGACATCATCGAAGCGGTAGCCAGGGCGAAGGAAGCAAAATCCCAACAGGAAAGATTGTTTTCCCACGTGGAGGGCTACGACCCCAATGCGACAACTGCCCTGTACACCTTTGGACCCCAAGATGTGCTTCTCTTCCTAGAGGGAATTTTGCGCTACAGGGGAATACGTATCCGGGAGCGCCTATACAACGATCGAGTCTTGGAATTGGAGCTGCCTGAGGATTTGCGCGGCCGATTCTCTGAGTTTCCCGCCAGGGGCGCGGTGGTCAGAGTAACCGGTGACCGTCAACTGGCAATGCGCCTCTCAAATGTTGCGCCCATGGACTTCAAGAGCGTCTTCTTCTCGTTCCTGATAGATTTTGCCAAGTCTCCTGAATTCAAAGGGGAATACGCAACGCTATTGGGTCCCGAATCAGGCACTCTCGGACTCTACAAGCTTAGATGGCAAAATGACCAGGGAGTTCCTAGGGAAGAGGCATTACTCCCTGTTTTTCTGCCCGAAAACAACGGACGGCCTCGACCTAACCCTGAATTCTTCGGGAGCCTGATCCTTGAACCCGCCGAAAAGTGTGAACCAATGAATCAAGCCGACGTGAATGCTCGGACAGAGATCCTCAAGCTCCTGGACCTATCGGGCCATTCGGAATTGGCCGGGCGGTGCACGTCCTTGCGCCACCCAAACGACGTTGTCCTTTTGGCCGCGGTGGATCTGGTTCATCGGGATTAGCAAGGATCGTGCTATACCCCTGCTGGAGGGGATAGAAACCGGCGCAGTGATAGCCGACAAGGGCTATGAGAGCAACAGGATACTGGCTTTCATATCGGTTGTAACTGAGGCGATAAATCTCGCCGTTTATCTCCACGATGTGGACATGGAGGGTGAGGCAATCCGGTAAGGCTTCGCCACTGTCAATAGCTCATTACAGCAACCATCACAATTGCTGACAGTTGCCCGTTGCTGAGCAGCGGTATGCCCCCATAAACTGGAGATAGCCGTCACTAAAACCAAACGCCATGGGAATCGGATTATGGCCCAGCTCCGCGCCACCGGCCCCTACGTGTGGGTCACCTGGCTGCCCAGGCTGCTCTCCGGAGAAAGTTCCTGCGAATGGGCCAGCTGGTTCAAGGCGCAGCACGAGGGCTGGAGCCGTATGCCCTCCGACTTCGACCAGACCGGCTGGCTCCTGAACCACACCACACTGCTGAACGAGCAGCGTGAGCGTTGGGAGCTGCAGGGATACAGCGTCCTGACCGAAGGGCAAAACTCCTTCAACCTCCGGGGCAGCAGTGCCGTGCTGGCCGGCAAGCCCGACCTGGTCGCCAGGCGACGGGACCAGATAACCGTCATCGACGCGAAGACCGGCCGCCCCCGCCCAGCCCACAGCGCCCAAGTGCTGATCTACATGTACGCCCTTCCCCGCGCGTTGGAACGCTACAAGGGCCTGCGCACCGCCGGCCAGGTGGCCTACCCCGACCACGCGGTAGACGTCCCGACCGACGCGGTAGACAGGAGGTTCGTCGAGAACCTGGGCGGCCTCATCCACCGCTTGGCGTCCCAGATGCCGGCCAGACGGGTAGCCAGCCCAGCGGAGTGCCGGTTCTGTGAGATCACTCCAGCCGATTGACCCGAGAGGGCGGACGAGAGTCCTCCAGTGGAGGGCACAACCGGCGACTTCTGATGAACACTAAACCTTTAGGAGTAGGAAGTGATGGAGACATTGACCCTGACCTTGCACAAGACCAAGGACACCAAGAACAAGGTGGTCTACGGCACCAAGGACGGCAGCGTCATCCAGAGTGTCTACATCGATAAGGACGCGCTGGGCGACACTCCGCCGGAGGAAATCAAGGTGGTGCTGACGCCGCAATAGGTCACTCTAGCGAATCTCGCAACAAAGTCGTGTCCTATCGGAGTTCACTCCAGCCTTATATATCGGATCGCCTCCTTGTGTTGTTTTCGACACAGACGCCACGTTACCCTATGTGTCGTATCCAGAACATGGGGAATGCCGCCCAATGCCGGCCGCGAACGTCCATCATCACGTCTGGCGCCTGCTGATTGAGCACGGCGTGGCCACTTTCGGGACCAACCCCGTCTTGGTGAGGGAGCCAAACAGCTACGCCCACCGGACCTCGGCGGTCCGGTCCGGGCAGGCACTGCAGGATGCCGGCAGGTGCGATTCTTTCGAGGTCCGCCAATGCACTGAAGTTCACTCCCTGGACCAGCTCCTTGAGCTGCAGAAAGCCACAAGGCCAGCGTGATCGGAGTCTCAATTGATGATCTGAATTTAGCGGCTGTCAAAGTGCGTCTCTCAGATACCTGTGGCCTCGGGATAAAGTCTTCTCGACAAAGCCCGGGTACCACGGAAATGTTAGTTGAATCCCCTTCAAGGCAAAACGGAGGTGCACTTGGTCTTGTCCCTCGCCTTGTTTTCCGTCCGAAACTTGGTGACGGGGCCCGCGCTGGTGTTGTCCTTCATCCCACTGACGTTCCTGCTGGCCTGCAACGCAGAGCCAACTGCCACACCGGCAACGAGCACTCCGCCCTCGGCGGCAACCGCCGAGGTCCCTCCGACGGAAGCCCGGACGATTGCCGGCACTTTCCGGCATCGCCCACTGCAATGCGGCCTGCTGCAACCACGCCAGGAATAGCGACCTCCCTCCCTGTTCCCGCCTCCACTCCCACACCAGCGCCCGGAACTGCCCTGACGCCTTACCCCCGGCGAGGCCGACCTCTTTTCCAATTCCGATTCCATCGCTGACAACTACCTCTGCACCGGCGGCGACAGTCGCCCCCGATTCCACGGTAACCCCAGGCCCCACAGCGACTGCTGTTCCAGCACCCGGGTCGGCTGCCACTCCCACTGTGATGTCTGTGACGCCAATGCCGACACCAGAGACGTCTTCCACACTCCGGCGTGGGCTCACCGTCGCGCCGTAGGACCGGTGCTCACCTTACGATCCGGACGCCTACTCGTACTCTCCATGATTCGAACACAGGATCGTAGATGCCCAGGACGGCATCTACGGCCCGAATACTGGGACATGGTTCGGTAGCATCACGGAGACCGACGTCGAGCACATTGTCGCCCGCTTCAAAGCCCACGACAGCGGGCTGTGCGCCGCCGACTCCGGCCCGGTCGGCTTGACTCTGGTGAGCCAAGCGTCAACAGGCACAGGATGAGCGACAAGGACCCCGGTGGGGCTGCCCGAACTCATCTCGTGTTGGCAAGTGGACAGGATCGCCAAGGATCGCCAAGAATACGGACTAGATACCGGCCTCGGAGAGGCCGACGCCACCGACGAGGTGTAGACAGGGTGTACGTCAACGGTGATGGTCGTGCCGACGCCAGAGGAGCGATAGACGAGGCAACCCTGACCTCTGACCCCGAAACCGACGCACTGCCCCCTACGACGATAATGGCCGCATAACCTGCGTCGAGGCCCGGCCCACGGCATTGCCTCGGTCAGGCGCGGAGACCCAGCCTGCCAGTACATGAACTTCGCCGACAGCGATAGCATTTTCTGCGAATAGGAAAACACCGGGAGACACCCAATCTAGACAAAGAGAAACAGCAGGTACGATATCACCGGAACAAAGGCCTTTAGTACAATGTTCGAGACGCTGCAAACTGTCGCCGACTATCTACCGAAGGAATGAGTACAGCATGGTCCAACGCATTGCGGAGGAACTGACCGGGATCAAGAACATCCTGTCCCAGCGCGACTTGGACGAATCGGCAACCAAGCAAGGAGTCGTTCTAAGGCTGTTGAGCATGGCTGGGTGGGATGTCTTCGACATTTCCGAAGTCACACCTGAATACACCGTGGGCGGTAGGCGTGTTGACTATGCCCTGAAACCCGGCTCCCCGAATGCAGTGTTCATCGAAGTTAAAAGAAACGGCGAGAATCTAGAGGCCCATCAACAGCAACTGCTGGAATATTGTTTCCAGCAAGGGGTCAAGCTGGCCGCCCTCACCAACGGCCGAACCTGGTGGCTCTATCTGCCATTGCAGACAGGGAATTGGGAACAGCGGCGTTTTCTCACCATCGACGTTGAATCCCAAGAGCCTGAGATCGTGCAACAGAGATTCATAGACCATCTCTCCGAGGACAGAGTAACCAGCGGCGAAGCAATCAGCAACGCCGAGGAGCTGGTCCGGTCACGACAAAGAACGGAGATTACCGGCAAGGCCATCATCGAAGCGTGGAAGCAAATCGTCGAAACCCCGGACGAGATATTGGTTGACCTAGTGGCCGAAACCGCCGAACGGATCTGCGGCTTCAAACCTGAAGCCGAGCGGATCCAGGAATTTCTATCAGAGAAAGCCCGGAACCTGACCAACCCGCTGTCTAGGCATGAATATCAAGATAAGCGGCCCACACCATCTACAATGCCGCCCAAGTCAATTCCAGCTGGCCGCAGCATTCAAGAACCTCAAGCAATAGACGGTAAGAACCAAAAGCCCACCTCTTTCAGTTTCCAGGATGAAACCCAAACGGCCAACTCCTGGAGCGATATTTTAGTCAAGTTATGCGGAAGACTCAGCGATCTGAGACCCCATGACTTCGACAGAGTGCTATCCATCCGCCGCAGCGAACGCGCCAGCGCAAGGTGGCCATACCACTTCTCAAAGAGCAGAGAGGACCTGAGAAAACCCAAAGCCATCCCCCATTCGGACATTTACGCAGAAGCGGACCTCGATGCCACCACCATAGTCAGATTGGCTTATATCCTCGTAGAGCAATTTGGCTACGCTAAGAATTCACTGATCATTCAACTTCGATAAAACGATGCGTCCCGACCAACTTACCCAGGTGGCTCCGCCCCTCAATTAAGCAAACTTCAGCCTCTACTGCTATCCCCGCCCAGACGCGCCGTCCATCCCTGAACGCCCTGGCTATGTGCGACGAGAACAGGAACGGCCTGGACTGCTGCGCCGAGGCTCGAGCTCACGGCAAAGAGCCCGTTCCCGGGCAACAGCCAGAGTACGAGTCCATACGGGACGCCGAAGGAGACGGGATTGCGTACGAATGGCCGACGCTCCACGAGGAAGCCATTTCCCTGCGTAGGTGACATTGAGTCTGCATGAGCCCGGGCCGTACTACTCCCGACCCAGTGGGCCTAGCCATAACCCGGGAGGGTTCCGTTTGCTTCTAGCAGATGCAATCAGATAGTAACCTGCCCATGGGGGCAACGACGCTAGAAGCAAATAGAATCTCCCGTACCATTACAGACCTGGCTGGGACTTTCAAGGCGTCTGAATAGAAAGTCGTCCTATCGAATTAAACGGTGGTTCAGCGATAGCCCGGTATACGTGGATTTCTTCGTCGGGGAAGTTGAAAAGGCCCGCCAGCGCGTCTAGCGCGACCTCCGCTATGAGGGAGGCACAGGCCAATACCAAAGCAGGAGGAGCGTTGTTGACTGGCGCTGAACAACCCAACTCGGGAATGGCGAAATCCTCCGTATCTGGACCGCGAGGAACGACGGGATACCTTGGAGACTCCTCCCTCATGTGAATCGGCGTATCCTCCGGCAGCACTTGACGTCTGACACGTCCGATGAAACCGCCCCGGTAAAGGGCGCCTGATACCAAGGGCTTTCCTTCACCCAAGGCAACTATTGCCAGCGCGTCGGTGAATGACTGATTGCCGGTAGCGTCAATTACTATATCCGCGTTAGTGATTCTTTGTCTTATCTCGCCGGGAGTAATCGGGGATTCACGGAATGTAGAAACCTCGGTCCAAGGCGCGTGGTCACTAATCACTGCCTTTACCGCTTCGACCTTACCCGAGCCTACATGGCTGTGGCTGGCGACATGCCTTACCACGTTGCCCGGCAACAACACGTCTCCGTCAACGATTTCCAAGAAGCCCAGGCCGCTTTCTGCCAGCGTCGTTGCGACATGTCCGCCCAGAGCGCCTGCTCCGAACAGGGCCGCCCTCCGGGGGCGCAGTACCGGCGCCTCCCGTCCGGCACGCAGGATGAGGCTGACCTCGTCTCTGGGTCCCGTCTGAATTGCGAACGCCTCCACGTTTTCACCCGTTCCTCTGATCGCCATGACCAGCAGGTCTGGCCTTCCACGTCTATCCCAGCAGAAGAGTATGAAATCTACGCCTCCACTGATCGACAGAGCTTCTGATCTTCGCCGGTTATTAAGGGCCCGTTCCAGCCCGCTCTTCTGGGCCCCGTTCAGCAATGGCCAAACTTCGGATAACTGCCGAGGCGGCGGCTTGCCCAGAGTCCCGGCGTGAAGCCACAGCCCGCGGAGATGACCGGATGCCGAACTGCCCCGTCCCGGTGAGACGTCAATCCTGCGCCAGGCTTCATGCAGTGAACCATGGCAATCCCCCCATTCTCCTTCCTGGGTACCCAGCCCGGGAAGGTCGAAGGTGGCAACCATAGCGTATTTTTCCCTGAAGTTGAGAAAGGCGTCCCGTCCTAGGTCATCGCCCTCCCAGCCAACCTCCGCGTTTTCGCACCATTCTCTGATGCGTTCGTAGAAGCCTTCGACAGTTTCCCATTGGAAACTGCGGTCCCCATCCCGCCACAGGCAGACTAGGCCGTTGAGGGTTGAATGGTTTGTGTTGATGCCTTTGACGAACAGGTCTGGTGGCCTGAACGGCCAGCCAGGCCTAATGACTATGTCCATGCCAGTTGCGTCCGTCAGTGCGCAGAAGGCCGGGTGCACCGGGCCCCTCCACCACAGCCGGTCTGATCCTGCGACCGGCTCGAACCCAACTTGCGCGAGTTCCTCCGTGAACGCCCGAAGCATCTCAGTGTAGTAATGTTCGTCAATCATTTCGCTTATCCGAATCCGTCAGCTTCGTTCCGCCTCCTGGCAAAAGATAAACCGCCACCGGAGGCCAGTGCCCCGGCAGTACTGGTCCTGGAACTCTGCCCGGAACTGTTTCCGCCACCACGGGAATTGTCGCCGCCGCTTGGGCCGCCACTGAAGTTCTTCCCAAAGTTTTCACCAAACAGCTGCCGCCAAACCCTTACGCTTTCCCCGGCGGACCCTTCCACCAGGGCTTGCCTCGCGGCTTGCGAGTGGGAGTGGGTTCTCTTCCTGAAGTTTTCGTATTTCCGCTGGTCCCAATGCCTGTTGAAGGTTTCCGTGGGGAGCACCGGATTTCGGATGTCAGGCATATTCGAGTGTTTCTGCAAATAATCGTCCATCCTGCTCAAGACGGTTACCAGCGTGTCGGCCACGGTGCTTACTGCTTCCGTCCCTTCGTCGGACTTCCTGATGGTGTTGCCTGCGAGAGTGGTCAAAAGAATGGATTTGGCGGTGTAGTTGCTCTTATGGTCCCTCAGGTATTTGAGGATCCTGACCACCCGTTTTAAATTGCCGTTGGTTATCCGGTTCTTTTCATTGAACCACTCCCGGTATCCGGTTCCGTCCGTCTCCTCAAATTTGTTGTCCGCTCTATTGCATATATAGTGATTCCCGCGAATGGTCACGCGAGGCACCACATCCAGGTGAAAATCGCCGGCATAGTCAACGGTTACACACCGGGTCTTCAGTCTCAGCTTGTCCGCATAGTTCTTGTTTTTCTTCAGCGCATCATAGACTGCCTGGACGTAGTCCTTTGCTTCCCACTTCGGGTTGGGGTTCATGACGACCTGGATGTCTGCGTCGTACTCATCGTTGTCCTCGACCGGTTTAATCAGAGTGCCCAAGGCATAGGAACCCTGCGGCTCGATTCGCTGGTAACCGGTCAGGTGCTCTTTCAGTTGGCCGTTCACTCCCCGGACGCCGGTCTGCAGTCGTTCGAGGCGCCTTTCATTGAGATTTACCTCATCTCTAAGGAGTTCGTTGAATTGCTGATTGTTTTTGCTCATCTCAGGTTCTCCCTCTGCTTAGGCTAAAGCGGTGAACGGAGTCGCCATCCCGTGGAAAAAGGTCTCCGTTATCCTGTCCGCCCACTTCCCAGCGACCTCCCGTGCCTCGTCCGGTAGGAGTTCCTTGGCCCTTTTCCAGTCATCCAGTTCGATGGGCTCGGCTCCATCCGGCCTGTCCAGCCGGTTGACCCTGTCGCGGCCCAGCAACAGCCCCGCTTGGTTCACCGCCGTAAGGGACTGGTAGTGCATGGCCACATGGATGATGTCTCGCCACTGGTATTGGCCTGTGCCCGCCGTCTGCTTCGCGTTTATCCGGAAGCCGTTCTGCCCGCAACCGATGCTCAGTATCCTTATCTGCTCCCGCTGTACGGAAAAACAGGTCAACGCTTCCACCAGCCCCATCATTGTTGGGTTGTTTGCCCAGACGCCTCCGTCCAGAAGTATGTACCCGTCTTGGAGAACGGGTTTCAGGTAAGTCGGAGCAGCCGACGTCGCGGCCGCGACTTCCGCCATCGGCTTGTCTCCATCCAGGAAGTAACCAGGATGGTGGGGTGTCTTGTAAACGGCCGGGTCGCCGTGCTTGGCCTCGGTTGCCGGTATGAGGAGGCGGTACCTGGAATCCCGCAGCCTCTTGCCATTCAGAGTCTGAGCGAGCATTCCGTCAAGCTCCGTCCGGTCGTATCGGTTCCTGCGGACCCGGTTCCACAACCGCCGGCTTTTGGCCCGTTGCGCCGGAGGAAACACCCTGTGTCCCTCATTGATGTACAGGTTCATCATGTCCTGCGCGGCAAGGCCCGCTCCCAGACCCAAGGCAATGATACCTCCGGTGGAGGTTCCGGTTATAAGGTCAAAATAGTCCCCGATGGGCTTTCCGCCAAGGCTGTTTTCCTCAAGGTAGGTCAGGATGCCCGCCGGGAAAATCCCTTTAATCCCGCCGCCGTCCAGCGAGAGAATCCTGAACGGTTCGCCCTCCGGCCACGGGAGGGGCTCACGGCGGGTCTGCAGGATGGTGTCCGACCGGCGGCCCTCGTTTCCTGTATCCACAATTGTCATAGGATGATGTCTATTCCTGCCTTGCTAACAGGGTCGGGCGTTGCTAAACTGCAACCAGAGTTATTATTCCACATCTGGTTCTCACTTGCAATATTGCAAGTCAAAGGCCTCTTGTGGCCTCCTGGAGGATGAAACCATGGACAGGAGCCATTTCGATGTGGAGGGCTTCCATGCTGCCTTGGACGCCCAGCGCGTGGCGAAGGGACTGACATGGAAGGAGGTGTCGGATCAGTCGGGTGTTAGCCAGTCCACGCTGACGAGGATTTCTCAGGGTAGACGCCCCGATGTCGACGGCCTTGCCTTGCTGCTGGCCTGGTCCGGCCTCGATGCCACCCAGTTTCTACCGATGGCCAACAGCCCAGAGCCGTTGGCCCAGATTGCGGCTAATTTGAGAGCTGACCGGAACCTGAGCGCAGAGAGCGCCAAGGCCATGGAGGAAATCATCAAGGTCGCATACGAGCAGTTCAGGGGCAGGTAGCCCGTTGACCTTACCCTACGGCTTCAAGGCACAGGCAAATCGCATTGCGGTCGGCCTGCGCAGCCAAATGGGCTTGATGCCCCACTCTCCCATCGACGTAAGGGCGCTGCTAGAACGATTGGGGATTGACGTCTTTCCGCTTGCCTCTTTCAGCGAGATCTGTCCCAAGCAAGTAGAACAACTGAGGCGAGATTCAGGCGAATTCTCGGCGCTGCTACTCCGCGTCCGCGACGGCGGAAGAGTCATCCTGGTAAATGATGACCACACTCCGGTCCGACAGAACAGCAGCTTAGCCCATGAAGCCTCTCATTCCCTTTTGGTTCATTCTCCTGAAATCGTCTCCAAAGGGCCGGGTTGCCGCAACTACGACCGGGACCAAGAAGGAGAGGCCAACTTCCTTTCCGGCTGCATTCTAATTCCCAACGAGGCCGCGAGAAAGATCGTGATGTCGGGCATGGATCTCCAAGAAGCCAGAGAGTCCTACGGAGTAAGCGACCGGATGCTCCAATACAGGTTGAATGCCAGTGGCGCCAGGCTTCAACGTCGGCGTCGCCGGTACTGACCCACGGCTTGATGAGGCGCTTACATATACGGCTCATTACAGGTGTTGTCAATTGGCCCCGTTCCGTCGCTGGCTAGCCACCGCGACGGGACTGGATCACCGCCCTCGGATCGTTCTCAACCGCCAACCTCTTGAATTTGATGCGCATCTCGCCCAACGAGACCTCGGTCCCGGTTGCCGTCCTTCTTATCAAATCGTCCATCGCCCAAGACACCGTCTTGCCCTGCCGCGAGAAGTAGACTCCTGCCCCGTTTATGCCGTATTCATCATCCCAGTCCAGCAGGGCGTATCCGATGAGCTGCCTGATGGTATTGGGAAAGTCTTTCCGCGGCTCTTCCGTGGTCTTGATGTCCAGCAAGAGCCCACTCAAAATCAGATCGGCGTCCGCCCCGCCCACGTAGCGGCTTCCTGCGAAGATTGGCCCAATCACGACATTCCCGGCGTGTTCCCAGTCAAAGGATGTCCTGGCGACTGCCATGAGCCGCATTACTTCATTCACTTCTTCCGGCTCTGCGACCTCCAGAATGCTTGATTCCCTCGTCCAACCTCGCTCTACGGTATCTTCATTTTCCACTGGGGCCGCGGCCTTAATGAGGGCCAGCAGCCTCATATCCTCAGACCATTGCCCTCTTGACCTAAATCCTGCGTCCAGATGCGCCATCAGTACCGCCGTTTTAGCTAGTTCCTCGGCAGACTGCTCGCCCCCGTCTCCGAGACTGCGCATCACGCCCATCACCCAATTGATGACCGCGCTCATCTCGAGGTCCGGCTGGGCCCATAGGGCCATCCTGTAGATGCCTCCGTTTATGACTCTGGAATCAAGCGGGCGTTGACCCAGGGCAAGCCTGACCCGGTAGTCAAGGGCGGTTCCGACTCTCGCCGTGGCATGCCCGCGCAATTCGGTCGGCACCTTCGTTTCAAAGGCCCTGATCGCCGGACCCTCGACTCGGGTGAACTCGGTCACCCTGCTGAAATATTCCTTAAAGAATTGGTTCACCCAGCTGGATGTTCTTTCGAGTTCCGATGTAAGGGACATCCGAATCCCCCGCCTGAGAAATCTGCCAAACAGATTGTAGCAAGGCGTGACCTCCCATCGGAGCCTAACTCTGAGGAGAATGCTCAGAATGTTCCCAGCTTTTTCCTGTACCGTTTAGCAGGGCGTGTCCCGCGTCAAGCATTCTTGCCGATCTCTATTGCCTCACTGAAGGATGTTACCGAAACCTCAGCGCTTGGGACCACTTGCAACCAGCGCCAATTCCGGCAATGAATGTTCGTCCCATGCAGTCTCGCTGGAAACGGGGTAGACCAGTTTGCTGGCCATGATGCCTCGCCATTGTTGCACCCGCCTCTGCAGGGCCCGCAACTCCAGAGCCATTGGGGGAACCGGTGCCTACCCCGCGACAGTAGGCTCTCTGGAGGGCAATACACCACGCCAAGCTGGAGGGCCTGTTACTGCGCCAGATCGCGCGAGAACTGGGCATAGTCCGCAACACCGTGCGCCGCTATACCAGGACTTTAACTGCGCCAGCCAATCGCCCACGCGTCGTGCCTGGGTAATCTTTACAGGAATCTCTCACCCAATTCGCCGACTGACATTTCTGCTGGACACCGACAAATCACTGGGTCAATGACCTGGGAAATCAACAGTCTGGCCTTCAAAACCCTCTCCACCTCCTTGCCCAAGTACTGCAATGGTAATGGTGTACTATGTGAGCCCTAGGCATCCTCAGGAGAGTCAGGGCATGGTAGCTGAACCCCAACTTAACGGCCGTATCGCCACCATCATTCGTGAATGCGTCTCCGGAACCCGATGGATCGTAACCGAAGAAACGGCCGGGTCCTTGGCCGGAAACCAACGCACTCCGGACATTCTAGTCACCCGTCCTGACCCGGAACCCCCAATCGTCATCGAAAACGAGTTCAACGCAGCTAATGTCGAAGGTGACTGCCTCAACAAACTCGGACACACCCTTCAGCCGGAACTCGGTGGCAAGACCATTAATACGGTCATTGGCATCCACAGTCCTCAGGAACTTCACAATGCTGCCGACGGCGACCAAGCAGAGGACTTGCTGCGAGAGGGTGCCCTACTGCGATACGTAGCCTACGTGGGTACACCGGACGAATTCACGCGGTTCCCGAGAACAGGATTCATAACTGGTCATGTTAGAAACTTCGTGGAATTTATAAGGCCAGCTGCAGAGCCGGCGGAGCTGATACAGCAAGCCGCCGATAGACTGGCCAAGGGTGCAGCTATCGCCGCTCGCATCATACTCGAGACCGCCACCCTAGACCCTAAAGTTGGTGTCAACATCGCCGAGAAGCTCCGCCAGCCCTGGCCCACAGGTAAGTCCGAAGACCCAAAGCAGGCAAATGCAGACCAGGGGGCGCGCCTGCAGACCGCCAACATGGCCACCACCATGATCATCAACGCCCTTGCCTACCAGCAGAACCTAGACGGTTACTTGGGCATTAAGGGCCTGGCTCAGATCCGCGATGAATCCGCCAACAAACGCCTCACCAAGGACTCAGTTATCAAAGGATTTGACCGCATCATGGACGTCAACTTCTGGCCGATTTTCCACATCGCAAAAGAGCTGCTTCTACAGATTCCGGCCAGCAAGGCCAGCACATTACTGGAGCAAATGGCGACCACAGCCGACGCAATCATCGAGGCCACTCGCCACAACGACATTGCTGGAACTGTATTTCAGCGACTGATCGCGGACCGCAAAACGCTCAAGACTTACTACACCACACCAGAAGCCACCACCCTGTTGACCCACTTGGCGATACCAGACGATCTCGACTGGTCGAACCCTGAAACCCTCAAGCAGTACGAAATTTCCGACTACGCCTGCGGCAGCGGCGGAATCATGTTGGCAGCCTACCAACGCGTCAGAGACCTATATCGTCTTCACGGCGGAGATCCGGATGAACTGCACGAACACATGATGAAACACTGCCTCACAGCGTGCGACATCATGCCTGCCGCGGTGCATCTGACGGCTTCCCTGCTTTCTTCCGTCTCGCCAACCGTTCCTTACGAAAGCACTCGTTGCATTCTCTTCCCATTCGGCGGTCAACGGAAGACTGACAGGAAAGGCCAACTTGTGGTCGATAAAAACGGAACCCCTGTGAAGGAAACCGACCGAAAAGGCCGCCCCTTGGTCAGCCTGGGATCCATAGCCCTCCTCAACCTAAACGGCCCAAAGATGCAGACTGTACTGCCCTTGGACGAACAGGCTGCGCTGGGCGCTCACGGGGAACGACGAGGGCTGGAAGTAATCATGACACCGCTGAGCCAAAGCCTGGTCGCTATGAATCCTCCGTTCACCAGGTCCACGAAGCACGCTCCGTTCGGGACCACTGAGCATGTAGAACCCCAAAATCCAGCGTTCGCAGCCTTCGGCACCACAAACAAGGAACAGGACGAAATGAAAAGGCTCGAGCGCAAGCTCGGGCAGAACACAATCAGTGACGGGAACGCCGGTCTGGGTACCACGTTTACCGCAATTGCCAACAACATGGTCCGAGCTGATGGACGTATTGCTCTAATCCTTCCCACTTCCGCGATGATGGGCGGCAGCTACGATGCTGTCGATGAACAAGCCTACAGCTGGCAACGACTGCGCAACTTGTTGTACGAACACTACAACCAAATAGTCATAGTCTCCATTGCGCAGCCCGAGAAGAAGGACTCTGCCTTCTCGGCTGACAGCGACTTCGCTGACTGCATGGTTATCGCGCGCCGGATCCGCACTGGAGAAACACCAAGCCACCGGGCACACTTCGTCAATCTCACTGCCTGTCCAGTGTCAAAGCTGGAAGCACAAGAGACTGCCAGGGCCATCAAAGAGGCGATCGCCAGCACCTCACAGACGGGCGATTGGAACCGAGTGGCAATCGGGGATGATGAGATCGGCTTTGTACTTCACGAGAATATAGCCGAGAATCGCAAGTGGACTACTTTACGAATTTCAGAACCGACGTTGGCCCAACGAGCCCGCAGATTGCAGCATGGCGACCTAAGCCTGCCGCAGCGAGCCGATGCAATCAAGATCCCGATTACAGCAGCACGCGGCCTAACTCAGGTCGGGCCCGTTCACCACGACATCATCGGAAGAAGCAACAGCCCTTTCAGCAAGCGAGACGGATACAAGTCGACAGACGAATACCCGATGCTGTGGAACCATGACCAGAAGGGACAAAATTTGCAGAACAGCATGCTAGTACCTCCCGACAGCCACGGTGAGGTTAGGAAAAAGCAGGACAAAGCTGCTGAACACATGTGGAACAAATCTGCCACCCACCTCCACATCAACCAAGATTTCCAATTCAACGCCAATGCAATAGCAGCTGCGTATACCGCATCGCCATCACTGGGTGGACGCGCTTGGCCAACCCTGGCAGCTGCTTCCCCTCAACAAGAGAAAGTCCTCTGCGTCTGGCTCAATAGTACACTCGGCCTGATGGCTTACTGGATCGAAAGCAACCGCAACCAAGACGGCCGCGGCGGCATTACCGTCACCGCAATTTCTGACCTTCCGTTGCTGGACGTCACCGTGCTCACGGAAACCCAACTCGATGCTGCCGTCAAAATTTTTGATGATCTGCACGAAAAAAAGTTGCTGCCGGCAAACGAGGCCTGGCGAGACCCGGTCCGTCAGGAACTGGACCAGCGCTTGCTCAATGAGGTGCTCGAACTTGACGAAAAAGCGGATGAACAGCTCAAAATCCTGCGTCTCCAGTGGTGCAGCGAACCCACCGTTACCTCCACTAAGAAGACGGGACCGTCCAATTAGATTTTCGCGCCAAAACGTAAAGTGGAATCTAGAACACCCATCCAAGATGCTGCGCTAACTCTCAAGAAAGCCATAGAGGCACTGCAGGCTGGAACACCAATAGAGGCACTTATCCGAGAAGCACGGAACTGGCTCGAGGTTGCAAGGATTAGGAGCGCTTCAGATGACGAGCAAGACGAGATCCATCTCTGGGAATGTTACGCCTCCTGTTTGACCAATGACTTCGATGCAGCCTACAAAGAATTCCAGAGGACCAACTCGGGTAGGGCAGTACCCCGTTCATGGCAGCACATCGGCATCATAATATATTCTGAGATGAGTCTGCCTGCCGACTTGGCAGAAGGCCTACGGCAATTTGACGCTGCCCTTAACTGGGAAGTCATCAAGGAACGAAGCACAGACATGGACTTGGTAAAAGGAGTCCTTTACGGACGGAAAGCCTTCTACCACCTGAAGATGAACCGATACGCAGATGCTACGGCGAGTTGCGAAATCGCCTTAGATTTCCTTCCACATAATCTCACCCCACTAAGAATCATGGCCGAAATCAAGATGCTCAGTGGGGAATACGACAGGGCCATCGAATATCTTTCCAAGGTAATCGCAATCCGGACCGAAGGCCCCCACTTCTGGGATTACGCCAACCGCGGTAGCGCATTCCTCGAAACGGGCAACTTGCAGGAGGCCTACAAAGACTTCAGAACCGCTCTTGAACTCGAACCCGGAAACCCTGTAGTTCTCTGTAACCTGGGCATAGCGTTGGAACAAAGGGGAGATTTCACAGAAGCCGGAAGATGTTACAGTTTAGCTCTTACCCAAGACTACGACTCGGTGCCGGCCCATAACAACAGGGGCACACTCATCTTCAGCAGGCAAGACTATCCGCAGGCGGAACGAGAGTTCACCATTGCGACTCAGCTCGAACCACGCAACGGGACTCTTTGGTTTAACAGGGGATTAGCCAGATTCGAAATGCAAATGTACGGTGAATGCCTGTCGGACATGTCTATCTCTATAGGCCTCGGAAACCAATCTTGGGAAGCGCAATACATTTCGGCAATGTGCAAAGCCAGATTGAAGGAGTATTCAACAGCCATCGCCCTCCTGAAAGACCTAATACTCAAATCCATACTTGATAGAGAAAACAATTCGACCATTTGGAACAACATCGGCGTCATGGAACACCACAGGGGCTGGCTGGATACGGCGCATAGATGCTTCCTAGAATCAGCAGCAGAGGATCCTCTAAACGAACAAGCCCAACTAAACATCGACCGGATCCAGTCCACGATGAGTGGGGAAGACCTACAAACTACCGAAGATTCTCAAATAGAAATCGCACCCAGAGCAACGAAAGGCCATCCGCTTGCCCTGACCCGCAGCGAGATTATCAATACAGTCAGCATTGCGAGCAGTTGGGGGACACTGGCTTGGCAACACTTGACCTGATTCTGCCCGGCAAGACCCCCCTCGGCCCATCAGTTCGGCAAAATGCCCCTGGTCGCAGGATTGAATTCTCGCATTAAAGCGCAGGGAACGAATAACCGTCATCCCCTGCGATTAAATCTCATTATTTACCCGCAAGCCTTGGTGGGATCTTCCAAACAATGATGCAAACTAAAATCGAACACTCCATGAGGCGCCATTGCCCATATCCCAGCAGTCATGCCAGAAGCAAATCTCACCCTTCCAGCAAATTCCGCCAAGTGTCCCTGGATGACAGATCTTTCGCAATGGCCACACCAGATCCCAAGACTAACCCCATGACAATGCTTAAATCCAGCAACATTGGAAGTTCCAGGGTCGCCGTTAAGATGGCATCCAGTGCTAGATATAAGAAAGTGACCATGAATGCAGTCCTCCACGGCTCCCAATCCCAAGACAACCTTTGCCTGAACTGAAAAGGAATCCAAGGCATTCCGTACACCCGGGTCATGCCGCGATTTGCCAAATCCCCCACGGGCTCTTCTAACCGCCTGTTTCCTAGTCCGGTTAAAGCAAGTACTACGACAACTGCCACTATCGTCGCAATCAAGCCATATGTTAGAGGGAAATAGGAGACTATCTGCGCGAGCCCCCAACTCAACACCCCAACGATCCCTCCGATTAAGGGGTCCCCAAACAGAACCTTTCTAACCTGGGTTCTTCGGCGATGACGAATAAGCTCTTCGGTGCCGTCCGCAAGTCTTTCTCTGAGTTTCATAGAAAACTTCCCTGACCTCCCAACGAAGCACAAGCTCCAAGAAGAACCCATGCTCCACCATTTTATCAAACCCGATGTTCAGTATCTGACCCAACCGCGTAGAGCAACAAGGCTTTTTCAAAGTTGTGCATTGGGTGGGAGGATGATGGAGGGACGAGCACAGAACCGCTGGGAGCGGCCGGTTAGCGGTTTCTGTTGCGCCACAATTGGCATTCCCCGCGGAGCAGGCCCAAGGCTGCATTGCTCAGCAGACTCAATACCGCTCCGCTGTGGTGGTGCCCCAGCACCTGGCGATTCTCCCTGAAGCTGTCATCCTTGACGTGAAAGTGCTGGTTCTCGATGCTCCAGTGGCCCCGCAACAGCCCCAAGGCCTGCTCCGGCTTCAGCTCCCCCATATTGCTCACCTCGCACGCGCGAGGATAGACCGAGGAGTTGCCAAGGGCACAACCGTAGAGAGCCGGTTCCTCCGCAGATGCGGGAGGTAAGCGTAACTTTCCTGCTCCGCGTCCCACTGCCCGCCAGGTTCAACGGCAAGTATGACTCTGCCGGCAGGCCCTCATCAACCCCGATGCTGCTGAAGCCCGGCGACGGTTCACGAAACCCGGTGAGCCCAAGCCCAAGTCGGAGCCCAAACCCAGACCGCCAAGGAAGGCCTCTGCACCGGAGGTCGTCAAGAGGATGCCGAAAGGGCAGAGGGACCTAAGGGCCCCAGGCAGCGGGCACCTGAGTATAGAGAGGCCTCTAGGAAAACAGCCAAGAACTGGCGCGAAAAGGCCAAGGAACTCGGCCTGTGCCGGCATTGCCGCGGACAGGAGATACCGAACCAGACCAGTGCGAGGCATGCGCCGAGAAGCGCAGGGTCGCACGGAGGAAGAACAACGCCGCGAGACGAGAAAAGAGGGCTGCCTCGAACTACGCGGACGGCGGAGCTTGGTAAGATGTAGGAGCACGCTGAGTACCGTCGCCGCCTGCAGCACTACCAACTGGCTTCACAGGATCAGAGGAAGTCTAGCAGCAACACCAAGGCCCTCCGTGATTTCCAGAAAGCCTAGAGGCTCCATGACTGCTGGCATATATTCCGCCCCGTCCATTAAAGTTGCGGCAAGCTGTGAAACCGCACATCCAAGACAAGACCAGCCATGGCATAGCGACCGGTGACGAACTGGAGAGGTCTCCCAAGAGAAGCATAACCGCACGGTGCGGGAGTAATATTGGACAGGCAAGAAACGATCCAGGCAGCCCTCGCAGCCGGCCGGTTCGACTTCACGGAACACGCTGCAGAGAGGGCTGTCGTAAGGAACATCGGCGAGCGGGAGATACAGGAAGCAGGGTCGCAGGCCGTTACAATCGAAGAGTATCCTGATGACAAGTACGGCCCGACACGGCTGTTGCTGGGATTCACCGGAGCCGGAAGGCCGCTGCACATGCAGGTCGCCGACTCCCCATCACCCACGGTCAGGATAGTCACTTTGTACGAGCCGGACCCCGCCGAGTGGGAAGACCATCGAAGGAGAAGGTAGACATGGCAGAGTGCCTGGTATGTCACGGCAAGCATCTGCGAGAGGAGCTGGCGGACAAGGTATTCGACGCCGGTGGGCGTTACGTGCTGGTCGCCGGGATGCCGGCAACCGTCTGCCAAGGCTGCGGCGAGCGGTCTTTCAGCCGCGAGGCGACGGAGAGAGCCCGCACGCTGGTCCACAACCCTCCGGCAGATGCCCCCGCAAGGTCGGTGTCGATGCAACTCTACGACTTCGCCTGACCTGGGACACGTAAAGCCGCAGGCTAGGCGGCCTCGCAGGCGCGGGGATAGACCGCAATTTGACCGACAGTCGCCCCCGGTAAGACAACCGTCAAATTACTCAGTTTGGGCCCGTTTCAAGTAGCTCACTTCCCACACCATTAAAGGTCCGCCGCAGTCGGCCAAAGCCCGATACTCAATTAAGGGGTTTTCCAAGTCGCTGGCGACCAACACCTAGAGGTATCTTGGGGACTCCCGCTCAGTTTCCTTTGGCCCCCAGTTCTGACATGGCGGCGCGAACCTACCTCGGGCGGAATTCTGGCTATGGCCACAATGGTCCCCTTACGGCATGGTTGGCCAGGCGGACAGCACCAAGGTACGGGCTGCGTGGGCACCGTGCGTAGTCAGAGTACGATTCCGTCCGTGCCTTTTCCAGTGAGGCAACGCAAACTCAAAGACTAATCCTAATACACCCCCTTGGCGGGAATTCAGACCCTTTACGCCATCGTCCCATATCCTGAAGGGGCTAGTCGAAACCTCTTTGGGGTCCGACACCATCGATGTCCCTTGTGCACCTCCTTGCACTTAGGTAATAGTCAAATTGCCCAGGACTTCCCTTTCTCGTGAACCAGGGCGCCCTCCGCCTCTCCGGAATGAGCGATGAAAGGATTGAGCATTTCGATCTCCCTTGTCGCTCGCGAAGACCTCGAGGCGGTCACAGCAATCGCCGGCCATAAGCTGCAAGCGGGTGCCCACGATGCTATGCCGCTCCCCCTGTAAATCGCCACGAACTATGTACCAGTAAAGGACGAAATCGCCGAGGACTATAGACCAGATTTTCATGGTCTTTGACCACCCTGGGGCGCCACAAAGGCGACCATTGCCGCACTCCGGTATCGAGGTGCAGCGATGGCGTACAAGGAGGTGCTCCGAGTGGAAATACAAGAGGTAATACGCCGCTGGCAGGCGGGAGGCAGTCAGCGACAGATAGGGGTAGGGACGGGGCTGTCGCGGGTGACGGTGCGCAAGTACCTGGCGGCGGCGATGGCGGCGGGACTGGAGCAGGATGGTCCGGCTCCCGACGAGGTCCAGTTGAGCCGGTTGGCGGGCATCAGCCGGGCTGGACCGAGGAAGGTGGAGACTCCGGTGGAAGATGGCCTGGTCCCCTGGGGGGACCAGATCTACCGGTGGCTCACCGGGGACCGGCTGCAGGTGACCCGCATCCAGGAGTTGCTGGCGGCCCAGGGCTGTGCGGTTTCCTACACGTCGCTGCGACGCTTCATCCGGAAACGCAACTGGAGCAGACGCAGCAGGACCACGGTGCGCATGGAGGACACTCCGCCGGGCGAGGTGGCGGAGGTGGACTTCGGCCGCATGGGGCTGGTCCATGACCCCGATACCGGCCGCCGCCGCGTGGTGTGGGCGCTGATCGTGGTGCTGGACTACTCCAGGCACTGCTTCGTCTGGCCCACCTTCGGGCAGACGTTGGAGGACGTGATCGCCGGGCTGGAATCTGCCTGGGCCTTCTTCGGCGGCATCCCCAAATACTTGGTCATCGACAATTGCCCTCCCGCAGTGGCGGTGGCCGAGCCCTTGCATCCCACCTTCACCAGGGGCTTCCTGGAATACTCTCAGCACCGGGGCTTCATCGCCGATGCTGCTCGGGCCCGTCATCCCAAGGACAAGCCCAAGGTGGAGCGGGGCGTGCCCTACGTCAGGGAGCGTTTCTTCAAGGGTGGCGAGTTCCGGGACCTGGCCGACGTCAGGGAGCAGGCCTGGCGCTGGTGCCGTGACGTGGCCGGGCTGCGCATCCACGGCACCACTCGCCGCAAGCCCCTGGTGGTCTTCCGGGACGAGGAGCGTCAGGCCCTGCTTCCCTGGGACGGCGAGCCCTACGAGATCGCCGACTGGCGCAATGCCAAGGTGCATCAGGACCATCACATCCAGTGCCGCTTGGCCCTGTATTCGGTGCCGTCCAGCCTGTGTCCTCCCGGCCGGAAGGTGGAAGTCAAGGTGGACAGCAAGCTGGTGCGCATCTATTACCAAGGGCAGTTGATCAAGACTCACCTTCGTCAGCCCAGGGGCGGCCGTGCCACTGATCCCAATGATTACCCGGCCGAGCTCTCGGCGTACACCACCAGAGCGCCGGACGGCATCAGGAGCAAAGCTGCCGAGCTGGGGCCGGCGGTGGGCGAATTTGCCCACCGGCTCTTCGACGGCCCGTTGCCGTGGGCCAAGGTCAGGCAGGGGCACAAGCTGCTGCGCCTCGGCCAGCGCTACACCGCCCAGCGCCTGGACGCCGCTTGCCGCCGGGCCCTGGACGTCGACCTCATCGACGTGCGCCGCGTCGAGCGCATCCTGATGCAGGCCCTCGAAGAGGAGACCACGCCTGAATTGCCAACGCCGTTGCCCGAGGGCCGCTTCGCCCGTCCCGGCAGCGTCTTCTCTCACAGCAACCAATACCGCCGCACGGCATGAGGAGACTGACATGACCATGACCACCGATCTCACGCCGCTGCTCAAGCGGCTACAGCTGGGACCCATGGCCGCCACCCTGCCCGAGCGCATCGCCCTGGCTCGCAGGGAGCAACTGGACTACGCTTCCTTCCTGGAGATCATCCTGGCAGATGAGGTGAACCGCCGCGCCCACCGGCGCACCGAGATGCGTCTGCAGCAGGCCGGATTCCAGGAGATCTGCCGTCTGGAGGACTTCGACTGGTCGGCGTCGATAACCCTGGACCGCCGACTGCTGGACGCCGCCTTCTCCCTGGAATTCCTGGCCAGGCGCGAGCACGTCCTGCTGGTGGGTCCCGCCGGCGTCGGCAAGAGCTTCCTGGCCCAGGCCCTGGGCTACGCCGCCGTCCGTGCCGGCCACACCGTCCGCTTCAGCCACGCCGACGACTACTTCAGGGTCATGAACCAGGCCAGAGTCGACAACTCCCTGGAGCGCACCTTCCGAACCTTCCTGTCGCCGGACCTGCTGATCCTCGACGACCTGGGCCTGCACCGGTTCACCGCCCAGCAGTCGGCTGATCTCTACGAGCTTATCCTCAACCGGCACCGGGCTTCCAGCTTCGTGATCACCAGCAACCGGGCCGTCGACGAGTGGCTAGGCCTCTTCGAAGACCCCATTCTCGGCAACAGCGCTCTGGACCGCCTAGCCAATGCCAGCTACCAGATCGTCATCGAGGGCAGCAGCTACCGGGAACGACTCTCACCGCACAGAGCGCTGCTGGAAGCCAAGGGAGGTGCTTGACCAGCCAAACAGGACCTGCTATTACTCGAAATCGCCATGCGCCCGGGGTGGGTCAATGTCCCTGGCGATCGCTGGTCCAATGATCGCGGCGAATGACACCCCCGGCTGATCCCCTCCCAACCTCCCTGACGGAATCCAGGCCCCACCCCCTCGCAGCCTGCTCCCCAAGATGGCGCATTCGCGGTAACGCTACACGCTTTCTATCCCCAAAGAGTCCCCGACTGCCTCCCCAGATGCCGGGGACCCTGTGCTGACGGTAGCACGGTCCATGGTTCGGGCCATTGCGGCATCGCACAGACTCTTTCCCGTCACCTTTCAGCCCACGACGGCCGAGGCGCGCCCGACTCCGATCACGCATGGGCTCCGCCCAGAAACTTCGGCGCCTGACCCGTTCTTTGAGAACCGCGCCAATGCGGAATGTTCTCAGTTGCCCCACGGGAGCCGCTAACCTCCAATCCGGCACTGTCCCCCCAAGCCTTGGTCTGCTGCCCGGGCCACCCCGAAATTCGCGGTCAGCGGCAGCAAAACTGCGGCAACCATCCTACAACTCAGGCCGCTCTGCGCCTGCAGTGTCGAGCAATCACTGGCCGCGCCAGCATCCCTTACCAGACGACAGACGACACTGGCCTGACGTCAGTAGGAGAACTCGCCTCTCGGGTTCCCAATTCGCGGGAGTCTTTTCTTCCCTCACGACGCGTTCCCGTGCTGACCCGTCCAAGCTTGCACCAACAATCAAATACCTCCACCCAAGGTGAATACCGAATCTCAGGAGAGCAAATATGAGCGAATACACGGAAGGAAGCCGAATCAATTTCACGTTCCCGGAAGGATCCACCATCGAGGTGCGAGCCCCGGTCCTTAGGGAGCTCGTCAGCACGAGAATCCAGCTTCTGGGTGCCCCATACCTGCAAGAACCAGCGGATGGTAGCGACCTACAGGTGCTATCGGATAGGGAGTGGGTCAACTGGACTCTGGTCGAGGACATCCTGACCAAGAGGATGATGGCTGAGCTGAATTCCGGAACACCCCTGGGTTCCGTGCAATTCGGCCTGCTCGCCTCTTCAGAATGGGGCGTTAGCGTCCTGATCGAGTACCTAGTTGACGACTACTGGTGGGTGGTATGTTTGATGCCCATCATGGAGGACTATGAGGAATGGAAATCGTACCTCATCCGAGGGAGCGCCGCGGCCGTGCTTCGTATCGAGGGCAGCGGGTCAAACCTGACTGACACATCGGAATTTCCCGTCTGGTTTACCGCAGCGGGCTGACTACGCCAAGCCTCGCTTCTCAGGGGCGCCAGAGTATTGATTACCGTCGCGTCCGTTGAGTGCCATTGGTCCCGTCCCCGCATTCCGGATTACTGGCGAAAGCGACCGAGGCAGAAAATTCGATGGAGCGACCTCCGGGTGAGAATTGATGACTGGCCGCCTGCGAAATGCGGTTGGAGACAGCACTTCCAGTCGCAGGCGTAGACGGCCAATCGCCAATCCGCACCTCCAATTCCGCATCGAACGAAAACACAACACCTACCTGTTGTGTCGGACGCATTGCAGCCAGCGGACTCCATCGCGGAAACCGACCCTGGAGGTATTCAGGAGGTGCGGGTCTCTCCGCAAAATGTGGTCCGGCACTGCACACACCTGGACACCTAAATCCCAGTGTCATTTCCGCGAAGGGGATAAAGGAATGACCGAAAGCCTCGCCATCGACCTTGGGGAGGCGGACAGAAAGGCTGTAACGCGTGTGGCAAGGGTCGCGATTACTTGCAGTTCGAATCCAGCTAGGCGGGCCTATTTTGACGATAGGCAGAACCGTTCTCGAGATGTGGTTGGGCTTGTGATTGAGGTGGACCCGTAATATCGGACAGCTGTCCAAATGAGAGTCCCGTTCCTATTCTGACGGTAGCCGTCGCTGTCGGAAGGGAACAGGAAATTACGCAACGACGCGGAGGCACCGCCCGGCATACAAGTCTAATATGGCTTTTGAGGTGCTGAATGGCCAGGAAACAGTGGCCCAGTTGTCAGCTAGGGATGAAGTTCACCCCGGGTAGATTCAGGCCTGAAAGAAGGCCCCGATGGAGAGCGTCTTCGGCAACGGCAAGAAACAGAAGGTCATGAAGGACAAAATCCTGTTCGCCCGCCCGTACCAGTAGATTGGTCAGTTGAATGTAGAGCGGGATTTCTTGTCGTAGAGGTCAGGTCAATGAGCCCCGCCCAATGGGGCAGACGGTAGGCCAACAGAATTCCTCCTTTCAGTAGTGCGCCAACGTGTGCTGGGGGGATCAGCCGTTGCACCTTCTACTACCATCCCAAGCCTGTCGGATTCCAGCCGGGGTCTCCCGGAGGACTAGGATGCCGTAGATGAGAAGTCTTATGGAAGGACGTGGTCACAAGGAGCGGGGACCGAATCACAGTCAGTGGAACCGGGATTCCCACTTAACTCAGCCTGGATCTTGTCCAAATAACGGATTCTATGTCACGCTTATTGCCCTGGAATTCCAGAGCCTGCCCTCGGCCACGACCGGGGGACGGTAAAGGTGGGCTGGTCCATCCGCACTCACTCCCTCAACAGCCATCCGCTGGTTCACACTAACTATCTCACATACCGCCCGACTTGTTCAGAGGATTGTTAGACAGGGAAAGAGCGGTCGTGGTCTCATATCGGCAACACTCGAATCCGGTTTCGGCTTTCATCAACCACGACAAGGGCCCCAGTGGACAGGTCGGATTCATGCTGATTGAGAGCGGCAACGACCGGCTCTTCCAAATAGTCCGGCAAGGTGTCTTCCGAGCGAACCTGCAGCACACTCGGCCCCGCTTCGTGCGAGAGTGCCAGCATGGTGCCAAAGTCGAGATCGTGGGTGAACACGACGTGTTGGTTAGTCCTGGCCCAATCCATGATTTCCTTGTCGCTGTCCCCAGGATTTCCTATGGTGGACCAATGCACGGCCTGCCACCCGTGCTTCCTTAGGACGGGCACCCACTGAGGCGAAAGGTTCATGTCAACGAGGAGGCTCAGACTCATGGTACGTAAAGAGGAGCTTCGCGTTCCTCCAGTCTCCAGGCAGCGTAGGCCAGGCACTGGTCGATGTCTTCATCCTCAAGATATGGGTATGCTTGGAGTATCTCCACACGGGAGCGGTTGGACGCCAAAAGCCCCACCACCGTCCCGGCCGTTACGCGCATGCCGCGGACGCATGCTTTGCCTCCCATTACAGCGGGATCAAAAGTAATCCTGTCCAGTGATTTCATGCCCTATCTCCTCTGGTGTGCACTCCCCCCACGTCTAAATCCCACACCCACACCCATACCGTAGTTCGTGCAATATTCAGTTGAACTCGTGCCACGTCCCATGCCTGCCCTTTGTGCAGATCCGGGTTGCCAACGTCCACCCTGCCGCCCGGCTGGACTGCAGCTGTGGCGTGCGGCTTTTTGACATGGCCTCTAGCTTCGGTGCTTAATTAGTCTTCTATCCGCTTATGCAGCCTGCCTTTTGCAAGCTCTTCTCAGCTTCATCCACAATACTCTTCACTTCAAGCGATATTGACTGTATTTCCCATAGCCCCATGTTCGGGTTCATTGACATAGACTCACTTAATTTGTCTTCGAGTTGTTTGATCCTTTCGTCCATCCTCCTTTCAATACTTCTTAGCGTATACAACTCTTCAGTACCCTTTGGGCATCGATGGTATGCCTCCGTTAGTAATTCCTCTATTCTCTTTTCTTGTTGTTCTATTGCTAAGTTACGTCCAGTTCTTGGCTGCGTTACGCACAACACCAATCCGTAGAGGATACCAAGGGACACGGCGATGTATAGTGCTATCTGGCACTTGTGTACTGTTCTCCTATTTTCCCGTCTCGTTCGACGCCGAGTCATCTCACCCTTCCCGCCCCACGCGGTACTTGATGTCGTAGTTGATGATGAAGTTCAGCCTACTCGTCGTCATCGTCTCCGTAGGAAGTCCTGACCACCAGGCTGTGCTCCAGTTCGATCTCTTCCCAAAGGTCACTCAACCCAAGGGCTTGCAGCCACGCTTTATCGGTCTTGTCAGTGATGTGGCGGCACTTGGGAAGGTTGTAGTTACCGATGTACTTGCCCGCGTTGAGCTTGTAGACCACGTTCTCGGCCATAGCCTCGGCCAGTTCCGGAACGGTCTTGAGCATACGCGTCCGCTCCCGTTTCGGGAGTTGCCTTGGGCCAAATGGCGCACTGGTGAAGTTCTTGAGAGTTAGGTGAAAGTCGTCGCCAACAGCAGCCCACCACGAAAAAAGCAATAGACCGTTTGTTAACAGTAGAGAGAGGTCTCTGTCGGTTTCGTCAATGAACCGTGATGCGCCGTATCCAGTCTGCGACAAAACCACGCCGTCGGGACCGGTAACCGGCGGCTGTTCCACGCAGAAAGTCAACCAGTTATACGCGGTCTGCTTGAAATGTAGGGGGAACCCGGTTTTTGAAGGTGATAGGTCGCTGGCCAGTCGGTAATCCCCGCTGGAAAGCAGGGTCTCAAACCCCTGCACCAACTGAGCGTTCCCCAGCTTTGGCACCAGCCCGTCGAAAAGGGATGGAGTAAAGGAGCAGTAGCTGAGCTTGTCGAAAAGGAATGGACGCTCGGAATCAAACCAGCGGTGTAGGCGGGTAGTCATACGGCTTGGCGTAGTTTCCGTAGACCGCTTCGCCAAGTAGATGGTGTTGCGGACGCGCGTATCGAAACTGAACAGTGCCGAAGGAATCCGTCCGAAAGACGAAAACCATAGATGCCCGCATTGTTCATACAGGTACTCCCGCAAGACGGAAAAGTCCTCGCTGAAGCCCATGCTCAGCGGTACAATCATGCTGGTTCTGCCACTGGTCCGACAAAGTTCGGTTGCCCGCTCCACTACCATGCCGTAAATGTCCGGGCATCCGACGGTGAGAGCCCCCTTTACGGTGTAGGACTGCTTGACCTTTTTTGTGCTTATATACGGCGGGTTGCCGATAACCACGTCGAAGCCGCCACCGTTCATGATCGCGTGGAACTCGACGAACCAATGGAAGGGTTGGTGGCTACTGCGCCACTTTGCGAAGGGAGCGGCCTTGTTGGCGTCTACGCCGTATTCCTTTGCCAGCAGGGCGTCGAGTTCGGCGCGGAGCTCGTCCAGCTTTGATTGCAGTTGTTGCTTGGCCTCCACAAGCTGCTCGTACCGCAATCCGAATTCGGTCTGGATTTGCTGGAAGCTACTGTGCTGCCTGGCGATGTCTTTGGCGGCGGTTTCTATGCGGGTCAGGGCATCCTCGTCGTCTCTGTCCAGCATCCGG
Source organism: Dehalococcoidia bacterium (assembly GCA_965232885.1). Classification (GTDB taxonomy): domain Bacteria; phylum Chloroflexota; class Dehalococcoidia; order Lucifugimonadales; family UBA3495; genus VXOI01. Next base: position 172,651 of record CBDDQX010000003.1, on the reverse strand, counting down.
CGCTGGCCGCCGAGGGTCATTTCCATGGCCTGGCGGACGGAGGCGTCGGAGGTAAAGCCGACCAAAGAGTTGCCGGGCTGGATGTTGAAGTCTATGTCGGGCAGCGGCTCTACCTGGTCAACGTTCTCAAGCTGGGCGGCTAGTTTCAGAAAGAGGCGCAGGCGACAGATTTCCACGGCCTCTTCCATGATGTCCACACCGTAGAGGTTGTTGACTATGATGGATTTGAGGATGTAGTAGCGCTCGCTGCGGTGCTGCCCTGCGGCTGCCAAAGCCTCGCGGAATTCGCTGAGGGCGTTGGGGTTGCGGGGTCTGCGTGAAGTTTCCAAGTCCTCGCGGAAATCGCGCATGGCCTGCAAGACGGCCGAATACAGCGGCTCCAGGATGTTGAGGGCGGCGAAGAGGAAGGCACCCGAGCCGCAGGCCGGGTCCAGGATGGAGACGCGGTTCAGAGCGTGCCAGAAGGCCCGCACCAAGTCCGGACCTTCGCTGTTGACGATGACGTCGCGGGCGAAACGCTCGCTGTCTAGGTTCAGGGTGATAAGATCGTTGACACCCTGCACCTCGCCGGCGGCCAACTTGTCGCGGACCTCCTCGTGGCGGCGGCGGCGGGCTATGAGCTCACGCCAAGTCTCGGTGGGCAGGGCGTATTCCGGGGGCGCGGCGCGGTTCCAGCCGGTGCGCTGCGACGGGTCGTCCAGCCCACAGGCGATGTCGCCCGGCAGGGGCACGGGTTCCTCCAGCCTGACGACGCCATCGGGGGAGTGGTCCTGACAGGGGTAGGTAACGGCTAAAACTGGCTTGCGCCGTAACTTGGGAAGGCGCATCAGCCTCCGGCATCTTGGTTGTGATACGACCAGATGTAGGAGATCCGCGATGCGCCTTCCCAGGGAATGCTATCAGATGCAAAAAACGATTGAAACGCATTTACCTCACCTCTCCCAGCCACAATTGACTGGCCTGGTGCTGTGGGTTTGCGGAGCCATCCTGGCAGGCAGCGCCTGTCAGAACGCTGTGGCCTCGGCTCTCTCGCCCTGGGGCAGATGGAACAACCTCCGCCAGTACCTCCGGGAGTGGCTCTACGACGGCAGCGACCGGACAAGTCCCTGCCAGACCCAACTGGACGTTACGCTCTGCTTTGCGCCGTTGCTGAAATGGGTCCTCGCCTGGTGGCATTCCGGCCCTCTGGCCCTGGCGATTGACCCCACGCTCAAAGGGGACCAGACCACGGCCATCGTCATCAGCGTCGTGTACCGCAGTTGCGCCATTCCCGTGGCCTGGCGCATCCACCGCGCCACCCAGAAAGGCTCCTGGATGGATCCGATTGTGGAACTGCTCCAGGAACTGGCTCCGGCGGTTCCAGCGGAAATGACCGTCATCGTGCTTTGCGACCGGGGCATATCCAGCCCCAAGCTGTGGCAGCAGATCCGCGCTCAAGGCTGGCACCCCTACATGCGGTATCGGAACAACATCACCTTCTGCGCCGACGGCGGCCAACGATTGCCCGCCCGCGCCTTCGTCTCCGTTCCCGACACGGCCTGGGTGGGCAGCGGCACCGCTTTCGGCCAGCCCACCGCAAAGCGTCGTTGCACCCTGCTGGCCGTCTGGTACGCCGAGCAGGAAGAACCCTGGATCATCCTCACCGACCTGCCCCCAGAGGAGGTTGGGGTGAGTTGGTACGCCCTGCGCTTCTGGATCGAGCTGGGCTTCAAGGCCATCAAGAGCCTGGGCTGGAAGTGGGACAAGACCCGGCGCACCGACCCGACCCGCATCTCCCGCCACTGGCTGGTGCTGTCGGTGGCCACACTGCTGGCCCTGGCCTACGGCACCAGGGTGGAAGACGCCCAGGACCGCCGGATCGCCCCAGGCAATCTGCGGACGCCGCCCAAAGCGCTGGCTCCCAATCACCGGAACCCTCGGAGCCGTCCAGCGCGCACCGTCAGCGTGATCCGCTACGGCATCGACTGGCTTAGGCGGTTGCTGCTCAAAGGACGCCTCTGGAGCCGCGTCTGGCTGCTGCCCGAACCCTGGCCAGAACCCAAGAAAGGCTTGGAGATCACCCATCATGCGCCCCCGTAACACCGCTTACCTACCCCTGTCAGGGGGAGTGGTCCCAAGCAACGCCGTGGCCGAGGGCGGGGTAGATGTAGTTGTCGGGATCGTCCTGCAGCAGCCGCCAGACGCCGCCGTCCGGGTCGAAGGCGACGGCACACTCGGCTTGGGCCATTTCCAGCAGCCGGGGGATGACGGTGTTGCGGGCGATGTAGCCGGTGATGTCCTCCTTGGTGTAGTAAGCGCCCATCTGCTTCTGGTTGACGTACTTCTCGAATATGTAACCTAGCACGTCGGGATTGATTTCGTTGTCGCTGCCGGCGGGCCGGTCGTCCAGGTGCCATTGGTACTGGTCAAAGAAGTCGAACGCCTGCCGGAAGGCGTCATCGGGGATGTTGACGGCAGGGTTGTCGCGCTCCAGGGCGTGTTGGTCGAATATGCCCCCGTTCAGGTAGGGGACTTTGCCAAGGAGGGCGGTAAGTTCCGCCGGGCGGTCCGCCTCAGGCTTTCCCAATCCTTCATGGAACAGCCGCAGCAGGAACTTGCGGTAGAAGCGCTGAAACTGGTCAGGCCCATCCTGTTCTTGCACTGTCTCGAGGCGGCTACGGAGGTAATGCTCATCGCCGTCCAGAAAGCCCTGCTTCTGGATGAAGTAAACGAACATCAGCCGGTTGAGCATAAGGGAAGCGTACCAGTCCCGGTCGCCCTGCGCGGTGAACCCGTCGATGAACTGCTGGAAGGCGGACAGTTCCTCGCGGAAGCGGCCGTAGAAGCTCTTGGTAACGCGCTCGACATCCAGGGATTGCACAACTTTGGGTAACACGTCGGTGATGCCTAGGTTGCCCTCCTCTTCCAGCGTGAACTCAATGCCGCGTAGCCGTTGCAATAAGGCCGTACCCGTCTGGCCCTTGTCGTAACGCATCTCGCGGACGGCGGGCGGCCTGCCGGATTCGCGCTTGATCCACTGCCAGACCTGCCGGGTCTCGGCGGCATCCACAAAGATGATCAAATGCTCGAAGTTGACTTGCACCACCTGGGTTTCGATCTGGCGACGCACGCTTTGGGGCGGAACGGCTCCATCGGCGTTGGGGCCGCAGCGGTAGACGGCAAAGCCGGCCTTTTCCGCCACCGGGCTCAGCAGAAAGTCCTCGCCGCCCGCGGACACGGTGACTGGGGCGTCCCCGTGATGGTTCCAGCCCAGCTCTTCCACCATCAGACCGGTGAGGTCGAAGTCTTCCAGGTAGGGGCGGAGAGATTGAATGTCAGCAGCCATCGGGTGTTTCCTCACTGTCGTGATCAAAGAGTCCCATGGAGCAGATTATGCGCGGTTCTGGGGTTTCACCGTCGTCTTCTTCCATAATGCAGAGCCGGTCATCGCTGCGCATCTGTATGACCAGTTCCGCCAGACCTGCATCATCTATGCCGCTCCGCATCTGGCGGTTTAGCGTGTCAACGGCGGCTTGGCGTAGCGGGTAGCGATAGATATCGTTTACGGCCTGGCGCAAGTCCTCGCTGTCAAACAGCTGTCCCTTGATGGCTTCGGCGTAGTCCTTCAGGCGGTTGTAGACTCGATGACGGGCGCTGCTCCGGCGGCCCAGTTGCCCGCCGATGTTCCGCTCTTGTTGCGCGATGTGCTCCAATCCAGCGGCCACCAGGGAGTGGTGTTCGTCATGGCGAGCGTGCGCCGGCGTATCGGGATGGCATTGTGCGGCGGCGAGTATCTCGACGGGGGACTCGGTGATGCTCTGCCCGTCGCGCCCGATGTAGGCCAGGGCGTCGTTGTCGTCACCGGTGCGCAGGTACACCAGGGTTCCTTGGGGCATATGGCTGGGCCCGGAGTGCTGCCGCGATGAGAATGCCACGTCAGGAAGGGATGTGACGGCGCGCTCCAGCGCTGGGTCAGCGGTGATGGCATTCTTCCAAATCTGGTAGGCGTGGCTTGTGAGGTCAATTTCGCCGTCGACGTCGCCGTCAAGGATACCGGCCTGCTCGTTGTAGAGGTTGATGATGGGTCGATCGTCCCGGTCGTCCTCGAAGAACTCTTCGTCGGTGCCGATGACCTCGGCGTTCTCACGGAGCCTGTCCCGGACACGATTGCGCAGGTTAATGATGCGCTCCACGCCGTCGGCCGGCATAAAGGAATGGCACAAGATTTCCTCGGCCCCCTGGCCAATGCGGTCCACGCGTCCGGCCCGCTGGATGAGGCGGATGATGGCCCAAGGGAGATCGTAGTTGACGACGATGGCGCAGTCCTGCAAGTTCTGGCCCTCGCTGAGCACGTCGGTGGCTATCAGCACACGCAGTTCCCGGTCTTTCGATACAAATCCCCGCCGATCGTTGCTGATCGGGCTGAACCGCCAGGCCATGGCCGTGGGGTCCGCGGAGTCGCCGGTAACTCCGGCGAGGGCACCGACGCCTCGGCTCTGCAGTTGCTTTTCCAGATAGCGCACAGTGTCGGCGAACTGGGAAAACACGATGATCTTCCGGTCGGGATAGGATTTGGTGACAAGTTCGTGGAGAGATTCCAGCTTTGTGTCCCTGGCCGGGTTCCACGTCCCGTGTTTCCGCAACAGCCCAAGCAGCGCGTCGGCGTCCTGTTGTAGCTCAACTTCCAACTGAGGGCGGAACAGGTCAGACCGCATCCAGGTAAAACGCCTGGCGAAGCGGCTTTCGTATTCGTCGTAGACACGGGCGGCGCGCTGCTCGAAGGCTTCCCGGTTCCATTGGGAGTTGCCCGCGTCTTGGTCGGTCATGCCGGAATCAAGGGCGTCCCCATCCACTTCCTGTTCAGTCTCGTCGTCCTGGTCGGCCAGTTCGCCCAGGGCTTCGTCGGCGTCCTCGTCGGTGAATCGGGAGTCCAGCATCTCGGCGTCCTGAGTTCCCACCGGAAGCAGCAGCCCGTTACGAAGCGCGTGGAGGAAAATATAGTTACGCAGTGCATGCCGCTCCACGGAGTGCTGGAATGCGTCTCCGCTGCTCTCCAACCGCTTGAAAAGGTTGGTGCGGCAGAATCCCATCAGCCGCTTGCCGGCTCGCGCCAGGTTCTGGATCTGTCGGTCTTCTCCCGCTGTCGGTGGCGTGGCTGGATTGTCGAGCACATAGTTGCCCAAGCCGTACCGCGGCAGATGTAGATCTTCAATTGCGCTCACGGTGGCCGGCGCGTACATGCGGGCGTACTGGTCTCCGGGGTCGCTCTCGTTGACGGCAAAAGTGACGGTTTTTGGAATTCTCGCCGGGAAATAGGAGCGTCCGCCGTCCTCGAAGGTGAGAAACGTACGGCCGCTATCAGGGTCGGTTTCGGCATAGTTGTCCTGGACGAAGCTGCGGGTGCGGCGCACCATGTACAGACGCATCAGGTCGCGCCAATCATCAGGATATCCACTATGCTCGAAGGCGGCCAGGCTCCGGGGGCTGGCTTGATGTTGCTGCCGAAACTCCCCTTCGCCCATGTTGCGCAGCAGTTGCTCTGGGCGAATTCCCAGATCCTCTTCCTCGCCGATGAACAGCCGCAACTGGTTGGAAAGGTCTTGGTAGGTCTTGTTGTAGGGCGTGGCCGAAAGCAATATGCACCTGCTTTCGTTCTCGCTGATGTACTCGCGGATGGCCCGGTATCGCTTGCCCTCCCGGTTGCGCAGGTTGTGGCTTTCGTCAATGATCACCTGCCGGTAGCGGCGCAGGGTGGGCAGTTCGCCTAACACTCTGCTGATGGACAGTACCCGGGCGCGGAGTCCGTAATCGTCCCGGTACTGTTCCCACATAGGTACCAGGTTCTTGGGGCAGATGATGAGGGTCTGGGTGCCCAGGTCATCCTCGAATATGCGGGCGAGGGCTGTTGCTACCAGGGTCTTGCCAAGTCCGACCACGTCGCCAATCATTACTCCGTTTCGTCGGTTCAGGTGGTGGGCCGCGATCTTGACCGCTGCGGTCTGAAACTCGAACAAGCGATTGCCGAAAACGCTGGGGACCTTGAATTCTTCAATGCCAGCCCGTGCATCTCTGGAAAGGTGGTACGCCATTTTCAGGTAGATATGGTAAGGAGGTATCAGATCCGGACGAGCCCAACTCTCCTCGATGATTTGTAGAAGCTCACTGGTGATGTCAACGCAGTAGCGGTCGTTCCAACGGTCCTCAAACCACTGTTGAAGCTTGCCCGCAGCGTCTTGGTCGAGCACGTCAATATTGAGTTCTCCCTGCTGGGACATGCCGGCCATGGTCAGGTTGCTGCTTCCCATGTAGCCGGTTACGGGGTTGACCGGATCATTGCGGAAGAGCAGGTATAGTTTGGCGTGCAAAGGGTGCCTTAGGAAGAGCTTAACGATTACACGCCTTGCTCTGAGCTGTTCGACCAGTTGTTGTAGCGTTGCTTCGTCTGCATTGGTTGGGACCCCGTAGGTCAACTGATGGCGCAGTTGCTCCGCCAGCCGGCCCCGGAGCCGGTGCGCAGATGCGTTATCCATACCTGTCGCCCCACGGCCTGTCGCCCCACGTCTTAATGACAGAGCGTCTCTGAGTTCTTCATCGGGAAGGCGTTGCATCCCTATCAATACCCGGCAGGGGCCATCCTCTTCGTTCCAGCGGTCTACATACGGAGCGAGCTCACTCCAGCCGCGCAGATTGAAATATCCGACGCAGAAATCCGCTCGGTTGGAGATGTCCAGCGTTTCCTGCAAGGCAGAGACCAGCTTTGTGCTTAAAGTGAGGTTGTCGAAAATCCTGGGCATGGCGGCCTCTCGTTGAATTGCGATAGGTGCTTGTTGATGCGATTTTTTGTCGTAGGATAGGAAAGGATGTATCTCCAAGAATACGACCTCTAGTGGTCAAAGGGGGTAGTAGGTTGGGTGGACCCAGGAAACTGGCTCTGCCGAATTTTTAGCTAAGGAAATTGAAACAGGCCGCAGGGAATGGATGCGCCGGGCTGCTGGTCATGCAGCACACCGGCGCAGTACACTTTGACGCAACAGGTCCAGCCTGGCCCGGACATACCCCATCCGTTTGATCAATTTTACCCTGCAGATTTGTCCCTCGCACTGCCCAGTGCTACACTGGCTGGCCAGCGCCAGCTTGATGCGCTCTTAATCCTGGCAGAAACTCCTGGTTATGGCCTTGAACTGATTGAACCCTGAATGGCGGGCATCATGGCCCCAGGCATCCAGTGCCTCTAGTACTACAGTCGCAGATAGCTGGCGAGGCGTCGCTTGTAATGGCAGCGGCGTGCTCGTGCTTGGTGGCGCCGTCTCCACCACGACCAGTACAGGATGAAATCCGGAGGCTGGCTTTCCGTCCATACCAGTCGGGTGAGCAGCCGGCGCACCTCAGGAACTGTTATTGGAATCAGTTCCTCATCGAGGCCGTTACGGCCCCCTTTTTTCCTGCTCCAGTGCCTGATGTCTGATTACTGTCAGATAGGCATGGGCCAGCATCGCCAGCGTGATGTGCCGGTACCAGCCATCCCATTTCCGCACCTCGTACTGGTCCAGCCCCACCTGTCCCTTGGCCTCCTCAAAGCACTCCTCTATGGTCCACCTGGTTCCCGCGACCCTCACCAATTCCTCCAAGGCCGCCTCCGCTGGGCCGAAACAGACGTAGTAGGCCAACTCCTCAGGCTTGGCCATGCTGCGCCGGACCAAAAGCCAGTGGCCCTTGCCAGGCTCCCTCAGAGGCCGTATATCCACAGCAGTCCAGTCATATACCCTGGGCCTTTGGCCCCGTCGCCAGCGCTGCACCGGACCCATCCCGGTTCCTCAACCTGCGACGCCAGCCGGTCCGCTCTCACTTGGAGGGGACCCCTTTCCGTCCAAGCCTACAGCTTTTCACTTCCCTTGACTGCCATCACGTGTGGAATCCCCTTCCGCTCCAGCCACAGCCGCAGGTTCCAGTCGCTGCCGTACACCTCGTCGCCGGTGAAACACCCGAAGGGAACTCCCGATTCAGCCGCTCTCTCCAGCATCAACCGCGCCAGTTCCCCCTTGGTCCGAAATGCCGTGTCCTCCGGCACTCCGGCCTCCCGGCGTCTTTCCAAGTCCTATGCCCATACCTGGGGCAGGTACAGTTCCCGGTCCACCAAGGCCTTGCCTCCGGAGCCGGCATAGGACAGAAACACGCCAACCTGGCAGTTCTCGATCCGGCCCGCCGTGCCGCTGTACTGACGCTGCACCCCCACCGACTTGTCTCCCTTCTTCAGGAACCCGGTCTCGTCCACCACCACAACTGCGTCAGTGTCGCCAAGATGCTCCACCACGTAGGCTCTCAGATCGTCGCGCACCAGATGGGCATCCCACCGATAGGTGGACAGCAGACGCTGCAGTCCGTCAGGGGTGGCGTCACCCGCTCGCTCCGCCAACTGCCAACCGTTCTTGCGCTCCACCGGAGAAATCAGTCCTTCCAGATACTCCAACACCCGTCGGCGAGGTTCCGACCGGTGAAACCTCCCCGCAATGCACCCATGAATTCCCTCAATCCCCTCGGCCCACCGGGCCACCTCCAAAAACTCGTCCCTCTCCGTTGCCATAGCCTCACCCCACCCACTCCCAGAATTGCCTCCATTCTACCAAGACCTATCTGCAACTGTAGTACTAGCTTAGGTGGCTATGGCTGCTCTTTCCCATGGTCTTTTAACATGAAGCACGACGACAAATACAGCGCATCGTCGTCCCGCTCGTTAATGCTGTGAATCGTGCCCTCTGCCGTGATCCAGTGATCCACGGTGAGCGCAGCAACATCCTCGGATTCCTTGAAGTGGCAACTCATTGGGTTCGTCGAAGCGAACCACTTCTCTGATGCTACCAAGTCTACCCTGATCTGGCTATCTCCTCTCATTGGGTGTATCTCCTTTATCTTGCCCAGCACTGAAACTGTCTTACCGACATAGTTCTGATCCCAAGTGTGAAGGTTGTCGCTCCGCAGTTTGTTTACACTAGCCGAGAATTCACCGGCAAAATAAACTCGGTTCTCGTCGGGACCTGCCACGGGGATTTCTGAAGTCCGACACGAAACAGCAAACACGAGGAGTAGCAAGGCCAATACGAGTAAGCAACGCGTTGTCATCATCTGTGTAATCCTGCCATCTCCGCCGAGGATGACTTTCTGTCTAATGGTTGTCGGGGCTGTGTATCGGTGTTTATACTGACGGCGCTGTGGGCTAGGGCGCAGCGCTCATAATGAAGAGCGTGAGCGTAATGCAATTTGCACAATGGACTTAGGAAGCCGCCCATAGCGATTCTCCTTGGGTCGCCCGCAGAGCTTGTGGAAAAGGGATGCGGGCGACCCAATTTATTTGGGATTTATATCGTATTTTACCCACACACCGTTAAAGCAGGCACTCCTGCCAAAGACAATGGCATCCTCAAGCCCCGGAGGCCTTATAAACCGTCATTCCCGCGAAAGCGAGTATCCATGTTGCCGGGTTTCAGCTTATTTGCCGGAGCCGGGGGTCTCTGAATTCCCGCTTTCGCGGGAATGACGGGATTTTCCTAACGCTGGGTAAAATTCGATATAATTCCCATTTATTTCCCTTAGTATACTACCTTACCAGCAACTGAGTGGGACATTTATCGGCCGCCCTACAACATATAGTGGGCCACGAGGAAGAGCAGGATACCGACGATAAGCATCACGAATGGAAAGCTCGCCTGCCTGTGATGTTGGGAAATCCCTAGCAACGCTTCCCAACGCGCCTGAATCTCCTCAGAAATTTCCGCGAATTCCCTAACTCTGTTCGGCTGGGAGATCAGATGAAGCCATGCGTCGGAATCGCGGAACACAAAGACCTTCTCAGAACCGATAGCTAGCAAGGGCGCATTGACCACCCGCTAATCTACCTCCTCCCACGTCAATCCGAATCCTCGGAGCTGACATATAAGAAGTGAGCGACCTGCCTAGAAAGCGGGCGTAACCTCGGCCGGATACAAATATTCTGATGGACGCTTCCCGCCGTAACTCTTGGACTTAACCTCCAACCCGATGTCAGTATCGAAGCGCAAAAGTTCCCGGGCCATGGCCGACATGAGAAACCAGTCGAAGTAGACACTCCGTTCTTCCCGATCGTCGGCGAGAGTTGGGGTGTAAAACCTCGTACTAAGCCCGAATCCACCTATAGGCAATGGTTAGCGTAGGAGAAGGGGTACTTTGGTTGCCAAGGATGGGGCGGACTGGTGATTTGCGCAGAGGGGGCGGCTGGTGTACCCGATTGGTGGTTTGAAGGCAGCTGCCCAGGGGATCAGGGGCGGAGATTTGCCGGATTTGACGGGTGGTGTGTCAAGAGGCGTCCCTCGCGGAGCAAGCTGGCGCGTCTGAGGGGCTTACATCTGGGTCCGGTGGCGTTAGGCCGTCAAGCGGGAGCGGCAGGGTGCGCAGTTTGACCAGCGCGCTATGCACTTGGTCTTGCCAGGGCCAGTCCTTGGGAAGGTGCAGGATGATGAGGCAGGCCTTGCGGGTGCCCCGGTCGGTCAGTGGGAAAAAGCGCTGGCGGAGGGTCTTGGTGCTGACCACCTGCTGGCCCAGAGCGATCCGCGCCGTCCTGCTAGGCTGGTTGTGGGCCATCACCTGGACTGTCAGCCAGGCGCCCTTCGGCAAGCTCAGGATTGGTGGGGAAGCGGCCGGAGGGGATATGGCTGAGTTCCGCGCCGTACTTGAGACCGCGTATGGCGTTCTCCACCTCGGCGTGGCGGCTATGGTCGGCCTTCAGTTCCAGGGTGTCGCATTCTCTATCGGTGATGAACCCGTGGTAGCTGTAGGTGTGGAAGACCATCAACATCATCAGAAATGCGAAAAAATGGAAGAAGGGAATCCGTTAGAAGATTACCTGAGGTTCCGCAGATAGCAGGACGCCGCGGGAGTAGATGGCCAGCGCCCGATGGTGGAGCACCTCGCGGAACAGATCAACGCCAACCCTCGCAAACAGGCAATGGCGACCAGGGCGATGGAATCCGCGGACTTGCGGAACACCGATGGGCGATTTATAACCTCAGCAGGTCCATCGCCTTGGACCCGGAGGACGCCGAGTCCTACTACCAGATGGGAATGGCCCGTATGTAGCTGGGCCAGTATGAAGAGGCAGTCTAGGGCCTGGATCAGGCCGCCAGCCTGGCCCCCAGCATCCCTTCGCTGAATCAGACCGCAATGCCGCCGCCGAACTGGCCGTAGGTTTCGACCCCGTGTAATGCCGGCGCCGGAGGCGCTGGACCACACACCGCTACTCCGCGCCTTCGCCTGCCTCCGGAACGATGATCTCAAAGCCACCGGGTATCGACCACGCCAGGCGGGCGACGTGCCACACCTCCCCGCCGGTTAGTTCCGCGCCATCGAACCACTCGGCCACGCGGTCGTAATCGATGCCAAGGATCTGGGCGAACTCCTCCCGAGACAGGCCGGCATGCTCGATCAGCCGCTCCAGCCGCTCGGCGAAGTCCTCCGGAAAAGGCGGTCCGCAGCAGCCCTCATCCTGGTCAATTTCCTTCATAGTCCTACCTCCGTTTTTTCCGTACACGCCCCTTCCGGCGGGCCTCATTCATCCCCCTCATTCATCCCATATAGGCGGCTCAATTACATCTTAGAGATTCTGGCTCATCCTAAAGTTAGAGATGACACGGCCGGCGCCGCGCCAACTGCAAAGAGCCCGGCCATCAGGCAGTCACCCCCGTGGTGGTCGGCGCCACATCCCGCAGCGGTAGGCCCGCCAGCTTTCTCAGTCCAAAACCCAGTGACGGAGGCGCAAGAAACAGCCGGAACCGGGAACCGTCCCGCTTTACATTATATCCCCAACCCCAGTTATGATGGGACTGCTTTTCTGGATTGTCGGGCGTCCCATTCGTTGCAAGAACGGCATCCTGTGACCCACCGTCGGGCGGTGCGGTACGCCAAGTCTGCGCCACCCTCGTCAATGCCACTGCCCTGTTGCGCCGCCGCCTGTGGATTGCCGTGGAGGTCTTGCAACGTGGCCGCTGCGTCTGGACGTTGAGCAAGGTTGAGGAGGTTGAAAAAGTGCCCGCTGCTCTCTATGCCAGGCTCCCAGGCTCACCGGCTTGCGCCGCCCGAGTTTATAAAGCCCAGTCAAAGGGGGTATTGCCGATGCCGCGACAGCGAATCAACTACATCAGGGATACCTATGTCTTTCCGGCGGACTTCCCGCAGCGACTCAAGCGTTTCCAGGAGGAGTCGGGGTTGCCGTGGGCGGAGATCGCCCGCTGCCTCGGCACCTACGCCCACACCGTGTGGCGCTGGAAGGAGGGCCTGGGCCGGCCCAACGCGCAGCACATGGTGGCGCTGCTGAGGCTGGCCGACGACCATGGCCTGGGCCACCTGTTCACCGACTAGGGAACGGGGAATGCCGGGAAAGCGAAGAGAGCGGCATAAATGGAAACCAGGGGAGGACCGCCCCGACGGCGGTGGTCCTCCCCGATAGAGACGGTCAGGCTCAACGGCGGCCGTCTCCCCTTACTCGTTCTCCGGCTTGCTGAGCATCACGCCGTAGCCCCGCTCGTCCACGATGTGGTTTACCGACAGGCGCCCCCGGCTGTCGTAGCCGCTGGTGTAGGCGAATTCGACCTCGGCGCCCCAGGGAACCCGCCCGCCGGTGCGAATCGTATCGCCGCCCGGCCCGCCGGCGCCCTTGACCACCACGCCGCTCTTCCCGTCCTTCTTCCAGGCCATCACCTTGAGCTCCACCGGAGCCACCAGCTCCTGCGTCGTCGGCGCGAACAGGACACCGTGCAGCCTGCGCAGCACGTCCCCCGAGGCGTTCCGCTGGCCGTTCATGATCTGGGAGAAATGGCCGGTGCTGATGCCCGCCAGCCGGGCCGTCTTGTTCTGTGAATAACCGTGCGCATCCATCCGTTCCCACAGGGTACGCGGCTCAACGTCCCGGGGCTGGGCGGCCTCGACCCTGGCCGGACCGTCCAGCGCAGCCTCCACCTTGGCCTGGGTGCCAGGGCTGAAGTTGCGGCGTCCCCGTGACGCCTGGCTCATGTAGCTGCGGGATACGCCCACCAGGTCGGCCAGTTGCCCCATGCTCAGGCCCTTCTCCCGGGCCCGCTCCCGGATGTGGGTGCTTACGCCCTGCACCGGGCCGTCCGAGCGGTTGGCGCACACGGCGGGCGCGATCTCCACCGGACCGTCCAGGGCCCTCTCAACCCGGGCCAGCACCGCCGGGCTCATGTTGCGGCGTCCCCGGCACACGTCGGACATGTAGCCTGCCGACACGCCCACCTGCTCCGCCAGGCCCTTCTGGGTCAGGCCCTTCTCCCTGGCGCGCTCCCGGATGCAGGTGCTCTCACCCTGGACTAAGCCGCCCTGGCGGTAGACGATGCCCTGCCCCGGCACCTCGCCCAGGACGGCCATGGCCCTTCCCCTCAACCAGTCGGTCCAGGGGCGGCGCCCGCCGGCCACCGAGCACAGGTGGCTGTAGTTGACGTCCATCAGGTCCGCCAGTTGCTTCAGGGTGAGGCCGTTGCGCCGGGCCGCCGCCCGCAGTTCGGTTTCGGGCTTGCCCTTGATCTGCCCGTTGCCAGCCGCGCCGTGATGTGCCTCGGGAGTCTTGCTGTTGGCCGATACGGGGATATCGTTGCCGTTGACCAATGCCGTGCTGTCGATGCTGGTCGTCGTCTTCATGTCGCTTTCCTCCGAAACGCAGAAAGCGGGGGCCGGTCTCGTTCGATTCGAGACCGCCCCCCGCTTTGCTGTGAGCTGTGAATTTTCAGTCTTTGGTGCGGCTCACCGTGGCCGCCCTTTTGTCTTAACCGCCTCGCTCAGGAGAGAGAGACGGGCCTGGGGTTATGGCTGGTTCACCCCTTTCTCCAACAGTCCGGTGGCGGAAGGGGGATCCAGTTCAATGTTTGCGATGATCACCTCCTGATCGTGGTTGTGGCAGTTGTCGTTGATTTGCCGCCCGTTGATGCCGTGGCCGTGCTTGCTGCCGGCGGCAATGGCGCCGTCTGGCCGTTGCCGCCCCCCGCAACGGGCACACTACGGCCTGGGTAGGGATTGCGTTGGAGCAGGCCGATATCAGGCTTGGCGCAGGGCGCACGTCGCCCAGGGCAGGGCAGCGCAATGGGAAAAATTGGCTGGGGGTTGGCGAAAGACGCAGTTCGACCAGGGCGGTGATTCGCGTTTCCGGCAAACCCGGGGAACTGCAAATGAGGGGAAGGTGAGGGAGGACGCACCCCGCCCCGGCGGCGCCGGCAGCGGAGAACGCCGATTCGGGGAGTGGCAGGAGATGCAGCCAGTCCACGGCGTCGCCCAAGACAAGGCGAACTGTGGGGGCTGCGATGAGAGGGCGTTAGTAGCGAGGAACGCAGTCCGGCCAGCGGCCAGGCGTCAGGCCGCCGAGTCAATGGGAACCGGGTTGCAAGGGCAAGCGTCCGGTCGGCGATGAGACGGCCCGGACCGGAGCGTGCGGGAAGCGCGGCGTGGTCGCTGCCGTGCAACTGATACGCCGCAGGGAGCTACTTGCAGCAGAGCTTGCTATTCGCTCCAACCGCAATGTCGAGGGACGCGAAGCAGCCAAGCCGCTCCGCAAGTGAAACCTGATGGGTGAGGGAACCGGGGACGCCGTGTTGCTTCTTGCCGTTACCTCCTTTGACGCCAGGATTAGCCTTGGGCTGGGATGCCTTGCTGTTTCTTGTGCGCTACCTCCTTGACCACTATGATGCTCCTTGGGCTTGGGTTCCGGCTGGAGCGGGAGTGTCAAGCACGACAGCCGCCCCAGCGATGCCGGAAGCGAAGCGCCGTCGTGCGCCCCGTCTCCGATGCCCAGCAGCCGGAGCAATCAACTCCAATCCAACCGCCGGACGGGTGTCCAACGACCGGGGGACCAACGTCAAACCCCGACCGGAGGACTGGACCGAGGACGGAGGACTTGAACACTCCGCCGGTTCGGCCCGCGCTGCCAGCGGAGAGCAATCTCAAATCCGCAGCGGCAGCATTCCCTCGTGGGCGACCTTCCAGAGAGCAACCTCAAATCCGTCAGGTCATGCCCGGGCAACAGGGACCGTGCCCCCAAGATTTCTATGGCGGGAAACCTCGGAAAAGCCAGACAACGCAATTAGTATCACCCGACTCCACGCCGATTTTCCAGACCCTGCGGGGGCAATCGCCCAAATCGTTCAATCCAGTTCATAAAAACTTACACAGAACTTACACAAAAGTTTCCTGATGCCGTCGGCGGCCCGCAGCGCCCCTATTTCCGCCACCGCGCCGGGGTGATCCAGCGCCGGACCCTGAGCCAGAACTCCCGCCTGGACAGCGCCTTGCGCGTGTCATCCAGCGCCGTCCGGCGCCAGCTTATCTGGCCGCTGCGGGCGAAACCCCGCAGGGGCCGATGCTCCGGCGGCAGGGTCAGCCCGTGCTCCTCCAGCAGGGCCAGTTCCACCTCCAACAAGCGCTGTTCGTCCTCCAGCCACGCCAGCCCCCGGCCCTTGGTGGGGTGAGAATCCTTAAACTCCCGCCATTCAACTATCAAGGGCCAGGCGTCGTCGAAGACCTGCTCATCGTCGTTCGCAGGTTCCAGCGTCGCCAGGTCGGGATACTCCCGCCGTTGCGGAGGCCGCCACGGGGGATTTCTTTCCCCTTCGGCAACCTGGACTTTCGACCCGCCTGAATCCTCTATTCCCGTCCCAGCCAACCCGGCGTCTTGGGCATTATTTCCCCGCCCGCCACCGACCAGACCCTCCACAACCGCCAGCCGCCGCCGCGCCTCCCTGCCCAGGACCTCGTGGTCCTGTTCAAGCTGACGCAGCCTTTCCTCCAACTTATCATTGCGCTCCCGCTGCCGGGCCGCCGCCGAACCCACTCCCTCCTGCAAGGCCCGCTCCAACGCCTGGCGCACCCGCCGGGTCAACTGTCCGGTCCGGGCGCTCTCGGCCACCGTCTGCTGGTCGATTTCCAGCACCCTTGCCGCGCCGTGGTGGCCCTTGTCCCGCACCAGTTCCTGCAACAGCGTCATCAGCCGCAGGTGGTAGACGTTGGCCACGTCCTTGCTGTCGTCGATGCCGTGTCCCGTGGTTTTCATGGTTCCCTCCTTTCGTCAATCTCATCAGCCGCCGGGGGACGGACCCTGTGTCCCCGGGGCCGCTCCGGTCCCCGGCCCGCCCGCATCCGGCACGTCACGCACCGGCACATCCCCGGCCATTTTGGGCAGTTTTTCCATGCCGGGGCTGTTTTTCGCCCCGTCACGCACCCCCACGTCAATCGGGTTTTCGGCTTCAAAACCGGAACCGGCCCTTAACTCCAAGTGTTTCCTATCTACGTCCTGTAGGGGCCGATTTCGGCCTGATTCAGCTTTGAAACCACCCACCTGGAGGCTGCCTGCCAAAACTCAAACTCCTGTACACCCCCAGTACAGCAGGGGAGGGTCCGGATGCCAAGGGACCCGTAAGGGTTATCAATCTTGATAACCCTTACAGGTAGTTTTCGGCCGCCGTCCCGCTGTTCAGACTCTCCTGCGGCAGCGGCTACCGACCGGTTCGCCGCAAAACGCAAGGAACGCAAAGGAGGTGACGGAATTGACTTTCAGACCAAGAATCCGGGGCGGCGGGAGGCTGGCGATGCTGGCCGTCGCGCTGCTGCTTTCGGCCATCGTGGCCGTACCGGCCAGCGGTGTGGCCCTGGCCCAGTCCCCGCCGCCCGACGGCGACAACCTATCCCTGGTCAACCGGGACCGGCAGATGGTGGAGCGGAAGAAAGACGGCGAGTTCATCGCCAGGCCGGTCTTCAGCCGGAAGATCGACGTCCTCCACTACGCCCTGCGCCACCCGGACACCGGCGAGTGGGTGACCAACACCTACCGGGTCCGGGGGCGGTGAGAAGCAGCTCTCCGAGGGCTGGGAATACACCTTCGAGTACCCGGCGCTGGCCGGCCAGCCGGAGCTGCACCCGGAGCAGGCTTTCCTGATGGTGATGTCGGTGCCGAGAACCGGCGGGGGCGACGACCACCTGTTTCACACCCTGGTGCCCGTCCACCAACCCAAGGGGCTGTGGGACAAGGTGCTGGGCGCCCTGGACCCGGACCGCTGGGCCCGGGCCGGGGCCAGGTGGGTGATCCAGGGCGTCCACGGGACTTTGTGCGGCGTGGTGGAGAAGGTTGCGGACAGCGACCTCGCCGAGTGTGGAGGGTAGCGGCATGGGAGACATTCTCACCGGAACCCCTCCGGGCCTGACCTACGACCACGAAATAGTCCGCGCCGCCTGGACGGCAGTCTGGGCCGTGGCGTCGGGAATGCTGGTGGTGATCCTGGGCTGGATGGGGCTCTGCTTCATCGTCCAGGAGCACCTGGGGCATCACCAATCGGGCTGGCGGGAGATGGTGCCCCGGCTGGTGCTGGGCCTCACCGCCGCCGCATCGTCCCTCTGGTGGTGCGCCCTGGTCATCGACGTGGCCCACGCCGTCTCCCAGTTCATCGCCGCCGAGTTGAACGTCACCCCCGGCGACCTGCTGCGGGCGCCTTTGGACCCCCTGCTAAACGCGGTGATGGCGGCCAACACCGGGCTGGCGGTGTTCATCGCCCTGCTCTACCTGGTCTTCGGGTTCTTCGTCCTCTACCTGCTGGTCCAGATGGTCCTGCGCCTGGCCCTGATCGACATCCTGCTGTGTTTGGCGCCCGTCGCGTTGGGGCTTTGGATTCTGCCCCACACCGCCGGCTGGGGCAAGCACTGGCTGCGGCTCTTCATGACCGCCGTGTTCCAGCAGGCGATACAGCTCATCGCCATCGCCCTGGCCTTCGGGTTCCTGGACAAGTTCGCCGACATCACCGGCGGCGAGGCGGCCCAGGACCTGGTTTGGATGCTGCTGATGGCCATTGCCTTCATGTACCTGGCGGGGCGCATCCCGTCGATGCTGGGGCACCACGGCACCTTCGACGCCTGGCTGCACACCCTCTACTTCGGCATGTCCCTGCCGGGTGGGGTGGTCCGCTCGGGCCGGGCCCTGGGGCTGTTGGCGGGGGGAGCCGCCGGAGGACCGGCGGGAGCGGCTGCAGCCGCAGCAGCGACGACCACTGCCACCGGCACCGCAGCCAGCGCGGTGAACACGGCGGCGCAGACAGGAACTCCCGCCGCCCAGACCGGCCCCACGCCCCGGAGCCAGGGGCCGTAATCGCCACGAGAGCAACCCCCAGGAGGTGGGCGATGTGCCAGTAGGCGCAGAACGGAACATTCCACAAGTCAAGAAATCGATTCACAAGGAGAACGAACTTATGGACGACCTGACACAGACCATATCGAACCTGGTGGGCATCCTGCTGGGCCTGGTGGGTGTCGTAGGAGTGGGTTATTTCATCTACGGCGCCTACCTGTACCTGACCGCCTCCGGCGCGCCCAACCAGATGGAGCGGGGCAAGGCGGCCATGATGACCGCCCTGGCCGGAATCGTGCTGGCCCTGGTGGCCTACGGCGTCGTCGAGCTGGTGATGGACGCCGTGGTCGGCAATCCGGTGGACCCGGACGTGCCCGATCCCACCACCCGCATCGGCAGCGGCATCGACGGCGGCATCGACAGCGCCGGCGTGTAGGAGGTGGGGAATGAGAGAGCATGAAGTACCGACCCACGTGCAGGCCGAGGACAAGGTGCTGCTGTGGTTCACCTTTCCCCAGATCGTGGCGGTGGTGGCGGTGTGCGCCGTGAGCTATGGCGCCTTCCGTTACTT
The DNA here is from genome assembly GCA_965232885.1 of Dehalococcoidia bacterium. Classification (GTDB taxonomy): domain Bacteria; phylum Chloroflexota; class Dehalococcoidia; order Lucifugimonadales; family UBA3495; genus VXOI01. The sequence goes on along the minus strand of CBDDQX010000003.1, from coordinate 153,965 downwards.
CCCCTTCGGGCCTGCCGAGTTCCGCCTGGGCATCGCCATCATCCTGGGCATCACCGGGGTCGCCCTGGTGGTGGGCAAGGTGGGAGGCCGGGGGCTGCCGCTGGTGGCCGCGGACCTCCTGAAGTTCAAGCTGGGGGCCAGGCGCTACGCCGGCGCCCCGGCCCAACTGGCCCGCAGCGAGGCCCCGCCTGTACCCGAAGCCAAACCCGACCCGTTGCGGCTGCTGGCCAAGAAAGCCGCCGTTGGAATAGGCAAGGCGGCAAAGGCCGTGCGGCGCAGGGGGCGCCCCCCCTTCCGGCCCCATAGCTGGTTCGGCAAGCGGCGGCCCAGGGGAACGGAAGGCGCCAACGGCGGCAAGGCCGACAGGTCCAACGTCCGTGAGACCCAGGACCGGAAACCCTGGTACAAGCTGCTGGCCGTGGCCGGACTGCTGGCGGTGACCCTGGTGGTCCTGCCGGGAACGGCATTGGCCGACGACCCGGACGACGAGGACCCGGGCTGGCGGCTGGGCGAGATCTACTTCGAGCCGCCGGAGCCGGTGCCCGGTCGCCGCATCTACATCGAGCGGTTGGCCGTCTCCGGCAACACCGCCACCGTCGGCCTGCGGGCGGCCCACGACCTGGACCTGAAGGTCAGAGTTTTCGGCGGAAGGACGGGCCGGACCCTGAAGATGGGCGCCAACGCCGTCGTCCACTCCGGGGAGCGCAAGACCTACAACCTGACCCTGGACGGCCCCAATCCGTCCTTCACCTTCTCTTGGACGGATGCATTGGGCTTCTCCGGGGCGGTGTCCCTGAAGAGCAACCAGATTCCCTATCCACTGCCCAGCTACGACGGCGGGCTATGCGACCTGGAGGCTGTGTCCCTGGAGTGGTCGCCGGGCAGCATCGAAGGGGTCATCGTCTCGGAGTGTATCGCCCACACCCGGCAGGAGGTGGACCTGCCGGTCTACGGCGGCCACTTCAGCCAGTCGGTCCCGGCTCTGCTGGACGCCAGCGTCACCGGCATTACCGGCACGGTGACCGTCGCCGCCGGAAGCCACAGCACCACGGCGTCATTCGTCGCGGACGGGGAGACCCGGTTCGACCTGCCTGTCACCGACCAGCAGGCGATCCACAACCTGGAAATTACGGCGGAGCTGGCGGCCACGCTGAACGTGCCCTTGCCGCCGATGCTCCAGACCGTCCACCACCCGGCCCGCACCGACGTTTACACCCGCAGGGTCACCTGCCGCTGCGGCGAGAGCACGACGGTCAAGACGGTGCGCATCCATGTCCACCATCCGGAGCACGTGCGGGCTGTGGAAGTGGAGCGGGCCCCGGTCACCCGTACCAAGCCGGAAACCCTGCCCGTGGCTGCGGAACTGGGCGTGGGGGCCGACAACCCGTTCGAGTACCTCTACGTCCCGCCGCCCAAGCCGCCGACGCCCCGGGCTGAGCAGACCACGGCGGGCGATTCCTCCTGGTGGGGCTGGCCGTGGTAGGGCGCGTTACCAGCATCCTCCTGGCTTCGGCGGCCGCCTTGGCTTCGGTGGCCGCCGAGACCCCGGAGGACAAGAAGCAGTTGATGCTGGACGCCTTCGACGATGTGCTGGAGGGGATGGCCTACGCCGGGGTGGGCCTGTGCCTCTTCGCCATCGTCTGGGCCGGTTTCGTGCTGATGGCCGAGGGCGCCGAGGGAGACGGACGCCGGGGCAAGGCCAGGAACGCCGTGGTCATGGCCGTCGTCGGCCTGGTGGTGGCGCTGCTGGCCAAGGCCATCGCGGCACTCATCAGCGGCGGTCTCAGTCCCATTATGCCCGGCTGATATGCCATTCCAATCCGATTAAGAGAAGGAGAAATCAGAAATGAAAGCGACATTACCGAACATCAAGGCAATCATCAACCGGAAACACCACGGCGAGGCGGCGGTGGTCCCGGAACCGCCCAAGCCGCCGCCGGACCTGAACCTGTTCTTCATGCTGTCCCACCTGGAGCACGACGGGCCGGTACGCCTGGACGGGGTGAAGCTGGCGGTCTCGGAGGTGATGGGGCTGGAGCTGGACGAGCCCAAGCTGGGCGCCTTCGCCGGTTCCCTGAACGCCCTGGACTTTCCGGTGCAACTGCTGGTGCGCCAGCACCCGCCGGTGTTGCAAGGCTTGAGGGACAAGCTTACCGAGGCCCAGCCCGATGACTTGCCGCAACAGACCCGCGACGCCGCCGACAGCCTGGGGCGGCTGCTGACCACGCTGGAAAACCGCGAGGGCATCCTGGACCGGCGTTTCTACGCCGTCTGCGAGCACAGCCGGATGGACGAACTCCACGGGCTGTTGGCCCGGGGCGGGCTGGGGGTGTTTCCCCTGGCGGGGGAGCCGTTGCGACTGTTCTGGCTGTCCACCGCCCTGGGCGGTTCGCCGGTGGAGCGCGAAGAGGACGCTGAACTGGAGGTGGAGGTCAACCGCCGGGACATCCGCGTCGGCCAGCGCCTGGTCCGCTCTTTGCACCTGGGCAAGTGGCCCCGCTCGTTGGCCCCCGGCTTCCTGCAAGGCCTGATGGCCGCCGGAGCGCCCATGGATTTATCCGTTCACCTGGGAGCGATACCGGCGGAGCAGGCGGCCCGCACCCTGGAATGGCAGAAGGTCCGCTTCGAGTCGGCCCAGTCCCTGTCCTTCAAGCGGGGCCGCTCCATGTCCCCGGAAGCGGAGATCGCCCTGGAGGACGTTTCCCGGCTACGGGACGAGGTGCAGCGCGGCCGGGAGCGACTGTTCCACGCATCGTTGTCGGTGACGTTGCACGCTGATAACGCCGACACGCTCAAGGACCTTACACAAAAAGCGCGCGCCCACTTCGCCGCCACCCTGGGAAAGCTGGACAACCTGGCCTTCCGCCAGCGGGAGGGACTGCTGTCCACCCTGCCCCTGGGCCTGAACGGCGTGGCGGTGTGGCGGACTCTGGACACGTCGTCATTGGCGAGGCTGTTCCCCTTCTCGCCGCCGGACCTGGACACCCGCAGCGGCACCCTCTACGGCATAGATCTGCGGGCCTGCGCCCCCATCGTCTACGACCCCTTCGACGGCACCCACCTGAACGCCAACACCGCCGTCCTGGCCCGTTCCGGCAGCGGCAAGAGTTTCGCCACCAAGCTGGGCGTGCTGCGGGGCCTGTGCCGCGGAGTGCGGGCCTACGTCATCGACCCGGAGGGCGAGTACACCGACATGGCGAGAGCGGCGGGCGGACGGGTGCTTTCCCCCGGCGTCCCCGGCCAGGGCATGAACCCCTTCGTCATCGACCGGGGCGACAGCGAGGAACTGCTCCAACGCATCGGCAGCCTGCGCCGGTTGATTGAAGTCATGGTAGGTGAAAGGCTGTCCGCCGAGCGCCGTTCCTCCCTGGACCACGCCTTGGCCGGTTACTACTCCGAGAGAAGGGAGCGCACCGGCTTCCGCGACTTCTACGCCTACCTGGAAGGGGAGACGCCGGAGATCGCCCACCTGCTGCGCCCCTTCGCCACCGGCAGCCTGCGGGACCTGCTCTCCGACGAGGGCGACGACCTGCTGGCCCGCGAGGCCCTGGTCACCGTCTTCGACCTGCACCTGCTGGAGCCGGAACTGAGGCCGGCGGCGGCCATGGTCTGCACCGAGACGGTCTGGGCCGCCGCCGCCCAGGACCCCCGGCCTCGCCTGCTGGTGGTGGACGAGGTGTGGTCCATCATGCAGCACCCCGAGGGCGCGGCCTTCATGGTGTCGATGGCGAAACGGGCAAGAAAGCATCGGCTGGGGTTGCAGTTCATCACCCAGGACGTGCAGGACCTCCTCTCCGAGGACTCCTCCCGGGCCATCACCGGTCATTCGGGGCGGGCGCTGTTGCAGAACGCCGCCTTCAAGCTGCTGCTCCAGCAGGACGCCGCCGCCGTCAGCACCGTGGGCGAAGCCTTCGACCTGCCCGAAGAACTGCAACGCTGGCTGCTGTCCTGTCCCCGGGGCGACGGATTGCTCCTAGCTAGGGGCAACCGCTTTCCCGTCCGCATCGAGGCCACCCCGGAGGAGACCGAGGTCATCGAGTGGCGGCCCGGACCCAGGCACTGAATACGTTCCGGGTCTGCGGTCAATCGCATTCTTCATCCGGCATCAACGTCAATGACAACTGATAGAGAGGCAACCAATATGAATATCAACATCAACATCAAGAAAGTCCTGGTCGGCGACGGACGCGACAGGCGCCCTCCCGTGCTCTTGGCGGTGACGCCGCCCCGGGCCGGGGAGCGCACCCTGCTGGGGGTGGAGAACCTGCTCCAGTCCATCGCCGTTCCCGAACCATTCTCATTGGAGATCGCCGGGGACATGGACGGCGTGACCCTGCTGGCCCGCTGCCAGGACGACCGGGTGGTGCGGGGCCAGATCGCCGCCCACTACCCCCAGGCCCGCATCCGGGAGGTGCCCGCCGATGAAGACCCCCTGCGGCTGCAAGGCGGCGATCAGGCGTGGGGAATGACCCTGCGGGCCGACGGCCCGGAGTACGTGCCCCTGCGCACCTTCCGGGACGACGACTTGCTGGACCCGGGCTCCGACCCCCTCATCGCCCTGATGGGCGCGCTCTCGGCCCTGTACCAGGGGGAGCGGGTGGTGGCCCGGCTGCTCTTGCGCTCCCTGGGCCCCGACTGGTCCCAGTCCCACCAAGTCCGCGCCCACAAGGCGGCCATCCCCGAGAACCGAGAGCCCTCCTACACCTACCAGACCGGGCCCTTGAAGCTGGACGGAGTGACCATGGCCGTGCTGGGCGTGGGTGCGCTGGCCGCCGTGCGGGGCTACCTGTGGGTGCAGGACGGGGAGATCCTCAAGGCGTCGCTCCTGGGCCTGGGCTGCGTTTCCGGCCTGACCGTGGCCGGCTGGGCCTGGTGGCGCTGGAAGCAGGCCCGCCGCCGGGTTTACGACCCGGTGCTGATCCGGGAGAAGGTCTCCCGCATCGCCTTCGACGCCGAACTCCAGGTGGTCGCCGTCCTGCCCGCCGGCACCGGGCCGCAGCGGGCCAGGGAACTGCTGGAGCCGGTGGCCGCCGCCTACCGCCACTACGACCATCCCGCCGGGGCCAGGTTCAAGGTGAGCAAGGTCAGTCCATTGGTTCCAACCGCCAACCTGCACCCCGCCGGTCCGGGACTGTTCGGCCGGCGCAGCGTCCTGGGGGTCAGGGAGGTGGCGTCCCTGTGGCACCCGCCCGGCGAAAGGGACGAGACTCCCTTGGTGGAACGCTCCGGCTCCCGGGCGCTCTTGCCCTCGGCCAGGGGCGTGCGGGGCGGCGCCCTGGTGGGCGACACCACCGCCGGGGCCAAGCGGGAAATCCGCTTCCCCGAGGACCTGCTGCGCCGCCACCACCTCTACGTGGCCCGCACCCGCATGGGCAAGTCCACCCTGATGCACCACATAGTCGCCCACAAGCTCAGGGAAAAGGCCGAGGGCCGCGACAGCGACGCCATCGTGGTGGTCGACCCCCACGCCGACCTGGTGGCCGCCATCCTGGAGCAGGTCCCCGAATCCCTCATCGACAAAGTAAGGCTGATAGACCTGGCCGACGCGACCCGCTCCCCCGGCATCAACCTGCTGGACACCCGCGTGTTCGCCGACCGGGACCGCACCGCCGACTCGGTGGTCAGGGTGGCGAAAGGATTGTGGGAACAGTGGGGTCCCCGGATGCAGTCCATCCTGGAACAGACGGTCAAGACCCTCCACGAGGCCAACGAGCAGGTGGAGGCCGACCGGCAGTACACCATCCTGGATGGGCTGAAGCTCCTCTCCGACGACAACTTCCGCAAGGACGCGCTGAAGAAAGTCTCCGATCCCTACCTGCTGGAGTGGTGGGCCCGGGACTTCGGCCGGTGGCACCACCAGTACAAGGCCGAGGCCCTGGCACCGGTGCAGACCCGCCTGTCCTACTACGCCTCGTCGAAACGGGCGCGGGCCATCTTGGCCCAGCGCCGCTCCACCATCGACCTGCGCCGCACCATCCAGGGCGGCGGCGTGCTGCTGGTGTCCACCGCCCAGGGCACCGTGGGTAGGGACGTGGCCGCCCTGGTGGGAGCCTCCCTGCTCAACCTGGTGGACTCGGTGATCCGGGAGCAGGGCGGGCTGGCGTTTTCGCAACGCCGGGGCGCGCTGGTGGTGGTGGACGAGATGCAGTCCATGCCCGGCGTGGACTACGAAAGCATGTTGTCGGAGCTGGGCAAGTTCGGCGCCAGTTTCATCCTGGCCACCCAGAGCCTGGCCAAGCTGGACGACCTCTCCCCCACCATGCGCGACACCATCCTGGCCAACGTGGGCTGCCTGGCCGTGTTCCAGGTGTCCGGCAACGACGCCCGGCAGCTGGTGTGGGAGCTGGGCAAGGAGCGGGTGGTCGAAGACGACGTCACCTCCCTGGACGTGCACCACTGCTACGTGCGGGCCACCGTGGGCGCCGAAAGGATGCCCGCCTTCTCCATGATGGTGCGCAAACCGGAGCCGGGCAATTCCGACATAGCTGAACGCATCCGCGCCGCAACGGAGGGCTACACCGTTCCGGCGCGGCAGGCGGATTACCAAGACGCCGACGGCCACCGGAAGGTGGACGAGTACCACCAGGGCATGGAGGACCTGGACAGCGAAGGCGAGGAGCAGGAGGAGAAGCCGGAAGGCGAGCAAGGCCCCGCCCGAAAGGACCAGCGCAGCAGAAAGAAAGAAGCCCCCGATGGCGCGATAGGTGATGAGGCCGGCGGCGACGCAGACGACCGTGAGGCCGACGGCCACGAGGCAGAGAGCGGCGACGGGGAGGCCGGGGAATGAGACCCGCAGGATGCGAGGCCGAACTGCTGCGCCTGCTGGCCCAGATGCCCTTCCTGGACCGGCTGGAGATGGTCGAGCTTTCGGGCTGGTCCCGGGGCGCGGTCTACGGCGCGGTGGAGAGGCTGGAGGACGGCGGGTTCTGTGCCCCGGCGCCCCACGCCGCCGACCCCCTGCCGCCGACACGGAGGTTCCACCTCACCGCCGCCGGGCTGTGCCGTCTCGCGGCAGAGCAGGGACTGTCACCGGAGGAACTGGTGCGAATCTATCCCGTGTCCGCCCAGTGGCGGCGCAGCCTGATGGAGCGCCTGGACGCCCTGGCCGTCATCTACCGGCTGGCCTGCGCCGTCTCCACCGTGGCCTTCCCCGTCCGATTCCTCTGGTACCGCTCCCTGCCCCTGGACGCCGGCCTGACCCTGCCGGGCGGGAAGACCGTGGGCATCCTGCGGCAGGGCCTGACCGCCGACCGCACCGGCTTCGCCAAGCGGCTCTGGCGGCTGCGGGAGGGGGCCGTGCCCGGCACGGTGCTGGTCCTCGTGGCCGACGAGGTGCGGCTCCGGCACGCCCGCCGGCTGCTGTCCGCCTCCCCCGTACCGGCCCTGCTGGCCGTGGAAAGCCAGGCGGCCCTGGCCAGGGCGGGCGACCGGATCTGGAGTCCCCCCGCCGTCAACGCCGCCCTGGACCTGCGCTACGTCCTGGAAAGGGCTGCCCCCGGCGGGGAGCTTCCCGTAGAGGAGGAGCCGCAGCGGGCCACGGTGCCCGACGATTTCGCGGTGGAAGGCCCCGGCTGGGACATCCCCGACCACCTGCTGCCCGTGCTGCTCAAGGCCGCCGAGAAGCGCGCCCTGGACCTGGTATCCGACTGGCCCTGGCTGGCTATCAGGGAACTGGCCGGACTTATGGGCGTCTCGGTTCCCAGGGCATCCCAGTTGGTCAACCCCCTGGAGGGCTTCGGCCTGGTGGCCCGCCCCCCGCGAGGCGGGAGGGACGCATGGCCCTCACCGACCGGGGCCTGGCCCTGCTGGCCCGCCGCGACCGCACCTCCCTGGCCGTGGCCAAGAAGCGGTGGAGCATCGCCGCGGAGGACGCCCAGGCCGATTACGGCTGGCGCAACGTCTCCGGCAGGAACGGCCGCCAGCTGCTCCGCAACATCGAGCACACCGCCGCCGTCCACGCCTTCCTGGCCGCCATGACCGGCCAGGCCCGGCTGCTGGGCTGGGAGGTGTCGCAACTGGACCCGCCCAGGCGGGCCTCCCGCTACTTCCGACACCAGGACCGGATGCGCTCGGTCAACCCCGACGCCTTCGGCCTGCTGCGCAAGGACGGCGCCGCCTGGCCCTTCCTCCTGGAGTGGGAGCGCCGCGCCGTCAGGCCCTCCACCATGTCGGACCGCCTGGCCCCCTACCTGCGCTACTTCTCCTCCCACCGTCCCACCGACGACCACGGCGTCCTTCCCTCGGTCCTGGTGGTCTTCGACGACGATATCGCCGCCACCCACTTCCTGCGGGTGGCAAGAGAGGAGATGCAGTCCGCCAGGGTCGCCGTGCCCCTGTGGGTCTCCCATAGAGAGGCCGTCGAGCAAATGGGGCCGCTGGGGAGCGCCTGGCGGTCGCCCGACAGGTGGGAGTCGCCCCAGTCCATGCCGCCGCAATAAGGAATCGCCGGAACACGGAAGGAGGAGAACGATGCGTGAGAAAGACGGGAAAAACGATAGTCAGGGAGGGCTCCGGAGGGGCGGGGGACGGACCGTTGTCCGGCTCGACGCGGCGGCCCTCTGGGACCGGCTGGCAATGCTCAACCGCTCCCAGAACTGGCTGGCCAATGAGGCCGGCCTCACCCCGGGCTACCTGTCGAAGCTGGTCAACGAGGGGCGAGCGCCCTCCGGCCGCATCCGCCAGCGGATGCTGAAGGCCCTCGGCCTCGACGACTTTCACCAGCTCTTTCGATTGGAGGTGACCGATGAACAACAATAGCGCCGGACCCACGGATGACGGGAGTCCGGAGCGGCCCGTGGAACACCAGGGCTACCTGCCCTTCTTCAGCCTGCTGCCGGACGACTTCCCGGAGCGTCTCGAACGCCTCCGGGAAGCCAGCGGCCTCACCTGGAGCGGCATGGCCCGCGCCCTGGGCGTGAGCCATAAGCAGGTCTACCGCTGGCGCAAGGGTGTCGAACCCTGCGGAGGAGCCGTGCAGGCCCTCTACACGTTCGCCAACCAGGTGCAAGGCGGCCTGGACATCCTCCTGGGGGAGGGCGTCCGCAGGGCCTGCTGCGGGAACTGACCATGCCATAGCCGCCGGCGCTCGCCCTGTCCGCCCGCGCCGGCGGCCCTGCCACCAACCCCCAACGAGAGGCCAGCGGCCCCGGGAGAGGCCGCTGCGATTATGCCAAATGAAAGACGATAAAGGAAAGAAGAAACCTGAGAAAACCGGCAAGCGGAACACCGGAGCCAGCACTGGCGGCCCGGCGGTGTCCTACACGCCGGAGCAGCGGCGGCTGATCCGCAACGGGCTCGGGATCTGGGCCAGGGTCGCCATCCGCTCTTACCTCCGCCAGCGCGAGGGAGAACTCCAGGCCGAGACTGAGCCGCTAAAGGAGGACGAGGTCTGAATGCCTGACCCGAACCCGCAGCCCATAGGAGCAACACCATCACGGATAGGCGGCCCAGCAATGGCTGGGCCGCAGCTATTCACCCCATGGAGACGCACCGCTCCTTGACGGGGAGGGCCTGATGTCCGATGATATATAGTAAGACACTACCATACACACACAGGCAAAAAGAGAGACCATGCCCCCACGCCGCATTTCCAGGACCATCACCTTTTCCCTGCCGCCCGATATGTTCGAGCAGGTGCAGCGGGTGAAGGAGGAAGAGGGCCGCGACATGAGCGAACTGGTGCGCGAGGCCCTCCGATTGTACATGGAAGATAGGGAACTGCGCCGTGAGCAGCGCCTGCAACGCCTGCGCTCCCGGTGGAAGGGGCATGACGATGCACAAGGAGGAGACAACCATGAGTAACAAACACGACGCCACACCCGCAGCCCTCTACGCCCGGGTCTCCAGCGACCGCCAGGACGTGGACCTGTCCGTCGCCGCCCAGATGCGGGCTCTCCGCGAATACGCCAGCAGGAACGGCTACCTGGTGGTCCGGGAGTTCGTCGACGAGGCCGAGAGCGGCAGAATCGCCGATAGGCCCCAGTTCAGGAAGATGATCGACGAGGCCGGCAGGTCCAATGCCCCTTTCCAGGAGATTCTCGTCTGGAAATTTAGTCGCTTCACCCGCAAGCGGGAGCACGCCGTGGCTTTCAAGTCCATGCTGAGGCGCAAGGGTGTCCGCGTCGTCTCCATCACCGAGCACGCCGACGACACCCCCACCGGCAAGCTCATGGAGGCCATCATCGAGTCCGTGGACGAGTTCTACAGCGAAAATCTTGCCGAAGAAGTAAAGCGCGGTATGCGCGAGGCCGCCTCCCGGGGCTACTGGATGGGCAGCCGCACACCCTACGGCTACAACCGGGTGATGGTGCCGGACGGCGCCAAGAAGCGCCCCACCCTGGAACTGGACGAAGACGCCGCCCAGGTAGTCAAACGCATCTACGACTTGGCCGAGGCCGGCACCGGAATGCTCAAGATCACCCGCACCCTCAACGACGAGGGCATCGCCAGCCCCACCGGCAAGCTCTGGTCCAAGAACGGCGTCCACTTCATCCTCAGGAACGAGGTCTACACGGGGACTCTGGTCTGGGGCACCAAGGGGAAGGACAAGACCGAGCCGGTGCGCATCGAAAAGGCTTTTCCCGCCATTGTCACCAAGGCCCAGTTCCGCCGCGTCAACAAGCTGATGCACTCCCGCGCGCCCAAGCGGACTCACCCCCGCCGCGTCGGCAGCACCTACCTGCTCAGCGGGCTGCTCAAGTGCCACAAATGCAAGCGGGCGCTTTCCGGCCAGGACGCCAAGAGCGGCCAGTTCGCCTACTACGTCTGCCAGTCTCTCATCAAGCAGGGCAGCGGCGCCTGCGATTCCCCCAGGCTCAACGCCCGCCGCTTCGAGGAACTGGTGGTGGAGAAGATCCGCTCCAATATTCTCACCGAGAGCAGCATCACCCAGTTGGTCAAGGCAGTGGACGAGGAGATGGACGGCATTGCCGCCGAGCAGCGCAAGCGGCTGGAGACCGTGGAGACGGAGCTGGAGGAGGTCAAGCGGAAGCTGGCCCGTGTCTGGCACTTCATCGAGAACAGCGACATCGAGATGGCCGACGCCTCGGACCGCATCAGGGAGCACCGGGAGCGGCAGGAGCGTTTGGAGGAAGCGGCGGCGGCGGCCAGGACCATCCTGGCGGATCGCCGGGAGGTGCTGGACGACGTGGAGACCATCGCGGCCTACGCCAGGGACATGCAGGACTTCCTGGTGGAGAGCGAGCTCACCGAGCGGAGGGCGTTCATTGAATCCTTCGTCAAGGAGATCGTCGTAACTCCCGACGACGCCCTGCTGCGCTATACCGTGCCCATGCCCGAAGATAGCATCATACCCGGAGGGGCCACCGAGAAGGTGGCCCTGGACGGCGCGGTTCTGCCTATCGTCAAAAATGGTGGGCCTGGCTGGGTCTGGCTTCCTTCTTGGAGAGAGCTGGGGCGGCCGGAAACGCCGGTGCCGGTTACCGGCGGCGGGGGATTTCCGGCCGCATTTCATTGCCGGTCTGCGGCAGCCGGGTCAATGTTGGTGTGAGCGTCCCGAGTCAGGCTGCCGCTTTCCTGCCGGCGGTCTTGGCCGAGACGCCCCGGTGGCTGGCGCTCTCCAGCCGCAGGCACTCCACGCAGGCATCGTCGCTGTAGGTCTCCTTGACCGCGCCGCAGTCGCAGAGGGAGAGTACCAGCCCCAGGGCCGCTTCCAGTTCGGCGGCGATGGCCTGCTCCGAGGTTACCGAGGTGCGGTTGACGTAGGCGTTGCAGCCAGGCAGCCAGGGCCTTGCCGGTGCCGGCGGTACTGCCCACGCGTTCAGCCACCTCGTCATAGGTGCCGCCGGTCTTGGCGCTGTGGAGGATGGCGGCGAGGGTTTCGTGCTCCCACCAGGCGGGGCGGTAGATCTTGGCGGGCTTGGCCATGGGTGTTTCCTCCTGTCCGGCAGATTTTGCTGTTGCAGGCTAGAGGTCCTGAAGGGTGCCGACGGTGACCTGGGGTTCGGGTTCGGGCGCCGGCTGCGCCTTTTCCCGGACCAGGGTTTCCCCCGGCTTCTGGCGCATGAGGCGGTCGAAGTAATGGTAGTTGGCGATCTCCAGGGCCTCGTGGATGCTGAGGAGATGGTCGGCGCGGGATTCGCAGATGCGGTCCAGTATCATGTCTTGGTCTCCTTGAGGCGGGATGGATGGTTTGAGATACGGGTACGCCCGCTGGCCGGGCAGTGAGCGGGAAGGCCGGAACATCGTGCCGCAGGTTGCGTGGCTCGAGGGCGTGAGGGGCTGGAGGAGCCGGCAGCGGTCAGTTGAGTGGCGACCGCAGGCCCGGCTGCCGGGAAGGGCGCCGGCCCTGCCGGAAGCGCTGACGGAGAAGTGCCTGTGCGAAAGGGTGGCCTTGGGCCAGCCGTTGAGGCCGCTGGCCCGGGGCATAGGTGAGCGGCGAGACGGCGCGACTAGGCGGTGGAACGGGCCAGGGCGGGGTTAGAAGAGCTCGACGTTGACGCCGGTGGCGTAGACGGCGTCCTTGACGCGGCTCCAGCAGTCGCTGGGAATGGACCACCGCTTGCGGTCCCGGTCGAAGCTGCCGCCGTTCTGGCGGAGCAGGTTGCGGGCCTCCTGGAAGGGGCCGTGGGCGTCGGCGATGTTCAGGGCGACGGCTTCGGTGTTGTGGCCGTTGGAGCCGGTGAAGTCGCCGGCGGCAGGCTGCTGTCCGTCGCGGTCTCCACCGCCGTTGGCGAAGAGGTCGCCCAGCTTGTGGTACAGGAACCTGGCGTGATTGTGCTGCAGGTGGATCTCGAAGTCGTCGCCGGTGAAGACCCGGACCGTGCCGTTGGAGTGGACCTGGACCTTGTCATAGGAGTCGAGTTCGATGTGCAGGATGGTTTTCATGGTGCTCCTTATCAGTGGAATCCTTCGCAGAAATTTGCGCCCAGCCACGTGGTGAAGGCTGTGCCGCAGGCGAAGCAAATGTAGGGTTTGACCGGCCTGGCCTGGCCGCAGTTGTGGCAGGCAAGGTCGCCGGGCAGGAAGGAGGCCAGGCAGAGGGGACACGGGAAGATGCTTTCTATCTGGAGGTTATCCACGTGGCCCAGGTCGATGGCCTCCTGCCCGCGCTGGTCTATGTGCATAGGCTCATCTCCTTGATGGCGGATGGTACGGTGAGTTCGCGGTCAGCGACTGCCATGCTGACGTCGAGGGATTGCCGGTTGTAGTCAGGGCGGCAGAGGTAGGCGCGCCGGCCGGTGCCGTCCAAGAGGAGCGCTTCGCCGAGGCGGAGTGCTCTCTGCCAGAGCCAGCCGGCCCAGGCAGGATGGAGCGGTTCGCGGGTGCGCCGGTCCAGGTAGAGGTGGTGGAACTTCGCCAGGAGCTGCCGGTCGTTGGCCCCGTATTCCGGGGCAAGGAGCAGGAAGTGAGGTTCCTGGCGGTTGTGCAGCGCCATGAGCGGCGTTAGCACGAGGTGCCAGGCCCGGCTTTGTGGCAGACGCTTCACCGAGAAGGTCCACGGAGTGATGCAGTCGTGGGCGCGGCGGGCGTTGAAGTGCCAACTGAGGCCAGCGGCGGTGGCGGCGCGGTTGGGCTGTAGCACTGCGTTCTCCGGGTTGGCTTTCAGCATCTTGGCGGCGATGGTCCTGCAGGATTGCTGGGTGCCCACGGCGGAGAGGAACCACAGGGAGGTGTGGTCCTCTCCGGCGATAAAGGCGGCGGACTCGGCGTCGGCGTCGAAGCCGCCGGAGGATATGCGGTATCCGGCGGAGGCGGTTTCTTCGGCCGGGCCGTCATCCTGGACTTGCGGGTCTCGGTCTTCCGGCATGGCTATGACCTGTCCCATGCCGCAGGCCACGTCCGGGCGGGTGTCGCAGACTTCGATTTGTTTCGCCTTTGAGGTCATGCTTTGCTCCTTTTGTTTTATCTTTGAGGTCATGGCTGCTCCCTGTTCCGGAAAACTTCAATCCCCTCTTCCTGGAGCGGAAGGGGGGTTCTCAGCGGCCGGGCGGCTTCAGCTGTCAGGCGCCGCAGTTCTTGGCGGTCAATGCCCGGCTTTTGCGCTAAGCTCGTCTTGCGCAGAACCTCAGCCGGATCCTGACTGGTTTCAGCAGGGCGCGGACCGCCCCCGAGGGCGGCTCCGCACACCGGCCTCCCCTCTCTCAGGTAGAGGCAGGGGAGGCAGGGATAGCTTCGCAGCTGAAAGCGGGCAGAAAGTGTCCAACCGGCTCCCCTGGGCCATTGTGGATGTTTGAAGTTTCCGGGGCGGCGCCGGGATACTGTTGCGATGCCGATTCCGCCGGCCGCCTGTAGTTCCGGCAGCGCCTTATGCGCGATGCTGACCGGGTGGCGGCAATTCTTCCTGGCCGAAGCGGGGAAGACGATCTGGACCAACTGCTCTGACCACATCTTCGTGGAACGGTTATGGCGGACAGTGAAGCATGAGGAGGTCCATCTGAAGCCTACGCCAACGGCATTGTGGCCCTCCGAGGGCTGCGAGATTGCTTCCGGTTCTACAACCACCGGAGGCTTCATCAAGCCCCTGGCTACCCAACACCGACGGAGGTCTTCTACGGCGAGCCTATTGAAGGGGATGAGGAACTGAAGGAAAGGAGGTGCTCGGACCAACCGGTCTGGTATCATACGGAGCAGTGAGGAGTCCCACTCAATTGTGGCCTAATCCTGTCCAACCGATGGGGTTCACCTCAGACCGTCGCTTTTGCGGGCGGTTTTCATATAGCGAGATTTGCAATGACTGATACGCATAGTCCTGACAATAACGCATTTTTTGACGCCGACCGTCCAATTGAAGAATTGGGCCAAGACCGTCTCGGACGGAGCTCATTTGCTAAATCTGTCGCTCGACAATTATTGGCCGTACCAGTTGGTCACGGCTTTACTGTCGCAGTAACCGGCGAATGAGGCTCAGGGAAAACATTTGTTCTTAATATGGTCGCTAATACGTTGCAAGAAAGTGAAGAATCAGTAGCTGTCTTGCGATTTAATCCTTGGCTTTTTAGGGGAACAACGGAGTTAGTCACCCGATTTTTCGAAGAGTTGAGTGCTCAGATCGGAGAAGGCAAGTTCGACGGTCTCAAAGATGTGGCCAACTTTCTCGCCGGAATGGGGAGATTGTTGGCCCCCCATGTCGGAGTACCTGGTGTTAGCATAGCAGCCGATGCAGTTGGACATGCGACAAACAAAATTACACAACAGAAAAGTCTGTTTTCGGAACGGAAACACCTCAGCGACGCATTGGCGAAAGCAGAACTCAGGATAGTCGTCCTAATTGATGACATCGACCGTTTAGAGCCAGCTGAGACCCGAGAGCTCATGCGTTTAGTACGACTGACATCTGACTTGCCTTTCTTGGTCTTCTTGCTTGCCTTCGACAGAAAGCACGTTGCTAGGAGTTTCGATGAAATAGGGACAGACGGCCAGCTTTACTTAGACAAGATCGTACAAGTAGGTTATGACCTTCCGGCTGTTAGGGAAACCGTCATCCCCAACGTATTTTTGGCGGAGCTAGAGCGAGTAGTTAAAGGCCACGACGTAGCTCAGATAGATGAAGAAGTATGGAGACGTGTCTTCTACGAAGTGATTAGCCCGCTCCTCCAAAACCTTCGAGATGTGAAACGTTACTTGTACTCACTCCCTGTGACACTGGACATGATCGGGCAGGAAGTAGCGCTGGCTGACCTGCTAGCCTTGGAAGCGGTAAGGATACTTAGGCCGGCACTATTTGAGGACCTCAAAGATCAGTCGGAGTGTTTAGTGCGCTACAACTCTGATGTCAGGGCAATTGCGCGGGATCCCAGTCGGCTCGAGGAAATCAGAGCCGCATTAGCAGAGATGTCTGTGAACGCAGGCGGAGACCAGGGAGTTTTGAAGTCCCTGCTAACGATACTGTTCCCTGTTACTCACGAGTTTCTCAACTTAGGTTATGTCGGGGAAGGTAATAGCGGGTACAGCCTTTGGAGGCAACAGAGACGTGTCGCATGTGAGGAGGTACTACGCATATACCTTAGCGCCGGACTTGCTGAAAACGTCATTCCAACTAGAGGGATTGAGGAGTTAGTAGAATCGTTAGCTAACGAAGAGCGTCTGACGCAACTCCTGAAACAGTTCGATGAGCAGCAACTCGAGCAGGCTCTTGAACGACTTGCAGATTTTGAAGAAGCCTTTCCGGCAGAGGGTGCCGCGGTGGCTATCCCTATCTTCGTTAACTGCATGGGAAACTTGAGCAATGACATGGGCGGATTCTTTGGTATTCCCCCCAGGTACAAGGTGACACCAGTAGTGTTCGGGATCATGAATAGGGCCGGTGGCCGGGAAGTTCTTTCTGCCAAAATAGAAGAGATTCTAGGCAAGGTGGAGTCCTTGTCGGGCAAGCTGCTCCTGGTGGAATTGGCAGGGCACAGAGAGACAGGTGGAAGAAAGCTGGTCGGCGAAGACCGAGCAAGAGAATTAGAAAGACAACTAGTAGCAATGCTGACGTCCGCAACGGCGGCTGAACTCGAAAATGAATGGGACCTAGTCGGCCTGTGCATCCGCCCCATACGGTGGTTCGAAGATCCAAACAAGAGTCGCCTCTCGAGTCGGTTGGGCGAACACTTAGACAAAGACTCTTTTGTCCTCTCTTTATTGCGTTCAAGTGCAGGCTTTTCATATTTCAGCACTGGACACAAAGCGAAACGTTTGCCTTGGCCTAGCCTCTTGGAATCGTTCGGGAGCGACTTATCAAAGGCGGTAGACAGGCTGGCCAACTCGGAGTCGTTTTATGATCTTGGAGAAGACGATCAAGATACTATCCGCCTTGCACAAAAATATGCGGCCGGAGAAGAACCGAACGATGAGTGAACCTATATTTAGGAATTGATGGCGACTTCGCCTTTGTAACAACGGCGCACATAATGATCAACTTGCCACCAACACCTACGGCTGAGGCCATCGTAGTACGATATGATAAGTGAGTGTTCGTTGCGCTTACGAGGTCGGTCAATGCCGCAACACTATGAGCCCATGTCCTGCTCTGGTCATGCCGCCAAGGTGATAAGACGTGATTGAGGTTAGTATCCGCTGACGGCTCAAGGGTGGTAGCCGGGGGTCATTCTTTATCGCCTCTTGGAATTTCGACAATACCGGACTTGTCTCGCGTCCGTGCTGTAGCGTCGACAGCACCAGTGCTAAAATCAAATCCAACTGTCCAGGCACGGTCCGAGAAGACAGCCCAACTACCAGGTCTGCCGCGACGGACACCGCGGAATCTTCCAGACAATCCGGACCTTCCAATGTGCGGATCATTGCGCGCGTTCCATCGGTCGTGAGGTATCCATGGGCCTCAAAACTACTGATGATATCTTCGGCTCGAACTCGCACGAACCAGTAGTTCAGCACAGTGAGACGTTCTACCAGACGCGAATAATCGGCGTTACTGAGTATGCCAGACTGGTGAAGTTCCAAAAGCAGAGCTTGCGTGTTGACTGTGTTCGTGCCAAAAGCGTTAGCGACTTTTGAAAGAGCCAAATCATCTGAAACCAAGAGTGGGTGCCTGACCGGGTCGGCGACGCCGACCCAAACAGTTCCAGCGCCAGCGGGAGTGAGTGTGGATAGCAGCTGTTCAACGTCCGGTGTGTCTAAAAGGCCGTATGATGGAACAAGTTCTAGGGAACTGGCGAAGTCCCTTATGGCTTCCACTTCCTCCTGCCATCTTTGCTGTGTATCTTTCGGGATATCGGAAATGGCGTAGCGACCATTTTCGGTTTTCCCGATGAATCCGGGTGCCTGCCCCATCATCTCGAGATTGAAAGCCATGCTCTGCAAATCATCAAACACGAGTTGAGGTAAGGACACTTCTCCAAATCGGTCACGGAGAAGGTCAATGATCCCTAGCTCCTGAACGGTAAACAATGCCACCGTGTCTAACACTATTGAATCCGTCTCTCTCAATAGAGTTACGGCCTGATCGGTCTCTTGGTCACTGCCGAGCCCGAATGAAATGCGGGTGAGCCCGAGTTGTGTACCTGCGCTGTCATTCGCCGCGATCATTGGACCAGCGATCGCCAGGGACATTGACCCACCCCGGGCGCATGGCGATTTCGAGTAATAGCAGGTCCTGTTTGGCTGGTCAAGCACCTCCCTTGGCTTCCAGCAGCGCTCTGTGCGGTGAGAGTCGTTCCCGGTAGCTGCTGCCCTCGATGACGATCTGGTAGCTGGCATTGGCTAGGCGGTCCAGAGCGCTGTTGCCGAGAATGGGGTCTTCGAAGAGGCCTAGCCACTCGTCGACGGCCCGGTTGCTGGTGATCACGAAGCTGGAAGCCCGGTGCCGGTTGAGGATAAGCTCGTAGAGATCAGCCGACTGCTGGGCGGTGAACCGGTGCAGGCCCAGGTCGTCGAGGATCAGCAGGTCCGGCGACAGGAAGGTTCGGAAGGTGCGCTCCAGGGAGTTGTCGACTCTGGCCTGGTTCATGACCCTGAAGTAGTCGTCGGCGTGGCTGAAGCGGACGGTGTGGCCGGCACGGACGGCGGCGTAGCCCAGGGCCTGGGCCAGGAAGCTCTTGCCGACGCCGGCGGGACCCACCAGCAGGACGTGCTCGCGCCTGGCCAGGAATTCCAGGGAGAAGGCGGCGTCCAGCAGTCGGCGGTCCAGGGTTATCGACGCCGACCAGTCGAAGTCCTCCAGACGGCAGATCTCCTGGAATCCGGCCTGCTGCAGACGCATCTCGGTGCGCCGGTGGGCGCGGCGGTTCACCTCATCTGCCAGGATGATCTCCAGGAAGGAAGCGTAGTCCAGTTGCTCCCTGCGAGCCAGGGCGATGCGCTCGGGCAGGGTGGCGGCCATGGGTCCCAGCTGTAGCCGCTTGAGCAGCGGCGTGAGATCGGTGGTCATGGTCATGTCAGTCTCCTCATGCCGTGCGGCGGTATTGGTTGCTGTGAGAGAAGACGCTGCCGGGACGGGCGAAGCGGCCCTCGGGCAACGGCGTTGGCAATTCAGGCGTGGTCTCCTCTTCGAGGGCCTGCATCAGGATGCGCTCGACGCGGCGCACGTCGATGAGGTCGACGTCCAGGGCCCGGCGGCAAGCGGCGTCCAGGCGCTGGGCGGTGTAGCGCTGGCCGAGGCGCAGCAGCTTGTGCCCCTGCCTGACCTTGGCCCACGGCAACGGGCCGTCGAAGAGCCGGTGGGCAAATTCGCCCACCGCCGGCCCCAGCTCGGCAGCTTTGCTCCTGATGCCGTCCGGCGCTCTGGTGGTGTACGCCGAGAGCTCGGCCGGGTAATCATTGGGATCAGTGGCACGGCCGCCCCTGGGCTGACGAAGGTGAGTCTTGATCAACTGCCCTTGGTAATAGATGCGCACCAGCTTGCTGTCCACCTTGACTTCCACCTTCCGGCCGGGAGGACACAGGCTGGACGGCACCGAATACAGGGCCAAGCGGCACTGGATGTGATGGTCCTGATGCACCTTGGCATTGCGCCAGTCGGCGATCTCGTAGGGCTCGCCGTCCCAGGGAAGCAGGGCCTGACGCTCCTCGTCCCGGAAGACCACCAGGGGCTTGCGGCGAGTGGTGCCGTGGATGCGCAGCCCGGCCACGTCACGGCACCAGCGCCAGGCCTGCTCCCTGACGTCGGCCAGGTCCCGGAACTCGCCACCCTTGAAGAAACGCTCCCTGACGTAGGGCACGCCCCGCTCCACCTTGGGCTTGTCCTTGGGATGACGGGCCCGAGCAGCATCGGCGATGAAGCCCCGGTGCTGAGAGTATTCCAGGAAGCCCCTGGTGAAGGTGGGATGCAAGGGCTCGGCCACCGCCACTGCGGGAGGGCAATTGTCGATGACCAAGTATTTGGGGATGCCGCCGAAGAAGGCCCAGGCAGATTCCAGCCCGGCGATCACGTCCTCCAACGTCTGCCCGAAGGTGGGCCAGACGAAGCAGTGCCTGGAGTAGTCCAGCACCACGATCAGCGCCCACACCACGCGGCGGCGGCCGGTATCGGGGTCATGGACCAGCCCCATGCGGCCGAAGTCCACCTCCGCCACCTCGCCCGGCGGAGTGTCCTCCATGCGCACCGTGGTCCTGCTGCGTCTGCTCCAGTTGCGTTTCCGGATGAAGCGTCGCAGCGACGTGTAGGAAACCGCACAGCCCTGGGCCGCCAGCAACTCCTGGATGCGGGTCACCTGCAGCCGGTCCCCGGTGAGCCACCGGTAGATCTGGTCCCCCCAGGGGACCAGGCCATCTTCCACCGGAGTCTCCACCTTCCTCGGTCCAGCCCGGCTGATGCCCGCCAACCGGCTCAACTGGACCTCGTCGGGAGCCGGACCATCCTGCTCCAGTCCCGCCGCCATCGCCGCCGCCAGGTACTTGCGCACCGTCACCCGCGACAGCCCCGTCCCTACCCCTATCTGTCGCTGACTGCCTCCCGCCTGCCAGCGGCGTATTACCTCTTGTATTTCCACTCGGAGCACCTCCTTGTACGCCATCGCTGCACCTCGATACCGGAGTGCGGCAATGGTCGCCTTTGTGGCGCCCCAGGGTGGTCAAAGACCATGAAAATCTGGTCTATAGTCCTCGGCGATTTCGTCCTTTACTGGTACATAGTTCGTGGCGATTTACAAATCCCCGTTCTACCGGTTCTCCGGGCATCGTCACCGCGTCATAGTCGCATCCTCTGCAACTAAGATCACCGGTTCCCCTGCTTCCGGTAGAAGCAGGTGTAGCAGGCCCATTGTGGCGGCCAAGCGGAACAGGGCCATCAGATTGGCGGAACCGGGCCGGACTCCCCGCCGCCATCGCCTCACCAACCCCACGTCAATGCGCAGTTCCCTGGCCAAGCCCCGCCAGGTCAGCCCGGACTCTTCCCTAAATCGCTCCAGCCTTTCGGGAAAGTCCCCGGGAAAGCAGGGAGACTCCAACCGGTATACCCAACGCTGCCGTGCCATCACTTTACTTCCTTTCCGTAATTTCCTTACGCCGGTCCCGGCCCAGGAGTACCGCCAGTCCCCCGGGCACCTGCACCGCCAGCAGAACCAGCGCCAGCATGGCCCCGCCCGAAGGCTCGGCCCCCTGCTTGCGCCAGCGCAGCAACTGCCGGTGGTCCACCCCGATGCAGTCGGCCAGCCCCTCCCATGAGAGGCCGGTCAGCATCTTGAACCGGTTCAGGCGCTGCCCGAAATCCTCGGGCAACAAGGCCACCACGGGAATGAAGGAAGCGCGACCCTGGAACCGTTCCCTAGGCATCCCGCGCCTCCACCGTCTCGAAGAGGTCGTCAAACTCCGCTCCCAATACGTCCTGCATCCGCTGCCGGAGGGCGGCGGAGGGGCTCTTGACCCCGTTGATGACCTGGGACAGGTAGCGCGAGGTCAGACCCAGGAGATCGGCCAATTGGTTCTGGGTGAGGTTCCGCCGGTCCATGAAGGCCCAGACCGCTAGGGAGCGGACCAGCACCCTTCGCTGCCGTGGCTTACCCGCCATGAAACTCCTCCTCAGTCCGGGTGGTCCCGCCGGATAATTTGGCGCAGCCCGAAACAGTCCCGTTCCCCTCTCTTGAAGCATCCAGGCGGGCGCGGGCAATCATGCGGGCCGGGATGCGCAGGCCCTGCAGCCGAATCTCTTCCTGTTCTTTGGTGAGCGGGGATAAGTCGCTCAAGACTGTTTTTCTCCCGTCCCCGCAGTGACAAGCGGCAATGGCGCCGGGTCGTGTGCGGGGGTATAATTGGGCGAAAAGGTATTAGCACTAACGTTTGCTATTGCCCAAGTGTAACAACCTGGCAATCTGCAAGACAACAATTAAGCTGTCAGTTGACCCATAATCTTGATAACTGCTTGCTATGATGCAACACTAATTCCACCAAGATTTACCGCAACACCGGGGACAACGTTGGGAGGGGACATGGACCGGACGGAGGATTTCAGCCAGGAGGAGATCGGCCCCTTGCTGCGGCGGCTGCGGGGACGGACCGGGCTGCGGGAGGTGGGCCGCCGCACCGGTATCTCCAACTCCTATCTGTCCCAGATCGAGCGGGGCCAGCGCCAGCCCGGCCCCGCCGTATTGAAACGCCTAGCCGCCCTCTATGACGTGGAGGTCCACGACCTGCTGGAGCGGGCCGGTTTCCTGGAGGAGCCGGAGGGCATTGCCCCCAAGGACAACGAGCCGGAGGAGGTGGAGCGGGCCTACCAGTACGTGCTGGCCGATCCCAAGTTCCGGGTGGGCACCCGGCCCTCGGGTCCTTTGTCCCTGGAGGCCAAGCGGTTCATCGTGGAGATGTACGAGAAGTTTACCGGCAAGCGGCTGCTGGAGTGAGTATGGCCGAGACCCTGGATGACTTTTGCGACCGTTTGATGAAGGGGGCTGAGCCACTGAAGGCCCTGGAGCCGGAGCCGCTGGCCGAGGTGTTTTCCAGCTACTTTCCCGTACCCCTCCGCATCTCCACCGAGGACCTGTCCCTGCTGCTGGAGACTGCCGGCATCGGGATGGTGTCGGGAGCTGACCTGCCCAACGGGCTGCGGGGCGTTCACTACACCCTGCCCGACGGCCGTTACGCCATCCGCTACCTGGAGAACCAGTGGGAAGGGAGCAGGGTTCACACCCTGTTCCACGAGACCTATGAAATCATCTGCGATATGCTCTGGGACCGCTGCCACAGCAAGGCACCGGCGGGAAACATCTGCTTTCTGGCCGACCGGTTCGCGGCGGCGGTGATGCTGCCTGCCGGGGTCTTTGCCGCCTACGCCCAAGCCAGCGGTCTGGACCTGCTGGAACTGCAACGGAACTTTCGCTGCGCCTATTTGTCGGTGGCGCGGCGGTTGGGGGAGGTAATGGGTCATCAGCCCCTGGCAGTGGCCCTCTACGAGCGCCGGGGAGGGTGGCAGGGCGCTTGGGCCGGGGCCGCCCCGCCCCGGCGAGTTCCGGGCCACGGCGGTGATCCGGACGCCGGGCTTCCGGGAAGGGCGATCACGCCTGCTGTGCGGAAACCGGGGACGCCCGATGGCGCCGTTCCGGCCCCCGGCCCCGGGCGCTCTGGCCGAGCGGGTGATTCTAACCGGCGTAGCGGAGTATGCCGAGGAAGAGCCGGGGGAGGCCACTGGCAGTAATGAAGGATTGGCGGTGGTGGTCCGTCCCGTCTTCTGGGGCGGGAATCTGTCCAAGGTGGCCGTGGTGGCCGTGCCCCACCGGGACCGGGCGGCGCTGGAACCGCAACTACGCCGGATGACCGCCCGTTCCAGTTGCGTCTCGCGCGGACGGCTATCAGCTCCGGCAATCCCTTGACATGCCGGGCCGGTGGCACGATGATAATTAGTAAGACAAACAAGTATCTCTATAGGCGAAAAGAGAGAGTTAATGCCTCCACGCAGGAAGTCCAGGACCATCACCTTCTCGCTTCCCCCGGAGATGTTTGAAGAGGTGCGGCGGGTGAAGGACGAGGAGGGCCGCGACATGAGCGAGCTGATGCGGGAAGCCCTGCGCCTCTACATGGAAGATAGAGAACTGCGCCGCCAGCAGCGTCTGGAGCGGCTACGCTCTCGCTCGGGGGAAAGTGCAGACAACGAACGAGGTGAAATCGATGAATAATGGAATTGACCCAACACCGGCGGCCCTCTACGCCCGGGTCTCCAGCGACCGCCAGGACGTGGACCTCTCCGTGGCCGCCCAGCTTCGGGCGCTGCGCGACTACGCCGAGAAGAACAGCTACCTGGTGGTGCGGGAATACATCGACGAGGCCGAGAGCGGCAGGATCGCCGACCGGCCCCAGTTCCGCAAGATGCTGGACGAGGCCGGAAAGCCGGAGGCCCCGTTCAAGGAGATTTTAGTCTGGAAGTTTTCGAGATTTACCAGGAAGCGGGAGCACGCCGTGGCCTTCAAGTCCATGCTGAGGCGCAAGGGCATTCGCGTCGTCTCCATCACCGAGCACGCCGACGACTCCCCCACCGGCAAGCTGATGGAGGCCATCATCGAGTCCGTGGACGAGTTCTACTCGGAGAATCTTGCTCAGGAAGTGGTTCGCGGTATGCGGGAGGCGGCGTCCAGGGGGTTCTGGATTTCCAGCCGAGCCCCCTACGGCTACAACCGGGTCATGGTCCAGGACGGTCCCAAGAAGCGCCCCATCCTGGAGGTCAACGAGACTGAGGCCGCCCTGGTCCGCCGGATGTTCCAGATGGCCGACTCCGGCAGCAGCCTGCTGGACATCACCAAGACCCTCAACCGGGAGGGCATCAGCAGCCCCAAGGGAAAGAACTGGCGCAAGACCACCATCTACAAGCTGCTGACCAACGAAGCCTACACCGGAACCGTGGTCTGGGGCGCTCAATCCAAGGACAAGGCCCCGCCGGTCCGGGTGGAGAACGCCTTCCCCGCGCTGGTGTCCAGGGAGGTGTTCAGCCGCGTGGTGGCCCTGCTGGAGTCCCGGGCGCCGGTCCGCTCCCACCCTCGCCGCGCCGTCAGCCCCTACCTGCTCAGCGGGCTGCTCAAGTGCGAAACCTGCGGCAAGGCCATGACCGCCGCCGAAGCCAAGAGCGGCAAGTACACCTACTACGTCTGCCAGTCCCTGATGAAGCAGGGCAGAGGCGCCTGCGACGCTCCCAGGCTCAATGCCAGGAAGTTCGAGGGCATGATCATTGACCAGATTCGGGACAACATCCTCACCGAGACCAACGTCCGCGACCTGGTGAAGCTGGTGGACGAGGAGATGGACGGCGTGGACCGGGAACAGCGGCAGCACCTGGAGACCATCGAGGCCGAGTTGGAGGAGGTCAAGCGGAAGCTCGACCGCATCTGGCATTTCGTGGAGAGCACCGATCTGGACATGGCCGACGCCTCGGAGCGCATCCTAGAACACCGCCACCGCCGGGAGCAACTGGAAGCCGCCGCCGAGGAAGCCAGGGTGGTCCTGTCCCAGCGGCGGGAGTTACTGGACAGCGCCGACGTAATCGCTGCCTTCGCCAGCGAAATGAGCGAGTTCCTCAAGACTAGCGAACTCACCGAGACCAAAGCCTTCGTGCGGTCATTCGTCAAGGAGGTGCTGGTGCGGCCCGGCAGGGCGACGATCATCTATGCCATACCCACGCCGGAGGACAGTCCCATAGGGGGAGCGGACGCCGCTGAAATCGCCCTGAATGGCGGAGTTCGCAGTATTGGATACGGTGGTGGGCCTGAGTGCACGGTAGGTGGAACCATCTTCGAGATATGGTTAGGGACTCTGTAAGTTTTGCCAAACCTGCCCTGGTGGAGAGTTCGATGTTGTCGGGGTAGACTTATTTTGACGGTAGACAGAACGGTTTTCAAATTATGGCTGGGTAGTCTATAGGCCGAGAGTATAGGTCATAGCTGGTTGGCTGGTCCTCCCCTGTGGCACGGTCTTCAGTCCCTCCGCAATCGGCGCAGTTCTTCCTCCAACTCCCGGTTGCGGGCCTCGGCAGTGTCAGCGCGGGCCTCGGCGGTGTCAGCGCGGGCCTCGGCAGTGTCAGCCCGGGACCGCTCGTCCTCCAGCGTTGCGATGGGGTGCCCAGTCGCCGGGTCGAAGAACGCCAACTGGCCTTCCTCCCATCGCAGGTGCAGGTTCAACGCCCGGCTGTACCCCTGCAACACCCCACCGGACAGTTCCTCGATCTCCAACGGCTCGTACCGGCCCTCCACCAGCAAGTCCCCGGCCAGCTTCGTCTTGTGATACTCCCCAGTCTCGTCGAAGCGCCAGTATTCGGGGATGCACAGGGCCGCGTAGTAGTCCCTCTTTGGACCCACGTCCATCTCTCCCGTGCTCTCCGACGCCACCTCCAGCACGAAGTCCGGCGCCTTCCCCTGCTCCGAAACGATGTACCCGTTGCTGGCCTTGTAGGCCGCCGGGTCCACGCCAAAGGCCACCAGCAGGTCGGGGTACCGGGCGCGGCGCTTGTCGAAATTAGTGTCCGGGACGATCCAGTGGTCGGCGCCCACCAGGGTGCTCTCGTGATTCCCCAGATGCACGCGCAAATCGTTGGATTGGCCCCGGTGGAAGAGTTGGTCGTACTGAGTCACTTCATCTGGCTCGCGCTCTGGTATGTCCGGCAGCCGGAAACGCTTCTGGGCCTTGGGAGTCTTGCCGGTGGTGTTGGCGGTGGTCATGCCGAACCTCGGTGGGTCTAGCGTGGAATTGCAGTTGGCGATGGGCTTGCTCGGTGGGGCCATTATACCCCTGCCGGCTCCGGCACGGGTAGCCTTGGCCCGACCCTGCCGCCGGCAGGACTCATCACGCGGCGTCCCTTGGCCACGTTCATCCGCCCACTGCCCCTTCTGCCGGGGCAAAATGCTACAAAAAGACCAGGGCCACCGGCGACATTGCCGGCGGCCCAGATGGTCCTGCCTTGGACCGGGTACGTGCCGGGCTATTCGGTTACCCGGCCCGATGCCAGGTCTTCGGTGATCCCCTTGGCTCCCTCCACCTCGCTGAGATGGACGAAGATCTGCGGACTGCCCGAGGGCACCCGGGCGTCCCGGTCGATCCAGACGTAGACCGCCGCGCTGTCTGCGCCCTCGGCAATCGTCACCTGGCCGCCCTCGTCTTCATGCTCGTAGGGCAGACCCATGCACCGAAAGCCGTCGTCGGGCTCCTCATCCGAGGCAAGGATGCAGTAGTCCAGGCCCTGGACCAGGCCTCCGATCTGTTCCACACCGAAGGTGACGGTGACCTCCTGCTGGGCGGTCTCGCTGGCCGAGACCCGGAACCTGAGGAACTCTCCCGGGCTGGCGCTCTCCGAATCGGCGACGGACACCGTCAGGGTGTCGCTGTTGCCGTCGGTCGGCACATCGTCATAGGACACGGCGACCGTGGCCGCTCCCTGGGAGGAGGACACGGTGTAGCCCTGGCCCGCTTGCAGCGTCGCCGTCAACGACTCGTCGGTCGAGTCGTCGGTGGTGGTACGGTGCAGGTGGTGCTCGCGCCGCTCGCCGTCACCGTGGCAGCGCCGGACGCCCCGAAGTCCCCGTCCTGGGATACCCCCACCTTGACGGTGATGGGGCTGGCCGGGGCCGGGCTGGCCGTGATGGTGAAGGTGGCCGTCCCGCCCTCGGTGATCCCGCTCCCGGCGGTGATGCTCACCTCGGGCACCTCGTCGTCGGCCACGGCCACCGTGGCCGCCCCCTGCGATGACGACACGGTGTACCCGCTGCCCGCTAGCAGGGTGGCCGTGACCGGCCCGTCGGTCTCGTCGGCGTCGTCGTCGGTGGTGGTCACGGTGTAGGTGGTGGTCGCGCCGCTGACGCTGACCGTGGCCGCGCCGCTGGCTCCGAAGTCCCCGTCCTGGGATACCCCCACCTTGACGGTGATGGGGCTGGCCGGGGCCGGGCTGGCGGTGATGGTGAAGGTGGCCGTCCCGCCCTCGGTGATCCCGCTGCCGGCGGTGATGCTCACCTCAGGTATAGGAAGGTCGTCGTCCGCGACGTTCACCGTGGCCGCCCCCTGGGATGAGGACACAGTGTACCCGCTGCCCGCTTGCAGCGTCGCCGTCACCGACCCGTCGGCCTCGTCGGTCGAGTCGTCGGTGGTGGTCACCGTGTAGGTGGCCGTGGCTCCGCTGACGCTGACCGTGGCAGCGCCGGACGCCCCGAAGTCCCCATTCTCTGAGACGGCCACCTGGACCGTCATAGGACTGCTCGGGGCCGGGTTTGCGGTGATGGTGAAGCTGGCGTGGAAGGGACGCGGCCAAGCTCCTCGGCACCCCGCGTGGAATGTTGGGATTCTCCCATCCTGGATGAAACCCGCTGCCCTGAATACGGCGGCCGTCAGCCCATTCCCTTCATTCGGAGAAGCGGATCCGACAAACTTCGGTTGCACAACAGGAAATCCTCAGGGGAGACTACGCCTGCTTGACCAAGCCGGTGATGAAGGTCGAGCAGGTCAGCAACCAGTGATGACACCATCCGCCGCCCGGGGAGCCCTGGAGGCCATCCTCTGTAGGAGTTCATATCGGGCTCTTGCTTCCGCCCCTCCCTCTGCCTCACCATAGAAAGGGCCCGATTAACGACTTGAAGCTTGCTCACTTCCACCGTAAAAGCCAGGAGGCAGAGGCAATGACACAGACGCATCTAGAAGGCATGATGACCTGCTTCGCTCATTCCACCAACGAAGCAGGGCAGCCCCACGGACTGCTGGAACACCTCCGGGCGGTGGCCGAGATGGCCCGGGAATTCAGCAAGCCATTCGGCGGAAATGAGGCCGCCTACTATGCCGGGCTCTGGCATGACATCGGCAAGTTCGACCCTGAATTCCAGCGTTATCTCTCGGGCGGCAGGAGTCGCGGACCGGACCACAAGGGGGCGGGCACCAAGCTGGCCTCGCAATACCTGGGTCCTGCCGGACTGATAGTGCAGGGACATCACGGAGGCCTGAAGGCTCAGGCCGATCTGAAAAGCTGGCTGGCCGAAAAGGCCGATGCGCCAGCCGCCCTCCAGGCGCTGGAAACCGCCCGTCAGTCAATCCCAGACCTGGAGCCAAAGACCCGGCCCAAGATTCCCGGTTTCGCCGCCAAGGACCGAGTCAAGGCGGAATTCTGGGTCAGGATGGTTTTCTCCGCCGTGGTGGACGCAGATTTCCTAGACACCGAGCGGCACTTCACCCCCGGCAAAGCGGGCATTCGGAAGACAGAACCTACGCTGGAAGTACTTTGGAAAAGGTTTCAAGAACGCCACCGCGAGGCCACTCAAGGTGCGACCGGACCGGTCAACGATATTAGGGCAGAAATCTACGAAGCATGCTTGGACACTGCACTGAACCCTTCGGGTGTATTCCGGCTGACGGTCCCCACCGGCGGCGGGAAGACTCTCTCGGGCATGGGATTCGCACTCAGGCACGCGGCCGCCCACAGAATGAAGCGGGTGATAGTGGCTACCCCATACACATCCATCACCCAGCAGACCGCCTCCTCATACCGAGAATTCCTTGGGACGAACGACGAGGAAGACTCGCCGGTGGTCTTGGAACACCACTCCATGGCGGAACCGGAGGATCAAGAGGAATACGAGGGCGACAATCTGTGGCAGAGACTGGCGGCGGAAAACTGGGACGCCCCGGTTGTCGTCACCACCACGGTCCAACTTTTCCAAAGCATCTTCTCCAACCGAACCAGTACGACCCGCAAGCTTCACCGGTTGGCCGAAAGCGTGATCATACTTGATGAGGCCCAGACTTTACCGCCCAAGCTGCTGACTCCCATCCTGGACGTGCTTAAAGAACTCAGCGAAAACTACGGAACCACCGTAGTCCTATCCACCGCAACACAGCCCACCTTCCAAGCCATCAACGCCTTCAAGGCCACACCGTCCACCGAGATAGTCCGGGACTTCCGGAGACACTTCCAAGCACTGAAGAGGGTGAACTACCATTGGGAGACCGAATCACAGACACCCTGGGAGGAAGTGGCCGAGACGCTCCGGGGATCCTCCCAGGCTCTAGCAGTGGTGAACACCAAGAAGGACGCCCTGAATCTCCTGGAAGCGCTCGGGGACGAAGACGCTTTCCACCTCTCGACTCTGCTGTGCGGAATTCACCGACAACGAGTCGTACGTGAAATAAGGAACCGACTGGCGAAAGGCAGCGTCTGCCGAGTGGTTTCCACCCAGGTAGTGGAAGCCGGGGTGGACCTGGATTTCCCGCTGGTGATGCGGGCCGTCGGACCGCTGGACAGTATCATCCAGGCGGCAGGAAGATGCAACCGGTCGGGCCTGCTGAGATCGGGCAGAGTGGTCGTATTCAGCCCCCAGGATAGTCGACCACCCCCGGGTCCCTACACAATAGCCACGCAGAACACCATAAGTATGCTGAACGCAGGTCCGCTGGACCTGGACGACCCGGACACGATCACATCCTACTTCCAGAGGGTCTTCTCCATCTCGGACGACGACGCCCGCCAGATACAAAGCGTCAGGAGGGAACTCAACTACCCCGAGGTCGCTAGCCGGTTCCGGATGATCGAAAACGACGCAGTGGACGTGGTAGTGCGCAATTACGGAGAGCCCGAAGAAAGGAGAATGGTTGAAGCAACTCTGGACAAACTGCGAAACGGAACCCCAGAGGCCAGGTTCCTGCTGAGGAGGATCCGGCCCTGGACGCTTCAGGTATACCAGGGCCAGGTGGCCTCCAACGAGCGTTCTGGGCTGATGGCCCAAGTGATGCCCGGGGTCTATGAGTGGTTCGGCGCCTACGACCCGGTCACCGGCATCGGCGGAATTACCAGCCTTGACCCCGACCAGCTGATCGTCTAGCCGGGAGAAAGTAGCGTTCCGATTTAGGTGGTTTCACCTGTGAGACCAGGGCAGGCACATAGCTCTGCCCCTGCCGTTCCGATTGTCCATACCACCTGAAACGAAATCTTACCGCGGGAGAATGCTCCCTTGACAGAGGCATATCGAATGATCTACGATCATGTTGCGACTCTTCTTTATTGCCTGAGTAGTCTAATGTGCCTTACAGGCGATGTTGGATAGTCTGGGGATTGAAACATTGCTCTGAGTAGTCCCAATCCATTACCCCAAAAGCCACTGGCTCCGTCAATACTTAGCTGTCAGCGCAAAACCAAACTACCCGAATTCCCAGTGCCGGCAAAGAGGGTTGAGAACCATGCAATCTAAAGATTATCCGCTGCTGGAAGTGAAGGTTTGGGGAGACCTGGCGTGCTTCACCCGGCCTGAAATGAAGGTGGAGAGGGTGAGCTACCCGGTCATGACCCCGTCGGCAGCCCGAGGAGTACTGGAAGCCATATTCTGGAAGCCGGAGTTCAGTTGGGAAGTTGACGAGATACTGGTCTTATGCCCCATCCGGTACTTCTCCATCCTCAGGAACGAAATCTACACCCGGCAGACTGCACGGACGGCCGAAGGGTGGCGAAAAAACGGCGGAGGATTCTACGCCTCGGAAGACAGGGTGCAACGCCATACCCTGGCCCTTCGAGACGTGTCCTACATCATCAGGGGACAGGTGAAGGTCAAGCCCGGGGTGGACGAGGATTCGGCCAAGTTCCGGGACCAATTCCGCCGCAGGTTGAGGAAAGGCAGGTGCTTCGCCACGCCCTATCTGGGATGCAGGGAGTTTACCGCCTGGTTCTCCGAGCCGGAGGGCGACGAGATCCCGCAGGAGATCAACGAGGACCTGGGGAACATGCTGCTCCGGATGGAGTACCGCCCAGGCAATTCCGGGGATGCCACTCCCCAATTCTTCAACGCCAAGCTGGAAAGCGGTGTACTGAAGGTTCCGGCACCCTGCCCAGAGGAGGCCTAAAAGTGCTGCTGGAAAAGCTCATCGAATACTCCGAACGGCTCGACCTCCCGCCAAGCCTGTACGCCGAGGGGCCAGCCAGGTACTGGATAAACCTGGACGCGCAGGGACGGTTTCTGCCGCCGCTGGTCGACACCGCTGACCCCTCCAGTCCGCGAACCCGAAGGGGCCAACGCCGCATGCTGCCCCAAGTGGTCCGGTCCTCAGGAATAAGGCCTCTCCTGCTGGCAGACAAGGCGGACTACACCTTAGGATTCGCGGCGGACGAGAAGGGAGCAGCACGCGCGCGGGCCTGCCACGAAGCTCAAATCAATCTGGTTCAACGGTGCTTCGACGACACGAGAGAACCCGACGTCCAAGCTGTTCTGAACTTCCTGAGAAACAATCCCCTGGACCTGGTTCAACCGGAGGAGTCATTCGACCCCTCCGGCATCATCTCCTTCCAGGTGGACGGACGCATCGTCATCGACAACCCGGCTGTCCAGTCCTTTTGGGCAACAATGAACGACGACCCTGACGCACCCACCATGCAGTGTCTGGTGTGCGGAAATCTACGCCAGGTGCAGGAACGGCTCCAGGCCAAGGTCAAGGGCATCCCGGGAGGCCAGTCAGCAGGAACCAGCCTGATCTCAGCCAACGCAACGGCATTCGAGTCATACGGATTAACCGCATCCCTAATCTCCCCCACATGCTCAAGGTGCGGAGAGGGATTTACCCGGGGCATCAATGAACTCCTTTCCGGCACACAGACCAGGTTCGCTTCCGGGAACAGCGTGTTCGTCTTCTGGACCAGGGAGGAGACCGAGTTCAACTTCCTATCGGCACTGGAGGACCCGGACCCTACTCAGGTCAGGGCGCTTATGGAATCAGTGAGAACCGGCAGGCCCAGCGACGTGGACGACCAAGCCTTCTACGCCCTGTCTCTTTCTGCAAGCGGGGGAAGGGCCGTGGTCAGAGACTGGATAGACACCACCGTGGGGCAGGCCAGGAAAAACCTGGCAACATGGTTCCAAGGACAGCGAATCGCTGCCGGATACGACGGTGAACAACGGTATTACGGGCTGAGGGCCCTGGCCTTTGCCACGGTCAGAGAACCCCGAGACCTCCCGGTCACCACAACCCGAAGCCTGACTCACGCCGTCTTCACGGGGAATCCACTGCCGATGGACATCATGGCCCGGGCGATCCGTCGAAACCGAGCGGAGCAGGGAGTGACCCGGTCCAGGGCGGCACTGATAAAGCTGGTGTTGCTCGGCGAGACCGACGACCACGAGGAGGATTACATGGTCCAACTTGATTCGAACAATACTGACCCAGCATACCTCTGCGGCCGCCTGCTAGCCGTCCTGGAGGAGGCTCAACGGGAAGCCGTACGAGGACTTAACACGAGCCTGGTCGACCGGTTCTACGGGACCGCATCATCAGCCCCCCTCTCGGTATTTCCAACCCTGGTGAGGGGATCACGGGCCCACTTGTCCAAGCTGAGGAGAGACAACCCCGGCGCTCACTTCGCAATCGACAGCAGGATGGAAGACATACTCACTAAGGTCACAGCCGAGCAGGGATTCCCCAAATCCCTCAACCTCAAGGAGCAGGGAATATTCGCCCTGGGTTACTACCACCAGCGGGCCAACGACCGGGAACAGATGAGAGAAGCTGTTGAACGCCGCCGCAACACCGGCAGCAAAGGGGAGGACGACGAGGCAATCCAAAACTAACCTGGGATGCTCCCAGCTAATTCCACTGTACCGGGAAAGCACGATAAGGAGATCATGTATGACTACCACGATCCAGGTTCACAGCGATGTGGACCGCCGCCACGACTTCGTCCTGCTCTTCGATGTGCAGGACGGGAATCCCAACGGTGACCCCGACGCCGGGAACCTCCCCAGAGTGGACAACGAGACCATGCAGGGGCTGGTCACCGACGTTTCCCTCAAGCGAAAGGTCCGCGACTGGGTGGACGCCTCCAATCAGGAGCAGACAAGATACAAGATCTATGTCCAGCGGGAATCATACCTAACCGAAACTCGGGCGCGGGTCTTCGGGGAAAGGGCCGAGGGGCGGCAGGGAATCCATGCCTCGGAGGCGCGAAAATGGATGTGCCAGGAGTTCTTCGACATCCGCATGTTCGGCGCCGTGATGAGCATGCGAGAGTACAACGCCGGCCAAGTCAGGGGTCCCGTCCAGATGACCTTCGCCCGATCGGTGGATCCAATCGTGCCATTGGACTCCAGCATCGCCAGGGTCGCCCTGGAACGAGGTGAAAGGCCCGAAGGCCGAGGCGACGACGACCTTGAGACTCCGACGCACGGCACCCTGGGCCGGAAGGCGACCGTCCCATATGCCCTCTACGTGGGCTACGGGTTCTTCAACCCCCACTTCGCTCGGCAGACCGGCGTGACATCCCAGGACCTGGAAGTCCTCTGGAATGCACTGGTCAACATGTGGGATCTAGACCGGTCATCGTCCAGAGGGCTTATGTCCTGCCGTGGACTCTATGTGTTCAGCCACGAGAGCTCCATGGGCAACGCCCCAGCCCACCGTCTCCTCGACCTGGTGAGCGCTGAGAAGAACGATGGCATTGAAGCTCCCCGGAAATTCCGGGATTACACCGTGACGGTTGATGAAGGGAGAATCCCGGACGGAGTAACCCTGACCAGACTGGAAGGGTAAACAGAACCCCGGGAGGTCAATCACAGAGAACTGGGGGAACCTTCCGTGATGAGCGAAGAACACGGCCAAGACATCCTGATCCCCATCTCCGCTCTCGAGCACTTCAGCTACTGCCCCCGGCAGTGCGCCCTGATTCACGTCGAGCAGACCTTCGACGAGAACGTGTTCACCGTTAGGGGACATCTGGCCCACGAGCGCACCGATGTGGGGAAGGATTCGTTGCATGACGGCATCCGGCAACTGAGAGCGTTGCCCCTCTACTCGGACCAGTACGGGTTGATCGGCAAGGCCGACGTTGTGGAAATGCACGAAAGTATCCCCGTACCGGTCGAACACAAAGCTGGACCGATTGCCGGAACCGCCGCCGAAATACAGCTCTGTGCCCAGGCTCTGTGCCTGGAGGAGATGTTTGTAACCCAGGTACGGATGGGACAGCTCTACTCCCATTCAACCAAGCGGCGCCGGCGGGTGGCCATCGACGACGAACTCCGGGAACTTACTAGGGAAACCATCGCCGCGGTGCGGGCTCAGTTGACCCAGCAACACGTGCCACCTCCTGTGAACGATCAGCGGTGCCGCAATTGCTCGCTTATCAATGCGTGCCTGCCCGAGGTAGTGGGCACCAGGGCCAGAGTGCGGGGACATCAGGGCGCCCTGTTCCAGCCAGCGAGCGACGAGGCCGTGGATGGCTGGTTCGATGTTTGAGCTGCTGAACACCCTCTACGTGCAAACCGTAGGAGCGTCCCTCCACCTCGACCACGACGCGGTGCGGGTCGTAATCGAGGGCGAGACCAAGCTGCGCGCCCCGTTGGTGCGGTTGGACAGCATTGTGGCCTTCGGAAACGTATCGTTGAGCACCCAACTGATCCACCGGTGCGCCGACGATGGACGATCACTGGTTTTCCTGACAACCGGAGGCCGGTTCAAGGCCCGCATGGAAGGACCAGTGAGAGGGAATGTCCTCCTCCGGCGGAGCCAGCACCTGGCCCTGGGCGACCCCCATAGGACACAGCAAATCGCACGCCAGTTCGTGGCCGCCAAGGTACAGAACAGCCGGATGGTCCTCATGCGGGGAGCAAGGGAAAGCAAGGGACAACCGGCCGAGGCGCTGCGCGCTGCAGCAGATGGGCTGGGAGACATCCTGAGAAATGTCCACGAGGTGGAGGGATTGGACCACATTCGGGGAGCCGAGGGAGAAGCCGCCAGGATCTACTTCCAGGCGTTCAGTTCGTTGATCCGTTCTACGGATGAAACATTTAGCTTCGACCGGCGCTCCCGCAGACCTCCCAGAGACCGCATCAACTCCCTGCTCTCCTTTTTGTACGCTCTGGTCAGAGGGGAATGCCACAGCGCCCTCGAGGGAGTTGGGCTGGACCCCCAGGTGGGCTACCTCCATGCTCTCCGGCCTGGGCGCCCCGCGCTGGCCCTGGACCTGATGGAGGAGTTGAGACCCCTGGTGGCGGACCGACTCGCCGTTACCCTGGTCAACCGGCACCAGCTCAGAGCAGACAGCTTCGAGGAACTGCCCGGGGGAGCGGTGCAGCTCACGGAAGAGGGAAGGCGTACGGTGCTGTCGGAGTATCAGGAACGGAAGAAGAGGCCTATCCGGCACCGGCTGCTCAGGGAGAAGATCGCCGTCGGCCTGATCCCCCATGTACAAGCCAGGCTCCTGGCGCGCCACCTGCGTGGGGACCTGGCCCATTACCCCGCTTACGTGGGCAGGTAGGAGGAAGGCATGGAACTACTGGTGGTCTACGACGTGTGTACCGACACCAGAGAAGGGAGATCCCGCCTCCGAAGGGTGGCGAAGATATGCGAGGGCTACGGTCAACGGGTCCAGAAATCGGTGTTCGAGTGCATCCTGGCTGCCGAGCAGGAAGTGCTTTTGAGGCACGACCTCGAGGAGGTCATGGACAAGGACGAGGACAGCATCCGGATCTACCGGCTGCGGGAACCCCACCAGCGCTACACCTACCTGGCAGGACAGCAGCCCGGGTTTGATGTTCGTGACCCACTGATCCTCTAGCCCTGCGCGGACCCACGGCTGCAGGGAACCACCGTGAGGTCCGCCCAGGTCAATGAGAGAATCCGACATGAACAAGGAAAACGGAACCAGGAAAAGAGCCGAACCAAGAAGTGAAGTCCAACGAAACACTTCAACCTTGGGCTCACACCGAGAGCAAACGAAGGATCGGGGCCCAACTCTTGGCAATTTTCGGGCCCCAGACCGGGGCGCATCCCCTTCCCGAAGGGGGTGAGGATTGAAACGTGTCTGAACTCAGGGCCGCGCTGGAGACCGCGCGGCGCATCCCCTTCCCGAAGGGGGTGAGGATTGAAACTCGTCTGTCCATCACGAGACCTCCTTAAGCCTGATCCGGCGCATCCCCTTCCCGAAGGGGGTGAGGATTGAAACCGGTATTTCGGGTTCATGGTTAGTATACGAGTCTCGGCGCATCCCCTTCCCGAAGGGGGTGAGGATTGAAACGGCAACATCAACACGCTGGTCTTGGGCATCGTGCCGCGGCGCATCCCCTTCCCGAAGGGGGTGAGGATTGAAACGAGTACGAGCACGAGCCGGAGCAGGTCACGTGGCTCCGCGGCGCATCCCCTTCCCGAAGGGGGTGAGGATTGAAACAACCAGTTAATGGAGACCGGGGTCATCACTGGCGAGGGCGCATCCCCTTCCCGAAGGGGGTGAGGATTGAAACTGGCTCACCAACTGGCCCACAGCGTCAACCCAGGGGGCGCATCCTCTTCCCGAAGGGGGTGAGGATTGAAACGCCGCGCGTATGTCGATATCGACGCTGCACTCCAGGGCGCATCCCCTTCCCGAAGGGGGTGAGGATTGAAACTGCATTCCGAGTACGAGGGGCCTGATGATGGCGTGGGCGCATCCCCTTCCCGAAGGGGGTGAGGATTGAAACGTGATGGTCGCGTAGGCGTCGCGCATATCCTGGCGGGGCGCATCCCCTTCCCGAAGGGGGTGAGGATTGAAACCACAGCACGGTCCGAATGGAACGCGCAACCGTGGAGGGCGCATCCCCTTCCCGAAGGGGGTGAGGATTGAAACAACACCGTCATAGCTTGGGGACTGTTAAGATTAGTCGGCGGCGCATCCCCTTCCCGAAGGGGGTGAGGATTGAAACAGGCGCCGCGCCATCGATGGGCAGGTGTCCACGCCCGGGCGCATCCCCTTCCCGAAGGGGGTGAGGATTGAAACAACCTGTATCTGGCCAGAGAGCGATTCCGCGATATGGGCGCATCCCCTTCCCGAAGGGGGTGAGGATTGAAACTCCTCTGTAACGTACGATACATTTTTGTGATTACCGGGGCGCATCCCCTTCCCGAAGGGGGTGAGGATTGAAACTCTATCTGGCGAAAACATCCGGCAACCACCTGCTGGGCGCATCCCCTTCCCGAAGGGGGTGAGGATTGAAACCAATGCAGGGCCGCGTCTAGGCTACGATAATGCTCGGCGGCGCATCCCCTTCCCGAAGGGGGTGAGGATTGAAACAGGTAAGCCTTCTTGTCAACGACGATCGAGCCGTCGGCGCATCCCCTTCCCGAAGGGGGTGAGGATTGAAACCGTTTCGCGTCGTCGTTGGGCAGGTAGCCGCCCGGGGGCGCATCCCCTTCCCGAAGGGGGTGAGGATTGAAACACGTCGTTTCTGTGGCCTTGTGCCTCTCCTGGCGGCGCATCCCCTTCCCGAAGGGGGTGAGGATTGAAACTCCGAGTCCGTGGCCAATACGAGGGCAGACATCACCAGGCGCATCCCCTTCCCGAAGGGGGTGAGGATTGAAACAGGTTATTGGGCAGCACACATAGTAGCCCATAGCGGCGCATCCCCTTCCCGAAGGGGGTGAGGATTGAAACGGCGTGGGCGCACGGGCCGACACGGCGGCGACGACGGCGCATCCCCTTCCCGAAGGGGGTGAGGATTGAAACAATACCTGCAAGGGCAGAACCCTCCGGCCCCGACAGGCGCATCCCCTTCCCGAAGGGGGTGAGGATTGAAACCGCTAACCCCGATGGCAACGAGCAGGCGATCCTGCGGACGCATCCCCTTCCCGAAGGGGTGAGGATTGAAACTCCTGGTCCAGGTAGAGCTGGCAACGATCGTCGAACGGGCGCATCCCCTTCCCGAAGGGGGTGAGGATTGAAACTGACGTGGTGTAGCGACAACCACGGCCAGAACCCGGGGCGCATCCTCTTCCCGAAGGGGGTGAGGATTGAAACTGTTGTGGGACGGGCAACTATCCCAGCCGGGCGGGAAAGGCGCATCCCCATCCCGGAGGGGCTGAGTGCGTTATTCAACCTGGCAAATACAACTGCCACACATACGCTCTGCGAAGAATTTCCGGTTTTCGTCTCAGCTGAATGTATGGTTCCCCCCTTGATATTTGGAGCGCTCGACGGAAGACGGACTCTGGCTAATCCAAGGGGACGAGACCCGCACGGCCGCTATACTATTGGGAAATGGACCATCGTAATCGTCTTCCAGGAGGGCGGGAAGGCCATGCCGAGACAGCGCACCCACCACAGCAGGATCACCCGCCAGTTCCCCAGCGACTTCGGGGAGCGGCTCAAGCGGTTCCAGCGGGAGTCGGCCCTGCCCTGGGCGGAAATTTACCGTCTCCTGGGGGTCGACCCCGAGACCGGGAGGCGCTGGCGGGACAAGGGGGTGCGGCCCAACGGGGAGCACCTGATGGCGCTGCTGGCCCTGGCCGACTCCTTCGGCCTGGGACACATCTTCACCGACTGAGGGCTTGGAACGCGAAAAGGGAAGCCTACATGGCCGTCCCGCCCGACAACGGCAAGTCGTAGGCGTATCAGGTTGGAGTGTTTCCCGCTGCCACACGAATTGGCAGCCCCTGGCAGCAGGCGTGATCCAGAGTGTCCGACTCCTCCGGATCCGGCAAGGGCAAGGACCCCTTGCACCGCTCGACCGCTGTCCGTTCACCGCAGCCGCATGGCGGCATAGCGCCTGATGACAGGAGGCCGTTGCATCGGAATGACGGCTGTCTCATCATAGACCTACTGCTGACGGAGGCCCGGTCAGGAACCGGCGGTGACCGCGATGGACACATCCGTGCGGTTTGCGGGCCGGACTCCGGCTGGCAGCGGCGGTTGACCCGCACCGTGGCTTGGGGGTTGTCCCGTCCGGGAGCGCCCGGCCATGCCCCGGGGCGCCGGCCCGATAGAGAGACATAGTTGCGCAGGGGAAGGTAGCAATGACCGAAGAACATGAACATGACGGGCTGGAGCCGGAGGAGCCGCAGGTGGACTACGCCGAGTTCCTGCGGGCGATGAACGCCCTGGGGCGGGATGGCCTGGGCCGGATAATCGAGCACCTGGACGGAGTGATCGAGGCCAATCCCCAGGACACCGAGTCCCTGTCCGTGCGGGGGTTGGCCTACGAGCAGGTGGGGGACCACCGCCGCGCCGCCGAGGACTACGGCCGCGTCATTGCCCTGGAACCCGGCAACGCGGGCGCCCACCTGGACCGGGCCCGAGTATATGGCGAACTGGGTGAGCACCGCCAGGCGGTGGAGGACTATGACACCGCCATCCGGCTGTCCCCCGGCAACGCAGCCGCGCACTCCAGCCGGGGCGGGTGCCGCGCCGAGTTGGGGGACCTGGCCGGGGCGATGAGCGACTTCGACGTGGCCATCCTACTGGACCCCGAGGATCCCGACGCTTGGTACAACCGTGGGGTGACCCACGCCGCGATGGGCGAGCCGCTGCTGGCGCTGGAGGACCTGGGCCGGGCCATTGAGCTTGACCCGGAGGAACCGGTGGCCCACTATCACCGGGCCCACGCATACCGCGACCTGGGGGAGATGGAGAAGGCCCTGGAGGACCTGGACGCCGCCATAGAACTGGAACCGGAATTCGGGCTGGCCTTCTACGCCCGGGGAATCACCCACGTGAACCTGG
Source organism: Dehalococcoidia bacterium (assembly GCA_965232885.1). Taxonomy (GTDB): domain Bacteria; phylum Chloroflexota; class Dehalococcoidia; order Lucifugimonadales; family UBA3495; genus VXOI01. Next base: position 114,178 of record CBDDQX010000003.1, on the reverse strand, counting down.
AGGAGTACGAGAAGGCGACGGCGGACTTCGACGCCGTTCTTGCCATGGACCCGGACAACGCCCCGGCGCGGCGGGGCCAGGGCGTGGCCTTGGGCGCGATGGGCCGCGACGACGAGGCGATGGCGGAACTGGACCGCTCCCTGGAACTGGAGCCCAACAACGCCGAGACCCTGACGGCACGGGGGCTGGCCCACACCAGCCTGGGGCAGCACGAGCAGGCAATGGAGGACTACAGCCGGGTCATCGAGCAGGACCCGGGCAACACCCGCGTCCTCTACAACCGGGGTACGGAGTACATGAACCTGGGCCGGCACGACCAAGCGATAGAGGACTTCGGCGCCGTCATCGAGATCGACCCGGACAACGTGGGCGCGTACCTGACGCGGGCCTTGGTCCGAACCAGGCTGGGTGAGCACCAGGAGGCATTCGGGGACTACGACCGGCTGGTGGGGCTCATGCCGGAGGATTCGACGGGGTATCACATGAGGGGATTCACCCGGGCCAAGCTGGGCCAGCCGCGCCTGGCGCTGGAGGACCTGGGGCGGGCCATCGAGCTGGAACCGGCCAACGTGGAGGCGCGGCGCCACCGGGCGATGGTGTACCGTGGCCTGGGCGAGCCGGAGAAGGCGGTGGCGGACTACGACGAGATCCTGCGCCGGTTTCCCGGCAACCCATCCATTATGGAGGAGAGGCGGCTGGCACTGGAGCAGGCCGGGACCGAGGCGGAGGGTGAAACAGCGGGGGATGGGTAGGCTTATCCATCTGACGTGACCTGCCAAGCCTACTCGACAATCATCCATTTTGCCCCTAACTACGTTGTCATTGCTATCGATTTTTGAGGATTAGAAGATGCCACAACAACCTCAATTCCGCCGAGTCGAAATCGTGGCGGACCTCGGGTGGGGAGACGTTGTGATCCTGTTCGCGGATTTCAGTGGACAGGGAATCAGCTCTGGCATTCTCAGGCACTACAAGTTGATGGAAGGCACTCCGGAGCAACCTGGAAAAAGAGTCAGGATTGATGAGACCCTACGGACTACAACGCATGCCGATGGGGTAGTAAGGACACACTGGCCAGTTGCAGACTTTTCCGCACCATGGGAGGTCAAGAGGCTGCAACTTAGCAGTTGGGGGGATCCTGTCCTACAAAGGGAGGAACTAACTTGGAGCGAAGGGTACCGCGAACTGTTGAAGAACGAGCTAACGAAACCCAAGACCAATAGTGCGGACACCCTCAGGAGAGACGCCATATTCGCGCCTGATAAAAGCGAAAGTGCGGTTACCTTTACGATTCTAAACCCCAGCGACTTAGCTTCCCTCATGGCTCAAGTCCCGGCTAGCGTTCAAGCTTGGCAGATTACGGGAGGATTGCCCAATGTAGTCCTCACTGTATCCAACGTTAATAACCCCAGGCACGAAGTTCTTACGAATGCCGGGAGGATCTACTGAATCGGAAATATTTGCAATACCAAGTAACTGGCTTTATCTTCGGAATTGTATGTGTCCGAAACATGATGTGAGATAGGGTGACGAAGCGGGCTTCCAGATTCCGGGTGGATTCTTTGCAATCATATACCTAAGTAACCGAATGACCTACGCCGACGCTGGGCATCACGTGCTGAACCGCCTAGCCAATGATAGGTGGAAGTCTGAGAAGGAGAGGGACATCATGGCTGAGAAGTTATCGGCTTTGGAGGAGTTTGCCCGCGCTGATTATTTGTCTGAGAAAGAGAGGCGCACCATAGAGAACCTATCGCCTTTTGAGAAGTTTGTACTCAATGCACGTCTTGTCAGAGACGATGAGTGCAGGGAGCGCCACAGGACATACATAGCTGACATGATAGCGTTCCAGAGCCATCCCCCCACCGTCCCGACCTTCGAGCAGGCTTGCGACCTGGTGCCGGATGCCTTGGCACGACATGGATTCAGCCACTCATATCAGATTGACCAGGACGGCGAGACCATGACGGTGACCTGCCAAGTAACGCACCGCCTGGGGCACTCGGAGAGCACGAGGTTGAGCGTCCCTGTGAATAATCAGGGACTTCCTACCAGAAATTGGAAGAATAATCAGGGTCATAAGGCCAGATAATCAGGTTCATCCAGCCACTCTGAGAGCCCAATCAGAGACCATTGTTTCACTTCGGTGTGAGGTGCAGCGATGGCCTATAAGGAGGTATACTACTCCGAGTTCCTGTACCAGGGTAGCCAGTGTGTTGAATGCCGCTCGATGGCGTGAACCCCTTCGGTTGCTTAGTACTACAGTCGCAGTTGATTCTCTGAGGCATGAGTCAGCCTTGGTAACCTCAGCACCCGGCGTGGACATTGGGCTCACTGGCCCCAAAGCCAGGGAGAATTGTGGAGGCTGGTAGTGACTTTCGAGCAAGCGTACCTGGAACTCGAGCAGGAATTCCGGCGGCGGGTGGCCGATGACTGCCGCCAATGGAAATTCGAGAGCGTTTACCTACCCAACGTGGCTCCTCAAATCCCGGTGGACTACGTTCTGGTAGCCATGGAGCCTTCCCTGAAGGGCTGGGCGAACGACTTGGAAGACGCCAGGAAAAGGATAAACCGCGGCTTCAAGAATTTCTGTGGAGTATGGCAACTCCATTATCCTGTCGGCAAATATCTCTGCCAAGACGGGGAGACCTTTTACCTCACCGACCTAGCCAAGGGCGCGATGGCCACCGGTTCCCCGGGAGCTGCAAACGAGGAGAAGTACGACGCTTGGTATCCCCTCTTGGAAAAAGAGTTGGGCCTTGTTGCCAAACCGGATGCCAAGATCATCTCCGTAGGAGGCCGAGTCGGCGGCTTCCTGTCCAAGAAGGGATTATACGGGCATGTGGGCACCGTCCCGCACTATTCCGGTCAAGCCGCGGGGCATAGGGGCCAGGAAATACCTGGCAGAGAGAGGGAGTTCAAGAAGTTCAGGTCGGAACTCGGCGACATACCTTCCTGGACCCACAAACCCTACCAGTCATGCGACACAGGCCATGAGTGCAGGGTGGTCAAACCCACCGAAACTCAGGCCAAACTGCTTTTCGACTACCAGGTTCGGTTCGAGCGCATCCGCCGACAGGAGCAGACAGGGTGGCGAAAACAGCAACGGGAATGGCAACGCCGTTTGAACGAGACGTAGGGAACCGGCATACTGCAAGGAGAGAACTAACGTACTTGCGCTTATCCTCCATCACGTGAAATGGTGAACAGAGCGGCCCACATCCTGCACCTTAAAGTGAGGGCGATTGACGATGAGTAGTAGGTGGGATGACGACTTTCTGCGAGACCCGAACCTGACTCCAGAGCAGGTGGAGCGCCTTGACCGTCGCAACGCGGCATTTCGAGAATACTATCGGACAGGGGACCCCACTCCGCTACAGGAGTTTGGGTTGGACCTACTGGACAAGACTGCTCAAAGTTGCGTGAAGGAATCAAATGTCCACAGGCCATAAGACTACAGTTGCACTTACGAGACCAGTAGTGATAAGCGCCGTTGGTAGCGGCAACGTCTGGCCTGGGCCTGGTGGTGTCGCCTCCACCACGACCAGGCCAGAACGAGTTCTGGGGGGTAATTGGCCGTCCATACCAATCGGGTAAGCAGCCTCTGTACTTCGGAGACTGTGAGGGGAATCAGCCTTTCATCCAAACTGGGACAGCCCCCTTTTCCTCAGAACATCCTTGCACCGACGCCTGATCCCTAACCACCGTCAGATAGGCGTGGGCCAGCATCGCCAAGGTGATGTGGCGGTACCAGCCATCCCATTTCCGCACCTCGTACTGATCCAGCCCCACCTGTCCCTTGGCCTCCTCGAAGCATTCCTCTATGGTCCACCTGGTTCCCGCGACCCTCACCAGTTCCTTTAAGGTCGTCTCCTCCGCGCCAAAGCAGACGTAGTACTGGATCAAACTTGGTCTTGTAGTTGTGGCCGGGGACCGGGTGGCAGTGGTAATCTGCCGGCAATAGGTGATGTTGCGAGGTGGTGGTGTGGTCAGGGAAAAGTATGCAGTCCGGCTGACGCTGGAGGAGCGCAACCAACTGGAGCACATGGTTCGGGCGGGAAAGGGTTCCGCCAGGGTTATCAACCGGGCCCGCATCCTGCTCAAGACCGGCGAGGGCTGGCCGGCACCCAGGGTGGCCCAAGCATTGGACGTGGCCCAGGGCACGGTGTTCAACGTCAAGCGTCGCTTTGCCGAGGGCGGGCTGGACGGTGTGCTCAAAGACCGGCCCCAGGCCCACCGGTACCGCAAGATGGATGATCGGGCCGAGGGCCACCTGATTGCCCTGGCCTGTAGCCCGGCCCCGGATGGCCACGACCACTGGAACCTGCGCCTGTTGGCGGACCGGATGGTGGAGCTGGAGGTAGTTGAGTCCCTGTCGTACGAGACGGTGCGGCTGCACTTGAAAAAAACACCATCAAGCCGTGGCGGAAGAAACAGTGGTGTGAATAATCAGGGACTTCCTACCAGAAATTGGAAGAATATTCAGGGTCATAAGGCCAGATAATCAGGATTATCCAGCCACTCTGATCGCCCAATCAGAGACCATTGTTTCACTTCGGTGTGAGGTGCAGCGATGGCCTATAAGGAGGTACTCAGAGTGGAGATATTGGAAGTCATACGTCGCTGGCGGACAGGCCACAGCCAGCGACGCATCGCCTCCGGGACAGGACTGTCCCGGGATACCGTGGCCAGGTACATCACGGCGGCAAAGGCTCTGGGCGTGTCCCGCCAGGGGCCTGAGCCCAGCGAGGAGCAGCTCAGCCGCTTGGCGATGGTTGGCCGGCCTGGGCCGCGAGAGGTGGAGAGGCCCAGCGAGGACGTTCTGGCCCCGTGGTCTGACCAGATCCATCGGTGGCTCACCGGCGACCGTCTGCAACTGACCCGGATCCAGGAGTTGTTGGCGGAGCGAGGTTGCCGGGTGTCGTACGCCTCCCTGCAGCGCTTCGTGGCCCGGCGCAACTGGCGCAGGCGCAGCAAGGCCACCGTTCGCATGGAGGACACCCCGCCGGGCGAGGTGGTGGAGGTGGACTTCGGCCGGTTGGGCCTGATCCATGACCCCGAGACCGGGCGCCGCCGAGCGGTATTGGGATTGCTGCTGGTGCTGGGCTACTCCAGGCACTGCTTCCTCTGGCCCACCTTCGGGCAGACTCTGGAGGACGTCATCGCCGGGCTGGAATCGGCCTGGGCCTTCTTCGGCGGCGTTCCCAAGTACCTGGTCATCGACAATTGTCCACCCGCGGTGGCGACGGCGGACCCGCTGCATCCCGTTTTCACCAGGGGTTTCCTGGAGTATTCCCAGCGCCGCGGCTTCATCGTCGACTCGGCCCGGGTCCGGCACCCCAAGGACAAGCCCAAGGTGGAGCGCGGCGTCCCCTACGCCAGGGAGCGTTTCTTCAAGGGCGGCGAATTCCGGGACCTGGCCGATGTCAGAGAGCAGGCCCAGCGTTGGTGCCGCGACGTGGCCGGGCTGCGCATCCACGGCACCACTCGCCGCAAGCCCCTGGTGGTATTCCAGGACGAGGAGCGCCAGGCTCTGATTCCATTGGACGGCGAGCCCTACGAGATCGCCGACTGGCGCAATGCCAAGGTGCACCAGGACCATCACATACAGTGTCGGCAGTCTCTGTACTCGGTGCCGTCCAGCCTGTGTCCGCCAGGCCAGAAGGTGGAGGTCCGGGTGGACAGCAAGCTGGTGCGCATTTACCACAAAGGCCAACTGATCAAGACCCACCTCCGTCAGCCCAGGGGCGGCCGTGCCACCGATCCCGAGGACTATCCGGCCCACCTCTCCTCCTACACCACCAGGGCGACCGACGGCATCAAGAGCAAGGCTGCCGAGCTGGGGCCGGCGGTGGCCGAATTCGCCCACCGGCTCTTCGACGGCCCGTTGCCGTGGGCCAAGGTCCGGCAGGGGCACAAGCTGCTGCGCCTCGGCGAGCGTTACACCGCAAAGCGCCTGGACGCTGCCTGCCGCCGGGCCCTGGACGTCGACCTCATCGACGTGCGCCGCGTCGAGCGCATCCTGGTGCAGGCCCTAGAGGAAGAGACCACGCCCCAAACACCCCTGCCGCTGCCCGAGGGGCGCTTCGCCCGTCCCGGCAGCGTCTTTGCCCGAGGCAACCAATACCGCCACACGGCATAAGGAGACTGACATGACCATGACCACCGATCTCACGCCGCTGCTCAAGCGGCTGCAGCTGGGACCCATGGCCGCCACCCTGCCCGAGCGCATCGCCCTGGCCCGCAGGGAGCAATTGGACTACGCCTCCTTCCTGGAGATCATCCTGGCAGACGAGGTGAACCGCCGGGCCCACCGCCGTATCGAGATGCGCCTGCAACAGGCCGGCTTCCAAGAGATCTGCCGCCTGGAGGACTTCGACTGGTCGGCGTCGATTACTCTGGACCGCCGACTGCTGGACGCCGCCTTCTCCCTGGAATTCCTGGCCAGGCGCGAGCACGTCCTGCTCGTCGGACCCGCCGGCGTCGGCAAGAGCTTCCTGGCCCAGGCACTGGGCTACGCCGCCGTCCGTGCCGGCCACACCGTCCGCTTCAGCCACGCCGACGACTTTTTCAAGGCTATGGCCCAAGCCCGAGTCGACAACTCCTTGGAGCGCAGCTTCCGCTCCTTCCTAGCTCCGGACCTGCTGATCATCGACGATCTGGGCCTGCACCGGTTCACCGCCCAGCAGTCCGCCGACCTCTACGAGCTGATCCTGAACCGGCACCGGGCTTCCAGCTTCGTGATCACCAGCAACCGGGCCGTAGACGAATGGTTGGGTCTGTTCGAGGACCCTGTCCTTGGGAACAGTGCCCTTGATAGGCTGGCCAACGCCAGCTATCAGATAACCATCGAGGGCCAAAGCTACCGGGAACGACTCTCTCCACACCGCGCCTTGCTGGAGGCAAAGGGGGTGATTGACCGGCCTACCGCAACCTGATACAAGTCCATGTCGCAGGTAATCAGAGTGGCCGGATGTCCGTGAATATCACTGGCCTTATGTTCTTGAATAATGACACCGGCGTCTTTCCCAGTCCTCCGCCCACACCCGGGGCAGGTACAGTTCCCGGTCCAGCAGGGTCCTGCCACTGGCTGAGGCGTAGGACAGAAATACGCCAATCTGACAGTTCTCGATCCGGCCTGCCGTGCCGCTGTACTGACGCTGCACCCCAACCGACTTGTCTCCTTTCTTCAGGAACCCAGTCTCGTCCATCACCAGCACACCGTCAGAGTCAGCCAAGTGCTCCACGACGTAGCTCCTGAGGTCGTCGCGCACTAGGTCGGCGTCCCACACATAGGTGGACAGCAGACGCTGCACTCCATAGGGAATGGCGTCGCCCACCTGCTCCGCCAGTTGCCAGCCGTTCTTGCGCTCCACCGGACTCAGCAATCCCCGCAGATAGTCCAGCGCCCGCCGACGTGGCTCGGTCCGCCTGAACCTTGCCGCAATGAACTCGTGCACCCGGTCGATACCCTCCGCCCACCGGACCACCTCCGCCACCTCATCCCTGTACGCCGCCACCACTTCACCTCGCTTACCCCCAAAGGTAGCTCCATTCTATCAAGAGCTATCTGCAACTGTAGTATTAGTCACATTATTCCCATTTTGCAATTGTAAATATAAAGGAGGGGCATCTTCATAGCGAGGACACCCCTCCTTTCTTACGCCACGGCCGATATTCCGCGACGGCTCCGAGACCCTACGCGCCGTCCGGCTCAGGCTGCTTCAGCATGGCGCCGTAGCCTCGTTCGTCCACCACATGAGTCACCGACACCTGGCCCCGGCTATCGTAGCCGGCGCGGTAGGCAAACTCGACCTCGGCGCCCCAGGGAACGCGTCCGCCGATGCGCACCGTGCCGCCGCCGGGCTGGTTGCCGCCAGCCCCAGGCCCGCCGGCGCCCTTGACCACCACGCCGCTCTTCCCGCCCTTCTTCCAGGCCATCACCTTCACCTCGGCGGGGACCACCAGTTCCGCCGCCGTGGGCCGGAACAGTACCCCGTGCAGCTTTGCCAAGACCTCCCCCGAAGCGTTCCGCTGGCCGTTCATGATCTGGGAGAGATGGGCGTTGCTGATGCCCGCCAGCCGGGCCACCTGGTTCTGGCTGATGCCGTGGGCATCCATGCGTTCCCACAGGACCCTGGGGTCCACGGTGGGGCATTGGGCGGCCTCGACCTTCACGGGAGCCTCCAGCACGGACTCCATCCGGGCCTGGGCGGCGGGGCTCAGGTTGCGCTGGCCCCGCGACGCCTGCACGACGTAGCCGTAGCTCAGGCCCGTCCGGTCTGCCACCTGGCGCAGAGACATGCCCATCTCCCTGGCCCGCTCCCGGATGTAGGTGCTTTGGCCCTGCACCGGGCCGTCCGAGCGGTTGGCGCAGACGGCGGGGGCGATCACCACCGGAGCATCCAGGACCCTCTCGACCCGCGCCAGGAGCGCCGGGCTCATGTTGCGGCGGCCCCGGCACACGTCGGACATGTAGCCTGCCGACACGCCCACCTGCTCCGCCAGATCCTTCTGGGTCAGTCCCTTCTCCCTGGCCCGCTCCCGGATGCAGGTGCTCTCACCCTGGACAAGGCCGCCCTGGCGGTAGACGATGCCCTGTCCCGGCACCTCGCCCAGCACCGCCATAGCCCTTTCCCGCAGCATGGGAGTCCAGGGGCGACGCCCGCCGGCCACCGAGCACAGGTGGCTGTAGTTGGCGCCCATCCTGTCGGCCAGTTGCTTCAGGGTGAGGCCGTGCCTCCTAGCCGCCGCCCGGAGCGCGGTCTCGGTCTTGCCCCTGGTCTGCCCGTTGTCCGCCGCGCCCTCCTTGATCTCCGGGGCCTGCCGCGCATCAATGACAGGGTTGTCGTGGTGGTTGCCGTTGACCGCTACCGTGGTGTCAATGCTGGTGATCGCCTTCATGTCGCTTTCCTCCGAAACGCAGAAAGCGGGGGCCGGTCTCGTTCGATTCGAGACCGGCCCCCGCTTTGCTGTAAGCTGTGAATTTTCAGTCTTTGGTGCGGCTCAACCGGCCGCCGTTGGTTCACGCCGTCTCTCGCAGAAGAGAGGCGAGGCTTGGGTTTATCGCCGGTTCACCCATTCCTCCGGCATTCCGGTGCCGGAGGGAAAACCCTGGTCGATGTTTGCGATGATCACCTCCTATTTCTTGTGGTTGTGGTAGTTGTCGCCGTCGTTGATTCCCCGCCCGTCGTCGCCGTGGCGGTGATTGCCGCCAGTGGCAGCGGCGTAGGCTGAGCCGTTCCCAACCTGCGCCGTAGACGCACCGCGCCCCGGGTCGGGATTGGCACGGAGAACGCCAGGGTGGTTGTCCCCGGCGCAAGGCGCACGTCTCCCAGGGTCGACTTGAGCCATGGGAAACGCCGGATGGGGGGTGGCGAAAGGCGCAGTCCGGCCAGGGTGTTATTCCGTGGCTGCTGCTACCTTGGGAATAATGAGGTGAGTGAGAGGGAACGCAGTCCGGCCACCAGCCAAGTCATCGGAGACTGGCCAGCCAGGTGGCAACCACGTTGCAACGTCAAGCGTCCGGGCCGCCGTCTTTGACAGCGAACCGGAGCGTGTAGCACCTGCGCCGCCATAGCTACTGTTCAGCAGCCACGCCGCAGCCGTGGGAAATCAGCCGGAGCTTGTCGCCGTCTCCGACCGCAGGGTGAGGATTGCGAATCGGGTTGAACCGCTCCGCAGGTTAGATCCGTAGGGTGAGGGAATCCGGGATGCCGTTCTGTTTCCCTAAGCCACCTCCCTGACTGTGATGATGCGCCCGGGACAGGAACACCGCGCCTTGGGTTGATATACCGGGTGAAACGCGACCCTGCGCTCCGGTGGGTTGTGTTGCCGGCTGGGGCGCCGCGAGGGAAACCCGCGAACGCCTCAGCCTGGGTGAGGACGAAGCGCCGCTAAACGCTCCGTCCCCGCCGTCCGATGAAGGAGGGATCAGCTCCTGCCAAGGGACGGGTGCCCAGCAACCGGAGGGATCAGCCCCGGACCGCTGAACGGCGCCCGGCGGGAGAAGGACTTGAACACTCCAGCCGCCGGACCGTCCCAGGGGAGAAGGGCTTGACACTCCAACCCCTGGGACCGGGCCGGGAACGAGGGACTTGAACACCCCGTCAATCCGGCCCGCGCTGCCTGCGAGGGACTTGAACACCCCGCGTCGGCAGCGTTCCCTCGTGGGCCGCCACCTCTCGGTGAGGACCCGGGCTGAGGGAGGGACCCCCAGGTTTCTATGGCATGAAACCCTGGAAAGCCAGACAACAAGGTCATTATCACAGTTGCCGCCGTCGAAAAAGAGGGCTTCCGGCACCCCCCAGGGAAATTCCCCCAAAATCGCTCACAGGGTCACCGGCCACTCTCAGGGCATCCTGCCCCGCCACCCGGCCGGGGTGAGCCGGCGGAGGGCGCGCCACAGCAGCTCGCGCTTTCTCCGGGCCTGCCGGGTGTCGTCCAGGGCCTTGCGGCGCCAGTTGACCTGGCCGCTGCGGTCGAAGCCCCGCAGCGGGAACCGGGCCGGGGGCAGGGTCAGCCCGTGCTCCTCCAGCAGCGCCAGCTCCACCGACATGAGCCGTTCCTCATCCCGCAGCCACTCCAGCCCCTTTCCCCGGTTGGGGTGGGTGTTCGTGAGTTGCCGCCACTCCTGGATCAACGGCCAGGCGGCGCCGAAGACCTGTTCGTCGTCACCGGCGGGATCCAGGGTGGCCAGGTCGGGATACTCTCGCCGCAGTCGTGCCTTGTCGCCGCTCCCACCGGCGTTGCCGGACCCGGCCGTGCCTTGGCCGGTTCCCTCCCCTGCTCCCCTGCCCCCCACGCCCGACAGCCGCCGTTCGACGCGCCGCAGCGCCTGACCGTGCTCGTTCCGCAGCTCCCTGACCTCGCCCTGCAGGGCGCCCAGTCCATCGTTCATCTCCTGCCCCATCTCGTCCACCCGCCCCTCGACCCTCTCCAGCCGCCCGGCCAGCTCGCTGTTGCGCTGCCGCTGTTCTCTTGCCGGCGACCCGGCCCCGGCCAGCAATGCCTGGTTCAGGGCCATCCGCATCCGCCGGGACAGCTGGCCGGTCTCCAGGCTGGCCGCCAGCGTCCGGTGGTCCACGTCCAGGTCCTTCGCCGCCCGGCGCGGCCCCTTGTCCCGCACCAGGTCGTCCAATAGGGCCATCAGCCGTAGGTGGTGCAGGTCCTCGATGCTCTCGCTCCGGTCAATGCCGCCCTGCTCCTTCGCCATGCTCTCTGCCTCCGGGTACAGGAATGTTCGTTTCAGGTAGGGACCTTGCACGCCGGCCCCGGTTTCCCGCCGTACAAGAATGCACGTTTCAGCTACGGCGCTTGCACCGGAACGCCGGAACGGGGACTTGCGCCAAAGTGTTCACAGCCCGGCGGCAGTTTCCGCCTGATTTACGCCCGTTTCAGCTTTGACCGGCCCTCTTTTGCGCCTCCCGGACAAAACCCGAATCCCTGTACACCCCCAATGATGCAGAACCGGGGTGGAAAAAAAGAGGGCCTGTGGGGGGCCGCACCGGTGCGGCCCCCTATGGGAGGTCTTTTCCGGCGCGTTTTTTGTTCACACTTTCCGGCGGCGCTGCGGCCCCTTGAGCCGCAGCAGAACAAGGAGAGGTGAAAGAGTTGACCCTGAAATCGAAACCCCGGCGCATACGCCGAATGCTGTCGCTGGCCGGCGCCCTGTTTCTGGCGGCGCTGGTCGCCATACCGGCCAGCGGCGCCGCCCTGGCCCAGTCTCCACCCCCAGACGGCGACAGCCTCGTCCTGGTCAACAAGGACCGGCAGATGGTGGAGCGTAAGAAAGAGGGCGACTTCGTGGCCCGCCCCATATTCGACCGTCAGGTAGATGTCCTCCACTACGCCATTCGCCACCCGGACACCGGGGAGTGGATCACCAACACCTACCAGGTCAAGGGCGGCGAGAAGCAGCTCTCCGAGGGCTGGGAGTACACCTTCGAGTACCCGGCCCTGGACGAGCAGCCCAATCTTGACCCGGAGCAGGCGTTTCTGCTGGTGCTGGCGGTGCCGCACGCGGCCGGCGGCGAGCGCCAGGTCTTCCACGCCCTGATCCCCGTCCACCAGCCCAACGGTCTGTGGGACAAGGTGCTGGGCGCCCTGGACCCGGACCGCTGGGCCCGGGCCGGCGCCACCTGGGTGATCCAGGGAGTCCACGGGACCCTGTGCGGCGTGGTCGAGGGCGTTACCCAGACCGGCATCGCAGAGTGCGGGGAGGGATAGCCGCATGGGAGACATTCTAACCGGAACCCCGCCCAACCTGACCTACGACCACGAGTTCGTGCGGCTGGCCTGGGCCACGGTCTGGGCCGTCACCTCGGGCGCACTGGTGGTGATCCTGGGCTGGATGGGGCTGAGCTTCATGGTCCAGGAGCATCTCGGGAGACATCAATCGGGCTGGCGGGAGATGGTGCCCCGCCTGGTGCTGGGCCTGACCGCCGCCGCGTCGTCGCTGTGGTGGTGCGCCCTGGTCATCGACGTGGCCCACGCCGTCTCCCAGTTCATCGCCGCGTCCCTGGAGGTCACCCCCGGCGACCTGCTGCGCGCTCCCCTGGACCCGCTGCTGACGGCGGTCTTGGCCGCCAACACCGGGCTGGCGGTGTTCATCGCCCTGCTCTACCTGGTCTTCGGGTTCTTCGTCCTCTACCTGCTGGTGCAGATGATCCTGCGCCTGGCCCTCATCGACATCCTGCTGTGCCTGGCCCCCATCGCATTGGGGCTGTGGATTCTGCCCCACACCGCCGGCTGGGGCAAGCACTGGCTGCGGATGTTCATGACCACGGTGTTCCAGCAGGCGGTGCAGCTCATCGCCGTGGCCCTGGCATTCGCCTTTCTCGAAGAGTTCGCCGACATCGGCGGCGGGGAGGCGGCCCAGGACTTGGTGTGGATGCTGCTGATGGCCATCGCCTTCATGTACCTGGCAGGCCGTGTCCCGTCGATGCTGGGCCACCACGGGACCTTCGACGCCTGGCTGCACACCCTGTATTTCGGCATGTCCCTGCCCGGCCAGATGGTGCGCTCGGGGCGGGCATTGGGCCTGATCGCGGGCGGAGCCGCCGGTGGGCCGGCGGGAGCGGCAGCCGCAGCAGTTGCGGCCAACGCCGCCACCGGCATCGCTGGACAGGCGGTGAACACGGCGGCGCAGAACGCCACCCCTGCCGGGCAGAACAGCCCCACGCCCAGGAGCCAGGGGCCGTAGCAGTTCCAACAGCGACGACAACCACCGGCGCGGACCTGTTTCGCGCCGCAACCGCCAGGGAGGTGGAGAAATGGGCCAGTGGTAGATGCGGACCCGGAGGGTCCCAACGGAAAACGGCCAATCAAGCCAATCTCAGGGAGAAATAGAAATATGTCAGACCTGACACAGACCATATCGAACCTGGTGGGCATCCTTCTGGGCCTCGTTGGTGTCGTAGGCGTGGGCTATTTCATCTACGGCGCCTACCTGTACCTCACCGCCTCCGGCGCCCCCAACCAGATGGAACGGGGCAAGAGCGCCATGATGACCGCCCTGGCCGGCATCGTGCTGGCAATGGTGGCCTACGGCGTCGTCGAGCTGGTGATGAACGCCGTGGTGGGCAACACGGTGGACCCCAGCGTGCCCGACCCCACCCCGCCGCCCACCAAGAAACCCTAGAGGGAAGGGAGGTACGGAATGAGAGAGCACGAAGTACCGACCCACGTGCAGGCCGAGGACAAGGTGCTGCTGTGGTTCACCTTTCCGCAGATCGTGGCGGTGGTGGCGGTGTGCGCCGTGGCCTACGGGGCCTACCGCTACTTCCCCTTCGGCCCCGGAGAGTTCCGGCTGGGCGTGGCCATCCTGCTGGGAGTGGTGGGAATCGCCATGACCGTGGGCCGGGTGGGAGGCCGGGGGCTGCCCCTGGTCTGCGCCGACCTGCTGAAGTTCAAGCTGGTAGCCCGGCGCTACGCCGGGTGCCCGGCGGAGCTGGCAATCAGCGAACCGCCTCCGGCACCGGAGACCAAACCCGGTCCGCTGCGGCTTCTGGTCAAGCGGGCTGCGGGCCGGCTGGGGAAGTTCCGTGATTCCCGCCGCCGCCGCAGGAACCGGCGCACCTTCCGGCCCCAACGGTGGTTCGGCGAGCGCCGCCTTGGACAAAACCAGGGAACGGGGGGCAGCCGTCCCGCCGTCAACGGCGCCAGGGACAGGAAACCCTGGTACCGGCTGCTGGCGGTGGCGGGACTGCTGGCGCTGACGGTGCTGGCCCTGCCCGCCGCCGTCCTGGCCGACGGCCCCGATGACCAACCCTACGGCGAGGCCTGGCGGCTGGACGAGGTCTACTTCCAGCCGCCGGACCCGGTGCCCGGGCGACGCATCTTCATCGAACGGCTCGGCGTCAGCGGCAATCACGCCAGCGTCACCCTGCGGGCCGCCCACGACCTGGACCTGAGGGTGCGGGCCTACGGCGGCAGAACCGGCAGGACCCTGCGCATGGGAGCCAACAGCAGATTCAGCGCGGGCGAGGCCAGGAGCTACAGCCTGAGCCTCGACGGCCCGTCGCCGTCCTTCACCTTCTCCTGGGTGGACGACTTGGGCCGGGCCGGGGCGGCGACCCTGAGGATCGACCAGATTCCCTATCCCCTGCCCCGGGCCGACGGTGGGCTGTGCGACCTGGAATTGACCTCCCTGGAGTGGACGCCGGGCAGCATCACCGGCGTCATCGCCTCGGAGTGCATCGCGGAGACCCGCCAGGAGGTGGACCTGCCGGTCTACGGTGGCCAATTCAGCCAGTCGGTGCCCGTCCTGCTGGACGCCAGCGTCACGGCCATCACCGGAACGGTCAGCGTCGTCGCCGGTCCGCACCGCGCCAGCGCCGCATTTGTGGCGGGCGGCGAGACCCGGTTCTCCCTGCCCGTTCCCGACGAAAAGGCGGACCACGACCTGGAGATCACGGCGGACCTGACGGCCACGCTGAACGTGCCCTTGCCGCCCAAGCTCCAGACCGTCTACCACCCGGCACGGAACGACGTGTACACCCGGCGGGTGATCTGCCGCTGCGGCGAGAGCTCGACGGTCAAGACGGTTCGCATCCACGTCCACCACCCGGAGCACGTGCGAGCCGTGGAGGTGCAGCGCGGCCCGGTTACCCGCAGCAGGACGGAGAGCATTTCCCTGGCGGCGGCCTCCATATCCGGTACGGGAAGGGCTCTGGGCGTCGGCGCCGACGACCCCTACGCGAGTCTCCGCGTTCCCCCGCCCACGCCCCAGCCGCCCAGAGCGCAGCAGACCACGGCGGGCGATTCCAGCTGGTGGGGCGAGCCGTGGTAGGGCGCGTTGCCACAGTCCTGCTGGCCTCGGCGGCGGCCCTGGCGTCGGTCGCCGCCGAGGCGCCGGAGGACAAGGAGGCCGCGATGCAGGCGGCCTTTGACGCGGTGTTGACCGGGATGGCCTACGCCGGTGCGGGCCTCTGTTTCTTTGCCATCGTCTGGGCGGGATTCTTGCTGATGGCCGAGGGCGCTGAGGGCGAGAACCGGGGCAGGGCGCGCAACGCCGTGATCATGGCCATCGTCGGCCTGGTGCTGGTGCTGCTGGCCAAGGGCATCGCCGCCGCCGTCAGCGCCGGCATCATCCCCAGCCTGTAAACGAGAGGAGGAGGCACTGCAAATGAAAGCGACGCTACCCAACCTGAGGAAACTGGCCGGACGCGGCGGAAGGGGACAGTCTGCCGGCTCCGGCGACATCCAAGGCGAACACGTCGAAAGCAACGAGGCGGCGGCGGAACCCAAGCCCCCGCCGCCCCTGTCCTTGTTCTTCATGCTGTCCCACCTGGAGGAGGACGGGCCGGTGCGCCTGGACGGAGTGAAGCTGGCGGTCATGGAGGTAATGGGGCTGGAGCTGGACGAGCCCAAGCTGGGGGCCTTTGCCGGCTCCCTGAACGCCCTGGACTTTCCCGTGCAACTGCTGGTGCGCCAGCACCCGCCGGTGCTGCAAGGCTTGAGGGACAAGCTTACCGAGGCCCAGCCCGATGACTTGCCGCAACAGACCCGCGACGCCGCCGATAGCCTGGGACGGCTGCTGACCACGCTGGAAAACCGGGAGGGCATCCTGGACCGGCGGTTCTACGCCGTGTGCGGGCACACCCGCTCCGACGAACTGCGGGCGCTGCTGGTGCGGGCCGGGCTGGGCGTCTTTCCCCTCTCCGGCAACTCCCTCAAGCTGCTGCTCCTGGCCTGCGCCCTTGGCGGCTCGCCCATCGAGCGCGACGAAGACGCCGCGATGGAGGTGGAGGTCAACCGCCGCGATATACGCATCGGCAATCGGCTGGTCCGCTCCTTGCACCTGGGCAAGTGGCCCAGGTCATTGGCGCCGGGATTCCTGCAGGGGCTGATGGCGACGGGCGCGCCGATGGATTTATCCGTTCACCTGGGGGCGATACCGGCGGAGCAGGCGGCCCGCACCCTGGAGTGGCAGAAGGTCCGGTTCGAATCGGCCCAGAGCCTTTCCTTCAAGCGGGGCCGCTCCATGTCCCCCGAGGCCGAGATCGCCCTGGAGGACGTGAGCAGGCTCAGGGACGAGGTGCAGCGGGGCCGGGAAAGGCTGTTCCACGCCTCCCTGTCCGTCACGCTTCACGCCGACGACCAGGACGCCCTCAATGACCTGACCCAGAAGGCCCGCGCCCACTTCGCCGCCACCCTGGGCAAGCTGGACAACCTGGCCTTCCGGCAAAGGGAGGGGCTGCTGTCCACCCTGCCCCTGGGCCTGAACGCCGTGGCGGTGTGGCGGACCCTGGACACCTCCAGCCTGGCCAGGTTGTTTCCCTTCTCGCCGCCGGACCTGGACACCAGGAGCGGCACACTCTACGGCATCGACCTGCGTGCCTGCGCCCCCATCGTCTACGACCCCTTCGACGGCACCCACCTGAACGCCAACACAGCGGTGTTGGCGAGATCGGGCAGCGGCAAGAGTTTTGCCACCAAGCTGGGTGTGCTGCGGGGTCTGTGCCGGGGCGTGCGGGCCTACATCATCGACCCGGAGGGCGAGTACACCGACATGGCCCGCGCCGCCGGCGGGCGGGTGCTATCGCCCGGCGTCCCCGGCCAGGGCATGAACCCCTTTGTCATCGACCGGGGCGACAGCGAGGAGTTGCTCCAGCGCATCGGCAGCCTCAGACGGCTCATCGAGGTGATGGTGGGGGAAAGGCTGTCCGCCGAACGGCGGTCAAGCTTGGACCACGCCCTGGCCGGCTACTACTCCGAGAGGCGGGAGCGCACCGGGTTCCGCGATTTCTACGCCTACCTGGAGGGGGAGACCCCGGAGATAGCCCATCTGCTGCGGCCCTTCGCCACCGGCAGCCTGCGGGACCTGCTCTCCGACGAGGGCGACGACCTGCTGGCACGAGAGGCCCTGGTCACGGTGTTCGACCTGCACCTGCTGGAGCCGGAACTCAGACCGGCGGCGGCCATGGTCTGCACCGAGACGGTGTGGGCTGCAGCGGCCCAGGACCCAAGACCCCGCCTGCTGGTGGTGGACGAGGTGTGGTCGATCATGCAGCACCCCGAGGGCGCGGCATTCATGGTGAGCATGGCCAAGCGGGCCCGCAAGCACCGGCTGGGGCTCCAGTTCATCACCCAGGACGTGCAGGACCTGCTCTCCGAGGACTCCTCCCGGGCCATCACCGGACACTCCGGTCGCGCCCTGCTCCAGAACGCCGCGTTCAAGCTGCTGCTCCAGCAGGACGCGGCGGCGGTCAGCACCGTGGGCGAGGCCTTCGACCTGCCCGAGGACCTGCAACGCTGGCTTTTGTCATGCCCGCGCGGCGACGGATTGCTGCTGGCCAGGGGCAACCGTTTCCCCGTTCGCATCGAGGCCACGCCGGAGGAGGCCGATGTAATCGAGTGGCGGCCCGGCCCCAGGCACTAGACCCAATTGTATTCCGATATGCGGAGGCAACCCTTATGGATATCAACATCAAGAAAGCCCTGTTCGGCGACAGAGGCAACAGGCGCGCCCCGGTGCTGCTAGCGGTGACGCCGCCCCGCACCGGCGACCGCACCCTGCTGGGTGTGGAGAACCTGCTCCAGTCCATCGCCGTCCCCGAACCCTTCTCCCTGGAGATTGCCGGGGACATGGACGGCGTGGACCTGCTGGCCCGCTGTCACGACGACCAGGTGGTGCGGGGCCAGCTGGCCGCCCACTACCCCCAGGCCCGCATCCGGCAGGTGCCGGTGGACGAGGACCCCATCTTCGTCCACCAGGGCGAGCAGGCCTGGGGCATGACCCTCCGGGCCGACGGTCCCGAGTACGTGCCCCTGCGCACCTTCCGGGACGACGACCTGCTGGACCCGGGCTCCGACCCCCTCATCGCGCTGATGGGCTCCCTCTCGGAACTGGAGGAAGGGGAGCGGGTGCTGTGCCGCCTGCTGCTGCGTTCCCTGGGACCCGACTGGTCCCAGGCCCACCAGGCCCGCGCCCACAGGGCAGCCGTCCCCGAGAACCGCGAACCCTCCTACACCTACCAGACCAAACCCCTGCAACTGGACGGCGTGACCATGGCCGTGCTGGGCGTGGGCGCGCTGGCCGCCGTCCGGGGCTACCTTTGGGTGCAGGACGGCGAGTACCTGAAGGCGTCCTTGCTTGGCCTGGGCGCAGTGTCCGGCGCCGTCGTCGCCGGCTGGGGCTGGTGGCGCTGGAAGCAGGCCCGCAACCGGGTTCACGACCCCCTCCTGATACGGGAGAAGGTCTCCCGCATCGCCTTCGACGCCGAGCTCCAGGTGATCGCGGTGCTGCCGGAGGCGACCCGGTCCCAGCGGGCCGAGGAACTGCTGGGCGCGGTGGCCGCCGCCTACCGCCACTTCGACCACCCGGCCGGGGCCAGGTTCAAGGTGAGCCGTATACGGCCCCTGGTCCCCCTGGTGAATCTGCACCCTGCTGGCCCGAGACTGCTGGGCAAGCGCAGCGTCCTGGGCGTGCGCGAGGCGGCCGCCCTGTGGCATCCGCCGGGAGCGGGAGACGAGACGCCGCTGTTGGAACGCTCCGGCTCCCGGGCGCTGCTCCCGTCCGCCAAGGGCGTGCGGGGCGGCGCGCCGGTGGGCGACACCACGGCGGGCAAGCCCCGGCCCATCCGCTTCCCCGAGGATCTGCTCCGGCGCCATCACCTCTACGTGGCCCGCACCCGCATGGGCAAGTCCACCCTGATGCACCACATCGCCGTCCACAAGATGCGGGAGAAGGCGGAGGGCCGCGACGGCGACGCCGTCGTGGTCATCGATCCCCACGCCGACCTGGTGGCCGGAATCCTGGAGCAGGTCCCTGAGTCTCTCATCGACAAAGTAAGACTCATCGACCTGGCCGACGGGACCCGCGCCCCCGGCATCAACCTGCTGGACACCCGCGTATTCGCCGACCGGGACCGCACCGCCGACTCGGTGGTGCGGGTGGCCAAGGGCCTGTGGGAGCAGTGGGGGCCGAGAATGCAGTCCATCCTGGAGCAGACGGTCAAGACCCTGCACGAGGCCAACGAGCACCCCGGCACCAGCGACGACCGGCAGCACACCATCCTGGACGGGCTGAGGTTGCTCTCCGACAACAAGTACCGCACCGAGGTGCTGAAGAAGGTCTCCGACCCCTACCTGCTGGAATGGTGGGCGAGGGACTTCGGCGGCTGGCACCACCAGTACCGGGCCGACGCACTGGCCCCGGTGCAGACCCGCCTGTCCTACTACGCATCGTCCAAGCGGGCGCGGGCCATCCTGGGCCAGCCCCGCTCCACCATCGACCTGCGGGAGACGATTCTAGGCGGCGGCGTGCTGCTGGTGTCCACCGCCCAGGGCGCCGTGGGCCGGGACGTGTCCGCCCTGGTGGGCGCGTCCCTGCTCAACCTGGTGGACTCGGTGGTCCGGGAGCAGGAGAGCCTGCCCTTGGCCCAGCGGAGGGGCGCCCTGGTGGTCGTGGACGAGATGCAGTCCATGCCCGGCGTCGATTACGAAAGCATGTTGTCGGAGCTCGGCAAGTACGGCGCGTCATTCATCCTGGCCACCCAGAGCCTGGCCAAGCTGGACGACCTCTCCCCTACTATGCGCGACACCATCCTGGCCAACGTGGGCTGCCTGGCGGTATTCCAGGTGGCGGGCAGCGACGCGAGGCAACTGGTGTGGGAACTGGGCAAGGAGCGGGTGACCGAGGACGACATCGTGTCCCTGGACGTGCACCACTGCTACGTGCGGGCCACCGTGGGAACGGAACGGATGCCCGCCTTCTCCATGATGGTCAAGAAGCCGGAGGACGGCGACCCCGCTGTGGCCCACCGCATCCGCGCCGCCGCCGCCGCCTACACCCTGTCGGACCTGGACCTGTCCCTGGCCGGAGCCGAGGGCCAGCAGAAGGTGAACGAGTTCCGGGACGGTGCCGGGGAATCCGCCGCCGGGGAGGCCGAGGAGGGCAGCGGGGAGGCGAAGCTATGAGGCCCGCCGGCTGCGACAGCCAGATCCTGCGGGCGCTGGGAGAAATGCCCTTCCTGGACCGGCTGGAACTGGCCGCCGTCACCGGCCGGTCCCGCAGCGCGGTCTACGACGCCGTGGGGCGGCTGGACGCGGGCGGTTGCTGCCAGGCCATGAGCCACGCCACCACCCTCTTTCCCGCCAGCGAGAGGTTCCACCTCACCGTGAAGGGGTTGGAGAGACTGGCCGGCCAGGCGGGCCTGTCCTTGGACCAACTGCTCCGCCAGCGTCCCGTATCCGAGGGCTGGCGGCGCATCCTGCTGGAGCGCCTGGACGCCGTAGCCGCCGTCTACCGGTTGGCCGCCGCCCTTTCCGGCCTGGCCCTCCCCGCCCGGTTCCGCTGGTACCGGGCCCAGCCCCTGGACGCCGCCCTGGCCCTCCCTGATGGCGGCACCCTGGGCATCGTGCGTAGGGGCCGCACCTCCGACCGCTCCCCCTTCGCCAACCGGATGTGGAAGCTGCGCCACACGCCCCTGCCCGACGCCGTCCTGGTGCTCATGCCCGACCCGGTGAGCCTGCGGCACGCCCGCCGGACGCTGGACGGCTTCCCCGTACCCGTGTTCCTGGCCGTGGAGCAGGAGGCGGCGACCGCCAGCCTGGACGATCCGGTATGGAGCCCCCAGGCGGTGAGCAACGCCGTGGGGCTGCGCCGGGTCCTGGAAAGCCTGACGCCCGGCGCCGAGTTTTATGCGGAGCCGGAGCCAAGGCGGGCCCAGGTTCCCGGCGAACTGGCCGTGGCCGGAGCGGGCTGGGAGGTCCCCGTCCGCCTGCTGCCCGCCCTACTCCGGCCCACCGCGAAGCGGGCCATCGACTTGGTGTCCGACTGGCCCTGGATTTCCGTCAGGGACCTGGCGGGGCTTCTGGGCGTCTCCCGCCAGCGGGCAAACCAGGTGGTGATTTCCCTGGAGGCCCTGAAGCTGGTGGTGCGGCCCCCGGAGTCCGGCGGCCGACTGGCCCTGACCGACCGGGCGCTGGCGATGCTGGCCCGCCGGGACCGCGCGTCGCTGAGCATGACCAGGGGACGTTGGAGCGCCGCTCCCCGGCTCCCCGGCGCCCCCTTCCACTGGACCAACGTCAGCGGCAGGCAGAGCCGCCAACTGCTCCGCAACCTGGAGCACACCGCCGCCGTCCACGCCTTCCTGGCCGCGCTGGCGGATCAGGCCCGAGCCGCTGGCTGGGAGGCGGCGCTGCTGGACCCGCCCCGCCGGGCCTCCCGCCATTTCCCCCACGGCGACCGTACCCGCGCCGTCAGCCCCGACGCCTTCGGCCTCCTGCGCAGGAACGGCGCCGCCTGGCCCTTCTTCCTGGAGTGGGAGCGCCGCGCCGTCCGGCCCTCAACCATGTCCCAGCGCCTGGCCCCCTACCTGCGCTACTACTCCTCCCACCGGCCCACCGACGATCACGGCGCCAGGCCCTCGGTGCTCATCGTCCTGGCCGACGACATCGCCCAAACCCACTTTCTGCGCCTCGCCCAAGAGGAAATGCAGGCCGCCAGGGTCAACGTGCCCCTGTGGGTCTCCCACGGGGAGGCCATCGAGCAACTGGGGCCCATGGGCCGCGCCTGGCGCACTCCCCTGGACCCT
This sequence comes from Dehalococcoidia bacterium, assembly GCA_965232885.1. Classification (GTDB taxonomy): domain Bacteria; phylum Chloroflexota; class Dehalococcoidia; order Lucifugimonadales; family UBA3495; genus VXOI01. The sequence continues at coordinate 92,135 of CBDDQX010000003.1, read as the reverse complement.
TACCGGCCCCGGAACCTGCCGCCCCGAAAATTGGACCAATAGATAGGAGAGAACCGGAAAGGAGAGAACCATGCCCTCATCAAACCCACGCCAGCAGCCAGGTCCCCGGAGGCGCGGAGGACGGACCGTGGTCCGGCTCGACGCGGCGGCCCTGCGGCAGCGGCTCCAGACCCTGGGCCGCTCCCAGAACTGGCTCGCCAGGGAGATCGGGGTCAGCCCCGGTTACGTGTCGATGCTGGTCAACGGCGGGCGCTCGCCCTCCCGGCGCATCCGCCGCCGGATGCAGACGGCCCTGGGAGTGAACAACTCCAGCGAGATTTTCAAGACGGAGGAAAGATATGAACAACCGTGACGGCGCGTCCGCCTTCGACGGGCGCGCCCGCCCCAACGCCAAGGCGGACGGGACCCGGCCCCTGCCCAGCGGCGTCCTGCCCAAGGACTTCGCCCAGCGCCTGGAGCGCCTCAAGGAGGCCAGCGGCCTCTCCTGGCGCGGCCTGGCCCGGGCCCTGGGCGTGGACCCCAAGCAGCTGGCCCGCTGGCGCAAGGGCGTCGAGCCCTGCGGCGGCGCCATGCACTCCATCCACCGCTTCGCCCACCTGATTCCCGGCGGGACCGCGATCCTGATAGACGACGACCTCCAGTTGGACCTCTTCGATGAGGAAGAACGGGAGGAGGAGCAGGAGGACGAGGACGGCGTGGACGCGGCGGAGGACCGGGTGGCGGACGACGAGGAAAACCAGGACCAAGACCCGGACCAGGACAGGGAGGAAGAGGAGGAATGCTAGACCCAAGGCCCCGCCGGGCGCAGGCGCAACGGCGGCACGGCGGGGCCTGAAGCGGTTTGGGGGCTTGCCGGCGTTCGCCCTTTCCATCGGCGCCGGCGGCCCCCGGCCGCGCACCACAACACAACACAAACGAGAGGCCAGCGGCCCGTCAACCGCCGCTGCGACTGAGCCTGTGAAAGATACCACAAAACTGAACATAATGAGCGACTCCGGCGACGACAAACCGGACGACCCCCTGACGTCCCATACCCCCCAGCAGCGCCGGACCATCAACAAGGGACTGCGCATCCTCGCTCGGGTCGCCATCCGTTCCTATATGCGAGGGCAAGGGGGAGAGCGCCCGGCCGAGACCGGTACGGATGCGGAGGAAGGCTGAATGTCCGGCCCGAACCCGGCAACAGGCCCGGGAAACACCACGGAATACCAGCGGCCCATTCGTCCATGGGCCGCGTTCCTTGCCCGAGGACAAGAATGCACACGGGTGGCCTTGACAGGAAAAGGCCGGATGTCCGATGATGGATAGTAAGACAATAACATACAAGGAAAGGCAAAAAAAGACGCCATGCCCCCACGCCGCATCTCCAGGACCATCACATTTTCCCTGCCGCCCGATATGTACGAACAGGTGCAACGGGTGAAGGATGAAGAGGGCCGCGACATGAGCGAATTGGTCCGCGAAGCCCTCCGATTGTACATGGAGGACAGGGAACTGCGCCGTGAGCAGCGGCTGGAACGATTACGATCGCGGCGGGGCGGGCAGAATGAATCAACAGGAGGAGACACTCATGAGTAACAGATACGACGCCACCCCCGTGGCCCTCTACGCCCGGGTCTCCAGCGACCGCCAGGACGTGGACCTCTCGGTAGCCGCCCAACTCAGGGCGCTTCGGGACCATGCCGCCAAGAACGGCTACGCCGTGGTCCGCGAATACGTGGACGAGGCCGAGAGCGGCCGCGTCGCCGATAGGCCCCAGTTTCGCAAGATGATCGACGAGGCCAGCAGGACCCAGGCCCCTTTCCGGGAGATTCTTGTCTGGAAGTTTAGCCGGTTCACCCGCAAGCGAGAGCACGCCGTGGCCTTCAAGTCCATGCTCCGGCGCAAGGGCGTCCGCGTGGTATCCATCACCGAGCACGCCGACGACTCCCCCACCGGCAAGCTGATGGAGGCCATCATCGAGTCCGTGGACGAGTTCTACTCGGAAAATCTTGCCACCGAAGTCTTGCGGGGAATGCGCGAGGCCGCCTCCAGGGGATTCTGGGTCTCCAGCCACGCCCCCTTCGGCTACAACCGGGTCATGGTCCAGGACGGTCCCAAGAAGCGCCCCACCCTGGAGATCAACCCGGATGCCTCCCGAATCGTCAGGCGCATCTTCGATATGGCCGAGGCCGCCAAGGGGACCCAGGAAATCACCCGCATCCTGAACAACGAGGGCGTCGCCAGCCCCAGGGGGAAGCTCTGGGGCAAGACCAGCATCCACGGCATCCTCACCAACGAGGCTTATACGGGCACCCTGGTATGGGGTGAAGGCGCCAAGGACAAGGGTGAGCCGGTAAGAGTGGAGAAGGCGTTCCCCGCCATCATATCCCAGGCCCAGTTCCGCCGCGTCAACAGCCTCATGCGCTCCCGGGCCCCCAAGGTCAGCCATCCCCGTAGGGTGGGAAGCTCCTACCTGCTCACCGGCCTCGCCAGGTGCCAGGCGTGCAACTCGCCTCTCACCGGTCGCTTTGCCAAGAGCGGCCAGTACGCCTACTACGTCTGCCCCACCAACATCAAGGTCGGCAAGCACGCCTGCCCCACCCCCACTCTCAACGCCCGCCGCTTCGAGGAACTGGTGGTCAACCGGATTCGCTCCAACATCCTCACCGAGGACTGCATCCGCGACCTGGTGAAGGCGGTGGAGGCGGAGATGGGCGCCGTAACCCGGGAGCAGCGCAAGCGGCTGGAGACCTTCGACTCGGAGCTGGCCGACGTGCGCCAGCGGCTGGGCCGGCTCTACAACCTGGTGGAGACCACCGACATGGAGGTGGATGACTTCAGGCCCCGCATCCGGGAACTCAGGGAACGGCAGGACCGGCTGGAATGCTCGACCGAGGAGGCCAGGGCGGCCCTGGCCCAGCGGGGAAAGGCGCTGGACGACGTGAACGCCGTTGCGGCCTACGCCAGGGAGATGAAGGATTTCCTGGAGGAGAGCGAGTTGACCGAGCGGCGGGCCTTCATCGAGACCTTCGTCAAGGAGATTCTCGTCGTGCCCGGCGACGCCCTGATGCGTTACACCGTGCCCATGCCCAACGATAGCCTGGCGCCGGGAAAGGCCACCGATAAGGTGGCCCTTCCCGATGCAGTTCTATCTACCGTGCAGGTTGGTGGGCCTGGATGGACTCGAACCAACGACCTCGGTCTTATCAGGACCGCGCTCTAACCGCCTGAGCTACAGGCCCACACTCAGAGAGGATGCCAACTCCGTTCCAGTAGCGGCCAAGCGGGCGCTGGAGGCGACATTGTTCCCTTGGCGACATTGTTCCCTTATTGTATACGCCGGGCACGGGTTAGACAAGCCTGTCGGCAACCGGGACAACGTTCCAATTCAGGTGGTATGACCGCCAACAATCCGTCATTACCGCGGGGTTTGTCCTCGTGGAAACGAGGAGCGGGAATCCAAGCTCTTCGTCGTCCAATTGGGCCACCTAAATCAATTGGGCCACCTAAACCGGAAGGCTACCCGTGTTGCATCCGGCAAATCGGAGCGCTCCATTTAGGCAGTCTGGGTTTGGCGAAACAGTCGCGCGCCTCCCCATAAAAGGCGCTGCCACACCCACGCCCGCCTGCCAACAACCCGAACAAGGAAGAAGGCCCGGCTATCCCGCACCCCCTGGGCGCAGAGGGGTTTGGGGGTGACGGCAAATCAGGGCCAACAAAAACACTATTGGGCAAGAGGACGCCAATGGCCAAAGAAAATGACCAGCCGGAACAGCGACCATCGCAGGACGGTGAAGAAACCCAAGAACCCGAAGCACAACCTTCGTGGTTGCGCCGTGCCACCAATCTCGCCGCGCAAGGATTTCAGCGGGCCGGGCAGGAAATACGAGACGCTTCAAGATCAACGGGAGAGGTAGTACAACGCTCAAGCGAAGTGTTTACCGGCGCAGACATTCGCCGGTTCGACGAGTTTACTGAGGCTGTCACACGGGTGGCAGTTGGCTTGCATCACCACCAGACCGACAGCAGTCAGCGGATAGTCAAGTTAGAGCAGGACTCCGCGGACATCCGGCAGTCGCAGGGAGAATTGGCCGGGCGGGTAGCTGGGCTAGAGCAAGAGTCCGCGGATATCCGGCAGTCGCAGGGAGAATTGGCCGGTCAGATAGCTGGGCTAGAGCAAGATTCAAGGGACATCCAGCAGCTACAAAGTGAACTGGCTCAGCGAGTGACACTGCTGGAACAGGAAATGGAGCGTCGTCGCTCCGTAGGTTTCCTGCGGAGAATCTGGCGGGCGCTATTCTGATGAGTTTGGGGTCTCATCAGACCATTCTGTAAGATACAGAATGCCATATTGGGTAGGGATGAGTAATGATCCGTGAAGAACTATCCACCATCTCCACTGATTACCTGCCGAGGCAACGGGCAGAGTTGCTGGAACTGAACGGGTGCTTAGTGACCATCGGCGCCATGGGCTGCCAGGCGGAGATTGCCCAAGGGATACTGAGCCGTGAGGCCGATACGTGCTGGCGGCTGGGTCGGGTCTGCCAGGGAGTCTGAGTTTGGCGGAACAGTCGCGTGCCTCGTCATAAATGCAAGCCCGCGCCCACGCCCGCCAACAACCCAAGACAGTCAGATAATATAATGGGGACTGGAGAACAAGGCTGGAGGTTTGGGTATGCCGCAAAACGCAGAGACCCTCGCGCCGGAATATATGGAACATGACTATGATACTCGTGGCGAGGCTCGCGACCGTTTCAGGTGGCGGCGTGGTTTCTCCCGCGCAGCTCGCGCGACTGGGCGAGGGCTAAAGCGTTCAGGCAAGACAACCGCCGGTGCATCCCGTACAGTCGGGGAGATGATAGAGGATTCAAGCAAGGTGGCGGCCCGCGTTACAGGGCGAGGGGCGAAACGTTCCGGCAAGGCGACAGCCCGCGCAGCCCGCAAGGGTGGCCGTGTCGCGCAACGTTCCGGCGAAGTAATGACCGGGGCAGACATCCGCCGGTTCGACGAGTTCACCGAGGCAGTGACGCGGGTGGCTGTCGGCCTGCACCACGACCAAGCTGACGTCAAGGAGCGCGTAGCCAGACTCGAACAGGAAGCTGCCGAAATTCGCCGCTTTCAGGCTGAACTGGCCGATCGCTTGACAGCCGTTGAGCAAATGTATGCCGCCTAGCGAGATGAGGGTAAGAGGGAGTAATGATCCGTGAAGAACTATCCACCATCTCCACTGATTACCCCCCGAGGCAACAGATGGAGCTGCTGGCGCTTGCGGAAGAGTACCGCCGACGCAGGGAGCGGGAGGTACTGGAACTGGCCGCAATTTCCGCTGACATAGGTATCGACGACTTCACCAATCTGGGACTGGAGCCGGATTCCAACCCGCAACTCGTAGAGGCGTTCCGCTTGCAGTACCCTAACGTGGACTTGGAGTCGCTGGCCGGTAGGAGCGCCGAAGCGCTTGGAGGTATCGTCAACGGAGTGAAAGGCAAGTATTTCGAGGTTTTAGTCAGAGACAGGCTGAACGAAGGCGAGACCCTCGGCGAGTTGCAGCTTGAGCCTGGACAGGTAGCGCGTCTGGCCGAATCTTCAACCCAACCGGGCTGGGATTTAGAAATCGTTGACCGGAATGGCGATACAGTTGAGCAGGTTCAATTGAAGGCAACCGAATCTATGTCTTACGTTAAGAAGGCGCTGAACGACTACCCCGACATTCGTGTAGCTGTTCCTGAAGAAATAGATAGTGAGCCTGCCGACATCATTGGAACAGACATATCTCAGGCCATGTTGGAAGAGAACACCGAAGGGTATATTGAAGAACTGTCAGAAGATGCCATCAGGAACGCGCTGGATATTGCCGCTGAATTTGCGGTTGACGTTATCCCGGTCACATCCGCGCTGATTATCGGCGTAACCGAGGGGCGACACTATCTGATGGGCCGGGCTACACTGCGAGATACTATGCGCAGCGGCGGCAAGCGGCTGGGCCGAGCATCGGCATACAGCGCCGTCGGATCCGCATTGAGCGCCACCGGCCTGGGAATGGCGGCGATTCCGGTTGTCCTTGGGCTGCGCGTTGCTGAGTCGCGAGTGACTGCGAGAATCAACTTGGGCGATAACCTGCAAGCCCGGGCCTCCGAACTTAACGCAATACGGCGTAACTCGTTGTAAGGGCGCCCAATCAACTCATGATCCAACCAACTGACAAAATCCCCCAAGCCACAGCCCTCATATCCCGCGCCAGGTACGTTGTGGCGCTGGCCGGGGCGGGTTTGTCGGCGGGCAGCGGCATTCCGACGTATCGCGGCGCGGGCGGTATATATACTGGCGCGGGGACGCCGCCGCTGCTGTCGTACCAGGAGTTCGCCAGCGACCCGGCGGCGTGGTGGCAAAGGCGGCTGGCCGCCGAGGAAGACCCGTCGCATCCTGTCTACCGGATGAAGCAGGCTGTGGACCTGGCCGTGCCCAACGCCGGACACCTGGCCCTCGCTGAACTGGAGCGGCGAGGCATCCTGCGTTGCGTCATCACCCAGAACGTGGACAATCTCCAGACCGTCGCCGGCAGTCGCATCGTGTTGGAGATACATGGCAACCGCAACCGTCTGCGCTGCCTGCAATGCGGTCTGCGCTTCCATCGCAGCGACTTCGAGGCGAGACTCTCCGGCCATTCAAGTCTCGCCAACGCCCCTCCGCTCTGCGGCGAGTGCGGCGGCGTGCTCAAGCTGGATACTGTGATGTTCGGCGAGCCAATACCGCAGGATACGCTGCAAGCCTGCCGCGAGGCGGCGGAGCGGTGCGACTGTATGCTGCTGGTAGGGACGTCGGGCACCGTGAACCCGGCTGCCCGGCTGCCCCTGGTGGCCAAGGAAAGGGGCGCGGCGCTCATAGAGGTCAACCCGGAGGCGACGTCTCTGACCCAGTGGTGCGATCTGGCCCTTTCCGGCCCTGCCGACGAATTGCTGCCTCAACTGCTCCATCAGCTATAATTCAACAGTAGTTACGCTGTTGGCTACAATTCCCTCTCCCTCTGAGAGAAGATTAGAGCCTGCTCCTGCGAAAGCGGGGGTGAGGTCGAACCTCTCAACTGCGTAGCTGCCCTTCGACTCGAAGGGCAACGACAGAAGGACGCCGATACGCAAATGGAGTCGCTTATCTCCCGGTTAGGTCTGGAAGGCCAGCTATGGGTTGACCCGATAATCGGGCTGATAATTTTTGGCATTGCGATACTGGCGTCAGTCCTCTCGCACTACGTCATCATCCCTCTGGCGCAGCGGCTTTCCCGCCATACCGAAACCGAACTGGACGACCGGATCTTCCAGTCAGTCCGCCGTCCGGCCAGCCTCATCATAATGGTGCTGGGTAGCTACCTGGCGGTGGTCATTCCCACTGATCTCACCGCCGGGCAACAGCACGTGGTTAATGCCCTGTTCACTGCCGCCGCAATTCTGGCGGTGCTCGTACTCATTGCTCGGCTGCTGTCCGTCTCCCTCGACTGGTACATCTCACAGATGAGCATGGACCAGCGCAGCGCCAGCGCTCACATCGTCCCCATACTGCGCAGGGTGGCGATTATATTAGTGTACGCCATCGGCGTTATGCTGATTCTGGACGTGCTGGGCATATCCATAGGTCCTCTGATTGCCAGCCTGAGCCTCGGCGGTCTGGCTGTGGCGCTGGCGATACAGCCCACCCTGGCCAACGTCTTCGCCGGCACCTACGTCGCGACTGAGAACGTCATTTCACCCGGCGACTACATCGAGCTTGAGGGCGGTATCGCCGGTTACGTGATAGAAGTCAGCCTGCGCAGTACCCGCATCCGCACATGGGAGAACCAACTGGTAGTCATACCCAACTCGCGGCTGGCGGATACAATCGTAACAAACTACAGCGAGCCGACGCCGCCGATTAACGTGTTTCTGACCTGTAGGGTCAGTTACAACAGCGACCTGGACCGGGTGGAAGCAGTGTCCAGGGATGCCATGACCCGTGTGCTGGAGGAGAGTCCTCACGGGGTGAAAGACTACGGATCGTATTTCGCTTTCGATACCTTTGGCGAATCCAACGTAGACTTCTGGCTCTTCGTGCAGGCCAAGGACCGGCTAGCCAGCTTCGAGTTGCGCTCTGAACTGATAAATGAGCTCCATCGCCGCTTCGCCGCGGAAGGCATAGTGATCAACTACCCGGTTCGCTCCCTTCAATTCCCCAACGGAGCATGGCCCCAGGGCGACCGGCGCCCTGGCGTACCACAGGCCATAGTTCGTCGCCGCGTTGCGGAGGATGCGCCCAGCGTGGACATCGCCGGCGACAGCCCGGATGGACCGGGCAGCCCGGATGGACCGGACGGCCCGGGTTAACGGTTGCCGGTGTTCTTGAGAATAACTTTTTGGTTTGACACAGCATAATTGGGGAACCTAGAATCGAAAGGCAGTCAGCCGGAGGCAGCAACAGGCTATGGAGGTTTCATGCACGTCGGACTGGTGATGGAATGCGACTACCGCTACGGCGAGACCGAACAGGCCGCCTTCGATGAGGCCTTTGCCATGGCCGAGGCGGCCGAGAAGGGCGGCCTGACCGGTGTATGGCTGGCCGAGCGGCACTTCGCCGCGCCACGCAGCCCGCTGGACACAGGCGGGGCCGGCATTCCGTCGGTGGTGTCCGCGCCCCTCATCATCTCGTCTGCCATCGTGGCCCGCTACGAGCGTTTGCGGGTGGGCGTCGCGGTGAACGTGCTGCCCTTGGCCCATCCCGTCCGGGTAGCCGAGGAAGTGGCGACCCTTGACCACATCAGCCGGGGCCGGGTCGAGTTCGGTGTGGGCCGCAGCGGTTTCGCCCGGGCCTATGAAGGCTACGGAATCTCCTACGCCGAGAGCCGCGAGCGGTTCCAGGAATGCCTTGACGTGATTCTGGCCGCTTGGACCAACGACCGTTTCTCCTACGAGGGCAAGCACTACCAGTTCAACGATGTCTGCGTCATCCCCAAACCCTTCCAGAAGCCCCATCCTCCGCTGCGAATCGCTGCTACCACCAAGGAGACCTTCCCCCAAGTGGGACGAGCCGGGATCCCGGTGTTTGTGGGGTTGCGGGGCATGGACCGCCCCGCCCTCGCCGAGAGCCTGAATGCCTACCGGACGGCATGGAAGGAAGCCGAACACGAGGCCGATGCCAGCGTATTCCTGCGCATCCCGGTCTTCGTGGGCGAGACTGACGAGCAGGCCCACGCCGATGCCGAGGAATCCACCATGCGGGCCTACCGGCGGCTGGCGCAGAACTTCCTCAACAGCGCCACCGTGGCCGGAGCCACGCCCGACGAAGAGCGCGCCCAACGGGGCGAGCGTCTCTCCGCCATCACCTACGAAGACCTGCTGCGCGACCGCCTGGCCTACGGCGGGCCGGAGCGCGTGACCAGCCTGCTGCGGGAGATCGCCGAAGAGTTGCAGTTGGACGGAGTGGTGGCAGAGGTAAACGTGGGCGGCGGCATATCCAGGGACAAGGTGCTGGCGTCCGTCCAGCGCTTCGCCACCGAAGTCGCGCCCGCCCTGCGCTAAAAGTTCCCTCCCCTTGAGGGGGAAGGTATTACTGATGAGTGAATCGTTAGCTAAACATTCCGGCGTCAGATACCCGTCATTCCCGCGAAAGCGGGAATCCAGGTGCGACTGTTCCAACTCTCGATACTGTTCGCTATCAGTTCTCTGGATTCCCGCTTTCGCGGGAATGACGGATGGTTTAGCAATTCATTCACTTATCAGTAAAAGACCCTGCCCCCTAAGGGGAGAGGGTTAAGGTGGGGGTGAACATCAGAGAGGAAAACTCTGTGGCCTCTGTGTTCTCCGTGGTTAACCAATTCGCGGCAGAATGTATTGGTCTATGGCATAGGCCAGCCCGTTATCCTCCACCGTTGGGGCGGTCAGTTGCGCTGCGCCCCTGATGTCCTCCGGCGAGCCGCCCATGGCGATGGACATCCCGGCGACCGCAAACATCGGCAGGTCGTTGTAGCTGTCGCCGACGCACACCATCTCGGATAGCCCCACGCCCAGCATATCGCCCATGCGGGCGATGCCACTGCCCTTGTCCACTCCCTTCAGGGTGAAATCCACCGCCCAAAGGCCGTTGTAAGGCAGCGACGCCAGGATAACGCTCATCCGGGGATGCTCTCGAAACCGGACTGTCAACGCTTCCGCATCCTCGCGGTACAGGTCGAGGGCCGAGATGCGCACGATGTCCCAGTCTGGGATGTCGCTCACGCGACGGAAGGTGCCTTGAACGTGAGTGGCGACGAAACGCGCGTCCATCTCCCCGATAAGCGTCAGAACCTCGGATGCCAGTTCCGGCCCCAGGTTGGCGCTCCAGATGTGGCGGCGCTCCACCGGATCGAGGATGGCCGCGCCGCCGTCGGATAGTTGCGGCCCCGTCAATCCAAGCTGCCCGGCATAATTGAAGACGTCGTGAGGCTCGCGTCCGGTCGCGATGAACACAGGGATCTGCGCCGACAGCCGGGCAATGGCGTCCTTGACCCTCGGCGTGACTCGCTCGTCGGGGCCGATGATGGTGCCGTCGAGGTCGAGGGCTGCCGCGCGTATCATTTCCGCTCTCCCTGGGCTGCACAAACGTAGGGGCGGGTTTCAAACCCGCCCCTACGTATAATCGCCTTGACCAATGGTGTCCGCGAACTACGGGCGCTACAGTCTAGTCGAAGACCAGCGCGGTGTTCTGGCGGCCGGGGCGGCGCATTTCTTCGAGGCCCTCTTCGGCGTTGTCGAAGCTGTTGCAGAACAACTCAATGCCATTGCCGTCCGGGTCCTGGATGTAGATGCTCTTGGTCATGCTGTGGTCAACGGTGCGCAGCTTGTCGACTTCGTAGTACTCTTGGAGCTTGTGGTAGTAGTCCTTCAGCTCCTCGTAGTCCTCGACCTGGATGGCCATGTGGTTCAGGCCCAGCCCGCCCTCGACTACTTCCTGCGCGCCTTCCTTGGCCTGGAACAAGGCCAGGTCGTGATGGATGCGGCCACAGGTCAGGAACGTACCGAAGCCCGGCCGTTCCACCGCAACCTCGAATCCCAGCACTTCGGTGTAGAACCTGGTAGAGGCTTCTTGGTCCTTGACGTTGATTACCAGATGCCCGATCCTCTTCGGCTTCGCCATTATTCCCTCCGTAAGACTCCTTCCGAGTCGCTTGTCTAGTACCGCCTACTATACGCCAGCCCCCGCCGTTTGCCAAGATATCGAAACGTGCCGGCAGCGTTCCGGTTTAGGAAGTATCACCACCTACAACTCGTCATTCCCGCGAAAGCGGGAATCTAAACCCCCGGATGGAGCCTGCCCTCAGTGAAGGCGGGGGGCATTCAATCTGACCACTCGAAACGGAACGCTGTCAGACGTGGCAAAGAATCTCTTAGGGTGTGTTTACAAACCGCAAATGGGGCGGAATTAACCTGCAAAATCCCCTCTCCCTTGAGGGAGAGGGTTAGGGTGAGGGTGAAATCCCGGCATCAAACAACCGCGCCGATACCAAAATATCTTTGCCGGTAGAGTTTGTAAACACGCTCTAGCTGCCTTGCAGATTGCTCAATTGCTCCCGCAGCCGCCTAACCTCGTCCTCCGCCGCTTGGCGCGCCTCCGCTTCCATCCGTAGAGCTTCCTCGCTCTCTTTATGAGTGCGTAGCCACTGCTCTGCCGCTCGGTCGTACAGGCGCAACTCCAAGCCCGGCCTCGCGCAGATGTCCAGCCCTATTACGTCGCTGCGGCCCCGCAGGACACTGTCGCCGTCCGTTTCCAGTGGGATCGTCTGGTACACCCCGCCTACCAATCGTTCGCCCACCAGTTCCGGCGTGAAATGTTCGCCGGTGGGGTCGAACCGCCAGTATTCGGTTACTCCCATACCGGCGTAAATGTCCCGTTTCTCCTCTGCGTCCCGCCGCCAGGTGCTTGGCGACGCCACTTCCATCACGAAATCCGGCGCCTTCCCTTCCCGCCACACTATCCAGGAATCCCGGAAATGCTTGCCTGCGGCCCCGAACACCACGAATACGTCCGGCGCAACCCGCGTGGCGTTATCGTTCATCCGGTAGTACATCAGCATATCCCCGCCAACATAAACGTCGGGCCGGTCCAGAAACCGGTTTTCCAGTACCGAAACGGTGTCGGTCATCGCCACGTACTGCCACTTGTTCTCGGCCATCGGTTCGCCGTCCGAGGAAGGGTATTCGATGCTCAGGTCGTCTTTCGCTTCCTCGATGGAAGGATGATTAATTGCCGACGTAATTCGTTTGGCTACCATATTCGTCGCGCTCCTACCGGATGTCTGCTCATCAGAGTGAGACGGAACGGGCGGCCAGTTGAGCATATCAACTGGAGTGCAGGAAATCCAGCACCCGCTGCACCGCCCCGTCGCGATTATAGCTGCGGTAGAGCAGCAGGGCGTTGCGCGTCGGGTCTCCGCCGAAGAAGCGCTCGTACAGCACCTGCCGCCCGCCGAACGCGCTGCACGCCACATCCCACGCCAGCCGGAACAGCCGTACCCGTTCCCGGGCGTCGGCGGTATCGGTGGTCAGGTAGCGCTCCACCTCCGGGCCGATGGGAGCGTCGAAGTCCCCCTCCGACGGCAGGGCCATCAGGTTGCCGGATCCCATGAGCTGCACGATCTCCGCCAGCCGCGGGTAGATGGTGGTGGGAAACAGCGCGCGGCCCACGGTGATTGGTCCCTGCGCCGGACACATGACGCCGTAGTCGTTAACCCAGGCATCGGCCTCCGATGCCCGCATACAAGCCTTCAGCGTCTCCAGGTGGATGATGATTTCGGCAATCCGCTCCTGGACATGCTGCAAGTCAGCCGACCCGAGGGTGTCCGCCATCAGTTGCGCCAGCCCCAGGATGAACTCGGTCTTGACCAGGCAGCGGTTGACCACTTGGTAGCCCGAATGCGTGGTGGACTGTGTTGCGATGCCGTAGTTGTTGCACATATCCACGTCGCCCAGCAGGAACACCCGCTCCCACGGCACCAGCACGTCGTCGAAGAAAACGATGCAGTCCATCTCCTCGAACCGCGAGCCGAGGGGATGGTCGAAGTTGGAGCGCCCGTAGTCGAAGCTCTCCCGGCAGATGAACTTCACCCCCGGCGTGTTGTTGGGGATGGCAAAGGAAAACGCCTGCCGCCACGACTCCGGCCCCAACATATGCGTGCGCGTGGGATACACCGCAATCTCGTCCGAGATCGGCCCCAGGGTAGCCAGAATACGGCTGCCCCGCACGACGATCCCCGCGTCGGTCTCCTTGACCACGGTCAGAGCCACCTGCTCGTCCAGCTTGTCCAGCACCCCGGACTCGCGGCGGGGTTGCAGGTTGACCAGCGTGTGAGTCAGCGTGACATCGTTCTCGCGGATATGCTCGAAGAAGCGCTGCACGTTGTCGGCGAACTCCGGCCTGTTCTGGCCGAAGTACTCGGCGGCCCCGGCCCACCCGGCGATGGACACGTTCATAAAGTCGGGCGTTCGCGCCATCATGCCGCAGCCCACCCAGGCCCAGTGCGTCATCATCTTCCGGCGATTCAGCAGGTCATCCACCGTGCGCGGCACCATGAACGACATCCCCACCGCATCCCCCGACGACGGCGACGCAAACACCATCTCCTTCCCCACATCAGAGTCATGCTGCAGGTCGTACAGCGCGGCTACTGACTTGACGCCGCCTTTCAGCGCCGGGTGCAACGTAACGTCCTCCACCCTCTCACCCCGCATCCAAACCTCGGCAGGGTTCTCCCGCAGGTTGGCGATGTACTGCTGTCCGGTCTTCGCTGGCATGACAATTCTCCTGACGCCGCCTGGTCCAGTTGGCGGAACGCAGGCCGGGTATCGCAATTATAGACTGGTTGAGTGTATCATCATCGTTGATTCTCTTGGACTCCCGCATCCCTCTTGCCCGGAGGCCCCTATGACCCTCAAGCGACGCTCTGGCGCTGTCGGCCCGCATTCCTGGAAACCGGCCCCGCCGCCGGGCTATGTCCAGTTCCCTGATGCGCCCCGTAAGGAAGAAATGACCAGTCCCAAATATCTGCTGGACCCCGGCAAGTCCAGGGCCCTACGCCACTGGCTGGGCAACTTCGAGACTACGCTAATCACCTTCGACCTGTTTCTCAGCCCTGCGCCCTTCGCCGAGCTGCGGGAAATCGAAGGTCGCGGCGATGTATTCTACCCCGATATGATGGTTGCCTTCGGTGTGGATCCGCAGGTGGTTGCCAACCGCAACGGATATGCCATCTCGGACCATGGCAAGCCCCCCGATCTGATAATGGAGGTTGCGTCAGGGAGTACTTTCCTCAACGACGCGACCCGTAAGCGGGAAGGCTACGCGGCCCTGGGCGTCCGAGAATACTGGCGTTTCAACTCCGGCGTCGGCCCCTGGGACTTACCGCGCTTGTCCGGCGACCGACTGGCAGGTGGCCGGTACGAGCCAACGCCCATTGAAGGATGGGCGCCGGGCTGTTATCGGGGTTACAGCGAGGCGTTGGGGCTGTACGTATGCTGGGAAGAGGCCGACGAAGACGTCCGCCTAGAGTGGTATGACCCAGTGGAAGGCGTATACCTGCCCGGCTACGACACGGTTATGGAAGCACGGGACGCCGAGCGCTCCGCCCGCCTGAACGCCGAAGCCCGCGCCGATCAAGCCGAGGCCCGCATCCGCCAACTGGAAGCCGAGAACCACCGCTTGCGTAACCAATAACCCTGATCAGCCAAGCGTCGGCAAGCTCCCGAATTACTACATCGGAAGGTTTAGCATGTTCGAGACCAATCCAATTGACTTGAAGGACCTGCTCGACGACGTAGAAGAAGGCAAGATTCAGTTGCCTGACTTTCAACGGGGCTGGGTTTGGGACGACGACCGCATCAAGGGCCTACTGGTAAGTATATCCCGGCAATTTCCAGTGGGCGCGATTATGACCCTTGACGCTGACGGTGAAGTTCAGTTTCAAAAGAGGCCAATTGAAGGGGCACCCCTCAATGCAAATGAACGCTTGGAGCGCTACCTACTTGACGGACAGCAACGGTTAACGTCTCTTTACCAAGCGTTGAGATTCAATGGGCCAGTGGATACCAGGGATTCCAGAGGGCGACGCTTCAAGCGTTGGTACTACATTGATATGCAGAAATCATTGGATCATTTTATCGACCCAGAGGACGCTTTTATCAGCGTACCGGAGGATCGGGTTGAAAGGACGAATTTCGGAAGAGATGTTGGGCTCGACTTATCTTCGCGAAATCTCGAATTTCAGAATCACATGATGCCAACAGAAAAATTGATGGACAGCACTTCTTGGGGGTTCGAATACGCCAATTATTGGAGTCGACGAGAGAATGCCCACCCTGCTGGCAACGCATTCCAGTTTTTCATGGAATTCCAGAAGGGGATTATCGAAAATTTCACGCACTACAAATTGCCAGTCATCAATTTGGATAAAGACACCACAAAGGAGGGTGTCTGCACAGTTTTCGAGAAAGTTAATACCGGGGGTGTTGTGCTGACTGTGTTCGAGCTTCTAACAGCTTCACTAGCCGCCGATGGGTTCTCTTTGAGGGATGACTGGGAAGCGAGACGCTATCGCCTCCACTCTCAGTACAGCGTATTGCGGGGAGTAGACAGCGCTAATTTTCTGCAAGCGGTTGCCTTGCTGGCAACCCAAGAGCGCCGAAGGCAGGCGATAGCTGCTCAGCAGGCTCCCGGCATTGGCTGTAGAAGAGCTGATATTCTCAGTCTGACTCTTGATGAGTACCAACAGTGGGCAGACCAAGTAGAAACTGGATTCGAATCTGCTGCCAAATTCCTGCACAGCCAGTTTGTTTTCTCTGAGAACAACATCCCATATAACACCCAATTGGTGCCTTTAGCTGCGCTCTACGCAGAACTTGGGCAACAATTGGAGTCGGCTAACGCCAAAGCGCGTTTGGAGCGATGGTACTGGTCGGGCGTGTTCGGCGAGGCATATGGCAGTGTGCCGTAGAAACCCAATATGCCCGAGACCTAGAACAAGTTGCCGACTATATCAGGAGTGGCGCTGATCCTACCCTGATAAGGGAAGCCAACTTTGCTCCTAGCCGACTTATCGGTCTGAAGACCCGGCAAAGTGCGGCTTACAAAGGGCTGTACGCCCTCCAGATGAAGAGCGGTGCTGCTGACTGGCGGACTAGCCAGTCATTGACATTAGCTGACTGGCATAACGAAAACATAGACATCCACCATATCTTTCCGAGGCGGTGGTGTGAAAGGGAGGCGCATCCCAAAGTGCCGGCATGGTTGTTCAATTCAATCATCAACAAGACCCCAATTGACGCGAAGACGAACCGTATAATCGGAGGTAACGCCCCTTCTCGCTATTTGGGTCGACTTAGAAATGAAAACGGCGAGCTAAATCAGGTCCTAGATAGCCACTGGATCAATTCCGATCTTCTGGAGGCAGACAAGTTCGCCGAGTGCTTCGTTCAGCGGGGCGAGGCGATGCTTGATTTGATTGGCAATGCTATGGGGAAGCGAATAACCGGTGGTCGAGAGACACTTTGGGCTACTTTAGTCTCAGTTGGTTTTACCAAGCCCCCGGAAGTTTCCGAGCCATCATCAGTCGAATTCGACTCAGACTACGTGGCAGATGAAATCGAATTCGACGAGCTAGGCGAAGCCTCTTACCTCGAAGAACAACTAGCCGCCAACGACTGACCCGCCCGTATCGAAACCCCCGGCCTTGTGATACATTGCGTCCACCTCAAACCCCACTTGGAGGTACGTTATGAAAGGCCGAGTTATTGCCTGCGTGGAGTACGGCAAGCCCTTCGAGATCCAAGAATACGACGTCCCCGAACCCGCCCCCGGCGCGGTGTTGCTGCGTATGACCCAAGCGGGCATCTGCGGCTCTGACCTGCACGTCTGGCGCGGCGACCAGGTCAACGTCCCGCTGCCGCCCACCGGCAGAGCCATGGGCCACGAGGGCACCGGCGTCGTCGAGACCCTGGGCGACGGCGTCACCACCGACTCCGGCGGCGCGCCCATCCAGAAGGGCGACCGGGTGGTCTACGCCGCTGTGTTCCCCTGCTATGCCTGCAACCAGTGCCTCAAGGGCAACACCAACTGGTGCATGAACCGCAACTACCCCGCCGCCGGCACCTGGCCCTACTTCACCGGCACCTACGCCGACTTCCTTTACCTGCCGCCGCGACACCCCTTCTTCCGCGTCCCCGACGAGCTGGACGACGACCTGCTCGGCCCGGTCAACTGCGCCATGGGCACCGTCACCACCGGCCTGATTCGCGCCGGAGCCGGCGAGGGCGACTACGTGGTAATCCAGGGCGCGGGCGGACTCGGCGTCCACGCCACTGCCATGGCCAAAGAGATGGGCGCCGACCGCGTCATCGTCCTAGACCGCCTGGAGAACCGGCTGGAGCTGGCCGAAGCCTTCGGCGCAGACCACACCATCAACATCGAGGAGTTCAATACCCCCGAGACTCGCGTCCGCCGCGTCAAGGAGCTGACCGACGGCCGCGGCGCCGACGTGGTGATGGAACTGGTGGGCCGCGCCGAGCTGCTGGCCGAGGGCATGGATATGCTCAGCAACGGCGGCACCTTCGTCGAGATCGGCGACATCGTGCGCGGACGCGAAGTGTCCATAGACCCCTCCAAGCTGCTCCAGGGCAAGAACATCATGGGCTCGTTGATGTACAAGCCGGAGTTGCTGCCCCGCCTGCTCAACTTCCTCGTCCGCAAGAAGGACGTCCTGCCCTTCGAGCGCATAGTCTCCCACAAGTTCCCCCTCGCCGAGGTCAACGAAGCCTTCCCCCAGTGCGAGTGGGACCAGCGCCAGCCCGAAATCACCCGCGCCATGCTTGTCCCGTAGCGTCTTTTAATTCTCCCTCTCCCTTGAGGGAGAGGGTTGGGGTGAGGGTGAAATCCTGGCATCAGAACTTTGCCCATAACGGAGAAACGCCCTCACCCCCGTATCAAATACGGGCAGGCTCTAACCTTCCCCCGGAGGGAGAGGGAGCAATTCATTCACCCATCAGTAAAAGACCTTGGCTGGCGCCGTAGGGCGGTAGCAATCTTCTTCATGGGCGCGCTATGCTAGGTATAGTGCGCCCATGATACTGAGCTTCAGAGACAGAGAAACTGAGCGGTTCCACAACGGCGCCAGGATTGCATCATTTCAAGCTTTTGCGATGCAGGCTCGGCAGAAATTGAACCACCTAGACGATGCTACTACGCTCAGAGACCTGTCCGGAAAGCGTGGCAACCGACTTGAGGCTCTTTCTGGCAATCGTCAAGGTCAGTACAGCATTCGAGTCAATCTCCAGTGGCGTGTATGCTTCCGCTGGTCTGATGACGGCCCATACGATGTGGAACTAGTTGATTATCACTAATAGAAGGTTCAAACATGAAGATTGATGATCGGCCTTTCAAGAATGGAATGCCACCCATGCATCCCGGCGAGTCCCTAGCAGACGATCTCAATGAAATGGAAATCTCTGAGTTGGAAATGGATGATTTTTTGGCCGTGCCAAGAGGAACGGTGGCCGCTATAGTCGAGGGACGAAAAGATATAGACGCCGATTTTGCCTTGCGTCTGTCGCACTTCTTCGGCACTACGGCCCGTTTCTGGATGAATCTGCAAGTATCCTACGACCTAAAGATAGCCGAAAAGACATCTGGCCCTCACATACTGAAGAATGTGAAGCAATTGCCACCTGTTGAAGTACCTGTTTTGCCGGGGGATGATTTGCCCGAAACGCAGGGCTAACGTTGGCGGAGCCGCAAGCTGTTCGAGACTCCGACTCCATTATGCTAGAATGCCCGTGAAACCCCCACAGCGAGGATTGACGCATGAAGTTTGGCCTGATGTATGAGATACAGATTCCCGAACCCCATCATCCCGGCATCGAAGCGGAGCGCTACAAGCAGGTGCTGGCCCAGGTGGACCTGGCCGACGAGGTCGGCTTCGAATACTTCTGGACCGTGGAGCATCACTTCCTCCGCGAGTTCTCCCACTGCTCTGCCCCCGAGGTGCTGTACGGCGCTATCTCCCAGCGCACCAAGCGCATCCGCATCGGCCACGCCGTGGCGTTGCTGCCGTCGCAATACAACCACCCCGTCCGTGTCGCCGAGCGCGCCGCCGTGTTGGATATCCTGAGCGACGGCCGCATGGAGCTGGGCACCGGGCGCTCCACCACCCTGGTCGAGATGGACGGCTTCGAGGTTGACCCGGCGCAAACCCAAGCCCAGTGGAACGAAGCCATTCGAATGATTCCCAAGATGTGGACTGAAGACCCCTTCTCGCACCAGGGCGAGTTCTTCAACATACCGGAGCGGTCGGTCATCCCCAAGCCGGTGCAGCAGCCGCATCCGCCCATGTGGGTTGCCTGCAGCCAGCCCGACAGCTTCCGCCGCGCCGGCGAACAGGGCTTGGGCGTCCTCTGCTTCAACCTCGGCGGTTATGCCCAGATGGAAGAGCGCGTCTCCGCCTACCGCGAGGCGGTCAAGAACGCCAACCCCGTCGGCAGCTTCGTCAACGACCAGGTGGCTGCCCTGTGCATCGTCCACTGCGGCGAAGACGGCGAGGAAGCCCGCCGCGTTGGCGGGCCGGAGGGCGCCTGGTTCGTGCAGATGGCCGAGAACCTGTACGCGCCGTGGGCCGGACGCGAGGTACCCGACAGCTACAAGTTCGCCGTGGACGCCGTACAGACCGAGCGGGTTGACAAGACCGCGCAGGACCACCTGGACTCCGGCGCCTTCGCCATGGGAACGCCCGACGAGGTCATCGAGGTGATGAAGAAATACCAGGAGGCCGGTGTAGACCAGGTGCTGTGCTTCGTACAGCCTGGCAACCTGTCCCACACCCGCATCATGGACTCCATCAAGCTCATGGGCAAGCACGTCATCCCCTACTTCAAGTAGGACAGTACATTGGGTCAACAGTGACGCAAGTAGGGGCGGGTTTGAAACCCGCCCCTACTTCGTTTCCAGTCTGCCGGGTGAACCGGAGACAATCTCCCCGCTAGTCGGAAGAAGGCAGCTTTCGCGGCTCCTGCAACTCCATCTTGGCGTCGCAGCACTCGATTTCGCCGTCGCCGCTCTTGGTGCAGAGGACGCTGCTGCCGCAAGTCTCGCAGGTGTACCGCTTGCCTAGCTGATTAGCCATCTCTAAAGCCTCTACTTGAGCTGCATTGGCTCGCCGCAGCAGCCAACGCTGCCGGTCCCGCCCTTGGTCACGATGAATTCTGCGTTGCACTGTGCGCAAACATAGCGCTTGCCAGTCTGATTAGCCACGAGACGCGCTCCATGTTGCAGATTGATTTCCGGTAATTGTAGCCCGATGACAACACTGTTTCAACTTTGCCATACCCATGTGTCACTCCGGTTTGAAGCGCACGAGGAAGCTGGCCTCGCCGAGAGGTATGCCGTCGAACAGGATGGCCGCAGAGTGTTGCCCCGGGGCCTGCACCGGGATGCGGAAGGTCTTGATCCACCGCTGGAAAAGAATGCCTTCGTCCCACTGCACCCGCTGGGCCGGGGGCGTCTCCAGCGGAACGCCGGGGGTCTTCAGCGCCACGAAGAGACGGTGCTCGCCGGGCAAGACCCCGCCGACACAGAAGGCCAGGTTCACGTCCACCTCAGCCAGCACCGGACCGCCCTCGCCTCCTAGCGCCGGTTCCGGCAGGTCCACCAGGTCCACTATGTTGTTAAGACTCAACTCGCCGTCGTCGCCTTCGGAGGTGCTACGGCAGAAAAGGGCGTACTTCAGATATGGGTCGTCAATGCCTGTCGTCAACCGCTTTCTCCCCTGTGAATCATATTCAGCCAGTTATTTTATCACGGGATGGGCATCAACGCAGACGTAGCAGTTGGATTGGATAGCGTTCCAATTCAGGTGGTATGACCACCAACAACCCGTTATCCCCGCGACAGCGGGAATCCAGGCGCCGTCGTCATTCAATTGGACTACCTGAACCGGAACGTTGCCGTTGAATTATAATTGCCTAATATAGCGACCTTGGAGGATGTGGAAATGCCGCTGAACAGAGAGCAATTTGAAGCCGGAATGAGCACCCAGCAATACATGGACCAGATCAAGGTCAATAAAGACCCCTTCGTGGAAATCTACAACACGATGGAGATACCTTCCGATGCTACGGAGTGGGCGGACGGCCTTGGCAACCCCGTCAACCTGGCCGTGTTCACCGCCGACTGGTGCGGTGACGCCGTCAGCACCACGCCGGTCATCCTGCGGTTTGCCGACAGCAGCTCCAACGTCAACCTGCAGGTCTTCAACCGCGACGACGATGTTCCTCTGTCCGACACCTTCCTTCCGGAACACCGCGCCGGAACGGTTCCCATCTTCGTGGCGCTGGACGACGCCATGAACGAGGTGGCCCGTTTCATCGAGACCGCCAACGGCCTGGTTCCGCAGATCGACGCCATGGACGATGCCATCAACCGCGATACCGAGGGGCTGGACGAGGCCGCCCAGCGCCAGGCCCGCCGGGGACGCCGCATGGCCCACCGTGTCTCCCATGCCCAGGACTGGGGCGAGATCATACTCCAAGAGTTCCGGGATGTTGTGAACGCTGGCCTGCAACTTCCCTCCGCCGACCGCCCCGCCGTCGGCGGCACCAAGTGGCCCCCGGAAGACTAGCCGTCGCCCGGGGTTTTCAACGCAGAGGGCACAGAGAACACAGAGGGTTTTTAATAGGCCCTACGCCCATTGTTTTTCATCCTGAGCTTGTCGAAGGATGGGCCGTTGGCTGATGAAAGCTGTCTCCCCTCATCCTGTATATCCTGTCCATCAATGTAAGTAACAAAGCAGCGGCTGCTTAACTGACATGGATGGACAGGGTTTGGTCTCAACTATGTATGTTCTATCGGGTACGGAGCCGTCACCCGCTGATGTCAACCACCTGCGCTCCGGCGGCGTCAGCGAACATTTCGGCGGTGGCGGGGTGGCAGGTGAATACCAGCACCTGGTTGGTCTCTGCCAGTTGGGCGAAGGACTCGACGGCCAGCCGGGCGCGCTGCGGGTCGAAGTTCACCAGCGCCTCGTCCACCACCACTGGCAGGCGCTCGCCGTGCTCCCCGAACTCCCGGATGAGGCCAAACCGCAGGGCCAGGTACAATTGCTCGCGGGTGCCCCGGCTCAGTTCGGCGGGCTGCTTGTTGCCTCCGTCGGCGCCGGTCACAGTTATCGTCTGCTCCCCGATGGGCGCATACAGCCGTTGGTAGCGCTGGCCGGTTACTCCGGAGAAGAAGTCCTGCGCATGACGGATGACGCTGGGCTGGCGTTCCTGCTCGAACTTCTGCCGCGTCTTTTCCAGCAACGCCTCGGCGATGGTCAACCGCGACCACTCCCTCGCCTGTTCTCGCAACTGCTCCTCCAGCGTGCGGCGGCGGATACGCAGGGCCGATGATTCCTCTTCGCCGGTTAGCTGCGCCAGTTCGGTGTCTATGCCGCCCCGTTCTTCCCGCAGGGCGTTGCGCTTGGCGTCCACTTCAGCGTGAAGCTCGGAAAGACGGGCCGACTCTTCGCTTATCCGGTTGGGGTCGGCCTTCGCCAGAGCCTCACGGAAGGCATCGAACCGCTGGCCGGGGCCGCTGAACCACTCCAGCTTGCGGCTGTGTTCTTCCCGCCGCCGCTCCCAGCCCAGCCGTTCCTCGTGCTGACGGGCCCGGCGTCGAAAATCCTCGGTATCGTCCGCCTCTCCCGCAGCCAGCAGCGCGGCCAATTCCTCTTCCGCAGCCTGCAATCGCCGGTCCCTGCTATCCAGTAGCTGCCGGTTTTCTTCCGCCTGTGCCTTCGTCTGTTCCCTATGAGAAACGGCGGTTTCGGCTTCGTCCAGACGTTGGATCAGTTCGTCGGCCACCTGTGCCAATTGCCGCTGGTCGCCGGGTTCCAGCGGCAGACTGTGACTGGCGGCCAGCGGCTCCACCTGCTCGCGGAACTCCCGGATGTCGTGCTCTATTGCCGCCACCCGGTCGCGCATCCGGCGTGCCTCAGACAGAGAACTCCGCGCCGTTTCCACGCGGGCGATGAACGAGGTCATGGCATCCGGAGTCAACGTCTCGTCCAGGCTGCGCTCGACCAGCCACTGCCGCCATTCCCGTTGCGCTTCCTGCGATGCCGCTTCTGCCGCTTCGCGCTCACGTACTGCTGCATCTACCCGCTGTTCCTGCAACTTTTCCCGCCGCAATGCGTCTTCCAGTCGCGTTCCGGCTGCATTCCAGGCGTCCAGCGCGTTGCGAGCCGCTTCCAGACGCGCTTCCGCAGAGTCCAGAGCGGCGCCATCGAACTGCGCGTCCAATCCCAGAGTTGCCGCCGACTCCAACAGAGATTGTCGGGCAGTTTCCGTCTCCCTTTCCGCGTCGGCGACTTGCTTACCAAGGGCCATAGCCATTGGAGATGGCCCGGCAGACGGCGCTTGCCGACTCATGAGCCACAGCATGGTAGCCACGCCCAGCAGAACCATCCCGCAAAGAATGCCCAGAAGCAGCGCACCCCCGCTTATCAGAATTCCCGCCACTGCCAGCACAGCCCCGGCCAGGACCAGCGCGATGATGGGCAGAAGGCTGACGCGGCCCGAATTCCCTCTTGGCGTTTCCTGCCCGACGGCCAGAGCGTTTAGCTGACCGCGCAGGTTGTCATGGTTTTGCCGCTCCCTTTCGTAACCTTCCAGCCGACCACGAGCGGCCCGTAGCGAGTCCTGCCGTTGCGCCAGCGCGGCCGCGTCCATTGTCGGTTCCGGCGGCAGCTTGTCCCGTGCCTCCTGCGTTTCCGCCTGGTTATCTTGTAGCGTCCGCCGCTCTTGGGTCAGTTGTAACTCTGTCCGCTGGGCGCGTTCGCCGGTTTCGCTTATCCGCTCCTTCCATCCGTTCACTTGATTCCTGACCACTAGCGACGTATCAAAATCTTGCAGTTCGCCTTCGCCCCACTGGTGGCCCAGGTCGGACAGGTTTCTGGCGAAATCCGCTTCCAGCCCGCGCAGTTCTCCTTGTCGTTCCGGCAGGTCGCGGACGGAGTTGTCGAAGCTGCTGCGGGCCCGGCGCACGGCTTCGATGCCGATTGCGTCCTGGAGCAGGCTTTCGCCTGGGATGTATGCTGCGGCTGATTCCTCGGCCCGCTGCAATTGCCCGGCCGCTTCGTCCCGCTCTTCCCGGAACAGCCGTGCCCGCTCTTCAAGGCCGTCCAGCCTGGCGATGGGGTTCTCCGGGAAGTCCACGTACCGGGGCATATCATGCAGTTGCGCCTCGCAGTTTGACAGCGCCACCCAATCATCCCACCCGTTGAGCAGGTTCTGGATTTCAGTTCGTTGGGCGCCAAGACATTGCAACTCGGCATCGGCGTCCTGCAACTCCGTGTCAATCTCCGCCTTGCGAGCGGTAAGGTATCCGTAACGGCCTGCGTTGCCCTCGATAGCCCGTAGTTGGGTGTCAATCGCCTGAAGTTCCTTAACCAGATTGGGCACTCTCTGGCTACTGCCGCGGCTCAGGTAGATTTGCCCCTTGTGGTCGCCTAAAGACTTCCTGAGGGACGGCAACCCGGGCGCGCCCTGCCCAGCGCTGTATATGACGCCGCTGGAGTCGTTGAGCGATGTTGCCACCTGCAGTTCGTCCAGGCTGAAGGCGAATACGTTACGGAACAGGTCCGGGGTAGCGTTTCCGGTCAACCGTTGCAACAGTACGTCGGCGTTCGATGCCGGGCCGTTGGCTGTGGCGATGCTCAGCCCGCCCCGCGCTCCGGCGTACCGTTCCACAACATAGACTTCTCCATTGCTGTCCGATACCGTGATGCGCCCGCCGTGCCGCCCCCCGGACATCGGAGGGTAATGGCTGTTGAACCTGGACGGGAATCCAAGCAGGACGGCCCTGATGAATGCCAGCGTGGTGCTCTTGCCCGCCTCGTTGGGGCCGTAGAAGACCGTCACCGGCCCCGTGACCGGGCCCATAGTCCGCTGATGGAAGTGGCCGAAGCCGTCCAGGTACAGCTCTTTGATCCTCACCCTTCGTCCTCTTCATGCACTAATGAGGCCAGGCACTCGTCCTCGGCGGCGGCCAGCAGTTCCAGCAGTTCCTCGTCCGAAGGCAGATGATTACGCAGATACGGCGCAGCGTTGGAATTGGCGTATAGCGTCCGGAGAGCATTCCGCAACTCACCCAAGGCGACAGGGTCGTCCCGCAGCTCGCCACTGAGCCGGGCCAGGTCGCCCGCGAAGTCTTCCCGCAGCGCTGCCTGCTCGCGATCCACCGGCGAAGCCGTATCCGCCTGTATCCGCTCGCACCACAGCCACGACTGCCCTGAGCTTGTCGAAGGGGCGTATTGTTCATTGACGCGCTCCCGCAACTCGTCCAACGTTCCGCCGCTGCGCAGCCAGCGGTGCAGCGGTCCCCGTCCGGTCAGCGCTAGGCGGAACACCACGCTGCGTCCCGCGGCTGCATCGGCGCAGGACGCGGCGGCAGAGTCAACGGCGTCCAGCAGTTCTTGTTCCGTTGCCAGTCCCCCGATGTCTACTTCCAGCGTTTCCCAGCGCACCACATCCACGGGTCGGAAGTCCAGGCTGACCGCGCCGTAGTCGTCCACCTCCACCAGGTAGACGCCTCGCGCGCCCGTCTCCAGCGGATGTCGGCCCTGCGGGTTGCCGGAGTAGACCACCGTGGGCCTCTCCTGCCGAAGTACCTGACGGGTATGGACGTGACCCAAGGCCCAGTAATCGAGTCCGGTCTCTGCCAAATCAGCGATGGAACAGGGCGCGTATGAGTCATGGTTGGGGTCGCCGCCCACGTTGGCGTGGAGCAGGCCGATGCCGAATCCGCTGCCCGCCGAGGCTTGAGCAAAGAGCGGCGACAGATTCTGACGAACCTCCCGAGTGGGATAGCTGACCCCGTAGACCGTCGCCCGCTCCGGCGCATCGGGAAACACCGGCTCGTCAGTAACCTCCGGGCCGAAGCGCACGCAACCCGGCGGCAGGGATAGCCGTGCTTCCCATCCGTCCAGCGGGTCGTGGTTCCCGTGGCAGACAAAGGAACGTATGCCAGCCCCGTCCAGACGGTTCAGGCCGGCCACGAACCTCAATTGCGCCCGCAGACTGCGGTCAGCGCCGTCGTAGATGTCCCCGGCCACCAGCAGCGCATCTACCTGTTCCTGAAGGCAGAGCGCAATGATGTTCTCATAGGCATCGAAGGTAGCGCGGCGCAGAGTATCAGCGACGTGATCCGGCGCTTCGCTCCGAATGCCGCGAAAGGGGCTGTCCAGGTGCAGGTCGGCGGCGTGAATGAACCTCAGACGGGGCATTTGCGCCGCCTCCTGTTCAAGTCTCCTAGCAGGGAAAAAAACTGTCTTGGCCTACGGATCGTCGTCGCGCCACTCGAAGCTCAGGTTGGTGTAGCGCACGAACACGCCGCCGCCCGGCGCTCCCATGGGACCGTTGGCGGCCAGGATGGCGATGGTGTACTGGTCGCCGGGGTTGGGGTTGTTGGCGACCTCAACGCGCTGCGGGCGGTTGAAGCCCTCGAAAGTGCCCCGCTCCCGGTTGCATTCGCCGTTAATCCAGATTTCGCCGTAGTCGTCCACGCAGGTCTCGAACAGCAGCCGGGTGCGCCGCGCGTCGCGTCCGCCCACCGTTTCCGGGATGGTTATGTTGATGCGGTACCAGACGAAGGATAACCCGGTAACGTACTCGCCGCCGAACCTGGCCCATGCGCTGGTGTCGGCGCAGACCTCCCAGCCCGAGTCGTCATAGTCCGGCAGGCGGCATGGGCTGCCTTCCAGCCGCTCGCTGAGGCCGTAGTTGGCCTCGCCGGGGATGTAGCCCTCGGCGTACCGCCACTGGCCCTTGACCGCTGCCTGCCCTTCCGAGCTGTTAATGTCTATGGGGAATCGCGGCATACTTTCCTCCCGTCAATGCTGTAGGTTGCTGCTGAATTTGTGTGAATCAGGATTTCCAGGATTTTATGATGCTCAAGATTTATTCCATCCTGTAAATCCTTTAATCCTGAACATCCTGATTCAGACAAATAACCGGAGGTACTGAAGCTACACTCCGGTAATCTTGATGCTCGCGTGCGTCTTGTAGATGCGGTTGATGTTCACCAGCATCGGGGTAATCTGCTCGACGTACTTGGCGTTGGCCAACGCGCCGCCGTCAATCCCGCGAAGGCTGCGAATCTTGTCGGCCAGTCCCATCACCAGCTTCTTGGCGTCGGCGTGGTCCGAGCAGACCACCACATCTCCTTCCATATCCACCTGCGGGTCCACCAATTCCTCGGCGCTGACGTTCTGGAAGGCTGCCACCACCTGCGCGCCCGGCAGAATTTCCTGCGCTTCCTCAGCGGCGGAACCGGCCTCTACTTCGACAGCGCGCGCTCCTTTGCCCCGCTCGAAGGCCATGGGAGCGATGACGCTGACCACGATTTTGCCGTCCAGCGAACCGGCCAACTCCTCCAGCACCGGACGCTGCCCCTCGTAGGGAAAGGCCAGGAACACCACGTCGCCCGCAGCTGCGGCCCCGGCGTTATCGGCGCCGGAGATGCTGGCGCTGGGTGCGCCCTCGGCCATCTCCGCAGCCGCAGCCGCGCCCCGTTCAGTGCTGCGCGAGCCAATCATCACATCTTCCCCGGCCAGCGCCAGCCGCAGCGCCAGCCCCTTGCCCTCCGGCCCGGTTCCCCCAAGAATCGCAAGCATCGCGGCCTCCTGTCATACCGTATAAATCCTGACGGGGATACTATACAACAGATTCTGTACTTATCGGCAGCGTACAGCGCGATGCCAAGCCGATCCGGCACACGGTACAGTCGCAACCGTTAAGTGCCCAATCTCCCTTGATGGAACACCACCGTGAGGATATATTGAATAAATACAACTCCACAAAACAATAATTTATTGAAGAGAACTATGAAGACCATTAGCGTGTCCGTTGACGATGAGATTCACAGGCTGGCGCGGATCAAGGCTGCCCAGAAAGGCACCTCCATGTCTGCCATGCTGAGAGATTACCTTTTACAGATTCTCGAGGAAGAAGGAGATTGGACTCCACACGAAAACGAACCGCAGCGTAGGGCGAGAAAGCTGGACGAGGTCATGTCGAGGCTGGAGATGGAAGGTGTGAGTCTGAGAGCCAGCGAGAGGCTGAACAGGGAGGAATTGTACGACAGACATGCGTCTCGCTGACACCAACATCTTAATCTACGCAGCAGACACCTCGCCAGAAGAAAGAGCCAAGAGGATCAGGGCAGTGGAGATTCTCAAGGAAGAGAAGCTGAGTCTGTCAACTCAGGTCCTGCAGGAGTTCTACCATCAGGCCACTCGGCCTAGAGGCAGACTTGCGATGACTCATGAGCAAGCCTTGGACTTTCTGTCGCCACTGATGGAGCTTCCCATCCAACCTGTAACCCAGGAATTGTTTACTACGGCTACAGGGATTTCTGATCGTTACGGCATCTCCTACTGGGATGCGGCAATCCTAGCCGCTGCCATGATGTTGGGTTGCGACGCGGTGTACTCGGAAGACCTGAGCCCCCTGCAGGATTACGGCGGGCTGCGAGTCATAAACCCCTTCATGGAAGGAACTCAAACGGAGTCAGACCTCACTCGCCTATAACTGTCAGCATCCTCCAACCACCCTCCTTCCACCCTGTACCCGCTGGCCTGTACCCGTCGGCCTGTACCCGCCGGCAACGTGCAGGCGCCATCGTTCAATACCGATGACATATGCCCGTTGAAACTCTGCCATGCTCTGTGATAGTTTTCAGCCGGAAAGGAGGCAACGAATGACAGGGCCATACTGCGTCGAGCTATGCGCTGGCGGCGGCGGTCAGGCGTTGGGCCTGGAACAAGCCGGGTTTAGGCATAGCGGACTATATGAAATTGACGCCAACGCTTGCGCCACGCTCCGCTGGAACCGCAATGAATGGGAAGTGGCACAATGTGACATCCGGGAACTGGACGGTTCCAGCTTTAAAGGCATTGACCTTCTGGCGGGTGGGCTACCTTGTCCTCCTTTCTCTGTGGCGGGTAAGCAACTGGGGTATGAGGACGAAAGAGACCTGTTTCCTGCGGCAATGCGGATTATCGGCGAGTCCAACCCACGTTGTGTAATGATTGAAAATGTCAGAGGCTTGCTGGATGCCCGATTCAAGGATTACCGGGAGTCCATTTTGCTCCGCTTAAAACAATTGGGTTACCATGCCGGTTGGCGGCTGTTGGATGCTTGTGACTACGGAGTATCCCAATACCGGAAACGTGCAATCTTGGTAGCCATCGAAAAAGGCCTGTCTCACAGGTTCGATTGGCCAGAACCACTGGATGTGCGGCCTCCTACTGTGGGAGAGATGCTCTACGATGACATTGCTTCCCGGGGATGGAGCCGTGCCCGAGAGTGGAGTCTTGGGGCTAACGATTTGGCTCCTACGATTGTCGGAGGTTCGCTAAAACACGGTGGTCCCGACCTCGGACCGGTGAGAGCTAGGAAAGCCTGGGCAGCGTTGGGGGTTGACGGCAAAGGCATTGCTGATGAGCCACCGGAGCCTGACTTTGCCCAGATGCCGCGGCTGACGGTTGCAATGGTCTCCAGGTTGCAGAGCTTCCCCGATACCTGGACTTTCTTCGGCAACAAGACACCGGCCTATAAGCAAGTAGGCAATGCTTTCCCTCCTCCTGTGGCGCGGGCGGTAGGACAGCAGATAATATCGGCACTCACCGCATCAAAGCCGGTTCAGGCAGAGTCATGGGCATCGAGCCATTAATTTCATCCGCTCGGTCTGCGTTTCATCAAGCCCTTCTAAACGGAGTGTTAAGGGTTGACTCTAATGGTGTCCCTAGCAATGCTGACAAAAGTAGCAAGATCAGCATTTCTATCGCTCAAGGGATAGTAAATCAACTGCGGCCAAACACCACTGAGCAACGTCTTGCGGGACAACGTGCCGGATCGAGATTTGAGCAGGTCTGTGAAAATTTTATTTCCGCTACCTTTCTAAATTTCCAGCACCTGCGGCCTGGTAAATGGAATGTGGGGCGTATCGGAATGAATATCGAGCGGTTCGAGCAGTATCAACATCTCAAAGAGTTGGGCGAATTGGCCAAGGAAAACCCTAGCCTGGCTTCTGCGCTGGGCAGTGATTACCTCATCAAACCCGACATTGTCATCGGGCGAAACCCTGAGGCAGACGATTCAATCAATGAGCCTTACGCTGTCGTAGACAAGAGTTTTGCCTCATACACTAATATCCGGGCAGCCAACAACAGTTTGCCGATTCTCCATGCCAGCATTTCCTGTAAATGGACTATCCGAAGCGACCGCGCTCAGAACGCCCGCTCAGAGGCACTGAACTTGATCCGCAACCGGAAGGGACGCCTGCCTCATATCGCAGTCGTAACAGGAGAGCCACTGCCCAGCCGTATCGCCTCTATAGCCCTGGGTACAGGTGACATTGACTGCGTTTATCACTTCGCTCTGCCGGAAATGGTTGAAGCTCTGAATCATCTCGAATATCCTGACGCCCAAGAAATGGTCAAAATTATGATAGACGGACGCCGGCTGCGAGATATTGCAGATTTACCGCTGGACTTGACCGCCTAGCATGGCTGACAGAATTTCAGAAGAGCGGCGCAGTTACAATATGAGCCGCATCAAAAGCTCGAACACTTCTGCAGAGCTTACCGTTCGCCGCTTGATTCATGGCATGGGATACCGCTACCGCCTTCACGGCAAGGGGTTGCCGGGTAAACCGGATATTGTTTTCCGTTCCCGCCGCAAGGTTATTTTCGTTCACGGATGCTTCTGGCATCAGCACCCATTGCCTGTTTGCCAGGACAGCAGGGTACCAAAGTCCAATTTAGAATACTGGGAACCGAAACTCGAAAGAACCAAACAAAGGGATACCAACAACCAAGGTTCGCTTCTTGCGATGGGTTGGGAATCCTTAATCGTCTGGGAATGCGAACTCCGCGACATTCCCGCTCTACGTTCTCGCATACAGGGATTCCTCGGATAGCTCTGTTCCCCCCGCCCCGCCTTGTGCTGCGGCACCGCCTCGGTGATAATGACTTCACCTTTCTGAGACTGGCGTCTCACCCAACCACTCCCGGAGGTATCCTGCCCATGGTTGACCTCAGACGGGCCGCCGCCATCGTCGGCGTCCACGAACACGTGACCCGCTATGCTCCCGACAAGAGCGAGCTCCAGATCCAGGGCGAGAGCATCATCAAGGCGCTAGAAGACGCCGGACTGTCCAAGAACGACGTCGACGGCCTGTTCACCGCCTCCATGTCGGTGCGCAACAGCGGCCTGAACCTGGCCGACTACCTGAATATGTACCCCAAGCACGTCGACAACACCACCGTGGGCGGCGGCTCCTTCGAGTTCCACCTGGCCCACGCCCTGAACGCCATCCACGCCGGGCGCATCAACGTCGCCGTCATCACCTACGCCACACTGGCCCGCTCCGGCGGCGTGTCCGTGGGCACCGGCGGCGTCGGGCGGTTTGGCCATCCGCGCCTCGACCCCTCGCCCGACAGCTTCGAGGAGCTGTACGGCCTGACTACCGTGGGCCTCTACGCCATGATCGCCCAGCGGCATATGCACCTCTACGGCACCACGCCGGAACAACTGGCCGAGATAGCCGTGGCCGTCCGGCATCATGCCTCGATGAACCCGGAGGCCCTGTTCCGCGACGAAATTACTGTCGAAGACGTGATGCGCTCCCGCGTCATCTCGTCGCCGCTGCGTCTGAACGACTGTTGTGTCATTACCGATGGCGGCGGCGCAGTGGTGGTTGCCTCCCCTGAGGTTGCCCGCAACTGCAAACACACTCCCGTCTGGGTGCTGGGCACTGGCGAGGCTGTGGCGCATCAGGGCGCAGGCAAGCGCGACCTCATCTATATCGCCGCCAAGCAGAGCCACGAGCCTGCCTTTGCTGGCGCCGGCGTCACCCACGACGATATAGACATGGCGATGATTTACGATTCCTTCACCATCACCGTGCTGGAAACGCTGGAGGACTTGGGCTTCTGCGAGAAGGGCGAGGGCGGCCAGTTCGTCAGTGGCGGAACGCTGAAGAATGGCGGTAAGCTGCCCATCAACACCGACGGCGGCGGGCTGTCGTCCAACCATCCGGGGATGCGCGGCATCTTCCTGCTGATGGAAGCGACGCGCCAGCTTCGCCACCAGTTCGAGGGCACTCCGCGCCAGGTGCCCGACTGCAAGATTGCCCTGTGCCACGGCACCGGCGGCGCGTTGGGTTCCCGCCACAGCGGCGGCACCGTCATTTTGGGGAGGGACTAACCAAAGTTACCTCTCCCAGAGGGTGAAGGCGACTACCAAATCAAGGAGAGTCATCATGCCTGAATGGAACAAGCCGCTGCCCACCGTCGTCGGCGAGACCCGCGCCTACTGGGACGCCTGCCGCCGCGGCCAACTGCTGATTCAGCACTGCGACAAATGCGGCGAGTACCAATTCTACCCCCGGGGCATCTGCTCCCACTGCTGGTCGGAAAACCCTACGTGGGTGCAGTCCAGCGGCAGGGGAACCGTCTGGACCTACACCGTAACCTACCAGAACCGCACCACCGGCTTCGACCAGGGCCCCTATGTCGTCGCCCTCGTCGAGCTGGAGGAAGGCGTGCGAATGTTCACCAACGTAGTGGGCTGCGATCCCGGCGAGGTCACCATCGGGATGCCCGTAGAGGTAACCTTCGAGCGCGCCACCGACCAGATAAGCGTCCCCTACTTCCGTCCGGCTTCGTAGGGTGCTGCGCCTTCGATAACGGCCCGTCCTGCCACACAACAAGAGAGGCGGCTACCGAATGTACGGTAGCCGCCTCTCAGATTCACTATCGAGGGATTCTGACTCGCTCATGACTCCGCCCCAAACCGCAACTCGTCGCACATCTCTTGGTCCGCCTCGGCCAGTTCCGGCTGATCGTTGAAGTGGTAGACCAGCGAGCGCTGTCCGTAGTAAAGGCCGTTGGTGGGAGACAGCGTGATAGCGCGAGTCAGGTCGGCGATGGCCTTCTCCAGTTCGCCAACTTCATACCATGAGCAGCCCCGGTTGTACCAAGCCTCGGTCAACCCGGAATCCAACTCGATAGCCGCCGTGAAGTCTTGGATGGCGCGGTGGTACACTCCGTTGCGCCCGTACCGGCTCCCCCGTTCCAGGTACCCAGCCGCGTCCGTTGGCTCCTCTGCCTGCCTTTGCTGAAAGACCATTCCTCTCCTGCCGCTTCAAGGATGGAGGCCCTGCTGACATAAAGGCCCGCCTTCTATAAACGATAGGTTATTATGAACTTATGACTCATTCAACCCGTTATCGAATGTACGTGGACGAATCCGGCGATGACGTGATGGACCCGTCCAAGTGGCGCAGCCCCGACGCACGCTACCTCGGCTTGACCGGAGTAGTCATCGCCAGCGAAACCTACCGCACCCGAACGCACCCGGAGTTCGAGGCGCTCAAGCAGGAGTTTTTCCCTCACAACCCCGATGACCCGGTGGTGTTGGTGCGCAATCAAATTGTCCGCAGGCGGAAGGAATTTTGGACTTTGCAAACTCCGAGTGTGGCGCTCCACTGGGAAGGCAGTATCATCCAATTTTTAGGTCAGCACATAAGCAGCATCATTACCGTAGTTCTCGATAAGGAGACATTCCAAGAGACTTGTTTGCCAGAAGTCCAAGAACCCTACAGCCATTGTATGAATGTGCTGACAGAAAGATACGATCAATGGTTGAACATCGTTGGGGGCACGGGTGATGTACTGGCTGAAAATCGAGGTGGAAAGGCGGACACCGAGTTAAAGGAGGATTTTCAGAAGTTCTTGGAGGGCAACAACAGACTTTCAGCCATCACCAGCGGCCAGATTAAGCTGAAGACCAAAGGCGCCAACATTACCGGACTTCAGTTGGCTGACCTGTTAGGCTATCCGTCTGTGCGTGGGATATTGCAGGAGAGTGGCCGAGAATTGGGAAATCCGTTCAGCGCCGCAACCTCCCGGTTCGTCAAGGCCATTCAGCCTCTATATGCTTTACATGGCAAGGTACTTATATCGTGAGTAACGCCGCTAAACAAAAAATGGAGGCGGCGCCGCCTCCATTTTTGCGCCAGTCCCTACGAACTGACCACCTCCAGCAACCTGGATTGATAAAAGGGTATACTGCGACGGGATACCCGTCAAGACCAGCAATGCGCCAGCCATCATATCCCGAACCCCCTCCCCTACATCACCGACCGCACCAGCCCTCCGTCCACCAGGATTGTCGTGCCGGTGATGTACGTCGAGCGGTCCGACGCTAGGAAGGCCACCAGGTTCGCCAGCTCCACCGGCTCGCCCACGCGGCCCACGGCGGTGTCCGCTGCGCGCATCGCCAGCGCTTCCTCGACGGTGATGCCCAGCTCATTGGCGCGGGCGGTAACATTTGACAGCATCCGGTCGCTGAGGATGGAGCCGGGGCAAACGTTGTTGACCAGGATACCGTCTCGCCCCACCTCGTCGGCCAGGCTCTTGGCGTAGGCCACCACGCCCATGCGCGTCGCGCCCGACAGCGCCAGGTTGGGAATGGGGTTGTATACCGTGCTGGCCAGGATGTTGATGATGCGCCCCCCGCCCCGCTGTTGCAGGTGGGGTATCCCCTCGCGGCACATCCGACCGAAGAAAATGAGCGACCGCTGCACCGCCGTCTCCCATTGCTCTTCGGTGGCGGTGGCCGAGCGGGCCAAGGGCGGCCCGCCGGAGTTATTGATCAGCACGTCAATGCCGCCGAACTGCTCCAGCGCCGCCGAGATCAGGCCCGTGATGCTCTCCAGCCTGTCCAGGTCCGCGGGGTAAGCCAGCACCTCGACGCCAGTGGACTCCCGTATCTCATCTGCCGCCTGTTTCAGGTCGGCAGCGGTGCGGCTGCATATGACCACCTTCGCGCCTTCCTCGGACAGTACCTGGGCGCAGGCTCGTCCCAGGCCCTTGCTGGCCCCGCCGATGATTGCTACCTTGTCCTTCAACCCCAAGTCCATGCCGATGTCCTCTCTCCGCACGCTGTCTAGCAGGGTCTTTCAATTCTCCCTCCCCCGGAGGAGCGGGAACTATTAAAATACCCTGTGCTGCTTGATGCGGCCCTTGACTCAATTTCGGCGGATTATAACACTCGCTTTACCTGCCGACACCCGCCGGTTGACCCCTTGACGCCGCTGCTCTACCCTTGCCTTGCTCATGGAAGGATGCGGAGGGCCAATCGTGCAGTCCCTTGACGACGCTCAAATCCGGGAAATCGAATGCCACGCAGTGGAGATAGCCCGCGGCGCCGGTGAAATCCTGGCGGGTCATTTTGGCCGCCGCATCGAGGTCGAATTCAAGGACGACAAGCAGAGAGACCCGGTGACCGCCGCAGATAAGTCTACACAGACTTACCTAGCTTCTGAAATCGTGCGCAGATTCCCTGAACACGGCGTCCTTGGCGAAGAAGCCACCGAAGAAGAGCAGCAGTCCGAGGAACCGGCCCGCGATACCCTATGGGTGCTCGACCCCCTCGACGGCACCACCAACTTTCTGAACGGCCTGCCGGTTTTCGCATCGTCCATTGGCGTGATACACCGGGGCCAGCCCGTCGCGTCAGCCCTGTATGTTCCCTGGCCTGCCGAAGGCGGGGGCTTCGTGCTGCACTGCCGCAGGGGCGGAGGGTGTTTCGCCGATGATGAGCCAGTGAAGGTGCTGGAAACGGAACAGCCCATACCCAATCGGTTGATCGGCCTCCCCGGGTACTTCGGAGTAGCCCAGCGCTTCACGGGCGATTTGGCTGGCAAGGCAGGCGAGCCGCGCACCACTGGCAGCATAGCCTACGAACTGGCGATGACCGCCCGGGGCGTGATGCAGTACGCCATCTTCGGCGCGCCGAGGATGTGGGACATGGCCGGAGGCGCGCTGGCGGTGCAGGAGGCCGGCGGCACGGTGATGACGCGCTTCAAGGGCGAACGCCAGTGGCATCCTCTGGGCAGCCTGGTCCCGTCGTGGGAAGAGAAGACGCCGACGATGAAAGAACTGCGAGCCTGGACTGCCCCCCTCGTGGTTGGCAACCGCAACCTCGCCCCCCTCATAGCCAACAACGTCCGGCGCCGCTTCAGCCTGAAGGCCAAGCTCCGTCCTCTGGCCCGGGCGTTACAAGGGAAGGGCGGTCAGGCCAAGAAGTAGACCAGTCCGTTTGTTGCCGAATTGATGCGCTGTCTCAAGGCCGGCAGTCGCATTCTCTACGGCCCTTCCGCGCGAATTTTCCCTCACCATACTTTTACTCTCAGAGAGAACGGATTTTGAGACAGTTGATCAGGCTCGGTTGGGCAGCCAAATGAATAGCGCTTTCACAAAGGGAACATGGTAGATACCCCGACCGGCGCCTCTCCCAAGTCCGGCCATCGTATCTTCTACGGGTGGTTTATCGTTGCGGCAGCCGGGCTGATTGTATTCAGCACCGGCCCGGGCCAGTCCTACGTTTTCTCGGTCTTCATAGACTCCATTATCAAGGACACCGGGTTGTCCCGTACCGGGATTTCAGTGCTCTACTTGGTCAGCACCGTGGTAAGCGCCGTTCTGGTGACCTTCGTCAGCCGCCTCGCCGACCGTTACGGGCCGAGGATAATGCTGGTAGCCGCCGGACTGGGCCTCGGCGCAGCCTGCTTCGGCATGGCCGCCGCCACGCACATCCTCCTCTTCTTCATCGCCTTCGCCAGCTTGCGCGCCCTGGGGCAGGGTTCGTTGAGCATCAACTGCATCCTGCTGGTGAACCAGTGGTTTGTCTCGCGGCGGGGCCGGGCCATTGGCATGATGACCCTTGGGGCGATGATTTCCACTGCCCTCTTTCCGTCGTTTGCCAGATTTCTGATTGACAGCATTGACTGGCGCGGCGCCTATGCCGTGCTTGGCGTGGTGGCAATCGGGCTGATAGTTCCGGTTGCTCTCGTTGTCGTCAGAAACCGGCCTGAAGACGCCGGGTTGTTCCCGGATGGCTCGTCCCAGCCTCCTGTTTCAGAGACCAGGCAAGCGGCGGCCAGAGTCCAAAGACACACCAGGGTCTACAGTTCCCCCAGCTTCTGGCTGCTGGCGCTGTCGTTGAGCTCGCCGAGCCTGGTAACAACGGGGCTGATGTTCCACCAAGCATCCATCTTCCAAGAGAGCGGGCTGAGCGCAGCATTGGCCGCGGGAGTATTTGCGATATTCTCGGCCTCTTCCGCGGTCAGTTCGCTGGCAGCCGGATTCGTGTCGGACCGTATCGGACCGAAGGTCCTCCTTGTTTTCTCAATGGCTACCCTCGTGGCGACCCTTGTGCTGGCCGTGCTGATTGACTCCCTGTTGGTGGCCGTGGCCTATGTGGTGATGATGGGCGTCTCCAGCGGGTCCTACATCATCGTCCACGGCACAATCTGGGCGCACTACTATGGCCGTCGCGGATTGGGCCGGGTGCAGGGGCCGGCCATGACCATCTCCGTTTGCGCTTCGGCCATTGGCCCCCTGCCCCTGGCGGTATTCCACAACCTGACAGGCACGTATACCCTTGCCATGATGGTGATGATGATACTGCCGCTGCTGTCGGTGGCTGTGCTGTTCTTCACCCGCCCCGGCGAAACAAACCAGCCGGGGTAGCCTGGGCGACAGTACGCGGGTATGGCTAGTCGGGAACCAGCGGCTGGAAGTCCGGCCCGGACATGGGTACGTGGTCTCCCAGATTGCCGGAAAGCTCGACTAGAACTCGCTCCCCGGAAGGCACAGGGAGGGAGTTTACCCGCACCACCCACGCCCGGCAAGAGCCGGGTGATTGCGCTAGGGCCAAGGCTAAGTCATAGGCTAGATATCGGGGTGCCCAGCCGATCATCTGGTAATCAGTCGTCTGGATTTGCACGGCCGGTTCCCTCAGCGGGTTAGTCAATTCCAGCGCTAAGTGGAGCTCTTCATCAGCTTTCAGGATGTCCAGCCGTTTTTGCGCTGGTGCGCTTACATGCCTCCCGCCGTGGAGAAAGAAGCGGCAGGCAAAGCTCCCGTCAGGCTTCTTGGCGATTTTCGGAAAAACTTCATAGGAATCGGTTACGCGCCGCCCCCCGCTTACTGCCATTATATCTATGGGGTCATCATCCTCTGTCAACGCTAGTGACTTCAGGTAGTTCTTGAAGTCAGGCCGGCTGGGCCACATCACCCGGTTGCTGAACATAGCGAACAGCTTTGGCGAATGGTAGTTTTTCTCCAGCCATGGGAACTCCATGAGCAACGGAAATCCGACTTCCTTCTTTGCCCGCTTTGCGCCGCCGGTGTACCGGAACCGGTATTTTTCGCCTTCAACATCGGCGTCCAACCTGCCTATGGGGAACCACTGTCGGCTGACGCCCTTGTCCTGCCAAGCCAGGAACAGGGTTTTTTCTCCCATGTCAGATTACTTCTCGCAACTGCGCGCAACTGTATCGCATTAGCTCGAAAGCGAAGGCCCTTGCCCCTGGTATCATCCAGCCTTGCGGTATGGAGTCCACGATATTGCTCAATGACAGGTCATCCAAAATATCCAGCTTGGCGATGGCCGGACGAAATATATCGGGATATTCGGCAACAGACAAGCGGATTAACTCCAGCGGACCTGGGCCGCGTCTGCCAATGTTTTGCCAATGGATTTGCCCGCGCCCTCTTTCCACATAGCCGCCCACCCGATTGTCCGATAATAGCCGCTCTCTCCGTTCGTCCATAAGCTCACGCCCCAATGATGAGCCGTGATCGTAGGAAGGAGCCAAGCCATCAATCCGGCGGGAACCGTCCTGGCTTTGCAAGACTCCCCAATTCTCGGAATGCCTGTCTGTATTGCCAACTAAGGCATCGAGCACGAAGTATCCCGCCAATTGGCGCTTGGCGCAGGAAATCTGAATAAGCCCGGCGACTTCTGCCGCTATCTTTTCCGCCCAGTGCTCACCGCGGTTCGGTCTTGGATGCTTGAACAAACAGTGCGATGGATTCTCCTGCTCCCACAGATACCAGAATTTCACCTTGCTGCCCATCCCCTCCGTTTGCGGTGCCCACTCCGGCAGTATTTCAATTACGGGATAGTAATCGGTCACAAAAATTATGACCTACTTCCGAAACGCCGTTACCGGCACCAGTCTTTCGGCAACCGGATCTATGCCCAGGCGCAGAATTTCCAGCGTGGTCATTCCTACCAAGGGAGCCGAGTCGTCGGAGCCAAAAACCACAGGCACGGTCAGTTCGCGGCCTTCCAACCGGACGCGAGTTTCTCCCATGTCGTATTCGACCAGACGGTTATCGGCCAACTCGAATACGTCGGTTTCTTCTCTTTCGATTCCCAGGCCATCCAGCATATTCTTCGGGAGCGACGTATAGGTCGAGCCGGTATCGACCATGGCGTCGACGTTCACGTACCTTTCCCTGAAGCGGTCGGCGACCTGAATCGTTACATAGAATGTGCCCATCCTTCGCCTCCTACGCCGTGTCCGGCGCCCATCCCCACGGGCGGGGTCCCCAGGCCGCCTCGAAGACCTGCCCCTTCTTGACCGACATCACCGGCGTCACGGCCCGGTCCGACTTGCGGGAGTCGCCGATTACGTCGTAGACCACCCAGTCGCCCTCCTGTATGTCGAGGATGGAGAGATCCGCCTGCTTGCCCGGGTGCAGCGTGCCCAGCCGGTCGTCTACGCCGATGGACTTGGCCGGGTTCTCGGTGCACATGGTGACCACCTGGTCGAAAGTGAAGCCAATGGCCAAGAACCGCGTCATCATCTCGGTCATGCTATGCACCGTGCGGGCGCGCCCGGGGACGGTCAGATCGGTGCTGATGCAGTGGGGCAACACCCCTTGGTCTATCACCCGCTCGCCCACGTTGAAGGCGAAGTTCATCCGCCCGTGGGCCGTGTCCAGCCACACGCCCCGCTCGTGCGCCTCCCGCGCCTCCGGCACCAGCTTGCCATCGGCGTCCAGCACCCCGCCGGGGTTGGCCGTGAAGTAGTGCGTCACGATGTCGCCCTCTTCCAGAATGGGCAGCAGCTCGCGGATGACGTTGGCGTCGTATCGTTTCTCGGTGTCCCCGATATGCACCATCAGCCGCACGCCCGCCTCCTTGGCCGCGCGCTTGGCCATCCGGGGCATCTCCATGCCCATGATTTCCAGTGCCGGCGACACCATTCGCGCCTTGACGCCGGATATGATGTGGCGGTTCTCGTTGATGGTCTCCACGGTGTGGTCCAGGTCTATGCTGGACGGGCTGAATATGTCGGGCGTGGTGGCAAGGCCGGTGCGACAGATGTGAAGAAAGCAGATTATTTCCGTGTCGCTGTTGGGCAGTATGTGGCGCGGGAAGCCGCCGAAGGTGTCGCAGCCGGAACTTCCGGCGTCCACCATCGTCGTGACACCGGCCCGGACGCCGCCGATGTTGGGATCCACTCCGTTGGCGTTGACCCCGGCGAAGACGTGAGTGTGCAGGTCTATCAGGCCCGGTGTCACCACCTTGCCCTTGACCTCCACCACCTGCGATGCCTCGGCGGCGTCAATGTCCGGCGCGACACGAGCAATCTTGCCGTCCTCGATGGCAACGTCGTTCACGCCGTGAATGTTCTGGGACGGGTCGACCACGGTTCCGCCCTTAATCAGCAGGTCATACATAGTCATTCGCCTCCAAACCGGCATTACGTCCTGTTGCGCATAGGGGCGCACATCAGTGCGCCCCTATGGTTCGATTCAGCCGCTCCCTAGTTGTGAAACATTTCCCCGATGGACAACCCCTTGTGGATACGGTATATTGCCTCGCCCAGCAGAGGGGCTACCGGCAGAACGGTGAATTTCCCGTTGCGCTTTTCCGGGCCTATGGGGATGGTGTCGGTCACCACTATCTCAGTGAAGGCGCTCTTGGCCATGGTCTGCGGCGCGTTGCGCGACAGCACCGCGTGGGAAGCGCAACAGTAAACCTGCTTCACGCCGTGGTCCAGCAGGGCCTGGGCCGCATTGGCCACGGTGCCGCCGGTGTCTATTTCATCGTCGAAGGTCAGGGCTACTTTGCCCTCCACGTCGCCGATGACGTTCATCAGCTCGCTGTGGCCGCTGTTGTCTGTGCGGCGCTTTTCGATGATGGCCAGCGGGGCCGACAGCCGTTCCGCCACGTCGCGGGCCTTCTTGCTGATGCCTATGTCCACTGCCACCACCACCAGGTCCTCTATGCCCTTGTCCGCGAAGTATTGCGTCAGGAGCGGGACTGCGGTCAATTCGTCCACCGGCATATTGAAGAAGCCCTGCACCTGCGGGGCGTGCAGGTCCACGGTCAGCATCCGGTCGGCCCCGGCCGCGGTCAGCAGGTCTGCCACCAACCTGGCTGTAATTGGCACCCGGGGCTGGTCTTTCTTGTCCGTCCGTCCGTAGCCGTAATAGGGCGTAACGGCAGTGATGCGCCCGGCCGACGCCCGCTTGCAGGCGTCTATCATAATCAGCAGCTCCATTAAGTGGTCGTTGACCGGCGCACAGATAGGCTGGACGATAAAGACGTCCCGCTGGCGGATGTTCTCCAGGATGCGCACGAAGGTGTTGTCGTTGGCGAACTTGAACACCTCCGACTGTCCATCAGGGATGCCGAGATATTCGCAAACCGAGTGGGCCAGCTCCGGGTGGGCGTTCCCGGAAAACACTACCATCTCGTCGTGAATGCTGACCATCAGGGCCTCCTGGAAGGCGGGGATTGCAGTATTCGGGGGCCGTTCTCGCGCAGGAATTCTCTCAAAGAGAACGGGCAAGAGTAGTATCAAATGCCGCAGGATTATAGCATAGGGATGCCCGCAGATGCCCCGTGGAAGACGCCAAGACTGCGGCGAAATTTGCGCCGCGCGGAGATTAACGACAGCATTTTACGCAAAATATGCGTAGAATACTGGAATACTCAAAGTAGCCCACCGTTTCTTTGGAGCCATAATGCTTGCTGTTTGCAGAGATTAAACCCTATAATCTCCGCAAATTATGCAGAGATTATACATACACCAACAGCCCGGCTGGCCTCGTCTTGAATGGCGGGGAGAAGAACTGACCGATAGGCTGGCGAAAGTACGCCATAGCCAAGGCCATTTGCTGGGACGCATGGAGTCTCTCGGCTTCGACCTCCGCCAGGAGGCGATGTTGGATACCCTTACGTCGGATGTGGTGAAGAGTAGCGAAATTGAAGGTGAGTTCCTCGACGCGGAAGATGTCCGCTCGTCTATTGCTTGGCATCTGGGTTTGGACATCGGCGGCATTCCATCTGCCGACCGCAACGTGGAAGGCATCGTTGAGCTGATGCTGGACGCGACACAGAACTACGCACAGCCGCTTACCGCTGAGCGGCTGTTTGACTGGCACGCTGCTTTATTCCCTACTGGACGGAGCGGGGCGTACGGAATAACTGTTGGCAGCTACCGCACTGGCATTGTGCAGGTCATCTCCGGCCCGATGGGGCGTCAGAAGGTTCATTTTGAAGCCCCTCCTGCGTCGCTGATTGCAGATGAAATGCGCACGTTTCTGGACTGGTTCAATGGACCGTCAGACACCGACCCGGTTCTTAAAGCCGGGTTGGCACACCTCTGGTTCGTTACCATACACCCTTTCGGCGATGGCAATGGACGCATAGCACGGGCTATCGCGGATATGGCTCTGGCCCGCTCTGACAACAGTTCCAGGCGCTTTTACAGTATGTCATCGCAAATTCGTAAGGAACGCAGGTCTTATTACGAAGCTCTGGAGCGAACCCAAAAGGAAACGTTGGACATTACGGTCTGGATGAATTGGTTCGTGGACTGTCTGGGACGCGCCATAGAGGACGCTGAAATTGCCCTCGACACCACGCTTGCTAAGGGGCGATTCTGGAGACGCATCGCCGGAATTCCCATCAACGAGCGGCAGAGCAAAGTCCTGAATCTGCTGCTGGGCGACTTCAAGGGTAATCTCACAACCTCCAAGTGGGCTAAACTGACAAAATGTTCTCAAGACACCGCCGGGCGCGATATCACCGCTCTGGTTAACCGTGGCATACTGGCCCGCAGCGCCGAAGGGGGGCGAAGCACTAATTACCGCTTGGTCATTGACCAGTGTTAATGACGGTAACCCGCTGTGCTATCATATCTGCCGCTAGGATAGGTCATAGGAGGGACGGTTTGGAGGTCTTGCTCAGTTCGCCCAGGGGATTCTGCGCCGGGGTGGTCAGGGCCATTGACGTGGTGGACGTATGCCTGCGGCGCTACGGTCCCCCCGTCTATGTGAAGCATCAGATTGTCCATA
The DNA here is from genome assembly GCA_965232885.1 of Dehalococcoidia bacterium. Lineage (GTDB taxonomy): Bacteria > Chloroflexota > Dehalococcoidia > Lucifugimonadales > UBA3495 > VXOI01. Next base: position 48,901 of record CBDDQX010000003.1, on the reverse strand, counting down.
ACCCCTACGTGGTCAACGACCTGGAGTCTCGCGGCGCCATCACCGTAGAGGAAGTGGACGAGGTGCCCGAAGGCTCCCTGGTGGTATTCTCGGCCCACGGCTCGCCGCCCGAAGACTTCGAGAAGGCCAAGGCCCGCAACCTTCGCGTCATTGACGCTGTCTGCCCGCTGGTCACCCGTGTCCACAACGAGGCCAAGAAGTACAGCCGCGAGGGGCGCCGCGTCCTCTTGGTGGGACACCGGGGCCATCAGGAAGTGCGGGGCACTATGGGGCAGGTGGATATGACTCTGGTGGACGACAACACCCCCACGGAACTGCCCACGTGGGGCGATGACGAGGAAATCGCTGTCCTCACCCAGACCACCCTCTCTGTGCGCGACACCGCCCACGCCATCGAGGCCATCCAGTCCCGCTTCCCTCAAGCGCTGGTTCGCAACGACATCTGCTACGCCACCACCAACCGGCAGGAAGCGGTGACCAAGATGGCGGGCAGCGTGGATCTGGTGCTGGTCATCGGGGCGCAGAACAGCTCCAACTGCAACCGCCTGCGTGAGGTGGCCGCCGCCGAGGGCGTGTCCGCCTACCTGATTAACGGCCCCGAAGAGATTGACCCGGAATGGTTGCGCGGCAAGGAAAAAGTCGGGATTACTTCCGGCGCGTCCACTCCGGAAGTGCTGGTCGAGAGCGTAATCGGGGCCCTGTCCCCGGACCGTGTTACCATGCTCAGCGGCGTCGAGGAAGACGTTTCCTTCACCATGCCCCGTGAACTGCGCTAACGCGGTGTTGATATTTGCGAGTTAGACAACCGGGCAATCACAAACCGTTGTTCCCGTTCTCAGCCGTCATTCCCGCTTTGGCGGGAATCCAGAGGGATTGTTGGCCTGCAATGTTTTATCTCGTAGAAGACCCTGGATTCCCGCTTTCGCGGGAATGACGGATAAATGTCAACTGAACCTTGCAATGCTCCTCACCGGGTGGGCGCCTGATGTCCCGCAGCAGCGAACCTGACGCAGAGACCGGTCCCGGTCATGAACCCGGTCCGGAAGTCGTAGCCATGGCCCGGTTCGGTTCGTTGCGGCGGCAGGTGTTGTCCCTGCCAGTCCTGGTCTCCTTCCTGGTGGCCGGAGGCTTTTTGCTGTTCCTGGTTACCCGGTTCGACGTGGATCTGGCCGAAACTTGGGACAGGGTGCGCCGGGCAAATCTGTGGCTGCTGGCTGCCGCCTTCGCCGTTCATTACACCACCTTCTTCTTCCGCGGCGCCCGCTGGCGATTGCTCTTGCAACACTCGGCCAAGGTATCCGGCAGTTCTGAACCTGTGCCGGGTGTCCTGTTTTGTAGCCGGGCCGTGCTGCTCGGCTGGTTCATCAACTCCATAGGCTGGCTGCGGCTGGGCGATGCCTATCGCGCCTACCTGTATCGGGAAGAACACAACGCGGCTTTTTCCGGCGCCATCGGCACCCTCCTGGCCGAGCGAGTACTGGACATTGTTCTGGTCGCGCTGATACTCCTGGTAACCGCTCCGCTATTGATCGGGCAGCGTATGTCGGAAGGTGGCGCAGCCTGGGGTTGGGTCACCTTGACCGCTGTCCTCCTTGTCCTGCTGCTGGTTGCCGTGCTGGCGCTGGCGCTGGGGATGAGAAAGCTGTTGTTGCGGTTGCTTCCGGGATGGCTGGCTTCCAGATATGAGCGCTTCCTCTACGGAGCGACCGCCGTGCGGTACAAGCTGCCTCATACCACGCTGCTGGGCCTGCTGGGATGGCTGGCTGAAATAGGCCGAATGTACTTGGTGGTCATGGCACTGGGACTGGATATGACAGTTCTGATGGTTGTCTTTCTCACCTTGGCTAACTCTCTGCTGTCGCTGGTTCCCACCCCCGGCGGCATCGGCGCGGTGGAATCAGGAGTGGCTGGGCTGGCCATCCGCATTGGGGCGCTGGGTAAGGGAGCGGCCACCGCTTTGGTGCTGGTGGACCGCTTCATCACCTATATCAGTGTAATCATAGTCGGAGCGATCATCTTCGCCCTTGGCCCGGCCCTTCGCCGGCGTCACTCGCCGGTGGGTATCCAGGGCACACCCTTACCCTGATCCTCTCCTGACAGTAGGCTGTCAAGCAGGCAAGCAGTGCTCTACACCGCCAGCTTCTACGAACCGCGCCACTGGGTGGGCGAGCGTTACCGCATATCGCGGGCGCACCCCCGCGGGCGCAAGACTGAGTGGCAGTCGCAGCCCGCTTTGTATCCCTCCCGGGCCCTGCTCACCGATTACCGGCAGGGCAACCTGACCTTCGCGGAATTGGATGTCCGCTACCGTGAGGAACTCGACGAAACCAGCGAGCGAGACGCCGGGTTTCGCAGCTTCCTGGAGCGACTGCCCGGCATGGGGGACTTCACCCTGCTGTGTTTCGAGCCTGCGGGAGAACCCTGCCATCGCCGTTGCGCCGCCGCGTGGCTGCTGGAGCGCGTGCCCAGCCTAGCCTTGGGGCGCCTGCGGTGAATAACGAGGTTCAGTAAAGCAAATCAGGCTTGTGCCGGAGGAGTTGCCGAAGCAACTCCACTATAAATTGATTATAATGATGTGGCTATGCAACCGTTGATTATTTACCTGCAAGCGGGTGCATATATCGCTATCATGCTCGCTGTGCTGGGGGTGCCGCAATTGCTGTCCAGCTACTTTGACCACAAGGCCCGCCGCCGAGACCGCCTGGAAAACGAAGCCGAGACGGAACGCCGCCACCAGGAAACCCTGGAAGAGCAACGCAAAGAACGCCGGCGGGAGGAGGAACGGCGGAGTCAGAAAGAGGAGCGGCGACGCGAGGAAGAGTTCCGGCGGGAAGAGATGCAACTTCTGCGTCAGGATATTGAAAGCCGGGAACGCCGCCACCAGGAAATTATTACCCTGCTCATCGCCTCCATGAATAACGGGGCGAATCAAGGTAGCGGAGACAGTCAGAACGAAATTATCCGCGCTATGCAACGAACAATAGACGACCTGCAGGCCGAAAACGCACGATTGCGCCACCAAAATGGCGGAGGCAACCCCAATGAATAGCAGTCCTCCCTGATTTGCTCTCCCCCTACCACTCGCTTCCCACCGGACGCTCCATCAGTTCAGCGGCGGCCTCACTTGGTGAGAGACCCTCGAACAGCACCCGGTAAGTAGTCTGAGCTATGGGCATTTCGACGTTCAGACCGGCGGCCATCTTGAGGGCGGCTTCGGTGGCATTGACGCCCTCGGCCACATTGTCCATCGCAGCCCGAATTTCCGGCCATGACCGCCCCTGCGCCAACTGCTCGCCCACGTACCGGTTGCGGCTGAGGCGGCTGGCGCAGGTGGCTATGACGTCGCCCACTCCGGCCAGCCCGGCGAAGGTCAGCGGCTCCGCTCCTGCTGCCACCCCCAAGCGGGCAATCTCCGCCAGCCCTCGTGTGACGAACGCGGACTTGGCGTTCTCGCCGAACTCCAGCCCGTCGCAGATTCCGGCCCCCAGCGCCACGATGTTCTTCAACGCCCCGCCCAGTTCCACTCCGGCCACATCGCTGCTGGTGTAGACCCGAAAGCGGCGCGACAGCAGGGTTGCCTGTGCGCGCTCCGCTGCCTCCCGCGTAGCTCCTGCGACGACGGTGGACGCGGGCTTGCCTTGCAGTATTTCCTTGGCCAGATTGGGGCCTGACAAGGCGCAGATACCAGGATGCAGGCTGGTGGGCAGTTCCTCGGCCATAGCTTGGGTCATCCGCAGCGCGGACGGCAGTTCCAGGCCCTTGGAGGCGCTGACCACCACCGAATCAGTGTTCAGATACGCTCCAATGCGGCGGACATTTTCCCGCATCCGGTCCGACGGTACGGCGATAACCGTTAAAGGCGCCCCTTCCACCGCCTCCTCAGCATCGGACGACACCCGCAACAGTGAGGGGAAAGCGACGCCGGGCAGAAAGCGGGAGTTCTCGCGGGCCGATTCCAACCGCCCGCATTCTTCCGGGTCGCGGGCCAGCAGCGTGACAGAGCATCCCTTGTCGGCCAGCACCAATGCCAGAGTGGTTCCCCAAGTTGTCGCGCCTACTACGACCGCTTTGTCAAACAAAATCCTCTGCGCTCTCTGCGTTAAAAATCCGGGTATTAGCCCCGGGCATTAGCATAGAAGCCCAGAGGAAGAGAAAGGACTATCCGGCGGCTACTCTACCGGAGTCGCCGGAGCGCCTATCCTGCGCTCGCTGCCATTTACCAGCCTCTGGATGTTGTCCCGGTGCTGCCAGATTATCATGGCCGCGGCAACCCCGGCGAAGTACATATAGGTTTCAGAGTACCACCCGGCCAGGGCCAACCCGATGAGTGACGCGGCCCCGGCCAGCACTCCTATTATAGAACCCAGCGAGATGTAACGGCTTCCGAAGGCGGTAGCCAGCCAGATAGCCGTCGCCACCACCGCTGGCACAGGAGCCATCATCGAGAGCCCTCCCAGCGCGGTCAGTATCCCTCTGCCGCCGCGGAACCCTAGAAACACCGGCCAGTTGTGCCCCACCAGCGCCGCCAGGGCTGCTCCCACCTCTGCCCCGCTCGCGCCGGTCGCTTCCTTCGCCATCATAACAGCCAGAACGCCCTTGCCAACGTCCAGGGCAAACACCACCGCCGCCATCTTGCCCCCGCCGGTACGGAGCACGTTGGACATTCCCGTCCGCCCGCTTCCGTATTCGCGCACGTCCGTCCCTAAACGCCAGCGCAGCAGTATATAGCCCCACGACAACGACCCTACCAGGTACGCTAGGATGATCACCGCCGCGTATTGCAAAGCCGCTGTCTGCTCTGGCAGATAGATAACAGCCAAGGCGATCGCCGCCGCCAGTATGGGAATGGCGGCAACTTGGATCAGCAGCGCACGAGGAAGCTGTTTCATTCTCGCCTGAATACCAGCCGGAGATGAGTTCGGTCGAAGCTGAAGGCATCGCGGATGCGATTTTCCAGGTAACGTTTATAGGTGTAGTGTATCAGTCGCGGGTCATTGACAGTAAAGAGGAAAGTGGGCGGATTGATACCGACCTGACGCACCCGGTTGATGCGCGCCCGTACTCCCCGGTTACGCTTCACCAGTGGCGGGCTGTGCTCCGCCATGGCGTCGGCCAGCATGAACTGCAAGTCGCGGCTGCCCACCAGTCGGCGGCGCTCATCCCAAAGGTCCATTGCTGTGTCCATCAGCCCACCGATTCCCTGGGCGCGTAGCGCAGACGTGAAGCAAACCGGCACGTATGACATGAAATGCAGCCGCTCGCGCACAATGGCTTCAGCCTCGGCGCGGGCATATCGTCCCTGCTCCTCTTGCAGGTCCCACTTGTTGACCACCACTATGACGCCGCGCCCCATCTCCCAAGCCAGCCCGGCTATGTGAGTGTCCTGCGCCGTCGCCAATTCCGAGGCGTCCACAACTATGAAGGAGATGTCGCAGCGGTCCACTGCGCCCACGGCGCGAATCACGCTGTACTTCTCGATGCCCCGTTCCACCTGTCCGGGGCGGCGCATTCCTGCGGTGTCCACCACAACCGCTTCCCGCCCGCGGTAGGAAAACTGCGTGTCCAGGGCGTCCCTTGTCGTGCCCGCCACCGGACTGACGATGGAGCGTTCCTGACCCAGGATTGCATTCAGCAGCGCCGACTTGCCCACGTTGGTCCGCCCCACGATGGACAGGTTCAGCTCCGGCTGCGGCGGCTGGTCTTCCAGGGACTCCGGGAACTCCTCGGAATCCTCGCCGTCGAAGTCATCCGAAGGCGTGTAATCGGAAGACGAAGCGGGCAGACAGTCCAATACCCGTTCCATCAGGTCGTATATGCCGTAGTTGTGATAGGCGCTGATGGGTGTGGGGTCACCCATCCCCAGCTCATAGAACTCCGGCGTGTTGAGTTCGCGGTTGTCGTTGTCTACCTTGTTGACCGCCAGGATCACCGGCTTCTCGGCGGTGCGCAGCCGCTGGGCCGCAATCGCGTCAGACGGCGTGATGCCGTCGGCTACGTCGGCCATCAGGATGATGACATCGGCGTCGTTCATCGCCATCTCGGCCTGTTCCTGCACCCTGGAGCGAATCTCCCCTTCCGGGGCGGATTCCAGCCCGCCGGTGTCCAGCAGTATGAAGCGGCGGCCCTCCCAATCGGTGTCCGCCATCAAGCGGTCGCGGGTTGTCCCGGCAATGTCGGACACGATGGCGTGCCGCCAGCCGACAATGCGGTTGAAGAGCGATGACTTGCCCACATTGGGGCGTCCGACAATAGCGATGATAGGCAGGGGCATGGGACGTTACCTTATAAGGTTATTCACCACAGAGTTGTTTTAATCTTTCTTCGTGGCCTCTGTGGTTAAATTTCGCCGCCCAGCAGGAACTCCAGCACTGCTTTCTGCGCGTGCAGGCGGTTGTGAGCCTGGGGGTAGGCCACCGATTGCGGATGCTCCAGCATACCGGGCGGGACTTCCTCGCCATAGTGGGCTGGCATATCGTGCATGAAGAGCGCCCCGGGGCGGGCCTGCGCCATCAGGGCCGGGTCCACGGTATAGCCGACGAACTCCTGTCGCCGCTGCGCCGCTTCCCCTTCCTGTCCCATGCTGGCCCACACGTCGGTGTACACCACGTCGGCTGTTGCCACCGCCTCGGCCGGTGACCGCATGGTCCTCACCACGCCGGATTCGCCTTCGACAAGCTCGGAGCCGCCCCGCGAAGTCGAGGTTGCCACCGATTCGGCGTCCAGTTCGTAACCGGCCGGCGAGGCGCAATTGAAATTCATGCCGACGGCGGGCAGGGCCAGGCACAGGCTGCGCGCCACGTTGTTGCCGTCGCCCACATAGGCCAGCGTCAGCCCTTGCAGACCGCCCTTGTGTTCGTAAATGGTCAGCAGGTCGGCCATGGTCTGGCAGGGATGTTCCCAGTCCGACAGGGCGTTTATGACCGGAACAGTGGCGTATTCGGCCAGTTCCTGCAGGTGCTCATGCCGGAATACCCGGGCCACGATGCAGTCCACATAGCCTGACAATACCCGCGCCACGTCGGATACCGGCTCCCGCGCTCCCAGCCCCACTTCTTCGCCGCCCATGTACATCGAATAGCCGCCCAACTGCGCGACGCCGACCTGAAAGCTGACTTTCGTCCGCAGCGAAGGCTTCTCGAACAGCAAGGCCACCGTTTTTCCTGCCAGCGGCGCACCCTCGGGTTCGGCCTTTCCCCTGGCGGCCCTTTCAATCAGCCGCCGGGTCTCCGCCGGAGACAAGTCGGTGATTGATATGAAATCCCGTTTCTCTGACATAACCTCGTCCACAATCAGATGTTAACCGAATACCACCACCCGTTCAAGCAAAGCTCGCTTCGCGCTCAGGGTATTTCGAATCTCCGCGTGCTCGTCTGAACTGTGATTTCTGTGGTTTGGTTGACTATTGTTCCGAGCCTTTATTAACATATAGTCGCTTTCCCGTTATGTTTTCCAGCGGCCCATGCAGGGCAAACACATTCTAAATTCAGGTAGCTTCGCAAACCGTCATTCCCGCTTTCGCGGGAATCCAAGCTCCTGGTTGTACGCCGGTTATTATGGAAGCAAGCCATCGTCATTCCCGCGAAAGCGGGAATGACGATGGCGCACAACGCCGGTTCAATTAGAATGCGTTTGCCCTAGCGGCCCATGATACTCGCTTGGCAGGAACAGCTGATATGCAGGCGGTCGAGAGCAGCATACAAAGTTTTATGCCTCCCGCATACGATGTACCCGAATTCCGCGACCTGTCCTATCCGGCCTATCGGGCGGAGTTGCGCGCTCTCAGAGTACATCTCCTTTCATTGCAGGAGTGGGTGGTCGCCGAAGGCAAGCGAATGGTCATTGTGCTGGAAGGCCGCGATGCAGCGGGCAAGGGGCGGCTCTCTTCAGGTATCACCCACTACCTCAACCCCAAGTTCGCCAGGGTGGTCGCTCAGGGCACACCCACGCCCCAAGCGATGCGGAACTGGCTGGGGCGTCATTACAAAGCAATGCCGGAGGAAGGGGAAATCGTAGTCTTCGACCGTTCCTGGTATTCCCGGGCCATGATCCAGCCAGCCATGGGCTACTGCTCCATGCGGCAGTATCACTACTTTATGAACCGGGTCAACGATTGGGAAAAGTCCCTGGTGGACGAAGGTATTGACCTTATGAAGGTATACCTCTCCGTGTCTCAGGAGGCCCAGGACCTCCGGTTCAAGCTGCGCAGCACCAGCGACCTGCAATACTGGAAATACTCCGCCAACGACCGCATGGCCGCGGAACGCTGGAACCTGCTCACCTATTTCAAAGAGCGTATGTTCGCGGTGACTACCACGGATTATGCTCCGTGGACTATAATACAGTCGGATAATAAGCAACAGGCACTGCTGAACGCGATTCATTGCATACTGCAGCGGTATGGCTATGAGGAAAGCGGGTTGATACACCCGTCCCTACAGCAGGAAGCTGCGGAAAACACGGAATACCTCGACCTCACGGTGGACGGTGTCCTGTTTACCGGGCTGAATCGGGAGCAGGTTGCGATACTGGACCGGATTCGCATACATGAATAGAGATGAGCTACCGCAGATGGCGGCCGCCGGGGGGTTGGTTCTCTCCGGCGGCCATGCACTACTCATTCGCAAGCATCATTTGTGGGACCTTCCCAAAGGCAAGTTGAGCGGCGACGAAGCACCCGAAAGCTGCGCTGTCCGGGAAATCGCAGAAGAAACCGGCCTCAACCCCAGCCTGCTCTTCATCCGTGAACCCCTCTGCAGGTCCAGTTACGTTTCCTATTATTCCTTCGGCCCGGTAAACAAGACAGTGGATTGGTTCCTCCTTGACTATGCCGGAGAGTTGGACGACCCTCTGACCCCGGAACTGTCGGAAGACATAGACCTTTGCCAATGGGTGCCAAAGGGCGACTTGATGGACACCATTGACTCCGCCCGTCTGTACCTGGCGCCTGTGTGGTTCGCCATAGACCAGGCATTGGACCTGGCCGTCCCCAGGTAACGCCCTGTACCGTTTTCATCTTTTCTGCCCCGCATCTGGTATTATTAGGTACATCGGCATCCGATGGACTATTTCTTATTCAGACAAAAGCGAGGATAAAGCCATGCCAGGCCCAGACCTGAAAGCCGGACTGAAGGGCCGAATGGAAACCATAGTCAGCGAGGCCAACGTCGCCCCGCACGTCCCCAAATTCAGCACTCCCTCCATGATCCAGCTGATGGAACAGGCTTCCATGGATAGCGTCGTCGCCCATCTGTCCGCTGGTGAGACCACCGTAGGGTTCGAGGTGAACGTCAGACATCTGGCCCCCGCCGACATCGGCGACACCATACGCGCCTGCGCCGAACTCACCGAGGTGGACCGCAACCGACTGACCTTCCGGGTCGAAGCCTACCACGGAGAACGCAAAATCGGCGAAGGCACTCACCGCCGCGCCATCATACAAACACCTTAGCAAACCCACTAACGTCATCTGATTCTCCCTCTCCCTTGAGGGAGAGGGTTGAGGTGAGGGTGAAATCCTCGCAGCAGTGCCCCTTGGTGAGTCCAACTCCCCAATTACCCATTCTGAGCTTGCCGAAGTGTCTCCCTTGGACCGGCGACCAGCCCGGAATGGCGGAAATGAGTGGAAATGCTCGGAAATGAGCGGAAAAACTAAAAAATCAGCCCCATCCAACCCGTCTCCACCGACCCAACCCGGCGAAATCGAGACGAGATTGCTCCGCTTGTGTCAGGGCTGAGCCTGCCGAAGGACCGCTCGTGTGCTAAAATCCGCTCATTCATCTGAGCTATCCGGAGCGGCGATTATGGCGAACATGGAGCACGTGCAACTGGTAAGACGCGGCCGGGACGTGGTGGCCCGCTGGCGGGAAGCCAACCCCAACGAACTGCTGGACCTGAACGCGGCCTACATGAGCTATGTCCGCGCACCCCAGGTCAATATCAGCGGAGCCGAATTGCGGCACGCCGATTTGATGGGCGCCGTGTTGCGCCGGGCGAACCTTTCCGGCTGCTTCCTGAATCCTTGCCACCTCTACCACGCCGACCTGCGTGAGGCCGACCTGACCAATGCGCTCTTCAACGGCTCCAATATGCGCGGCGCTGATTTGCGTGGGGCCAACCTCACTGGGGCTGACCTTGACCGCGCCATTCTGTCCGATGCCAACCTGTCTGGCGCCAATCTGACCAACGCCAACCTCCAGCGCACCAGCCTTATCGGCGCGAATCTGAGCGGGGCCAACCTGAGCGGGGCCAACTTCGCTGGCGCGTCGCTGGTCCGTTCCAACCTCACCGATGCCATCCTGAACGCCACGGACCTGTTCCAGACCCAGATCTGGGACTGCAACATGACCGGCGCAAATCTGGCTGGGGCCGCCCTCGGTTACACGGTATTCCAGGACTGCGACCTGCGGGCCGCGACAGGACTCGACCAGGCGCGCCACGACGCTCCCAGCACCATCGGCGTGGATACCCTCTATCGCTCCGCCGGGCAGATACCGGCCTCCTTCCTCGCCGCTGCTGGCACGCCCCCGTCTGTCGCTTCCCTCCAGGAATCCATAGCCGCCACCCCGCCCGATCTGACAGAGTGTTATATAGCCTGCCGCGACGATGACGAAGAGTTTGCCCGCCAGCTCAGCGACGGCCTCAACGCCCTGGGAGTAAGGAGCTGGGTCTTCTCGGAGAGGGTGCGGGGCAGCGCGCTGGTGTCCCGCCTCAGTTCTTCCGACCAGGAAGAGATCGAGCGGTGGCTGCGCGATTACGACAAGATAGTAGTCGTTGCCTCATCCCGCGCTCTGGACACGGAGACCATCCTGAACGACATAACTGCCGCCCGCGACAAGCAACAAGCCGCAGACCGCTGGCTGCTCTACTTCGTTGCTCCCGACGACGGGCTGATGCGCCCGAGCAGCCGCGCCGCCCGCACCATGTCCGCTGAGAACATCATATTCGACATGCGTCCATCAGCGCTAAAGGATGACGGCGCCGCCACCTACGATGCGGAGCTGGCCAAACTGGCCGAGGCGCTTCTACAGGAGCAGCCAGCCAGCGCCGGAGTCCCTGTGGTGGACTTCCAGTTGTAACCGCCGATTTCCCGCGCTGGCAGCAAATGTAAGGGGCGGGTAATCCCGCCCCTGTATTTGTATCGGAGCCTTAAGCCGTTTCCGGCGGGCCGGGGTCTTGCTGACTGTGTAGTTGCGATTCCAGTTCGCGGACTCGTGCTTCTGCGGCTTCTCGTTGAGCTTCCGCGGCGATACGGGCCGCTCGCTCCTCATCGAAGGTGGGCAGGTATAGTTGCGCTACCGGGTCATACCAGCGCAGTCCGCCGTACTCCCAACACAGGTCGAGGTTCAGCGCGTCGCTGTGGCCCCAGTAATGCCCCTCCTCCGTCCGGTGGATGGGGATGGGTTGGTACGCATCGCCCACCAGCCGGTCTCCGGCCAGATGGCTGCTGTGCCAGTCGCCGCCTGAGGGGTCGAACCGCCAGTATTCGGGAACGCGCATCCTGGCATAGTCGCGGCGCTTATCGTCCTCATCAATCTCTCCGGTGCTTTCAGAAGCCACTTCCAACACGAAGTCGGGGGGCTTGCCCTGCTCCGGGATAAGGTAGCCGTTGCGGGGGATGATGGCCGCAGGGTTGGCATTGAAGGCGATAAGCAGGTCGGGGTAGCGGACACCTTGACGGTCTGCCGTGGGCATTAGGGCGGCGGCAATCTCGCTGAGGATGACAGTGGTTTCCCGGTCGCCCAGGTGAAGAGCCAGGAAGCCGGGATAGCCCGGGAATAGGACATGGTGATATGCAGTCATTTCTTCCGGCGGCGCGTCGGGAAATTTGATGATTGCGCCGGAGTCCGGTGGCGCAACGGGTTTGGTCGTCATAACGGGCCTCGCCGCTTAAATGCGGGGCAGATGGTGATATACCCACAATACTACTGGAAGGCAAGAGCGGACTTCAAGCCCGCTCTTGCGTCTTCACCCGCATCCCAGGCTAGGGGAACTAGCGGCCAATGAAGTCGAACTGCTCGAACTGGCCGTGAACGATGGGATCAGGGTCCAGTCCCAGCCAGCGATCGAGGATGGTGGCGTAGGTGGAGCGGAAGTCGGTGGTGTAAGCCATGTCGCCCTCGGACAGGTCAGCCTCCCGCAGCGATGGGTACTGCCCGAACAGCCCGCCCTGCACCGAGCCGCCGAAGAGGAAAGCGACGCCGCCCGAACCGTGGTCGCAGCCAGTGCCGTTGTCCCGCACGCGCCGCCCGAACTCTGACCATACCAGGACCAGGGTGTCCTCCCACAGGCCCTGCTCCTTGAGGTCCTCGGTAAAGTCGGCGATGGCTGTGGAGGCGTCCTGCCACAGGTTGCCGTGGGCCCGCAGCTCGTCGCTGTGGGTGTCGAAGCTGCCGTGCTGGGCATACAGTATGCGGGTGCCCAAACCAGCGCTCATCACTTGAGCTGCGCTCTTCAGCCCCTGCGATATGGGGGTGTCGGCGTACTCCACGCTGGAAGAATACCTCTCCGGCGCGGTGCGCAGTATGTCCGCGCCCATCAGTGCCTGTGAGCCGTTTTCGCTCAGCGCCTGGGCCACCATGTCCCTGCCGCCGGCCGGGCCGTACATCCGCCCCAGCGCGTCCAGGGCGTGGTGGCGCACGTTCTCGTCGCTTATGTCCGGGAGCAGCCCGTAGGTCTCCAGGTTGCCTACGGAGGCCACGGGAACGCCCTTGCACACCAGCGCGCGGGGCAGACCGCGTCCGAAGTTCACTCCGGTCAGCACGTTCTCGCCCTTGGCGTCCAGGTCGCGGATGGCCGCGCCCAGCCAGCCTTCGGTGCCGATGCTATCCGGCTCGGCGGTGTACCAGATGTCCCGGGACCGGAAGTGCGAGCGGTTGGGCTGGGGATAGCCGATGCCGTTGATGACAGCCAACTCGCCCCTATCCCACAGGTCCTTGACCGCGAGCATATTGGGGTTGAAGCCATAGTCGCCCGCGTCTCCTTTAGAGCCGAGCGGCAGCACGTCCTGCTGCCCAATGCCGATGCCGGGGCGGTAATCGTAATACAGCCCGTTGCTGTAAGGCACTACGGTGTTCAGGGCATCGTTGCCCCCGTTCAGCTCAATGACTACCAGTGAGCGTTCCTTCTTGGTGGATACCATTGTCCTGCTCCTGCCGGTTTGTGTTCGTTATTGTCCCGTGTTCTCGATACAGTGCCGTCATTCCCACGGAAATGGGAACCCCCAAGGGCGGGGAATCTACTCAGCCCGGCGATATATCTGGAGCCGGTGCCGGTTGGTCTCGGTAACGTACAAACGGCCCTGGCTGTCCAGCTTTACCGAGACGGGGCACCAGAAGTACTTCTCGATGTGCGACGATTCCTCATGAGGATCATCCACGAAGTAGTCAATTTCCATGTCCAGGTCGGCGGTGGCGCGGGCGGCGGCCTCCTCTTTGTTGATGCTCAGGAAGTTGGCGGCCCACTCGGATATGGTGGCCTCGCCTCTCAGCAACTGAACGAAGTTGCCCTCAGCGTCCAGCACCTGCACCCGCTCGTTGCCCCAGTCGGCAACGTAGATGTAGCCTTCCCTGTCCACTGCCACCGAGGCGGGGCGTGTGAACTGACCTTCCCTGCGACCGGATGAGCCGAAGGCGGCTAGGAACTCGCCGTCGGGAGCGAATTTCTTTATGGCGTCGTTGCCAAAGTCAGCGACATATACGTTGTCCTGAGTGTCGCAGGCCAACCCCCACGGCAGGCTGACCCCGTCAGTTCCTTCTCCGCTGATGGACAGCAGGAAGCGGCCGTCGGCGGTGAACTTCTGCACCCGGTTGTTGTAGGTGTCGGCGACGTAGACGTTGTCCTGTCCGTCGAAGGCCAGCCCCGACGGGGTGTCCAACTCTCCCTCGCCGGCCCCTTGCTGCCCCCAGTGGAACAGGTATGCGCCATAGGCGTCGTATGCGGTTACACGGTGCAGCCTTTCGTCGCTGATGAAGAAACGCCCTTGGTTGTCCACGGCGCCGCAGGCGGGCCAGACGAACTGCCCGCCGCCGAAACCGTATCCGCCGAAGTTGCCGAAATAACCACTCTCGGCATCGCACATTGTGACTCGAATGCCGCGCGTGGTCTCTTCCTTGCTGCGGCTGATGACGTAGAGGCGGTCATCTTTACCCACGGCGGCATCCACCGGGTAGTAGAAACCCTTGCCTTCCATGACCGTCATGCCCATGGTGTGGGAGTATTCCAAGCGTTTCGTTTGCTGTGCAGTGGTCATAGCTGCGCTTCCTTACAGTCTCCTCTCCCCCTGGGAGAGGATTGGGGGGTTAGGGTTGCTGCGAGGGCCGGTTCAGAAGCCCGGCTCCCAGATGAATTGCAGGTCCAAGGTGAAGCCTGGCAGTTCCGGATCGCCCGAAATGGATTCGGGGTTTTCCAGTACCTCAACCTCCGCGCCGGGGCGGTAGACGTACACGCGCCGCTGTCGGTCAATCGGGTCAATCAGCCAGCCCAGCCGGACGCCATTCTCGATATACTCCACCATCCTTCGTTGCAGGCTCCGCAGTCTGTCGGAACTGGAGCGTATCTCGATCACGAAGTCAGGGCAGACGGGCAAGAATCCCCGCTTCTCTTCTTCGGTCAACTCCGCCAGTCGGCTTTTGAGTACCCACGACAAGTCAGGAGAGCGATTGGAACCATTGGGCAAATCGAAGCCCGTAGAGGAGTCGAAACCCACTCCACTCCCGTCCACTCTGGCCCAAATTCCGAAATCGACATTGATCCCAAAGTTCTTATTTCCCGTCGTGCCGTGGGTAGGGGGCAAAATCTCCAACTCTCCTTTGGCGTTCTTCTCCAGGCGCAGGGCGTTGTTCAGCGAACTCAGCTCGGCCAGCAGGTCGCCGGTAAGCTGTACGCCAAGGGGCAACCGGAGCACGATGGGGCCGAGCGGCTCCACCGGCGCCGACTGCATTTGAGTTTGTTCCTGTTGCGGTTTTGCTGTCCGAGTGCTCACGTCGTCAACACTACCTTGGTTAGCCTCGGATTTGCGCTGAAGCGCAAATCGGTCAGAATGTCTGCTCCCAGATAAACTGCAAGTCCAGGGCAAAACCAGGCAATTCCGGCTCGCCCGAGATGGATTCGGGGCCTTCCAGTATTTCAACTTCAGAACCGGGTCTGTAGATGTACACGCGACGCCGCTGGTCCAGAGAGTCTATCAGCCAGCCTAGCCGTACACCGCTCCCCATGTACTCTTCCATCTTGCGGAGAACTGCCGGTAAGGAATCGGAAGGCGAGCGCAACTCAATGACGAAGTCGGGACTGATGGGCGGAAAGCCACGTTGCTTCTGTTCGTCGGTGAGTTCCGCCAGACGGTCCCTCAGAACCCACGAGGCATCTGGGGAGCGTACCGAGCCGTTGGGTAGCGTGAAACCCGCAGAGGAGTCGAAGGCTTCGCCTGTACCGTCATTCTCAGCCCAGACATCCACACGGGCCGTTAGCCGTGAGTTTTTCCTTGAAGTTCCTATGTTGGCCGGCGGCAAAATCTCCAACTCTCCTTGGGCGTTGCGCTCCAGACGCAGAGCGTCGTTCTGCGAACTCAACTCAAGGAGCAGTTCATCTGTCAACTCTCCTATGGAGCCCAGCCGGAGCACGATGGGGCCAGACGGCTCCACCAGTACCGGCTGGGCCTGCGCTGCATCCTGCCTCGGTTTTACGCTTTGAGTGGTCACTGGGAGAACTCCATCCCGCGCAGTTGAGAGCTACGACCGCTGGAACTCCTGCGTGGCTGCCACCATCTGGAGTACGTCTGCGATGTGCTGGCGGTCGGTGTTGTCTCCCAGGCCGGATTTTTGGGACAGGCCGTGCGCCGAGAAGTTGACCAGCGTCCGGCGAGTGCTCTCGTCCACCTCCAGTGCCCCGACTTCCTCTAAGCAGGCATCCACCAGCCGCTCCGGCGATGTGGTCTCGCTGAGTCCGGCGCTTATGCGCCCGATCATGGCCTGAATGCCCGGTTTGTCAGTGTCGCCGATCTGCTGACTGGCGAAGTTGATGCGCTCCACCAGCGTGCCGCTGTCCAGCCAGTCTGTGCCCTGGTGCCACCCCTCGACGCTGGGCGGGTTGTTCAGGTACTGGCCCATGAAAGTGGCTTGGTTGAAGCGCTCCAGAATCTCGTAACGGGGCCGGTCGAACTCCCCGGTCAGCCGCAGCACTCCGGCCACCAGCTCCACAGGGCTCTTGACCTTGGTGTAGCGCACATCCTCTGCCTTGAAGAAGTCCGAGTTGAACAGAACGCGGAGCACTGCGCCGATGTTGTATTCGTTGTCGAAGTAAGCCTGCACCAGGGCCTCGATGGCCTGTGGGTCGCGCGGCGGGGTGTAGGGCCACTCAGGCACTGGCGGCTCGTCGGCCACGAAGAAGCTGTACAAGTGCCTGGCAATGAAACGGGCTGTGGCGGGCTGCTTGCAGATGATGCCTACAATGTCCTCGCCGTTGAAGTTGCCTGTCTCCCCCAAGAAGGTCTTTTCATCGTAGTCGTGGTCTTCCGGGTGGAACTCGAAGTGCCAGGAGATGCGGCCATAGGGCCAGTCGGAGTCCCGCTGCGACCGCAGTTCCATGTACTCCCGGTTGGCGATGGTCCACCCCGTGAAGGCGCGGGCGCACTCCTTGACATCCTCCTCGGTGTAGTTGCCCACGCCCATGGAGAACAGCTCCAGCAGTTCCCGCCCGTAGTTCTCGTTGATGGCCTCTTTGTGATTGTCCTGGTTATCCAGCCAGATGATCATGGCCGGGTCCTTGGATAGCTCCACCAGCAGGTCCCGGAGGTTTCCCGTGGCGTGATGGCGGAACATCCGGGTCTGGTCGGAAAGGGCCTTGCCGTGGATAACCTTGTTGTATCCGGTGGCGAAAATGCCATGCCAGAACAGGGTCATCTTCTCCTGCAAAGGCGCGGTGGTGGTCGCCATCCGGTAGAGCCAGTTTTCGCCCGGAGCCAGCGGGCCCATCATCCCGGACAGCTCCGGGTGGAAGCGGCGAACCAGGTAGTCACTCATCCGCTGATCGCTCTTCGGGGTCAGCAGTTCCTCGACGGTGGCCTCGTACCCCTTGGCAGCGCAGGCGGCCAGTTCCTCTCGGGTGGCTCCGAACCCGGCGCGGCGCAGCAAATGGGCCATCAATTCAACGTCAACAGTCGTTTCCGGCATATATTCCTCTCCCGTTGGTGTAATTGAGGGAATGAGGGCATTCTAGGCGTTTCGGCCTAAGTCAGTCAATCGGATTCTGAGTCGGCTCTGCCGACTGAAACGTCGGACTACAGTTCAGTAATGGAGACATCCCCGCCGGGAGCAAAGTCTATAGACAAGTTGCATTGCCATAGCAACCCTATTCCGATCACCGGCCATATTTCGGATTCTACAACCGTAACTTCTCTGGTAACGTTGCGCCACAAAATAGTCGCTTGGTAAGTAGTGAAAGTTGTGTATGCGCCGTCGCCTATCTGCATATTCACAGTGTCGTTGGGCAAAAGATTCAGCCGCTCAATGGCTACCTTGGGCAGTGTCAAGTCTCCACTGAACCCGGTATCCACATAAACTTCGGCGCTTCTTGCCGGTGCGTCTCTTCCCATGACCTCAATTTCAATGGCAGGCCGTCTCAACCGGCCTACCGTACCTGCTATCATCGTTGAGGCTCTCCGAATATGCTGGTGAATTGGTAGGCCGACGGAAAGCCGACTCGCGTTGTGAATATATCAGCATCAGGGCGGCGAGCCCGCAACCGGCGCACCGCCATGCCGTGATTTTCGTCCAGTTCGTAGTCCTCGGTGTTCAGGTCAACAGACAGGAACCAGCCAACCGGCTCTTCATCCAGCATTGGGAGCGCCTTGGTGTGGTATATCATTTCAGCGAAAGCCTCGTAATCTTCCGGTCGGAGGTGTATTTGCGACCGCTTCGCAGTCCCGGGACGCCAGCCTTCCGGTAAAAGCGGTTCAGCCATACTATTATCTGCTCCCGAATTACGGTTTGCTTTGCCAATGGTAGCACACAAGGCAAAGAAGAATGAGCCTCCTTGGACAGACATACGAAAAGACCGGCGGAACGAGTCCGCCGGTCCAAACTGCCGATGAGTTGCGATGAAGGGTTCGGACTAGATGTAGTCTTCTTCCTGCATCATGCCGATGTTGTCGCGGGACTGTTGCAGGCCGCGGGCGACCTCTTCCCGGAACGACTCCAGCATTTCGTCGCTGATGACTCCGCCGTTGTCCATGGCCTGCTGGCGGAAGTTGTCGAAGGCGAACTCCTCGGTGTCGCCGTGAGGCATGGCCCGAGAAGAACTCGCGCTCGAAGACCGGCATTTCGCCGGGGCCGAAGTAGCCCTTGCCCTCGAGTTCGTAACCTTCGAGGTCGTGGGTGCCCTTGCCCAGCACCTGACCGGTAGCGGCATAGTGTTCCATTACGGTGGACATGCCGTACTTCTGGATGGGGCAGACCTTCATGCAGATACCGCAGCCCAGGTAGCGGGCCATGACGGGGCGGCAGCGCTTGAAGTAGAGCTTGTTCTTCTCAATTCCCCGCCACCAGATCTTGTCGCGCATCAGGGCGCGGCCCGGGCAGCGGTTCACGCAGACCTGGCAGACCTGGCAGAAGGCGTGGATGCCGTAGTCCCACCGCCGAGTCGTGCTGGACGTTGGCGTCGGTGGTGATGATCATCAGGCGGCAGCGGGAGCCGGACGTGCGGGGTGAGCAGGTAGCCACAGGCGCCCAGAGAGCCCAGGCCAGCAGCGACGAACATCGGGATGTAGGGACCGGTGTTGTCGTTGGGGCTGTGGACCTGCGCCCGGTAGCCGAGACTCTGGACAAACTTCGCCATTTCCAGACCGGCCGCGCCCTCGGTGCGATAGGTGCTGGAGTGGACGATCTCAGCGTCAATGCTGGGAATGGTCTGGGTGGGCTCGAAGTCCTGCTCATAGGCCAAGCAGATGGCGTGGGGGAACTTGACCCAATCCTTCTTGCTCTGGTAGGTGTAGCGGTGGTCGTAAGCGGTGATGCCGACTTCGATGTAACCCAACTCGCGGGCCTTCTGCTTGATGGCCTCGGTTACGTCTTCGCCGGTGGGCTCGGCTGTGGGTTCCTGGTCGCCAGTCATGCGGGCGGCCAGAATCAGCGGCTGGTTCAGGCGGTCGTGCTCTTTCCGGATCTCACGCATCTCTACGTGCTGGTCGCGGATGGCGTTGGCCCAGTCGCGGGAGGGCCCGCTCGGTGATGTTCATGGTTTCCAGCGGATATTCGCGGGCGTACCAGTCAACTTCGCGGTTGGTGAGAGGAATACCAGGGGTGGTTTCCAGCTCTTCCGGAACCTGAATGGTGACCGCCTCTTCGCCGAGGTACTTGCCAGGCCGTACGACCTCATGGCCTATCTTTAGCATACCTTCCCTCCAAAAAATAATGCGCCGGGCAACGGGGGTTTGCCTTGTTCGCAACAATAAACCCAACCACTTTTAATTGTCAACCCTTGCGTTGCCGAATTCCCATATTCGCCACCGGCATACAGATTAGCGTCTTCGGGAATATGTGACCAATTGCGTAACCTGCAAACCGTTACGTGCGTTACTTTCGGTTTTTCTGACTCCTTTTCGTCAAGACCCCCGGGCCTACCCGCCTGTGCGCCGCGCAATCATGGCCGTCGCCAGCGGGCTTGCCCCTGACCGAACCGTTACGTCTACCAGAGACGGCTGCCCCGACGCCAGCGCCCGGCCCACGGCGTCACTCACGTCGCCCGGCTGCTCCACGTGCTCGGCATAACCGCCGACGGCCTCCACCATCTTGTCGTAGCGGATGTGCCGCAGGTCGGTGCCGACGGCGCGCCCGAAATAGGCCACCTGGAAGGTCTTGTCTATCCCCCAGGTCGCGTCGTTGCCCAGCACGGTGGTGATGGGCAGGTTGTGCCGTATGCAGGTGTCGTATTCCATGGCGTAGAAGCCGAAGGCCCCGTCTCCGATGAATACCAACACCTTGGCCTCCGGGTGGGCCAGCTTTGCCGCCATCCCGTAGGGGATGCCCGCCCCCAGGTGAGAAAGCGGCCCCAGGCGCATGAACCGTCCCGGCTTCCGGGCTTTCATGTAAGCCCGCCCCCACTGCACGTAATCGCCGCCGTCGAATATGATGACCGAATCGTCATCCAGGTGCTTCTCCAGTCCGGTGTAGACGTCCAGCGGGTGCATCGGGTCTTCGCCGGTAGCCCTGTCCCGCAACTCGTTGTCCCATGCGTCGCGGTCCTGCCGCAGTTGGCTGACCCAGTCGGACTTGTCGCTGCCGGACGCGGCGGATGACGCAATCGCGGCGGTAAGCTGCTCCACCACCGCGCCCAGGTCGCCCTGTATGCCGACCGCGACGCCCCGGTTGCGCCCGATTTCCGCGGGAGACGGGTCGGCCTGTATCAGCTTGGCCTCGTCGGAGAACACTCCTCCGTACCTGTACCGGTGGTCCAGCCGTTTGCCCAGCAGCAGAACGGCGTCCGCTTCCCGGAACCTTCTTGCCGTTGGGTTGAGCGCCCCGTCGGCATAGCCGAAGCACAGGGGATGCTCGTCGTCCAGCAGTCCCCGCGCCTGCTCCACGGTAAAGACCGGGATGCCGGAGGTTTCCGCCAGCTTCTCCAACTGCTCCGGGGCTACCGAATACCGGGCCGGATTGCCGGCGATGATAACCGGCCGCCGCGCTCCTCGCAGCAGGGCCGCCGCCTCATCAATCAAGGCTGGGTCTCCCTGCGGCCGCCCGGTGGGCCGGTACTCCTGGGGCATGTACTTGGGCAGATCGTCCTCGCTGATTTCCGCGTCCTGCAAGTCAATGGGCAGCGTCAGGTGCACCGGCCCCGGCCGCCCTGTGGTGGCCGTGCGGAAAGCCGTCGCCACATATTCCGGGATGCGCTTGAGGTCGTGAATCAGCCACGACCCCTTGGTTACCGGGTCGGCCATGCTCACCTGGTCAATTTCCTGGAAGGTCACCATGCCCTTTTCCGGCAGCTCGGCGCAGCCCGCCACGAACACCACCGGGCTTTCCGAAGTGTAGATTGCGGGCAGGGCCGAGATGGGCGTTGGAGAACCCGGGCCCTCCGGTGAAGATGCCGCAGGCGGGCCTCCCGGTGATGCGGGCGTAGCCGTCCGCCATGTGCAGCGCGGCCCCCTCGTGGGCGCGTGTCAATGAACTCGATTTCCCTCGTCCGCCGCCCGCGTCCACCAGTGGCAGGATGGTGTCGCCAACGATGGTGAACACCTTCTCGATGCCCTCCATCTTCAGGCATCGAATGAACAGATGCCCACCGTTGAGTTTAGGCATGGGTCCCTCCGGGATATACAGTAGTAAGATGGTAGCCCAACAGATTTCAGGGCCGGGGCCAGCTTACTTTATATTGACGAATTCCGGCAAGTGCGCCGCGGCAGGCCGTCAAAGCCAAGTCTCCATCGCCAATTGACCAAAACGGGGCTTCGACGCGGCGTGCGCCAACCGTGGGGCCGCGACTACAATGGTCGCATCCGGGAAAATCGTGAGGGGGAGACATGAGCTATACCCGCGTTCCATACACTGAGGAACAGAAGCGCAGGGACCAGGAACACTTGAAGGACGTAGAGTTTTTCAACAAAAATAGTAAGGAACTAATGAATCAGTACCCTGAGCAGTGGATTGGAATACTCGGACAAAAGGTTGTTGTATCAGCCCCCGACGTTTACGACTTGATAGCGCAACTCAAAAAAAAAGGAATATCTCGAGAGGTGGCGCTCTGGCGTCACATGACCCGTAAAGAGGAAATCGTCATAACACGCCTCTGGGACCCTGATTATGCTTAACGGGTACTTCTCGGACAACGGAGTGCGCAACGCCCCGTATCTGGCCTGTTATCTACAGTTTCCAGATGTTCCACATATTGAACTGAGTCCCATTGAATTTCTCGTAGACACGGGAGCCGACCGTACAACCCTTTCCCGCCCGACGGCAGAAAATATTGGCTTGGACCTGGCAATTCTCCCCGACGGCGGCACGAGCAGCGGGGTTGGCGGTGTGAGCGCAGCTAGGCAGGTGAGAACTCAGCTATCGGTTCAAGGCTATTCGGCTATTTTCTGGCTGCGCATCCTGGAATCACGGCATCCGGCTCCATCTATTCTAGGCCGCGACTTCATGTCTAACTTCGCTCTCTTCATGGAAGAACGCACCGGGCGCGTCCTGTTCCTCGACCAAGCTGACATTGATACTCACGGCCTGGCAGCTTTGGGAAGCGCGTAGCTCTTCACTCACTCCCTTTCCGTTACCTTAAACAGCAAGGCCGGGAATATGCCCCGAACCTTATACCCCGGAATCCTCTACGTGGTGGGCACCCCCATCGGCAACCTGGAAGACCTGTCGCCGCGGGCGGCTCGCGTGCTGCGGGAGGTCCCGCTGGTGGCCGCCGAGGACACCCGTGTAACGCGCCGGTTGCTGAATCACTTGGACGCTCACCCCCGGCTGGTCAGCTTTCACGAACACAACTGGCGGGAGCGTCTGCAGACACTGTTGCAGGCCCTGGAAGAAGGCGATGTTGCCCTGGTCTCCGACGCCGGTATGCCGGGAGTGAGCGACCCGGGCCGCGAGTTGGTGGCGGCTGCCGTTGAGCTGGCCGTCCGGGTCGAGTCGGTGCCGGGCCCGTCGGCGGTCACCACGGCCTTGGCGGTCTCCGGCCTCTCCGCCGACGCCTTCACCTTCCTCGGCTTCCTCCCCCGCCGTCGCCGCAAGCGACAGGAACGGCTGCGAGAGGTTGCCGCCAGCCCGTTTACGCTGGCCTTGTTCGAAGCCCCCCACCGGGTGCGGGCAACGCTGGAGGACATCGCCCTGATCTTCTGCGAGCGTCCCATCGCTGTGTGCCGCGAGTTGACCAAGCTGCACGAGGAGGTCTTTCGCGGCACGGCCTCCGAGGCCCTGGCCCACTTCGATGCGCCGCGCGGCGAGTTTGTGCTGGTCATAGCCGGTGCATCTCCGGAGCCACCGCCGGAAGACGACCCTGACGGCATTCGCCGTTTCCTGGGCGACCGGAGAGCGGCAGGCGTTCGCTCCCGCGACGCCGTAGCCGAAGCCGCTAACCGGTTCGGAATTCCAAAGAACCGCGCCTATCAGCACTGGCTGGAGACACCCGCAGAACACAAGAGTGAGCAAGGTTGATGAAGACAGGACTTATGCAGTTGAAAGTAACTACCTATTGAGAACCATCCCCCCATCCTGTACATCCATGTAAATTAAATCATCGCCGGTGTTTTTCTAACCCGGTGTTTTTCTAATATGTATAGACAGGATGTACAAGATGGGATTTGCTCTCAAAGGCGTAAGCTCTACGAAGAATACAGGTTGTACAAATCCAAGCGTAATTATTCTTTAACTTGATGGTATAATGGCTTTTTAATCATGTAATCTGATTCAATAAGGGAACAAGTATTTTTAATCTGTTCCATACACGGAGTTCTGGCGAGTCCGGCGGGCAGGGTAGAGACGGCATATTCTACGGCTGGTGGCTGGTCGTCATCACCGGCTTGGTCATGGTCATCGCCACCGTGCCGCTGTTCCACGCCATGGCCGTTTGGGCCGTGGCGCTGGAGTTGCACTTCGGCTGGTCCCGGGCCCAATTGGGGCTGGCCCTGACCCTTACCCGCGTCGAGAGCGGACTGATCGGCCCGCTGGAAGGCTACCTGGTTGACAAGGTGGGCACCCGGCGCATGGTGCTCATCGGGCTGGTTATTCTGGGCGGAGCATGGATCTTCTTCTCCCGCGTGGAAAACCTCTGGATGTTCTACGTGGCCTATGTCCTGATGGCCGTGGGGCAGGGTCTGGGAAGCTGGATACCCCTGATGACCATGCTCAACAAGTGGTTCGTCCGCCGCCGTTCTTCCGCTATCGGTTGGGCCAACGTGGTGAGCCGGTTCGGGGCCCTGCTGTTGGTGCCAGCCATCGCCTGGGCCGTGGCCGAGGCCCCCGGACGCATCGGCTGGCAGATGACGGCGCTGATTCTCGGCATAGGCATCCTCGTGCTGGCCGGGCCGCTGGCCAGCCTGATACGCAACGACCCCAAGGACTACGGCGAAGCGCCCGACGGACGGGTTATGCGTCCTGCCGCATCCACTGGATCCGCTCCGTCCCAGCCTCGCCAGCAGGAATTGACCGCTACCGAGGCCCTGCGGACGCCCGCCTTCTGGCTGATAGCCTTCGGACACGGCTTCACTTCCATGGTGATCCTGGCCATCATGACCCATCTTGGTCTGCTGATGAAGGACTACGGCTTCTCGGAGCTGGATACCGGGTGGGTGGTTTCGGCCTATACCGGCGTCGCCATGCTCTTCCAGTTGGTGGGCGGTTATTCCGGCGACCGGATGTCCAAGCGGGTGGCTCTGGCTTTTTTCACCGCGCTCCAGGCATCGGGCGTGGTGGTTCTGGTCCTTGCCAAGTCCATGCCCATGTTCTACTTCTTCGCAGTGCTCTTTGGCGCTGGCTTCGGCGGGCGCAACCCGCTGACGGTGGCCATTCGCGCCGATTACTTCGGCACGGCCAACTTCGGCAAGATACTGGGCTTCTCCACCGTTCCCATGAACCTGCTGCTGCTCACTGCCTCGCCCTTCGCCGGGTGGATGTCTGACCGCTACGGCAACTATGACATGGCCTTTCTAATACTGGCCGGCCTGAACTTGGTTGGCGCTCTCTGCTTCCTCGCCGCCGCCCGGCCCCGCCCCGGGGAGCCACGCCCGGTGCAGGCAGAGCCTGCGGTGTGTTGATTCGACGTGTTGACAGGAGTGTCCAGATGCCCCCCCCCCCAATACAAATGACTAGGGAACAACGGATTCGCCGCCGCTTCTTCTACGGTTGGTGGCTGGTCCTCATAGCCGGACTGGTCATGGTCATCGCCACCGCGCCGCTGTTCGACGCCATGTCAGTCTGGGCATTTGAGCTCCAGGCGGTTTTCGGGTGGAGCACCGCTCAACTGGCCTTGGCCCTAACCCTTGGTCGCGTAATAAGCGGACTGGTAGGCCCTCTTGCCGGGTTTCTGGTAGACAGCGTGGGAGTCCGCAAGTTGGTGATCAGCGGCTTCTTGATATTGGGCGGGGGCTGGATTTTCTTTTCTCGGATCGAAAGTCTCTGGATGTTCTATGTTGCCTTCGGGTTGCTGGCCGTTGGCAGCAGCCTCGCGGGCTGGATACCGCTGATGACCATGCTGGTCAAGTGGTTCACCCGCCGCCGGTCTCTTGCCGTCGGCTTGGCCAACATGGTCAGTCCCATCGGCGCTATGCTGGTGGTGCTCCTCATCGCCTTGTTGGCGGCCAATGACCCGGGAAGCATCGGGTGGAGAACGACCGCGCTGATGTTCGGCATCGGCGTCCTAGCGCTGGCCGCGCCCTTGGCCTACCTGGTTCGCAACCGGCCCGAAGATATGGGCAAGCTGCCCGACGGCCTTCCTGGGGCAACTCCACAGACCGGCTTTTCCATCCTTCAAACCCTGCGCATTCCGGCTTTCTGGCTCATAGCTTTCGGCGACGCCTTGGCTTCAATGGGCTTCGTGGCTTTTACTGCCTTCATTGCCTCGCTCTCGATGTTGACGGACAGGGGCTTGGAGTTGACGGACGCCGCATGGGTGTCTTCCATGCCTTCCCTCTTTTCTTTCGCGTTCTATCTGGTAGGGGGACTGGTGGGCGACCGGGTTGCCAAGCGGGTCGCGTTGGCTTCTTTCACCGCGTTGCAGGCCGTGGGACTGGCTGTGGCGGCCTTCGCTGACAGCCTGCCGGTGTTCTGGATGGCCGCCGCCGCTATAGGCATGGGCGCGGGCGGACGCTTTCCGGTGAGCGTGGCGATACTGGCCGATTACTTCGGAACGGGTTCTTTCGGAAAGATTCTGGGGCTGTTTGGCGTTATCGGCGGCATACTGGGCCTTTTCGCCACTCCATTGGCCGAAATCATATACGACGTTCAAGGCAGCTACATCATTGCATTCCTGCTTCTGGCCGGGCTGTCGCTGCTGGGTGCGCTGTGCTTCCTGAGAGCGCATAATCCGCAATTGCCGCAAACCCCAGATACTCCCTCCCTTGAGGGGGAGGGCTAGAGCCTGTCCCGAGCTTGCCGAAGGAGCGAGGATTAACCGATAGTGTTGACAGCCGCTAAATCTCCCGGAACGTCGGCTCCACGTCCTCCAGGTAGAACTTGTTCTGCCACAGCTCGTCCAAGTATGCCTGCTCATCGTCTGTCAGGGGAGGCGTGTCCACTGCCGCCGTGTACTCGTGCAGCTCCTCCATCTTGGTGAAGTTGGGTAGCACCGACACGATATGCGGTTTCTTCAGCACGAACTGCAAGGCCGACTGCGCCATGGTCCGCGAGTCCTCCTGCGCCAGGAACCTGACCCGGTCCACTTTGGCCAGCGCTTCCCGCATCCACTCGGCGCGGCGGAAGGCCCGGTGATCCGACGGGTCGAACTCCGGAACCTCGGTGAACTCGCCGGTCAGCGTGTTGGAAGCGTGAGGCACCCGCGACAGCAGCCCCACCTCGCATTCTTCGGCGATGGGGAAGAAGTCTATGGCCGGCTCCATCTCCAGGATGCTGTAGATGATTTGCAGGCTCTCCACCTGCCGCTCCCGCATGGACATCTCGCCCTCTTCGAACCAGCCGATGTCCGGGCCGAGGGCAACGCCGAAGTGCCGTATCTTCCCTTCGAACTTGAGCTGCTCCAGCGTCTCGAACAGCTCGTCCCGTTCCAGCGCGTCCACCCGCGGGTTGTGGATCTGGTACAGGTCAATGTAGTCGGTCTCCAACCGCCGCAAACTCTGCTCGCAGGCGAACTTGACGAACTCCCGGTCGAACTTCTGGGGCCGCTCCCGGTGCCCGTCCCGCGGCGTCGGGTCGTAGATGTCATATCCGAACTTGGTGGCTATAACGATGTCGTTGCGCTTGTGCCCCAGCACCTTGGCCAGAATCTCCTCACCGAAACCGTCGCCGTAGGTGTCGGCGGTGTCGAAGAAATTGATGCCCAACTCCACCGCGTTCTCCAGCAGAGCGGCTCGCTCAGCGTCCTCCAGCTTCCCCCACCAATTCGTGGCAACAGTCCAGACCCCAAACCCAACTTCGGACAGGACAAGGTCGGTTCGCGGCAATTGTCGAAATTTCATTGCTAATCATCCTCAAATCCCGGTGTCAGGATTAAAGAGTTTACAAGGTTGGATGCAGTTCGCGGACCGACTCAGACAAGACCAGAGCTATGTCCGCGTCAATGGGAAAGTAGCCAAATACCCCAACATGGGACGGGTCTCTTGCTTGGCCTAACAGCGTGAATCTAAGCGCGACTCGCTGAACACAGTTTATGGAGTCCCCGACATTCAGGACGGCAAACCCTCCATTTCTGCTGACGCGAAACCCCTTATCGGAAAGGGCCTGTCTTATGCCGGACACCTGAATTTGCCGGTCTGAATCATGGAAGTATTCGAGCCAGTTTGTTGACAGAAAGGTCTCATCCAGCCTGAGCAAAAATGCCTCATAAGAAGGCATGCCCTCTGCGATATTTCGCGGCGAACAATACCTAGATACATGATGCTCAGGCTCCAAGTCCCTTACGTTCATTGATTCCCTCGCCAGGAAAACAACCCTGCATTAACTAATTTTGAAGTAACCATGCAGCGGTCAGTGATTTTGTTGCGCTCTTCCAATTCGACGAACTCACCGTCCTTTCCCAAAGCCGAAAATAGTATTTTCTCGGCGTCCGGGAACCATATACCTACTCTGCGCTCATCAGGAAACCACCGCCACTCGGCAGAAATCCAGCCCTCCGGAGAACACGCGAGCCCGACCTTGCTGGCTGACTCCACGCTGGTAAAGAACTCGAAGAACCCTCGCGCGCTTTCGTCCGTCGCCGGCGACTCCCCCGGCTCCAGGTCCGCGTCCGACGCCAGGTAGTCCAGACGGTCGGCCAGCTTACTCTCGCCCATCTCCCGCAGAAGCGCGGAAATGTCGGTTATCGTATATGCAGATGAAAGCGCCATCCCGAAACCACCCGTTAAGTCGAATTGCCCAGCCAGCGGCCCATGCCCTTGATGAACTCATCCCTGACATCGCCGCTGGCCCCGCAGAAATCGCGGATGACCTGCTCCTTGCGATTAACCAAGGTAGAACAGCCATCACCCGCTTCTGAGTATCAACGCTATAAGCGCGGCAATTATCCCGCCGCCTATGCCTATGGTGGCATAAAACAGCTTGTCAATCTTTCCGTTGGTCTGATCAATACGCGCATTGGTCTGGTCGATGCGAGCGTTGGTCTCCCGAAGCTCGGTTTTGATGTCGCCAACGCTGTTTTGCAAATTCTCGACGTTAGCCTCAAGCCGGCCAAGCGTCCTGTCGGAGGTCTGTTCTTGGGTGGCCATCTGTTATTGCTCTCTTTCTGATTCTGACTACGTGGATTCGCCCAGCCAGCGGCCCATGCCTTCAATGAACTCATCCCTGACACCGCTGCTGGCCCCGCAGAAATCGCGGATGACCTGCTCCTTGCGATTAACCAGGGTAGAACAGCTATCACCCGCTTCTGAGTATCAACGCTATAAGCGCGGCAATTATGCCGCCGCCTATGCCTATGGTGGCATAAAACAGCTTGTCAATCTTGCTATTGGTCTGATCAATACGCGCATTGGTCTGGTCTAATCGGGAGTTGGTCTGGTCGATGCGAGCGTTGGTCTCCCGAAGCTCGGTTTTGATGTCGCCAACGCTGTTTTGCAAATTCTCGACGTTAGCCTCAAGCCGGCCAAGCGTCCTGTCGGAGGTCTGTTCTTGGGTGGCCATCTGTTATTGCTCTCTTTCTGATTCTGACTACGTGGATTCGCCCAGCCAGCGGCCCATGCCTTCGATGAACTCATCCCTGACATCGCCGCTGGCCCCACAGAAATCGCGGATGACCTGTTCCTTGAACTCCTGAGGGTCCATCCCATCCGGCACCGGCAGCGTCTCGATAGGGTTGCACGCCAACGTCATGTCCCGGCCGGGCTTGAACTCTCCGTTCACCGTTAGTCCCAGCGGCCCGGCGCTGCTGGGCCACGTGGCATCCACCAGCGTCCAGCCCTCCGCAGTATTCACCCTCAGGTAGGTATGCACGTCGGGGACGGGGCTGATTTCCACCAAATTCTGAAGCTCCGGCGGAAAATGGAGGGTGTTCTCTGTTGTAAATCTATGGGTGCACATAATCACCCGCGACTCCAGACCCAGTTCGCGGAAGATGTCTGCCAGAAGGTAATGTTTCCCTGAGCACGTCCCGCGCCACTCCTCGAGAATCGCTTCCGGCTTCCGCGAACTCGCCCTTCGATAAGGCATATCCCGCACCAGCGCAAAGGCCCGTTCCGCCGATAGCGATTCCTCGTCCGCCAATAATCCCCGCGAGCGGCTCTCTCGCTCAAGCAAGGAAAGCAGGCTGTTCATATCAACACTCCGGACCTCGGCGTATGGAAGTTGCGACGCTTGCTACCCCGCCGCCACAGCCAGCCCCAGGCTTCCCTTAATGGCGTCCACTCGGGTCTGGAACTCGGCGTCCGACAGCACCGGCTCCATCCGGCCCAGCGGTACGTCGGTCAGCACTTCCACCCACGACGTGCAGCCGCTGTACTCGGGAATCCACGGCACTGTCACCGGCGCTTCCAGCCGGTAGGCCCGCAGCAGCATCACCGACAGCGGCAGCATCGGCTTCCAGCGAAAGCGCGACTGCGCGTAGCCGGTGGTCCAGATGTAGTGCGGCGCCAAGTCATCCACCAGCCGCTGTTCTTCCACCTCCAGCACTTCCTCGGCTTTGGCGAAGTGGGTGAAGTTGATTTGCTTCGGGTCACGGGGTTGCGCCAGCAGAGCCTCCAGCGCAGGCTGATGCTCCGTCCGCAGCAGGTCCGCCTTCTGGTGCTCGTAGGTCGGATACAGCAGGAACTCCCGGTGTATCACCCGGAAGTCCTTTCCGCCCTCGTGAATGCCGCCCTTGCGCAGCAGCAGTATCTGTTCACCCCGGCCGATGGCTTCGCAGGTGATGGCCCATTCCTTCAGGGCCATCTGGCACTTGTCGGGAACGCTCATCGCTCTAGTCTCCCAAAGTTGGGTCGCTCTGCATATCTGTTGGAGGAGATGGTATCACACCTGCGGAACGCGGTTACTTGCCCCGGCTGCAGAACTCCCCATAGTCCGGCACTTCTTCGCCGAGAACATAGAACCAGTAGTACGTACCGGTGTCTCCCATGTACTTGAACTGCTTTCGCACGTCCTTGAGCGCAGCGTAGAAGTCGCCGTGCGATCTCATGTAGTTCCGTATCCCGCCGTACTCTTCATCCAGCTCGATGAGCCGCTGAGCGTTATGCACCGTTGCGGCAATCTTGCGGCGGTTGCGCACGATGGCAGGGTCGGCGGCCAGCGCGTCTATCTCCGGCTCGCCCATGGCCGCCACTGCCGCCACGTCGAACCCTTGGAATCCCGTCTGGAACCCGGGCCACTTGCCGGTTACCACCTGCCACGACAGGCCGCTCTGGAATACGGCCTTGGTCATCACTTCCAGGTAGTCGTTCAGGCTCTGCGGAGCAATCTGCTCCGGGGCTTCCGGGTGGTTGTGCTCAGTATTCATATAAAGGCGCTCCCCCGGTTCAGCATCTTCCTCAGATTGGCGGTTGTCACCTCAGCCACTTCCTCCACCGGCACGCCCTTGACCTCGGCCAGGCACTGGGCGACCTCGGCCACGTGGCGCGGTTCGGTCCAGTTGTGGCGGTACTTCTTGAACGGCTGCGGGTAGGCGTCCGTCTCCAGCACGATGTTCTCCAGCGGGATGGCTCGCGCCGCCTCCTGCACCTCCGGCAGACGGGTCAGTGGACGCGCCAGCGAAATGTAGAAGCCGCAGTCAATGGCTTCCCGCGCTGTGGCCTCGTCGGCCTGGAAGTAGTGCATCGCGCCGCCCACGTCGCCCGCCTGCTCCTCCCGCAGCACCTGAAAGCAGGCCAAGTGCGCCTCCCGCGAGTGGAAGATGATGGGGAGGTTCAGGCTCTTGGCCAACCGGATATGTTGCCGGAATACTTGGTCCTGCACCCCGTGGTCCGGCGACTCCGGCAGGTAGTCCAGCCCCACCTCGCTGATGCACACCACCTTCGGCAACTGCGCCAGCCGCTTCAGCTCCGCATACAGCGCGTCGTCCACCTGCTCATAAGCCTGGCACGGGTGTATGCCGACGCCTGCATAGAAAGCGTCAAACTGCCCTGCCAGCTCGATACAAGCCCGCGTGGACTCCAGCGTAGTCCCCGCCAGCAGCACCGACGTCACTCCCACTTCTGCGGCCCTCTCCAAGATACCGGGAAGCTCCGCTTCGTCGTACTGGTCAAGGTGCGTATGGCAGTCGCCAAAGGTGAGCGGTTCGGTCATGGCAAGGCCCCCGATGTCTACGATTGATGCTAGAATCATAGCTACACAGGGGGAATGCGGTCAACTTGGCGACGCCGGCTTGGCAGGCAAGGGAAGGGAGATGCCGGACACCTACACGCTCGGTCTCAAAAACTTCCGGTCAATGGAAGAGGCAACGGTCGAAATAGCGCCGTTAACGGTAATCTACGGGCCGAACGGCTCGGGCAAGTCGTCATTGATTTACGGTCTGCTGACGCTGCGGAATTTTCTCAGCAATCCAAACCAGAATCTTCCAAGCCTCTTTTCTTATCCATCCATATCCCTAGGTGGCCGTCAAGAGGTAGTTCATCGCCATTCAGTGGATAGAAGTATTGCATTATCAATGAGAGTCTATGAGGTTCTGGAGCCTTCATCAAAGTTCACATTGACCCTAAGTGAGTCTGGAGGAGCGACAGAACTATCTTTTGAAAACAATAGTTTTCTAAGATATGGGACAATACTAGGATATGGGACAATAACTGGATGGCCTCGTTCTCTTGGTATGGAAATCGCGGTCCCTTATCTAGGGAACCAACAAGTAGATGATTCTTTCTCTTTTGCTCCTCGTCCTACCCCACAGGCCGTACAGGAAGAATCTGAGTCAGATCCGGTACCGGGCACACTATCCTGGAATGGGATAACAATCTCTGCTCGATTGGATTCCGACTCTGCTGTATATTCTGACGTAATTGCAATGTTAAACAGAAGAGTGAATCTTCCGTTGGAACTGGTAAGGCAAACCGGGTTCGTACCCCTTCGTCGCGGGTTCTCCAAACCAACATACAATTTGGTCAATGTTTCGCCGGTTCTGGGCAACGAAGACGAGGTAGCTTCGTTACTCGCCGAGCGATTTGGACAATACGAAATCAGCAGATTCGTAGAGAAAATTGCAGGCCGTCGAATCCAAACCCAAGCACAAATTGGCACTTCAACATTCAGCATCGACTCGGTACCGATTGGCAAAGGTGTACCCTCGTCAATCGTTAACGAGGGTTTCGGCATAAACCAGTTGGTGTATATGCTGACCATCTGCCTCTATTCCCGCCACAAGATAGTGGCGATTGAAGAACCCGAAATCCACCTTCACCCTTCGATGGTTCGCGAACTCGCCATTACGCTGTCCGAGATCGCTGTGGAGAAGGACCGTAGGTTGATCGTATCTACACACAGCGAGACCTTCGTCGTCGCCCTCCTCTCCCAAATCGCCACAGGGAAAATCAGTGTTGATGATGTATCCTTCGTCTTGGCCGAAAATCCCAATGGCAGTACCATCCTTACCCAACAAAAAGCCAACGAAAAAGGTCAAATAGAGGGCGGACTCCGAGCGTTCATGGCATCAGAGTCAAAGGACCTTGTGGACTTCCTGGGCCTCTCTGGCGAATAGGGCTGGCAAGCGTGATACTGGTGATCAATGAGTGGATTTTCCACGACTTGCTTGGTGAAAACGGACCGCAAAGATTTAGACAAACAGCAGAGTTTGTATTGAAGCTCGATAAGTCGCCCGACATTGTGGTGATGCCAATTGAAGAGCGGTGGAGGATCAAGGCCAATCAGCTATGGCGAATGGCGAACCCAATAGAGAGGGAAATAGGCCGACTACTGCTGAATCTGTTTGTTGACTCAAACAGGTGCATCCGACTTGAACCCGAAGACATTCCAGAAAAGCCGCGGAACGCGCATAGCTGGGCTCCGTCCGAAGACGTATATCTCATCGAGGCATATCTTGCTGCTGGCGCCGATTTGCTGGTGACCACCGATGAAACTCTGAACCGTGCTATTTCAGAACACAGGCAGTTCACCAGTCGGCTAAGGGATGAGTTCCTATCCACTTATACATCTGACAGCTTATACATCTGACAGCTAGAAGAGTCGGTCATCTTCACCTACAACCGGCCATACGAACCTGCGTTGACACCCCTACCTGCCACTGCCGCCATAATTGTTGACCTTTTTGGTCAAGAATGCTAACCTATCTTCTGGCCGCCATAGGCGCGGCGGCCTGCGGTTCCGCCAGTATGCGTTCGGGACGATTCCCGCGCGCTATCCCCGTATCGGGAGGAGAAGCCGATGACCACCCCCAGGGTCATTTCCCGCGACACCACGTCCACCGAGCTGGACTCCGACTACAAGTGGGGCTTCACCATAGATATAGACTCCGACCTGGCCCCCAAGGGGCTCAACGAGGACGTCGTTCGCCTCATCTCGGCCAAGAAGGAAGAGCCCGAGTGGCTGCTGGAATGGAGGCTCAAGGCCTTCCGCCACTGGGAGCGGCTCCAGTACCAGGAGCCGGCCTGGGCCAACATCCACCACGAACCCATTGACTACCAGGACATATACTATTACGCCGCCCCCTCCAGCGGCGATGCTCCCAAGAGCCTTGACGAGGTTGACCCCGAGGTGCTGGAGGCTTTCGACAAGCTGGGCATACCCCTCCAGGAGCGGGAACGACTGGCCGGCGTGGCCGTTGACGCGGTGCTGGACAGCGTATCCGTCGCCACCACCTATCAGGACATGCTGGAGAAGGAAGGCGTCATTTTCTGCTCCATGAGCGATGCGGTGAAAAATCACCCCGAATTGGTGCAAAAATACCTCGGCTCCGTGGTGCCATACACCGACAATTTCTTCGCCACCCTCAACTCGGCGGTGTTCAGCGACGGCTCCTTCGCCTACATCCCCAAGGGCGTCCGCTGCCCCATTGAGCTGATGACTTACTTCCGCATCAACCAGGCCGATTCCGGCCAGTTTGAGCGCACCCTCATCGTTTGCGAAGAGGGCGCCTACGTCAGCTATCTCGAAGGATGCACCGCCCCCGCCCGCAAGGTCCATCAGCTTCACGCTGCGGTGGTGGAACTGGTGGCCTTGGACGACGCCGAAATCAAGTACTCGACCCTGCAGAACTGGTTCCCCGGCGACAAGGACGGCAATGGCGGCGTCTACAACTTCGTCACCAAGCGCGGGCTGGCCAGCGGGCGCAACTCCAAAATTTCCTGGACTCAGGTCGAGACCGGATCGGCCATCACCTGGAAGTACCCCAGTGTCATTCTCCAGGGCGACAACTCCACCGGCGAGTTCTACTCGGTGGCCCTGGTCAACCGTTACCAGCAGGCCGACACCGGCACCAAGATGATCCACCAAGGCAAGAACACCAAGAGTACCATCGTGGCCAAAGGCATCTCCGCCGGTAAGGGCAACGCCACCTACCGCGGGCTGGTCAAGATGATGCCCACCGCCGACGGCGCCAGGAATTTCACGCAGTGCGATTCCCTGCTCATCGGCGACCAGTGCGGCGCCCACACCGTCCCCTACATCGAGGTGAAGAATCCCACGGCCCAACTGGAACACGAGGCTTCTACTTCCAAGGTCAGCGACGACCAACTCTTCTACTGCCAGCAGCGCGGAATGTCCGTAGAGGACGCCAACTTCATGATCGTCAACGGCTTCTGCCGAGGCATATTCCAGGAACTCCCCTTCGAGTTCGCTATGGAGGCATCCCAACTGCTGAAGGTAAGCCTGGAAGGCGCGGTGGGGTAAGGCATAGAAAGCGGGGAAAGGAGCTGAGCTATGTTATTTACGCACCGTGGGGTTGTTGATGACGAGGGCATCATTCGTCTCTTGGATAATGTCGAACTGAAGGAAGGGACTCATGTCCTGGTGACCGTGGCTGACCCGGACACATTGATTGCCCTCTTCAGGCCGGGCTACCCTTCCAAGATGCCAGAGGAGCGACTGCGAGCGGAACTGCAAGAGGATGCAGCGTGGGCCTATCTGTTGAAAGATCGGCCATAGTAACAGTGCGGTTTCCTTTTTTTGACTTGATGGGCTCACGGATACGGCCATCAGTCGTGCTGGCGAGCGCAGGGCGCGGAGATTGGCTCTTGGGGCAAGTTACCAGTAATGCCGATATAGACAGCTTGGCCATAGAGTTGACCAATGATAGCTTGGATCAAGGGTTTCTTCGCAACGTGAGCTACTTCCGGCCCAACAAGCTGTTTACCGGGAACCAGTCCCTGATTATCAGACCGGTTGCCAGGCTTAAGCCCGAAGTGTTCAACCGGCTGCTTGACGCCACAATGGACATCCTAAACCAGAACCGGATGCGACAATGACAACCAACAACCCATTGCTCTCCGTCCGCGGCCTCTGCGCCTCGGCGGGCGACCTCCAAATCCTGAACGGCGTCGACCTCGAAGTCTACGCCGGTGAAGTCCACGCCATCATGGGGCCCAACGGCTCCGGCAAGAGTACCCTGGCCAACGTACTGGCGGGCCGCCCGGATTACATAGTCACCGGTGGCGAGGTCATCTACGACGGCGAAGACCTGCTGTCCCTGGAACCGGAAATTCGCGCGCGTATGGGTGTGTTCCTAGCCTTCCAGTACCCCGTCGAGCTACCTGGAGTTCGCGCCTGGCAGTTCCTCAAGGCTGGCGTGGACGCTCGCCGTGTCCACAACGGCGATGAAGAACTCTCGGCCCGCGAGTTCCAGCGTCTTCTCGACGCCAAGGTCAAGCAGGTGGAGATAGACCCTGAGCTGGTCCGCCGCGCAGTCAACGAAGGCTTCTCCGGCGGCGAGAAGAAGCGCAACGAAATCCTGCAGATGGCCGTCCTTGAACCCCGTCTGGCTCTGCTGGACGAGACCGACTCCGGCCTCGACATTGATGCTCTCCGCATAGTCTCCGACGGAGTCAACAAGCTGCGCTCGAAAGAAAACTCGATGGTCCTGGTAACCCACTACCAACGGATGCTCGATTACGTCCGCCCCGATAGGGTCCACGTCTTGGTAGACGGCCGCATTGTCCGCTCCGGCGGCCCCGATCTCGCGCTGGAACTCGAAGAAAGGGGCTACGACTGGATCCGCGAAGAAGTGGGGGCAGGCGCATAACCATGAGTACGCAGACCATCCGGCACCCCCGCTACCATGAAGACCACCTTGTCCTCGCCGCCGCCGGTACTGGCCCCGCGTGGCTGAACGACCTGCGCGCCGCTGGCTGGCAGCGTTTCAACGAGATTGGTTTTCCCACGGCCCGGCGAGGCAATGAGCGCTGGAAGTACACCGCCGTTGCTCCCATCGCGCGAGTGGGGTTTGCCTATCCTTTTATAAACGCAGAGAGCGCAGAGGACGCGGAGTTGGATTTCGGTTTTTCCGCGGTCTCGGCAGCCTCGGCATTTGATAGGGAAATCGAAAGTGATATTCAGCAGCATCTGGGCAGCCTGGCTCCGATGGATGACGACGGCTTTACCGCCCTCAACACTGCCTTCCTCCGAGACGTCGCCGTCGTCCGTGTCCCCGACGGCAGCGACGCCCCGGTTGCCGTCAGCGTCAATCACGCTGGCCCATCAGACTCGGACGACAGTCAGCAATACGCCCGCCACCCTCGCACACTCATCCTTGCCGGGCGCAACACCAACCTCACCGTGGTCGAAACCTACGCCGGCCCGGCCGGGCCACGCTACTTCACTAACGCTGTCACCGAGATCGTGTTGGGCGAGGGCGCTCGGGTAGACCACTACCGCCTGCTCGACGAAAACCCCGCAGCGTTCCACGTCGGCACCACCCGCGTTCGTCAGGAGCGAGACAGCAGTTTCAGTTCTGCGTCCTTCGCCTTGGGCGCCACTCTGGCCCGCAACGACTTCGCAGTCACGTTGGACGGACCGGGAGCCTACTGTTCTCTCAACGGACTGTATTACACCGGGCAAGGCCAGCACATAGACAACCTGATAAGCATTGATCACGCCCAGCCCCACTGCACCAGCCGTCTCAACTACAAAGGCATCCTCGACGGCGACTCCCGCGCCGTCTTCGGCGGCGAGGTGGTCGTCCGCCGCAACGCTCAGAAAAGCGATGCCCAGCAGACCGACAAGAACCTGCTGCTGTCCGAGAACGCCGAGGTAGACAGCAAGCCCAGCCTGCTGATCTACGCCGACGACGTGCAGTGCAGCCACGGGGCCACCGCCGGGCAGATAGACGCCCAGACCTTGTTCTACCTTCGCAGCCGCGGCCTCGACCTGGGGACCGCCAGCCGGATGCTGGTACAGGCATTCGCCAGCGAAATCGTGGATACCGTCAAGCCCGAGACGTTGCGCAATTACCTCGAATCCCTGTTCGACCGTTCCATCGCCGTGAAAAACCTGCCAGTCGCCTTCGTGTAAGGTCAGGCCAGCAGGTTTAGGAGAGAATTCAGATGCCCTCCGGTTTCGATGCGGAAAAAGTCCGGGCAGACTTCCCCGTCCTGCAACAGCAGGTCAATGGCAAGCCGCTGGTCTACCTCGACAACGGCGCAACATCCCAGAAGCCTCAGGCGGTCATTGACGAGATTGTCCGCTACTACACCACTGAGAACGCCAACGTCCACCGCGGCGTGCATACCCTCAGCCAGAATGCCACGGAAGACTACGAGGGCGCGCGGGCCAAGCTGCGCGGGCTGCTCAACGCCGCCGAAGACCACGAGATTATCTACACCAGCGGCACTACCCAGAGCATCAACATTGTCGCCCAGTCCTATGGGCGCCAGAACATCGGAGAAGGCGACGAGATTATCGTCTCCAACATGGAGCATCACTCCAACATCGTCCCCTGGCAGATGCTCTGCGAGGAGAAGGGCGCAGTGCTGCGTGTGGTTCCCATTGACGACGCCGGCGAGCTCCTGATGGACGAATATGAGCGGATGCTGTCGCCGCGCACCAAGCTGGTGTCTATCACCCACGTCTCCAACGCCCTCGGAACAATCCTGCCCGTAGAGCAGATTATCGAAATGGCCCACGCCCAAGGTATTCCCGTGATGCTCGACGGCGCCCAGGCCGTGCCGCACATGGCGGTGGATGTGCGCAAGCTGAATTGCGACTTCTATGTCTTCTCCGGCCACAAACTCTTTGGCCCCACCGGAACCGGCGTCCTCTACGGCAAGGCGGAGTTGTTGGACGCGATGCCCCCGGTGCAGGGTGGCGGAGAGATGATCAAGTCGGTGACCTTCGAGAAGACCATCTACAACGATTTGCCCTACAAGTTCGAGGCCGGCACCCCCAACATCGCCGGAGCAGTCGGATTAGGAGCGGCAGTGGACTACGTGCAGTCGGTGGGCTACGAGACCTTCGCTGCCCACGAGGACGTACTGCTGGAGTACGGAACGAAGGCATTGGAACAAATCGGCGGCCTGCGCATCATCGGCACCTCGCAGCACAAGGCAGGCATACTGTCCTTCGTCATCGAAAATATCCACCCCCACGACATCGGCACCATCCTCGACGCCGAGGGCATCGCCGTGCGCACCGGCCACCACTGCGCCCAGCCTGTGATGCAACGATTCCAGATTCCGGCCACGGCGCGGGCTTCCCTGGCGATGTACAATACCAAGGAAGACATAGACGCCCTGGTCCGTGCCATTGACCGAGTCATCGAGGTATTTTCTTAACGGGCCGAAGTCCGTTTGTGGTGAGCCTGAGCTTGTCGAAAGGTCGAACCATGAACGGGCTAT
Organism: Dehalococcoidia bacterium; assembly: GCA_965232885.1. Classification (GTDB taxonomy): domain Bacteria; phylum Chloroflexota; class Dehalococcoidia; order Lucifugimonadales; family UBA3495; genus VXOI01. Next base: position 10,053 of record CBDDQX010000003.1, on the reverse strand, counting down.
CCTTCGACAAGCTCAGGATAAACGGGGAATGTAATGTCGGGACTCAGCGATCTTTACCAGGAAATCCTGCTGGAGCACAACAGCAAGCCCCGCAACTTCCGCAGGGTTGAAGATGCCAGCGCCACCGCCGAGGGCTACAACCCCCTCTGCGGCGACCAGATAACTCTCTACCTGAAGGTCGTGGACGACGTAGTGGAGGACGTGGGCTTTCAGGGCGTTGGCTGCGCCATCTCCCGCGCCTCTGCCTCCATGATGACCCAGAGCATCAAGGGCAAGAGGCTCGATGAAGCCAACGGTATCTTCAACGCCTTCCACGAGATGATCACCCAGCCCGACATCGAACCCGATTTCGACACCCTGGGCGACCTGGAAACCCTGGCAGGCGTAAACGAATACCCCACACGGATCAAGTGCGCCGTCCTGGCCTGGCACACCATGCGCTCCGCCCTCAACAAAGACGGGGAAATGGTGACCACGGAGTAGCTGGCGTTATGACCCGGCTGAACGGCCCCGTCTTCGACGGATTGTATGGCGACCTGATAATGGATCACTACCGCACGCCGCGGAACCGCGCTCCGGTCTCCGCGCCCACCCTGACCGCCTACGAGCTGAACCCTTTCTGCGGCGACCTGATTGATCTGCAACTGCGGCTGGATGTCCACGGAGTGGTGGACGGCGTATGCGCCAACAGCGAGGGTTGTTCCATTATCCAGGCGTCGGCGTCCATGATGTCGGAGGCAATCAAGGGCAAGAACGCCGCTGAGATAGCCGACCTCTCGGGGCGTTTCAGAATCTTCCTCCGCAACCGGACTGATGATGGAGCCGGAGAAGACTCCACTTTGGGCGACCTCAATGCTCTCGGCGTAGTTCGCCAGTACCCCGTGCGTATCAAGTGCGCCCTGCTGCCCTGGACCGCTCTGGAAGAGGCTATCCGGTAGCTTAGCGAGCCTGATTCAGTTCGGTAATTGGCGCACACAACAATTTAGAATACGTTTGTCCTGCGTCCGTCTAAGCCCCGATTGACAGCGGTCAAATTGATACATATAATTGTTGATGCATTGATGCTTCCTCTCTTCCCCCTCGCGTTGCCTTTGCGCTTTTCTTCTCTTTGTCGGCAACGGCGGCGCTTGTTTAACAGTACTTCCCTATCTGTTGCTGCGCGGGTTTATGCCTACAAAGTTCATCTTCGTCACGGGCGGCGTTGTCAGCTCTCTGGGCAAGGGTATTTGCGTCGCTTCCATAGGCCGCATACTGAAGAGCCGAGGTCTCAGCGTTTCGGTGCTGAAGCTGGATCCCTACCTGAATGTTGACCCTGGCACTATGTCGCCCTACCAGCATGGTGAGGTCTTCGTCACTCAGGACGGCGGCGAGACTGACCTCGACCTCGGCCATTATGAACGTTTCATAGACTTGGAGCTTACCCGCAGTTCCAATCTCACTGCCGGAGACATATACCTCAACCTGATTGCCAAGGAACGGCGCGGCGATTTCCTCGGCGGAACGATACAGTCAGTGCCTCACGTCACCAACGATATAAAAGAACGCATCCTACGCCTAGCCGACGAGTCAGGCGCGGAGGTGATTGTCGTTGAAGTCGGCGGCACTGTGGGCGACATCGAGGGTCTGCCCTTCTTGGAAGCCATTCGCCAGATGCGCAACCAGGTGGGCCGGGACAACGTCTTCTACGTTCACCTGACCCTGCTCCCCTATCTCTCCGCTGCCCAGGAACTCAAGACCAAGCCCACCCAGCACAGCGTCAAGGAACTTCGCTCCATTGGCATCCAGCCCGACGCCATCATCTGCCGCAGCGACCACCCGGTTCCTCCCGCCATCTGTGAAAAGATAGCTTCCTTCTGCGACGTTCCCAGTACCGCCGTCATTCCTCTGGAGACCGTTCATAACGTCTACGGTGTGCCCCTGGTGTTGGAAGAAGCCGGTCTGGGAGACATAATCCTCGACTCCATGGGTCTGCGCGGCTACGCCCGGGGGCTCGACGAGTGGCGCTCCATGGTCGAGACGATGGACCGCCCCAAGGAACCGCTGCCCATCGCCCTCGTCGGCAAGTACGTGGAGTACCCCGACTCTTACCTCTCCGTCCGCGAAGCCCTGCGCCACGCCGGGCTGACGCACACCCGCGACGTGGAATTGCAGTGGGTACACTCCGAGGACATCGAACGCTACGGCCCCGACGAACTGCTGCGCAATGTCAGCGGCATCGTAGTTCCCGGCGGCTTTGGCACTCGAGGCGTTGAAGGTATGGTGGACACCGTGCGCTACGCCCGCGAGCAGAAGGTGCCGTACCTGGGCCTCTGCCTCGGTTTGCAGGTGATGGTCATTGACTGGGCCCGTCACATCCTCGGGCTAGAGGGAGCCAACTCCGAGGAACTGGAGCCCGAGACCGCGCATCCCGTGGTTCACATAATGCACGAGCAGGAAGGAGTTACCATCAAGGGCGGCACCATGCGCCTCGGCAGCTACCCTTGCCGCCCCCAAGCCGACACCATGACCCGCGAGGCTTACGGCTCCGGCGAGGTTATGGAGCGTCACCGCCACCGCTTCGAGTTGAACAACGCCTACCGCGAAGCCTTGGAGCAGTCCGGCCTCATCTGCGCCGGACTCTCCCCCGACGGCAGGCTGGTGGAGGCAGGGGAGGTGCGGGACCACCCGTTCATGGTAGGGGTACAGTACCACCCCGAATTCAGGTCGCGCCCCAACCGCCCCCATCCCCTCTTCGTCCGTTTCCTTGCCGAGGCCACCATGACCATCCGCGAAGGCAGCCAGCCGCCGCTTCCTCTGGAGTAAAGGAGAACTAACCGCAGAGAACACAGAGGGCACAGAGAATTTTCAGGGATTATCCTATGGACCTCTGTGTTCTCTGTGGTGAAACAATCCTGGAACGGTGTATAAATGAAGCTCTTTCTCGACACGGCTGACATAGACGAAATCCGCGACGGCGCGCGCCTCGGCGTGATTAGCGGCGTCACCACCAACCCCTCCCTCGCCGCCTCCGCTGGCATCGGCGACCGCGAGGCCTACCGCTCCGCCGTCGCCGGGATCTCCGCCTTGGTGGACGGCCCAATCTCTGTCGAGGTCGTCTCCACCGACACCCAGGGCATGGTGGACGAGGGCCGCGACATCGCCGGATGGATCCCCAACCCTTGGGTCAAGATACCCAGCACCATCGAGGGCATCGAGGCCATTGCCACCCTCGCCGCCGAGGGCATCCACTGCAACCAGACCCTCTGCTTTTCCGCCAACCAGGCCATCCTCGGCGCTCAGGCCGGCGCAACCGTCGTCTCCCCCTTCATTGGGCGTCTCGACGACATCGGCCACGACGGCGTCGCCCTCATCCGAGAGATCGCCGACCTCTTCCGCGAGGCAAAGGTCGAGACACAGGTTATGGCCGCCAGCATCCGCCACCCGCTGCACTGCCTCAAGGCGGCTCAAGCCGGCGCACACATCGCCACCGTGCCCTACAAGACCCTGCTCCAGATGGCGCAGCACCCCCTGACCGACGCTGGCCTCGCCCGCTTCATCGCCGACTGGCAGAAGGCGGGCCAGGTATAACCGGGAATTTAGAGGGATATGCAGGATGAACGGGATAGATTTACAGACCTCCATCTCCCCCAAGTGAGGAAGGAGAACTGAAACCCTCATCCTGTAAATCCTGTCCGTCCGTGTAAATTCCCCGTAATGAAACGCACTAAAATAGAGGTGACCATGACGGCAACCCGCAAGACTTTGGACGTAGTGGAACTCGGCGGCAAGTCCAAGGAAGAACTGCTGAGCCTCGCCCCCGCCGCCGGTCTCGGCGACACCGCCGCGCTCGACAAGCTCCATCGCGAGGACATCCTTGGCCGCCTGTTCCAGGTCGCCTCCGCCAACCAGTCCCTCGTCTCCACCGGCATCCTCGAGATTATGGACGAAGGCTACGGCTTCCTTCGCCAGGTCGCCTCCTACCGCGCTTCCGGCGATGTCTACATCTCCCAGTCCCAGATACGCCGCTTCGGTCTGCGCACCGGCGATACCGTCACCGGCCAGGTTCGCCCGCCCAAGGAAGGCGAGCGCTACTTCGGCCTCGTCCGCGTCGAGAAGGTCAACGGCTTCGACGCCAGCGATGCCTCCGGCAGGATTCACGGCCGCTCCCGCCCCACCTTCGAGCACCTCACGCCCGTCTTCCCCGAGCGGCAGGTCGTCCTTGAGACCTCCCCCAACGAGCTTTCCACTCGCATGGTGGACCTCTTCGCTCCCATCGGTCTCGGCCAGCGCGGCCTCATCGTCTCGCCACCCAAGGCCGGCAAGACCACCATGCTCAAGCAGATTGCCCACGGCGTCGTCACCAACTGCCCCGAGGCCGTCCTCATGGTTGCCCTCATCGGCGAGCGCCCAGAGGAGGTCACCGATATGCGCCGCTCCGTGGACGGCGACGTCTTCGCCTCCACCTTCGACGAGAACGTCGAAGAGCAGTGCCGCGTGGCCGAGCTGTGCCTCGACCGCGCCAAGCGTCTGGTAGAGCTGGGAAAGGACGTTGTCATCCTGCTCGACAGCATCACCCGTCTAACCCGCGCCTACAACCTGGCCGTCCCCACCAGCGGGCGCACTCTTTCCGGCGGCATAGACCCCATCGCCCTCTACCCGCCCAAGAAGTTCTTCGGCGGCGCGCGCAACATCGAGGAAGGCGGCTCCCTCACCGTCATCGCCACCTGCCTGGTGGACACCGGCAGCCGCATGGACGAGGTCATCTACGAGGAATTCAAGGGCACGGGCAACATGGAGCTTCACCTCGACCGCAAGCTGGCCGAGCGGCGCTACTTCCCGGCCATAGACATCGTGCGTTCTGGCACCCGCCGCGAAGAACTCCTGTATTCCGAGGACGCCCTGAAGCAGGTGGTCCTGCTACGGCGCATGATCGGCCTCCTCTCCAACAACAGCAACGACGGCGGCAGCGCCACCGAGCGCGTCCTCGACCGCTTGTCCAAGACCCCCACCAACCACGACTTCCTGCGCACTCTCTCCGCCGCCAGCGCCTAGACCGGAAATTCGCGCCCCTTCCCAAAATCCCCTCTCCCGGAGGGAGAGGGCTGGAGCGTGGCGATCCCCTGACAGTTGCCCCTTGCCAACTCCGGCGGCGAAGTATTTACATGGATGGACAGGATATACGGGATTTGGCGGGACGGACCGGCGGCGCCTGATTAGCATAATCCCGGACTCCCATCCTGTATATCCTGTACATCTATATCCTGTCCATCCATGTAAATTCTCTGTCCGAAATCTAAGAAATTTCTCAAAATGCGCGCTAAACCGTTGACGGCCCGTAATCCGCGGGTAATACTTGGGCGGCTATCATCGCTGTCGTGGCACAGCCGCGCCGGTGTTGCGCCGGCAATCCGCATATTGCAGGGAGGGCATTGTCCATGCAGCCATAAGGCCACCGCCAAGGGCGGGACAGCCAGGCGCCACGGCAACCCAGGGTCATCCCCGCGCGAGCGGGCTTGACCGGGTGACCACCGGGTTTTGCAACCCAGGTTTACGACCCAGGTTTAACAACGGAAGGCCGAAAGGCGGGCCGGGACCGGCGGTACATGGGGGCGCAGGACGCCCCGCCTCCGCTGGGTACTGGCTGGCGCAGTAGGCAGGCATCCGGGCCAATCCGGTACAGCGGGCTCCAGTGGCCCCACCTCCGGCCTGCGCCCACCAACCGGTAAACCTTCATTCCCATCGCAATCCCCGCACAGCCGGGGACGGGAACAACGGTAACCAGGCTCCAGGGAGCAGCGGACTCGCGTGGCCCCAACTTCCCCGCCGAGCCTGTCGAAGGAGATTTTACAAGACATGAATACACAAGTTGGCAAATCCGTAGGAATTGCCCTTCTGCTGGCGGCGGGCCTCATCGCCGCCCTCTTCGCCATGGGCGTCTTTGCCCCCGCGGGCGTGGATGCCGGTGGAATTAAAGGCGGCAGCAAGGCCCCTGAGGTCACGCTCAGCAAAAATGAGCCAAGCGCCTCTGACGTGACTATGACCATTATCTTTGAAGTCAACGAAGAAGTTGACGGAACCAATCCAAACGACGTCAGAATCAGCATACCGATCGGCTCGGACGGTGCGACCGCTACCGCGTTTGGTGTGCCGAGTGGCTTCGCGTCGACAGCAACGGCCCCTTCCCCTAATGTCTCCGTCCGACAGGGCAATGCCAATGTCGGGAGTGTGACGGTGCTCGGGAATACCATAGACACCATTGTGATCGGTGTTCCCGCATCTGATAGTGGAAGGATCAATGCCGAACTAGGCTCACCGATTACTGTCATGGTAACGGGACTGTCTAATCCTACCGGTGCTATTTCAGCGCCGATCATGATTGGTCAAGAGGACGGCACGGACGGCACTTACAATGATTTCGACGCCGATCGCGCAACTAGTGATGTCGAACATGCGATGGCCAAGGTCTTTGAGCCACTAACCGGCGTGTCCGCCTCCGTGGACAAGCCTGGTGTAGATGAGATGGGCGTTACTATGACGCTCACATTTACCAGCCCCTTGGAGACCCCCTCTGATGTCGTAATCACGCTTCCGATGTTGCCAGAATACGACGTAATAGACAGTGGCGGCATCATTGACACTTGTGGAACCAGCGAGGACGAAGCTTGTTACGCCATAACTAACCTCGCAAATGCCACGCTTACCTATGTCGATGGTTCTACTGCAAGCCCAGCGACTGGAGATACGATCACGGTATCTGCGGCATCGATTTCGACCGACGATGAGTTCGAAATCAAGATAGGTACTGTCGCTGGTGCGACTGCATCTGCCCCCCGCACGGGAGGTCTGGCAAACCCAGACAATTCGATGGCCGTTCCTATAACGTTCAAACAGGGCTCAGTCGACCCTGATATCACAGAGACGATCTACTTCACCGACAGAAACCAAATCAGCCTAGCTCGTCCAGAAGCAGGTAAGAGAAGCACCCTTTACCCCGCTGATGCTAAGGCTGAAGACGTCACCATGACCTTGAGGTTCGAGTCGGTCGTTGCGGTCGACGACGACACCAAGATCTTGGTCGACCTGCATGACGACTTTGGCGGCTTCTCAACGGGCAACATTACTGTGATGCAGGATGATGAAGACGACGTTGCCCAGACTGTCAGCACGGCAACGAGGGCTCCCGGAACCAACGCCTTCTACATCTCGAAGGCCGCTTCTGGTGATAACGTTGGGATGGGCGAGGTAACTGTAACCATCACCGACCTCACCAACCCGGATACGGTGGGCACGGTTTCTAGTGCGATCATCGTCAAGCAGGGCGAGTTCGCCGCCGTGGGCGCCACTTTCAGACTACAGGGTGCTGAAATCTCCACGGAGACACCCGGGGCCGACGTTCGCGTCGAGATAAGCACTGGTGCTGGAACGCAAATCCCCGGTGGCGACGATATCACCGTTACCCTGGAAGGTTTCGGGATACCCGACACCATCGAAGACTCGGATGTCATAATCCAGACTAATCGCAACACCAATCCTTCCGACGTATCGGTCAGTGGCTCCACGGTGACACTGTCCCTGCCGACTACTGTCGGAGACTCAGTTGAACCGTACAACATCGGTACAGGCTCCTACAGCATCGTCTTCAAGCAGGGCGCCGGTCTGACCAACCCCACCTCCGGCGGGGATAAGACCATCACGGTGTCCGACATGGACGATGATCCCCACGAAATGACCGTGACGATCAGTAGCTCGGTCTCGGTCAAGCCCACCTTCGTGACCCGCGGCGAGGACGCCACCGTAACCGCCAAGGGCCTGCGCGACGGCACGGCCACCGTCTACCTCATGGATGGCAAGAGCCGCGGCTTGGTGCTGGGTTCCGGCACGGCCGATTGACGGGGTGGTCGAGATTGCCATAGACACTTCCGATAGCGATATCCTAGCTAACGCAACCAAGGACAAGGATGGCGGTAGCGACGATGGTGTCAATATCCTGTCGGTTGTGGGACGCCAACGACGATGAGGTCGGCCAGACTATGTTGGGTAATCAAGCCCACCATCAAGCTGGGCTCCGACTCGGCCAAGCTGTCCAAGTCGCTGGAAATCTCGGTTTCCGACTGGTACTACGGCACGATCACGAAAGACCGTGTTACTTTTGGCGGCATACCAGCCACGAGCATTTCCGTCGATGGAGACACAGTCCAACAGCGTTAACGTCGGCGACGACAAAAAGGACACATTCACGGCAACAGTGCCGGGCAACGCGCGCACCGGCGAACAGGAAGTAAAGGTTGCGGGCAGTAACCCCAGGGGTCTCAAGACCTACTCGATAACTGCCACGGTTACCATAGACGCCCCTCGCTCTGGATATTTCCCCATCCACAGTGGTCCCTGGCAGTCAGATAACCATCACCGGCTCCGGCTTCCAGGAGGATACGAACGTGTCCGAGATCCTGATCGGGGGACGCGATGGCGACACTCCCTGAGCGGGATGACCGCGAATCCACCTCTGCCGGCAGGATTGCCTACACGGTTGAAGTTCCCGATACAGTCGGCGACGGTGATTTGGATGTCAAAGTGACCGTTGGCACCGGAGACGATGCCAGGGTCGGGCGTCGGCTCGATAACCGTTCCCGAACCGTCCATAACGCTGAGTCCTGCTGAGAGCGTTCCTGGCAGCGTCATCAGCGTGACCGGCAGCGGCTTTGACCTCCGGCGGCCGCGTCGAAGTGATGTACAACAATGAGGTCGAGGAAGTCGGCCGGGCCGACAGCGGCGGCGAATTCCACATCAGGCTGGAGATCCCGTCCGATGCTGGCGTAGACGAAACCAACGATGTCAAGGTAGAGAGCCGCAGCCACTCCGGCATCAACGCCACCGCGGAACTACAAGACCCCCCGGCCCGGCGATAACGGTGCCCGAGGAAGCCCAGGTTGGCAGCCTCATCACCGTCTCCGGCAGCAACTTCGAGGTCTTCTCTACTTTGGACGTCAAGCTCGGCGGCAAGGATGCCACGCCGACGCCGTCTCCCGAAACGGACAAGAACGGCGAGTTCGAGATCGAAGTCCGGGTGCCTCGCCTCGATGCAGGCAGCCATACCATCACGATCGAGGACGGCTCTGACAACAGCGTCACCGAGACCTTCACGGTGGTAACCACTGCGGTGGTCTCTACCCCGCAAGAGGTGTTCGACGTATTGGGCGAGAACCTGAAGGTGGTCTGGCGCTACAACAACGCCGACCAGTCGTGGGCAGCCTACGACCCGTCGCTCCCGGCTGAACTGAACGACCTGCCCGGCGTCTCCCGCGGGGACATCGTGTGGGTGGAACTCAGGGAGGCCGCCACATTCCAGGGCGACAACCTCATCGCTGGTTGGAGCCTGGTATCCCTGGAGTAACCCAGTCAGCAGCACACACGCTATCTAGCACAGGGGCGGGCTTCCCGCCCGCCCCTGAAGCGCAACGGTGAGACAAGGAGGAACGATGACCAAAACCAGATTACTGGCCTTGTTGAGTGTGCTGGCGTTGCTGGCGGCCATGCCGCTGGCGTCGGTGTTTGCTCAACAGGTTCCACCCCAGAAGTTCTACGGCATGGTCGTGGTGGACGGCGAGGCTCCGCCGGAAGGCACCACGGTCATGGCCTTTGTCGAGCAGGAAGTTATGGAAGGCGAAGAGACCATGACTGAGCTGGTCGAGATCGGTATGGCCATGGTTGATGCCATGGGCAACTACGTGCTGACCACTGATGCCGACGCCATGCTGGCCGGCCTGGATGTCATGTTCAAGGTGATGGTGGGCGACGAAGAGCCCATGGAGGCCAAGCCCTCGACGATGATGGACGACGGCTCGATGATGATGATGGAGGAATCCATCATGTGGATGCAGGGAGCGCGCACCGAGGTGAACCTGGAAATCGGCGACTCGGTGGTGCGTTCCGACGGCACCCCGCGGCCCGGCCCCAATAGTCGGCCCCGCGCGGCCCCGCAGGGCCCGGCCGGCCCGGCGGGGGCTGACGGTTCCGACGGCGCAGACGGCGCGCGCGCGGCCCGCAGGGTCCGGCAGGCGCGGACGGCGCTGATGG